>NZ_SDPO01000006.1 GCF_004134865.1 Agromyces fucosus | reverse complement strand
CTGCAAGAAACCATCACCCCCACGCCAAAGCGCGGGAAGTTGTCCGGCCCCTCAGGACCCAACAGCGTGCACGCACCCGACCGGCCGGCCCCCACCGTTCCAACCCCTCCCCGAAGGAAGCGGCGTACTAGGTCTGAACCATACAGACGAGCACCTATGTCAATGTTCCACCCATGAGCTGCCAGCAGACACGTTCGGTCTGATCTGGCATGCCTGGACCACCAAAAGTGGCCAGTGCTCCTTAGAAAGGAGGTGATCCAGCCGCACCTTCCGGTACGGCTACCTTGTTACGACTTAGTCCTAATCACCGATCCCACCTTCGACGGCTCCCTCCACAAGGGTTAGGCCACCGGCTTCGGGTGTTACCGACTTTCATGACTTGACGGGCGGTGTGTACAAGGCCCGGGAACGTATTCACCGCAGCGTTGCTGATCTGCGATTACTAGCGACTCCGACTTCATGAGGTCGAGTTGCAGACCTCAATCCGAACTGAGACCGGCTTTTTGGGATTCGCTCCGCCTTACGACATCGCAGCCCTTTGTACCGGCCATTGTAGCATGCGTGAAGCCCAAGACATAAGGGGCATGATGATTTGACGTCATCCCCACCTTCCTCCGAGTTGACCCCGGCAGTCTCATATGAGTTCCCACCATTACGTGCTGGCAACATACGACGAGGGTTGCGCTCGTTGCGGGACTTAACCCAACATCTCACGACACGAGCTGACGACAACCATGCACCACCTGTATACGAGTGTCCAAAGAGTTCCACATTTCTGCGGCGTTCTCGTATATGTCAAGCCTTGGTAAGGTTCTTCGCGTTGCATCGAATTAATCCGCATGCTCCGCCGCTTGTGCGGGCCCCCGTCAATTCCTTTGAGTTTTAGCCTTGCGGCCGTACTCCCCAGGCGGGGCGCTTAATGCGTTAGCTACGACACGGAAACCGTGGAATGGTCCCCACATCTAGCGCCCAACGTTTACGGCGTGGACTACCAGGGTATCTAATCCTGTTCGCTCCCCACGCTTTCGCTCCTCAGCGTCAGTTACGGCCCAGAGATCTGCCTTCGCCATCGGTGTTCCTCCTGATATCTGCGCATTCCACCGCTACACCAGGAATTCCAATCTCCCCTACCGCACTCCAGTCTGCCCGTACCCACTGCAGGCCCGAGGTTGAGCCTCGGGATTTCACAGCAGACGTGACAAACCGCCTACGAGCTCTTTACGCCCAATAATTCCGGACAACGCTCGGACCCTACGTATTACCGCGGCTGCTGGCACGTAGTTAGCCGGTCCTTTTTCTGCAAGTACCGTCAAGGAGCAAGCTCCCCTTCTTCCTTACTAAAAGAGGTTTACAACCCGAAGGCCGTCATCCCTCACGCGGCGTTGCTGCATCAGGCTTTCGCCCATTGTGCAATATTCCCCACTGCTGCCTCCCGTAGGAGTCTGGGCCGTGTCTCAGTCCCAGTGTGGCCGGTCACCCTCTCAGGCCGGCTACCCGTCGACGCCTTGGTGAGCCATTACCTCACCAACAAGCTGATAGGCCGCGAGTCCATCCCAGACCGAAAAAACTTTCCACCCAAAACCATGCGGTTCCAGGTCCTATCCGGTATTAGCTCCGATTTCTCGGGGTTATCCCAGAGTCCAGGGCAGGTTACTCACGTGTTACTCACCCGTTCGCCACTAATCCCCCAGAGCAAGCTCCAAGTTCATCGTTCGACTTGCATGTGTTAAGCACGCCGCCAGCGTTCGTCCTGAGCCAGGATCAAACTCTCCAAAAAAAATGGTTCCAACACCCCCGAAAGGGCATTGAGAGTTTCAATCACTGACAGAGAAACAACTGACTACTCAAAATCAAATTGTCCATCAATCAAAGGAATCCATACCCACCCCAAAAAGGGACAAGCTGGGGTTCAATAAAATTGGCATTGAACATAGTGCACGCTGTTGAGTTCTCAAGGAACGGACGCACCCGA
>NZ_SDPO01000005.1 GCF_004134865.1 Agromyces fucosus | reverse complement strand
TGTCCGGCGGTGTCCTACTCTCCCACAGGGTCCCCCCTGCAGTACCATCGGCGCTGCGAGTCTTAGCTTCCGGGTTCGGAATGTGTCCGGGCGTTTCCCTCGCGCTATGGCCGCCGAAACTCTAGAACCAATCGCACCCTGGTTGGGGTGGTTGGTGGTCTCGGTGACCGCACCAACCCAGACCCTGTTACAGGGTGTGGTGGTGCGGGTGTGTTCTCAGTGTTGAGTTTTTGGGTTTCCCGTCTGAAGGGAACCACAGAGTGGACGCGAGCGTATCTTTGGCCACTCACACGGCCTTTTCATGAACATGTTCAAACGTGTGTGAGTGTAGTGATTATCAAGTTATCGGCTTATTAGTACCGGTCAGCTCCGACAGTCGTTAGTCCTGTCTTCCACATCCGGCCTATCAACCCAGTCGTCTGGCTGGGAGCCTCTCACCCCGAAGGGTATGGAAATCTCATCTCGAGGCCGGCTTCCCGCTTAGATGCTTTCAGCGGTTATCCATCCCGAACGTAGCTAACCAGCGGTGCTCCTGGCGGAACAACTGGCACACCAGAGGTTCGTCCAACCCGGTCCTCTCGTACTAGGGTCAGATCCTCTCAAATTTCCTACGCGCGCAGCGGATAGGGACCGAACTGTCTCACGACGTTCTAAACCCAGCTCGCGTACCGCTTTAATGGGCGAACAGCCCAACCCTTGGGACCTACTCCAGCCCCAGGATGCGACGAGCCGACATCGAGGTGCCAAACCATGCCGTCGATATGGACTCTTGGGCAAGATCAGCCTGTTATCCCCGAGGTACCTTTTATCCGTTGAGCGACAGCGCTTCCACAAGCCACTGCCGGATCACTAGTCCCGACTTTCGTCCCTGCTCGACCTGTCAGTCTCACAGTCAAGCTCCCTTGTGCACTTACACTCGCCACCTGATTGCCAACCAGGTTGAGGGAACCTTTGGGCGCCTCCGTTACTTTTTGGGAGGCAACCGCCCCAGTTAAACTACCCACCAGGCACTGTCCCTGAACCGGATCACGGTTCGAAGTTAGATATCCAGAGTGACCAGAGTGGTATTTCAACAATGACTCCACCGACACTAGCGTGCCAGCTTCAAAGTCTCCCACCTATCCTACACAAGCCACACCGAACACCAATACCAAGCTGTAGTAAAGGTCACGGGGTCTTTCCGTCCTGCTGCGCGTAACGAGCATCTTTACTCGTAATGCAATTTCGCCGAGTTCGCGGTTGAGACAGCTGGGAAGTCGTTACGCCATTCGTGCAGGTCGGAACTTACCCGACAAGGAATTTCGCTACCTTAGGATGGTTATAGTTACCACCGCCGTTTACTGGGGCTTAAATTCTCAGCTTCGCCTTGCGGCTAACCGGTCCTCTTAACCTTCCAGCACCGGGCAGGCGTCAGTCCGTATACATCGTCTTGCGACTTAGCACGGACCTGTGTTTTTAGTAAACAGTCGCTTCCCACTGGTCTCTGCGGCCCTGCAGCGCTTCCCCAAGCAAGTTGGTTCACGCCTTAGGCCCCCCTTCTCCCGAAGTTACGGGGGCATTTTGCCGAGTTCCTTAACCACGATTCTCTCGATCTCCTTAGTATTCTCTACCTGACCACCTGAGTCGGTTTGGGGTACGGGCGGCTGGAACCTCGCGTCGATGCTTTTCTTGGCAGCATAGGATCACCCACTTTTTATCCGCATCGCGTCTCAGCCATGATGAGCGACGGATTTGCCTATCGCTCGGCCTACACGCTTGCCCCGGGTCAACCATCGCCCGGGTTGGGCTACCTTCCTGCGTCACACCTGTTAATACGCTCACTCCACCAGATGGGGTCGCATGCCGCCTCACGATCGTCCCCGAAGGGATCCACGCGTCTTGGGATGCTTAGCACTCCTGATTTCATGTGGGCGGTTCTTCGCCGGTACGGGAATATCAACCCGTTGTCCATCGACTACGCCTGTCGGCCTCGCCTTAGGTCCCGACTTACCCAGGGCAGATTAGCTTGACCCTGGAACCCTTGGTCTTCCGGAGGACGGGTTTCTCACCCGTCTTTCGCTACTCATGCCTGCATTCTCACTCGTGTGGCCTCCACGGCTGGTTCACACCGCCGCTTCGCTGGCCACACGACGCTCTCCTACCCATCAACACGGCTGGACCACGAAGGCCTACCATCAATGTCAATGCCACAACTTCGGTGGCGTGCTTGAGCCCCGTTACATTGTCGGCGCGGAATCACTTGACCAGTGAGCTATTACGCACTCTTTCAAGGGTGGCTGCTTCTAAGCCAACCTCCTGGTTGTCTGTGCAACTCCACATCCTTTCCCACTTAGCACGCGCTTAGGGACCTTAGTTGGTGGTCTGGGTTGTTTCCCTCTCGACGATGAAGCTTATCCCCCACCGTCTCACTGCTGCGCTCTCACTTACCGGCATTCGGAGTTTGGCTGACGTCAGTAACCTTTTAGGGCCCATCGGCCATCCAGTAGCTCTACCTCCGGCAAGAAACACGCAACGCTGCACCTAAATGCATTTCGGAGAGAACCAGCTATCACGAAGTTTGATTGGCCTTTCACCCCTATCCACAGCTCATCCCCTCCATTTTCAACTGAAGTGGGTTCGGTCCTCCACGACGTCTTACCGTCGCTTCAACCTGGCCATGGATAGATCACTTCGCTTCGGGTCTAGGACATGCGACTGAATCGCCCTATTCAGACTCGCTTTCGCTACGGCTGCCCCTCACGGGTTAACCTCGCCACATATCACTAACTCGCAGGCTCATTCTTCAAAAGGCACGCTGTCACCCCTACAAGGAGGCTCCAACGGTTTGTAAGCAAACGGTTTCAGGTACTATTTCACTCCCCTCCCGGGGTACTTTTCACCTTTCCCTCACGGTACTTGTCCGCTATCGGTCATCTGGGAGTATTTAGGCTTATCAGGTGGTCCTGACAGATTCACGCGGGATTTCTCGGGCCCCGCGCTACTTGGGATACCTCTCCGGGCCGCCAGGCATTTCGACTACGGGACTCACACCCACTCCGGTCCGGCTTTCAATCCGGTTCGTCTATACCTGACGCGTCACCGTGACTGCACGGCAGTACAGTCCGAAAGGTCCCACAACCCCGACCATGCAACCCCTGCCGGGTATCACACATGGCTCGGTTTAGCCTGTTCCGCGTTCGCTCGCCACTACTTACGGAATCACGGTTGTTTTCTCTTCCTGTGGGTACTGAGATGTTTCACTTCCCCACGTTCCCTCTACCCGCCCTATATATTCAGGCGGGAGTCACCAGGTCACCCAAAGGGCCTGGCGGGGTTTCCCCATTCGGAAATCCTCGGATCACAGCTCGTTTATCAGCTCCCCGAGGCTTATCGCAGATTACGACGTCCTTCTTCGGCTCCAGATGCCAAGGCATCCACCGTTTGCTCTTAAAAACTTGAAAATCACATGAGATCGAATCGTGCAACACCACCCCGAAGAGCGATGCTGCGAAATTGACCAGTGAATACGCCAAACAACACCCCCGAAGGAATGCTCCTGGCGACTCACCTATTGTGAAACAGGACCGAAGTCCCGTTTCTAAGATGCTCGCGTCCACTATGTAGTTCTCAACAGACGGCCAGAACCCCCACACCCACCGAATCAAAACCATCGGCAATGTGAAGGCCTGCAAGAAACCATCACCCCCACGCCAAAGCGCGGGAAGTTGTCCGGCCCCTCAGGACCCAACAGCGTGCACG
>NZ_SDPO01000004.1:173672-613236 GCF_004134865.1 Agromyces fucosus | reverse complement strand
AAAGGCCGTGTGAGTGGCCAAAGATACGCTCGCGTCCACTCTGTGGTTCCCTTCAGACGGGAAACCCAAAAACTCAACACTGAGAACACACCCGCACCACCACACCCCCACACCGGGGCCTGGTGGGTGCGGTCACCGAGACCACCAACCACCCCAACCGGGGTGTGATTGGTTCTAGAGTTTCGGCGGCCATAGCGCGAGGGAAACGCCCGGACACATTCCGAACCCGGAAGCTAAGACTCGCAGCGCCGATGGTACTGCAGGGGGGACCCTGTGGGAGAGTAGGACACCGCCGGACATAAATTCGAAGAGAGCCGCCCAGAAATGGGCGGCTCTCTTTGGTTTAACACCCGCCCCAACGCGGCACAACCCAACAGCACACGGCCGCCCCAACCGGGCGGCCTTTCCACGTTCACGAGACCGGATCCGAAGCGCTCGCTATCCTGAGGGCATGGGGAGCCGTCTGAGCGAGGCGATGAGTCCCTACCTGCGCGCCCACGCCTCCAACCCCGTCGACTGGTATCCATGGGGTGAGGCGGCGTTCGAGACCGCCCGGCAGCGGGATGTGCCGGTGCTGATCTCCATCGGCTACGCCACATGCCACTGGTGCCATGTCATGGCGCGGGAGAGCTTCAGCGATCCCGCCGTCGCCGCGTTGCTCAATGACGGCTTCGTCGCGATCAAGGTGGATCGCGAGGAGCATCCCGACGTCGACGCGAGCTACCTCGCAGCCGCGTCGGCGTTCACGCGCGAGCTGGGCTGGCCGCTCACGGTGTTCGCCTCACCAGACGGTCGCGCGTTCTACGCCGGCACGTACTTCCCGCCGCGCGAGATCCGCGGGGTTCCCTCCTTCACGAACGTGCTCGCCGCGGTCAGCTCGGCGTGGCGCGAGCGCCGCGCCGAACTCGACGCGACGGCGGCGGCCGTGGGCGAGGCGTTGGCGGCGGCATCCGCTGTTCGGACCGATGGGGTGCTGCCCGGCCGACCAGAGCTCGAGGGCGCGATCGCGTCGCTCGCCGCTCAGGAGGACCGTGTGCACGGCGGATTCGGCGGCGCGCCGAAGTTCCCGGTCGCGCCGGTGCTCGAGTTCCTGACCGTCGCGGGCGGATCCGGGCGGGCGCTGGCCGAGCGCACGGTTCGGCTCATGGGGGCCTCGCCGCTGCACGATCCGGTCGAGGGCGGGTTCTTCCGCTACGCGACGCGTGCGGACTGGACCGAGCCGCACTACGAGCGCATGCTCACCGACAACGCGCTGCTGCTCAGGGTATCGACGGAGCTCGGTCGGGCGCGCCCGACCGACGAGCACACGGGGTCGATCGCCGACGGCGTCGCGCGATTCCTGATCGACCGGTTGCAGCTGGCGAGCGGCGGCTTCGCCAGTGCGCAAGACTCCGAGAGCGTCATCGACGGCGAACGGAGCGAGGGCGGGTACTACCGCCAGGACGCCGAGGGGCGGGCGCTGCTGGCGCCGCCGCCCCTCGACGAGAAGGTGCTGACCGGCTGGAACGGGCTCGCGATCGGAGCGCTGGCGAGGCACGGCTTCGTGCGCGGCGACGATCGGTCGGTCGAGGCGGCGCGTCGCGCTGCGGACGTGCTGCTCGCCACGCATGTGCGGTCGGACGGCAGCCTGGTGCGTGCGTCGCTCGACGGGCGTGCCTCGACGGCCGTCGCCACGTTGGAGGACACGGGCATGTTCGCGGGCGGGCTGCTCGAGCTCGCCCTCGTCACCGGCGAGCCCGGTTACGCGAATGCCGCACGATCCCTGATCGACGCAGCCATGGCAGCGAGTGGCGCGAGCGGCGCCAGCGACGGCGAGGCCGACGCCGTTCTCCCGTTCGCGGCGCCGGCCGGGGGAGACCCCGTGCTGCGGGCGCGCGGTCTCGAGCTGCCCGACGACCCGGCAGAGGGCGCAGCGCCGTCGGGCCTCACCGCCTGCGCGGATGCCGCGTGGCGGCTGTACCTCCTCGGCGCAGGCGACGCGTATCTCGCGGCGGCGGAGCGGGCGATGGCCTCGGTCGCGGGGATCGCGCTGGAGCGGCCGATCGCCTTCGGCGGTGCGCTCGCGCTGATGGCGCGGCTTGCGGCCCCGATCGTGCAGCTCGTGACGGTCGTGCCCGAGCAAGGGGAGCGCGAAGGCGGTGCCGAGGCAGGGGAGCACCCGCTCCTCGCGGCGACAAGGGCGCACGAGGCATCCGTCGTGGTGATCGTCGACGAGCGGCAGGCCCGCGAGTTCGCCGACGCGGGATTCACGTTGTTCGCCGAGCGCACCGCGCGGAACGGGGCTGCCGCCGCGTACCGCTGCGAGGCGTTCGTCTGCGCGCTGCCGGTCGAGGACCCGTCGATGCTCGGGGCCCTCGGTCCTCGCGAATGAGGGTGTGCACCGGGATGGGCGCGCGAACTCGGGGATCCGTACGATGAGAGCATGACGCAGCGCGCGAACGACCGACCCGGCACGATCGCGATCGCGGCGGTGCTCGATGCCATGCTCGTCGTCGTCTTCGTCTCGATCGGCCGGAGCAGCCACGCCGAAGGCCTCGACCTCGCGGGCATCGCGGCGACCGCGTGGCCGTTCATCGCGGCACTCGCGGTAGGCTGGCTCGCGGCACGGGCTTGGAGGCATCCGCTCGCCGTCTGGCCCACGGGCGTGATCGTCTGGGCCGTCACGGTGATCGGCGGCATGCTGCTCCGCGTGGTCAGCGGCCAGGGCACGCAGTTCGCGTTCATCGTCGTCGCCACCCTGACGCTCGCCGCGTTCCTGCTCGGATGGCGGCTCGTCGCCCTGCTCGTGACCCGGCGGGTCCGAGTCGGAGCCACGAGCGGCACCACGAGCGGAGGAGCCACGACCGACGCCGACACCGGCGCCGTCGACGCCGGTGCTCCCGACGCCTCGCGAACCGATCGCGCATGAACCCGATCGAGTGGCTCTTCGACGCCCAGTTGGTGATCGGCGACCAGGTCATCCTCTGGCGCGAGATCGTCGGCAACCTGTTCGGACTCGCGAGCGCGCTCGGCGGCCTGCGGCGCAAGGTCTGGGCGTGGCCCGTCGGCATCGTCGGCAATGCGCTGCTCTTCACCGTCTTCATGGGTGCGCTCTTCGAGACGCCGAACCCCGTGAACCTGCTCGGGCAGGCCGGCCGGCAGCTCATGTTCATCGCCGTCTCGATTTACGGCTGGGTGCGCTGGAGCCAGCACAAACAGGTGAGCGACTCCGCCGTCGAACCGCGGTGGGCGAGCGCGCGGGCCCGCATCCTGCTCGGCGTCGCGCTCGTCGGCGGCACGCTCGTGCTGACCCCGATCTTCCGCGCCCTCGGCTCGTTCGAACCCGTCTGGGCCGACGCGTGGATCTTCATGGGCTCACTGCTGGCGACCTGGGGCATGGCCAAGGGATGGACCGAGTTCTGGCTCATCTGGGTGGCCGTCGACATCGTCGGCGTGCCGCTGCTCGTCAGCGCCGGCTACTACGCCTCGGCGCTGCTCTACGTCTTCTACGGGCTGTTCACGATCTTCGGCTTCATCACCTGGATGCGCGTGCAGCGGGTCACCAGCGCGACGGCACCCGGTCGAGCACCAACCACACCGCAGAGCTGAGCTCGGGGTGCTCGAGGGCGATCTCGCGCAGCAACTCGTACTCGAACTTCGCGACGTCTCCCTCGCGGGCGGCCGGGTGGTACGCACGTGCTCGCACCGTGCGCCAGCGTTCGGAGTGGAGCCGGTCTTCGCGCAGCGTCGCGACGACCTGTTCGTCGACCGACGGCAGGTCGGGCAGGAACACCCACGGGTCTTCGCCGAGGCGGCATCGGAGCTCGATGAGCGCCGAGAGCTCGTCGCGTGCGTCTTGACGCAGCCGCTCCAGAGTCGTCGACTCTGCCATGCGCGCCTCCCCTCGCCTCGTTCGATCGTAATCAACGCTAAACGCACCGTGTGACGGCAGGGTTACAGAGCGCAACCCGACATGTACGCCAGATGACGAACGGATGACGGTCGACATCGTCGTCATGCCGGTCACCTGATTGAATGGTGCGCACTGCCGGGACCCGCCACGGCGGACGACGCCCGGGAGGCACGAGTTTTGCAGTACCTGATCCTGCACGGCTACGAGAACCGGCGCCCCGACGGGCACTGGCAACGTTGGCTCGCCGCCGAGCTCGAGGGGAGCGGGGCCGCGGTTCGCTACCCGCAGTTGCCTGAGCCCGATGAGCCCGTGCTCGACGACTGGATCGCCGCGATCGAGCGCGAACTGCTCGGCACCGACGCGGCATCGCTGACCGTCGTGTGCCACAGCCTCGGCTGCGCCGCGTGGCTCGCGCTCGCGGCCCGGCGTGCGGCAGCAGGGCGAACGGATGCCGCGGCATCCCGTCTGCTGCTCGTCGCCCCGGTCTCGGACCCGGTACTCCGGGGGATCCCCGGCATCGCCGGGTTCGCCCTCGGCGGCGACGCCGTGGACGCCGCCGCCGCAGAGGTCGTCGTGATCGCCGGCGACGCAGACCCCTACTGCCCCGAGGGCGCCGGACGCGTGTTCGCGGAGCCGCTCGGGGCCGAGCACGTCACGGTGACGGGCGGCGGGCACCTCACGATCGACGACGGCTTCGGTGCGTTCCCGCTGGTCCTGGATCTCGCGACTCGCTGACCGGACCGCTTGGCATCGGGGCGTTCCCGCTGGTCCCGGATGTCGCGACTCGCTGACGGGGCCGCGCCGGCGCCGGTGCGCTTGAATGGTCGAATGAGCACCGAGCCCGAACCGTCACCCCTGATCCTCGCCGACGAGGCTCGTGCGGACCGTCTCCTCGAACTCCTCCGCGCCGACCTCGTCGCCGCTGACTTCACGGTCCCCGCGCTCGAGGCGCTCTGGGGTGAGGACGCCGCGGCCGCCCTGCACCGCGGCGAACGTGTACCGGCTCGGCGGGTGCTCGATGCCCGTCGGCGAGAGCACGGGGCATCTGCGGATCTCGCGACCCTCGCCGAGCTCTTCGTGCTCGGGGTCGCCGTGCCCCGCGCCGAGCTCGCGGAGGCGCTCGCGGGGCTCGGGGTCGACGGAGCGATCGAGCTCGGGCTCGTCGGCGACGCCGGTGACGACGGCGATGCCGACGTGACGGCTCGCGAGGCATCCGTTCGTGCACGGCGCGACCTTCGACCGTACGCATTCGCGGACGCCTACGGCAGCGCTGAATGGTGGATCCTCTCGGATCTCGGCGAGCTCGCTCTCGGGCACGCGCTCGGCGAGCATCACGTGCTCGGCGTCGGCGGCGCCTCGATGACGCTCTCGGGGCTCATGCTGCCGACGCCGGCGAGGCGCGTGCTCGACCTCGGCACGGGCTGCGGCATCCAGGCGATGCACGCCTCCCGGTTCGCCGAGCACATCGTGGCGACCGACATCTCGGAGCGTGCGCTCGGGATCGCGAGACTGAACCTCGTGCTGAACGGCATCGACGGCGTCGAGCTGCGGCTCGGCAGCCTCTTCGAGCCCGTCGCGGGGGAGCGGTTCGATCGCATCGTCTCGAATCCGCCCTTCGTCATCACGCCGCGCGTCGAGGGCGTGCCCGAATACGACTACCGGGACGGCGGAATGGTCGGCGATGCGCTCGTCGAAGCCGTGATCCGGGAAGCCCATGAGCACCTCGAACCGGGCGGCGTCGCGCAGCTGCTCGGCAACTGGGAGTATCGCGTCGGCGGCGCCGTGGATGACGGCGCGGCCGACGGCCTCGAACGCGTCGGCGGCTGGGCTGCCGCACTCGAGCACTGGGTGGTCGAGCGCGAGGTGCAGCACGTCACCGAATACGCCGAGACGTGGATCCGCGACGGCGGCACGAAGCCGGGCACGGCGGAGTTCGACCGGTTGTACGACGTCTGGCTCGACGACTTCGCCGCGCGCGGGGTCGAGCGCGTCGGCTTCGGCTATGTGCTGCTGCGGCGTGCGGATGCCGCGGCATCCGATGCGCATGAGGGTCGGCTCGCGCGACTCGAGCGCCTGCACGGACCGCTCGGCGCGAACGATGCCGGGCTCGGCGCACACCTCGCCGAGTGCCTCGCCGGGCACGACCGCCAGGCGGCACTCGACGACACCGCGCTCGCCGCAGCCCGCTTCACGACCGCGGGCGATGTCACTGAGGAGCGCCACTACTGGCCGGGCGACGACGACCCGACGGCGATGCTGCTGCGACAGGGCGGTGGCTTCGGGCGTGCGATCAGCCTCGACACCGGGCTCGCGGCCCTCGTCGGGGCAAGCGACGGCGAGCTGTCGATCGGAGCGATCGTCGCGGCCCTCGCCCAGTTGCTCGAGGTCGACGAGACGGCGCTCGCGGCCGAGCTGCTGCCGGCGGTGCGCACGCTCGTCGACGACGGCATGCTGCGCTTCGCCGACTGAGCGGACTGAGCGGACTGAGCCGACTGAGCGGACCGACTCGACGGGGCTGAGTGAGCCGGTCGGGCCTCAGACGGTGCCGGCCGGAGGCCAGGCGCCGATGATGAGAGCCATCACGATCACGGTCACGAACTCGTGCCCGATGTTGAGGATGGTGAGGCCGGGCGGCCGCCCCTCGAACACGTCGTGGGTGATGAAGCGTGCAGCCGTGAATCCCGCCCACAGCATGAGGCCCGTGGTGATCGCCATGAGCAGGTAGTTGCCGCCGAGCGCGGTCCACGCGACCTGGGTCGCGATGGCGAGCACCCACGCCGAGATGAAGCTCACGACGAGGGTCGTGAGGATCGGTCCGACGGCTCCGCGCTCGCCGGAGTCGTCGACCTTCGCGACCCGCATCCAGTAGTTGCCGAAGACCTTCGGCGTGTACCAGATCGACCCCACCAGCATCGTCGACAGCGTCGCGATGATCACTGCCCAGTAATTCACGTCGATCAGCATTTCAGCGTCTCCGATGAGTCACGCGCTCGGTCACGGCAATCTTCACGTCGATCAGCATCTCTGCCTCTCTCGCGACCCGCTCGGGCCCCTGTGCTCGGCAGTCTAGACCCGCGTACAGCCGTGCCGCGGTATTCTCGTGGTCGCACATCCGAAAGCGAGCCCATGCCCGACAGTCCGCTCTCCGCCTCACCGTACGAGGTGCTCGGCGTCGCGTCCGACGCGGACGACGCGACGCTGCGGCTCGCCTATCGACGGGCGCTGCGGAGTGCGCACCCAGACACGGGCGGCGATGTCGTCCGCTTCCACGCCGTGCAGCTGGCCTGGGAACTCGTCGGCACTCCCGATGCACGGGCGCTCTTCGATCGCGGTGCCCGCGGCGGTGCACCGGCGCCGAGCCGCGAGGCATGGGCTCCGGCGGCGCCGAGGCCGCGTCGCGATTCGCGTCCGCTCGCCCGCACCTACGGTCATCCAGGCGGCCTCTCGCGCGAACGCTACCTCGGGTTGATCCGGGAGTGGGCGGGCCGCGGCGTGACCCTCGCGGATCCCTACGACCCCGCGCTCGTGCGGAGTGCGCCCCGCGACATCCGTCACGTGCTCGCCGACGCGCTCGCCGAGGAGGCGAGCGCCCGCTCGCTGTCGACGCTCGGCATCGCCTACACGGTCTGGCACGACGTGGCGACGGATGCCGCGGGCCACGGCCTGCCGCCGAAGCTCGACCACCTCGTGCTGGGGCCGACGGGCCTCTTCGCGATCCAGTCGGAAGACTGGGGCGGGCCGGTCGCCATGAAACGGGGCGAACTCGTCGGCGCGGCGCTCGACGGAGAGCGGCCGATGCGCGCCCTCGCCGCCCGCGCGAAGGCCATCGGGCGTGCCGCGAAGGTCAAGCCGACGGCGCTCGTCATCGTCGTGCCCGACGAGCACGCCGAGGAGTCGCTCGAACTCGGCGGCACCAATCGCGGCGCCGTCGTCGCCCTCGTGCGCCGCTCGCGCCTCGCGAGCGCGGTGCGCGAGGGCCTGCCGGGCTCGGCCCATCTCGGCGGCACCGAGGTCATGGAAGTACGCGCTCGGCTGCAGGCGGTCGTGCGCTTCGCCTGATCTGCCGAGCGGCGAACTCGACCCCGAAGCGCCTGATGCGCTGCATCCGCGGCGATCACGAGCCCGCTTCGCCTGACCCGGCGAGCGGCGAACTCGACCCCGGGCCGCAGGCGGTGTTGGATGGGAGGATGCCCGCATCACGCACTGACGCCTACATCGCCGACTTCGCCGAGTTCGTCCAGGCCTCGCCGTCGTCGTACCACGCGGCCGCCGAGGTCGCGCGCCGCCTCGAAGCCGCCGGATTCGACCGACTCGACGAGCGCGAGGACTGGCCCGCGGGTGGCGGCCGTCACGTGGTCGTGCGCGACGGCGCCGTCATCGCGTGGGTCGCGCCGCCCGCCGCCTCGGCCACGACGCCGTTCCGGGTGCTCGGCGCCCACACCGACTCGCCGTCGTTCAAGCTGAAGCCGCGTCCGAGCTCGAGCTCGGAGGGTCTGCTGCAGGCCGGCGTCGAGGTGTACGGCGGGCCGCTCCTGAACTCCTGGCTCGACCGCGAGCTCGAACTCGCCGGCCGCATCGTCACCGACGACGGCGCAACGCACCTCGTGCGCACCGGGCCGATGCTGCGCATCCCGCAGCTCGCGATCCACCTCGACCGCGAGGTCAACAAGGGTCTCACGCTCGACAAGCAGCGCCATGTGCAGCCGGTGTGGGGCGCCGGCGCGTCGGGGGACATCCTCGACCTGTTGGCGGCGACGGCCGGCGTCGACGCCGAGCGGATCGTCGGCCACGACGTGCTCGTCGCCGACACGCAGACGCCGGCGCGGTTCGGGCTCGACGACACCCTCTTCGCGTCGGGTCGCATGGACAACCTCAGCTCGGTCTACGCCGGACTCGTCGCGCTGCTCGAGGCACCCGCCGACGCCGGCCAGGTGAGCGTGCTCGCGGCTTTCGATCACGAGGAGCTCGGCTCGGAGTCGCGCTCGGGCGCGAGCGGCCCGTTCCTCGACGACGTGCTCGTGCGCATCGGCGCCGGGCTCGGCGCGGGCGACATCGAGCGTCGACGTGCGTACGCGGCATCCTGGATCGTCTCGTCCGACGCCGGCCATGCCGTGCACCCGAACTACCCCGAGCGGCACGACCCCGCGAACCGGCCCTCGCTCGGCGGCGGGCCGCTCCTCAAGCTCAACGCCAACCAGCGCTACGCGAGCGACGCCGAGGGCGCTGCGTTCTGGGCGGCGGTCTGCCGGCAGGCGGGCGTGACGGCCCAGCCCTTCGTCTCGAACAACTCGATCCCGTGCGGATCGACCATCGGCCCGCTCTCGGCCACCCGTCTCGGCATCCGCACGGTGGATGTCGGCGTGCCGCTGCTCTCGATGCACTCGGCACGGGAGCTCGCGCACGTCGACGACCTGACGGCCCTCGGCTCGGCGGTCACCGCCTTCTTCGCGCCGGCGGTCTAGGGCGCGGCCGGCGTCACGGCTGTTCGCCGCGGGCGTCCGACCGCACCGCGGTGCGGGAGTCCAACGCGAGCTCTTCGGCGTCGAGCGCGAAGAACAGCTCGCGCATGACCTCCTCGTTCAGGTGTCCGGAGTCGCGCTCCTCGAGCACGACGGCGCGCCGGGCGGCGATCCACCGGCGGGAGAGCTCGGCGAACTCGGTGGCGGAGACCATGGCTGCGGACTCCTCGTCACCCTCGAGCCGGCGACTCCTCGCGGCATCCGCTCGGATGCGCTCCTCGAAGCGGTCGATGACGCTGTCGGCGTGCTCGGGGCCGAAGCGGCCACGCCACTCGTCGCGCCGGCTCTCGATGTAGGCGAATCCCGCCTTGCTGCTGCGCCGCAGTACCGCCTGGATCTCCTTGCGGTCCTGCTCGCGCTCGTCGTCGGCGACGACTCCGAGCCGGCGGATCAGCGTCGGCAGCGTCGTCGACTGCAGCAGGAGCGTGCCGACGGTCACGACGAACGCGACGAGGAACACCGTGCTGCCCGCCGTCGGATCGGCGATCGTGGGGATCGCGGTCGCGGTCGCGAGGGTGACGACACCGCGCATTCCCGCCCATGAGATGACCGCGAGCTCCTTCGCCTCGAGCCGGGGCTCTACACGGTATCGGCGCCCGCGCCGCGCCCAGATGGGCGCCAGCCACTCGCCGAGGCGCCGTGACAGCGCATAGCCGCCGAAGACCCAGCCGATGCGCACCACGATGACGGTCGCGAGCGCCGCGAACGCGAGGCCGACGTTCACCCAGAGCCCGAGCGGGCTCGACAGCACGTCCATGACGGCGGGGCTGAGCTGCAGCCCGATGAGTGCGAAGACGAGGCCCTCGAGCAGCACGTCGACCGATTGCCACAGCGGTCGTTCCTGCTGGCGTGTGGCGTAGCCCGTCTTCGGGGCGTTGTACCCGATCAGGATTCCGGCGGCGACGACCGAGAGCACGCCCGACCCGCCGAGCCGTTCGGCGATCGCGTAGGCCGCGAACGGCACGAGCAGGCTGATGGTGCCGAGGACGACGGGGTCGTCGAGCCGCGAACGCACGACATTCACGAGCCAGCCGATGACGAGCCCGAACCCGGTGCCGACGGCGACCGCGATGAGGAACGAGCCCACGCCGTCGAGCCAGGTGACGGTCGCCCCCGCGACGATGGCCGCGAACGTGCGGAACAGGGTGATGGAGGTCGCGTCGTTGACGAGGCTCTCGCCCGAGATGACCGTCATGACCCGCCGGGGCAGGCCGAGTCTGCGGCCGACGGCCGCGGCGGAGACGGCATCGGACGGCGCGACGATCGCTCCGATCAGGAGCGCCAGCGGCAGGCCGAGCGAGGGGGCGATGAGCCACACCACCGCGCCGACCGCGAAGGCCGTGGCGATCGGCAGCCCGATGCCGAGCCGCCGGATCTGGCTGATGCTGCGCCGGAAGTTCAGGTACGTGACGTCGAGGGCGGCCGAGTACAGGAGCGGTGGCAGCACGAGACTCAGCACGAGTTCGCCGTCGACATCGATCTCGGGGATCGCCGGAACCACGGAGACGACGAAGGCGACCCCCATGACGAGCAGCGGTGCCGGCCAGCCGCGCCATCGGGCGAACGCGGTGATCGCGAGCGAACCGCCGAGCAACAGGAAGATCTCTCCGAGATGCATGGACTCAGGGTAGGCGCGTGCCGGCCCGCGTGCGAGCCGCCCGACCGCTGCCACGGTGGCGGGATGTCGCGCCAGGACGGCGTGATTTCCCCTGCCCTCGGCCCGCGACGGGTGACAGGGTGAACACCATGACCGAGACGATCACGGCCACGCAGCCGGCAGCAGCACCCGCACCGTCACGAGCGCCCGAGCTCTTCGCGCACGTCGCCGACCGCGACGCCGCGATCGCGCACTTCCGTGGCCGGCTCGGCTTCGAGGCGGATGTCTCGGATGTCGCCGCCGCGCTCGCCGGCGCCGATCCGGGCGCGGGTTCCGACCCGGACGCGGGTTCCGCCCTGGGATTCGTGCTCGTCGACACCCGCAGCGAAGCCTCGTGGGCGCAGGGGCACGTGCCGGGCGCCGTGCACCTGCCGGGGCGGCGAATCGCGGCCGAGGCCTCATCGCGCATTCCGGCGGGGATGCCCGTCGTCGTCTACTGCTGGGGACCCGGATGCAACGGCGCCACCCGCGCCGCGCTCGAGTTCGCGATGCTCGGCCACCCCGTCAAGGAGATGCTCGGCGGGTTCGAGTACTGGGTGCGCGAAGGCTTCGCGTACGACACGGCCGACGGGCGGGCGCAGCTGGCGGCCGACCCGCTCACGAACGTCGCCGAGGCGGAGCTCGGCGGCGGGGCCGTCGCCGACGGCGCCATCAGCTGCGCCTGCTGAGACCGGCGCGCAGAGCACGGGCGGGCGCCGGCCGGGACACCGGCGCCCGCCCGGCCGTCAGGATGCGCGGTCGGCTCGATTCAGCGCAGCGGGCCGCGCCGGCTCTCGAGCCAGAGGGTGTGTTCGCGCAGGCCGTTCCGCACGGCGGCCTTGATGATCAGGTAGCCGATCCAGAGCATGAGCGCGAGCACGGCGAGGTAGATCGCGAGGCCGATCGCGAGGCCGAGGAGGCCGGCGCCCCAGAACAGGTCGGGGATATTCGGGTCGGGGGTGTCCATCTGCACAGCGTGCCAGACGCCCGCGAGTCGCGCGAGAGTCCCGATCGGGGGACACGACCTCGCGAGCGACGGCTGTCAGCACTCGATGACGTTGACCGCGAGGCCGCCCTCGCTCGTCTCCTTGTACTTCGTCATCATGTCGATGCCGGTCTGCCGCATGGTCTCGATGACGGTGTCGAGCGAGACCACGTGCGTACCGTCGCCGTGCAGCGCGAGCCGCGCGGCGGAGACGGCGGTCGACGACGCGATCGCGTTGCGTTCGATGCAGGGCACCTGCACGAGTCCGCCGACGGGGTCGCACGTGAGGCCGAGGTGGTGCTCCATCGCGATCTCGGCGGCGTTCTCGATCTGCCGGGGCGTGCCGCCGAGCACGGCGCAGAGCGCACCGGCCGCCATCGCGCAGGCCGAGCCGACCTCGGCCTGGCAACCGCCCTCGGCGCCGGAGATCGACGCGTTCTTCTTGACGAGGGAGGCGATCGCCGCGGCGGTCAGCAGGTAGCGGCGGATGCCGGCGGCATCCGCACCCGGCACGAACTTGAGATAGTAGTGGCCGACGGCCGGGATGATGCCGGCCGCACCGTTCGTGGGCGCGGTGACGACCCGCCCGCCCGCGGCGTTCTCCTCGTTCACGGCGAGGGCGAACGCCTGCAGCCATTCGGTCGAGGTGTCGCGGAGGTGCTCGTCGCGGTCGTACTCCTCGAGCCGCTGTCGCACGAGCGCGGCGCGCCGCTTCACGCGCAGGCCACCCGGAAGGGTGCCGTCGGCCGACAGCCCGTTCGAGACGCATTCCGCCATGGCGGCCCAGATCGCGTCGAGTCCGTCGTCGATGCCCTGCTCGCCGTGGACGGCGACCTCGTTGTGCCGAGCGACGTCGCAGAGCGAGACGCCGTGCTCCTCGCAGAGCGCGAGCAGCTCGTCGGCGCTCGAATAGGGCAGCGGATGCCGCAGCGCCTCGGCCTCGGACGCCGTCTCGCCCTCGCGGCGGATGAACCCGCCGCCGACCGAGTAGTACGTGTCTTCCGCGAGGGGGAGCGGGGCATCGCCCCAAGCTTGCAGCGTCATCGCGTTGGGGTGGCCGGGCAGGCGGGTGCGCGGCTCGAGGGTGACATCGCTGCGCAGCATCCGTATCGAATGCCTGCCGGCGATCAACACCTCGGCGCCGTCACCGAGGCCGGACCATGCGCCGCGCACCTCGTCGGGGTCGCAGTCGTGCGGCTCGAGGCCCGCGAGGCCGGCGACGACCGCGTCGGGCGTGCCGTGGCCGAGGCCGGTGGCGCCGAGCGAGCCGTAGAGCGAGCACGTGATGCGGGTGACCCGGTCGAGCACGCCATCGCTCGCGAGTCGTTCGGCGAAGGCACGTGCGGCCCGCATCGGGCCGACGGTGTGGGAACTCGAGGGGCCGATCCCGATCGAGAAGAGATCGAGGGCTGAGACGAACGCTGTCACCCTTCAAGGCTACGCGGGGCGCCGCGCAGCGTTGTGGCGGGAATTCGCAGAATCATGCGCATCCGGTCGTCACCGCGCGGGATCGGCGCACGATCGGCCGTGTGCACGCACATGGCCGATCGGCGGCCTGTTCGCGCGCAGCAAACCCGGCGTCGGACCCGCGCCGCGATCGTAGGCTGGAAGGCGATCATGCAGAACGACGACGCCCCCTTCCTCATCCGACCGATCCGCGATCGCGACGTCGCCGACGAGCCCGCCCTCATCGACGCCGCGTTCGCCGCAGGCCCGTACGGCCACCTTCCCGTGAGCGCCGAGCGACGTGCGTTCGAGCGGGACGTGTCGGGGCGCGCGGCATCCGGTGCCGTGCTCGTGGCGGTCGCCGACGGCGTCGACGGCGACGGTGATCGACTGCTCGGCACCGCGAGCGTGCTGCGCGCGGACTCGCCGTACTCGCGGGTCGCGGTCGGCGATGAGGCCGAGGTTCGGCTCGTCGCCGTCGACCCCGACGCGCAAGGCGCCGGCCTGGGGCAAGCCCTGATGCGGGCGAGCATGGAGACCGCGCTCGGCTGGGGCGCCGACGCGCTGCTGCTCGACACGGGGGAGCTCAACACGCGTGCCCGGGCGCTCTACGCGCGACTCGGGTTCGACCGGCTGCCCGAGCGCGACGAGCGCTTCGGCGAGGTCGTGGGATTCGCGTACCGCTTCGGCCTCCAGGAGCGGGACGACATCCGCGTGCGGCTCATGCACCCCGATGAGGTCGAGGCGGTCACCGAACTCGTCGAGGGCGCGTACGCGAGCGACTTCGAACTGAGCGACGCCTACCGCGCCGACATCGTCGCGGTCGCGGAGCGCGCACGCGACCACCAGGTCTGGGTGGCGACGGATGCCTCGACGGGCGCGCTGATCGGCACGGCATCGACCCCCGTGGCGGGCGCGACGATCTCGCCGCTCGCTCGCGCGGGCGAACTCGACTTCCGCTTCCTCGGCGTCGCGGCGGACGCCCGCCGTCGCGGAGTCGGCGAGGTGCTCGTCGGACACGTCCTCCGGCTGGCGCGGATCCGCGGCCTCGAGCGGGTGGTGCTGAACACCGGCCCCGACATGCTCGCGGCCCAGCGGCTCTACGACCGTCTCGGGTTCGAGCGGCTGCACGAGCGGGAGTTCACGTTCGAACGCCCCGACGGGACGAGCTTCCTCATGATCGCCTACGGGCGGGACGTCGAGGCCGCCGCCGCCTGACCGCCGCCTGAGCGCCGCCGCTTGCAGGCGGTCGCGATGCCTGTCAGTGCCACGTGAGCGTGCTGTGAGTGCGTGCGCGGAGCATGGTCCTCATGACCACGATCACTGCACACGACATCGCCTTCCGCGGCGCCTGGGCCGTCGAGGCCGAAGGGCTCGTGAAGACGTTCGGCGCGAACCGGGCGGTCGACGGCGTCGACCTGCGCGTCGCGACCGGCACCGTCTACGGCGTCCTCGGCCCGAACGGCGCCGGCAAGACCACGACCATCTCGATGCTCGCCACGCTCCTGCGACCCGACGGCGGCAACGCCCGCATCTTCGGCCACGACGTGCAACGCGAGTCGCAGGTGGTGCGCCAGCTCATCGGCGTGACCGGCCAGTACGCGTCGGTCGACGAGACCCTCTCGGCCACCGAGAACCTCGTGCTGTTCGCCCGTCTGCTCGGCCTCTCGCACCGCGCGGCGAAGGCGAAGGCCGCCGAGCTGCTCGACGAGTTCGGCCTGACGGAGGCGGCACGGCGGCCCCTGAAGAACTTCTCGGGGGGAATGCGCCGCCGACTCGACCTCGCCGCGAGCCTCATCGCGCAACCGCCGCTCATCTTCCTCGACGAACCCACCACCGGGCTCGACCCTCGAACCCGCTCACAGATGTGGGACACCATCCGGCGGCTCGTCGCGACCGGATCCACGGTGCTGCTCACGACGCAGTACCTCGATGAGGCCGACCAGCTCGCCGACCGCATCGCGGTCATCGACCGCGGTCGCGTCGTCGCCGAGGGCACGGGAGACGACCTCAAGGCGTCCGTCGGCTCCTCGAGCCTCCAGTTGCGGCTGCAGGATCCGCGCGACCTCGACGACCTTCGCGTCGCGATCGAGCGAGTGCTGAAGGTCACGCCGACGGTCTCGCCCGAGGCGGGTCGCGTGACCGCGCCGATGGACGACCCCGACATCGTCACCGAGCTCCTCGTCACGCTGCGCGACGAGGGCATCCGCCTCTCCGAGCTGAGCGTGCAGAAGCCGACGCTCGACGAGGTCTTCCTCACCCTCACCGGGCACGGCGTCGAAGCCGACGCATCCGGTGCCGAGTCCGCGAACGAGCTCGAAGGGAGCCGCGCATGAGCGCCATCGCCACCACGACCATCACCCCGGGTGCCGATCGCACCCTGAAGAACCGGGTCTCGCTCTCCCAGAGCCTGGCGCACACCGTCACCATGGCCTATCGGGGACTGCTGAAGATCAAGCGCACGCCCGAGCAGCTGTTCGACGTGACGCTGCAGCCGATCATCTTCACGCTGATGTTCACGTACATCTTCGGCGGCGCGGTCGCCGGCGACGTGCAGAACTACCTGCCGATCATCATTCCCGGCATCCTGGTGCAGACCGTCATCTCGACGTCGATCGTGACCGGCGTGCAGCTCCGGGAGGACATGGACAAGGGCGTGTTCGACCGGTTCCGCTCCTTGCCGATCGCACGCATCGCACCGCTCTCGGGAGCACTCCTCGCCGATACCGTGCGCTACCTGATCGCCACGACGCTGACCTTCGCGATGGGCTTCGTGATGGGGCTGCGCCCGGAGGGCGGCGCCGGCGGCGTGCTCGCAGCAGCGGTGCTCGTGATCGTGTGCGCGTGGTCGCTGTCGTGGATCTTCGCCTTCTTCGGCGTGATCGCCCGTACCGCGTCGAGCGTGCAGGGCATCTCGATGCTCATCCTGTTCCCGCTCACGTTCCTGTCGAACGCCTTCGTGGACCCGAGCACCATGCCGGCGCCCCTCGAGTGGTTCGCGAACATCAACCCGGTGTCGCATCTCGTGACGGCCGTTCGCGACCTCGTCAACAGCGGCACGATCGGCGCGGACTTCGGCTGGTCGTTGTTCGGCTCCGCCGTGGTGGTGGCCGTGTTCGCACCCCTCACGGTGCGGGCGTACATGCGGAAGGCCTGACGGCCGCAGGATCAGGCAGTTCGCCGAACGGGCGTCGCGAGCAGTTCGCGCGCCCGTTCGACGCGTTCGCCGGGGGAGCGGCTCGCTGCCGTGTCGCGCGCCAGGCGAACGGCGTCGACACCGGCGCGCCGTTCCGCCTCGGCGAACCGGTCGGCGAGGTGCAGTGCGGGCAGGTCCTGACGGGCGTGCAGCTGCTCACCGAGCGCGAGCAGCTCGAGGCCGCGCTCGCGAAGTTCAGCAGAGGGCTGCCGCATCGCCCAGGCGCCCCAACCCGCGGCGACCGTGCCGAGCACGGGGAAGTCGGTGAACCCGGGCCGAGCCCGGAGCATGGCGGTGAGGCGTCGCCGGAGCGAGTCGGCCCACCCTGCCACCTCATCGCCCGGCCAATCGGCGGATGCCCCGGCGAGCAGCGTCGACAGCGACAGGAGATACCACGGGGCCGACGGCCCGCGGGCCGTGCCGAGGTCGGCGACCAGGGCACGGGCATGAACGAGTGCGTCGTCCGGCCTCCCCTCGAGCCGCGCGAGCTCGGCGAGACCGAGCTGGGCGATGGCCCGGAGCTCGAGGCCGTCGGAGGTCGAGCGGCTGTCGTCGACCATCCGGTCGAGGCCGAGCCTCGCCTCCTCGAGCCGACCGGCCGCGAGGAGCGAGCCAGAGACCATCCACTCGAGCTGGAGCAGATCCTGTTCGGCGCCGAGCAGCTCGAGCCCTTCGCGGGCGACGCCCGTCCACCGCAGCGCCTCCTGCGGATCGGCCGACTGGCTCGCGAGCTGCGCCAGCATCATCGAGGACATGGCCTGCGCCCACACGTCGTTCGTCACGCTCGAGAGCTGATTCGCCCGGGCCGCGTGCACCCTGGCGGAGACGGGGTCGCCGGCGTTCTCGTCGTACTGGGCCTGGATGATCGACCCCAGGAGTGCCGTGCGAGGGTCCTCGGCGAACGCCATCTCGCGCAGCCCGTCGATCGCCTTCGGCAGGTCGGGGTACGCGAAGAGGAAGCTCGAGAGCGCCGCCAGCCAAGGCTCGACGGGCAGCTCGCGAGCGGCCACCCGTCTGAGCCGGGCGAGGGCCCGGACCCCGGTCGGCGAGCCGATCGCCAGGTTCGTTCCCGCGATGAGCACGTACGAGAGGGTCGCGGCCGGCACCGGGGCATCCGCTGCCGTTCCCCGGGTCGCGTCGAGCACCGGCGCGCTGAACGCGAGGATCTCGGAGTGCGCGCTCCGAACGGTCCAGTAGTACCCGAGCGTCGCGAAGATGCCGAGCACCGCGGCGCCGTCGCGATCGTCGAGAGCGCCGCGCAGCAGGGCGACGAGATTGTCCTGCTCGACCCTGAGGGAATCGAGGGCGTGCAGCTGGCCGCCGTGGTCGACCTCGTCGAGCCGGTCGCGGGCGAAGGAGACCGCCCAATCGCGCATCGCCCGCGAGACCTCCGCGGTCTCGCCGCGCTCGCCGAGTCGTTCCTGGCCGTATTCGCGCACGGTCTCGAGCATGCGATAGCGGGGCTCGCCGCGATCGGAGGTCTCGGTCATGCTCAGCATCGACTGCGTGATGAGACCGTCGAGGAGCCAGACGGCGTCCGCGACTCCCGTCACCCGGTCGGCCGCTTCGAGGCCGAACCCGTCGGCGAACCACGAGAGCCGCGCCAGGGCGCGGCGTTCGTCGTCGGTCAGCAGTGCCCAGCTCCACCCGATGACCGCGGCGAGCGTGCGCTGGCGTTCGGGCGCCGAACGGTCGCCGTCGGCGAGGAGCGCGAACCGGTTCTCGAGGCGCGCCTCGATCTGCTCGACGGTCATCGACCGCACCCGCGCGGCGGCGAGCTCGATCGCGAGCGGCAGCCCGTCGAGGCGGTCGCACAGTCGGGTGACGATGTCGAGGGGGAGCGCCGCGCCGGGACGGGCGGCTCGTGCGCGCTCGATGAACAGCTGTGCCGCAGGCCCTGGGGCGGCACTTGTGCCGTCGGCGGAGAGGGGCTCGAGCGGATACACCTGCTCGGCGCCGATCGCGAGCGGGCTGCGACTCGTCGCCAGCACGCGAAGCGAGGGAACGGCTGCCAGGAGGTCGGCGGTCCAGGTGGCGGCTCCCTCGACGACCTGTTCGCAGTTGTCGAGCACGAGCAGCGCGGGACGTTCGGCGAGTTGCTGCATGATCCGCGACCGGACATCGGGTCGGATCGCCGTCTCGGCGATCCGCTGACTCGAACCCGCCTCGCGGATGCCCAGCGTCGAGGCCAGCGCGAGCGTCACGTCGTCGTCGCTGCGCACGCTCGCGAGCTCCACCACCACGACCGTCGGGGCGGTCGATCGCGCGGCGACCTCCTGCGCGAGACGGGTCTTGCCGAGGCCACCGGTGCCGAGGATCGTGACGAGGCGATGGTGGGCGAGCCCCTGTTCGATCGCATCGAGGTCGCCGCCGCGGCCGATCAGCTCGTTGGGTGCCGCCCGCACCCCGATGCGCAGGCGCGGGGCGCGGCTCGTCGGCTCTTCGGCGCGCAGCAGCTCGGCGTTGAGCGCGACGAGCTCCGCCGACGGTGAGGCGCCGAGCTCTTCGGCGAGCACTGCGCGGAAGGCTGCGAACTCGGCGATGGCGTCGGCTCGACGACCGGATGCCGCGAGCTCCCGCAGGCGCGCGGCGACGAGGTGCTCGTTGACGGGGGCGCCATCGAGCAGCACGCGAAGGTCGGCGGCTGCACCGTCGTGGTCGCCGGCGGCGGCTCGAAGGGCGGCACGCCGCTCGAGGAGCGCCGCCCGCGCCGCCGCTGATCGTCCGGCGAGCAGTTCCGCGACGGGCGCGCCGCCGAGGTCGGTGCCGGGCTCCCCGTGCCAGAGCGCCAGCGCCCGGTCCAGTGCAGCGGCGTCGGCGGTGCTGCCGCCGGATTCGGCCGCGAGCTGCGCCGCGCTGAGATCGAGTTCGCCGGGTGCCACGTCGAGGGCGTAGCCGCCGGGCAGGAAGCGGACGAGCCCATCGGCCGCGACTGCGCGCAGACGGCTCACGAGGGTCTGGAGTGCCGCCTTCGCGTTGCGCGGCGGCGCTTCGCCCCACAGCTCGTCGATGATCGTCTCGACCCCGACGGTGCCGCCTGCGTCGTGCGGCGCGGCGGCGAGCACCGCGACGAGGGCCTTCGCAAGCGTGCCGGGAGGCTCGACGAGGGTGCCGTCGCGTCCCTCCACGCGCACCGGCCCGAGCACGCTGACGCGTGGCCGTTCGGCGAGGGCGTTGAGCACGGCACGAGCCTACCCGCCGCCCACGGTCACGAAGCGTGGGCGGGCGCGGCGGTCCGCGCCATCCACTGCTCGGGGTGTTCGAGCGCCGTGAACCCGAACCGTTCGTAGAGTCCGTGCGCATCGGCAGTGGTGAGGCCGATGCGCCGGAGCCCGAGTGGTTCGAGGGTCGCCATGATCCGCTCGATGAGCGCCACGCCGATGCCGCGGCCGCGTGCCTCGCCGTCGACGAATACATCGCACAGCCAGGCGAAGGTCACGCCGTCGGTGATGACCCGCGCGTAGGCGAGCTGCTCCCCGCTGGTGCGGTCGTAGATGCCGTAGTTGCGCGATGCCGCGACGGCGGCGTCGTGCGCCTCGCGCGAGCGACCACTCGCCCAGTACGACTCCTCGGCGAGCCAGGTGTGCACACGATCGAGGTCGAGGCGTGCGGGGTCGGCGGAGAACTCGAGGTCGTCGTGCATCCCTCGATGCAATCGCAGGGACGGTGTGCGGGGCAACGGCCAATTCGAGGTCGGTGGCCCGTGCCGCTCTGCGAGACTGGTGCGATGTCGACCACTGCACCGCACAGCCCCGGCCGTTCCTCGCGCGGCGGTCGCGCGGTACGCGTCATCCTCGCGGTGCTCGTCGTGCTCGCACTCATCGTCGTGGGGTTCCTGGTCTGGGCGAAGACCGTGATGCAGGGCGAGCGGCCGGCGTCGCTCGAGGCGTGGACCGACGATCGCGTGAGCATCGAGTCCTTCGACGACTCGATCGTGATGACACCGGTCGACGACGCATCCGATCGCGGACTCGTCTTCATTCCGGGCGCCAGGGTCGACCCGTACGCCTACATGGCCAAGCTCGTCGACGCGGTGGCGGAGACGGGAACGACGGTGGTCATCACGAAGCCGATCCTGAACCTCGCGTTCTTCGACCAGCGACCGCTCGCGACGTTCACCGGCCATGCGCCCGAGGTGTCCGACTGGTACGTCGGCGGCCACTCGCTCGGCGGGGTGCGGGCGTGCATGATGGCGACGGAGGAGGATGTCGCGGGCGTCGTGTTCTTCGGCTCGTACTGCGCGAACGACCTCAGCGGGTCAGGGCTCGCGGCACTCAGCATCTCGGGCAGTGAAGACGGGCTCAGCACGCCCGGGAAGATCGAGGGCGCGGCGCACCTGCTGCCGGAGGACGCGACCTTCGTCGAGATCGAGGGCGCCAACCATGCGAGCTTCGGAGACTACGGCGTGCAGCCGGGCGACGGTGTCGCGACGGCACCCGACCATGAGGTTCGCGACGAGATCACGCGTGCGCTCGCAGAATTGTTGGGCGCACCCGAAGAGTAGAGCCCGACACGGCCGCCGGCGGGGTGCCGGTGCGAACGAGCGCGCCCGGGGCGGTTGAGCAACTCGGGTTGACAAACGAGAATAAGCAACCTAGGTTGCTTCTATGACCCCTCCGAAGCAGCAGAGTCCGGACCCCACCGGGGTCGAGGCCGACGACCTGGCCGCCGTCGTCGCCCTGCGCGAACTCGCCGACCGACTCGAGGACGCCGCCGTCGAACGCGCCATGCGCGCCGGCTGGAGCTGGACTCAGGTCGCCGAGGCGCTCGGGGTCACCCGGCAGGCCGTGCACAAGAAGCACCACCGCCGGCTCGAACTCGCCGGCATCGAACTGAGGAGGCGCAATGCCTGATCGTTTGGACGACGACGCGCTCGACGCGACGCTGAAGGAGGTCATCATCTCCTCGATCGACGAGGCGATCCGACGCGGCGCGGCCAGCGTCGAGGCCGAGCACCTGTTGCTCGCGATCTCGGCCGGCCACGACGCGGCTGGGCGCACGCTCGCCGAGTTCGGTCTCGACCACGACGGCGTGGAAGCCGCGCTCCGCGGCGAACGCGAACGATCGTTGCGCGCAGCGGGCATCGAACCCGTCGCCGAGGACCGATTGGCCGCCACTCGGCAGTCGCGTCCGGCCTGGGGGGCCACGGTTCGCGAAGCGCTGCGTCGTGCCGACTTCAAGACCCATCGGAAACGCGGCCGTGCCGAGCGCGAACGACTCGCGGTCGGCGACGCGCTCGTCGGAATCCTCCGGGCCGACCTCGGTACCGTGCCCCGGGCACTCGCCTATGCGGGCGTCGACCGGGCCGCACTCATCGACGCCCTCGGACGAGCCTGACGATGCCGAACCGCGTGGACCGGGCGAGCTTCGCGGGTGAGGAGACGATGCCGGATTCCGGCGGCCTCTCGATCGAGGTCGATGGCCTCCGACTGCGGTACGGCACGACCGAAGTGCTGCACGGGGTGTCGTTCCAGGTGCGTCGGGGTGAGGTGCTGGCCCTGCTCGGCCCGAACGGGGCGGGCAAGACGTCGACGATCGAGATCCTCGAGGGCTTCCGGATGCGGTCGGCCGGCCGCGTCGATGTGCTGGGCGTCGACCCGGCGCTCGGCACCGAGCACTGGCGCGCTCGCATGGGCATCGTGCTGCAATCATGGCGCGACCACCCGAAATGGCGTGTGCGCGAACTCCTCGCGTTCCAGGGCTCGCTCTACGCGCCCTACTCGACGCCGGTGATCCGTCGGCCGTGGGATGTCGACGACCTCCTCGCCGCGGTCGGATTGGCCGAACAGGCCGATCGGCCGATCAAGGTGCTCTCGGGCGGCCAGCGGCGACGGCTCGACGTCGCGATCGGACTCGTGGGCCGCCCCGAACTGGTCTTCCTCGACGAACCGACGACGGGCCTCGATCCGAAGGCGCGACGCGACTTCCACGCGCTGGTCCGGCGGATCCGCGACGAGTTCGAGGCCACGGTGCTCATCACGACGCACGATCTCGACGAGGCCGAGAAGCTCGCGGACCGCATCATCATCCTCGCCGAGGGCGGGATCGTCGCCGACGGCACCCCGTCGCAACTGACGCGGCAGATCGCGGGCCACGACGAGGTGAGCTGGGTTCACGGAGGAGCTCGCCAGGTACGCCACGTCGCGGACTCCACCGCCTTCGCGCGTGGGCTGTTCGCGCGCGACGGGAACTCGATCCGCGAGCTCGAGATCCGCCGGGCGACGCTCGAAGACGCCTATCTGGCACTCGTGCGGAACGCCGAACAGGCCGCGGCCCACCCGGCCGAGGTTGCGCCGGAACCGGACGGGGCATCCCGGTGACGGCTGTTGCGCCCGCCCTCCGCGCCGGTGTCGGGCGCGGCCTGATCGAGCTCCGGCAGGCGTTCACCGGCATGGAGCTCGTGAACCAGCTGCTCTGGCCGGTGGCCACGCTGGCCGCCGTGTTCTTCCTCCGCGACATCGCGATCGGGAGCACCGGCTACCGGCTCGGCACCATCATCCTGCCGGGGGCGCTCGGCATGTTCGTCGCGCTCGGCGCACTGCTCGTCGTGCAGCAGCTGGCAGCCGATCGTGAGGACGGCACGCTCCTGCGCGCCAAGGCGAGCCCGAACGGGATTCGCGCCTACCTCGTCGGCAAGCTCGTGCAGATCTCGGCGACGATCCTCGCGTATCTCGCGATCATCCTGATCCCCGGTGTCTTCCTCGTCAGCGGCCTCGAGATCGCCGACCCGACCTCGTGGATCACGTTCGCGTGGGTGCTGCTGCTCGGCCTCGTCGCGACGCAGACGATCGGGGCCATGCTCGGATCCGTGGTCGCGACACCGCGCGGAGCGGGCTACCTGTCGCTCCCGGTGCTCGGGCTCATCGCGATCTCGGGCATCTTCGCCCCGATCACGGGCCTGCCCGACTGGCTGCAGTGGATCGCACAGGTCTTCCCGGTGTACTGGCTCGGGCTCGGCATGCGTGCGGCGTTCCTCCCCGACGAGGCGGCGATCGTCGAGATCGGCGAATCGTGGCGCCACCTCGAGACGGCGGCCGTGCTCGGCGCCTGGGCGGTCGTCGGGCTCGTGCTCGCGCCGGTGGTGCTGCGACGCATGGCGCGACGGGAGTCGGGCTCGAGCGTCGCACGGCGCCGTGAACGAGCGATGCAACGGGTCGGGTGACGCCTGGCCGATCATCGAGATTGTTGACCAATCAGGTTCGAACGTCGTAGGTTGCCACATAACATCCCGGCCTGCGACGGAAGGACCTCCTTGTGAAATCCAGAATTCTCGCCCTCGCAGGTTCGGTGGCCATCGCGGCGCCGCTGGCGCTCGGTGCCGCGACGTCGGCCGGTGCGGCGACGACCGAGAACCCACCGGTCGCGCTCGTCGACGGCGTCACCGCTCCGATCTACGACTACGCCGACGCCATCCGGGAGACGGTCTGGGTCACCGCCCCCGACCTCGACGGCGACGGGGTCGACGAGCGCATCGCGACCGACATCATCCGCCCGCGGGAACTCGACGGCAACGCACGGGTCCCGATCATCATGGACGCCAGCCCGTACTACCTGAGCTCCGGACGCGGCAACGAGGCGGAGCGCAAGGTCTACGACGCCGACGGGAACCTCGTCAAGTTCCCCCTCTACTACGACAACTACTTCGTGCCGCGCGGGTACGCCTTCGTCGCGGTCGACATGGCGGGGACCGCGCGTTCGACCGGCTGCACCGATGAGGGCGGCCGCTCCGACATCGAGTCGGTCAAGGCCGTGGTGGAGTGGCTGTCCGGCGACGGGGTCGCCCATGACGCCGACGGCGCGGTCGTCGACGCGGACTGGAGCAACGGCAAGACCGGCATGATCGGCAAGTCCTACGACGGGACCCTGGCCAACGGTGTCGCGGCCACCGGCGTCGACGGCTTGAAGACGATCGTGCCGATCAGCGCGATCAGCTCGTGGTACGACTACAACCGCTGGCAGGGCGCGGTGAAGTCCTTCAACTACCCGAGCAGCCTGTCGCGCTCGGTCGCGTCCAATCGAACCATCGCGACCGACTGCTCGGCGCGCTTGAACTGGATGAACGACAACGACGGCGACGAGACGGGGGCCTACACCGACTTCTGGGCCGAGCGCGACTACCGCGAGGGCACCTCGTACGACGTGTCGAAGGTCACGGCCAGCGTGTTCATCATGCACGGACTGCAGGACACCAACGTCAAGACGATGAACGCCTCGAAGTGGTGGGACGACCTCGGCGAGCAGGGTGTGCTCCGCAAGATGTGGCTCACCCGCCTCGGTCACGTGGACCCCTTCGACTCCGAGCGCGCACTGTGGGTCGACACCCTTCACCGATGGTTCGACCACGAGCTCATGGACATCGACAACGGCATCGACCGCGAACCCGCCGTGAGCGTGGAGACCGCGCCGAACCAGTGGGAGCAGTCGAAGACCTGGCCGATCGCCTCGGCACGCACCCAGACGCTGAACCTGCACGCCGACGGCACGCTGATGCTCGGAAGGCAGGACCGCTCCACGGCCAGCTACATCAATTCCGCGTCGCTGAGCGAGGCGAACGCCGTCAGGATCGGAGCCAACGCCAACCGGCTGCAGTTCCTCACCGGCACGACCAAGCACGACATCCGGATCTCGGGCACGCCGACGGTCGACCTCGACCTGACCCACACCGCCCCAGTCGGGCAGGTGTCGGTCATGCTGGTCGACTACGGCGTGATGGACCGCGTCAGCGCCTCGGGCGACGGCGCGCAGACGCTGAGCACCGAGTCGTGCTGGGGCCCGGCGACCGCGACCGACGACGCCTGCTACCTGGATGTCGCCAAGCGCATCTCGAGCACCGAGCTGCAAGTGGTGGCCAGAGGGTGGGCCCGCCTCGACGGGGCGGGAAACCACCAGGTCACCGTCGAACTGGCTGCCAACGACGTCGTCGTGCCGGCGGGGCACCAGCTCGGCCTCGTGATCAGCGGCAGCCGCAACGGGGTCGTGGCCGTGGACACGGCGGCGACCACCTACACGGTCGGTCTGAGCGGTTCGAAGCTGAACCTCCCGGTGTCGGGCCCGATGGCCGGCTTCGGTCCGGGGCGTCTGACCGAGAAGGACACCGAGACCCTCAGCCCGGGAACCCTGGCCGATCTCGACGAAACGGTGTGGCCGGGCAACTGACCCGACCGCAGACGAGCGTCGCCGATCGCACCGAGGTGCGGTCGGCGGCGCTCGTCGTCAGCGCACCGTCTTGCGCGCCGTGATCTGTCCGGTGTCGAAGCCGAGCAGGTGCAGTCCGCCGTGGAAACGGGCGTGCTCGACCTTGATGCATCGGTCCATGACGACGGTGAGACCCTGCTCCTCGCCGTAGTACGCGGCCTCCTGGTTCCAGATGCCGAGCTGCACCCAGATCGTCTTGGCCCCCGAGGCGAGCACCTCGTCGACCACCTGCGGGATGTCGGAGCCGCGGCGGAACACCACGACGATGTCGGGCACCTCGGGCAGGTCGGCGAGGCTCGCGTAGGCGGGCTGGCCGAGGATCTCGGTCTCCATGGGGTTCACGAAGTAGAGCCGGTAGTCGCTCGACTGCTGCAGGTAGGTGCCGACGAAGAAGCTCGAGCGCTGCGGCTTGGGCGAGGCGCCGACGATCGCGACCGACTTCGCCGCGTTCAGGATCTTGAGCCGCTGCTTCGCGTCGGGCCCGGTCCAGGTGCGCTGCGACTTCAGGAGCTTCGCGAGCGGCGAGCTCGCCGGCAGCTCGCACGAGAGGCCGTTGACGAGGCGCACGGTCTCGACGTCGCCGGCTTCGAGGGCAGCGGATGCCGCGGCATCCGTCGTCTCGGTCACTGTGGTCATCGTGCTGCTCCCGTCGCGATCGTGAGGGCCTGGTCGAGGTCGTCGATGATGTCTTCGACATCTTCGATGCCGACCGACAACCGCACAACCCCCGGCAGGACGCCTGCGTCGACGAGCTGCTGCTCGGTGAGCTGCGCGTGCGTCGTCGATGCGGGGTGGATGATGAGCGTCTTCGCGTCGCCGATGTTGGCGAGGTGGCTTGCGAGGTTGACGTTCTCGATGAGCGCCTGGCCGACCGAGCGGCCGCCCTTCACCTCGAAGCTGAACACCGAACCGGGGCCCTTCGGGAGGTACTTCCGGGCGCGGTCGTGGTGCGGGTGGCCGGGCAGGCCCGCCCAGAGCACGCGCTCGATGCGCGGGTCGGCGTCGAGCCACTCCGCGACGACCCGGGCGTTGTCGATGTGGGCCTGGATGCGGTACGGCAGCGTCTCGACGCCCTGCGCGAGCAGGAACGCCGAGTGCGGCGCGAGCGCCGGGCCGATGTCGCGGAGCTGCTCTGCGCGGAGCCGCGTGAGGAACGCGTATTCGCCGAAGTTGCCCGACCACTGGAGGCCGCCGTAGCTCGGCACGGGCTGGCCGAAGAGCGGGAACTTCTCGGAGTGCCAGTCGAAGCGGCCAGACTCGACGACCACGCCGCCGAGCGTGGTGCCGTGACCGCCGAGGAACTTCGTCGCGGAGTGCGTGACGATGTCGGCGCCCCACTCGATCGGGCGGTTCAGGTACGGAGTCGCGATCGTGGAGTCGACGATGAAGGGGATGCCGTGGGCGTGCGCGACGTCGGCGAGGGCCTCGAGGTCGGCGATCTCACCCGAGGGGTTCGCGATCGTCTCGACGAACAGCGCCTTGGTCTTGTCGGTGATCGCCGCGGCGTAGTCGGCGGCGTCGGCCGACTGCACGAACGTCGTCTCGATGCCGAAGCGGCGCAGCGTGACATCCAGCTGGGTGATCGAACCGCCGTAGAGGTTCGCCGAGGCGACGATGTGGTCGCCGGAGCCGGCGAGGCTCGCGAAGGTGATGTACTGCGCCGAGAGGCCGCTCGCCGTCGCGACGGCGCCGAGGCCGCCCTCGAGGCTCGCGACGCGCTCCTCGAAGCTCGCGACGGTCGGGTTCGCGAGGCGCGAGTATATGTTGCCGTACTTCTGCAGGGCGAACCGCGCAGCGGCATCGGCGGTGTCGTCGAAGACGAACGCGCTCGACTGGTAGATCGGCAGCGCGCGGGCGCCCGTCACCTGGTCGGGGATGTTGCCCGCGTGGATGGCGCGGGTCTTGAAGCCGTATTCGCGGTCTGCCATGCCGGCAACGCTACTGCCGGCCGCAGCGGGATCGGCCCGTCGGCGTAACGCAGGGCAACGGATGTCGGGAGGAGGGGCCGGCCGATCCGTTACCGTGAGGCGCATGATCCTCGAACACGCGCTGCTGCCCGTCGTCCCCGGCCGGGAGGCCGACTTCGAAGCGGCGTTCGCCGAGGCGAAGACGATCATCGCCGGCATGCCCGGCTTCATCGATCTTCGGCTCTCGCGCTCGATCGAGACGCCGAACGACTACCTGCTGCTCGTGCAGTGGGAGAGCGTCGAGGCGCACGAGACGGGCTTCCGCGGCTCGCCCGAGTACGGCCGGTGGCGTGAACTGCTCCACCGGTTCTACGAGCCGTTCCCGGTCGTCGAGCACTTCGCGGAGGTCGCCCGCGCGGGCTGAGGCGAGCTGGCGTGCGCCGCGGCATCCGCTCGGCGCGCCTGCACAGGGCCTGCCCAGCCCCCGTTGCTACCATCGTGAACAGGTCGCCGACTGCGGCCCCGGACGAGGGATCAGTACCCGGAACGCGACAAGACTGGCCACAGGAGTGGATCAGTCATGGCATGGGTCATCCTCATCGCGTCCGGCGTGCTCGAAGCCGTCTGGGCCACCGCGCTCGGCAAGTCCGAGGGCTTCACGAAGCTCTGGCCGTCGGTCGTCTTCTTCGGCGCACTCGCCCTCTCGATGGGCGGACTCGCCTGGGCGATGCGCGACATCCCGACCGGCACCGCCTACGCCGTCTGGGTCGGCATCGGGGCGGCGCTCACGGTCGTCTGGGCCATGGTCACGGGCGACGCCGAGGCGTCCTGGGTCAAGATCGCCCTGCTGGTCGGGCTCGTCGGCTGCGTCGTCGGCCTCAAGTTCGTCGACGGCGGCAGCCACTAGGCGCCATGGGCGCCGAGAGCGCCGCGAGCGGATCGACCCCGACGTCGCCTCCTACGGCGCCGACGCCCGACGCACCAGCCGGTACGGCGCCTGCTCCACCCGCGGCGGAGAGGCCGGGTCGTCGACGAGGCGCAGCACTGATGCCACGGCGAGACGTGCGAGTTCGCCGAGGTCGGGCGCGATGGTCGTGAGCGGCGGCGTCGCGAACGCCGACTCGGGCGCATCGTCCCAGCCGGCGACGGCCAGTTGGGCGGGCACGTCGATCCCGGCCTCCCTGAAGGCGCGGAGCGCGCCGATCGCGAGCAGGTCGTTCGCGCAGACCAGTCCGTCCAGCCCGTCGAGTCCTCGTGGGCGGGCGAGCAGGACACGGGTCCGGGCGTAGCCCTCCTCGCGCGAGTAGTCGCCTTCGGGGGAGTCGCGGTTCCACGGCGAGATCTCCAGCGCGTCCACCGGGTCGGGTTCGAGTCCCGCGAGCCGGAGCGCCCAGCGGAAGCCCTCGAGACGGAGGTCGGCCGCCGCGGCGCCGCTCGAGGAATCCGGCACCGCACCCAGGAAGCCGAGCCGGCGCCGACCCGACGCGATGAGGTGCGCGGTCACGTCGCGCGAGCTGGTGACGCTGTCGATGACGACCCGGTCGACGCGCGCGCTCCGGATCCGCTCGCCGAGCACGACGAGCGGCGTGCTGCCGCGCGCCGCGGTGAGCTCGTCGTCTCCGATCGACATCGCGCTCAGGATGACGCCGTCGGTGAGCAGCGTGCGGTAACCCGCCACCGCACGGAGTTCGCGCTCGGGATCGCCGTGCGTCTCGTCGACCACGACGTCGTAACCGGCCTGCTCGGCCGCGGTGACCACCGCGTGCGCGAGCTGCGCGAAGTACGGCAGCGACAGGAAGGGCACCGACAGCGTGAGCAGGTTGGTGCGCCCGATACGCAGCTGTCGCGCCGCGAGCTGGGGTCGGTAGCCGAGCTCGGCGATCGCGGCCTCGACGCGGGACCTGGTCGCCGCGCTCACCGGGGCCTTGCCGCTGATCACGTTCGAGACGGTGCGGTACGAGACGCCGGAGATCGCCGCGACGTCCTTCAGCGTCGGCGCCGCCGAACGGCGCGACGACCCGGACCCGTCGGTGCCGTTCATGCCGCTCACCAGCGGTTCCTCACGTCTTCGGCCCAGCCCAGGAGCCCGTCGACCTCCACGCGTTCGCCGTCGACCAGCACCCACCCCGAGTAGTGCCCGAAGCACTGGTGCCCGTGCGAGCCGAAGACGACGAGCTCGGTCGCGCTCACACGGTCCCAGAACGGTTCGAAGCGAAGATCGGCGGATGCCCCGTGGATCCGCCACGGCGCCAGCCAGTCGTGCTCGTCGTACTCCCAGTCGAGCTCTTCCTCGATCTTCGAGAGCCGCCCGTCGACGACGACCGCGTTCTCGGTCGACCCGCTCCCGTCGGTCCACTTCCCGCCGAGCTGCAGGCCGATCGTGCGGCCGCCGACGGTGCCCGAGGCTGCACCCCAGTTCCACACCATGCGATAGGGCCAGCGGCCCCTGCCGTGGTCGAGCACTGCCCAGCTCTCGCCCGCGGGCAGTTCGATCCGCTCACGACCGGCTTCGGCGGAGTCCAGCTCGAGCCAGCCGGTCGCGGGGCGGGCGACGTCCTTCACCGTGTACTGGAATCGTCTCCTCGACCACGGGACGACGACGCCGAGGCGCTCGTGCCCCTCGGGCAGCTCGGCCAGGATCTCGAGGCGTGCGCCGTCGACCTCGGCGCGGAGCAGGGTGCCGCCCTCGACCTCCTCCACATCGATCGAGATGCCGTTCGCCCGTGCCCGCGCGGGCCCGTCGCCGAGCGAGGCGGGCAGCGTCGCCCCGCCGCCGAACGGCACGATCGCCGAGCGATCGAGCGTCGCCCCGGTCCGCCGGTCGTGCACGAGCACCGCGTGGACCGCGGCGTAGTCGATCGACGAGACCGTGAGCGCGATGAGGTGCGTGGGCGTGGTCACCGCCCAGTACTCCCAGCGCTTGTTGCGCCCCCAGACGCGTCGTCCGTCGATGCCGGAGGTGTCGTGCAGCGGCACGCGGCTCCAGCCGACTGCGGCCGGGTTCAGGCTGCCGTCGGGCAGGCAGAGGGCGACGGGGGCGGTGAGCTCACGCTCGACGATGGGGCGGGGCATCCTGGACCTCTGGTTCGAATGGCGGGTCGGTGGGGGAACGGGCGACGCGGCCGGTGCCACGGTGGGAGCGAGGGCGAGGGCGACGGCGGCGGCGAAGCGCGCCGCGAGCTCGACGTTCACCTCGCGCACCCGGTCTGCGCGCAGCTTCAGCACGGTGCGGTCGGCGGTGACGAGACCGTTGAGCTCGTCCTCGACGTCGCTGAGCTGCGTGTACACGTAACCGCTCAGTCCGGCGTCGACGGCGGGCCCGACCTCGTTCCGATGCAGCGCGACGAATGCGTCGGTGAGATCGTCGATCGTGCGGGAGCGGCGGTAGCCGAACTCCCGTGGCCCGAACTCGTGGCCGGGCAGCCGCAGGCTGTAGCCGCCGTACTCCGAGACGACGATCGCCCGCCGCTCGGTCCGCCACGACCGCTCGGGCCTGATGCGGCGGAAGTACACGTGGAGGCTCCGGAGGTCGCCGCCGCCCTGGTCGTGCCATCCGCTCGCGTGGTCGATCACCCGGTCGGGGTCGAGCGCGCGCAGGCGGTCGACGGCGTCGAGCGCATCGAACTGGCCCCAGCCCTCGTTGAAGGGCACCCAGACGACGACGCTCGGCGCGTTGCCGAGGAGGCGGACGGTCTCGTCGAGCTCGGCGCGGAATTCTTCGCGGCCCGCGGCGTCCTGCCGGCCGAACAACCGGTGCCGTCGGTCGTCGAGGCGCAGCGGCAGCTTCACCGGCACGGTCACGACGGCGGGGTGGTACCGGCGGCCGCCGTTCACGAGATCCTGCCAGACCAGCATGCCGAGACGGTCGCAGTGGTGGTACCAGCGCAGCGACTCGACCTTGATGTGCTTGCGCAGGGCGTTGAAGCCGAGCGATTTCATCTGCTCGATGTCGTGCACGAGCGCCGCGTCGGATGGCGGCGTGTAGAGGCCTTCGGGCCAGTAGCCCTGGTCGAGCACCGCCGCGTGCAGGATCGGCTCGCCGTTCAGCATCAACCGCGGGCGGCCGTGCGCATCGGGCGCGACGCCGACCGAGCGCATGCCGAAGTAGCTCTCGACGCGGTCTTCGCCGAGTCGCACCTCGAGGTCGTAGAGGAACGGGTCGTCGGGGTGCCAGCGGTGCGGCTCCGGCAGCGGCAGGCGCATCGGCCGGCCGGTGGGCCCAGTCGCTCGCGCGACCTCCCGGCCGGCGTCGAGGACGACCACGGTCGCCTGGAGTGCGTCGGCCGTGCGAGCGCGGTCGGATGCTCCGGGCTCGGCGTCGGACCTGCTCGGGCCGACCTCGATCAGCACTTCGACGTGCTCCTCGTCGAGCAGCGGACGAATGCGGAGCTCCCGCACGTGCACCGTCGGCACCCGCTCGAGCCACACCGTCTGCCAGATGCCGGATTGAGCGGTGTACCAGATGCCGCCCCGGCGCAGGGCCTGCTTGCCGCGGGAGTGGTACGACGTGTCGCTCGGGTCCACCACGTCGACCACGAGTTCGTGCTCGGCGCCGTCGCCGAGCGGCGCAGTCACGTCGATGGTGAACGGAAGGTACCCGCCCGAGTGTTCGCCGACGACCTCGCCGTCCACGATGACCCGGCAGCGCTGGTCGACGGCGCCGAAGTGGAGCAGCAGCCGGCCGCCGTCGGCCCCGCCGTGGACCTGGACCGTCCGGCGGTACCAGAGGCGTTCGTCGGGCTGCAGCTGACGCCCCACGCCGGAGAGTTCGGCCTCGGGGGAGAACGGGACGACGATCTCGCCCTGCCAGCTCTCGGGGATCGGGGGCGCGGCGAGATCGGCCCCGGCGGTGAACGCGAACGACCACACGCCGTTGAGGTTCAGCCAGTGCTCGCGCACGAGCTGCGGCCGGGGATACTCGGGCAGCGGGTGTTCGCGATCGAGATCGCTCGCCCAGGGTGTGCGCCGGCTCATGCGCGGTCCGCCCGGGTTGCGACCCGGGCATCCTCGCCGCGTCGCATCATCCGTGCACGCAGCATCGCGAGCGGCGGCACCGCGACGAGCACGACGGCCGCCGCCAGGAAGATCTCGGGGCCGGGCACCGGGTGCGAGACGCCGAGCTCGACGTAGGAGTGGTCGGCGCCCGAGATCACGGCGGCGCCGATCGCCGGGCCGATCAGCATCGGAATCAGGATCGCCATGATCATGCGGGCGCCCTGTACGCCACCCGCCCGGTCTGCAGGGGTGCGGTCGCGCGTCATCGCGGAGACCGCGGCCACGGAGGTCATCATGCCGGCCATCATCACCGTCGCGGCGGCGATGACGCCGGTCATCTCGCGCACGAAGAGCATGGCGAGGAGGCCGGCGGCGAACGCCCCGACGGCGAACGGGAGGAACCGGGGCTTGCCGATCCGGTCCATCAGGCGTCCGCCGGCCACGCTCAGCGCCGAGGCGAGCAGCAGCACGACACCGAGCACGATCGCGTATCCGTCGAGCGCGAGCGAATAGCGCAGGTAGATGAGCACGTACGGCAGGAAGACCTGCGAGCTGATGCCGATGACCGTCCAGATCGCGAGCGTCAGGAACAGGGCGGGTTCGCGTCGGATGGTCTGCGGGCGCAGCCCCTCGAAGATCGCGCGCAGCACGCCGTGCGGGTGCTTCGCGACGCCTCGGTCGCGGATCAGGAACCAGGCTGCGATGCCGGTGGCCACCGTGATCCCGCCCACGATGCCGAAGAACAGACTCCACTGACCCGACTGCGTGAGCGGGTCGAGGAGCACGAAGACGAGCAGCATGCCGATGAGCGGCATGACGGCGAGCCATCCGTCGACGTGGCCGCGGTTGGCGGGCACCGTCGAATCGGTGACCCACGCGGCGAACGCCGCATCGTTCGCGCCCGAGCCGATGAAGCTCATGACGCAGTCGAGCGCGATGATCGCGATCACGGCGGTCGCGGTCGCCGCAGCGGCCGTCGATGCACCGGATGCCCCGTTGGCGAGCGCCCCGGAAGCGCCGCCGCCGATCAGGCCGAATGCGGCAGTGACGAGACCCCAGGCGATGTAGCCGATCGCGACGAACTCGCGGCGACGGGCGAGCCGGTCCGACCAGGCGCCGAAGAGCAGCGTGGCCGCCGTGGCGGCGACGGCGCTCGCCGCGACCATGATCGCGATGACGGCGGGGTCGGTCGAGATCGTGTCGTAGACGAACAGGTTGAGGTACATGTTCTCGATGACCCAGGCGAGCTGACCGACGAGTCCGACGGCGAGGATCGCCGTCCAGGTGCGCCCGCCGAGGCGCGGAGTGCCGAGCGCGCCGATGCGCCGGGTGTCGATGGTGTCCGGGGTGCGCATGTGCGGTGGTTGCTCCTCGCTGGTTTCAACGTTGAAACCGTCGCCCACCATAGCACCGGCGCACGCCCGTCTCGATCGTCGTGCCGAGGTGGCCGCGTGGTCGACGAGACGAGCCCCGTCGCGACATCTCGACGGCGCATCGCGCAGCCGTGTCAATAATCCTTGACATGATGTCGAATATTCTCTACATTTGGCATGTCAAACATTTCTGACATTCCGAGGAGGACGCATGTCGTACGAGGAGAAGGGCACCTGGGTCTACCTCGTGGTCGCCGTCGTGGGGAGCACGGTGTACCTCTCGCTCGTGCTGCCGCAGTTGCTCGGCGGCACGCCCGCCCACGAGATCGACTACGTGCCGACGATGCTCTGGGTGATCGGGGGCGCGATCGTCGCCTCGATCATCGGGCGCATCCTCGTCGAGATCCTCTCGCCGAGCGAGAGGACGCGCGGCGACATCCGCGACAAGGAGATCGACCGGCTCGGAGAGCGGGTCGGCAGCTCGTTCGTCGTGATCGGCGCCCTCGGCGCACTCGTGCTCGCGATGCTCGACGCCGACGGCTTCTGGATCGCGAACACCGTCTACCTCTGCTTCGTGCTCTCCGCCGTCGTCTCGACCATCACGAAGATCGTCGCCTACCGCAGGGGGGTGCCGGCATGGTGAAGCCCACGAAGGTGACGAACGAGATCCGCTCCCTGCGGTTCCGCGCCGGCGAGATGACACAGGCCGAGCTCGCGAAGCGCCTCGGGGTCACCCGCCAGACGGTCATCGCCATCGAGCAGGGGCGCTATTCGCCCTCGCTCGAGATGGCCTTCCAGCTCGCGCGGATCTTCGGGGTGCCGCTCGACGACGTCTTCCAGTACCCCGATCACGACATGGCAACGGGCTCGGAGGAGTCGGCATCATGAGAATCGCCGTCTACGAACGGTACGGTCCGCCCGAGGTGCTGCATCTGCAGGAGGCCGTCGATCCGGAGATCGGCACGAACGAGGTGCTCGTACGGGTCGAGGCGACCACCGTCGGCCCCTCCGACAGCGCCGGGCGCAGCGGCACCCCGCGCTTCGCCCGCCTCTTCTTCGGGCTCGCGAAGCCGAAGCACCCCGTGCTCGGCTCCGACTTCGCCGGCGTCGTCGAACGCGTCGGCGATGGCGTGACCAGCTTCGCGACCGGCGATCGGGTCTTCGGCACCCTGGCACCCGCGATGGGCGCGCACGCCGAACTCGTGTGCATCGCCGAGGACGCGCCGATCGTGCACATCCCCGCCCGGCTCGGCGCCGCCGAGGCCGTCGCGACGGTCGACGGATTCCTCACCGCGCTGCCCTTCCTCCGCGATCTGGCGGCCGTGGCGCCGGGTCAGGTCGTGCTCGTCAACGGGGCATCGGGCACCGTCGGGTCGGCGACGGTGCAGCTGGCCAAGCACTTCGGGGCGACCGTCGTCGGCGTGTGCAGCGCAGCGAACGCCCCGCTCGTCACCTCGCTCGGGGCCGACCGCGTCATCGACTATGCGCACGAGGACTTCACCGAGGCGCGCGGAGCCTACGACGTGATCTTCGACGCGGTCGGCAAGCGCTCCTTCGGCGCCGCCCGCCGCGCGCTCGCGCCGCACGGCATCTACCTCACGACGGTGCCGTCGGCCGCGATCATGATGCAGTGGCCGCTCACGAGGTGGTTCAGCCGCGGGCGGCGGGCGGCGATCGCCTTCACGGGGCTCCGCGACATCCGGCTCAAGGCGGCGGATCTCGCCCTGCTCGTCGAACTCATCGAATCGGGCGAGATCGTGCCGGTCATCGACCGCGTCGTCGCCTTTGACCGCATGGCCGAGGCGCACCGCCGGGTCGACACCGGGCACAAGGTCGGCAGCGTCGTGGTCGCCGTGTCGCCCGCTGCACCGCGGGTCGCGTCGCCGGCAGCATCGCCATCCGCGAAGGCGGCATCGTGAGGGCGATCGTGCAGCATCGGTACGGCGGTCCCGACGAGCTCGCGCTCGCCGAGGTCGCCGCGCCCGAGCCCGCGGCCGACGAGGTGCTCATCCGCGTCATGGCCGTCGCCGTCAGCATGGGCGACGTGCTGCTCATGCGCGGCGAGCCGCGAGCGGTGCGACTCGCCTACGGACTGCGGCGGCCGAAGCGGCCGATCATCGGCCGGGATGTCGCGGGCGAGGTCGTGGCGGTCGGCCATGCCGTCACGCGGTTCGCGGTCGGGGACGCCGTCTTCGCGGAGTCCGACCAGGGCGGCTTCGCCGAGTTCGTCGCGGTGCCCGAGCGCTTCGTCGCCGCTCGGCCGACCTCGGTCGACGCGATCCACGCGGCAGCCGTCGTCGTCTCGGGCACGACGGCGATGCAGGGCCTGCGCCTCGCAGGCGTCGGGGCCGGGCAGCACGTGCTCGTCAACGGCGCCTCGGGCGGCGTCGGCGGATTCGCCGTGCAGCTCGCCAAGGGTCGGGGCGCGGAGGTGACCGGGGTCTCCCGCGGCGCCAAGGCCGAGCACGTGCGTGCGCTCGGCGCCGACCACGTGATCGACTACTCGACCGAGGACTTCACCGCGAACCTGGGCCGCTACGACGTCGTCTTCGACCTCGTCGCCGACCGCCCGCTCGGTCGCGTGCGTCGCTCGCTCACGCCGCGGGGCACGCTCGTGCTGTCGTCCGGCCGCGGCGGCACGGTGCTCGGGCCGATGCGGCGGATGGCCGCGGCATCCGTCATCTCGCCGTTCGTCTCGCAGCGGCTCCGCCCGCTCGCGGCCGCGCGCAGCGGTGACGACCTCGCCGAACTCGCCCGCCGCATCGACGCCGGCGAGGTGCGCCCGGTCGTCGACCGCGTGTTCCCGCTCGAGAAGGCGGCCGAGGCGGTCGCCATGCTCGAGTCGGGCGAGGTGCGCGGCAAGGTCGTCATCGCGGTGTGATCCGCGCGGCACCGTCAGCCGAGCAGCGCCGCGCGGCACCGGTCAGCCGAGTAGCACCGCGTGGCACCGTCAGCCGAGCAGCGCCGCGCGGCACCCGTCGGCCGAGTAGTACCGCGCAGCACCGGTCAGCCGAGCAGCACCGCGCCGTAGGCGAGGCCCGCGACGAGCACCCACGAGGTGAGGCCGACGACGAGGGCGCGCCATCCGGTGCTCGCGAGTTCGCCGAGTCGGATCGAGGCGCCGAGCGCGAAGAGGGCCATCGCCAGCGCTGCGGTCTGCAGGGTGTCGGCACCCGTCAGCACCCACTCGGGCAGCGGCACGAACGTGTTCAACAGCACGGCGACAAGGAACCCGGCGACGAAGAGCGGCACGATCGCCGGGCGGGGCCCCTCGACGTCGACCGCCCGTCGCCGCTCGACGGCGGCGGTGATCGCGACCATCGGGGCGAGCATGAGCACGCGGGTGAGCTTGACGACGACGGCGACCGCGAGGGCGGCCGTGCCGGCGATCTGCGCCGTCGCGACGACCTGGCCGACGTCGTGCACGCCCGCGCCGACCCAGTGGCCGAACTGCACGTTCGAGAGGCCGAGCGGATGCCACAGCGCCGGCAGCACCGCGATCGCGAGCGTGCCGCACAGCGTCACGAGGGCGACCGGCACTGCCTGCTCCTCGTCGCGGGCGCGCACCGCGGCGCCCATCGCGCCGATCGCCGATGCGCCGCAGATCGAGAAGCCGCTCGCCACGAGCAGCGGCTGGTGACCGGGCAGCCCGAGCGCCCGGCCGAGGCCGATGGTGCCGACGAACGTCAGCACGACGACCGCGACGGTCGTCGCGATCGTGACCCAGCCGAGCGATGCGATGTCGACGAGGCTGAGCTTGAGGCCGAGCAGCACGATGCCGACCCGGAGCAGCCGACGGGAGGCGACCCGCATGCCCGGCGCCAGGGATCCGCCGAGCGCAGGGCGGAGGGCCGGGATCTGACCGACGACGATGCCGAGCGCGACCGAGGCCGTCAGCAGCGGCACGGCGGGGAACGCCAGGTGCGCGAGCCAGGCGATGAGGGCCGCGGATGCCGCGACGACGAGTCCCGGCAGCAAACGACGCACCTCACAACGCTAGCCGACTCGACGCCGACGCCGACGCCGACGCCGGCGGTCGCCCGTCGGTGGCGGGCGGTAGCGTCGCCCCATGGAGCAGTTCACGGTCGACATCGAAGACGACGTGCTCGTCGACCTGCGTCGTCGCATCGCGCAGCGCCGACTGCCGTTGCCGACGCCGGGAGCCCCGTGGTCGGCGGGCACCGATCCCGCCGAGCTCGAGCGCCTGCTCGCCTATTGGGGCGGCGAGTTCGACTGGCGGTCGATCGAACGCCGGCTGAACACCGTGCCGCAGTTCACGGCGGACGTCGGCGGAGGCCGAGTGCACTTCGCGTGGATCCGTGCGGAGCGACGGGATCCCGCGCCCGTGCCGATCATCCTCAGCCACGGCTGGCCGTACACGTTCGCCGAGATGCTGCCGATCGTGCCGCACCTCGTCGACCCGGTGCGTCATGGCGGCCGACCGGAAGACACGTTCGACGTGGTCATCCCGTCACTGCCCGGTTTCGGCTTCTCGGATCCGCCGGGCGAGGCGCACTTCGTCGCCGACGAGATCGCCGAGCGGTGGCATGCGCTCATGCACGACGTGCTCGGGTACGAGCGGTATGCGAGCTACGGCGAAGACGTCGGCACGTGGATCAGCGACTGGACGGCGGCACTGCACCCCGAGTCGGTGCTCGGCCTCTTCGCGACCCACGCCGCGTTCCCTTCTGCCGAGCGACGCGACGACCTCACCGAGGAGGAGATCGGGTTCCGTGCCGCCCTCGATGCGAAGTGGCTCGGGGAGTCCGCGTACAGCGAGCTGCAGTCGACGAAGCCCGACACCCTCGCCGCGGCGCTGAACGATTCGCCGACCGGCCTCGCCGCCTGGCTCGTCGAGAAGTTCCGCACGTGGAGCGGCGGCGACAAGGCGTACCGGGCTGCGTGGAGCGATGACGACGTGCTCACGACGGCCACCCTCTACTGGGCGACGCAGAGCATCGGCACCTCGTTCCGCGCGTACTACGACGACCGGTTCGACACCGCGCAGATGCCGCTCGTCGAGGTGCCGGTGGGCGTCGCCGTGCAGTACCGCGAACACGGGTTCCCGCAGAGCTACGCCGCGCGCACCTACCGGGACATCCGCGCCTGGCAGCAGCTGCCGAGCGGTGGGCACTTCACGGTCAAGCAGTCTCCCGAGCTCGTCGCCGCCGCCATGCGGGAGTTCTTCCGGCCGCTCCGCGGGTGAGGCCGGCGTGCCCGCGGGCCCGTCCGACGCATCAGCCCCAGCTCGGCAGCCAGAAGTGCAGCTGCCGGAACGTGGGTACGACCGGCATGCCCGACCAGATCGGGAAGAAGAAGGCCGAGACGGCGAGCACGAACGCGAGGTAGATCACCACGATGGCGATGCCGCGTTCGCGGCGCCAGTACGGGTCGTCGCGGCGGCCGAGCACGAGCCCGATCACGAAGACGAGCGCGAGCACCATGAACGGCTCGAAGGCGATCGAGTAGAACTGGAAGACCGTGCGGTTCAGGTAGCCGAGCCACGGCAGGTACCCGGCGGCGAGCCCGACGAGGATGAGGCCCACCTGCCACTCGCGGTAGCGCACGAGCCGGTAGACGAGGTAGAAGCACGCCGCTGCGGCCGCCCACCAGATGAGCGGGTTGCCGACTCCGATGATCGACGACCAGCAGGTGTCGGCGCCGCAGCCTCCCGATCCGTCCTCGGTCGAGGCGAAGTACATGTTCGTGGGGCGGATCATGAAGAGCCACGTGAGCGGATTCGACTGCCACGGGTGCGGGCTGTGCACGCCGACGTGGTAGCCGTAGGCGGCCTCGTGGTAGTGCCAGAGGCTCTGCAGTGAGAGCGGAACCCACGAGAACATGCCGGTCGCGGCGTTGCCCGCCTCTTCGGCCCAGTGCCGGTAGTAGCCGCCGTCGGTGACGAGCCACCCCGTCCACGACGCGAGGTAGACGACGGCAGCCACGGGCACGAGGAGCAGGAACGTCACCGGCCCCTGCTTCAGGATCGACGCCGACAACCAGAACGGCACTCCTGCGCGTCGGCGCGCGAGGGCGTCGACGATGACGAGGTAGATGCCGAACGCGGCGAGGAACCAGAGCCCCGACCACTTCACGGCGCTCGCGGCACCGAACGCGACCCCGGCGGCCACCACCCACGGCCGGGCCCAGATCGCCGGCCCGTAGTGCGGCTCGAGCCCCCAGCCGCGAGCGGCGTCGAGCCGCTCCCGCAGGAGACGGGCCGACGGTTCGCGGTCGAGCAGCACGAACCAGAACCCGAGGAGCGCGAAGAGCATCACCCAGTTGTCGAGCAGGGCGACGCGCGACATCACGATCGCGTTGCCGTCGACTGCGAACAGCAGCCCGCCGATGACCGCGAGGATCGTCGAGGCGAAGAGGCGGCGAGCGATGACCGATATCAGGAAGACCGCGATCGTGCCCGCGAGCGCCGTCGACGCGCGCCACCAGAAGGGGTCGCCGGCGCCGAAGGCGGCCATGCCGAGCGAGATCATCCACTTGCCGAGCGGCGGATGCACCACGTACGAGGCGGCATCGTTGAAGATGCCGGTGTCGCCGGCCGCGAACTCGGCGTCCGCGTCCTCGGGCCAGCTCGACTCGTAGCCGTTCTGCAGCAGGGTCCACGCGTCCTTGACGTAGTACGTCTCGTCGAAGACGATCGCGGGCGGGTGGCCGAGGTTCCAGAACCGCAGCACCGCCGCGATGAGGGTGACCACGATCGGACCGCCCCAGTACCAGAGCAGCCGGCGGCGGGGCGTCGACAGCACCCTGGCCCACCAGTCGTCGAGGCGGCTGCCCCGCCGTGCCTCGACCGGCGCGTCGTGAGCGTCCACGTCGTCGTGCGGGTCCACGTCGTCGTGCGCCTCCGCGTCGACGTGAGCGGATGCCTCGGCGCTCCGTTCCTCGCGTGTCTCGGCGGCGCCCGGCTCCACTCCCATGCGCCAACCCTAAACGAGTCGGGCGGACAGGCCCGGCCAGACGACTGGTGCGGGCTGGTGTCATGCTTGAGACCATGATCATCCTCGCGGCGACGCCCATCGGCAATCTCGGCGACGCTTCAACCCGTCTTCGCGAGGCGCTGGCCTCGGCGACCGTCATCGCCTCCGAAGACACGCGGGTGACCCAGCGGCTGCTCGCCGGCCTCGGCATCGAGAACCGCCCGAGGCTCATCGCGCTGCACGAGCACAACGAACGGCAGAAGGCGGCGGAGCTCGTCGAACTCGCGCGTGACACCGACCTGCTCGTGCTGAGCGACGCCGGCATGCCGACCGTGTCCGATCCCGGATTCCCGCTCGTGGCGGCGGCGGCCGACGCAGGCGTCGAGGTCACCGTCCTGCCCGGCCCGTCGGCCGTGATCACCGCGCTCGCCGTGTCGGGCCTGCCGACCGACCGCTTCGCATTCGAGGGCTTCCTTCCGCGCAAGGCGGGGGAGCGCGCCCGTCGCCTCGCCGAGCTCGCCGGCGACCGCCGCACCCTGCTGTTCTTCGAGGGCCCGTCGCGGCTCGCCGCGAGCCTCGCCGCCCTCGCCGAGGCGTTCGGAGCCGACCGGCCCGCAGCGGTCTGCCGCGAGCTCACCAAGATGTACGAGGAGGTGCGCCGCGGCCCGCTCGGCGAACTCGCGACCTGGGCCGAGGGCGGGGTGCGCGGCGAGATCGTGATCGTCGTCGGGGGAGCGGGCGAACAGGAGGCGAACCCCGAGAACGCGCTCGCGCGGGTGCTCGAGCTCGCGGCATCCGGTACCCGGTTGAAGGACGCGGCGGCGCTCGTCGCCGCGGAGAGCGGCCTGAGCACGCGAGACCTCTACGAGGCGGCGCTGCAGGCGCGCAAACGCGGCTGACACGCCGGCGAGTCGCCGGGCACGCCCGCCTAGCGGTCGCGGGCGCACCGTGTCCAGCCCTGTCGGATTCCGCCGGGCAGGCGGAGAATGGCAGTACCCGTAGAGCGGTGGAGGTGCGAGATGACTCACGACCCGACCCACGACCTGGCTCACGTCGTCCGATTCTCCGAGCACGGCGGACCAGAGGTGCTCGAGGTCGTCGAACAGCCGATGCCCATCCCCGGCGAGGGCGAAGTGCTCGTCGCGGTGTTCGCGACGGGGCTGAACCCGGTCGAGAGCGCGATCCGTCGAGGAGACCATCCCGAACGCTGGCCCGTCAGCTTCCCATCGGTGCAGGGCCGCGATCTCGCGGGGGTCGTCGCCGCGACCGGACCCGGCGTCTCCTCGTTCTCGCACGGCGACGAGGTCATGGGCTTCGTCGATCGGGGCGCGCACGCGACCCACGTCGTCGTGCCCGAGGCGCAGCTGCTGACGAAGCCGCCCGAGCTCGCCTGGGAGGTCGCCGGCTCGCTCTACGTCGCGGGCACGACCGCGTGGACGGCGGTCGAGGGGCTGGCGCTGACGCCGTCCGACACGGTCGTCATCACCGCTGCGGCCGGCGGCGTCGGATGCCTCGCCGCCCAGTTCGCCCGCATGCGTGGCGCCACCGTGATCGGCACGAGCGTCGAGACGCGATTCGACTTCCTGCGGCAGTTCGGGGTGCTGCCCGTGGCCTACGGACCCGACCTCGCCGAGCGCGTGCGGCCGGTCGCCCCGGGGCCCGTCACCGGCTTCCTCGACTTCCTCGGCGGCGAGACCGATGCGGCGATCGCCCTCGGGGTGCCGCCCTCGCGGATCCTCACGGTGCTCGACTGGGACGCCGTGGAGGATGAGGAGGCCGTCAAGCTCTACGCCGGCGACGTCGTGGCGCTCGGCCGTGTCGCCGCCCTCGTCGCGGCCCGCCGGGCGCGGCTGCCGATCGCCGACATCTTCCCGCTCGAGTCCGTCGCCGACGCCTACCGCGCGCTCGACCGGCGCGAGGCGCCCGGGAAGATCGTGCTCGGCATGCGGATCGTCGGCTATCCCGGCCAGAAGGTGCAGGAGCCCGCGATCAAGGAACAGGACGTGACGCTCGGCGTGCCGACCCCGCACGAGCACATGGAGGTGGAGGAGGCGGTGCCCCCGGCGATCCTCGACGGCAGCGTCCGCCGCCGTCGGCGCGACCGGAACGCCGGGACATCCGCTCAGCAGTGACTTGCAACTGGAGCGTCCGCCGGCGTCGGCGTAACCGGGACTCCGGCACGTCCGCTCGCCCCTGACTCCGACCTTGAAGCTGCAGCGTGCGCCGGCGTCGGCGTAACCGGGACGCCGGGACATCCGCTCGCCCGTAGGATTGGGGAATGGCCGACGGCTCCTCGTTCTATATCACCACGCCCATTTTCTACGTGAATGACGTGCCCCACATCGGGCACGCCTACACCGAGGTCGCTGCCGACGTGCTCGCGCGCTGGCACCGCCAGGCGGGCGACGACACCTGGATGCTCACGGGCACCGACGAGCACGGCCAGAAGATCCTGCGCACCGCGACCGCCAATGGCGTGACGCCGAAGCAGTGGGCCGACAAGCTCGTCGACGAGGCGTGGAAGCCGCTGCTCGCGACCGTCGACATCGCCAACGACGACTTCATCCGCACGACCGACGCCCGCCACGAGGCGAACGTGCAGAAGTTCCTGCAGAAGCTCTACGACGACGGCCACATCTACACGGGCGAGTACGAGGGTTACTACTGCGTCGGCTGCGAGGAGTACAAGCAGCCGTCCGACCTCGTGCCGGGCACGGGGGAGTACGAGGGCCAGCAAGTCTGCGCGATCCACTCGAAGCCCGTCGAGCTGCTGCACGAGAAGAACTACTTCTTCCGCATGTCGGCGTTCGCCGACAAGCTGCTCGCGCTCTACGAGGAGCGCCCCGACTTCGTGCAGCCCGAATCGGCGCGCAACGAGGCCGTCTCGTTCGTGAAGTCGGGCCTCGCCGACCTCTCGATCTCGCGTTCGACGTTCGACTGGGGCGTGAAGGTGCCGTGGGACGAGTCGCACGTCGTCTACGTCTGGTTCGACGCGCTCCTGAACTACATCACCGCCGTCGGCTACGGGCAGGACGACGAGGAGTTCGCGCGCCGCTGGCCGGCCCAGCACCTCATCGGCAAGGACATCCTGCGCTTCCACGCCGTGATCTGGCCGGCCATGCTCATGGCGGCGGGTCTCGAGGTGCCGAAGGGCGTCTTCGGTCACGGCTGGCTGCTCGTCGGCGGCGAGAAGATGTCGAAGTCGAAGCTCACCGGCATCGCGCCCGAGCAGATCACCGAGACCTTCGGCTCCGACGCGTTCCGCTACTACTTCCTGCGCGCGATCGCGTTCGGCCAAGACGGCTCGTTCTCGTGGGAAGATCTGGCGGCGCGCTACCAGGCCGAGCTCGCGAACGGCTTCGGCAACCTCGCCTCGCGCGTGGTCGCGATGATCAACCGCTACTGCGACGGCGCGGTGCCCGCCGCCGGCACCCTGACGGCCGCCGACATCGAGATCGCGAGCGTCGAGCGACGGGCGACGGATGCCTCGTGGGAGGCGATCGGCCGCCTCGCGATCCACGAGGCCATCGGCGCCGCCTGGGAGCTCGTCGACGCCCTCAACGGCTACCTCACGATCGAGGAGCCGTGGAGCCTCGCGAAGGACCCCGAGCAGCGCGACCGCCTCGAGACCGTGCTCGCCACGGCGTACCACGGCCTCGGCACGCTCGCCGTGCTGCTCTCGCCGGTGCTGCCCGTCGCGACGGCCAAGCTCTGGACCGCGCTCGGCGCCCCCGGCACCGTGCAGGAGCAGCGCATCGACCAGGCCGACTCCTGGACGACCGGCACGCAGGTCACGGCGCTCGAAGGGCTCTTCCCGCGCGTCGAGGTGGCCGAATGATCGAGCTCGGAGCAGCAGCGGCGTGAGCGATCCGTCGCCCGCACACCTCCGCACCCGCTCCGACGGTGGCCGTGCCGTCGAGTACCCGCCGGCGCCCGAGCCGCTCCGCGTGGCCGTGTACGACAACCACACGCACCTCGAGATCGCCGACGGCGCGCTGCCCCTCGACGTGCACGAGCACCTCGAGCGCGCGGCATCCGTCGGCATCGCCGGGGCCGTGCAGGTCGGCACGGATGTCGCGACGAGCATCTGGTCGGCCGAGGTCGCGGCGCGCGAGCCGCGGCTGCTCGCGGCGGTGGCCCTGCACCCGAACGAGGCGCCCGAGCTCGAGGCATCTGCTGGGGTGTCGGGCACCGGGCTCGACGACGCCCTCGCCGTGATCGACGAGCTCGCGGCGCGCCCGCGCGTGCGTGCGATCGGCGAGACCGGGCTCGATTTCTTCCGCACGGGTGAAGACGGTCGGGGCGCGCAGTTCCGTTCGTTCGAGGCCCACATCGACATCGCGAAGCGGCACGGGCTCGCGCTGCAGATCCACGACCGCGACGCGCACGACGAGGTCGTGTCGACCCTCCGCCGGGTCGGTGCACCCGAGCGCACCGTGTTCCACTGCTTCTCGGGCGGCGAGGAGCTCGCGAGGCTCGCCGCCGACGAGGGCTGGTACCTCTCGTTCGCCGGCAACGTCACGTTCAAGAACGCCGAGAACCTCCGCGAGGCGCTTCGGGTCGCGCCGAGCGACCGCATCCTCGTCGAGACGGATGCCCCGTACCTCACGCCCGTTCCGCTCCGCGGCCGCCCGAACGCGCCCTACCTCGTGCCGCACACGGTGCGTTTCATGGCCGAGGTGCTCGGTGCCGACCTCGACGAGTTCTGCGAACAGCTCGCGGCGAACACGGTCGCGGTGTACGGCTCGTGGCAAGATGAGCCCGTGATCGGGCCAGCAGAAGCGGACGCAGGGGCGTGAACGCGCATCGACATGCGGCTGAGGGCGCCGAGACGGTCCCCAGGCTGCTCGGGCCCGCCGAGATCCGCGACCTCGCCGAGCTCCTCGACGTCACGCCGACGAAGAAGCTCGGCCAGAACTTCGTGCACGACGCGAACACCGTACGCCGTATCGTGCAGACCGCCGGCGTGCAGCCGGGCGAGACGGTGCTCGAGATCGGACCGGGTCTCGGCTCGCTGACGCTCGGGCTGCTCGAGACCGGGGCATCCGTCATCGCCGTCGAGATCGACAAGCGCCTCGCCGCCCAGTTGCCGCACACCGCCGGCATCATGCAGCCGGGCACCCCACTCACTGTGGTGACCGAAGACGCGTTGCGCGTGACCGAGCTGCCCGGCGAACCGGTGCGGCTCGTCGCGAACCTCCCCTACAACATCTCGGTGCCGGTGCTGCTGCACCTGCTCGAGCACTTCGACTCCCTGCAGTCGGGCATCGTCATGGTGCAGGCCGAGGTCGGCTACCGGCTCGCCGCCGACCCCGGCTCGAAGGTCTACGGCGCGCCGAGCGTCAAGGCGGCCTGGTACGGCAACTGGCGCACGGCGGGCCAGGTCTCGCGGATGGTCTTCTGGCCGGTCCCGAACGTCGACTCGGTGCTCGTCGGCTTCGAGCGAGCGGACGCCCCGGGCACCGAGGCCGAGCGCATCGCCACCTTCGCCCTCGTCGACGCGGCGTTCCAGCAGCGGCGCAAGATGCTGCGACAGTCGCTCTCGTCGGTGCTCGGGGGCGGATCAGCACAGGCGAGCGCCGTGCTCGAGGCCGCGGGTGTCGACCCGCAGGAGCGCGGCGAACAACTCACCGTGGCCGACTTCCTCCGCATCGCCCGCGCGGTCTGATCTCGCGCTAGCGTGGGTGCCGTGGGCACGCAACGATCGGTGGGGGCATCGGCCGACAACGTCGGCGACGACGCCGTCGTCAGCGCGACGGGCAGGTCGCGGGACGACTGGTTCGCACTGCTCGACGCCGCCGGCGCGGCCGGCTGGAAGCACCAGGCGATCGCCAACTGGCTCGCCCGAGATCAGGGCGTCGACCCGTGGTGGGCGCAGGGCATCACCGTCGGGTACGAGCAGGCGCGGGGCATCCGCCTGCCCGGACAGCGTCAGGACGGCACCTTCGAGGTGAGCGTCACGCGCACGATCGCGGGCGACGTCGAGCCGGCGCTGCGCGCCCTCGCCGCCGTGGTGACCGCGCAGACGGGCGTCGAACCGCTCGCCCTGAACCTCGCGGCGAAGTACCCGACCGCTCGCTTCCCACTCGACAGCGGGGAGTTCCTGCTCGCCTCGGCGTCGGCCCGCGGCGCGGGCAAGACCTCCATCGGCCTCGTGCGCGGTCGCATGCCGAACGGCGACGACCTCGCCGAGGCCAAGGAGACCCTGCGCGGATGGCTCGGCGCGGTGGCCGTGGAAGCGGTCGGTTAGCGTGGAGTCATGACGATCGCGGCGACCGACGAGGCAGTGCACGTTCGGGCACCCGGAAAGATCAACCTCTTCATGCGGGTCGGCGCGGTGCAGGCCGACGGCTACCACGACGTCGCCACCGCCTATCAGGCCGTCTCGCTCTACGAAGACGTGCGCGCCTGGCCCGACGACGAGTTCAGCGTCTCGTTCGGCGGCACCGTCGACACCTCGGGCCTGCCGACCGATCGCTCGAACCTCGCCATCAAGGCCGCGAAGCTCCTCGCGCGCACGGCGGGAGTACCGGGCGGCGTGCACCTCGAGATCGAGAAGCACGTGCCGATCGCCGGTGGCATGGGCGGCGGATCCGCCGATGCCGCGGCGACCCTCGTGGCCTGCGACGCGCTCTGGGGCACCGCACTCGCGAAGGAGGAACTGCACGCCCTCGCGGCCAAGCTCGGCGCCGACGTGCCGTTCGCCCTCTCCGGCGGCACGGCCATCGGCACGGGGCGCGGCGATCAGCTGAGCCCCGCGCTCGCGACCGGTTCGTTCCACTGGGTGCTCGCGGTCGCGGAGTTCGGCCTGTCGACTCCCGCCGTCTACCAGGAGCTCGACCGGCAGCGCGAGTCCCGGCTCGGCCTCGTGCACGACGGCACGGCGCCGGTGGTCGACGCGGCGGTGTTGCAGGCGCTGCGTGCGGGCGACGCCCGACGCCTCGCGGAGTCGCTGCACAACGACCTCCAGCCGGCGGCGCTGAGCCTCGCTCCCGGACTCGGCGGCATCCTCGATCTCGGGGCCGCGCATGGGGCGCTCGCCGGCCTCGTCTCGGGGTCGGGCCCGACCATCGCGTTCCTGGTCGATGACACCGACTCCGCGCTCGAACTGCAGGTCGCCCTCTCGGCCGCACGCCTGCACGCCGTGCACGTGCACGGGGCCGTGCACGGGGCGCGCATCATCTCGGGCTGAGCAGCTGCAAGGCGGGCCCGCGTCGCTGCGAGCGAGCCCGCTGCACGTAAACTCAGGGGGACATGGCACATCTCCTGGGCGCCGAGCGCCTGCACCTCGAATTCCCGACGCGCGTCGTCTTCGACGAGGTGACCCTCGGCATCGACGAGGGCGACCGCATCGGCGTCGTCGGCCGCAACGGCGACGGCAAGTCCACGCTCCTGAAGCTGCTCGACGGCCGGCTCACGGCCGACGGCGGGCGGGTCACGCATCGCCGCGGCATCCGCATCGGCACGCTCGACCAGGCCGACGTGGTCGACCCGGGCAAGACGGTCGCCGAGTTCGTCGTCGGCGGCATCGAGGAGCACGTGTGGGCGGGCGACGCCAAGGTGCGCGACGTCATCGCGGGCCTCCTGAGCGACGTCCCGTGGCACGGGCAGATCGCGAGCCTCTCGGGCGGACAGCGCCGCCGAGTCGGACTCGCCGCCCTCCTCGTCGGCGACTGGGACGTCGTCTTCCTCGACGAGCCCACGAACCACCTCGACGTCGAGGGCATCGCCTGGCTCGCCGGACACCTGAAGCGCCGCTGGCCCGCCGACTCCGGCGCCCTCGTCGTCGTGACCCACGACCGCTGGTTCCTCGACGAGGTCTGCACCGCGACGTGGGAGGTGCACGACGGCATCGTCGAGCCCTTCGAGGGCGGCTACGCGGCCTACGTGCTGCAGCGCGTCGAGCGCGACCGCTCCGCCGCGGCATCCGAGGCGAAGCGCCAGAACCTCATGCGCAAAGAGCTCGCGTGGCTGCGCCGCGGCCCGCCCGCTCGCACGTCGAAGCCCAAGTTCCGCATCGACGCGGCGAACGAGCTCATCGCGAACGAGCCGCCCATCCGCAACAAGGTCGAGCTCGACCGGCTCGCGGTCTCGCGCCTCGGCAAGGACGTCGTCGACCTCATCGACGTGTCGGTGCAGTTCCCGATGGTCGACCCCGTCACGGGCGAACCGGCGACCCGCACGGTGCTGAACGACGTCGAATGGCGCATCGCGCCCGGCGAGCGCACCGGCATCCTCGGCGTCAACGGCGCCGGCAAGTCGACGCTGCTCGGGCTCGTGACGGGCGCGGTCGAGCCGACGGCCGGCCGCGTCAAGCGCGGCAAGACCGTGCGCATCGCGACGCTCAGCCAGGAACTGAACGAGCTCACCGAGTGGGCGGATTCGAGAGTCTCCGCGGTCGTCGCCGAGCAGCGATCGAGCTATCAGGTCGGCGACAAGGAGATGACGCCCGGGCAGCTCCTCGAGCGCCTGGGCTTCACGACCGCACAGCTGTCCACCCCGGTGAAGAACCTCTCGGGCGGTCAGAAGCGGCGCCTGCAGCTCCTGCTCATCCTGCTGCAGGAGCCGAACGTGCTCATCCTCGACGAGCCGACGAACGACCTCGACACCGACATGCTCGCGGCGATCGAGGACCTGCTCGACTCGTGGCCCGGCACGCTGCTCGTCGTCTCCCACGACCGCTACCTCATCGAGCGCGTCACCGACCGCCAGTTCGCCATCCTCGACGGGCACCTGCGCGACCTGCCGCGTGGCGTCGAGCAGTACCTCGAACTGCGAAGGGCAGCGGATGTCGCGGCCAACGCGCCTGCCGGCACGTCGACGTCGTCGCACGCGGCCTCCACCTCGTCTGCGGCCGCGAAGGCGACGGCCGGGGGAGCGGCGAGTTCGCTCGCGGGCGCCGACCGGCGCAACGCCGAGAAGGAGCTGGCGTCGATCGACCGCAAGCTCGAGAAGCTCTCGGTCCAGATCGCCGCGGCGCACGAGAAGCTCGCGGTGCACGACCAGGGCGACTACGTCGGCCTGGCGGCGCTCGGTGACTCGCTGCGCGAGCTCGAGGCATCCGTCGCCGACCTCGAAACCCGCTGGCTCGAAGTTTCCGAGTCGCTGGAGGCCTGACGTCGCAGAAGCTGTGACGGACTGTGACCCAGGCGTCGGGTGAGCAAAGAATCTTCGCCTAGCGTTGTTCTTGCACCCGCGATCGCGGCATCGAAGCCCCCACCGTTCACCAGCAGTGGCGGAGCCATGCCTGCTCCACGCCAACAGCACCCGGTCGCGTGCGCTCCAGCGAAAGGGAACCCACATGTCACGTCAGCACCCGTCCTCCCGTCAGGCGAAGCTCATCGCCGCACTCGCCGCAGTGCCGCTCGTCTTCGGCCTCGCCTCCTGCGCCGCTCCGGCCGCCGGCGAAGGCGACGCGAACGACGTCATCAAGATCGGCGTCGTCGGAAAGGCCGACCCCCAGTGGGCCGCCTTCGAAGAGGCCGCAGCCGACGAGGGCATCGAGATCGAGCTGGTCGACTTCTCCGACTACGCCCAGCCGAATCCCGCCACCACCGAGGGCGAGCTCGACCTGAACCAGTTCCAGCACATCGTCTATCTCGCCGACTACAACGTGTCGGCCGGCGAAGACCTCGCCCCCATCGGCGCCACCGCGATCTACCCGCTCGGGCTCTACTCGACGAAGTACGACTCGGTGAAGGCCATCCCCGAGGGCGAGACCGTGGCGGTGCCGAACGATGCCTCGAACCAGGCACGCGCGCTGCTCGTGCTGCAGTCGGCCGGCCTCATCGAGCTGAAGAGCGGCGGCACGATCTTCTCCGACCTCGCCGATGTCGACGAGTCGGCATCGAAGGTCAAGGTCACCGCCCTCGAGGCCTCGCTCACGCCGACCTCGCTGCCGGACCTCGCCGCGGCCGTCATCAACAACGACTTCGTCGCCGACGCCGGCCTCACCTTCGAGGACGCGATCGCGCAGGACGACCCGAGCGACCCGAACGCGCTGCCGTACGTCAACATCTTCGCCACCCGTGCCGAAGACAAGGACAACGCGACCTACAAGAAGCTCGTCGAGATCTTCCAGACCGACCCCGAGGTGCAGGCCGGCCTGCTGGAGGCGTCCGGCAACACGGCGGTCGCGGTGACGACGCCGGTCGCCGACCTCGAGAAGTCGCTCGCCAAGGTCGAGGCCGACACCAAGGCCGCGAAGGGCTGATCGCGCTCGCGCGTTCCGTACCCGCCGTTCGGGCGGTGAGCACCGCACTGGTGCCCACCGCCCCGTTCGCGTTCACGACATTTCTGCGTCGCAGAGGAGAACACCATGGCGCTCGTCGCCCTGCGCAACGTCACCAAGACGTACCCGGCACCTGAGAAGGGCGCCCCGCCCGTCGTCGCGATCGACGGCGTGAGCCTCGAGATCGAACCCGGTGACGTGTACGGCATCATCGGCTATTCGGGTGCCGGCAAGTCCACGCTCGTGCGGCTCGTGAACGCGCTCGAACCCGCGACGTCGGGCTCGATCGAGGTCGACGGCCGCGAGATCACGACCATGCCGGAACGCGAGCTCCGCGGCATCCGGCTCGGCATCGGCATGATCTTCCAGCAGTTCAACCTCTTCAACTCGAAGACGGTGTGGGCGAACATCGCGTACCCGCTGCAGGTGGCAGGGGCGTCGAAGAGCGAGATCTCGGCGCGCGTCGCCGAACTGCTCGAGTTCGTGGGCCTCGCCGGCAAGGCGAAGAACTACCCCGACCAGCTCTCGGGCGGGCAGAAGCAGCGCGTCGGCATCGCCCGCGCCCTCGCGACCTCGCCGCGGCTGCTGCTCGCCGACGAGGCGACGAGCGCACTCGACCCCGAGACCACCCAAGAGGTGCTCGAACTGCTGAAACGCGTGAACCGCGAGTTCGGCGTCACTATCATCGTCATCACCCACGAGATGGACGTCATCCAGTCCATCGCCACGAAGGTCGCCGTCATGGACGGCGGACGCGTGATCGAGCACGGGGACGTGTTCGACGTGTTCTCGAACCCGCAGAACCCGTCGTCGCAGCGCTTCGTCGGCACCGTCGTGAAGGGCACCCCCTCGCCGGCTGAGCTCGCCGTGCTGCGCGAACGCCACGAGGGCCGCATCGTCACGATCTCGTTCCGCGACGGCGACGCCTCGCAGGCCGCGGTCTTCGTCGCGCTCGCGACCGCCGGCATCGAGTTCGAGCTCGTCTACGGCGGCATCAACGACATCCAGGGCCGGGCATTCGGCCACCTCACCCTCGCGATCAGGGGTGCGGATGCCGCGGTCGACGCGGTGCTCGCCGAGATATCCTCCCGCGTCGACGTGACGGAGGTGCCGTGATGGATCGCCTCTTCGAACTCGGGTCGGAGTTCTGGGTCGCCGCGGCCGAGACCCTCTACATGGCGTCGCTCACCCTCCTCATCGGCGGGCTCGGCGGACTGCTGCTCGGCACGGTGCTCTACACGACGCGACCGGGGAGCCTGCTCTCGAATCGCGCAGTGTTCAACATCGTGAACGTCGTCATCAACTTCTTCCGGCCGATCCCGTTCATCATCTTCATCGCCGCGGTGCAGCCGCTCTCACGGCTCGTGATCGGCACCGGCATCGGCAACGACGCGCTCATCTTCGCGCTCTCGATCGCGGCTTCGTTCGCCATCGCCCGAATCGTCGAGCAGAACCTGCTCACCGTGTCGCCCGGAGCGATCGAGGCGGCCCGTGCGATGGGAGCCGGACCGCTCCGGATCCTCCGTACGGTCGTCATCCCGGAGGCGCTCGGCCCGCTCATCCTCGGGTACACCTTCGTGCTCGTCGCAATCGTCGACATGACGGCGATGGCGGGCTTCATCGGCGGCGGCGGCCTCGGCAACTTCGCGCTCGTCTACGGCTACCGCCAGTTCGAGCCGGCGATCACGTGGGCCGCCGTCATCATCATCGTCGTGTTCGTGCAGGGCGTGCAGTTCCTCGGAAACTGGCTGGCCCGCAAGGTCATGCGCCGGTAGCGAGGCGGAGGTGACTGGCATTGCGGCGTCAGCGGCGTCAGCAGTGTCAGTGAAGTCAGCGCGCAGCACCTGACGCGGCGAGTCACCTGGATCAGTGGAGTCGCCTGGACGGCGCAACCGCAATCACCGACTCGCCTGTCAGAACGGCGGAGCTTCGGCGAATCTGAGTTGGGCTGCCGCATCGGGCGGGGTCGTCACGGGCGGCGACTCGGCGGCTCGAGCATCATCAGCTCGACTCGACATCCTCGACATTGTGCGTGCAGGGTGGGTGCGATGCACCCGGCCGGACGGCGAGGTCCACTCGAGCACGGCACCGGCCAGATGTCGCATCGACCATGATGTCTCGTGCTTGAGGTGATGGTGGAGCGAGCAGAGGTGCGCCAGATTGTCGAAGGCCGTTCGGCCGACGTCGGCCCAATCGATGCTGTGGTCGAGTTCGCTGCGACTTGCGTTGCGATTGCAGCCCGGGAACCGACACGTGCCGTCGCGCACCTGCAGCCACCGCTTCAAGTCAGCCGGCGGTCGATAGCTGGTGCGATCGACGTCGAGCACGGTGCCCGTCACCGGATCGGAGAGCAGTCGCACAAAGGAGGGCGCCTCCGCTGCGAGTCGGCGAGCAGCCTCGGGGTCGATCGGGCCGTAGCCGTCGAGGAGCGCGGGCTCCGTCGAGGAGCCCATGAGTGTCAGCACCGGAACGGTGACGTGCACGCTCGGCCGCACGCGGCCGCAGGCGGCGGCGAACGCGGAGTCGTCGCCGAGCCCGCCGTACAGCAGCAGATCGCGGAGTGCGTCGGCACGGATCTGGTCGTTCGTCGAGGCCACGATCCGCACGGCATGTTCGCCGGCGGGCTCCGAACCGAGACGGCTCACATCGTCGGCGCACTCGCCGGCCTCTCGTGCGACACGATCGAGGCGGTCTTTGATGAGGAGCGCGTCGGCGGCCGGCAGCAGGGCATGCAGCCAGGCCATGCCATCGAGGGCGGGCTCGATTTCGACGCGGCGCTTCTGGCGGGCTGCTCGGCGCCGATCGGCGACCGACTGCGCCTGCAGTTCTTCGCGCAACGAGCGCGCCTTGCGGCGAACAGCGGCGGCCGTGTGATCGGACGCGAATCGAGCGAGCTGTTCGTCGAGTTCGGCCAGAACGCGCGGCTCGTCGTCGAGCTCGGTCACGGCCTCGACGATGACCCGCGCATGCTGCATGCTGAGCGATCCCTCGCGGAGCGACGACAACGTGGCGGGAAGCTGCGTCGACAACGCCCATGCATCGTCGATCTGACGCTGCATGGTGCTCTCGGGGACGTGCAATGCGGTCGCGAGTTCGGCGGTGACGCTGCGGCGCGCAAGCTCTCGGCGCCGTGCAGGTGAGAGGTTCGGGGAGACGAACGCCCGCTCGGCGCGGAGCGCGAACGACACCGTCAGGAACACCACGTCGACTCGCATCGCCGCATTCATCGCTTCGACGCGCTGCGCCTGCACCGCCGCATTCACGAGCTGGGCCAGGCCATCTTGCGCCAACGCATACGGCGACCGCTCCCCGTCGGTATCCCCGTCGTTTTCGCTCGGCGTAATACCAGATGAGCTGGTGTTTCCGAGTGCGAATTGCATGACGCAATCCTATCAGCGATCGAACGTATGTTCGAGGGTTGTGGAGAACTTTGTGACGCGGGCTGGGCTGACAGGGGTGGGGTGGGCTGTCGGGGCTGGGCTGGGCTGCCAGGGCAGGGCAGGGCAGGGCTGGGCTGACAGGGCTGGGCTGGCGGGGCTGGGGTGGGCTGGCAGTGGGTGGGCTGCGCTGCCAGGGCTGGGCCGGGTGCAGCAACCGGATGCAGGCGAGCGGATGCCGCGGGCACGCGTGGGCCCGCGGCATCCGCTGTGCTCAGTCGCCGACGGTCGACAGCTCGTTCGGCACGTGCGGCAGCTCGACGCTCGCAGTGATCTCGCCGGACTCGAGGTCCACGACGTGCAGCGTCGAGGTGGCGGGGTCGGTGACGTACGCGCGCTGGCCGCGGACCTCGAGCGAGGGCCGCGCCTCCTGCCAGTCGACCGGCTCGGTCCACGGGGCGATCACGTCGAAGCGTGCCGAGACGGTCCCCGCCGCGGGGTCGATGACGTGGATGGCCCCGTCGGTTCCGAGCACGAGGGCCTCGCCGTGCGGGCCCCGGGCCAGCGAGCGGAACGTGTAGCTCGTGCCGAGCTCGACGAAACGCAGGGTCGCTGTCTCGGTGTCGATGAGGCTCACCCGCTCGGGGCGCTCGAGTTCCGCCTCGGCCTCGACCTTGTAGTCGCCCAGGACGATCGGGGACTCGGGGGAGCCCGCCTGGTTCCCGATGCGGCCGTAGGCGTCGGGAGCGGCGATCTTGGTGAAGGCACCGTCGCGGTAGAGCACCGCACCGTTCTCGCAGCCGAGCACGACGACCTCGTCGGCGGCGACGGTCTCGCCGTGCACGCCGGGGCAGTCCTCCGTGCGGGCGAGCTCGGCGCGGTCGGTGTCGAGCACGACGGCGCCGGAGCGGCTCTCGCTCGTGCCGAGCGTCGTGAGCAGTGCGCCGCCCTCGAGCGCGACCGCGACGCCGTGGTGCGCGTCAGGGCTCTCGTACTCGGTCAGCTCGGGTGCTCCGCCCTCGAGCGTCGACGGGTCGAAGAGCTGCACGCGCCCGGTGCCGTCGGCGAAGAGCGCGGTCGTGCCGGCGTGCGTCGTGACGTGGCCCGGGTGCTCAGCCGCGAACTCGGTCGCGGTGAGCTCCGGCGACTCGGCGTAGTAGTGGGCGTGGTCGCCGTGCTCCTCGATCGTGACCCCGGTGTCGAGTACGCGGAACGAGTCATCCGTCGACACGATCACGTGGCGTGCGTCGCCGGCGGGGTTCAGGCGGAGGAATCCGTCGAGCGGCACGTCGTCGACGGTCTCGAGCGAGTCTCCCTCCAGTACGAGGACGCCGCCGTCATAGCTCACGACGACGCGCGGCGCACTCACCTCGGCCTCGGTCGAGTGGGCTTCGGATGCCTCGGCGGTGCCGCCATCGCCGTCGGCAGGGCTCGCGCAGGCCGCCAACGCGAGCGCCAGCACCGGGGCCGCGACGGCCGCGAATCGGAAAGGGGATCGTCTGTTCGGTGTGTTCACGACGTCACCGTATCGTTAATGAAAATCATTATCAACAACGCTGACACCGCATCGAATCAAGCGAATCGATCCGGGCGGTCGACCCGCTCGCCGCGCGGCCTCTCCTCAGTCGAACCCGAGGCTGAGCTTGCGCAGCAGGCCGGCGAGCCGCTTCTGCTCCGCCGCAGGGAGGCTGCGGAGCAGCTCGGCCTCGGCGTCGACGAGGCGCGTGATCGCCGCGTCGACGCGGGTGAGCCCGGCAGAGGTCATCTCGACGAGGATGCCGCGCCCGTCGTTCGGGTCGGTCTGCCGGTTCACGAGCCCGCGCTCGACGAGCCGGTCGATGCGGTTCGTCATCGTGCCGCTCGAGACGAGCGTCTGCTGCAGGAGCTGCTTGGGGGAGAGCCGATAGGGGGAGCCCGCACGGCGCAGCGCTGAGAGCACGTCGAACTCCGAGGACTCGAGCTCCGAACGAGCGAACGCCTGACGCCGCGCCCGGTCGAGGTGCTTCGAGAGTCGCGCGACGCGCGAGAGCACCTGCAGCGGTGAGAAATCGAGGTCGGGTCGCTCTCGCTCCCAGTCGTCGACGATCCGGTCGACCTCGTCAGCATCGGTCATCCCGTCATTATCCCGCGACCGGACGGGGCGCCGGTGCAGGCGGTGCCGGTGCAGACGGCGCCGGATGCCTCGAGCCGCCCGTCGGCTCATCGGCGACGGCCTGCTCATGGCAGACTGGTTGACGCGCGCGGCCAGGCGCCCGCGCGATCCGCCATAGTGTAACGGCAGCACGGCAGCCTTTGGAGCTGTTCGGTCCAGGTTCGAATCCTGGTGGCGGAGCCCGAACGGCCGTCCCGATCGATCCCTCAGACCGCACCGATAGGAACACGCGCGAATGACCGACCAGAACCTCGCCATCATCGTCCTCGCCGCAGGTCAGGGCACGCGCATGAAGTCCGCGGTGCCGAAGCTGCTGCACCCGCTCGCCGGCGCGCCGATCGTGGCACACGTTCTCGCCACCGCGCGGGCGCTCGACGCCGTGCACATCGTCGCCGTCGTGCGCCACGAGCGCGACCTCGTGGCGACCGTGGTCGAGCGGGAACTCCCCGGCACGATCATCGTCGACCAAGACGAGATCCCGGGCACCGGCCGCGCCGTCGAGCAGGCCATCGCCGCGCTCCCGGCCGACTTCGACGGCGAGGTCCTCGTGTTGAACGGCGACGTGCCGCTCCTGAACGCCGACACGCTCGCGGCATTCCTCGAGCAGCACCGGGCGGATGCCGCCGAGGCATCCGTGCTCTCGGCCGTCTACGACGACCCCACCGGCTACGGCCGCGTCGTGCGCGACGCCGCCGGCCTCTTCGACCGCATCGTCGAGCAGAAGGACGCGAGCGACGACGAGCGCGCGATCGCCGAGATCAACGCGGGCATCTACGCGTTCGGTGCGGCGGCGCTCCGCGACCAGCTCGCGAACCTCACGACCGACAACGCGCAGGGCGAGAAGTACCTCACCGACGTGATCGGCCTGCTCCGCGCCGCCGGCTCCGAGGTCGAGGCCGTGCCCGTCTCCGAGCCCTGGCTCGTCGCCGGCATCAACGACCGCGCTCAGCTCTCGGAGACCGCTGCTCGCCTGAACGCGCTCATCGTGCGCGGCTGGCAGCTGAACGGCGTCACGATCGAGGACCCCGCGACGACCTGGATCGACCTCGCCGTGCGCATCGAGCCCGACGTCACCATCCGTCCGGGCACGCAGCTCAAGGGGGCCACGCTCATCGCCACGGGCGCGATCGTCGGACCCGACACGACCCTCATCGACTGCGAGATCGGCGAGAACGCCGAGGTCAAGCGCACCGACGCCACCCTCGCGGTCATCGCCGCCGGGGCGACGGTCGGGCCGTTCTCGTTCCTGCGACCGGGCACGGTGCTCGGCGCCGACGGCAAGATCGGCGCATTCGTCGAGACGAAGAACGCGAACATCGGCGAGGGCAGCAAGGTGCCGCACCTCAGCTACATCGGCGACACCACGGTCGGCGAGCATTCGAACGTCGGCGCCGGTTCGATCACGGCGAACTACGACGGCGTGAACAAGCACCGCACCGAGATCGGCTCGCACGTGCGCACCGGCTCGCACGGCGTCTTCGTCGCGCCCGTTAGGATTGGGGACGGCGTCTACACGGGTGCCGGCACGGTCGTCCGCAAAGACGTCCCCGCCGGTGCACTCGCCGTGAACGTGGCGCCGCAACGCAACATCGAGGGATGGGTCCAGACGCACCGAGCCGGCTCCGCGGCTGCTGAGGCAGCTGCCGCCGCCGAGGCGACGGGCCCCGCCGCCGACTGACGCACCGGCCGAGGCGGGTGGAGAGGACACACCGAGACATGTCGGGAATCGAGACCACCGGTTCGAAACGCCTCGTACTCGTGTCGGGGCGGGCGCACCCGTCGCTGGCCAACGAGATCGCGGCCGAGCTCGGCGCGGAGCTCGTGCCGACCGATGCGCGCACCTTCGCCAACGGCGAGATCTACGCACGCTACGACGAGAGCGTGCGCGGTTCCGACGCCTTCGTGATCCAGTCGCACACCTCGCCCATCAACGAGTGGCTCATGGAGCAGCTCATCATGATCGATGCGCTCAAGCGCGCATCGGCCAAGCGCATCACGGTCGTCGCGCCGTTCTACCCCTACGCCCGCCAAGACAAGAAGGGCCGTGGCCGCGAGCCGATCTCGGCACGACTCGTCGCCGATCTCTTCAAGGCCGCCGGTGCCGACCGCATCATGTCGATCGACCTGCACGCCGCGCAGATCCAGGGCTTCTTCGACGGCCCGGTCGACCACCTCTTCGCGATGCCGGTGCTGCTCGAGGAGTTCAAGAACTCGCTCGACCCGTCGACGCTGACGGTCGTCTCGCCCGACATGGGCCGGGTGCGCGTCGCCGACATCTGGAGCGACAAGCTCGGCGCGCCGCTCGCCATCATCCACAAGCGCCGCGACCCGCTCGTGCCGAACCAGGTCTCGGTGCACGAGATCATCGGCCCGGTCGAGGGTCGCGTCTGCCTCCTCGTCGACGACCTCATCGACACCGGCCGAACGATCGTGAAGGCCGCAGAGGCGCTGAAGGCGGCGGGCGCCATCGGCGTCGTGGTCGCGGCGACGCACGCGGTCTTCTCCAACCCCGCGACCGAGATCCTGCAGTCCGACGTCATCGACCGCGTCGTCGTCACCGACACGCTGCCGGTGCCCGAAGACAAGCGCTGGGACCGCCTCACGGTGCTGCCGATCGCGCCGCTCCTCGCCCGGGCGATCCACGAGGTCTTCGAAGACGGCTCGGTCACGAGCATGTTCGACGGCGCGGCGTAAGGCGCAGCGATGGAGATCACGACCCCTCGCCCCTGGCTCTCGAGCTACGCGGAGGGGGTTCCGGCCGACCTCCCCGTCGAGACGGGCTCGCTCGCCGACCTCATCCGCACCTCCGTCGAGACCTATCCCGACAACGCGGCACTCGAGTTCTTCGGCCGAACCACGAACTACGCCGAGCTCGGCGAGCAGATCGAGCGCGCGGCCGAGGGGCTGCGCCTGCTCGGCGTGCAGAAGGGCGACCCCGTCGCGCTCGTGCTGCCGAACTGCCCGCAGCACATCGTCGCGTTCTATGCGGTGCTCCGCCTCGGTGCGATCGTCGTCGAGCACAACCCGCTCTACACGCCGCGTGAACTCCGCCACCAGTTCGAGGATCACGGCGCTCGCGTCGTCATCGCCTGGAACAACGTCGTCGAGACCATCCAGGACTTCCCGCCGGATGTCGCGGTGCAGACGATCATCTCGGTCGACGTGACCCGGGCGATGCCCTTCACGATGCGCGCGATGCTGCGCCTGCCGATCGCGAAGGCCCGCGAGTCCCGCAGCGCGCTCACGACGGCCGTGCGCGGCACGACGCCGTGGGAGAAGATCGTCGGGGCCGAACCGATCGATGCCCACATCATCGGGCCCGAGGTCTCCGACGTCGCCGTGATCCAGTACACGAGCGGCACGACCGGCAGTCCGAAGGGCGCGACCCTCACGCACGGCAACCTCGGTGCCAACGCGGCCCAGGCGCGCGCGTGGGTGCCCGAGATCGAGCGCGGCACCGCCGTCGTGTACGCGGTGCTGCCGATGTTCCACGCCTACGGGCTCACGCTCTGCCTCACCTTCGCGATGAGCATGGGCGCCCGCCTCGTGCTCTTCCCGAAGTTCGACCCCGACCTCGTGCTCAAGGTCGTGAAGAAGCATCCGCCGACGTTCCTGCCCGCCGTGCCGCCGATCTACGACCGGCTCACGAAGGCCGCGGTCGCCGAGGGCGTCTCGCTCGACGGCATCCGCATCGCCATCTCGGGCGCCATGCCGCTCTCGGCGGCGGTCGTCGAGCCCTGGGAGGCCGAGACCGGCGGATACCTCGTCGAGGGCTACGGCCTCTCGGAGTGCTCGCCGGTGCTCATGGCGAACCCCGTGGCACCGAACCGCAAGGCCGGCACGGTCGGCCTCCCGCTGCCCTCGACCGAGGTGCGCGTCGTCGACCCAGAGTCGCCCGGCACCGATGTCGCGACGGGCGCTGAGGGCGAGCTCATCGTGCGCGGCCCGCAGGTGTTCTCGGGCTACTGGAAGAAGCCCGAAGAGACCGAGGCCGTCTTCGTGCCCGCGACCGACGGCGGTGCCGACTGGTACCGCACGGGCGACATCGTCGCGATCGACGACGAGGGCTTCGTGCGCATCGTCGACCGCATCAAGGAGCTCGTCATCACGGGCGGCTTCAACGTCGCGCCGAGCGAGGTCGAGGAGGCGCTGCGCGCGCACCCCGACGTCGAGGACGCCGCCGTCGTCGGACTGCCCGACGAGCACACTGGCGAGCAGGTCGTCGCGGTGGTGGTGCTCCGCGACGGAGCCGTGCTCGACGAGTCCGCGCTCCGCGACTTCGCCCGCGCCGGTCTCACGCCGTACAAGGTGCCGAAGCGCGTCGTGCAGGTCGACGAGCTGCCGAAGTCCCTCATCGGCAAGGTGCTGCGCCGCGAGGTGCGCAACAGCCTGCTGAACGGCTGAGCGGGGCCGCCGTGTCGTTCCTCTCCGCCGAGACCGCCCGCGCGCTCGCCGAGCTCGTGGCACTCGATGCGCTGCACGGGAGCTCGGCAGGCTCGACCCGCAGAGACGACGACGAGACGGATGCCGAGCCGCTCGAGCGGCTCCGAGGCATCCGCTCGCTCGTCGCCGCGCTCGAAGCCGACGCGGCGTCGCTCGCTGCGGTGCGCGAGGCCATGGCCGCCGGTCGCACGTGGGACGAGATCGCGGATGCCGCGGGCCTCAGCCCGTCGGCGGCGAAGTACCGCTGGGCCGGCGATGACGACGAGATCGCGGCGCGGCACGAGGCGAGCCGCAAGCGCAAGCGCGAGCGCCCGTCGAGCGTGCCGACCGAACTGCCCGGCCTCTCGGTCTCCGAAGCGGCGGCGAAGCTCGGCGTGACGCCGCAGGCGATCTACCAGCGCGTCACGCGCGGGCTGCTCCGCGCCGAGACGGTCGAGCTCGCCGACGGCCGCAAGTACAAGCGGGTCTTCCCCGACGAAGGCGGCACCCCCGCGCCCGCAGCGGGCTGACTCAGGCGACGGGTTCGAGGAACTCGAGACGGTTGCCGTGGCAGTCCTCGCTGTAGAACCGTCGCATGCCCGGGAAGTCGTCGTCGAAACGCACGGGGTACCCAGCGCTTCGGAGCCGGCCCGCCCACTCGTCGAGGTCGGCGACGAGGAGCCCGGGATGGGCCTTCGTCGCCGGGCGGAAGTCGGGGTCGACGCCCAGGTGCAGCTCGATGGCGTGGCCGCGGAACCAACACCCGCCGCGCCCGGCGAGCACCGGAGGCTTCTCGAGCTCGGCGAACCCCAGCACTCCGGCGTAGAAGTCGCGCAGCGCGGCCTCGCTGCCCGGGGGACAGGTGAGTTGGACGTGATGCAGCATGCGCGACCCTCCGAAGTATCTCGATGGCAAGATACCTCGAGGTGGAGCCTCGGCGCCATCCGGGCCGCAAGGAGGGACGCAGAGGGCTCAGACGTCGCGTTCGGCGGGATCGATCGGCCGGGGCGCGCCCGGCAGCAGTCCGAGCTCGGCGATGAGGGTCTCGGTGCCGTTCTCGCCGACCGCGAAGCACTGCCAGCCCGGCCCGCCGCGGGCGAAGAGGTCGAACGAGACGCGGGCGCCCGCGGCATCCGTGTCGAACTGCGCCGCGTACACCGCGCAGGAGCGCTGCGCGGCCGACTGGGCGGTACCGAAGACCGAGAGCACGATCGGAAGCAGCATCGCGCAGAGCGCCACGATCACCGTGATGCGGATGGCACGCCGCCGCCGGTCGCCGTAGACGGGACCCCGAGGGTCGTCGTCGTCGGCGCCGTGCAGCTCGGGATGCGGCTCGCTCACACGGTGCCCTCGGCGAAGATCGAGGCGATGCCGCCCGCACTCGCGAGCAGCGTCGCCGCCGCCACGCCCATGAGCGCACCGCGCGGCGGCGTGATGACGAGGCGCTGCCCCGCGAGCTGCCGTCGCCGTACCGTGCCGATCGCGACGGCGGCACCGGATGCCGCGAACAGCACCACCCCCACGGCGACGAGCAGCGGCTGACCGGCCACGAACCCCGCACGCATCGACAGCAGCGCGTTGACCGCGAGCGCGAGGGCCGTGCGGCTCCACGCGAGCGCGGTGCGCTCGGGCTGGAGCCCGGGGTCGCCCGTCGCGGGAACGCTGTACGCGGCCATGTCAGTCGTCCATCGTCACGCCACGAGGAGCAGCACCACGAGCACGGCACTCGTCAGGAGGCAGACCGCCGCGAGGGCGGGCAGCACCCAGCTGAACGGGAGCGGACGGCCGTTCCGGATGGCGATCTCGTTGCCGCGCCACCGGGTGTACGACACGACGCTCAGCACTGCGGCGACGACGCCGAGCCCCGTCGAGAGCAGCGTCACGACGAGGCGCGGGTCGAGCTCCGTCGCGAACTGGTGCAGCAGCACGCCGCCCGCGAGGAGCGCGAGCGCCGTTCGGATCCATGCGAGGAAGGTGCGTTCGTTGGCGAGGGTGAACCGGTAGTCGGGTTCCTCGCCCTCGTCACGCCATTTCGGGTCGCGCATGGCCGGCCGTCTCAGTTCCAGCCGCCTCAGTGCGAGGAGGGCGTCGTCTCGATCTCCGAGTGGTCGCCCGACCAGAGCGTGTGGAACACGCCCTCCTTGTCGATCCGCTTGTAGGTGTGCGCACCGAAGAAGTCGCGCTGGCCCTGGATGAGCGCGGCGGGCAGGCGCTGTGCGCGGAGCCCGTCGTAGTAGGCGAGCGACGACGAGAACGCGGGCGTCGGGATGCCGGACTGCGCCGCGATCGCGACGACCCGGCGCCAGGCCTCCTGCGCTCCCGCGACGGCGTCGCGGAAGTACGGGGCGACGACGAGCGCGACGAGCGCGGGGTCGTCGGCGTAGGCGTCGGCGATGCGGTTCAGGAACCGGGCGCGGATGATGCATCCGGCGCGCCAGATCTTCGCGATGTCGCCCTTCTTGACGTCCCAGCCGTACTGCTCGGCGCCGGCGATGATCTCGTCGAAGCCCTGCGAGTAGGCGATGATCTTCGAGGCGTAGAGCGCGAGGCGCACGTCTTCGATGAACGCGTCGGCGTCGCCGTCGGCGACCGTCCACGCCTGGGCGGGGCCGGGCAGGTCGGATGCCGCCTCGCGCTGTGCGCGCTTCGAGGAGAGGCTGCGGGCGAAGACGGCCTCGGCGATGCCGGAGGTCGGGACGCCGAGGTCGAGCGCGTTCTGCACGGTCCACGCGCCGGTGCCCTTGGCGCCGGCCTCGTCGAGGATGACGTCGACGAGCGGCCGGCCGGTCGAGGCATCCGTCTGGCGCAGCACCTCGGCGGTGATCTCGATGAGGTAGCTCTCGAGCTCGCCGGTGTTCCACTCGGCGAAGATGTCGGCGATCTCGGCGGGCGACTTGCCCGTGCCCTGGCGGATGAGGTCGTAGGCCTCGGCGATGAGCTGCATGTCGGCGTACTCGATGCCGTTGTGCACCATCTTCACGAAGTGGCCGGCGCCGTCGGTGCCGACGTGCGTGACGCACGGCTCGCCCTCGGCGATCGCGGCGATCGACGCGAGGATCGGGCCGAGGGTCTCGTACGACTCCGCGGAGCCGCCGGGCATGATCGAGGGGCCGTTCAGCGCGCCCTCTTCACCGCCCGAGATGCCGGTGCCGACGAAGTGGATGCCGGTGGGGGCGATCTCGCCCTCGCGGCGGATCGTGTCGTGGAAGTTCGCGTTGCCGCCGTCGACGATGATGTCGCCCGGCTCGAAGCGCGCGACGAGTTCGGAGATGACCGCGTCGGTGCCCTTGCCGGCCTGCACCATGATGATCGCCGTGCGCGGCTTCGCGAGCGATGCCACGAAGTCGTCGTAGCCTTCGGAGGCGACGAATCCTGCCTCGGGGTGTTCGCTCGTCAGCGTGCGCGTGCGCTCGGGGGAGCGGTTGAACACCGCGACCGTGTTGCCTTCACGGCTCGCCAGGTTGCGGGCGAGGTTCGACCCCATGACCGCGAGTCCGACGACGCCGATGTTTGCTGATGCTGATGCAGGCACGAACACTCTCCTCGTGAGTTTCTTGGGATCGACTCCAGCGTACTGTGAGCGAGGCTCACCGTTGCGCGACGTTGCTGAGAGGTCGGCGTCGGTGCGGCGTCGGTGGTTCCGAGAGGGGTCGCGCGGTGCGCACCGGCGGGGCTGGTAGACTTCATGGTCGGTCATGTGCGCCTCTGGTGCGGTGGCCGTGAACTTCGGCGAGGGACGCCCTGGTTCGTCCGCGAGAGCGGGCGCGACGGGTATCCGTGATCGACGCGGTAGGAGCAGGCTCCACGGCTTTTCCTCACGCTCTGCGCAGTCCGACTGCGCGCGTTCGAGTCGAGAACAACAGACAACGATCTGGGCCGCGAGCCCGCAAGGAGAGACATCATGGACGAAGACAACAAGGTCGTCGCAGACACCCGCGAGTCGTTCGGCAAGGGCGCTGCCCGCAAGCTGCGCGCCACCGGCAAGATCCCCGCCGTCGTGTACGGCCACGGCACCGAGCCGCGCCACATCGCGCTGCCGTCGCACCAGATCGGCCTGATCCTGCGCAAGGCCAACGCCGTGCTCGACCTGCAGATCGATGGCAAGAGCCAGCTCGCCCTCGTCAAGGACGTGCAGAAGGACCCGGTGCACCAGGTCATCGAGCACCTCGACCTCATCGTCATCAAGAAGGGCGAGAAGGTTCAGGTCGAGGTTCCCGTGCACGTCGAGGGTGAGACCGCGCCCGGCACGATCGCCGACCTCGATCAGCACACGCTGTCGCTCGAGGCGGAGGCCACGCACATCCCCGAGAACGTGGTCGTGAACGTCGAGGGCCTCGAAGAGGGCACGCAGATCCTCGCGGGCGCCGTCGAGCTGCCCAAGGGCGCCACGCTGCTCTCCGACCCCGAGGCGCTCGTCATCAACGTGCACACGCCGCAGAAGGTCGACCTCGGCGAGGAGGCCGCTGAGGCCGAGGCCGAGGGCGAGGCGACCGAGGAAGCAGCCGAGGCTGCTACCGAAGAGGCTGCCGAGTAGCACTCGCACCACCGCGACGGGGCCCCGCCTCCCGCATCCGGGTACGCTCGGATTGCGGGGCGCGGGGCCCCGCCCGTTCCACGCCGCACCGATTCACCCCGCACCCGGAGGTCCGATGGGAATCCTCGACCTGCTGCGCCCGCGCCGGAAGGACGACGCCATGCCCCAGAACACCTGGCTGGTGGTCGGCCTCGGCAATCCGGGCGCCCAGTACGCCGGCAACCGGCACAACGTCGGCCAGATGGTCGCCGACGAGCTCGCCGAGCGCATCGGCGCGCCCTTCAAGAGCCACAAGACTCCGTCGCGCGTGGCAGAGGGCTTCCTCCGCCCCGGCGGACCGAAGCTCGTGATCGCCAAGCCCAACAGCTACATGAACACCTCGGGCGGGCCGGTCTCCGCGCTCCTGAAGTTCTATTCGCTGAGCCCAGAGCAGCTCATCGTCGTGCACGATGAGCTCGACCTGCCGTTCGACACCGTCCGCCTCAAGCAGGGCGGCGGCCACGGCGGCCACAACGGTCTCCGCGACATCCAGAAGGCGACGGATGCCGCGCCGTTCCTGCGCGTCCGCGTCGGCATCGGCCGCCCGCCCGGTCGTCAGGACCCGGCCGACTTCGTGCTCAAGGACTTCTCGGGTGCCGAGCGGGCGACCCTGCCGAACCTGCTGTCGGATGCCGCGGACGCGGTCGAGGCCGTCGCGAGCGACGGCCTCGTGGCGGCGCAGCAGAAGTTCCACGCGCCGAGCTAGGTAGGCCTGGCGGACCCGCGTCAGTCGCAGGACCTGGCGGGCGACTCGACGACGCTGATCGTGGTGATCGGCTGCCCCTCGACATTCGCGGTCATGGTGACCGTCAGCTCCCCAGCGGGGAGCTCCGTCACCCGCGTGCTGAACGCGTGGAAGGCATTGTCGCCCGGCTGAACATCGGGGAACGACTTCGTCCCGAATGCGGATTCGTACGTGATCGACACGGGCGCGTCGGAGAGGTTCGGCGTCTTGACCGCCAGCACGGCCTTCCCGCCCGCGCATCGGCTCGACACCGAGGCGTTCACCTCGAGCGGTTCCACGGCCGGTCGAGCGAGTTCGGACATCATGGCCGCCTGCCATTGGCGCGCCATCCATCCATAGCCGGCGGCGTCGGGGTGGAGCGTGTCGACGAACCCGCCGGTGTAGCCCGTGTTCAGGTCGACCAGGTGCACCTTCTCGCCGGCGGCGGCCGCCTCCGCGACGAGTTCGGCGATCATGGCGTTGTAGGCGGCGACCCGGCGGTTCTCGGCCGACGTGGACGCGTTGTTGTAGGGCGTGACCGCCCCGGCGAAGATGTCGGCGTCGGGAAGCATCGTGGTGAGCTTGTCGAGCAGGTCGCGGTAGTGCCGGCGCGCCACGTTGCCGTCGGCGTCGGTCTGCTGGTCCCAGTTCAGCCGGAACAGGTCGTTGGCACCGACGAGCAGGAGGACGACGTCGGGGGAAAGCGCGGCGCGCGGTCCGTAGGTGAAGCTTCCCCGGCCGGGCACCGAGTACGTCAGGGGCGCGTCCAGGCCGGTGAGCCAGTGGCCTCCGTGGGGATCGCGGTCGGTGCCGCCGTACTGCGCGAACGTCTCGGTCGCCAGGCCGTCGAGGTTGCGCTCGATGTCCCAGGTGGAGAACGATGAGTGCCCGCCGTGGTTCTGCTGCTCGGCGGGCAGCGTTCCGGGCCCGACCCGAGAGTCGCCGACGAAGCGGAACCCGGGAGCCACCGGGGCGAGCAGGGAGGCCAACGCGCCCCGGTAGCCCGCCGGCGCGGAGCCGCCGAAGGTGATCGAGTCGCCGCTGGGATAGACCTGCAGGTCGTCGGGAAGGCCGGGGCCGAATGGGAAGAGCTCGACGCTTCCCGCCAGGACGTCGATACCCTCGCTCGAGGCGTTCGCCCCGACGATCCGGAGGACGCCGGTTCCGGTCTTCGTCACGCGCCCCGTGCCCGACAGCGGTGCGTTGAGCGTCACGGTGTGGTCTCCGGTGTCGATCGTCAGACCGGTCTCTGGGATCGTCAGGGCGGCACCGTCGATGCGGGCATCGGCGGTGACGTCGATCGTGCCGATCTCGAGCGCCCCGGCGCCGGCGTGCGTCACGGCGCCCGACAGCGCCGCGCGTTCGAGATGGAGAGGTGCCACCGTGGTCAGCGTCGTGTCGGCCGCGATCGTTACGGCGCCCGTGAAGTGCAGCGCACCGGGGGCGGCGGCATCGCCGAACGTCGTGCTCGCCGTCAGGTCGACGGCATTGTCGAACGCTCGCGGTGCGGTGCCCGTGGAGGTCAGCGTGCCCGCCAGCACGACGGGGCCGCTTCCGAAGGCGTCGTCCTGACCGGTGCGCACGATGCCGCGGGTGCTCGTGAACCCGCCCGTGAACGTGTTCGATCCTCCGAGCACGAGCGTGCCCGCACCGACGGCGGAGCGGCTCACCCCGAACGCACCGGAGATCTGCCCGCTGATCGTGCCGGTCGACGAGCTTCCGATGGTCGCGTTCCCGGTCAGTGCGACCGGGCCGGTCAGCGCGCTGCCCTCGTCGAGACGGAGGGCGCCCCGGTTCTCGCTGTTCCCGTCGCCCTCGACCTGCAGGGAAGTGGCCAGGGAGCTGCCCGAGAGGTAGAGCGATGCGTCGTTCGCCACGACGAACGACGCGAGTGCGCCCTGCGTGGAGCTCGCCCCGATGACGGCCAGCTTGCCGGCCCCGGTCGTGCGGACCTCGACCGCGCGAGCGGACAGGTTCCCCAGCGCACCCTCGAGCACCGTGGTGCCTTCGCCGCTGACGGACACCGAGCCCGCCGCCACGAGGTCGCCGCCGATGCCGACGCGGCTGACGACGCCCGGTCCGGGGGCGAAGCGGGCGTCGCTGTCGGGCTGCCAGGCTCGCGAGGCGGTGCCGTCGTTCCAGGTGATCCCCGAGAGGTTCCATGTGCCGTTGCCGCTCGTCGTGGTCGGCCCGTCTGTGCCATCGGTGTCCCAGGTGAGCAGACCTGTCGCCGCGAGGGAGGGGATCATCAGCGTGGAGAGCAGGCGCGTGAGTCGCACGGATGATCCCTTCGTCGGAAACAGTGTTCACGACCATAGATCCAATAGGATCGTCCCCGCAAGGGCTGATCACCGTGCAGTGCCGGGTCGAGCTCGCCGGTCAGATCAGCCGGCGGAGGAACTCCTCGGGCGACAGCCCCTCGGCCTGCGCGCGAAGGCGGAGCCGGTCGATCTCCTCGGTCGACAGCTCGAGGGTGACGCTGTGCCACGCCTCGGGCGCTTCTTCGAGGCTGAAGAGGGCGTCGTCGACTTCGGGCTCGCCGAGCACGAGGTCCGGCGTTCCCAGGTCGACCGGCTCGGGCAGGTCTTCGGACATCGCGGCGTCCACGGTGGGTGCGACCGCAACCGTCGTCGCCCCGCCGTCTTCGCAGTCCGCGCTCCATCCGGGACCCGTCGGGATCTCTCGTCCGCGCTGATACGCCTCGGCGACGGCGCGAGCGCGGAGGTCGGCCGCCTCGTTGAGCGCGTGGCCGATGTGGCCCTTGACCCACTCGAATCGGTAGCGCCGGCCAGCGATGGCCTCGTCGATCTCCTGCAGGAGCTCGACGTTCATGACGGCCTTGCCGTCGGCCTTGCGCCAGCCCTTGCGCTTCCAGCCGGGCATCCACTTCGTCACGGAGTTGATCACGTACTGGCTGTCGCACTGCACGAGCAGCTCGTCGTCGAGGTGGGCCGTGGCCCGGAAGAGCTCGAGTACGGCCTTCAGCTCGCCCTGGTTGTTGGTCGCGTGCTTCCAGCCGCCGGCCGCCCAGCACGAGTCGTCGACGTACCAGGCCCAGCCTGCAGGGCCCGGGTTCCCGAGGGCGGATCCGTCGGCGGCGGCGGTGATCATGCGGAGGGCCTCCTGGCGTTTCGACTGCGGCGCCCATCGTATCGGCCGGCACCGACGCGGCGCGGTTCTGCAACCCGTGGGAGGGGTGTCGGATGCGCCGCGTAGACTCGACGGGTGAACCTCCAGGGCTTTCTCACGGCGCTTTCGCGTGCCGAAACCATCGATGCGGCACTCGCCGAAGCCCAGCGGAACGCAGACTTCTCGGCACCCGCGGGCCTCGACGCCCCGCTGATCGCGGGCCTGCTCCAGCGCCGAGCCGACGCCGGCCTGCCGCCGGCCCTGCTCGCCGTCACCGCGACGAGTCGCGAGGGCGAGTCGCTGCGAGCCTCACTCGCGCCGTACCTCCCCGACGCCGAGCTCATCGAGTTCCCCGCCTGGGAGACCCTGCCGCACGAGCGGCTGAGCCCCTCGGCCGAGACGGTGGGTCGCCGTCTCCATGCCATCAGGCGCATGCACGATTGGGCGGCAGAGGGGTCGCGGCATCCGCTCGTCGTCGTCGCGTCGGTGCGAGCGGCGCTGCAGCCCCTCGCCGACAATCTCGCGTCGCTCGACCCCGTCGAACTCGTCGCCGGCGGGCGCGGCTACAACCTCGCCGAACTCGCGGTGCGACTCGTCGACCTCGCATATGCGCGAGTCGACATGGTGGCGCGACGCGGTGAGTTCGCGGTGCGCGGCGGCATCCTCGACGTCTTCCCGCCCACGGCCGACCACCCCGTGCGCGTCGAGTTCTTCGGCGACGAGGTCGAAGAACTCCGTGCGTTCTCGGTCGCCGACCAGCGTTCGCTGCCCGATGTCGTCGAGCGCGTGTCGCTCCCGCCGAGCCGCGAGCTGCTGCTCACCGAGCCGGTGCGGCAGCGCGCACGCGAGATGGTGCACGAGTTCCCGAGCCTCGCGGGCCTCCTCGAGAAGGTCTCCGAGGGCATTCCCGTCGAGGGCATGGAGTCGCTCGCGCCCGCCCTGCTCGAACGACTGGTGCCGCTCGCGCACTACCTGCCGCAGGGCGCCGCCGTCGCCGTGCTCGAGCCCGAGCGGGTGGCCGGTCGGGCCGTCAACCTCGGCGAGACGAACCGGGAGTTCCTCGCCGCCGCGTGGAATGCCGCGACCGCCGGGGCCGCCGCCCCGATCGACCTCGCGGCGGGCGACTTCCTGACCGTGCGCGAGCTTCGCGACGCCGTGCTGTTCAGCACCCCGGGCCAGCCCGATCCGCAGCGCGTGTGGTGGAACTTCTCGGGCTTCGACATGGGCGACGCCGCCGAGGTCGTCGCCGCGGCCGGCGGAGGCGCAGCCGGCGGGGAGGCCGAGTCGCAGCTGACGAGCGCCACCACGACCGTGCGAGTCGTCGCCAACGCGATGCCGAGCTTCCAGGGCAACGTGGCCGGGGCCGTCGACCACGCCGCCGAGCGCCTGCGCGACGGGTGGACGCTCGTCGTGGCATCCGCCGGTCACGGCCTCGTCGAGCGCGCACGCGACGTGCTCGCCGAGGCCGGCCTCGCGGCCCGGCTCGTCGACGACGTGCCCGCCGAACTCGAACCCGGTGTCGCATACCTCGTGCAGGCCGACGCCGCTCACGGCTACGAGGTGCCGGGGGTCAAGCTCGGGCTGCTCGCCGAGTCCGAGTTCTACGGCCGTGCCGCCGGCTACGACGCACGCCAGGGCAAGAAGCTCGCGAGCCGGCGCCGCAACGTCGTCGACCCGCTGCAGCTGAAGGCCGGCGACTTCGTCGTGCACCAGACGCACGGCATCGGCAAGTTCATCGAGATGGTGCAGCGCGAGGTCGCGACGGGCGCGCGGCCGACCGGTCCGAGCCGCACCGCGGGCATCCAGCAGCAACCGACCGCGGTGCGCGAGTACCTCGTCATCGAGTACGCGCCGTCGAAGCGCGGGCACGCGGGAGACCGGCTCTTCGTGCCGACCGACCAGCTCGACCTGCTCTCGCGGTATGTGGGCGGCGAGGCGCCGTCGCTCTCCAAGATGGGCGGCAGCGACTGGGCGCAGGCCAAGGGCAAGGCGCGCAAGGCCGTGCGCGACATCGCCGTCTCGCTCGTGAAGCTCTACTCGGCCCGCATGGCGTCGAAGGGTCACGCGTTCGGCCCCGACACCCCATGGCAGCACGAGCTCGAGGAGGCGTTCCCGTTCACCGAGACGCCCGACCAGCTGCAGACGATCGACGAGGTCAAGGCCGACATGGAACGGTCGATCCCGATGGACCGCCTGCTCGCCGGCGACGTCGGCTTCGGCAAGACCGAGGTCGCGGTGCGCGCCGCCTTCAAGGCGATCCAGGAGGGCAAGCAGGTCGCGATGCTCGTGCCGACGACGCTCCTCGTCAAGCAGCACCTCGAGACGTTCACCGAGCGCTACGCGGGCTTCCCCGTGCACGTGCGCGCCCTCAGCCGGTTCCAGTCCGACAAGGAGGCGCGCGACACGATCGCCGGGCTCGCCGACGGCACCGTCGACATGGTCATCGGCACGCACCGCATCCTCACCGAGAAGGTGACGTTCAAAGACGTCGGCCTCGTCATCATCGACGAGGAGCAGCGATTCGGCGTCGAGCACAAGGACGCGCTGAAGAAGCTGAAGACCAACGTCGACATCCTCGCGATGAGCGCGACGCCGATCCCGCGATCGCTCGAGATGGCGGTCACCGGCATCCGCGAGATGTCGACGCTCGCGACCCCGCCCGAAGACCGTCACCCCATCCTCACCTTCGTGGGGCCGTACTCCGACCAGCAGGTGGCCGCGGCGATCCGTCGCGAGATGCTCCGCGAGGGCCAGGTGTTCTTCGTGCACAACCGGGTGTCGTCGATCAACCGGGTCGCGGCGCAGCTCGCCGAGCTCGTGCCGGAGGCGCGCATCGCCGTCGCCCACGGACAGCTCAACGAGCACGTGCTCGAGCAGATCGTGAACGACTTCTGGGAGCGCAAGTTCGACGTGTTGGTCTCGACGACCATCATCGAGACCGGCCTCGACATCACGAATGCGAACACGATCATCATCGACCGGGCCGACAAGTACGGGCTCAGCCAGCTGCACCAGCTGCGCGGTCGGGTCGGTCGAGGCCGCGAGCGCGCCTACGGCTACTTCCTCTACGACCCGGCGAAGCCGCTCTCCGAGACCGCGCACGACCGGCTCTCGACGATCGCCGCCAACAACGAGCTCGGCAGCGGCATGCAGGTCGCCCTGAAAGACCTCGAGATCCGCGGCGCGGGCAACCTGCTCGGCGCCGAGCAGGCGGGCCACATCGCGGGCGTCGGCTTCGACCTCTACCTCCGCATGATCGGCGAGGCCGTCTCGGCGTTCCGCGGCGACGTCGCCACCGGTCAGACCGAGCTGCGGCTCGAGCTGCCCGTCGATGCGCACATCCCCGAGGACTACGTCGACTCCGAGCGGCTGCGGCTCGAGGCCTACCAGAAACTGTCGGCCGCGAGCGGTCCGGCCGCGAAGGACGGCCAGATCGACCAGGTCGTCGACGAACTCGTCGACCGCTACGGCGAGCCGCCCGAGCAGGTCAAGCACCTCGTGGCGATCTCCCGGCTCCGCCGCGAGGCGCAGCGGGCAGGCCTCTCCGACGTCATCGCGACCGGATCGAAGCTCCGCATCGCGCCCGCGAACATCCCCGACTCGCGCCGCGTGCGCCTCGAGCGCATGTACCCGGGCGCCAAGCACTTCGCCCAGAACGACGTGATCCTCGTGCCGTTCCCCGTCACGAACGGCGAGCTGCCGAGCGACGCCGACCTCATCGACTGGGTGTCGCGACTCATCATCGCGATCTTCCCGATTCCCGAGGCTCCGGCGACGGATGCCGCGGGGCAGGCGTCCACCGCCGCTCCTGGCAGCTGACTCCGCCGTGGCGTCCGGCTGCCGCCACAGGATCGGAGATCGGCGCGATCTCGGATCCGAGCCGCCCGCGGATCCGAACCTGCGCAGAGCTCCGAGATCGTGGTGAAGCAGCTCGACAGGGCCGTCGGCTAGACCTTCAGGTGGCCCCACTCGGCGAGGAACTCCTCGACCGACATCTGCTCGAGGTCGGTGTTGATCGCCCGCAGCAGGGCATCGGCCTCGTCGAGCGATCCGGCGCGCGTGCGGATCACCGGAGCATCGGTACTCGTGCGCAGCACGACGAGATCGGCGACCGACGGCCCACCGAGACCCGTCGCCTCGCCCGCGATGAGCAGTGCGGCGTGCCACGCCTTGCCGAGCCCGCGACGGCGGATCTCGTGCAGCTCGGCGCGAAGGAATCGGGCGGCGGGCGTGCGGTCGCTCATCCATCCAGTCTGGTGCATCGCCCCGCCCCCCGCTCACCCACCACAGGCCACGGTCCGCCACAGGCCACAGGCCACAGGCCACAGGCCACAGGCCACAGGCCACGGGCCACAGGCCACGGTCCACCACAGGCCACGGTCCGCCACAGGCCACAGGCCACAGGCCACGGTCTGCCACACGATCGGAGATCCGCACAGCTTCGGACCCGAACCGTCGGATGGCTCCGAGATTGCGCAGATGTCCGTGCGAGCGCGGGTCGGCTCAGCGCGAGAACGCCCCGCCGACGCCGGCGTGGCCGCCGTGCCGCTTGTAGTGGCGCGAGCGCAGACTCACGACGATCGCCGAGACGACGATCGCGATGCCCGAGCCGAGCAGCACGGCGAGGGTGCCCTCGTCGGCGACCTCGGGCAGCCCGACGAACGCCAACTCGTTCATGAGCAGCGACACCGTGAAGCCGATGCCGCCGAGCGCACCGATGACGAAGAGGTCGCCGAGCGTCAGCGGGGTGCCCGTTCGCCGACGCACGACGAGCGCACCGAGGCCGCCCGCGAGCATGATGCCCACGATCTTGCCGACCGGCAGCCCGATGAGGATGCCCCAGAACGCGGGGTCGAGCTCGCTCGGCTGCACCTGCGGCACGGCGACCATCGCCGCCGAGAACGCGAAGAGCGGCAGGATCACGCCGTTCGACCACGGCTCGAGGGTGTGCACCGCCCGCCCGCCGGGACGGCGGGCCATGACGAGGCCGAGGGCTACGCCCGCGATCGTCGCGTGCACCCCCGACTGGTAGACGAAGTACCACGCGAGCACGCCGAGCACGATCAGCACGACCACGATCGGCCACTGCGGCTTTCGCGAGAGGATCCACGCCGAGCGCGGCTTCATGATGCGGCTCACGGCGCCGAACAGGGCGATGGCGATGCCCGCGAAGCCGAGCGAGGCGAGGTCGGCGTCGGCGGTGAAGAAGAAGGCGATGATCAGGATCGCGATGAGGTCGTCGAGCACGGCGAGGGCGAGGAGGAACACCCGCACTCGTGTCGGGATCCAAGTGCCGAACATCGCGAGCACCCCGAGGGCGAAGGCGATGTCGGTCGCGGTGGGGATGGGCCATCCGTCGACCGTCTCGGTGCCGGCCGTGAAGGCGAAGAAGATGAGGGCGGGCACGACGACCCCGCCGACCGCGGCGATCGCCGGCAGCAGGGCCTTCGACAGGCTGTTGAGCTCGCCGATGACGAGTTCGCGCTTCAGCTCGACCGCGACGATGAAGAAGAAGATCGCGAGCAGTCCGTCGCTGATCCAGTGGCCGGTCGAGAGGTCGAGGCCGAGCCAGGGCAGGTCGATGTGCTCGTTCTTGAGGTCGATGAGCGCCGGCCCGAACGAGAGGTTCGCGACCAGGAGGCCCAGCACGGCGGCGATGAGGAGGAGGGCGGCGGCCCATCGCTCGGAGCGGAGGAAGTTCATATCGGACTCCTGGAAGTCGCGTGCACGAGCTGCGTGGGAAGCGCGTGCGACAAGGCGGAACAGTGACGACGGTCTCCCGTCGGCCGACCAGACTTCCCGGCGCTCCTCGTGGCAGTCTACGGGCGACGGGCATTCCACCCGGGCGGCGCGCCTGCGCTGGGCCCTCCACGCCTACGCTGGTGCGGTGCAACTCTCGCTCTGGGCGACGCTCCTCGCCGCGTGCTTCGTCATCAGCTTCACCCCGGGCGCGGGCGCGATCAACACGATGGGCAACTCCCTGAACGTGGGCTTCCGGCGCTCGATCTGGGGCATCCTCGGCCAGCAGGCCGCCCTCATCGTGCACATCCTGATCGTCGCCGCCGGCCTCGGCGTCCTCGTCGCGGGGTCGCCCATCGCGTTCGAGGTGATCCGGTACGCGGGAGCCGCGTACCTCGTGTACCTCGGCATCCGGCAACTGCTCGCGAAGCCGCAGCCGCCGGCCGCCGCTGACGACGGCCGCGCGGAGGACGGCGAGGGCGACGCCGACGGCGTCGACACGAACGAAGGCGAACCGGATGACGCGCGGCAGGCGCCAGCCGGGAGCGCGGAGTCGCGCTGGTCGATGTTCCGCAGGGGCCTCTGGGTGAATCTCCTGAATCCGAAGGCGATCGTCTTCTTCCTCGCCTTCCTGCCGCAGTTCATCCGTCCCGAGCTGCCGCTCCTGCCGCAATACCTGATCGTCGGGCTGACGGTCGTGGTGGTCGACGTGATCGTGATGTGGGGCTTCTTCGCGGTGGCGGCGCACGGCCTGCGGAGGTTCACCCGTTCGGTGCGCGGCCAGCGCGTGCTGAACAGCGTCTTCGGATCGCTGTTCATCGGGGTGGGCGTGCTCCTCGCCGTCGTGCACTGAGGCCCGCTCGGAGGGCCGATCCGAACGACGCGTTTCCGACCGACGCCACCTAGGCTGCCGGTATGAGCGCAGCGCACCCCGGACTGGACGAACTCATCGACACGGTGGCTCTCCTCCGTGCACCGGGCGGGTGCCCATGGGATGCGGACCAGACCCACGAGAGCCTCGTGCAGTACCTCGTGGAGGAGAGCTGGGAACTCATCGACGCGATCGAGTCGGGCAGTCGCGAAGAGATGATCGAGGAGCTCGGCGACGTGCTCTACCAAGTGCTCTTCCACGCCGACCTCGCCGCCCATACCGACGGCGAGCGCTTCGACATCGACGACGTCGCCCGTCACATGACGGCCAAGATGGTGTCGCGGCATCCGCATGTCTTCGGCGATCGAGAGGCCGAGACCGCAGCCGACGTGGTCGCCTTCTGGGACGACCTGAAGGCCGATGAGAAGCCGCACCGCACGAGCGTGCTCGACGGCATCCCGCGCGGCATGCCGGCGCTCGCGCTCGCGCAGAAGGTGCTCGGCAAGGCCGAGAAGGTGGGCGTGACGGATGCCTCGGCGCTCGCCTCGCCCGCGACGGAGGACGAGCTCGGCCGACAGTTGCTCGGCCTCGTGGCATCCGCCCGTTCGCAGGGCCTCGACGCCGAACGGGCATTGCGCACCGCCGTGCGCGCCCTCGAGGATGAGGTGCGCGGCGCCGAGGCGTCGCGCACCGGCTGACGCGCCGACGCGACGCTCGCGGATGCCTCGGCGCAGGCGTACCGTCGGACGGAACCCGACTCCCGAGGGAGGACGCATGGGCATCGAGGACTGGCGGCTCGAGGAGTTCTTCGACGCGTACGGCGAGGCGCAGCGCGACTTCGACGCCGATGCCACCGCGCGGCTCTGGGGGCTGCCGGGCATGGTGATCACCGACGACTTCGCGGGCGCGCTCGAGAGCCGCGCCGACATGGCGGCCGGGCTCTCGTCGTCGTATCCGCTCTATCGCCGGCTCGGCTTCGCGGGGATCGTGCCCGAGCTGCGGGCGGTGAGCTCGCTCACCGACGTGCTGTCGCTGGTGCGCGTGCGCTGGAGCTACCTCGACGCGGACGACGAGCTGATCGTCACGAGCGACGTCGAGTACCTCGTGCGCGACGATGCCGACGGGCTCCGCATCTACGTCGCGGTCGGCATCGACGAGGCCGACGCGCTGCGGAGGGCGGCGGCGGCGAAGGGGATCGAGCTCGACGCAGGCTGAGCCGACCCGTCGCCTCAAGCGCAGTGGCCGACGCCCGCGTGCTGGAAGAATGGTCGCCATGGCTGCATCCGTCACCCCTCCGCGCGGCATGCGCGACTTCCTCCCGGCCGAGAAGGCCCGTCGCGAGCACGCACTCGGCGTGATCCGCGGGGTGTACGCGGCGCACGGCTTCGACGAGATCGAGACGCCCGTGATGGAGGACTCGTCGCGCCTCCACGCCGGTCTCGGCGGCGACAACGAGAAGCTCGCCTTCGCCGTCATGAAGCGCGCACTCAGCGCCGACGACCTCGCGCGAGCCGCGGCATCCGGCGACGCGCTCTCGCTCGCCGACCTCGGCTTGCGCTACGACCTCACGGTGCCGCTCGCCCGGTTCTACGCGACGCACCGGGCTGCGCTCCCGCCCGTGTTCCGCTCGATCCAGATCGCGCCGGTGTGGCGCGCCGAGCGCCCGCAGAAGGGCCGTTACCGCCAGTTCGTGCAGTGCGACATCGACATCATCGGCGAGGCGGGCTCGCTCGCCGAGCTCGAACTGCTCACCGCGACCGTCGCGACGCTCGACGCGCTCGGCCTCTCGGGGTGCACGGTCCGTCTCAACGACCGGCGCATCCTCGCCGGCATCCTCGGCTCGTGGGGCGTGCCCGACGAACTGCGCGAGCGAGCACTCATCACGATCGACAAGCTCGACAAGATCGGCACCGGGGGAGTAGCGGCCGAGCTCGCCGAGCTCGGCATCGTCACGGGCGATGCGGATGTCGCGGCCGAGCTCGAGGCGCTCACGAATGCCGACTGGCACCTCGCCGACGGCGTCGTTCCGCCGCCGAGCTGGCTCGACCGCGACGCCTACGCCGACCTGCTCGCGCTGCGCGCAGCGCTGCCCGACGCGGCCATCGAGTTCGATCCCACCCTCGTGCGCGGCATGGGCTACTACACGGGCACGATCTTCGAGATCGCGCACCCCGACTACGGCTACTCGCTCGGCGGCGGCGGCCGGTACGACGGCATGATCGGCCGCTTCCTCGGCCAGGAGGTGCCCGCGTGCGGCTTCTCGATCGGCTTCGAGCGCATCGTCGACCTGCTCGCCGTGCGCGACGAGGAGCGCCCGCGCGCGGTCGTGCTCGTCTACGACGCGGATGTCCCGGCCGGGCGCCTGCTCGCGCTGAAGCAGGAGCTCGTGGCATCCGGTGCTCGTGTGCGTCTCGAGCGCCGCGTGAAGAACCTGCGCGCCCTGCTCGACCGGGTGACCGCCGACGGATTCGACGCCTTCGCGCAGGTCGGCGCCGAGACGACGGATGCCGCGTCGCTCGCGTTCCGCGAGCTGGGCGAGTAGCTCTCGCGCCGCAAGCACGAGACATCCTCGACCTCTAGACTGGCTGGCGGATCACGACGGGGTCATCCGCTGCATACCCACCCATCACAGAGGAGTTCACTGTGGCAATCATCGAAGCTGTAGGCGCACGCGAGATTCTCGACTCGCGCGGCAACCCGACCGTCGAGGTCGAGGTGCTGCTCGACGACGGCTCGCTGGCCCGCGCCGCGGTGCCCTCGGGCGCATCGACCGGTGCCTTCGAGGCGTACGAGCTGCGCGACGGCGACAACGACCGCTACCTCGGCAAGGGCGTGCAGAAGGCCGTCGACGCCGTGCTCGACGACCTCGGCCCCGCCATCGAAGACCTCGACGCCGCCGACCAGCGCCTCGTCGACGCCGCCCTCATCGAGGCCGACGGCACCGACAACAAGAGCCGGCTCGGCGCCAACGCCATCCTCGGCGTGAGCCTCGCGGTCGCGAAGGCCGCGGCCGACTCGGCCGACCTGCCGCTCTTCCGCTACCTCGGCGGCCCGAACGCCCACGTGCTGCCCGTGCCGATGATGAACATCATCAACGGCGGTGCGCACGCCGACACCGGCGTCGACATCCAGGAGTTCATGGTGCTGCCGATCGGCGCGCCGAGCTACTCCGAGGGGCTCCGCTGGGGCGTCGAGACCTACCACGCGCTGAAGAGCCTGCTGAAGGCCAAGGGCCTCTCGACCGGCCTCGGCGACGAGGGCGGCTTCGCTCCCGACTTCGCGCACAACCGCGCGGCGCTCGACTTCATCTCCGAGGCGATCGAGAAGGCCGGCTTCACGCTCGGCACCGACCTCGCGCTCGGCCTCGATGTCGCGGCGAGCGAGTTCTACGAGAACGGCGTCTACAAGTTCGAGGGCAAGGACCGCACGTCGGCCGAGATGAACGCGTACTACGCCGAGCTCGCCGCCGCGTACCCGCTCGTGTCGATCGAGGACCCGCTCGACGAGTCCGACTGGGACGGATGGGCCGCCCTCACCGCCGAGCTCGGCACGAAGCTGCAGCTCGTCGGCGACGACCTCTTCGTCACCAACCCGAAGCGCCTCGCCGAGGGCATCGCGAAGAAGACCGGCAACTCGATCCTCGTCAAGGTGAACCAGATCGGCACCCTGACCGAGACCCTCGACGCCGTGACCCTCGCGCAGCGCTCGGGCTACACCGCCGTCATGTCGCACCGTTCTGGTGAGACCGAGGACACGACGATCGCCGACCTCGCCGTCGCGACCGACTGCGGTCAGATCAAGACGGGCGCGCCCGCCCGGAGCGAGCGGGTCGCCAAGTACAATCAGCTTCTGAGGATCGAAGAGGAACTCGGTGAGGCCGCGGTGTACGCCGGCCGCACGGCGTTCCCCCGCTACACGGCCTGAGCAGCATCGCATGTGACGGGGGCGGCCGAGTGGCCGCCCCCGTCACGCGTATCCGGGTGGCATGACGAGGAGGGGCGATGCGAGACGACACCGGTCGCTCCGGCCGCGTTCCCAAGCGTCCGACCGTGCCCACCCCGAAGCCCGCTGCGAAGCGCGGCGCGACGCCTGCCGCCGGCTCGAAGGCGTCGACCGCGAAGCCGGACACCGCGAAGTCGACCTCCGCGAAGTCGACCTCCGCGAAGTCGACCTCCGCGAAGTCGACCTCCGCGAAGGCGTCCTCCGCGAAGGCGTCCTCGGCGAAGCCGAGTGCATCCGCGAAGGTCGCCTCCGGCACGGGCAGGAAGCCCTCGGCGCCCGCGGCCGGTCGGAGTCCCGACCAGCAGGGCGCCGCCGCCCGTTCGGGCTGGCTCAGCGGCATCCGATTCTCAGGTTTCTCCCTCATCATGATGGGAGTACTCGTGCTCGCCGTCGTGGTGCTCGCGCCGACGATCGCGGCGTTCGCACAGCAGCGGCAGCAGATCGCCGAGCTCCGCGCCGCCGTCTCCGCACAGGAGGAGGAGGTCCAGCGCCTGCGCGCCGAGCGCGAGCGCTGGAACGACGACACGTTCATCGTGACCCAGGCGCGCGAGCGCCTGTACTACGTGATGCCGGGCGAGGTGAGCTACCTCGTCATCGACGACCGAACGGCAGCGGCGAAGGCGGATGCCACGGCCGAGGTCTCGGCCGACGTGACCGAATCGAAGGGCGACTGGATGACCACCCTGCTCGACTCGGTGTTCACCGCGGGCCTCGCCCCCGACGCGGTGCCGCCGACCGACCCGGCCACCGATCCCACGACCCCGCCGCCCGCCGCCCCACCCGCCGAGGAGACCCGATGACCCGCCCGCCCTTCGAACCGGTGAGCGAGCGCGACGTGCGCATCGTCTCGGCGCAGCTCGGACGCCCGGCGCGCGACGTCGTCGGCATCGCGGCGCGCTGCGTGTGCGGCGCTCCCACGGTCGTCGCCACGGCGCCGCGCCTGACCGACGGCACGCCGTTCCCGACCTTCTACTACCTCTCGCACCCGACGGCGACCGCCGCGATGTCGTTCCTCGAGGCCGCCCAGCTCATGGTCGAGTGCACCGAACTCCTGGCTGCCGACGCCGACGTCGCCGAGGCCTACGGCCGCGCCCATCGCGACTACCTCGCCGACCGCGAGTCGATCGCCGTCGTGCCCGAGCTCGCCGGAATCTCCGCGGGCGGCATGCCCACGCGCGTGAAGTGCCTGCACGCGCTCGTCGCGCATTCGCTCGCCGCCGGCCCCGGGGTGAACCCGATGGGCGACATCGCGCTCGAGCGCTCGACCTGGTCGCCCGACGTCTGCCGCTGTCCCGACTACGGCGTCGACGAGGCGCCCTCGCTCGAGACCGCCGAGGAGCCCATCGAGTGAACCCGTCGACGCGCCCGCACCGCTCCGAACGCGCCTCGCGTTCCGGGCGATCCGGTCGCGCCCGCCGCCCGCTGGCGTTCGTCGTGCGCGCCACCGCGACGCTCGCGGCGGCGACGATGCTCGCGCTCGCGGGAGCCGGGGCCGCGCGAGCCGACCTCGTGCGCGACTACGAGTACTGGCTCGCCGACTACGGCTTCACGACGGCGTGGAACACCACGAAGGGCGACGGCGTCACGGTCGCCGTCATCGACACGGGCGTCAACGGCAACGTCGCCGAGCTCCGCGGCACCGTCGTCGGCGGCACGGATGTCTCGGGCCTCGGCACCCCCGACGGCCAGACGCCCGTCGGGGACGACGACACCCACGGCACCATGGTCGCGGGCTTGCTCGCCGGTCGCGGCACGGGGGAGGGCAGCGGGGTCATCGGCACGGCGCCCGAGGCCGACCTGCTCACGGTCTCGGTGGCATTCGGCCAGGACACGGGCGCTGCGAAGTCGAACGACGACCAGATCGCCGAGGCGGTGCGATGGGCGGTCGACAACGGCGCCGACGTCATCAATATGTCGCTCACGCGCAACACCCCCGATTGGCCCGAGAGCTGGGACGACGCGTTCATGTACGCCTTCGACCACGATGTCGTCATCGTCGCGGCCGCGGGCAACCGGGGCAGCGGCACGAGCCAGGTCGGGGCGCCCGCCACGATTCCCGGCGTGCTGACCGTCGCCGGTGTCGACAAGGCCAAGAACGCGAGCCTCGACGCGAGTTCGCAGGGCATCACGATCGCGGTGGCCGCACCCAGCGAAGACCTCGTCGGCGTGCTGCCCGACGGCAGCCACGTGCAGTGGGACGGCACGAGCGGTGCCGCCCCGATCGTGACCGGCCTCGTCGCGCTGATCCGCTCCGAATACCCCGACCTCGACGCGGCGAACGTCATCAACCGACTCATCACGACGGCAGACCCCAACGGCCAGACGGTGCCGAGTGCCCTCTACGGGTACGGCCTCATCGATCCGGTGGCCGCGCTCGAGTCGAATGTCCCGAAGGTGGACGAGAATCCGCTCGGCAGCCTGGCCGACTGGATCACGCTGCATCGGCGTGCCGAGGTCGAGGCGCCCGATGAGGGCAGCAGCGTCGACCAGCCCATCGTGCCGATCGCCGACCCGCCGTTGCCTCGATCCGACGGTGCGCAGACGCTCCTTCCGACCCAGTGGACGCTGGCCTACATCACGGTGCCGCTCTCACTGGTCGCAGGGTTTGGTACGCTAGCAGCGCTGTTGGGCATCGGCGCCACTCGGCATACCAAGCGGACTGTCCGCATTCGCGAGCAGTGATCGCACGCAAATCAGCCCGCACGTCCCAAAACTGAGGAGTCCATTCACCGTGCCCAAGATTCTCATCGTCGGCGGTGGCTATGCGGGGTTCTACACGGCGTGGAAGCTCGAGAAGTGGTTGCGCGCCGGCGAGGCAGAGGTCACGATCGTCGACCCGCTGCCGTACATGACGTACCAGCCCTTCCTTCCCGAGGTCGCTGCAGGGTCGATCGAGCCCCGCCACTCGGTGGTCGCGCAGCGTCGCCACCTGAAGAAGACCAACGTGGTGACCGCGAAGGTCACGCACATCGATCACGCGGCCAAGACCGCGACGATCACGCCCGAACTCGGTGAGCCGTGGCAGTTCGACTACGACGTCGTCGTGGTCACCGGCGGCGCCGTGTCGCGCACCTTCCCGATCCCGGGCATCGCCGACAACGCGATCGGCCTGAAGTCGGTCGAAGAGGCCGTCGCGATCCGCGACCGCGTGCTCACGAACTTCGACAAGGCCTCGAACCTCCCCCCGGGCCCCGAGCGTGAGCGCCTGCTCACCTTCGTGGTCGTCGGCGGCGGCTTCGCCGGCATCGAGGTGTTCGCCGAGCTCCGCTCGTTCGCGAGCTCGCTGCTCGAGTACTACCCGCAGCTCACGTTCGACGAGACGCACTTCCACCTCATCGAGGCCATGGGTCGCATCATGCCCGAGGTGTCGCTCGAGACGAGCCACTGGGTCATCAAGCACCTCGCTCAGCGCGGCGCCGAGATCCACCTCGACACGCAGCTCACGAGCGCGGTCGACGGCGTCATCGAGCTGTCGACCGGTGAGAGCTTCGAGACCGACCTCATCGTCTGGACCGCCGGTGTCATGGCGAACCCGGCGATCGTGCGTTCGAGCGACCTCCCCGTCGAGGAGCGCGGCCGCATCAAGACCCGTGCCGACCTGCGCGTCGGCGACGACGACGACTTCGTGGCCGACGCCTGGGCCGCCGGCGACATCGCCGCCGTCCCCGACCTCACCGGCGGCGGCGTCGGCGGCTACTGCGTGCCGAACGCGCAGCACGCCGTGCGTCAGGGCAAGCTGCTCGCGAAGAACATCGTCGCGGTCCTGCGCGGCGAGGAGCCGAAGCAGTACTTCCACAAGAACCTGGGTGCGGTCGCCGGCCTCGGCGTCGGCTCGGGCGTCTTCCAGTCGGGCAAGCTCGCGATCAAGGGCCTCCCGGCCTGGTTCGCGCACCGCGGCTACCACGGTCTGGCGATGCCCAGCTGGGAACGCAAGTTCCGCGTCTTCTGGGGCTGGTGGAACAACTTCTGGCTCGGCCGCGACATCGTCTCGCTGAGCGCCGTTCAGCAGCCGCGCGCCCAGTTCGAGCTGTTCGCCGCTCGTCCGAAGCCGCCGGCCGTCGAGGCGCCCGCGCCCGCTGCCTCACCCGCGAAGTCGGAGAAGCCGGCGAAGCAGGAGGCCGTCGCCGCCAAGTAGCGACGTCCCCTGACTAGGCTGTGACGCGGCGTCGCCCTTCGGGGCGGCGCCGCGCTCCCGTAGCCCAATCGGCAGAGGCAGGCGACTTAAACTCGCCTCAGTCTGGGTTCGAATCCCAGCGGGAGCACCGAAGAAGCTCGGCCGCGCAAGGGGGTGGGAACCACCGGCACGCGTTGGTATCTTCGTGACATGTCGTCATACCCGGAGCGGCTGGCACCCGCGCTCGACATCGACGCCCGACTCACCGAGATCGAGCGACGGGTGAACCTGCTCGTCAACACCACGCCCCTCAATGCCGCCGAGGCGTGGGCGGACTTCGAACGCAGCGACTTCGGCACGGCCCCGACGCTGCGGCTGCGACCGTTGGACTTCGACCCCGACCTGGCGCAGCGGGACCTGTACGACCTCGAGGTCGAGAACGTCGACGATCCGGCGCTGCACACGCTCTTCCGGGCGAAGCGGGACGAGATCGCCCGGCAGATCACCGCGCTGGAGGACCGCGACACGTCACGGTTCCTCTACGGCTCGCTCCAGCTGTACGGAACCGTGGCCCCTCCGCTGGCGGCTGCGGCGGAGGAGCTGCTCGAGACGATCCCCCCGCAGGCGCCCAGCACCCAGACCGTCACGGCCGGGGCTTTCGCCGACGCCGCCCGTGCGGAGTTCGAGCGCTACCGCGCCGTGTACCCCGACTTCCCTGTTCGTGTCGAGGTGCGGGACGACGTCTCCGAGCTGATGGTGTCGTTCGGGAGCCTGCTCATCCCGGAGTCCGCCGCCTTCCGGGCCGACCGGGTCGAAGCGCTGCTCCACCACGAGGTCGGCACCCACGTCGTCACCTTCCAGAACGGTGCCCGGCAGCCGCTGAAGCTGTTGACCATCGGCCTGCCCGGCTACGACGAGACGCAGGAGGGCCTCGCCGTGCTCGCCGAGTACCTGACCGGCGGGTTGGACCCGCGGCGGCTGCGCGTGCTCGCGGCGCGAGTGGTCGCCGTCGGCAAGATGCTCGAGGGTGCAGGCTTCGTCGAGATCTTCGAGTCGCTGCGAGCCGACCATCGCATCCCGGCGCGCACCGCGTGGTCGATCGCCATCCGGGTCGTCGTCGGAGGGGGCTCGGTGAAGGACGCGATCTACCTGCGGGGCATCACGCGCATCATCGACGCCCTGGCTGAGGGCAGCACGCTCGACGTGCTGCTCGTGGGAAAGCTCGCGCTCGACCACATCCCCCTGGTGCAGGACCTGCTCGACCGCGAGGTGCTCCACCCACCGTGGGTTCGGCCGCGCTGGCTCGACGTGCCCGGTGCACGGGAGCGCCTGGAGAAACTGCGCGCGGGCGCGCAGGTGACCGACCTCTACGAGGGAGACGTGGCGGCATGAGACTGGCATTCCTCGTCAACGACGTCGATACCGAGGTCGACGAGTACACGACCACGCGACTCGCCAGGGCCGCAGCCAGGGGAGGCCACGAGACCTGGTACATCGGCGTCGGAGACCTCGAGCTCGGCAGCAGCGACGGACTCTTCGCGGCCATGGCTCGCGCTGCGAGGTGGGAGAGCGACGACACCCTCGCGAGCTTCATGAAGCGCATCAAGGCGCGCGACGCCGAGCGGATCGTGATGGACGACCTGGATGCGCTCGTCCTGCGCAACGAGTCGATCGACGACCTGCAGGAGCGTCCCTGGGCCAGCCCGATGGGCGTGGTGTTCGGACAGATGCTCGCGGAGCGAGGCGTGACGGTGGTGAACGACCCGGACACCCTGCATCGCGCGACCAGCAAGCTCTACCTGGAGGAGTTCCCCGAGACGGTCAGGCCCCGGTCGCTCGTGACACGGAACAAGCAGGCGATCGAGCGGTTCGTGGACGAGGTCGGCCACTGCGTCGTCAAACCGCTGTACGGGGCCAAGGGACGCAACGTCTTCATGATCGACGGCCCGGGGGAGACCAACCTCGCGCAGATGACGGAGGCGGTCCTGCAGGACGGCTACGCCATCATCCAGGAGTTCATCGACGGAGCCGAGGACGGCGACGCCCGGATCTTCCTGCTCGAAGGCCGCATCCTCGAGCGCGACGGCAGGCCGGCCGCCTTCCGGCGCGTGCCCACCGGCAACGACCCGCGCGCCAACATCAGCACCGGCGGTCGGTCGGTGCCGCTCGAGATCGGCGAGGTCGAGCTCGGCATCGTCGAGGCCATGGGCGCCAAGCTCGTCGCCGACGGCATGTTCCTCGTGGGCATCGACGTGATCGGCGGCCACGTGGTGGAGATCAACGCGGAGAGTCCCGGCGGGTTCCAGAGCGTCGAGCGGCTCTACGACCTCGACATCGCCGAGACCGTCATCGAGGCCCTGGAGCGCCGCGCGAGCCCCTGAGCCGCATGCGGCTCGTGGAGGCTCGCGCGGTCACGTCAGCTGACGGCCTTGCGCACGATCTCGGTGACCTTCGCCTCGACCGCGGGTGTCCAGTTGCGCACCGCGAAACCGATGGGCCACAGGTCGCCGTCGTCGAGATTCGCCCGATCCTCGAAGCCGATGGTCGCGTAGCGGGTCTTGAACTTCGCGGCGGCCTGGATGAAGACGACGATCTTGCCCTCGGCGTTCGCGAAGCCCGGCATCCCGTAATACGTCTTCGGCACGAGGTCGGGTGCGACCTCGGTGACGACCTTGTAGAGGCCCTCGGCGAGCGACTTGTCCGCGGGCTCCATCTCGGCGATGGCGTCGAGCACCGCCTTGTCGCCGGCCGCCCGGTTCTTGCCGGCCTTCTCCTGGTCGCGGAGTTCCTTCGCGCGCTGCCTGACGGCGTCGCGCTCTTCCTTGCTCAGTCCTTGGGACGTATCTGCCTTCGCCATCTCGTGGTCCTTCCTCGGATCCTCATCGTCGCCGCCGCGTGGCGGGCCGTCGATGTCAGGCTAAGCGGGGGCGAATGCCTCGCGCTTCTCCATTCCTGATCGATGTCCAGCGTGTCGGAGTGCAGCGTGCCGGCACATCGGGTCGCTCCGGCGTCAGCTCAGCCGGTCGAGGCGCCGGAGGATGAGCCCCTCGCGGAGCGCCCACGGCGACACCTCGAGCTCGTCGACGCCGAAGGCGCGCATGGTCTCGGAGAGCACGACGGCGCCCGCCACGATCTGGAACGTGCGGTCGGCCGTGATGCCGGGCAGCGCCGGCCGCGCGTCGGCGGGGATGCGCGCGAGCCGCGGAGTCCAGTCGTCGAGGCCGTCGCGGGTCAGGATGCTGCGCTCGGTGTCGCCGAAGCCGTCTTCGACGCTCCCGGCGAGCCGGGCGAGCGAGCGGATGGTCTTCGACGAGCCGACGACGTGGTTCGGCGACGGCAGGGCCTTGAACGGCTCGACGGCCTCGGCGAGCACCTCGCGCGCATGGGCGCGCAGGCGCGCGACCTGTTCGAGGGAGGGCGGGTCGTCGGGCAGGAACGAGATGGTCGAGCGCCCCGCGCCGAGGGGCAGCGACCGCGCGACATCCGGTACCTCGTCGATGCCCTGCGCGATCTCGAGCGAGCCGCCGCCGATGTCGAAGAGCAGCAGGCGCCCGGCCGACCAGCCGTACCACCGGCGCACGGCGAGGTAGGTGAGCCGCGACTCGTCGTCGCCCGAGAGCACCTGCAGCCGCACGCCGGTGTCGCGTTCGACGAGGTCGAGCACGTCTTCGCCGTTCGCCGCCTCGCGGATGGCCGAGGTCGCGAACGCGAGCAGCTCCTCGATGCCGGCCTCTCGCGCTGCGGATGCCGCTCCGCCGACCGCGGCGACGATGGCGGCGACGCCCTCCTCGCTGATGGCCCCGTCGGGCTCGAGGTAGCGCATGAGCCGCAGCACCGACTTGTGCGAGGCTGTCGGTATGGGGCGTGCGCCGGGGTGCGCTTCGACGACCAGCAAGTGCACCGTGTTGGAACCGACGTCGAGAACTCCGAGGCGCATGCTGCGAGCGTAACGGTTTTCGTGCATACTGATGCGACTGGGACGATCGTCCCACTTCAGTCGTCGATGGTGTCGAAGGAGTCGCATGGCCCGCATCCCCGCTTCAGAACGGCGCGCCGCGCTCGTGCAGGCGGCACTCCGTGTCGTGTCCCAGCGCGGAATCGCCCATGCCACCACCCGTGCGATCGTCGCCGAGGCCGGCATGTCGCTCGCGAGCTTCCACTACGCGTTCGACTCGCGCGACGAGCTCATCGACGAACTCATCACGACGGTCGTCGCCCGCGAGCAGGAGGCGGTGCTGCCCGACGATCTCCAGGGGCACGACATCCGCGACATGCTCGAGGCCGGGCTGCTGCGCTACTTCGACCACCTCCGCGCCGACCCCGAGCACGAGCAGGCGATGCTCGAACTCACGCAGTACGCGCTGCGCTCGCCCGATCGCCATCCGCTCGCCGTCGCCCAGTACGCCCGCTACACCGAGCTCGGCGCTCGCTCCCTCGCGGCCGCCGCCGAGCTCGCAGGGGTCGTCTGGACCACGCCCGTCGAGCAGGTCGCCCGGGTGCTCATCGCCTTCACCGACGGGCTCACCCTCACGTGGCTCGTCACCCGCGACGACGACGTCGCACGCGCGGTCGCACACGCGGCCGCCGACGCCCTTTCGAGAATGGCCGAGCCCCGATGACGAGCCTCGATTCCGCGCCACACCAGGCGCAGCCCACGACCGCCGCCCTGGGGGAGCCGGTCCGCCGGGTCTCCGCCGGCTGGATCGCCTCGTTCGCGACGGTCTGGCTCGGCATCTGGATGGCGCAGCTCACGCCTGTGCAGTTGCTGCTGCCCGCGCAGATCGACGCGCAGCTCAAGCCCGACAACTGGGTCGACAGCGTCGTCGCGTTCGGCATCATCTCGGGCATCGCCGCCATCGCGACGATCATCGCGTATCCGCTGACGGGGGCGCTCTCCGACCGCACGACGTCGCGCTTCGGCCGTCGACGCCCGTGGATCGCGATCGGCGCCGTCGTCTTCGGCCTCTCGCTCGTGACGCTCGGCCAGCAGACCGAGATCTGGGCGATCGGGGCGACGTGGGTCGCGGCATCCGTCGGCTTCTGCATCATGACCGCCGCGCTCACCGCCACCATCTCCGACCAGGTGCCCGTGAACCAGCGCGGCTTCGTCTCGGGCTGGATGTCGGCGCCCCAGGCGGTCGGCATCATCGTCGGGCTCGTGCTCGTCACCGAACTCGTCACCGACGCCTCGCTCGGGTACATCCTGCTCGCGGTGATCCTCGTCGTGCTGGCGGTGCCGTTCCTCTTCCGGGCCGACCAGCCGCTCGCCCCGACCGAGCGCGTGCGCGTCACGGCCAAGGGCATCCTCAGCGGCTTCTGGATCAGCCCGCGCAAGCACCCCGACTTCGGCTGGACCCTGCTGAGCCGCGTGCTCGTCTCCGTCGGCAACGCGCTCGGCACGAGCCTGCTGCTCTACTTCCTGATGTTCCAGCTGAAGGACGAGAACGCCGAGGACGACCTGATCGTGCTCACGCTCATCTACATGGTGTTCGTGATCCTCGCCTCCCTCATCCTCGGCAAGCTCTCCGACAAGCTCGGCCGCCGGAAGCTCTTCGTCTTCATCGCCTCCGGCCTGCAGGGCGTCGCGGCCCTCATGCTCGGCCTGTTCCCCGACCTCACGGTCGCGATGGTGGGTGCCGGGCTCCTCGGCCTCGGCTACGGCTGCTTCCTCTCCGTCGACCAGGCGCTCGCGACGCAGGTGCTGCCCGACGCCGCGTCGCGCGGCAAAGACCTGGGCATCATGAACATCGCCTCGGCGGTGCCGCAGGCCATCGCGCCGATGATCGGAGCCGCGGCCGTCGTGGTCTCGGGCTCGTTCATGCTGGTCTTCCTCCTCGGCGCCGCCTTCTCGTTCGCCGGTGCATTCGCCGTCGCTCGTGTGCGGAGCGTGCGCTGATGACGATCGACCTGCGCAAGACCGGGTCACCGGTGTCGGATGCCGCCGACTGGCTGCGGCCCGAGAGGTACTGGCCGTCGCTGACCGCCGCCACCGCACACCTCGACGCCCCCGTCGGTGCACTGCACCTCGGGGCGCTGCGGCACAACGCCCTCGACATGCTGCGGCGCGCGAACGGCACGCCGATCCGCGTGGCCTCGAAGTCGCTCCGCGTGCGCGGCATCGTCGAGGCGCTCCTCGAGATGCCCGGCTACCACGGCGTGCTCGCCTACACGCTCGCCGAGGCGCTGTGGCTCGCCGAGACGGTCGACGACGTCGTGGTCGGCTACCCGACCGCCGAGCGCGCGTCGATCCGCCGTCTCGCGAGCGATGCCGAGCTCGCGAAGCGGGTGACCCTCATGGTCGACTCCCCGGCCCAGCTCGACCTCGTCGACGCGGTGCTGCCGCCCGGCAAGCGAGCACCCATCCGCGTGTGCCTCGAACTCGACGCCTCGTGGAACGCGCCGCTCCTCGGCCACCTGGGCGTGCGTCGCTCGCCCGTGCACGCGCCCGAAGACGCCGCCGCGCTCGCCGCGTACATCGTGAAGCGCCCCGGCTTCGAACTCGTGGGCATGATGGCCTACGAGGCCCAGATCGCGGGCGTCGTGAACCAGCCCGCCGGGCGCCCGGTCGACGGCGCCGTCAACCGCTGGATGCAGTCGCGCTCGATGCCCGAGCTGCGTGAGCGTCGCGGGCGCGCCGTGGCCGCCGTGCGCGAGATCGTGGAGCTCGAGTTCGTCAACGGCGGCGGCACCGGTTCGCTCGAGGCGACCCATGCCGACACGTCCGTGACCGAGATCGCGGCGGGCTCCGGCATCTTCGGCGGACACCTCTTCGACGGCTACCAGCACTTCACGCCAGCGCCGGCCGCGGCATGGGCGCTCGACATCGTGCGTCGCCCGAGCCGCGAGCACGCCACGATCCTCGGCGGCGGCTGGATCGCCTCGGGGCCGCCCGCCGCCGATCGGCTGCCGAAGATCGTGTGGCCCGAGGGGCTCGTGATGGAGTCCCGCGAAATGGCCGGCGAGGTGCAGAGCCCCGTGAGCGGGCCGGCCGCCCGCGGCATGAAGGTCGGCGACCGCGTGTGGCTGCGTCACACGAAGTCGGGCGAGCTGGCCGAGCACCTGAACGAGTTCGCCCTGGTCGATGCGGGCGAGGTCGTCGACACCATCCCGACGTATCGGGGAGAAGGGAAGGCGTTCCTGTGACGGTTCCGGGAGCCAGCTGGCACATGTGTACGGGTCGTGTGGGCATGGAGGCGCTCCAATGACCGCGACAGGAGCCGTCTGGCGCAACTGGGGTCGCACGGAATCGGTGCGGCCCCTTCGCGTGGAGCGCCCGGCCACGGCCGAGGCGGTCCAGCGGGCGGTCGCGTCCGCCGCGGCATCCGGCCTGGCCATCAAGCCCGTCGGCTCGGGCCACAGCTTCACCGGCATCGCGGTCGCGCCGGGCGTGCAGCTCGACATGGCCGACGTCTCGGGCGTCGTCGATGCGGATGTCGCGACTGGCCGGGTCACGCTCGGCGCCGGCACCAGGCTGCACGACCTGCCCGAGCTGCTCGCACCCTACGGTCTCGCCCTCGCGAACATGGGCGACATCGACCGCCAGACGATCTCGGGCGCGACCTCGACGGGAACGCACGGCACCGGCCTCGGGTTCGGCGGTCTCGCCACGCAGATCGTCGCCGCGCGTCTCGTGACCGGCACGGGCGAGCTCATCACCGTGAGCGAGACCGAGCGTCCCGAGCTACTGCCCGCCGTGCGCCTCGGCCTCGGCGCGCTCGGCGTGCTCGTCGACGTGACGCTCCAGCTCGTGCCGCGCTACGTGCTGCACGCCGTCGAGAAGCCAGAGCCGCTCGGCGAGGTGCTCGACGCCTGGGAGGAGCGGGTGCGCGGCGCCGACCACTTCGAGTTCTACTGGTTCCCGCACACCGAGGCGGCCCTGACGAAGACGAACACACGCCTGCCGGGCGATGCTCCGCGTCGTCCGCTCGGGCGCCTCTCGCGCTGGCTCGACGACGAGCTCCTCGCGAACGGCGCCTATCGCGGCGTCTGCGCCCTCGGCACGGTCGCTCCCGGCGTGGTGCCGGCGTTCGCGCGTCAGGTCGAGAAGCTCACGGGTGATCGCGACTTCGCCGACTTCTCGCCCCGGGTCTACGTCACGAACCGCACGGTGCGGTTCCGCGAGATGGAGTACGCGGTGCCGCTCGCGGCCGTGCCCGACGCCATGCGCGAGGTGCGTGCGCTCATCGAGCGGAGGGGCTGGCGCATCAGCTTCCCGATCGAGGTGCGGGCCGCGGCATCCGATGACAACTGGCTCTCGACCGCACACGGCCGCGAGTCGGGCTACATCGCCGTGCACCGCTACTACCGGGAGGACCCGACCGAGTACTTCGCCGCGGTCGAGGCGATCATGCGCGGTTACGGAGGCCGCCCGCACTGGGGCAAGATGCACTCGCGCGACGCCGAGTCGCTGCGCGAGGTCTACCCGCGCTTCGATGAGTTCCTGCGCGTGCGCGACGAGCTCGACCCCGAGCGCCGTTTCGCGAACCCGTACCTCGACCGCGTACTCGGCGCCTAGGCACGCGACGACGAGGGGCGGATGCCGCGTGGCATCCGCCCCTCGGTCGTGTGTGCAGGAGCCTCAGGGCGTGCGGCGACGCAGCGTGATCGAGCCGAGCACGATGGATCCGACGATCCACGCGACGATCACGAGGAGCTTCGCCGTGATCCACTCGGCGCTCTCCGAATCGGCGGCGACGGCCTGCAGGGCGTCGATCGCGAAGCTCAGCGGCAGCCACTCGCTGATCGCCTCGAGGCCCTCGGGCAGCTGGTCGCGGGGGATGAAGATGCCGCCGAGGAGGATCTGCGGGAAGACGATGAGCGGCATGAACTGCACGACCTGGAACTCCGACCGGGCGAACGCGCTCGCGAGCAGGCCGAGGGCGGTGCCGAGCAGGGCATCGGCGACGGCCACGGCGAAGAGCAGCCAGAGCGAGCCCTCGATCTCGAGCCCGCACACCCACACGGCGAAGGAGACGGCGATCGCGGTCTGGAACACGGCGAGGAGGCCGAACGCGAGGGCGTAGCCGAGGATGAAGTCGCCCTTGCCCATCGGCATCGAGAGCAGTCGCTCGAGGGTGCCGCTCCGGCGCTCCCTGAGCGTCGAGATGCTCGTGACGAGGAACATCACGATGAACGGGAAGAGCGCGATCATCGCGGGGCCGATGTCGGTGAAGTAGTCGGTGTCGACGAAGATCCACGCGACCAGGCCGATGAGCAGGCTCGGCACCACGAGCAGCAGGGCCACCGTTCGGTGATCGTGGCGGATCTGGCCGAGCACGCGTCCGGCGGTCGCGAAGGTGCGGGTGAGGTTCATCGCTCCGTCCTCCGCTTCGTCTCCCTCGTCGGGCGCAGATCGGGTTCGTCGCGTTCGATGAGTCGCAGGAACGCCTGCTCCACGTCGTCGGTGGCGGTGACCTGGAGCACGCCCTGCACGGTGTCGTCGGCGAGCAGCGCACCGTCGCGGAGCAGCAGCAGCCGGTCGCAGCGCTTCGCCTCGTCCATGACGTGGCTCGAGATGAGGAGCGTGGCACCGTCGTCGGCGAGGCTGCGGAAGAGCGCCCAGAGTTCGACGCGCAGCACGGGGTCGAGGCCGACGGTCGGTTCGTCGAGCACGAGCACCTCGGGCGCGCCGAGGAGCGCCGCCGCGAGCGAGACCCGGCTGCGCTGCCCGCCCGAGAGCGAGCCGACGAGCCGGCCGGCCACCGGGCCGAGCTCCGTGCGTTCGATGACGCGATCGATGTCGGATGCCGGTGCGCCGATGATGCGTCGGAAGTAGGCCAGGTTCTGGCGCACCGAGAGGTCGTCGTAGACGCTCGCCTGCTGGGTGACGTAGCCCATGCGGGTGCGGAGGGCCCTGCTGCCCGCCGGAAGGCCCAGCACCTCGATCGTGCCCGACTTCACGACCTGCACGCCCACGATCGCGCGCATCAGGGTCGTCTTGCCGCTGCCGCTCGGGCCGAGCAGGCCGATGATGCGGCCGCGCGGCACGGCGAGCGAGAGGCGGTCGAGCACGGGCGCGCCGCCCCGCACGACGGTCAGGTCCTGCACGATGATCGCGGCGCCGGACGCGGCATCCGAGTTATTCATCATGTGCTGAATCATTCGCCGATGGCGCCGTGCTGTCAAGCGTTTCCGGACTCCCGGTCAGGCGCCCGTTTCCGGACTCCCCGTCAGGTGCCATTGCACGGCAGGGCCGACCCGCCACACGAGCTCCTCCACGTCGGCCGAGGCGACGGGCTCGAACTCGAGCACGTACCGCACCATGATGACGCCGACGAGCTGCGACGCCGCGAGCTCGGCCCGGAGATCGGCGTCGTCGGCATCGCCCAGCGCGGTGGCGATGCGCTGCATGATCTCGCGGCGGAGGAACTCGCGGAGCATCCGGGCGACCGGCCCCTGGCCGATCGCCGAGCGCAGCGCGGCGACTGCGGCCGGGCGGACGGCGCCGGAGTCCCATGCCGTGAGCACCGCGCGCACCAGGCGGCCGCCGAGCTCGTCGATCGGAGCGGCGAGTGCCTCGCGCACGACACGTTCCGGGCGCAGCGGCACCTCGACCACCTCGGCGACGAGCGCCTGCTTGCCGTCGAAGTAATGGTGCACGAGCGCGGGGTCGACCTGGGCGCGACGAGCGATCGCACGCATCGAGGCCGCCTCGTACCCGTGCTCGGCGAATTCGGCGGTCGCGGCAGCCAAGATGCGGGCACGAGTGTCACCTGCGTTCGCGCCGCGGGGCCGGCCGCGCCGACGGCGTTCGGAGTGCTCCGTCACAGCCTGAGCCTATGCCCGGAGATCGCTCTCCGGTTCCTCCGAGTCTCATGGGAAGCACAGCTCACCCGAAGGCTCGCTCGGTACACTGAAACGACACAGCAACTGTCGCTCAGAGCGCTTAGGAGTCCGTGCCATGGAATGGCTCATCCCCGTCATCATCGTCGTCGCGCTCGTGGTGATCATCGGCATCTACCTCTGGGCCACGTACAACTCGCTCGTGACGCTGAACGTGCGCGTCGACGAGGCGTGGAGCGACATCACGGTGCAGCTGAAGCGACGTGCCGACCTCATCCCGAACCTCATCGAGGCGGTCAAGGGCTACGCGGCGCACGAGAAGTCGGTCTTCGAGTCCGTCACCCGGGCGCGGGCCGAGACGTTGACCGCGCAGGGCCCGGCCGAGGCCGGTGCGGCCGAGAACCACATGCAGCAGGCGCTGAAGTCGATCTTCGCGGTCGCCGAGGCGTACCCGCAGCTGCAGGCGAGCCAGAACTTCCTCCAGCTCCAGTCCGAGCTCGTCGACACCGAAGACAAGATCCAGGCCTCGCGCCGGTTCTACAACGGCGGCGTGCGCGAGCTCAACACGAAGATCAAGGTCTTCCCGAACACCCTGTTCGTGCGCAGCCTCGGCTTCCACGAGCGCGACTTCTTCGAGGTCACGGAGCCCGCGGCGATCGCCGAGCCTCCGCGCGTGCAGTTCTAAGGGCCGGCGTTGTACCGCGCGATCGCGAAGAACAAGCGCAACACCGTCTTCATCGTCCTGTTCTTCCTCGCCATCATCGGCGGATTGGGCTGGCTGGCGGCGTACATCTACCACGACGTCACGATCGTGGTGGTCACCCTCGTGATCGCCACAGCGTACGCACTGTTCCAGTACTTCACGGCCGATCGGCAGGCGCTCTCGATGTCGGGAGCGGTCGAGCTGCACTCCAAGGCCGATCACCCGCGACTCTGGCGCACGGTCGAGAACCTCTCGATCACGACCGGCACCCCCATGCCGCGCGTGTTCGTGATCTCCGATCCGGCGCCGAACGCGTTCGCCACCGGCCGTGACCCCGAGCACGCCGTCGTCGCCGCGACCACGGGGCTTCTCGAGATCATGGACGACGCCGAGCTCGAGGGCGTCATGGCCCACGAACTCGGGCACGTGCGCAACTACGACATCCGTCTCTCGATGGTGGTCTTCGGTCTCGTCGTCGCCGTCGGGTTCATCTCGGACATGCTCGTGCGCATGGCCTTCTTCGGCCGGGGCAACAACAACGGCAACCCGATCGTCATGATCTTCGGCCTCGTCGCGATGCTCATCGCACCGCTCGTGGCGAGCCTCGTGCAGCTCGCGGTCTCGCGTCAGCGCGAGTACCTCGCCGATGCCACCGGCGCGATGACGACGCGTCACCCCGACGCGCTCGCGCGGGCGCTCCTGAAGCTCGAGACGTACGGCCGGCCCATGCAGCGGCAGAACTCGTCGATGGCCCACCTCTGGATCGCCGACCCGCTGAAGCCCGGCATCATGGACAAGCTCTTCGCCACCCACCCGCCGATCGCCGACCGGGTCAAGCGGCTCGAGGAGATGGGCGGCGCGTTCTGAGCGCTCGCTGCACCGCGAGTTCGTCGTCGGTCCTGACGCGACTGCAGTCGAGCACGCCACAGTTCAACGTGCGGTGGACTCCCCGTCGGCCGCCCACGCCGCGCCCAAGGCGAACAACGTCGACACGCCGTACTGCTCCATGGCCGCCGCAATGCGGCGCCGACCTGTTCGCGGGTTGATCCCGAGCCTGCGAGATGCCGCGTCGAGCGTGACGCCCTGCTTCATCAGCGCAAGAAGCGGCCCCCACGGCTGCTGCGTCCCACCGATCGGCTCGCCGCGACGCCAGAGCTCGCGGAACAGGCATCGGCCCAGCTCGGCGAGCGCCGCGCTGCGGACACCGACCACGCTCGACGGCCAGCCCTCGCCCCACTCGATCGGGAATGCGAGCACCTCGCCGTCGATCCAGAACCAACTCGGAAGGTCGTCGAGAAGGCGGAACTCCACCCCGACGGCAGCGTAGCGCTCGGCGATCGCCACGAGCCGGGCGTCCCCTGCCATCGAACGCGGGAGAATGGCTCGCACCGATCGCTTGCCCGCGAACATCTCCGCGAAACGGCCGGCGCGCGCGGGATCGGTCTGCAGATAGCGCCCGAGATCGGGAAGCACCGACCAGGCGGACTCGCTCTGCTCCCGCGCGATGTCGAACCAGAGGTCTTCTGCCGCCTGCGGCCCGTGTCGCACGAAGACGGGGACGATGTCGCCGGATGCCTCGCCCACAGCCCAGTGGCGCAGGAGCGTCGGAAGGTCTGCAACGAGCGCCTCGATTCGCGAGGCGGCCTCGTCCGCCGACTGCCGCATCAGACGTGCTTCGCGACCGACGACGTCGGCCGTCCACCTCGCCGGCGTCGCCCACGCGATCGTCCCATCGTGCGCCGAGATCGCACCTGTCCGCGCGAGACGGGCAACGGCGGCGGCCGTCTCGCCCTCATCCGCGTGCGCGGTGATGGCGAGCTCCGCCACCGTCTCAGGACGGCTGCGGTAGATCAGTTCGAGTAGTGCCCGATCCTCCATGTCCACCTCCGGAGCGTGTGGACACCATCATGGCGCATGTGACCGCATCCGGACGCCCTCTAGCGGCCATGGCCGGAAGCGGAGGTTGTTCTGTCCGCTTCTGTCCAGCCACACTGATCTGTGGGACCGGAGTCCATGGCTTCGTCTGCAACAAGCGAGGAAGCCATGGCTCCGCCGACGGATCGTCAACGGGGGCAGCGATATGAACGGCAAGAGCGGCACGAACCAGGGCATGGTACGCGTTGTCGCCGTCACGGCGGTGGCAGTACTCGCGCTGGGAGTCACGGCTTGCACCGCGGGCACGACCGACGAACCGTCGCCGAGCGGGTCCGTCGTCGCACTCGGCGAAGCACCCAATCAAGACGTCGTCGAGCTCTACACGGATCGCGACACGGCAGTGGCCGCCGCCGTCGATGCGCTTCCCCGGTTCATCGAGAAGGCGCTCGAGCAGACCGGAGTGCCCGGCGCGGCCGTCGCGGTCGTCTCGAACGGTGAGGTCGTGTTCGAAGAGGGATACGGTGTGCGGGACGTGTCGACCGGGGAGCCCGTCAGCGTCGATACCGTCTTCCAGATCGCGTCGCTGTCGAAGCCGCTCTCGTCGAGCATCGCTGCGAAAGCCATCACCGAAGACGCCGATCTGTCGTGGGAGGACCCGGTCGTCGAATACCTCCCCGACTTCGCGCTGAACGATCCGTACGTGACCGAACATGGAAAGATCGCCGACTACTTCTCGCACCGCACCGGCATTCCGACCGGCGGCGGCGATGACCTGGAGGACATCGGCTTCGATGTCGACTACATCATGGCCCACATGAACCAGATTCCGCTGGCGTCGTTCCGCGACACGTACCAGTACTCCAACTTCGGACTGACGGTGGGCGGCGAGGCGGTCGCGGCGTCGCGCGGGCAGACGTGGGCGCAGACCGCGAACGAACTGCTGTTCGAGCCGCTCGGCATGACGTCGACGACGACCGTCCACGACGACTATCTCGCCGCGGATGACCGCGCGGCAATGCACGCCCGTACCGGCGAAGGACAGTACGAGCAGCTGTTCGACCGTGACGCCGATGCCGAGGCTCCTGCCGGCGGTGTCGCCTCCACCGCCGGAGACATCGCGAAGTGGATGAACATGGTGCTCGCGAACGGCGAGGTCGACGGCGCGGAGTTCATCGACCCGCTCGTGCTCGCCAAGACCTACTCGGCGCATTCGATCACCGGCGGCGATGCCAAGGACCTGACGTCGCGCACCTCGCACTACGGATTCGGCACGAACGTCGGTGCCACCGTGACCGGCCGCGTCAGCATCAGCCACTCCGGCGCATTCGGGTGGGGTTCCGCCACGAACGCCACGATGATCCCCGATCTGGACCTCGGGATCGTCGTGCTCACGAACGGAGCGCCGTCGGGGGTTCCGGAAGCGGTCGTCTCGGAGTTCGTCGACCTCGTTCAGTTCGGCGAGGAGACGCGACCCTGGTTGGACCTCTGGCCCGGCGTCTTCGAGCACTTCTCCGACCCGGCGGGCGACCTCGTCGGCGAGGAGCCCCCCGCAGATGGCGCGGCAGCGGGTCCGGCCGCCGACTATGTCGGCACCTATACGAGCCCCTACTTCGGCGACTTCGTCGTGACCGAGGACAACGGCACCCTCACCGGCGCGCTCGGCCCCGAGGGCGGCTACACGTTCGAGATCGATCCGTGGGACGGCGACACGCTGTCCTTCGTGCCGACCGGTGAGAACGCGCTCCCCGGATCGCTCTCCTCGGCGGTCTTCGTCCGCGAGGGCGGGCAGATCACCGGGGTCACCTTGACGTACTTCAACAAGTTCCCGGCACCGGGGCAGGAGCCGAACGGGCTCGGCGTCTTCACCCGGGCCGGCTGAGCCTCTCTGTTCAGGCCGACGCTGTTCAGGCCGACGCTGTTCGGGCCGACGCTGTTCAGGCCGCCGCGCGAAGTTCCGACGCCAGTGCGGGGGAGAGGTCGCCGCGCCCGGTGACGCTCACCTCGCCGAGCCCCTGCCAGGCAGCCGCGCGCTGCAGCACGGGCACGAGGCGTGCAGCGGTCTCGGCCGGCGCCCCTGGTTCGCTCCAGGCCGACTGGACGCGCAGCACGCCCGCCTGCCGGTCGCTCTTCAGGTCGACTCGGCCGACGACGCGATCGTCGATGAGCACCGGCAGCGAGTAGTACCCGAACTTGCGCTCGGGCTCGGGCGTGTAGATCTCGATGCGGTAGTGGAAGCCGAAGAGGCGCTCGGTGCGCGGCCGGAACCACACCACTGGGTCGAACGGTGAGAGCACCGCCTCCGTCTCGATGCGCCGCGGCCGCTTCGCGTCGCGGTGCAGCCAGGCCGGCGTCTGCCGCGCCCCGGTCGTCCACCCCGGCACCTCGACGGGCAGGAGCACCCCGGCCTCCTCGAGTTCGGTGATCGCCTGCCGCACGGGCGCGCGCTTCATGCGCCAGTAGTCGGCGAGGTCGGCCTCGGTCGCGATGCCCTGAGCGGATGCCGCGAGCCCCACGAGTTCGCGAACGGCGTCGGCTTCGGCCGGGGCGCTGCCCAGCAGCTCGCTCGGCAGCGCCTGCTCGGGCAGGGCGTAGACGCGTTCGAAGCGGCGCCGCTCGACGCACACGACGTCGCCGGTGCGGAACATCATCTCGAGCGTTCGCTTGACATCGGACCAGCCCCACCAGGGGCCCCGGCGCTCGTTGGAGTCATGCTCGATCTCGCTGGCGCGCATCGGGCCGTTGGCCGCGAGCTCGGCTCGGAGCCACTCGGCGAGCGAGCGATTCTCGGTGACCCATCCGCCCCAATCGCTGCCCTTGGCGCGATACTCCTCGCGGCGGAACTCGAACAGCGGCCAGAGCTCGCGGGGGATGTACGCGGCCTGGTGCGCCCAGTACTCGACCATGCGACCCCGTCGCCCGGTCGTGATGCGGTCGAGCACGGTGCGGTCGTACGCGCCGATACGGCTGAACGCGGGCAGGTAGTGGCTGCGCTCGAACACGTTGACCGAGTCGATCTGCAGCAGCGCGAGACGATCGATGACGCCGTTGACGGCGCGCGTGCCTGGCGACTCGGGCAGCGAGCGTGAGAAGCCCTGCGCGGCGAGCGCGATGCGACGGGCGAGGGCGGGGCTGACGACGTCGACCATGATCACCGACGATAGCGGGCACGACCGACACCGCAGGGCCGCGGGGGCGCGCGGCATCCGTCGCCCATGCCGCCCGGTTCATACGCCGCGCCTAGACTGGAGCGATGACGGACTCCACGGGGCGGAAACGGGGCCGATTGTCGCGGGGCGCAGCGGAGACGCAGCCGCCCGCACCGGTGGAGGCTGCGCCGCGCGACGTGACCGAGAGCATCCCGTTCGGCGTGCGTCTCGCCGCCAGCTGGTCGTGGCGCATGCTGCTCATCGGCGGAGTGCTCGCCGTCGTCGTCTTCCTGATCATCCAGCTGCGGCTCATCGTCATCCCGATCCTCGTCGCGGTGCTGGTCGGCGCGCTGCTCGTGCCGTTCTCCGGCCTGTTGCAGAAGCACCGCTGGCCGAAATGGCTCGCGGTCACGACCGCCATGCTCTCGGCGCTGATCGTGGTCGGCGGCCTGCTCACGCTCGGGATCACGCAGATCGTGCGCGGCTCCGACGAGCTCGCCGCGCAGTCGCTCGTCGCCTGGGACCAGTTCCGCGAATGGCTGCTCGAGGGCCCGTTCCACATCACCGAGGCCCAGCTGAACGACTGGGTCGATCAGATCATCACGTCGGTGCAGCAGGACTCCAGCGTGCTCGTGAGCGGTGCGCTCTCGCTCAGCTCGACGCTCGGGCACTTCCTCGCGGGCATGCTGCTCGCGCTCTTCGCGACGCTCTTCATCCTCATCGACGGCCGCGGCATCTGGAACTGGATCGTCGGCATCTTCCCGCGTCGCGGCCGTGCCGCGATCGACGGGGCCGGGCATGCCGGCTGGGCGACGCTCCAGAACTTCGTGAAGGTGCAGATCCTCGTCGCCACGATCGACGCGATCGGCATCGGACTCGGCGCGTTCTTCCTCGGCGTCCCCCTCGCGGTGCCGATCGCCATCCTCGTGTTCCTCGGCTCCTTCATCCCGATCGTCGGTGCGGTCGCCACCGGCGCACTCGCCGTCTTCGTCGCCCTCGTCTACAACGGACCCGTGATCGCGCTCATCATGCTCGGCATCGTGCTGCTCGTGCAGCAGGTCGAGGGCCACGTGCTGCAGCCGCTCATCATGGGCACCGCCGTGAAGGTGCATCCGCTCGGCGTGGTCGTCGCGGTGGCGACCGGTTCGCTCCTCGCCGGCATCCCCGGTGCGCTCTTCGCGGTGCCCGTCGCCGCGGTCGTGAACGTCATGATCCTCTCGGTCGCGAGCGGCGCGTGGAAGAACGATGCCGCACCTCCGCCGCCGCCCCGTTCGGCGCTCTGGCGCACGGTGCCGCAGCGCCCAGGCTACAAACGAGGAGAATGAACGACTTGACGCCCACGATCACGATCGCAGGACCGAGCCTCGCCGATTTCGAGCGTGCGCGAGGCGTGGTCTCCGTCGTCGCCCGGCAGACGCCCATGGAGTCCTCGCGGTTCCTCGCCGAACTCCTCGGCGTGCCCGTGCACCTGAAATGCGAGAACCTGCAGCGCACGGGCTCGTACAAGCTCCGCGGCGCCTATCACCGCATCGCCGCGCTGACCGAGTCGGAACGCGCACGCGGGGTCGTCGCAGCCTCGGCCGGCAACCACGCACAGGGCGTCGCGTTCGCCGCGCGTGAACTCGGCATCAGCGCCACGATCTTCATGCCCGTCGGGGTCGCGCTGCCGAAGCTCGAGGCGACCCGCGCCTACGGCGCGGACGTCGTGCTCCGCGGCGACTCCGTCGGCGAGACGCTCGAAGCTGCGGCGGTGTTCGCCGACGAGACCGGCGCCGTCATCATCCCGCCGTTCGACCACCCCGACGTGATCGCGGGTCAGGGCACGCTCGGACTCGAGATCCTCGAGCAGACGCCCGACGTCGCCACCATCATCGTGCCCATCGGCGGTGGCGGGCTCGCCGCCGGCATCGCGAGCGCCGCCAAGCAGCGCGCCGCCCAGCTCGGCCGCACGATCCGCATCGTCGGCGTGCAGGCCGAGAACGCCGCGCCCTACGTGGCGTCGCTCGCCGCCGGCTCGCCGCAGCGGGTGCCGGTCGTGCCGACCATCGCCGACGGCATCGCCGTCTACCGGCCCGGCGAGCTGAACTTCGAGATCATCCGCGAGGCGATCGACGAGATCGTCACAGTCACCGAAGACGACATCGCGAGGGCGCTCCTCGTGCTGCTCGAGCGAGCGAAGCTCGTGGTCGAGCCGGCCGGCGCGGTCTCGGTCGCCGCCATCATGACGGGCCAGATCGTCTCAGACGGCCCGGTCGTCGCGATGCTCTCGGGCGGCAACATCGATCCGCTCCTCATGCAGCGGGTGATCGCGCACGGGCTCGCGGCATCCGATCGGTACCTCACGCTCCGCATCGGCATGCCCGACCGTCCCGGCCAGCTCGCCCGCATCGCCGAGCTGCTCGCCGAAGCGAACGCGAACGTCATCGAGGTGCTGCACACGCGCCACGGATCAGGACTGCAGATCTCGGAGGTCGAGCTCAAGCTCTCCATCGAGACCCGCGGTCCCGACCACCGGGCCGAGGTCGTCGAGGTGCTGCGCCGAGCCGGCTACGAGCCCGTCGTCGACAACGACTAGTCGGGGTTCCGGTCAGGTCGCGGAGGAGGCCTCAGGCCTACTGGCCGCCCCAGGTCTCGACGCTCGTGACCTCGACATCGATCTCACGGCCGTTGGGCGCGGTGTAGCTCGTCTTCTCGCCGACCTTCAGGCCGAGGATCGCGGCGCCGAGCGGGCTCTGCGTGCTCCAGACGTCGAGCTCGGAGTCGCCGGCGATCTCGCGGCTGCCGATCAGGAACGTCTCTTCATCGCCCGCGATGATGGCCGTGATGACGGTGCCGGCCTCGACGACGCCCGACGACTGCGGCGCCTCGCCGACCTCGGCGGTGCGGAGCAGTTCCTTCAGCTGACGGATGCGGGCCTCCATCTTGCCCTGCTCGTCTTTGGCGGCGTGGTAGCCGCCGTTCTCCTTGAGGTCGCCCTCCTCGCGCGCGGACTCGATTCGCTTCGCGATCTCTTCGCGGCCGTGCGTGGAGAGGTGCTCGAGTTCCCCTGCCAGGCGGTCGTAGGCCTCCTGGGTGAGCCAGGTCGCGGTGACGTCCTGCGCCATGATGCACACTCCCGTGTCATGCAGCCTCGACTGCACTCCGTATAGACGTGTCGCCCCGACGGATGTCGGAGCGAATGCCCCATGTTAGGTGAGCCAGCAACCGTAAATCAAACCGGTGTTCGCCTCCTGGGCGACTCGTACCGTCTCTGTGAGACTGCGGAGGTGCCGATCGGACGCCGGCACCTCGACGATCTTCCAGCCCACGACCGTGAAGTCCTCGTTGAAGGCCTGCACGGCGCACGCGGTCTCGTTGCCCGGCGGGACCGACAGGGTCCAGGTGACCTCGACGGCCCGGTCCTCGTTCAGGAGGCGGTGGCCGGTGTCGGTGACCTCGATCTGCGGCTTCTGGCCGTCGAGACCCGCCCAGACGACCCACGCGACGAGCACGATCGCGAAGGCGATCGCTCCGCCGATCAGCAGCATGCGATCGCGGGTGCGGTGCGTGCGGGTGCGCCCGTAGCGCTCGTCGAGCGCGCCGTCGCCGGGTGCTGAGTTCGGGGGCGCTGCGTTCGAGGGCGCCGAGTTCGAGGGCGCTGCGTTCTGGGGCGTGGTCACCGCAGGCTCCTCGGGGGTCGATCGTCTAGGCTTGGATTCAAGCCTAACGCGCCCGGCGCAGGCCGATGCTCGACAGTGCAAGCGTGGATCACCGCACGCGTGAAAGAGAGTCCGATGCTCGTCGTCCCAGCCCTGATCGTCCTGGCCGAAGACGAGGAGTTCGACCCGAACACCGTGACGCCCGGCATCTGGGGCTTCGTCATCACGTTCCTCATCATGGTCGTGGTGGTGCTGCTCGTGCTCGACATGGTGCGCCGCATCCGCCGCACGAACTACCGCATCGAGGTGCGCGAGCAGCTCGAGGCCGAGGCGCGCGACGCCGAGATCGCCGAGGCCGACGGCCAGGTGACGGATGCCTCCGGCACCCTGCCCCCCGCCGAACCCGGTTCGACCGACGACGGGCCCGACGAGGCATCCGCTCGCTGAACGGGTCTCGAAACGCTCGCTGATCGGGTCTCGAAACGCTCGTTTCGCTCGTTCCTCGACCTGCGTCGATCGCCGCGTCAGCCGACGTGGTAGACGGGGGCGATCGCGATGAGCAGCGTCGCCGTCCAGTGGCACATGAACGCGAGCACCGTGCAGGCGTGGAAGATCTCGTGGAACCCGAAGACGCCCGGCCAGGGGTTCGGCTTCTTCAGCCCGTAGACGATTGCCCCGCCGGTGTAGAGCAGGCCGCCGACGATCACGAGCACCATCATCGCGGCGTTCGCGGCGAGCAGGTCGCCGAGGTACATCACGGCCGCCCAGCCGAGCAGCAGGTAGAGCGCCACGTAGAGCCATCGGGGCGCGCCGATCCAGAACACGCGGAAGCCGATGCCCGCGAGGGCCCCGGCCCAGACGACGCCGAGGAGCAGCCAGCCCTTGTCGGGCGGCAGGGCGAGCACCGCGAGCGGCGTGTAGGTGCCCGCGATCAGCAGGAAGATGTTGGCGTGGTCGATGCGCTTCAGCAGGAGCTTCGTCTTGGGCTTCCAGTCGAAGCGGTGGTACAGCGCCGAGTTGCCGAAGAGCAGCATCGAGGAGAGCACGAAGACCGCAGAGGCCCACTTCGCCGGGGCACCCTCGGCGAGCACGATGAGCACGATGCCCGCGACGATCGTGACGGGGAAGGTGCCGGCGTGGATCCAGCCGCGCCACGTGGGCTTGACCTCTTCGGGATGTGCGAGCGAGTCGTCGAGCAGGGGGATGTTGGGCAGATCGGGCCCGTGCTCGCCCCGCGAGACGGCCACGTCTTGGGGGTCGTCGGGCGCGACGGGGCGGGAGAGTTCATCCATGGCATCGTGCGATGCGCGCCGGCGCTTCGAGGTCATGCTGACAGCGTAGGACCTCGCCGGTCACGACCGCCTGTGAGTGTCGGATGCCGCGGAGGGGTAGCGTAGTCCCGTGCAGACGAGCGATCAGCCCCTCGGTCGCGGCATCCTCTACCGCCTCTATCAGAACCGGCTCCGGCGCGGACTCGACCCCGAGGCCATGCCGCGCCATGTCGCGATGATCATCGACGGCAACCGCCGGTGGGCGAAGCAGCTCGGCTACGACACGGCGGCCCACGGCCACCGTGCGGGCGCGGCGAAGATGCGCGAGTTCCTCGAGTGGTGCGACGACGCCGGCATCAAGACGGTCACCCTCTACCTGCTCTCGAGCGACAACCTCGGCAACCGCCCCTCCGCCGAGCTCGCGGACCTCATCGAGATCATCGCGGAGCTCGCCGAGGAGCTCTCGCACTACCGCGACTGGCGCGTGCAGCACGTCGGGTCGGATGCCGGGCTCCCCGTGCCCCTCGTCGCTGCCCTCGACGCCGCAGAGCACCGCACCGCCGACAAGCACGGACTGCACGTCAACCTGGCCGTCGGCTACGGCGGCCGCAAGGAGATCACCGACGCGATGCGCTCGATCGTGGCCGAGCATCACGCCGAGGGGCGGAGCCTCGACGACCTGGCCGAGCGGCTGACGCCCGACCTCATCGGCCAGCACCTCTACACCGGCGGCCAGCCCGATCCCGACCTCGTCATCCGCACCTCGGGCGAGCAGCGGCTCAGCGACTTCATGCTCTGGCAGTCGGCCCACAGCGAGTTCTACTTCGTCGAGGCACTCGGCCCCGACCTCCGCAAGGTCGACTTCCTTCGGGCGCTCCGCGACTACACGAAGCGTCATCGCCGATTCGGCGGATGACTCGCGACACCCTCGTCTGCGAGACTATGCGCGCCGATCAACTCCGCCTCGATGAAGGGGGCACCACCACGTGACCATCGACGATTTCACGGCCGGATTCACCCAGGAACCCGGATACCTCGACTACGGCCGGGTCGGGCCGCTCTCGACTGCCGCAGCCGAGGAGTCGCTCGTCTTCACCCAGGTGCTGCAGCGCGCCCGCCACGGCAGCCTCGACGAGATCCGCGAGCAAGACGGCCGGGTGCGCGCGGCGGCATCGGCGGTCACCGGGTTCCCGGCCGATCAGATCGTCTTCCAGCCCAACACGACGACCGGCATCATGCACGCGATGTTCGGCCTCACCGGCGGGGTGCTGCTCTCGGCCGACGAGTTCCCGAGCCTGCCCATCGCCGCGGTGCGCGCCCAGGAGGCGCTGCACACCGTGCAGCCCGTGTGGCTCGAGACCGACCACGGCAAGGTGACCCCCGGCCAGATCCGCGAACAGCTCGAGTCGAACGTCGCCGCCGTCGCGGTGAGCCTCGTCGACTCGCGCTCGGGCTACCTCTGCGACATCGAGGGCATCCGCCAGGTCATCGGCGATCGGCTGCTGATCGTCGACGCGATCCAGGGCTTCGGCGTCGTCGACGCCCCCTGGGAGGTGGCCGACGTCGTGCTGACCGGCGGGCAGAAGTGGTGCCGCGCCGGCTGGGGCACGGGGTTCATGGCCCTGTCGCCGCGTGCGCTCGACCAGTTGACCCCCGTGTTCTCCGGCTTCACCGGCACCGAAGAGGACGAGCCCTGGGGCGAGGTGCCGCCGCCGGCATCTGGTGCACGCGCCTACCGCGTGTCGAACCCCGACCCGCTCGCCGAGGCCAGGTTCGCAGCGAGCCTCGAGGAGATCGCCGGGGTCGGCGTCGACGCGATCAACGCCGCGATGGCCGAGCGGGTCAGCCAGACCATCGAGCTCGCCGACGAGTTCGCGATCGCGGTCGTCTCCTCGCGCGACGAGCGCGAGCGCGCCGGCATCGTGGTGCTCGAGCCGCCGACCGAGCAGGTGACGCTGCTCACGGCGTCACTGCACAACCACGGCGTGACGGCGACCATGCGGCAGGGGAGGATCCGCCTGTCGGTCCACGCCGCCACGTCGGGCGAGACGCTCGACATGCTGCGCGCGGCGTTCGTCTCGTACGGCACCGCGGCGAGCTACTGACGCCTCTGCGGGTGGAGCCCGTCGAAACGGCTTCCACGAACGCGGGGTTTCGACATGCGCGCACGGCGCAATGTGAACGTGAGATGACCCGCCGCGTGTCGCTTCCGGGGTTCCGGCCAGACGGACGTAGGTTCACCTCAACAGGTAAATCACCTGTTCGAGTCGGCTCGTGAACCGCTCGTGGGAGGATCACCGCCGACGCGGAATGCCGAGCTGAAGCTCGGGGCGGGAGCTGGCGTGTCACTCTCTACCTCCAACTCGACCGATGCAGCACAGGACGTCTCGGCGGTCGCCGCGACACGACAGGCTGAGCGCACGTACGTGCTCGACACCTCGGTGCTGCTCTCCGATCCGAAGGCCCTGTTCCGCTTCGACGAGCACGCGGTCGTGCTGCCCGTCGTCGTGATCACGGAGCTCGAGGCCAAGCGGAACGACCCCGAGATCGGCTACTTCGCCCGTCAGGCGCTGCGCATCCTCGACGAGCTGCGCGTCGAGCACGAGCGACTCGACTTCCCGATCACCGTCGGCGACGGGGGGTCGCTCCGCGTCGAGCTGAACCACAGCGACCAGAGCGTGCTGCCCTCGGGGCTGCGGCTCTCCGACAACGACTCGCGCATCCTCGCGTGCGCGCTGAACCTCGCCAATGAGGGCCTCGCCGTCACCGTCGTCTCGAAGGACCTGCCGCTGCGCGTGAAAGCCGCCTCGATCGGCCTCGACGCCGCGGAGTACCGGCACGAGCTCGCGATCGACTCGGGTTGGAACGGCATGGCCGAGCTCGACCTCGGCTCCAACGACATGGCGAAGCTCTACGAGCACGAACACCTGACGGTCGGCGCCGACCTCGAGCAGCCGATCAACACCGGCCTCGTCATCCACTCCGACCGCGGCTCGGCGCTCGGCCGCGTCGTGGGCGAGCGCGAGGTGCGGCTCGTGCGCGGCGACCGCGAGGTCTTCGGACTGCACGGGCGCTCGGCCGAGCAGCGGCTCGCGATCGACCTGCTGCTCGATCCCGAGATCGGCATCCTCTCGCTCGGCGGCCGCGCCGGCACCGGCAAGTCGGCGCTCGCCCTCTGCGCCGGCCTCGAGGCGGTGCTCGAACGGCAGCAGCACAAGAAGATCATGGTGTTCCGTCCGCTGTACGCAGTGGGCGGCCAGGAGCTCGGCTACCTGCCGGGCGACCAGGGCGAGAAGATGAACCCCTGGGGCCAGGCCGTGTTCGACACGCTCGGCTCGGTGGTCTCCGACAACGTGCTCGAAGAGGTCGTCGAACGCGGCATCCTCGAGGTGCTGCCGCTGACGCACATCCGCGGGCGTTCGCTGCACGATGCGTTCGTGATCGTCGACGAGGCGCAGTCGCTCGAGCGCAACGTGCTGCTGACCGTGCTCTCCCGCGTCGGCCAGAACTCTCGGGTGGTGCTCACCCACGACGTCGCCCAGCGCGACAACCTGCGGGTCGGCCGCCACGACGGCGTCGCCAGCGTGATCGAGACGCTGAAGGGACATCCGCTCTTCGCCCACATCACGCTCACCCGCTCGGAGCGCTCGGCGATCGCCGCCCTCGTGGCTGAGATGCTCGACGGGCACGAACTGGCGTAACCGTACGTCCTCGAGCCGCTCCCGGTCCGTGGAGCGGCTCGAGGCTACCCGTACAGCTTCGCGTCGTAGGTGCGCCCGTAGTACGCGTCGAGCGCTTCGATCGACTCGTTCGGGCGCTCGAGGATCTGCGCGATGACCGCGCGACGAGGTGCAGCCCCCGGGTTCCAGTACTCGGGCTTCCACGTCTGCGATCGGAGGAACGCCTTCGAGCAGTGCGAGAAGACCTCGTCGATCGCGACCTCGAGGACGAGCTCCGGTTCGTGGCCCCGCACCTGCATGCGATCGGCGTAGGGCGCATCCCGCAGGAGACGGCCCCGGCCGTTGATGCGAAGGGTGTCGCCGCGACCGGGGATGACGAAGAGCAGCCCGACGTTCGGGTTCTCGAGCACGTTGTGGAAGCCGTCGGCCCGTCGGTTGCCCGGCCGTTCGGGGATCGCGATCGTCGTCTCGTCGAGCACGATCGCGAAACCGGCGGGGTCGCCCTTGGGGGAGACGTCGGCATTGCCGGCGGCATCCGCCGTCGAGACGAAGCAGAGCGGGGATGCCGCGAGCCACTGCCGATCGAGGTCGTGCAGCCGGGCGCGCGACTTGTCGCGAGCCGCGGGCAACGGTCGGCCGATGATCTCCTCGAGCTCGGCGGCGGTCGTGACGGGGATGCCTCCATGATCCATGGCTCCACGCTACGCCCGCGGTTGAGGTGGATCGGCCGGGACCGCGGCGCCTGAGAAGATCGGATCATGCGGGCGAATCGTGCAGTGCTCTTCGACGTCGACGGCACGCTGATCGACGCGATGGCCGGCCAGCGACGCATCTGGCAGGAGTGGGCCGAGCGGTTCGAGCTCGACCCGTCGGTCGTGTACGAGACGGCGCTGCGCACCAGGCCGGTCGAGACCGTCGCCGAACTGCTGCCGGGGCGCGACCCTGCCCCGCTCGTCGCCGTGTTCGATCGATTCGAAGATGCGGAGGCCGCGCATGGGCCGCTGCATGCGGTTGACGGAGCTGCGCTGCTCCTCTCGTCGCTCGAGCCGCAAACCTGGGCCCTCGTGACCTCGAACGCCGAACGACGGGTGACGGCACGGTTCCGGCGACTCGGACTGCCGGTGCCCGACGTCATCGTCGACAACACGTCGACCCGCCGTGGCAAGCCGTCGCCCGACCCCTACTTGCTCGCGGCCCATCGACTCGGCGCCCACCCGAGCGACTGCCTCGTGATCGAGGACGCCCCCTCGGGCGTTGCAGCCGGGATCGCCGCCGGTATGACGACCTGGAGCGTGAACGGCGAGGTGCCGGTCGCGGGTGCCCATCGGCACTTCCTCACGCTCGCCGAGGCAACCCCCGATATCGTCGCCTTCGTCGCGGGCCGCGACGGGCACGCGGCATCCGCCTGACGCATTTACGACGAAGCGCCCCGCCGGATCGGCGGGGCGCTCCTGCTCGGCACAGGTGCCGAGCGACTACTTCGCCTGCGGCGGACGCGTCATCGACAGCAGGTCGAGTGCCGTGTCGAGCTGCTCGACCGTGAGGTCGCCGCGCTCGACGTAGCCGAGGTCGATGACGGCCTCGCGAACCGTGATGCCCTTGGCGACCGAGTGCTTCGCGATCTTCGCGGCGGCCTCGTAGCCGATGAGCTTGTTGAGCGGGGTCACGATCGAGGGCGACATGCCCGCGAGGGCCGTCGCGCGCTCGACATCGGCCTCGAGACCGTCGATCGTCTTGTCGGCGAGCACGCGAACGGAGTTCGAGAGCAGGCGGATCGACTCGAGGAGTGCGGTGCCCATGACCGGGATCTGCACGTTGAGCTCGAAGGCACCGGATGCACCGGCCCATGCGATCGTCGCATCGTTGCCGATGACCCGTGCGCAGACCATGAGCACTGCCTCGGGGACGACGGGGTTGACCTTGCCCGGCATGATCGAGGAGCCCGGCTGCAGGTCGGGGATGCGCAGTTCGCCGAGACCCGTGTTCGGGCCCGAGCCCATCCAGCGGAGGTCGTTCGAGATCTTCGTGAGGCTCACGGCGATCGTGCGCAGCGCGCCCGAGGCGTCGACGAGACCGTCGCGGTTGGCCTGCGCCTCGAAGTGGTCGGCGGCCTCGGTGACCGGCAGTTCGGTCTCGGCCTGCAGGAGCGAGATGACGAGCTGCGGGAACCCGGCCGGGGTGTTGATGCCGGTGCCGACGGCGGTGCCGCCGAGCGGGACCTCTGCCACGCGGGGGAGCGCCGTGCGCACGCGCTCGATGCCGAGGCGGATCTGGCGGGCGTAGCCGCCGAACTCCTGGCCGAGCGTGACGGGGGTCGCGTCCATCAGGTGGGTGCGGCCGGCCTTGACGACGCCGGCCCACTCGACGGCCTTCGCCTCGAGGGCGACGGCGAGGTGGTCGAGCGACGGGATGAGCTCGTCGATGAGCGCCGCCGTGACGGCGATGTGCACCGAGGTCGGGAAGACGTCGTTCGACGACTGCGAGGCGTTCACGTGGTCGTTGGGGTGCACCGCACTGCCGAGCTTGCCCGTCGCGATCGTGGCGAGCACCTCGTTCATGTTCATGTTCGAGGAGGTGCCCGAGCCGGTCTGGTAGACGTCGACCGGGAAGTGCTCGGTGTAGCCGTGCACGCCCGAGATGACCTCGTCTGCGGCGTCTTCGATCGCCTTCGCGATGGCGGGGTCGAGCACTCCGAGCTGGGCGTTCGCCTGCGCGGCCGCCTTCTTGATGCGTGCGAGCGCCTGGATCTGCTGCGGCTCGAGGCCGGCGCCGGAGATCGGGAAGTTCTCGACGGCGCGCTGGGTCTGCGCCCGGTAGAGCGCCGATGCGGGGACCCGCACCTCGCCCATCGTGTCGTGCTCGATGCGATAGTCGGCGGCGTTGTCCACCACGGTGTGATTCCCTTCGATGTGCGGTGCCGGATGTCCCGGCCTTGCCGCTGGTTCAGTCGGCTCGAGTCGTGGGCCCGCGCCAGTCAGACCGAACCGACGACGATGTCGGTCTCGACACGACCCTCGAAGAGTCGGTAGTTCGCTCCGACGATAGCCAGCGTACCCGCTGCGATCGCGTCGCTGATCATCTCGGACGCGGCCACGAGTTCGGTCACGGTGTTGCGCAGGTGCTCGCGGCCGACGAAGCCGGTGTCGACGTGGGCGGGGTCCACCGGCGCGTCTTCGGCGCCGCCCGCGACCTTGCGCACGGCGGGCACGATCTTCTCGACCAGGCCGGCGATGTGCACGGGCAGCGGTGCGGCGTCGGCGGCCTCGGAGTCGATGGCGGCGCGCACGGCACCGCACTCGTCGTGCGCCAGCACGATGACGAGCGGCACGTTCAGCAGGCCGACGGCGTACTCGAGCGAGCCGAGCGACGACGGCGTCACGACCTGGCCGGCGTTGCGCACCACGAACGCGTCGCCGAGCCCGACGTCGAAGATGATCTCGGCGGCGAGACGCGAGTCGCTGCATCCGAAGATCGCGACGAGCGGGCGCTGCGAGTGCGCGAGCGACGCACGGCGGTCGACGTCTTGACGGGGGTGGAGCGGCTTGCCGGCCACGAAGCGGGCGTTGCCGCTGCGCAGCTCGCGCCACGTTTCAGCCGGAGTCTGCGGACGTTCTTTCGGCTGCGTGGTCACGTGGTGCCCTTTCAGTCCTGTGCCTCGATCGTCGGCGTGAGCGCCGACGCGAGGGTCTCGAATTCTTCGGGAGTCGCGGTGCCGAGCAGCACGAAGGTGCTGCCGCCCGCTTCGGTGGTGAGGCCGTAGCGGGCGTTGCCGACGTCTTCGGGGGAGTCGCGGTTGTCGTAGACCGTCCACTCGACGCCGTCGACCGTGGTGGTGCCCACGGCGAGCGTGCGGGCGAGGAGGCCGGCGACCCAGGTGGGGTTCGCGTCGAGACCCTGGTAGAGCCCGATGAACTCGTCGCTCGGAGTGAGGTAACCCACGTACCACGCGGTCACGTCGTCGGCCTGGCTGACGCGGAGCTCGGCGGCGTTGGCGCGCCAGCCCTCGGGCAGCTCGGGGACCGCGAGCGGGTCGGAGCTCGTGGCCTGCGCCTGCTCGGCGAGGGATGCCACGTCGATGTCTCGCTCGATGGGGGTGTCGCTGCGCGGCACGAGCAGCACGATGACGAGCATGATGGCGAGGCTCGCGCCGAGCGCGAGCAGGAGGTTGCGCAGCGTCTGGCGCTGGCGGTGCTTCAGCGAGTTCTCGGCCTTGCGGGCGGCCGTCTCCTCAGGGGTCTCGGGTCGGCCGAGCTCGGCGACGACCCTGGGTGCGCGCTCCGCCATCAGCGGTCGCCGCTGTCGTCGGCCGCCGCGAGGGATGAGCCGGCGCGCGCCGCCTCGAGACGGGCCTTCGCGCCGATCAGCCACTCCTCGCAGCGGGCCGCGAGGGCCTCGCCGCGCTCCCACAGCGCGAGCGACTGCTCGAGCGTCGCCGAACCCTGCTCGAGCTCGCCGACGACCTGCACGAGTTCGTCGCGCGCCTGCTCGTAGCTCAGCTCGGAGACTTCGGTGGTGGAGGGCATGGCGTCCATTCTATTCGGCGTGTTCGTGGGCGTTATTCAGCGAGGTCGTGCACCGAGGCCACCGCTCCGCGGGAGACGGCCGCGAAGGCGCCCTCGGCCAACGTGACCGTGAGCTCGGCGCCGTCGGGTGCCCCGGCCGGGCCGCGCACCACATGGCCGTCGGCGCCCTGCACGATCGCGTAGCCACGGTCGAGCGTCGCCTGCGGTGAGAGCGCCCGCAGGTGCCCGCGCAGCTCTGCGACCCGGTGCGTCTGCCGGTCGATCGTGCGCTCGACGAGTTCGGCGCCGCGCGCCACCCACCGGGTCAGGTCCTCTGCGCGTCGGTCGACGATCCACGAGGTCTCGGCCAGCGCCGGGCGTGAGCGCAGGTGACCGATGCGGTCGATCTCGCGGGAGAGGATCGCCTGCAGCCGCATGCCGAGCCGGGCGCGGGCCTGCTCGACCCGTACGAGCTCCTCGTTGACGTCGGGCACGACGCGCTTCGCGGCGTCGGTCGGGGTGGAGGCCCGCAGGTCGGCGACCTCGTCGAGGAGGGGCCGGTCGGCCTCGTGCCCGATCGCCGAGACGATGGGGGTGGAGGCGGAGGCCGCTGCGCGCACGACCCGCTCGTCGCTGAACCCGAGCAGGTTCTGGAAGTCGCCGCCGCCGCGGGCGATGATGATGACCTCGACCTCGGGGTCGGCGTCGAGCCGCTCGATCGCCGGTACGACCTCGGAGACCATGCGGTCGCCCTGCACCGCGGCGTGCACGACGCGGAAGTCGACGGCGGGCCACCGGAGCCGAGCGTTCCGGAGCACGTCCTTCTCGGCATCGCTGTCTTTGCCCGTGATGAGCCCGACGACGCCCGGCAGGAACGGCAGCCGTCGCTTGCGCGCCGCGTCGAACAGTCCCTCTGCCGCGAGCTGGGTGCGCAGGCGCTCGAGGCGCTCGAGCAGGTCGCCGAGGCCGACGTGCTTCAGCTCGAAGACCTGCATCGAGAGCGAACCGCCCTTGACCCACCAGTTGGGCTTCACGAGCGCGACGACCCGGTCGCCCTGCTTGAACTGCTCGTCGAACCGTGCCCGCACCGACGACCACACCTGGAATGAGAGCGTCGCCTCGGCGTCGAGGTCTTTGAGCTTGCCGTAGACGTTGCCGCCCGAGACCCCCCACTGGGTGATCTCGCCCTCGACCCACACCGTGCCGAGCCGGTCGATGTACTGCTTGAGCTTGCCCGAGAGGAGCCCGACCGGCCACGGGGTTTCACGCGTCGCCGGTGCATCCGTCATGTGTGGCCTCCCAGCCGTCTGCCCGCGTCAGCCGCGTAGGATGGGGACCGTGACGAGCACTACGGAAACCCCGCGAATCGGCCTTGGCATGCCCCGAGTTCCGGGCGTGCGCGGCCGGCTCAAGGATAACCCGGTCCCCGGACAGAAGCGGGTGCTCCTCGCGGCCCCGCGCGGCTACTGCGCCGGCGTCGATCGCGCCGTGATCGCGGTCGAGAAGGCCCTCGAGCACTACGGCGCCCCCGTGTACGTGCGCAAGCAGATCGTGCACAATATCCACGTCGTCACCGAGCTCGAGGCGCTGGGCGCGATCTTCGTCGAAGAGGTCGACGAGGTGCCCGAGGGCGCCAACATCGTCTTCAGCGCGCACGGCGTCTCGCCGGCCGTCGTGAACGCCGCCGCCGACCGCGGCCTGCACACAATCGACGCGACCTGCCCGCTCGTGACCAAGGTGCACCGCGAGGCCGTGCGCTTCGCGCGCGACGACTTCGAGATCCTGCTCATCGGCCACGAGGGCCACGAAGAGGTCGAGGGCACCGCGGGCGAGGCGCCCGATCACGTGACGATCGTCAACAGCCCCGACGACGTCGACAACATCGTGGTGCAAGACCCCGACAAGGTCGTGTGGCTCTCGCAGACCACGCTCTCGGTCGACGAGACGATGGAGACCGTGCGCCGACTCCGCGAGCGGTTCCCGAACCTGCAGGACCCGCCCTCCGACGACATCTGCTACGCGACCCAGAACCGCCAGGTCGCGATCAAGAAGGTCGCGCAAGACGCCGACCTCGTGATCGTCGTCGGCTCCGCCAACAGCTCGAACAGCGTGCGCCTCGTCGAGGTCGCGCTCGAGTACGGCGCCAAGGCCGCCTACCGGGTCGATTACGCGAGCGAGGTCAAGCAGGAGTGGCTCGACGGTGTCGAGACGGTCGGCGTGACGAGCGGGGCATCCGTGCCGGAGGAACTCGTGAAGGAGCTGCTCGACGCGCTCTCCGATGCCGGCTACGGCTCGGTCGCCGAGGTGAAGACGGCTGAGGAAGACCTGATGTTCTCGCTCCCGAAGGAGCTGCGCAAAGACCTCCAGGGCAAGACCGACGAGCGCGCGCTCGGCGGGCGGGGTCGCGCGCAGCGCTGATCGTCGTTCGTCGACCGGCCACCGGGTGCCGGTTTCCGATGCGCGAGCGAGCGGATGTCGCGGCACCGTGTTCCGCCGTCGGCGAACTTCGCGCCGTGGCGCCGATTTCTGACGCCTTCGGTGATGGAGTGAGCGCTCACTCCGCGTAATATCGCCCGCATGACCTCGAGTACCGAGCGCACGATGCGCGCGAAGCCGATGCCGGTCGAGGAGCGTCGAGCGGCGATCGCGCAGGCGACCCTGCCGCTGCTCGTGGCACACGGCCGCGACGTCACGACCCGGCAGATCGCCGATGCATCCGGGGTCGCCGAGGGCACGCTGTTCCGCGTGTTCGACGACAAGGAGGCGATCATCGACGCCGCCGTCGAGCACTTCCTCGACCCCGAGCCGTTCCGGGCGGCGCTGCGCAGCATCGACCCGTCGCTGCCCCTCGAGCTGAAGGTCGAGCTCGTGCTCGCCCGGTTCCTCGACCGATTCAGCGGCATCTTCGGCGTCTTCGCGGCCCTCGGCAATCGACCCCGACCGCCCGCGCAGAACCTCGAGATCATCACGGGCATCTTCGACGAGCTGCTCGCCCCCGACCTCGAGGCGCTGCGCGTGCCGCCCGCCCAGGTCTTCAAGTTCGTGCGCCTCGTGGCATTCTCGTCGGCGATGCCGCAGTTCGGCCCGACCATCGGGCTCGACACCGACGAGCTCGCGCACCTCATCGTCCACGGCATCGCGGCACCAACGGGCGCACCTGCGCCCGCAGCATCCGCTGCCGCAGCTGCCGACGCATTCGCCGAACCGAATCTCCAGACCGCCTCGACCAGCCCGACGGGAACCACTCCATGCTGATGAAACTGCTGCGCCGGCATCTCCGGCCGTACTGGGCGCTGCTCCTCGGCGTCATCGTGTTCCAGCTCGCGCAATCGATCGCCTCGCTGTACCTGCCGACGCTGAACGCCGACATCATCGACGACGGCGTCGCCACGGGCGATACCGCGTTCATCATCTCGACCGGCGGCGTGATGCTCGCCATCACGCTCGCCCAAGTCGCGTGCGCCATCGCGGCGGTCTACTTCGGCGCGAAGGCGGCGATGGCGTTCGGCCGCGACCTGCGCGTCGCCGTGTTCCGAAAGGTCGCCGACTTCTCGGAGCAGGAGGTCTCGCGCTTCGGCGCGCCGAGCCTCATCACGCGCTCGACGAACGACGTGCAGCAGGTGCAGATGCTCGTGCTCATGTCGTGCACGATCCTGGTGTCCGCGCCGATCCTCGCGATCGGCGGCGTCTACATGGCGCTCCGCGAAGACCTCGCGCTCTCGTGGATCATGGTGGTCGCCGTGCCCGTGCTGCTCGTCTCGGTCGGGCTCATCATCAGCCGCATGGTGCCCCTCTTCCAGTCGATGCAGAAGCGCATCGACGCGGTGAACCGGGTGCTCAGGGAGCAGCTCACCGGCATCCGGGTCATCCGCGCCTTCGTGCGCGAGGGCGTCGAGAGCGAACGCTTCGACGAGGCCAACGACGCGCTCACCGACACCGCGCTGAAGGCGGGCCGCCTCTTCGCGCTCGTCTTCCCGGTCGTGATGCTCGTGCTGAACGTGTCGAGCATCGCGGTGCTCTGGTTCGGCGCCTACCGCGTCGAAGACGGATCCATGCAGATCGGCTCGCTCACCGCCTTCCTCAGCTACCTCATCCAGATCCTGATGGCCGTCATGATGGCGACGATGATCGCGTTCCTGCTGCCCCGCGCCGCGGTCTCCGCCGGCCGCATCGGCGAGGTGCTCGAGACGTCGTCGAGCGTCGTCGATCCCGAACAGCCCGTCTTCGCGCTCACAGCACCCGGAACAGTTGAGTTCCGCGGCGTCGACTTCGCCTACCCCGGCGCAGAGGAGCCCGTGCTGCACGGGCTCGACTTCGTCGCCGAACCCGGTCAGGTCACCGCGATCATCGGTGCCACAGGCTCGGGCAAGACGACCATCGTCAACCTCGTCGCGCGGCTCTTCGACGCCACCGGCGGCTCCGTGCTCGTCGGCGGCGTCGACGTGCGCGAGCTCGACCCCGAGGTGCTCGGCGCCCAGCTCGCCCTCGTACCGCAGAAGCCGTACCTCTTCGCCGGCACCGTCGGCTCGACGCTGCGCTACGGCGACCCCGACGCGAGCGACGCCGAGCTCTGGAGCGTGCTCGAGACCGCCCAGGCGCGTGACTTCGTCGCCGCGATGCCGGGGCAGCTCGAGGCGCCGATCGCGCAGGGCGGCACGAACGTCTCAGGCGGGCAGCGCCAACGACTCTCGATCGCCAGGGCGCTCGCGAAACGACCGCCGATCTACCTCTTCGACGACTCGTTCTCGGCGCTCGACACGGCGACCGACGCCCGCCTCCGTGCGGCGCTGTCGCGCTCGGTGTCGGAGGCCACGATGATCGTCGTCGCCCAGCGCGTCGCCACGATCGTCGGGGCCGACAAGATCCTCGTCGTCGAGGACGGCCGGATCACGGCCCAGGGCACCCATGAGGAACTGCTCGCGAGCTCCGAGGCGTACGCCGAGATCGTCGAGAGCCAGCTGAGCGTGGAGGAGGCGGCATGAGCGCGTCGCAGGGACAGTCCAAGGAACCCGCCGACTCGCAGGAGGCCCCGGTGACCAATGAGGCCCCCGCGGCCCCGGCCCGACCGGTCGGCCCGCCCCGCCGCGGCCCGATGGGCGGCGGCCCGATGGGCGGCATGGGCATGCCCGCCGAGAAGTCGATGAACTTCTGGCCGTCGGCCAAGCGACTGCTCCGCCGGCTCAAGCCCGAGCGCGCGCTCGTGGTCGCCGTCGTGCTGCTCGGCGTCGTGAGCGTCGTCTTCTCGGTGCTCGGCCCGAAGATCCTCGGCGAGGCCACGAACATCATCTTCGAGGGCTTCCTCTCGTCGCAGATGCCGGCGGGCGCCACGCAGCAGCAGGTCGTCGACCAGCTGCGCGCCTCGGGCGACACCCAGCAGGCCGACATGGTGTCGTCGATGAGCCTCGTGCCCGGGCAGGGCATCGACTTCAGCGCGCTTGCGACCGTGCTGCTCTGGGTGCTCGCGCTCTACGTGCTCGCGTCGGTCTTCGGCTGGGCGCAGGGCTACGTGCTGAACGGCGTGACGCAGCGCACCGTCTACCGCCTGCGCCAGGAGGTCGAGGACAAGCTCCACCGCCTGCCCCTGTCGTACTTCGACAAGATGCAGCGCGGCGAGCTGCTCTCGCGCGTGACGAACGACATCGACAACGTCTCGCAGTCGCTGCAGCAGACGATGAGCCAGTTGCTGACGTCACTCCTGACGGTCATCGGCGTGCTCGTCATGATGTTCGTGATCTCGCCGCTCCTCGCCGCGATCGCGCTCGTCACGATCCCGCTCACGATCCTCATCACGACCGTCATCGCGAAGCGCTCGCAGAAGCTCTTCGTCGCGCAGTGGACCCACACCGGAACGCTCAACGCGCAGATCGAGGAGGCGTACTCAGGCCACGCCCTCGTGCGCGTCTTCGGCCGCCGCCGCGAGGTCGAGCGCGGTTTCGACGACAAGAACGACCAGCTCTACGAGGCGAGCTTCGGCGCGCAGTTCGTGAGCGGCATCATCATGCCCGCGATGATGTTCGTCGGCAACCTCGTCTACGTCGCGATCGCCGTCGTCGGCGGGCTCATGGTCGCCGCGGGCGGCATCAGCCTCGGCGACGTGCAGGCCTTCATCCAGTACTCGAGGCAGTTCACGCAGCCGCTCAGCCAGCTCGGCTCGATGGCGAACCTCCTGCAGTCGGGCGTCGCGAGCGCCGAGCGCGTGTTCGAACTGCTCGACGCCGACGAGCAGGTGCCCGACCCGGTCGAGCCCGAGGCCGCGGCCGATGCGGACGGCGCGGAGGGTGCGGCATCCGGCCGTCTCGTCTTCGACGACGTCTCGTTCAGCTACGACCCCGAGAAGCCGCTCATCGCCGACCTCTCGCTCACCGCGGAACCCGGGCAGTCGATCGCGATCGTCGGCCCGACCGGCGCGGGCAAGACGACGCTCGTGAACCTCATCATGCGGTTCTACGAGCTCGACTCCGGCCGCATCACCCTCGACGGCGTCGACATCACGCGGATGACCCGCGACGAGCTGCGCGGCCGCATGGGCATGGTGCTGCAGGACACCTGGCTGTTCACGGGCACGATCCGCGAGAACATCGCCTACGGGCGACCGGATGCCTCGGAGGACGAGATCCTCGAAGCGGCCCGCGCGACCTACGTCGACCGGTTCGTGCGAACGCTCCCCGACGGCTACGACACGGTGCTCGACGACGAGGCGTCGAACCTGTCGGCCGGTGAGAAGCAGCTCATCACGATCGCCCGCGCGTTCCTCGCCCAGCCCGCCGTCCTCATCCTCGACGAGGCGACGAGCTCGGTCGACACGCGCACCGAGCTGCTGCTGCAGCACGCGATGAACGCGCTGCGGAAAGACCGCACGAGCTTCGTGATCGCCCACCGGCTCTCGACGATCCGCGACGCCGACCTCATCCTCGTGATGGAGGACGGGCACATCGTCGAGCAGGGCGACCACGCGGAGCTGCTCGCCGCCGGCGGCGCCTACACGCGCCTCTACGAGGCGCAGTTCGCCGCCCCGGTCGACGCTGCGGCGCTCGTGGACCCCGAGGACGTCGGCGGCCCCGGCCCCTCCACGGGTGGCATGGAGGCGGTGCCGGAGGGCGCCGCGACCTGAGGCCCGCCGTCGAACGAAGAAGTCCGCCCTCCGGTGATCGGAGGGCGGACTTCGTTCGTTCGGTGCGGAGTTCCGGGTCGGGACCGACGGCGCCTACTGCGGGGCGGGCGTCAGGGACTGCATGAAGCCGGGATCGCTCGCGAACACGAGCATGCCGACGACGACCACCACGATGAAGGCCGCGACGCCCGCGACGAGCGGGATCCACCAGGCCAGGCGACCGGCGCGAAGCCGGGCGCGCGACCAGAGCAGCGCCCCGAACCACAGCACGAGCTGGAGGGCGATGCCGAGGAGGACGAACGTGGGAACAGCGGGACCGGGAACGAATTCGGCTGGTGCATCGATGCCGAGCATCGACGCCGAGAGCTTCGCCGACTCGAGCGCGGTCGTCGGCAGCTGGAAGATCGCCAGGCTGTTGTAGAGCGCGCCGAACACGCCGATGACGAGCAGCGCGATCGTCCACATGCGGTCGACCGGGTGCGCGCGGCCGGTACCGGACCGCTGGGCGTCCGCCGGTGCCGCGGGCGACACCGCAGCCGCTGCGGCGGCGTTCGCCTCAGCGGCGGCTGCGGCCGCGCGCTCATCGACGGGCGGCGTCCACGTCCACCCCTCGGGGGCGTACTCGCCGTACTGCGGACGAGGCCGCTCGTCGCGCGACGACGGCGCGGCGGGCGGGTTCGCCCCTCCGCGCGTCGACTCGGCGCCGCGCGACTCGGCGCCGCGCGACTCGGCGGCACCCGACTCGGCGGCACCCGACTCGTCGGGCGTTCGAGCGGCCTCGTGCTGCGACATCCGTGCCCTACGCGCTGATCGACTGCGCGGCGGAACCGAGCTGACGCGTCGACTCGCCGACGCGCACCGCCATGGCGGTCTCCGCGACCTTGCCCCACGCGCGCGGGTCGTACTGCTTCTTGTTGCCGACCGAACCGTCGACCTTCAGCACGCCGTCGTAGTTCTTCAGCATGTAGTCGGCGACGGCCCGCGTGTACGCGTACTGGGTGTCGGTGTCGATGTTCATCTTCACGACGCCGTTCGCGACGGCCTCGGCGATCTCAGCGTCGGTCGAGCCAGAGCCGCCGTGGAAGACGAGGTCGAGGGGCTTCGGGGCCGTGCCGTACTTGGCCTGCAGGCCGTCCTGGATCTCCTTCAGGAGCGCGGGGCGCAGCTTCACGTTGCCGGGCGCGTAGACGCCGTGCACGTTGCCGAACGTGAGGGCGGCCATGTAGCGGCCCTGCTCACCGAAGCCGAGCGCCTCGACGGTCGCGATCGCGTCGTCGAGCGTCGTGTAGAGCGCGTCGTTCGAGCCCTCGTGCTGCACACCGTCCTCTTCGCCGCCGACGACGCCGATCTCGACCTCGAGGATCGCGTTGATCGCCTTCATGCGGGGGAGGATCTCTTTGGCGATCTCGAGGTTCTCGGTGAGCGGCACGGCCGAGCCGTCCCACATGTGGGACTGGAAGATCGGGTTGCGGCCGGCCTTGACCTCGGCCTCGGAGGCCTCGATGAGCGGGAACACGAAGTCGGCGAGGGCCGGCTTCGGGCAGTGGTCGGTGTGCAGCGCGACCGTGATCGGGTAGTTCTTCGCGACCTCGTGGGCGAAGCGCGCGAACGCGAGCGCGCCGGTGGCGCGGGCCTTGACCGTGTGGCCGGCGAAGTAGTCGGCGCCGCCGGTGGTGACCTGGATGATGCCGTCGGAGCCAGCCTCGGTCAGGCCCTGCAGCACCGCGTTGAGCGTCTGCGAGGAGGAGACGTTGAAGGCCGGGAACGCGAAGCCCTTGGCCTTCGCGGTGTCCAGCATCTCGGCGTACTGCTCGGGGGTGGCGATGGGCATGGTGCTCCTTCGGACGACGGTGGGGTGTGGAGTCGAGTCTATCGACTAGCCGAGGGGTGCTCAGGTGTCGGATGCCGCGGCGCCCGCAGCACGGCAGGATGGACGCGTGCCGACCGACCAGACCGACCAGACCGACCAGCTCCGCCTCGCCGAACTCGGCCTCGTCGACGGCTTCCGCCGTGCCACGGCCCTCGCCGCGCTCGCCGCAACGCCGCTCGTCGGCTCAGGCGACGGCCACGCCGTCGACGCGCTCGCCGTGCAGGCGCTGCGGGCGGCGCTCGGCGAGCTCGACGTCGACGGGGTCGTCGTGGTCGGCGAAGGCGAGAAGGACGAGGCGCCGATGCTGTACGTCGGCGAGCGGTTCGGCCGCGGCGGCGGGCCCGCCGTCGATCTCGCCGTCGACCCGGTCGACGGCACCCGACTCGCTGCGGCGGGCGCACCGGGCGCCATGGCCGTGCTCGCTCTCGCGCCGCGCGGGACCCTGGCGGCACTCGGTTCGGCCCACTACCTCGAGAAGCACGTCACGTGGCTTCCGGATGCCCCGGCCGGCGCTTCCGTCGGCGAGCTCGTCGCACGCATCGCCGCGGCGCGCGGCGCTGCTCCGGCCGAGGTGCGGGTCGCCGTGCAGGAGCGGCCGAGGAACGAGGGGTTCGTCGACGAGGCGCGGGCGGCAGGGGCATCCGTCGAGCTCTTCGTGCACGGCGACGTCGAGCGGAGCCTCCGTGCCGCGGGTGGTCGCGCGGGACTCGACCTCGTGTCGGGCGTCGGTGGAGCCCCGGAGGGCGTGCTGACCGCGGCGGCGGTGCGGGCGCTCGGCGGGTCGATGTGGGCCCGGATGGCACCGCAGTCGACGAGCGAGCGGGAGCGGGTGATCGCCGACGGTCTCGACCTCGACCGCGTGTGGTCGCTCGGCGAGCTCTGCGGCGCCCCCGCCTGGGTGTTCCTGAGTGCCGTGACCGAGTGTGCACCCGGGGACACGGTGCTGCCAGGCGTGCGAACGGTGCCGGGCGACGGCGCCCGCGTGAGCACCTGGCACGCGGGGCCCGGCGTCGGGGCTGCGACCGGCGAGCTGCTGCTGGCGTGAACGCCGGCTTAAGAATGCACATTCTTTCATCGCCCTCGAGCTGAAAACCGGCGAGATCGACGGGCGTGCTGCATAGGCTGGAACCATCGTTCCAAGGCCGCCACGACTGGCCGGCCGCCCTAGCGTCCGGGAGGACCCTCGATGGTGAGCACCGATACGGCAAGCCTGTTCTTGCACCCCGACCGAAACATCGCGATCGAGCTCGTGCGTGCCACGGAGGCTGCGGCGATCCGCTCGTATCCGTGGATCGGCAAGGGCGACAAGCTCGGCGCCGACGGCGCCGCGGTCGACGCGATGCGCGCGTTCCTCGGCACGGTGGACTTCGAGGGCGTGGTCGTCATCGGTGAGGGCGAGAAGGACGCCGCGCCCATGCTCTTCAACGGCGAGCGCGTCGGCACGGGCCGCGGCCCCGCCTGCGACATCGCAGTCGACCCGATCGACGGCACCTCGCTCACGGCAGCCGGACGTCACAACGCGCTCTCGGTCATCGCCGTCTCCGACCGCGGCACCATGCTCGACGCCTCGTCGGTCTTCTACATGGACAAGATCGTCACGGATGCCTCGGGCATCGGCGTCGTCGACATCCGCCGGCCGATCGGCGAGAACCTGCGCGCGCTCGCCGCGGCGAAGGGCAAGGACGTCAGCGAGCTGCGTGTCGCCGTGCTGAACCGCGAACGCCACGAGCAGCTCATCGCCGACATCCGCGAGGCCGGCGCCGGCACCCGCCTGATGAGCGACGGCGACGTCGCCGGCGGCATCAACGCTGCTCGCTACGAGTCGCGCATCGACATGTGCGTCGGCATCGGCGGCAGCCCCGAGGGCATCACCACGGCGTGCGCGATCAAGGCGCTCGGCGGGTTCATGCAGGGCGTGCTCGCACCGAAGGACGACGCCGAGCGCGCGCGCGGCGAGGCCGCAGGACTCGACTGCGACCGGGTCTACGAACTCGACGACCTCGTGCGCGGCGACAACACCTTCTTCGTCGCAACGGGCGTGACCGACGGCGAGCTGCTCGACGGCGTGCGTCGCAAGGGCCCCGTCGTGCGCACCGAGTCGATCGTGCTCCGCGGCAAGTCGGGCACGATCCGCCGCATCGTGGCCGACCACCTCGTCGACAAGTGGCTCGTCGACGACGTGCTCTGACGCTCGTGCGCGGATGACCGTGTCGGCGGGCATTGCCATGATGGACGAGTGACCGCCGCCGCTCGACTCCCGCGCGCCCTCCGCCCATTCGGATCGGGCCAGTACCGCCTGCTCACGGCGGCGCTCGCTGCGTCGCTCCTGAGCGCCGGGGCCTGGATCGTGTCGGCCGTCTGGCAGGTCGTCGAACTCGGCGGCACGCCCGTCGACCTCTCGTTCGTCGCCGTCGGATCGAGTCTCGGGCTCGTGCTCGCGGTGCTCTTCGGCGGGGTCGCGGCCGACCGCATCCCGCAGCGGCGCATCCTGCTCACGGTCGAGGTCGTGCGGGGCATCGCGTTCTCGGTCGCCGCCGTGCTCGCCGCCTCCGGGCTGATCGAGGTGTGGCACCTCGCCGTGCTCTCGTTCGTGCTCGGGCTCGCCGACGGGTTCTTCTACCCGGCGTACTCGGCGTGGCTGCCCGCGATCCTGCCCGAGGGTCAGCTGCTCGCGGCCAACGGCATCGAGGGGGTGCTGCGGCCCTCCGTGATGAACGCCGCCGGCCCGGCGGTCGCGAGCGCCCTCATCGCCGTGCAGGGGCCCTGGCTCGCGTTCGCGGTGGTCGCGGGGCTGCAGGTCGTCGCGGCGGCCGTGCTGGGAGTCATGCGCACGACACCCGTGCGTCGCGTGCTCGACGGGCCGCCGGTGCATCCGGTTCGGCAGACCTTCATCGACCTGCGCGACGGGTTCTCGTACCTGCTGCGCACGAAGTGGCTGCTGGCGACGCTCGTCTTCTCGATCCTGCTGGTCTTCGTCATCATGGGCCCGATCGAGGTGCTGCTGCCGTTCGCCGTGAAAGACCAGACGGGCGGCGGCGCCGGCGCCTTCGCCCTTGCGCTCGCCGCCTTCGGCGTGGGCGGGGCGATCGGGTCGCTCGCCGTCGCCTCCATGCGACTGCCGCGGCGCTACCTGACGCTCATGATCCTGGCCTGGGGCTTCGGATGCCTCCCGCTCGCGATCATCGGCTATACCTCCTGGCTCTGGGTGATGGTCGTCGCGCTCTTCATCTGCGGGTTGCTCTTCTCGGGTGCCAGCGTCGTTTGGGGCACGTTGCTGCAACGCCGGGTGCCTCCCGCCATGCTCGGCCGGGTGTCGAGCCTCGACTTCTTCGTGTCGCTCGCCCTCATGCCGATCTCGATGGCGGTCGCCGGGCCCGTGGGGGAGTGGATCGGCATCGCTCCGGCCTTCCTCATCGCGGGTGTCGTGTCACCGCTGCTCGCGATCGGCACGCTGGCGATCGCACGCCTCGGCACAGACGAGCTGGCACATCCGCTCGACGCCATGGTCGATGCCGAGCCGGTGACCGGTGCCGGCGCGGCCGCCGGGTTCGAGTCGGGGCCTGCCGCGTAGCAGGCCCCGACCAGATCACTCTTGGCAGCTCGCGGCGTCGTAGGCGGCGCTCACGGCCGCCGTGACCGGCGCGCCGTCCTTCATCGCCTGCACCTGGACCTCGACGGTGCCGGCCGGCACCGAGACGGCGCGCGTCGTGAACACGTGCACCGCGTTCTTGCCCGGTTCGACCGCGGCGAAGGACTTGGTGCCGTACTCCGACGCGAGATCGATCGACACCGGCACCTGCTCGTCGTTGACGGCGCGAACCGTGACCATCGCCTTGCCCGCGATGCACCGCATTCCGGCGGTCGCCGTCACGTCGAGGGCGACCGGCTCGGGCAGGTCGATGACCCAGCCCTGGGCTGTCAGCCCGCCGAACACGTCTTCGGCGGTGCGGTCGCCGAAGGTCGGTGCGACCTCGCCGCCCGAGAGCGAGACGGTGATCGGCGCATCCGTCGTTCCGTAGCCCCAGAACGGCGTCGTCGAGTCGGCGCAGCTCGTGCCCGACGCCAGGTGCACGTTCGCGCCGGCGGCGAGCTCAGCGGTGCGGAACTGCTCGAGCGACGAGAAGGGGTGCTCTGCGCTGCCGTCGCCGGCGGTCGCTGCTGAGCAGTCGAGGTGCACCTCGTCGAGCTTGCCCGGGTCACTGGCCAGCTGATCGTAGAGCGCCAGCGTGGCGAGCGAGTACGGCGCACGGGCCTTGTCGATCGAGACCCGGAACTTCTGGGCCGTCACGGCGTTCGGCAGGGTGACGATGCGGCTGACGCCGATCGTGCCGGCCTTGGCCACCTCGACCCAGGCCCCGTCGACCTCGGCGTCGATCGAGAAGGCCTCGACGACCTGGCCGTGCTCGAGCACGCCTTCGCCGAGCGCGATGCGCCGCACGGACTTCGGCGAGCCGAGGTCGATCGTCACGTCGCCGGCGTCGGCCGTCGGGCTCAGCCACGACGAGCGCGTGTCGCCGTCGGTCAGCGCAGCGGATGCCTCGCCGGCACCGACCGCCACCGGGACACCGAGCGCGTGGTCCTTCGAGAACGCCTTCCGTCGCTCGGCGGCGAAGCCGTCGAGTGCGGCGACCGAGGCGGGAGCGAACGAACCGGCAGTGGTGGGCGGGGTGTTCAGCAGCATCACGGAGTTGCGGCCAGTGGTGCCGAGGTAGTGGCCGAGCAGCGTCGACGGCGACTTGGGAGTGTCGGTCGGATGCGCGAACCAGCCCTGCGTCAACTTCATGTCGGCCTCCGTGGGCCACCAGTGCAGGGCGTTCGCCCCACTCGCGGCGGCGGCCTGAAGGGCAGCCGCCGAGCCGACCTGTTCGAACGTTCCGCCGTCGACGGCACCGATCTTGCCGCCGTCACCCGCATCGCTGATCGGGACGGGGCCCCATTCGTCCTGCCGGGCCACGCCGGACTCGTTGCCGACCCAGCGCACATCCCGGCCGCCGACGGCGACCACGGCCCCGGGCTGGAGCTTCGAGATGAGGTCGTAGAACGCCGGGTAGTCGTAGAACTCCTGCTTGCCGGTGTTGCCGTTCGACCCGTCGAACCAGACCTCGTCGACCTGGCCGTACTCGGTGAGGATCTCGTAGAGCGTGTTGAGGAAGTAGGCGCCGTAGTCGGTGGCCGAGTACTCGAACGTCTGCAGCTCGCTGCCAGCGCGGTCATCGCCCTCGACGAGGGTCGGGATCGTGCGCGGGGTCTTCGCGCTGCCGTTGCCGAACACGCCGAACTGCTCTTCGTGCGAGTCGGCCGGTGACATGTAGAGGCCCACCTTCATGCCGTACTTGCGCGCGGCGTCCGTGAACTCTCGCACGATGTCGCCGTCCCCGTTCTTCCAGGGCGTCGCCCCCACGTCGTAGTCGGTATAGCGCGAGGGGTAGAGCAGGAAGCCGTCGTGGTGCTTGAGCGTCAGGATCGCCATGCGGTGGCCGCTGTCCCGCAGCGACCTCACCCAGGCGTCGACATCGATCTCCCCGGTGGGCTGGAAGCGTGAGAGGTCTTCGGTGCCGTGGCCCCATTCCTGGTTGTAGAACGTGTTGATGCCGAAGTGGATGAACGCGGTGAGTCCGAGCTCCTGCCACGCGAGCTGCTGCTCGGTGGGGCGCACGAGCGCCGCCTTCGCGAGCAGGTTCGCGGGGCAGTCGGCCGACGTCACCTGGATGTAGTTGGCCGGAGAGAGGTCTCCGAGCGGCTCGCACGGCATCGGCACGTCGAGCTCCTGGTAGCGGAACGCCGAGCCGTCGAAGGCGCCGTCGAGGAGTGCGAACCGCGCTCGGTCGATGCTGCCCTTGAATCCGCGGTTGCCGATCGCCGGCACCTCATTGCCGAGCGCGAGCGTCGTGGTCGTCGCCTGGTTGCGGGTGGCTGGTGCGGCGCCGACCACTTCGGGCAGTTCCTTGCCATCGAGCCACGCCACGACCTTCGTCTCGGAGGCACTGGGCACGTAGGCGAGCGAGAGCACGTGCGGCTGGCCGCCGGCCGGCAGGGCCACCTTGCTCAGGTAGTCGTGCCAGGTGCCGTTGATCAGGGCACTGAACCCGTACTGGAGGCCATCCGAACGGTACCGGGCGGTGAAGTTGCCGCCGACGGCGGCGATCGTGCCGAGGTCGACCTGCGTGCCCGAGGCGGTGAACTCCGTCTCGATCACGAAGGCGCGGTCGAGGGATGCCCCGGTGAACAGGTTCTCGGTCGCCGTGAAGTCCGCGGCCTGGTTGCCGCCGCCGAGGTTCAGTCGGCTGTCTGCGATGCTCGCGGTGCCGCGAAGGGCGAGGGCTCCATCGAGCCGTTCGCCCGCCGCGGGGGTGTATGCGGAGGCGGCCGTCGTGCCGTTGAACTGCACGTCGAGCAGGCTCGTCGTGATCTGCGCGGGCTGGAACTCGAAGAGCTGGGGGTCGTATGCCGCGAGGTCTCCGACGACGCGCACCCTGGACAGGTCGCCCTTCAGGCCGCGAGCCGCTCCCGAGAGGTGCACTTCGTGACCGAACCCGAACGCGTTCACCGCCGAGGCGCTCACGCCGACCGGGGCATCGGCGGTGACGGTCGTGAGCTCCTCGCCGTCGAGCCAGACGTGCATCTGCGCGCCGTCGCCCTGCAGGTACTGGATCGACAACTGGTGCGCCACGCCGGCCGCAGGCAGGGGAGCGTCCGTGCGATGCGATGACCAGCTCGTACCGTCGTGCGACTCGAATCCGTAGACCAGCTTGCCGCCCTGCACGCGAGCGAAGAGGTTGCCCGCCGCTGAGAAGATCGTCGCCAGGTCCGTCTGGACGCCGGTGGGCGTGAATTCGACTTCAGCGAGGAATCCGCTCGTCGGCGTCACCCCTCCGATCGCGAACTCGGATGCCTCGAAGCGGATGCCCTGCGTACCGCCGGCGAGGCGCACCCCACCGCCCGGCAACTGTTCCTCGCCGCCGGCGGTGCGGCGGACGACGCCGCGCATCGATTCGCCCTCGGTCGTGGTGTAGGCCGTCGTGCCCACGAGCGATCCGCCGAAGCGGATGTCGAGGTCATCGCTCGTGGCCGCTGCCGCGAGACTCGCCGGTGCGATGCCGACGGCGATCGTGCCGACCGCCGCGACGATCGCGAGGAGTCGTCTCGATCGCCGCTTGGAAGTAGGGATCGGCCGTGGCGGCAGGGTCGCTCGTCGCATGATCAACGTCACTCCATCGGTTCGTTGTGGCAGCGTGGCTGCAGTTGTCGGCAGCGTATTGGATATTCGATCTTCGTACAACCATCTAAAGAAAGTCGCGACGAGATGCACTGAGCGCGGCTGGATGATCGCGAACGCCGCTCGTGTTTCGAAGGGGTCGACGTCGGCACTTCCTCGTGCAAGTCTGGGCGACGAGGCGCCCGCGCACGAGTGGCGCACACCGGTGAGAGGGATCAACGATGGTCACGATTCGAGATGCGTTTCCGGGGTTCAGTGTCGACGACGTCGACGCGGCTCGAGAGTTCTACGGCACGAGACTCGGGCTGCCGGTGGCAGACGAACCCGGCGCCGGAGCCCTACGCGTCACATTGCCGTCGGGACAGGGTGTCTTCATCTACCCGAAGCCGAATCACGAACCGGCGAGCTTCACGATCCTGAACCTCGTGGTCGACGACATCGATCGCGCGGTCGAAGAACTGAACGCAGCAGGCGTGGTGACGAAGATCTACACGGCCCCTGATGACTTCGGCACCGACGAGCGCGGCATCGCCCGCGGATCGGAGACGGGGCAGGGACCCGACATCGCCTGGTTCACCGACCCCGCCGGCAACGTCATCAGCGTGCTCACCGCCTGAGCGGTTCGGGAGCCAGGCCAGCGACTCAGATCGAGCGGATCTCGGGGTCGATGTCCGCGACGAAGCTGAGGTCGTCGGCCTCGATCTCCAGTTCGATATCGCCTGCCGTCGCTTCGGGTGCGGTCGCGGGTTCGAGCGTCGTGAGTTCGGCGGGCTCGGTCGCGAGGGTCGAGGTGAACTCGTAGGCCGTGAGCTCGCGGGGGCTCTCGTCGATGCCTTCGAGCTGTGCGAGCACCTTGGTCTCGTCGAGCGCCTTGAGCTTTCGTGCGGTGGGCATGACCCGCGTCTCGAGCGAGCCGACGAAGGAGTTGTAGTCCTTGACGGTGCGCTCGATCGTGCGGCCGAGCTTCTCGATCTGGCCGGCGGTCACGGACAGCCGGGTGTAGAGCTCACGGCTGAGGTCGAAGAGCGTCTTGGCCTCCTTGGTCAGCACGTCTTGCTGCCAACTGAAGGCAACGGTCTTCAGCACCGACCACAGCGTGACGGGCGAGGCGAGCGCGACGCGCTTCGAGAAGGCGTAGTCGAGCAGGGCGGGGTCGGTCTCGAGAGCGCTCGAGACCAGCGACTCGCTCGGGATGAAGGCGATGACCATCTCGGGTGAGGCGCCGAGCCCCGCCCAATAGGTCTTGCCGCCGAGGGCCGTGATGTGGTCGCGAACCGCCTTGACATGCTGCTTCATGAGCGACTCGCGGCGTGCGGCCTCGGCGCCCGTGGCCGTGAGGGGGATCTGGCTGGCTTCGAGGTAGGCGTTGAAGGGAACCTTGGCATCGACGGCGATGTTCTTGCCGCCCGGCAGGTGGATCACCATGTCGGGGCGACCCGCCCCGGAGTCCGTCGTGATCGAGTGCTGGGTGTCGAAGTCGACGCGTTCGAGGAGACCCGCCGCCTCGACGACGCTCTTCAGCTGCGTCTCGCCCCAGACGCCACGCGTGCTGTTGGAGCGGAGGGCGGAAGCGAGCGTCTCGGCGGTGGAGCGCAGGCGCTCTTCATTCTCGGCCGCGATCTTGAGCTGCTGGCTCAGCTCACCGTGCTGCTGGTGGCGCTGCGCCTCGAGCTCGGTGACCTTGGCCTGCATCTCGGTGATGGTCTGCTTGACGGGCGCGAGCGCCGTCAGCACCTTGCTGTCGGCGGCCTCGCGAGCCTCGCGCTGCTGCTGCTCGGACCGCTGGCGCTCGACGATCTCACGGTACTGAGTGCGCGCCGACTCGATCTGCTCGCGCAGGCCCACGGTCGTCGCCTGGGCCGCCGCGATCTCGGCGCGGAGTCGGGCCTGCACCTGCTGCTCCTCGGAGCGGATTCGCGCCTGCTCGGCGGAGTTGTCAGCCTGCAGCGCCGCGATCGCCGCCTGATGCCGCGCCTCGACCAGCGCGGGGTCTTCGACCGGGTTCGCGTCGGACGGGGCCTCGGCAGCGCGCCTGGAAGCGAGGAACCAGGTCGCGAGCGCACCCAGCGCGATGCCCACCACGAGGCCGATCACGAGCAGCAGAATCTCCATGCCCACAGTGTCGCAGTGGCCGCAGACATCGGCCGGTTGCGAGCCCGGCGGGCCGTTACTGCAGGGCCATCGGGCCGTGCGCTGCACGGTCGTCGCGTGTGGCGACGGGCCCGATCGCACCGATCTTCACCCGAGTGATGTGCGCGAGCCGGTCGAGGTCGTCGACCTCGTGGCGCGCCGCGGCGTGCACGACGATCGCGGCGCACGCCTCGGCGTCGGCGAGCGCGTCGTGGTGCGAGAAGCCCTCGAAGCCCGCGGCCATCGCCGCGACCGGCAATCGGTACGAGTCGAGGTGGTAGGTGCGACGGGCCACCTGCAGGCTGCAGAGGTAGCGGAAATCGGGCACGTCGAGACCGAGCGCCGTCGAGGTCTTGGCGATGACGCCCATGTCGAAGCCCGCGTTGTGCGCGACGAGCATGTCGTCGCCGGCGAACTCGCGGAGGCGGGGCAGATGCACCCGCCAGTCGTCGGCGTTCGCCACCATGTCGGGAGTGATGCCGTGGATGCGCACGTTCCACTCCGAGAACTCGTTGTGCGGGAACGGCGGACGGATGTACCGGTGCTCGCGCTCGACGACCCGGCCGTCCCTCACCTTCACGAGGCCCACCGAACAGGCGGAGGCGCCAGAGGAGTTGGCGGTTTCGAAGTCGATCGCGGTGAAGTCCACTGGCACACAGGCATCGTCGCATGCCGCGCCGACACCGCCCGTCGCCCGCGCCGCGAACGCCGAGGTTGACGGATGCCCCGGGCTGGGCGTGGAATGGCGGTGGCCGGCGCCCGTTCGTGCGGCGGGGGAAAACGTGCCACGTGAGGAAGAGGATCGCGATGAACGAACGACCCGAGGCGGCGGAGCCCCGCGAGCACGGCCTGGTCGCCGATCCCTCCGACCCCGCGACGCAGGTCAATGCGCGCTCGTTCGGCGCCGCGGCATCCGTCTACCATCAGGCCCGGCCCGGGTACCCGGCCGAGGCGATCGCCTGGCTCATCGGCGACGCGACCCGCGTGCTCGACCTCGGCGCGGGCACCGGCAAGCTCACCGAGGCGCTCGTCGCCCTCGATCGCGAGGTCATCGCGGTCGACCCCGTCGAGGAGATGCTCGAGGAGCTCGAGGTCGCCGTGCCCGGCGTGCCGCGAATCCTCGGCACGGCCGAGGACATCCCGATCGAAGACGACGCCGTCGACGCCGTCGTCGCCGGCCAGGCGTGGCACTGGTTCCAGCCCGATCGCGCGATCCCCGAGATCGCGCGGGTGCTCCGGCCGCATGGCATCCTCGGGCTCGTCTGGAACAGCCGCGACACCCGCGTCGACTGGCTCCGGCAGGCAGGGGAGATCATGCACGAACGGCACGACGCGAGCGCAACGTTCGAGAGCTACGTGAACGTCGGGCCCCCGTTCGGCGAGATCGTCGAGCACACGGTGGAGTGGGGTGCACGGATGTCCCGTGAGGCGTTCCTCGACCTCGTGCGGTCGCGCAGCTACTTCATCACCTCGACGCCCGACGAGCAGCGGGCGACGATCGGCGCGCTCGAGACCCTCCTCGCGACCCACCCCGACCTCGCAGGCGCCGAGGAACTCGTCGTGCCGTACGTGACCCGCTGCTTCCGCACGGTGCTCGCCGACTGAACGGGGCGTGCCCGTATCCTGACCTGATGCATCGCGGACGGGCGTACCTGGCACTCGCGCTCGCCAACCTCTTCTGGGCGGGCAACTACGTCTTCGGCGAGATGGTCACAACCGAGATCACGCCGATCTCGCTCACCTTCTGGCGCTGGGTGTTCGCCGCGATCCCGCTGCTCGTGCTCGCCTGGGCGATCGAGCGACCCGACTGGCGCGCGGCAACGCGCGAGTGGCCGCTGCACTTGCTGCAGTCCGCGCTCGGACTCACGGGCTACACGTTGTTCCTCTACAGCGCGCTGGGTCTCACCGGGGCGGTGAACGCCGCCGTCATCTCGGCGATCAACCCGGCGACGATCGCGCTCGCCGCGGCGATCTTCCTGCATCAGCGGCTGCACGGCCTGCAGATCGTCGGCCTCGTCGTCGCGTTCGCGGGGGTCACGCTCGTGCTCACGGGCGGCGACGTGCTGGCCGTGCTCGAGCAGGGTTTCCGCATCGGGGACCTGCTCGTCGTGGCATCCGTCATCGCCTGGACCGCGTACTCGATCGTCGCCCGCCGGCTCCGGACCCCGCCGATCACGGCCACCGCCGTGCAGGCCGTACTCGCGGTGGCGACCATGCTGCCCTTCGTCACCGTCATCGGCGTCACCTTGCCGACCACGGCCGGCGGAATCGCGGGCCTCGCCTACATCGTGATCTTCCCGTCGATGCTCGGCTACGCGCTCTGGAACCTCGGCTCTGGCGCGGTCGGCCCAGCCCGCGCCGGCATCTTCCTGAACCTGCTGCCGGTGTTCACGGTGCTGATCGCCCTGGCGTTCGGGCAGTCGCTCGAGCCGATCGCGATGGCGGGCGGCGCGCTCGTGCTGCTCGGCGTGTACCTGACGCTCAGAATCGGGCGGGCGAAGCGAGCGGATGCCTCGACCGACCTGCCGGTACGATAGACCCCCGTGGCTCTCACTATCGGTATCGTCGGTCTGCCCAATGTCGGCAAGTCCACCCTCTTCAACGCCCTCACCAAGAACCAGGTGCTCGCGGCGAACTACCCGTTCGCGACGATCGAGCCCAACGTGGGCGTGGTGAACCTGCCCGATCCGCGGCTCGAGACGCTCGCCGGCATCTTCGGCTCCGAGCGCATCCTCCCCGCAGCCGTGTCGTTCGTCGACATCGCCGGCATCGTGCGTGGCGCGTCCGAAGGCGAGGGCCTCGGCAACAAGTTCCTCGCCAACATCCGCGAGGCCGACGCGATCGCGCAGGTCGTGCGCGGCTTCGAGGACTCCGACGTCGTGCACGTCGAGGGCGCCGTCGACCCCAAGGCCGACATGGAGACGATCAACACCGAGCTGATCCTCGCCGACCTCGAGACCCTCGAACGCGCCATCCCGCGCTTCGAGAAGGAGATCAAGGGCAAGAAGCTCGACCCGTCGGTGCTCGAGGCCGCGAAGGCCGCTCTCGACGTGCTGCAACGGGGCACGCCGCTCTCAGCGGCATCCGTCGACCTCGCTCCCGTGAAGGAGCTCGGCCTGCTGACCGCGAAGCCCTTCATCTACGTCTTCAACGTCGACGAGTCCGTGCTGACGGACGAGGCGAAGAAGGCCGAGCTCGCTGCGCTCGTCGCGCCGGCAGAGGCCGTCTTCCTCGACGCGAAGATCGAGTCCGAACTCATCGACCTCGACCCCGCGGATGCCGCGGAACTGCTGGCCTCGACCGGCCAGGAGGAGTCCGGTCTCGACCAGCTCGCCCGCATCGGCTTCGACACGCTCGGGCTCCAGACCTACCTCACGGCAGGCCCCAAGGAGTCGCGCGCGTGGACGATCCACAAGGGCGACAAGGCACCCCAGGCCGCCGGCGTGATCCACACCGACTTCGAGCGCGGCTTCATCAAGGCCGAGGTCATCTCCTTCGCCGACCTCGTCGAGACCGGCTCGGTCGCCGAAGCCCGCGCCAAGGGCAAGGCCCGCATGGAGGGCAAGGACTACGTCATGCAGGACGGCGACGTCGTGGAGTTCCGCTTCAACGTGTGACCCTGCGCCGCCCGCGCCCCACCCGTACACTGCGAAGTGCGAATGTCGGGCCGAGGACGCCCTCGGCAGGATTCCGCCGTTCGCACGGGGGAGGGGGCACGCCATGCGTCGCACGCAGCGGAGGTGGGCCGTCGCGATCGCCGCGGCCGTCATCATCGGGTTCGGATCCAGTCCGGCATGGGCGGGAGAAGTGGTGGGGCCGCAGGGCGATCCGCCTGCGACGACCGAGCCTCTGCCCACGTCGGGCGCACCGAGTCCTGAAGAGCCCGACGAGGAGACGCCGGCACCCGAGGAACCGTCACCCGGTGACGCGAGCCCCGCCCCGGTGGCACCCACACCGACGCCGACCGACGAGCCGGAGTCGTCCACTCCTGCACCGGCCGCGCCCGACGACGCTCCGCAAGCGCTCAGTCCGTTCGCGCTGACGTCGGTCACCCCGTTCGGTCCAGGCGTGCACCGGCTCGCGGGCGCCGACCGATTCTCCACGTCGGTCGCGATCTCGCAGCGGTTCGCCTCGAACGTGCCGGTGGTGTACGTGGCGACCGGGGCCGACTTCCCCGACGCGTTGAGCGCCGCAGCCCCAGCGGCGCATCTCGGCGGGCCGTTGCTGCTGACGCACAGCGACAGCCTTCCGGCCGTGGTGCGAGACGAGGTAGTGCGACTCGCACCCGACCGGATCGTCGTCGTCGGCGGTGAGGCCGTCATCGGTGCTGGTGTCTACGACGAACTCGCGATGCTGGCGCCGACGATCATCCGGCTCGGGGGTGCCGACCGCTACGAGAGCGGCGAGTTGCTGATCGCCGATTCGTTCACCGCTGCCGCGGAGGCATTCATCGCGACCGGGAACAACTTCCCCGACGCGCTCGCCGCCTCAGCGGCGGCAGGCTCGCTCGGTGCGCCGGTCTTCCTCGTCGATGGTGAATCGGTGCGCCCGAGCACGATCGCGGCCCTGTACGAGTTGGGCGTCCGGACGATCCGCATCGCTGGCGGATCGAGCGCCGTCAGCGTGGAGATCGCCCAGCAGTTGACGGGGGGCGGGTTCACCGTGCTTCGGCACGAGGGTGCTGATCGATACCTCACGGCCGTGGCGATCAACGCGGCGGTGTTCGGTGCGAGTGCTCCAGTGAGTGCTGCCTTCATCGCGAACGGCGACGGCTTCGCCGACGCGCTGGCGGGTGCCGCCCTCGCCGGCGCGGTCGGTGGGCCGCTCTACGTCGCGCAGAAGTGGTGCGTGCCGCAGTCGGTCTCGACCGCGATCGGCGCGCTGGCGCCGACGGCACGCGTGCTGCTCGGTGGTCCGGCCGCCCTCAGTGATTCCGTGGCACGTGATGCCGTCTGCGCAGCGTGGATGAAGCCGGCCAGTGGACGGATCACCGACGTCTTCGGCCCGCGCGAGCCCATCTGCACTGCGGGCGGATGCACGCAGTCCTTCCACCGGGGTGTCGACCTCGGTACCGGATGCAACGCGCCGATCTATGCGGCGGCCGGGGGCCGGGTCGTCAGCGCCGGCTGGCTCGGGACCTACGGCAACTGGGTGAAGATCGACCACGGCGCATACACGCACACCGGGTATGCGCATATCGCCAACGGGGGCATCCTCGTGAGCGTCGGCGAATGGGTGCTCCCAGGCCAGCAGATCGCATGGTCCGGCGCGACCGGCGCGGCCACCGGATGCCATCTCCACTTCGAGGTGTACGAGAACGGCACGCAGGTCGATCCCGTCCCGTTCATGCTGGACCGCGGCATCCGATTGGGCTGAGCCCTTGCCGCTTCACCGTGTGACCCTGCGACGCCCGCGGTACTGTTGGCCGGCATGAGAAGACTTCGCCTGCTCGGCCTCGCCGCTGCGGTGGTGGCGAGCTCGACGGTGTCGGGTTGCTCTTTGGCGTGCACCACCATCGGATGGATCGATGCGGTCAACGTCGAGCTCGACGGAAGTGCGGGTGAGGTGGCCGCGGTCGAGCTGTGTACCGACGGCGTCTGCGCTTCGGCGGCTCCGCTTCTGCCGGCGAGCGATGAACCGCTGCACGTGATGACGGCGCTGCCCGAAGCATCCGCAACGCCCTCGAGCGCACCGGCCGATGTGGCGTTGCTGTTCTCCACCGAGCGCGTCGACGAGGACACCTGGCGGATCTTGTTCCCCGCGCAGCAGCCGGACTCGCTCACCGTGCGTGCCGTCACGGCGACCGGTGAGGTGCTCGCCGAGCGCGAGGCCGCCATCGAGTGGCGGCGCGTGGGCGGAAGCGAGCAGTGCGGCGGCCCGAGCGAGGGCGAGCCGATCAGCCTCGACATCCCGTGACGCGGCGCCGTCGCCCTCGTCGACTCAACCGAGCTCCTCGGCAAGGCCGATGAGGATGCCCTCGGGCCCGCGCACGTAGCAGAGCCGGTACACGTCCTCATATCGCACGACTTCGGTGCTGACGAGTTCCACGCCGTGCTCGCGCAGGCGGTCGAGGGTCGCATCGAGATCGTCGACGGCGAACATGACGCGCAAGTAGCCGAGCGCGTTGACCGGCGCGTTCCGATGATCGGAGACGACGGCGGGCTCGATGAAGCGCGAGAGTTCGATCCGGCTGTGGCCGTCGGGGGTGCGCATCATCGCGATCTCGACACGCTGGTGCCCTAGGCCGGTGACTTGTCCGGCCCACTCGCCCTCGACGACGGTCTGCCCTTCGAGCTCGAGTCCGAGTTCGCGGAAGAACGCGATCGCCGCGGCGAGATCCTCGACGACGATGCCGACATTGTCCATCTTCACGGTCATGGCGCCCACCCTACCGAGACCAACACGCGCCCGGGAGGTGCATCGTGGCGTTCCGTGGGAGCCTCCTGCGAGGATGACCTGGTGACGCTGCCGACCCCGACCCTGCACACCGAGCGCCTGCGACTCCGTCCGTTCACCGACGACGACGCCGATGCCCTCTTCGCGTTGCAGAGCGACGCGGACGTCCTTCGCTACTGGGATTCTCCGCCGTGGACCGACCGGGCCTCGGTCGCACGCTTCATGGACGGATGCCGACGGATGGCGGACGAGGGCAGTGGTGCGCGCGTCGCGATCGAGCGCACCGCCGATCGGGCTTTCGTCGGCTGGTGCACCTTCAACAGCTGGAACTCCGACTTTCGCAGCGCCTCCCTGGGGTACTGCCTCAACAGGGCGGCGTGGGGCCACGGCTACGCGACGGAGGCAGCGCGTGCGCTGCTGCGATGGGCCTTCGACACGATCGATCTGAATCGAGTCCAGTCCGAGACCGATACCCGCAACCTGGCGTCCGCCCGAGTGCTCGAGAAGCTGGGCTTCGTGCGCGAGGGGACGCTGCGCGAGGACTGCATCGTCAACGGCGACGTGTCCGACAGTTGGGTGTACGGCCTGCTGAGGCGTGACTGGACGCACTGAACGTCGTCACCGCGCTCAAGCGCAGGGTGCCGCCGTCAGCGGCCCTGTCGCTTCTTGTAGGGCTTCGGCTTGCCCTTCACGATGGGCGCGCGACCCTTGCCCTTGGAGGCCTTCGCCTTGCCACCGGCCTTCACCACGGGCTTCTCGACGGGAGCGGGCGCCGCAGCGATCTCCGCCCTGGCCTCGTCGAGCAGCAGGAGCCCGACCTTGGTGAGCCGGGTGTCGCCCTGCCGAGTGAAGAGCGGGTGCCCGACCTCGGCCTCGAGCTTGTCGATCGAGGTGTAGAGCGACGCGAGCGGGATGCCGAGGGCTTCTGCGGCACGCGGGAAGTGCAACTCCTCGGCGACTACGACGAATCGTCGAAGCAGGGTGATGTTCACGGGGAGCCTCTCGTCGGTCCGCGCGAATCGCGGCCCGCTCCTCAGGGTACGTGAGTCGGCGCGCCCGAAGCGGCTTGTCACGCAGCGCGACGCGGATTGGACTGGATGCACCAGCACCGGGATACTCGTTGCGGGCTCCGCACGCTGCGCGTCCACCGCCGACAGAAACGAGTCGCCCTGATGATCACCGTGCACCTGCGCTACGAGATCGATGCCGACAAGCTCGCCGAGTTCCGCGAGTACGGGGAGCGCTGGATCCGCCTCGTCAACAAGCTCGGCGGCATGCACCACGGCTACTTCCTCCCGAGCGAGGGGGACAGCGACGAGGCGTTCGCGCTCTTCACCTTCCCGTCGCTCGCCGACTACGAGCAGTATCGGCTCGCAGCCGCTGATGATCCCGAGTGCATCGAGGCGTACGAGTATGCGGTCGAGACGAAGTGCATCCGGCGGTACGAACGCCGGTTCCTCTCGCCGGTCTTCAACTGACGCACCGCGCCAGTTCAGGCGACGTGCTGCGCGTGCGCGCCGCTGACGTCGCCGAGCACGCGACAGACCGCTTCGGGAGCGGCCGTGAAGCGCCCGGCGGTGCCGTCGTCGGCGAGGTAGTGCACGCGGATGCCGCGGCCGACGCGCACGAGCTTGGTGACCTCGAAGCTCCGGCCGGAGACGCTGACGAGCGTGTCGCCCACGGCGAGGTGCCGGGTCTCCCGAAGTTCGATCGTCGTCATAGTGAGAGTGTCTCAGCACCCACCGACATCCGCGCGCGACCGTAGGTGTCCCCGGTGGCCTTGTCAACCCGTTGTCGCAGGCCGGGTGCCTTGCCTACCGTGGAGGAGCCGACGTACTGAACTGGTGCGCCGGCCAGACCGATTCCCGAGGAGGAAGCCATGAACGCCAAAGACGATCTGGGCAACGCCGCCGAACGAATGACCGGCAAGGTCAAGGAGGGCATCGGCAAGATGACCGACAACGAGCGGCTCGAGGCGGAGGGCAAGGCCGACCAGGTCAAGGCCGACGCCAAGAAGGCCGCCGACAAGGTCAAGGACGCCTTCGACGACGGCACGAAGTAGCGGGACCTCGATCTGATCCCACGAATGAATCGGAGGGTACGAACATGAGCATCGGCCTCGGCATTCTGCTCGTGGCGATCGGCGCGGTCCTCACCTTTGCGCTGAACGTCACCGTCGACTGGATCGACCTCGATCTCGTCGGCTACATCCTGATGGTCGCGGGTGCGATCGTCATCATCTTCGGTCTGATCTTCATGATGCGACGTCGTCGGAGCATCTCCACGACGAGCTCGACCGCCGATCCGGTGGTGGGCCAACGCGTCACGCGGACCGAGGACCAGGCTGCGCCTCCCGAGGTGTAGTCCTGCAGGGGAGCGGATGCCGCGCCGGGGGGCGCGGCATCCGCGGGCCCATGCTCGCCGCGCTGCATGCGGTGAGCCGCCGCTGTAGCAAGGGCTGGCTGCCACGAGGGCTACCCTCGCCGCCGGCCGATGTGCGAGGCTGGCGTCATGCCCGAGTCGCCCGAGGTGCAGGCGCTCGTCGAAGATCTGGGCACGCGCTTGGCGGGCCGCGAGATCACCGACGTCGACGTCGTGGAGTTCCGCGCGGCCAAGACGCGCAGCCGCCCGCCGACCTCCCTGCGTGGTGAGCGCGTCAGCGGGGCGACCCGCCATGGCAAGCACGTCGACCTCGCGGTCGGCGACGCGCACCTCGTGGTATCACTCGGCCGGCACGGCTGGGCGCGGTATGCGAAGGGCGACGCCGATGCATCCGAGTCCGAGGGGCCCGACGCCGACGCTCCGCCGACACTCGTGGTGCTGACCTTCGACGACGGCACCGTCGTCGAGCTGACGGATGCCGGTGACTGGGTGTCGCTCGGCTGCTGGGTCGTCGACGACCCGCGCGAGGTGCCGGCGGTTGCGAAGCTCGGAGCGGATCCTGCCGATCCCGGGTTCACGCGGGCCGACTTCGACCGTGTCGTCGTCGGGCGCCGCAAGCAGGTGAAGGCCGTGCTGCAGGAGCAGGAATCGCTCGCGGGCATCGGCAACGCGTACTCCGATGAGATCCTGCACCTCGCAAAGATCTCCCCAGTGACCCACGCTGCGGCGCTCACCGACGACGAGCTGGATCGCCTCTTCGACGCAACGGTCGGCACGATCAGGAGTGCGATCGAACACCAGCGCGGAGTGCCGATCGACCAGCTCAAGGCCGCGAAGATCGCGTCGATGCGCGTGCACGGACGTGCCGGCGAGACATGCCCCGTCTGCGGCGACACCGTGCTCGACTTCTCGTTCGCGAGCACGACGGCCCAGTACTGCCCGACCTGCCAGACGGGCGGCGAACGCCTGCCGCTGCGCGCCGCCGGATAGATCGCCCGCCGGGCGTGCAAGACTCGCGGCTGACGCGACATAAACGTGGTGTGAGGATCGCCAGCACCGCAGCACCCGCCGATGCAGCCGAGGAGGTGGCGATGCCCGAGCCCGCAGACACGTCCGCGACGAGCGCCGAGACGGCCTGGTTCACCGAGGTCGTCCGCGAGCACTCGACCGCCCTCGTCCGATACTTCGCCAGGCGGGGACCCCGCCAGGACGCGGAGGACCTCGCCGCGGAGGTCTTCGCGACCGCGTGGCGTCGCCGGGCCGACGTGCCGCGCGAGGCGGTGTTGCCCTGGCTCTACCGCACCGCGGGCTTCATCCTCGCGAACGGTCGTCGCAAGCACGTCGACCTCCCGGTGGAAGAGGTGCCGGAGTCGGGGACGGTGCGGATCGAGCACGACCCCGAGCTGAGCGCGCTCTTCGACGCCGAGCTGCGCGGGGCGCTCGCGAGCGTCGGCGAACGCGACCGGCGGATCCTGCTCCTGCACGCGTGGGAGGGCCTCGACGGACAGGAGCTCGCCGAGGTGCTCGGCATCTCGCGCTCCGGAGCGGATGCCGCGCTCTCCCGTGCGCGCAAGCGCCTGCGCGAAGCCTGGGGCGAGCGCCTGTCGTTCTAGTCCGGTGCCCGGCCCCCGCTGCAAGATCTCGCCCGCTCCGGACATATCCCCAGTGAACCGCACGCACGAAGGGTGTCCGACATGAACGACGACAACGAGCTCGACCCGGTCGCACGACTGCGTGCCGCCGACCCCGCAGCGGGTGTCGAACCCCGCCCCGGATTCGTCGAGGACGTCATCGCGCAGAGCACGGCTGAGACACCGGATGCCGCAGCCGACGATTCCACCTCGGCCGCTGTGACCGACCTCGGTGCCGAGCGCGCGCGGCGCCGTCCGCGCTGGCTCGTCGTCGCCGCGGTGGCCGCCTCGGTCGCCGTCGTCGGCGGTGCCGGGTTCGGCATCGGGACGCTGACCGCCGGATCGACCGAGCTCGCCGCCGCACCGATCTCGCTGGGCACCGCGCAAGAGGGCGCCACGCAGGAGTCCTCGGCATTCGACGCCGCCAGCGGCAAGATGGCGGGGCCCGGTGTCAACGACACGATGATGCCCTATGGATACGGTCGCAACGTGTTCAGCGCCTCGGGGCTCTCCACCGACGGCGGCACGGCACCGGCGTACGCCTACGACGCGCGAGCAGCGTCGAACACCGAGACTGTCGCCGCGCTCGCCGCGGCGCTCGGCGTCGAGGGCACGCCGGTGCTGAAGGACGGCAGCTGGACCGTCGGGCCTCAGGACGGCTCCGGCCCGGCCCTCTTCGTCGGGCTCGACGGCACGCTCGGCTTCTCGTACTCCGACCCGGCGATCAACCCGTGGAACTGCGGGCCGATGACGGTCGAACCGGCGACTCCGGACGATGCGGTGATTCCCGAGATGCCGGCGTGCGAGCCTCCCGTCGCCGACCTGCCGAGCGAGGCCGCCGCGATCGATGCGCTCCGGTCGCTCGTCACCGCCGCGGGCCGCGACGCCGACGCGTTCGAGTACACCTCCGAGACCTGGGAGGGCGCGGTCACGCGCATGGCGCAGGCGTGGCCGGTCGTCGACGGCCAGCGCATCGACCAGTCGTGGTCGCTCGAGCTCTCCAAGGCCGGCATCGTCAGCGCGTCCGGGGCGCTCGCCGGCCTCGTCGCGTTGGGCGACTACGAGATCGTCAGCGAGCAGCAGGCCTTCGAGCGGCTCTCCGATCCGCGGTTCGGCGCCCAGACGACCGCGATGCCGTTCGCCGCGACCGAGGGGCCGGCCGGGCTCATGACCGAGGAATGGGTGCCTCCGACCGAACCTCCGGCGACGCCGACGGCCGGCAGTTCCGTCGCGTGGCCCGTGAACGATGTGAAGATCGTCAGCGCGCGCCTCGGGCTCTCGAGCCAGTGGCAGCCCGACGGCAGCGTGATCGTCGTTCCCGCCTACGAGTTCACCGACGCCGACGGCGGCACCTGGTCGGTCGTCGCGGTCACCGACTCGAAGCTCGACTTCTCGACCGAGTAGGGCCGACCGGGGCCCTCGAAGGGTGCGACGGTCGGCGGCAAGGTGCAGGATGTCAGTGTGCCCGAGCTTCCCGAAGTGCAGGCGCTCGCCGCGTTCCTCGACGAGCGCGCGGCGGGCCACGCCTTCGCCTCGCTCCGGGTCGCGGCGATCTCGGCGCTCAAGACCTTCGACCCGCCGCTCGCCGCGCTCGAGGGGCAGCGCATCGAGCGGGTGCGTCGTCATGGCAAGTTCGTCGACCTCGACACCGGTGCCCTCCACCTCGTCTTCCACCTCGCACGGGCCGGCTGGCTCCGCTGGTACGACGAGGTGCCGTCGACGCCGGTCAAGCCCGGTCGCTCACCGCTCGCGCTGCGCGTGCGCCTCGACGACGGTTCGGGTTTCGACCTGACCGAGGCCGGCACCAAGAAGTCCCTCGCGGTGTACGTCGTGCACGACCCCGCCGAGGTGCCGGGCATCGCGCGACTCGGGCCCGATCCGACCGCACCCGACTTCACCCTCGCCGACTTCGCCGCCGTGCTCGACGGCCGCCGCACGCAGATCAAGGGGGTGCTGCGCGACCAATCGGTGTTCGCCGGCATCGGCAACGCCTACTCCGACGAGATCCTGCACGCCGCGAAGATGTCGCCGTACGCGCTCGCCGCGAAACTCGCGCCCGAGCAGGTCGAGACGCTCTACCGGGCGATGCGGGACACCCTCGCGGAGGCGGTTGCCGTGGCATCCGGTCGCCCGCCCGCCGAGCTCAAAGACGCCAAGCGTCGCGGGATGCGCGTGCATGGACGCACCGGGGAGACCTGCGAGGTCTGCGGCGACACGATTCGGCAGGTCATCTTCGCCGATTCGACGTTCCAGTACTGCCCGGGATGCCAGACCGGCGGCAAGCCGCTCGCCGACCGGGTGCTCTCGCGACTCGTGAAGTAGCAGCAGGTCCCGACTCGTGCACCGGGCGCTCGCCTGCTAAGCAGGAGGCATGACGACACCCGACGTGCACTGGCCGCGGTCCGCCGGACCGATCACCCTGCGGCCGCCGACGAACGCCGACCTCGACCAGGTCCTCGAGTGGCGCAATCGCCCCGAGGTCACCCGCTGGCTGTTGCGCACCGAGGTCGAGCCCGCCGCCTTCCGCAAGGTCTGGCTCGACGGGATCGACGACCCGAACGACCACTCGGCGATCGCCGTCGTCGGCGACGAGGTCGTGGGCACCGGGTCGCTCTGGATCACCGATGCGATGGGGCAGAACCACGTCGATCCGGGTCCATGGCGGCGCGCGGAGGGCGGAATCGGCTACGGGGTGGCGCCCGCGCATGCCGGCAGGGGGTACGCCACCGAGATCGCCCGGGCGCTCCTCGACCTCGCGTTCGGCGAGCTCGGCGTGCACCGCGTCACAGCCGGCTGCTTCGCCGACAACACGGCGTCGTGGCGCGTCATGGAGAAGCTGGGAATGCGGCGCGAGCAGCACGGTGTGCGCGATTCCTGGCATGCGGACCTCGGCTGGGTCGACGGCTACACGTACGCGATCCTCGGCGAGGAGTGGCGGGCGTCGCGAGCCGGCTGACCACCGATCTCGCGGACCGCCTCGAGCCCGCCGGGCGGTCCGACGTTCCGCGAGCAATCCTCAGAAGGTTGCTTTCTGCAACCATTCCCCCCAGTATGGGGGCCATGATCCTCGCCGACGAGTGGCTGCGCGCCTACGACGACCAACTCCGCACCGACGCTGAGACGCCGAGTGCGATCGCGGTCGAACGGCTCGGCCCGTTGCGGTTGGTCACCTTCGCCGGAGGCCGCGGTTTCGTGACGTATCGCGACCTCGACGGGGCGACCGCGACCGAGATCGCCGGCCTCGTCGTCGGCGCGCTCGCCCACTACCTCGCCGATCCCGAGATCACCCGGGTGGAGTGGAAGACCCGTGGCCACGATGCCGCCCCCGGCCTGCACGGCACCCTCCTCGCCAACGGCTTCGAGGCCGATGAAGCCGAATCGATCATGATCGGCCAGGCGAGCGCACTCGTCGCGGACGTTCCACTGCCCGACGGCGTCACCGTGCGCCGGGTGACCGAGGAATCCGACGTCCGTGCGATGTGCCGCATGCAGGGCGAGGTGTTCGGCGACGAGTTCTCCGACGCTACCGCCGATGCCGTGCTCGCGCGGCTCGCTCGCGGCGACGGCATGGAGCTCTGGGTCGCCGAGGCCGACGGGGGCATCGTCAGCGCAGGGCGGCTCGAACCGGTGGCCGGCACCGACTTCGCGGGCATCTGGGGCGGAGCGACCCGTGAGGAATGGCGCGGTCGCGGCGTCTACCGCGCGTTGACCTCGGCACGTGCGAAGTCGGCGATCGCGATGGGCAAACGGCTCATCAATTCGGACTCGACCGAGTTCTCGCGGCCCATCCTCGAACGGTCGGGGCTCGTGCGGGTCTCGACGACGACGCCGTATCGCTGGCGGCGCTGAACTCCCAGCAGCCGCTGGCTAGGGTTGACCGGTGACTGCAACACTCGTGGCCCAGGGCCTCGCCGGGGGCTACGCCCACCGCACACTCTTCGACGGCCTCGACCTCACGGTGGCCCCGGGTGATGTCGTCGGCATCGTCGGCGTCAACGGTGCCGGCAAGTCGACACTGCTCCGCATTCTGGCGGGCGAGCTCGAACCCCAGGCCGGTACCGTGCATCTCTCGCCCGCCGATGCCTTCGTCGGCTGGCTGCCGCAGGAGCACGAGCGGGTGGAGGGCGAGACCATCTCAACCTACGTCGCGCGGCGCACCGGTGCGGCCGAGGCATCCGCTCGTCTCGACGCGGCCGCGCTGGCACTGGGGTCGACGGATGCCCCGGCGCCCGGGGCTCCCGACCCCGCCGACGAGTACTCGGTGGCCCTCGAGCGCTGGCTCGCGTCGGGCGCCGCCGACCTCGACGAGCGGCTCCCGGCGGTGCTCGCCGACCTCGGACTCAGCCTCGACGGCGGCGACGCCCACCTCTCCGCCGACTCGATGATGACCTCGCTCTCGGGTGGACAGGCCGCACGCGTCGGGCTCGCCGCCCTGCTCTGCTCCCGCTTCGACCTCGTGCTGCTCGACGAGCCCACGAACGACCTCGATCTCGACGGGCTCGAACGACTCGAGGCGTTCGTCCGCGGCATCCGCGGCGGCGTGGTGCTCGTCAGCCATGACCGGGAGTTCCTCGCCCGCTCGGTCACCCGGGTGCTCGAACTCGACCTCGCCCAGCACTCCAACCGCATCTACGGCGGTGGCTACGACGCGTACCTCGAGGAGCGGGCGACCGCCCGGCGCCAGCAGCGCGACGACTACGAGGAGTTCGCCGCGAAGAAGGCCGACCTCGTCGGCCGGGCGCGCACCCAGCGCGAGTGGTCGAGCCAGGGCGTGCGCAACGCGATGAAGAAGTCGCCCGACAACGACAAGATCCGGCGCAAGGCCGCGACGGAGTCGAGCGAGAAGCAGGCCCAGAAGGTCCGCCAGATGGAGAGCCGCATCGCGCGCCTCGACGAGGTCGAGGAACCGCGCAAGGAATGGCAGCTCGAGTTCACGATCGGCCAGGCGCCGCGTTCGAGCTCGGTCGTGTCGACGCTGAACGAAGCCGTGGTGCAGCAGGGCGACTTCACGCTCGGCCCCGTCTCGCTGCAGGTCGATGCGGGGGAGCGCATCGGCATCACCGGCCCGAACGGAGCAGGCAAGTCGACGTTGCTCGCCCTCCTGCTCGGGCGGCGCGCGGCCGATGCGGGAACGGCGAGCCTCGGGACATCCGTCGCCATCGGCGAGATCGACCAGGCTCGCACGCAGCTCACCGGGGCGGCGCCGCTCGCCGACTCGTTCGAGGCCCTCGTGCCCGAGTACTCGGCCGGCGAGGTGCGCACCCTGCTCGCGAAGTTCGGGCTGAAGGCCGATCACGTCCTTCGCCCCGTCGACGCGCTCTCGCCCGGTGAGCGCACGCGCGCGGGCCTCGCGCTGCTGCAGGCGCGCGGCGTCAACGTGCTCGTGCTCGACGAGCCGACGAACCACCTCGACCTCGCGGCGATCGAGCAGCTCGAAGAGGCCCTCGACTCGTACGAGGGCACGCTCCTGCTCGTGACGCACGACCGCCGCATGCTCGAGCATGTGCGTCTCGATCGCCGCTGGCACGTCGAAGCCGGTCGGGTCACCGACAGCTGAGTGTCGGCTGCCGCTGCGAGACTTGGAGGCGATGATCGACGAACTCCGCACCGAACGCCTCCTCCTTCGCCCGCTGACCCTCGACGACGCCGACGCGTACTTCCGCGTGTACGGCGACCCCCGAACATGGGAGCACCTTCCCAGCAGCAGGCACACGAGTCGTGCCATGTCGGTGGACGCCATCGAACGGGCGATCGCCGGACGGCTCGAGTACGGGTTCTCCCACAATGCGGTGTTCCTTCGAGAACCCGTCGGCGCACTGCCCGCCGGTGCGTTCCTCGGTTCGGCCGGAGCGAGAATGCTCGACTTCGACGCCTGGAACCTCGGCTATCGCTTCGCTCCCGAGGCCTGGGGCCGCGGATTCGCGACCGAGGCCGCGAGGGCGTCGCTCACCGCAGCGCAGACGACCCGGCCCGACACCCCGGTCACGGCCAGGGTGCTCGGCGACAACGCCGCCTCCATCCGCGTGATCGAGCGCATCGGGCTCGAGCTGCAGTGGCGGGGGCGCGCTGCGCGCCTGGGCGGCTCCGACGACGAGCACTCCTCGACGCCCGGCACCACGACGCACCTCGATCGGGTGATCTATGCCGACCGCGCGCTCGGCGACGAGATGCTCGACGCGGTCATCGCGCTCGGCTGACCGGCCGCCGAGGCGCGCTCGAGCCGACCCGCGGTCGTGCCGCAGAATCGGGCTCGAGCGCGCGACGTCGGGCCGACCTCAGGCCGAGGTCGATGTGCCGTGCCTGCCGCGGCCCGTCTCGACGTCGGCATCCCGTGCCGTGGTGTCGACGTCGGCATCCCGTGCCGTGGTGTCGACGTTTGCATCCCGTGCGGTGTCGTCGACATCGGGGTCAAGCCGGTCGGCCTTCTTCAGGCGGTCGTCGGCCTCGGTGTGCAGGTCCGCCGCGTCGGCGTTGCGAGCCTCGCTCTCACGGGCGAGTCGCTCGGAGTCGAGTCGGGCCTGCGCGGCTGCGGCTTCGGCTCGCTTCGCGTCGGCGGCAGCCGCTGCGGCATCCGCTTCACGCTGACGCGCCGCAGCGTCGGTTTCGGCCGCGCTCTGCCGAAGGTCGGCCGCGCGCCGGCGATCGGCCTCGAGACGGGCCTCGCGCCGCCGATTGCCCGTCGCCATGACGATGATGACGACGACGATCGCGATGACGACGACGATGCCGACGATGATCCAGACGATTGTGCTCGTGTCCACAGTGATCCGCCTCCTCGGGGTCGGGTTGCCCCAGCCAACCGCGCGCGGTCGACGGCGGCAACGCCTTGCGGATCGCGACCGAGTGCGGGATGATCACGCCCGCGAAGACGCCTCGCGCAGCCCTCCGGCTGGTACGTCGACGGCGACCGGGCCGAGGAGCACGTCGAGGAGCCGCGCCAGCACCTCGAGCCCATCGGGTGAGAGCACCGATTCGAGGTGTCCCTGCACCGAGGCCACCCGCGGTCCGCGGAGCGCGTGCACCACACCCGTCGCGGCATCCGATGCCACCTCGAGTTCGAGGGCCGGGGTGATCGAGCCGTTCTCAGCCATCGCCGCGAAGGTGTTGTAGAAGCCGACCGCCGCCGGCTCGCCGAACAGGTCGACGTCGAGCTGCACGCCCTGCCGCGGCGCAGGCAGCGGCGCGATCGGCAGACCCGCGAGGGTCGCAAGCACCTGGTGGCTGAGGCAGACGGCGAGCATCGGCGCGCCGCTCTCGAGCCGCTCGACCATCAGCTCGCGCAGGCGCCTCAGCCGAGGATCGGCCGAGTTGCGCGGGTCGCCGGGCCCCGGGCCGAAGACCACCAGGTCGTCGGATGCCTCGGGCACGGCCTCGTTCCACGGCACGACCCGCGCCTCCAGGCCGAGGTGCCGCAACTGGTGGGCGAGCATCGTCGTGAAGTCGTCGCCGGCGTCGATAACGAGGGCCTTCGTACCGCGCGACGGGTGCGCCGCCTGCGGCGCGCTCCAGAACCTCGCGAGGTGGTCGTTGCGCGAGTCGAGGAGCGTGGCGATGCGGTCGTCGTCGCGAGCACCGTCGCCCACGGCCGATGCGCCGACCGTGCTCGACGTCGGCGTCGCGTCCGCTCGCGGAATCGTCCCGAGCGCCGTCAGGACGCCGGCCGCCTTGGCGTGCGTCTCGGCCACCTCGCCGTCCGGGTCGGAGTGCCGCACGAGCGTCGCCCCGACGGGCACGCGCACCCCGCCCTCGCCGTCGACGTAGGCCGTGCGGATGAGGATGGGCGCATCGAGGTCGTAGCCGCCGGCTCCCGGCGTGAAGCGCGCCAGCACGCCCGCGTAGTATCCGCGGGCGGTCGACTCGTGGCGCGCGATCACCGTGCAGGCGTTGCCCATGGGTGAACCCGTCACGGTCGGCGCGAACATCGTGAGCCGCAGCACCTCGCGGGGGTCGAGGTCGCTGCGTCCCTCGAGCAGGTACTCGGTGTGCGTGAGCCGCGACATCCGCTTCAGGAACGGACCCCGGATACGCCCGCCGTCGGGGCACACCGCGCTCATCATCTTGAGTTCTTCGTCGACGACCATGACGAGCTCCTCGCGCTCCTTCACGTCGCCGAGGAATGCGACGAGGTCGTCGTCGGCGGGCGGCCCCGCGAGATGGCGGAAGGTGCCGCTGATCGGATTCATCGAGACGACCCCGTCGATCGACGACACGTGACGCTCGGGTGTCGCACCGACGGTCGAGAGACCTGGCGTGTGCATCGCGAACGTCCAGTAGGCGCCGGCCTCGTGCTCGAGCAGGGCGCGCAGCCAGCCGAGCACCGCATGCGCGGCGGATGCCTCGATGCGCCCCGTGAACTCGCGCCGGATCACGAAGTTCGCGCCCTCGCCCCGACCGATCTCGTCGTCGATCACCCGCCGCACCCGATCGGCGTACTCGGCATCGCTCACGTCGACGGCGAGGTCGTCGACGGCGATCGGATGCTCCGGCAGCATTCCGATCGCCACGTCGAGGCCGATCGTCTCCCGCTCGCGCACGACGAGGCAGCGGAGCGGAGCCCCATCGTCGTGCGCGACGAAGCCGCGCTCGCGCACCTGGCGGAACGGCACGAGCGCCAGCACCTCGGCACCGTCGAGCGGGATGTCGGCGAGGCGGTCGACGTCGACGACGTCGCCGACGAGCACGTCGAGCGTCGGTTCGTGCTCTCGGCGCACGACGGCGAAGGGCGCGGGGTCGGTCGCGGCGAGCAGTGAGGCGAGCAGTCGCGTCATGGGATTCTCCGGTCGGGCCCTCGGGCGCCACCCTCCGCATACGCGAAAAGACCGCCCTCGGGCGGTCAAAGTACGTCGAAACGCGTGGCCGCCTAGGAGGCGGGCCACCAGTTCTGGTTCGACGAGGTCATGTCGAGGACTCTAGCATCGGCTCCGCCCGGACGGCGCGCCGATACGATTCCGAGTGATGACCACAGAGACTGGAATCGAGATCGTGGCCCGCCTGCGCACCGCCGGATGCGTGTTCGCCGAGGACGAGGCGGCCCTGCTGCTCGAGACAGGCGCAACGGGTGCCGAACTCGAGGAGCTGGTCGAGCGCCGTGTCACCGGCGAACCCCTCGAGCAGGTGCTCGGCTGGGCGGAGTTCGCGGGCCTCCGCATGCGCGTGCTGCCCGGTGTCTTCGTGCCGAGGCGCCGTACCGAGTTCCTGGCAGCAGAAGCTGCGAGCCTCGCGAAGCGCGCCGCCGAGACCGCGCCGGTCGGCTCCGAGCACCCCCCTGTCGTGGTCGACATCTGCTGCGGCGTCGGCGCCATCGGTGCGGCGATCGCGGATGCCGCCGGGCCGCTGCACCTCGTCGCGGCCGATCTCGACCCCGTGGCGGTGCAGGCGGCGCGGCTGAACCTCGAACCGATCGGCGGGCTCGTCTTCGAGGGCGATCTCTACGACGCGCTGCCCGCCGAACTGCGGGGCCGCGTCGACGTGCTCGCCGTCAATGCCCCGTACGTGCCGAGCGAGGCGATCGCCACGATGCCGCCCGAGGCGCGCGACCATGAGGCCCGCATGGCCCTCGATGGCGGCGGAGACGGGCTCGACGTGCATCGCCGGGTCGCGGCATCCGCTCGCTCGTGGCTCGCTCCCGGGGGTGCGCTGTTGATCGAGACGAGCGTGCGTCAGGCTCCCATCGCCGCCGCATTCTTCGAGCAGGGCGGCCTCGCTGCTCGGATCCTGCACGATGACGAGGCCGACGCGACCGTCGTGATCGGGGTGCGCGGCGCCGATCGCGCAGGCGGACACGGGCCGAGCTGAGACGGGCGCCAGCCGCGACAGGCTCGGCCGCCGACCCGTTCGCCTCGCCTCAGTCCCCGGCCCGCGCCGCCGACAGGAGCTCGGCCACCTGGGCGTCGGTGGTCTGCGCGAAGTCGAGGTAGTGCATGCCGACGGCCATGAAACCCGGCGGCACCGACAGGCAGAGGATCTCGTCGACCGCCGGGTCGGCGGCGAGCGATCCGATCGAGTCGGACGCACCGACCGGAACGGCGAGCACCACTCGAGTGGCCCCGCGGGCTTTCGCGACGACCGCCGCGACTCGTGCGGTGGCGCCCGTCGCGACGCCGTCGTCGACGATCACCGCCGTGCGGCCCTCGAGTGAGATCGGCGGCTCGCCGCCTCGGAACCGGGCGACCCGCGCGTCGAGTTCGGCCCGCTCGACGCGTTCGATGTCGCGCAGTTCCCCGGGGGAGACGAACACGGAGTCGACGATGTCGTCGTTCAGCACTCGAGCGCCCTGTTCGCCGATCGCGCCCATCGCCACTTCGGGTTGTCCGGGGACCCCGAGCTTGCGCACGACGAGCACGTCGAGCGGGGCGCCGAGCGCCGCCGCGATCGGTGCCGCGACCGGCACTCCGCCGCGAGGCAGGCCGAGCACCACCGGCTGCCCGAGGTCGACGCCCGCGAGTGCCGCGGCGAGTCGCCGCCCCGCGTCGGTTCGATCCTTGAAGTGCTCCATGTCGTGCGCCCGTCGAGCCGTGCACCGGCCCGTCGATCGCGACCGTTCGGCTCCCTTCCATGCTCCCACCACTCCGCCGCACCGCCAAGGGGATCCGGACCGCCCGGGGTGGAACGCGGTCCGCGAATGGCCCGTGAACACGGGGCGAATCCGAGTGAAGTTCGCGTCTTGCAACTCGTCGCTTACACTGAACCAAATCCCTCCCCGATCTGGGGAACCCGAACTGAGGATTCGACGAGGCCCCCACTCGTCGGCTTGGAGTGTCCGTGGGACGTCACAGTGAAGCGGCAACGGCGAAGCAGCCGGGCCGCAGACTCATCCTGTCCATCATCGGTGCAGTCGTCGTCGTCGGACTCGTGTCATCCGGCGTCTTCCTCTGGGTCGGCGGCTACCTGAACCCCCTCTTCGCGTCGGCCGAAGCCGGTTGCACCGAGACCGAGCAGCTCTCCGTCGTGGCCGATACGTCGATCGCCCCCGCGCTGACCGAGATCGCCGAGAAGTTCGACGCGAACTCCGATCTCTGCGTGACGACCGAGGTCACCGCGCAGGACTCGGCCGACACCGCCGCCGTCGTCGCCTCGGGCGGCGAGGAGTCCGATGCCTGGATCCCCGAGTCGAGCGTGTGGCTCGACCGCATGAACGCCACCGCCACCTCGCTCGGCCAGTCGCCGCCCGAGGTCGACGTGCGCGAGTCGATCGCCTCGTCGCCCGTCGTCTTCGCAGGCGCCGCGACGAAGGCCACGGAGCTCGCGGCCGAACCGGTGAGCTGGGCCCGAGTGCTCGGCGGCACCCTGCCCACGATCCTGCCCGACCCCGAGGCATCCGCTGCGAGCCTCGCCGGGCTGCTCGCCCTGCGCGGCCACTCATCGCCCGACGACCCGCGACAGTTCGCCGGCGCGATGATCGAGCTCGGCAAGTCCATCCCCGCATCGACGGGTGCCGCGTTCGGCACCGTGAGCGCATCCCAAGATCCCGCGGTCGTCGTCACGAGCGAGGCGCAGGTCGCCGCGTACAACCTCGACGACCCCGCTGAGGCGCTCGTCGCCGCCTATCCCGTCGACGGCACGGTGTCGCTCGACTATCCGTTCGTGAGCATGTCGGCGCCTGACGACGCGGCCGAAGACGATGCGGCCGTCGAAGCCGATGCCGACGCCGCCCCGGCGGAGACGCCGGTCGCGACGCGCAGCGAACTGCTCGACGCCTTCGAGGCCGCGGTCCGCGAGAGCGCGAAGACGCTGGCGGCCGCCGGCTTCCGGGCGCCCGACGGCACCGGCGAGCTCGACATCACCGGCCTCGGTGCGGAAGCCCCCTCGGCGACGGCGGCGCTCGACGGCGCGGCCCAGCTCGAGATCCTTCGAGCCTGGTCGGTGCTGACGCTGCGCTCGCGGATGCTCGCCGTGATCGACGTGTCGGGATCGATGGAGGAACCGGCCGAGAACGGCCTGCGCCGCATCGACATCTTCCAGCAGGCCGCCGTCGGCGCGATGCAGAAGTTCTCGGGCGAAGTCGAACTCGGCGTCTGGGTGTTCTCCACCGCACGCAACGGCGACCTCGACTACGAGGACCTCTCGCCCATCGCACCGCTCGGCGATGCCGCGCACTCGCAGGAGATCGCCGGCATCATCCAGTCGCTGCCTGCCAGGCTCGGCGGTGCGACCGGCCTCTACGACACGACGCTCGCCGCGGTGCAGCGGGTGCGCGAGACGTACGACCCCGAGAAGGTCAACTCGGTGCTGCTCTTCACCGACGGCAAGAACGAAGACGAGAACGGCATCGACCTCGACACGCTCCTCGCCGAGCTCGCGAAGATCGACGACCCCACCAAGCCCGTGCCCGTCATCATGATCGGCTTCGGACCCGACACCGACCTCGCCGCCATGCAGCGCATCGCGCAGGCGACGAAGGGAGCCGCGTACTCGGCCTCGAAGCCCGAAGACCTCGGCACGGTGCTCGTCGACGCCCTCTCGCAGCGCAGCTGCCGCCCGAACTGCGGCTGACACCTCGCAGCGCGGCTGCCGCCCGAACTGCGGCTGACCACCTCGCAGCGCGGCTGCCGCCCGAACTGCGGCTGACCACCTCGCAGCGCGGCTGCCGCCCGAACTGCGGCTGACGTTGGTGTTCGCGAAGGCGGAGTTCACGCCGACGCGGTGAACGACGAAGGGGGGCCCGGCAGATGCCGGGCCCCCTTCGTACTGCGTGGAGGTCAGTGCGCCGCCGGGGCGCCCTCCATCATGTCGGCCGGCTTGCGCACGAAGAACGCGCCGACGATCGCCAGGAGCGAGAGGATCGCGCCCACCATGAACGCCGAGCGGATGCCGGACGCCGCCGCGGCCTCGGCCGTTGCGCCGGCCGTCGTCGCGGTCAGCGACTGCGTCGCCATGATCGTCACGAACAGCGCCGTGCCGGCCGCGCCGGCGACCTGCTGCACGGTGCCGACGATCGCGGATCCGTGGGAGTAGAACTTCGGGTCGACCGAGCCGAGCGCCGACGTGAAGAGCGGCGTGAACATGAACGCGAGACCGGCCGACAGCACGATGTGGGCGACGAGCAGCAACCACGGCGACGTCGTGTCGGTCACGAGCGTGAGCGACCAGAGCACGCCGCTGACGACGAACGCACCGGGTACGAGCAGCGGCGTCGGGCCGAGGCGATCGAAGAGCCGGCCCACGGTCGGACCGAGCAGGCCCATCGTGAGACCGCCCGGCAGCAGCAGCAGGCCGGTCATGATCGGCTCGAGGTGCAGCACGTTCTGCAGGTAGATCGGCAGCAGGATGATCGTGCCGAACAGCGCCGCCATCATGATCGTCATGAGGCCGATCGAGATCGAGAAGTTGCGCGACAGGAACGTGCGCAGGTCGAGCAGCGCCCGGTCGTGCTTCTGCAGGATCAGCTGTCGCCAGATGAACGCGCCGATGGCGATCGCGCCGACAGCGAAGGCGATCCACATCGGCGCAGCGCCGAAGCTGCTGCCGGCGGTCTCGGCGCCGATCTGGCTGAGCCCGTAGACGAGCCCGCCGAAGCCGAAGGCCGACAGCACCACCGAGAACACGTCGATCGGGATCTTGCGGGGCTCGCTGACGTTCTCGACCCGGCGGATGCCGATGACGAGCATCGCGAGCGCGATCGGCAGCACGAGCCAGAACATGAACCGCCACGAGAGCGAGTTCAGGATGAGGCCCGAGATGGTCGGGCCGATCGCCGGAGCCACCGACATCACGATCGCGACGCGGCCCATGAGTCGGCCGCGGTCGCTCGGGGCGACGAGGGTCATGAGCGTCGTCATGAGCAGCGGCATCATGATGGCCGTGCCGCTCGCCTGCACGACCCGGCCGACGAGGAGCACCTCGAAGCCCGGAGCCATGGCCGCGATGAGCGTGCCCGTCGAGAAGAGGCTCATGGCGGCGATGAAGATCGGCCGCGTCGCGAAGCGCTGCAGCAGGTAGCCGGTGATCGGGATGACGACGGCCATCGTCAGCATGAACGCGGTGGTCAGCCACTGCGCCTGGGAGATGGAGATGCCGAGGTCGACGACGAGGTGCGGGATCGCCACGCCCATGATCGTCTCGTTGAGGATGACGACGAAGGAAGCGGCGAGGAGGAGCCAGATCACCCGGTTGTTTCGGGCGCCGTGCAGCGCCTCCACATCGGAGTGCTCGTGCATGGTGAGGTCGCCGGCAGGGGCGACCTCGAGGTCACGGAGTTCAGGAACGGCGCGTTCGGTCAAGGAATATTGGTCCAATCGATGTCGGCGCAGGGCTGCGCCGGAGAATTGCGTCGAATACGTTGGTCAACCCGCGTCGGGTGACTCGCTATTCCCCGATTCCGACATCGATCGGAACGCATGGAACCGAGCGCTCTCGACGAGCGCCGGCCTGCTGGGAAACTCGGTCGCGCGGGGCGGCTTACGGAGCCGGAGCCGGGCCGTCGGTGGGAGTCGGCCGGGGGAGCCAGCCCTCGAGGAGCTGCTCTTCGGGAGCGAGCTCGTTCTCGATGCGCCGCTCGTCAGCCTTGTCAGCAGGTGTTTCGCTCATGTCGCCACGATACCGCGCACCGCAGACACGGCACGAGCGACGGATGCCGCGGCATCCGCCAGCTCTTCGGCCGTGTTCTCCGCGCCGAGCGTGAAACGCACCGCTGTCTGGGCGAGTTCGGTCGGCAGTCCGACGGCAGTGAGCACGTGGGAGGCCTCGTCGCTGCCGGCCGCGCACGCCGATCCGCTCGAACAGACGATGCCGTCGCGCTCGAGCTCGAGGAGCACGGCCTCGCCGCTGGTGCCCGGGAAGACGAACGAGACCGTGCCCGGCAGGCGGTGCTCGGGATCGCCCGTCGGCTGCGCGCCCGGAACCGTCGCCGCGATCGTCGCCGTGAACGCGGAGCCGAGTGCGGCGACGTGCGCCGCGGCATCCGCTCGCTCGGCCTCGGCGAGGCGCAGCGCCGTCGCGAAGGCGACCGCGCCCGCGACGTTCTCGGTGCCCGACCTGCGCCCGCGTTCCTGCCCGCCGCCGTGCAGCACCGGCTCGACTTGGAGCCGTCCGCGCACGATGAGCGCGCCCGTGCCCTTCGGAGCGCCGACCTTGTGACCGGCGAGCGAGAGGGCGTCGACGCCGAGCACGTCGAGTGAGAGGGGGAGCCAGCCGGCCGCCTGCACGGCATCGGTGTGCATGAGGGCCCCGGCGGCGTGCGCGACCGCGGCAAGTTCGGCGATCGGCTGCACCGTGCCGATCTCGTTGTTCGCGAGCTGCACCGAGACGAGCGCGGTGTCGGGCCGGATGACTCGGCTCAGCGCCTCGGGCGTGACGAGGCCGCCCACGTCGACGGCGACCTCGGAGACCTCGAAGCCGTGCACGCGGGCGAGGAAGGCCGCGGACTCGAGCACCGCCTCGTGCTCGATCGGGGAGATCACGAGGTGGCGCCCGCGGGGGTTCGCGAGCGCGAGGCCCTTCACCGCGAGGTTGTCGGCCTCGGTGCCGCCGCTCGTGAAGACGACGTCGCCGGGTCGGCAGCCGACGACCGCGGCCACCGTCGCGCGAGCCGCGGCGAGGGCGCGGGACGCCTCCTCGCCCAGCGCATGATGGCTCGACGGGTTGCCGAACGAGCCCGAGAGGAACGGCCACATCGCCTCGAGCGCCTCTCGGCGCACGGGCGTCGTCGCCGCGTGGTCGAGGAAGATCACGTCGAGACCGTCACGTCGAGGCCGAGGTCGAGCGAGCGCACCGAATGGGTGAGGGCACCGACCGAGATCATGTCGACACCGGTCGCCGCGATCTCGCGCACCGTGTCGAGGGAGACGCCGCCGGAGGCCTCGACGATCGCCCGGCCCGCGATGAGGGCGACGCCCGCGCGCAGCCCATCGGGAGTGAAGTTGTCGAGCATGACGGTGTCGGCCCCGCCCGCGAGCACCGCCTCGACCTGGTCGAGCCGGTCGACCTCGACCTCGAGGTGGGCGGTGTGGGGCATCCGCTCGCGTGCGGCCCGGAGCGCGGTCGCGAGGTCGTGGCCGCCGGCTGTCAGCACGGCGAGGTGATTGTCCTTCGCCATCACCGCGTCGGAGAGCGAACGGCGGTGGTTGCGGCCGCCGCCGTCGCGCACGGCCTGGCGTTCGAGGCTGCGCAGGCCCGGCGTGGTCTTGCGGGTGTCGACGATGCGCGCCCGAGTGCCGGCCGTCTCCGCGACGTACCGGGCCGTGAGCGTCGCGATGCCCGACATGCGCTGCACGAGGTTGAGGCCGACGCGCTCGGCGCGCAGGATGCCGCGGGCCGGACCGCTCACGCGGGCGAGCACCGCGCCCGCCTCGAACGGCTCGCCGTCGACCGCGAGAGCCTCGACGACGATGGCCGGATCGATGAGGCGGAAGGCCGCGGCGAAGACCTCGATGCCGCTCAGCACTCCCGGCTCGCGCGCCACGAGCTCGGCCGTCGCGGTGGCCGTCACCGGGATCAGCACCTCGGAGGTGAGGTCGCCCCACGGGGCGTCCTCGTCGAGCGCCGCGCCGACGATGCGGTCCATCTCTCTCAGGTCGGTCATCAGGCGGCCTCTCGTTCGAGTGCGGTGGGTTCGTGCAAGGTGGCGGAGACGACGACGTTCGGGTCGTCGGTGCGGAAGTGCGCGCCGCAGCTTGTGCGCCGGGCCCGGGCGGCGGCGACGGTCAGGCGGGCGAGATCGAGCAGGTTGCGATCCTCGGCGCTGCGGCGGTCGACGGGGTCGAGTGCGTGCCACGCATCGAGCCGAGCGGATGCCGCCGCCAGCCCCTCCTCGTCGCGCTCGAGTCCCACGTGGCTCCACATGAGGGCCTGCAGCTCGTCGCGATCGACGGGTGCACCGTGCACGACCTGGGCGGATCGTGCAGGCGTTCCGGCCACCGCGGCCTCGGACGCAGCGGCTGCTCGCGACGCCTCCGACGCCGTGATCGCCCGAACCGCTCGGTCGGCGAACACCGCCGCCTCGAGCAGCGAGTTCGACGCGAGTCGGTTGGCACCGTGCACGCCGGTGCGGGCGACCTCGCCGATCGCGAAGAGTCCGGGCACGCTCGTGCGCCCCTCGAGGTCGGTCGCGATGCCGCCCATGGCGTAGTGCGCGGCCGGCGTGACCGGCACGGGCTCGCGGGCCCAGTCGAAGCCGGCAGCTCGTACGACGGCGTCGAGGCCCGGGAAGCGGCGGGCGAGCTCCGCGCCGCCGAGCGCCGTGGCGTCGAGCACCACCGGTGCGCCGCCCTGCTCGAGCGATCGCCGCCAGACCGCGCGGGCCACGACGTCGCGCGGCGCGAGTTCGCCGCGCGCGTCGACGTCGAGCATGAAACGGCGACCGCTCTCGTCGCGCAGCACCGCGCCCTCGCCGCGCACGGCTTCGGAGATGAGCGGAGTGCCGGGGGCGGCGAGCGCCGTCGGGTGGAACTGGGTGAACTCGAGGTCGGCGACGCGCGCGCCGGCACGCCAGGCCGCCGCCACTCCGTCGCCCGTTGCGACCGCCGGGTTCGTCGTATGCCGGAAGAGGCATCCGCTGCCGCCCGTGGCGAGCACGACCGCGTCGGCGCGGCGCTCGACGACGGCACCGGAAGCCCCGAGCAGCTGCGCCCCGACGACGTGCCCGCCCTCGACGAGGAGGTCGACGAGCATCGTCTGCTCGTCGATCGCGACGGCTCGGCGCCGCACGGTGGCCACGAGGGCGTGCTCGATGGCCGCGCCGGTGGCGTCGCCGCCGGCGTGCAGCACGCGGGCGCGCGAGTGCGCGGCCTCGAGTCCGCGCTCGAGCCCGGACTCGCCCCGATCGAAGGCGACACCGAACCGGATGAGGTCTCGCACGCGGTCGGGGCCCTCGTCGACCAGCACGCGCACGGCCGCCGGATCGGCGAGCCCGGCACCTGCCTCGATCGTGTCGGCGAGATGACGCTCGGCGGAGTCGTCGGGGAAGAGCGCTGCAGCGATGCCGCCCTGGGCATAGCGCGTATTGCCCTCGGCGAGCTCGGCCTTCGTGACGAGCTCGACGGTGTGCCCGGCATCGGTGGCCTTCACGGCGGCCCAGAGGCCGGCGATGCCGCCCCCGATCACGAGCACGCGCGCCATGTCAGGCTCCCGCGACGGGCTGCGGAGCCGCTGCCGGCGGCTTCGCCGCGAGCATCCGCTCGAGGGCCACCCGCGCGGGCTCGGCCACGTCGTCGGCGACGGTGATGCGGTTGACGACGCGGCCCGCGACGAGCTCCTCGAGCACCCAGGCGAGGTACCCGGGGTGGATGCGGTACATCGTCGAGCACGGGCACACGACGGGGTCGAGGCAGAAGATCGTGTGCTGCGGGTACTCGGCCGCGAGGCGCTGCACGAGGTTGATCTCGGTGCCGATCGCGAAGGTCGAGCCCGCGGGGGCGGCCTGGATCGCCTTCACGATGAAGTCGGTCGAACCCGCGGCATCCGCTGCGTCGACGACGGGCATGGGGCACTCGGGGTGCACGATGACCTGCACGCCGGGGTGGTCGACGCGGGCCTGCGCGATCTGGTCGACCGTGAACCGGCGGTGCACCGAGCAGAAGCCGTGCCACAGGATGACCCGGGCTTCGCCCAGTTCGCCCGCCGTGTTGCCGCCGAGCGCCTTGCGCGGGTTCCACATCGGCATCTGCTCGAGGGGCACGCCCATGGCCTTCGCGGTGTTGCGGCCGAGGTGCTGGTCGGGGAAGAAGAGCACCCGCTGCCCGCGCTCGAACGCCCACTCGAGCACCGTCTTCGCGTTCGAGGAGGTGCAGACGATGCCGCCGTGGCGCCCGACGAAGCCCTTGAGGGCCGCCGACGAGTTCATGTAGGTCACCGGGATGACGGGCACGCGCCCCGAGGCATCCGTCGCCGTCAGGTCGCCGTAGACCTCTTCGAGCTGCTCCCAGCACTCCTCGACCGAGCTCTCGTCGGCCATGTCGGCCATCGAGCAGCCGGCGGCGAGGTTCGGGAGGATCACGGCCTGCTCGGGCGTCGAGAGCAGGTCGGCGGTCTCGGCCATGAAGTGCACGCCGCAGAACACGATCGCCTCGGCGTCGGGCCGGGTGAGGGCGGCGTTCGCGAGCTGGAACGAGTCGCCCACGAAGTCGGCGTGCTCGATGACCTCGTCGCGCTGGTAGAAGTGGCCGAGCACGACGGCGCGGTCGCCGAGGGTCGCCTTCGCGGCGCGGATGCGCGCGTGCAGCTCGTCTGCGGAAGCCGTGCGGTACGACTCGGGCAGCGCGCCCTGCCGGGGCGAGCCCGTGGGGATGACGTCGCCCATCGACGACCCGGGCCCGTACGAGACGGGGCCCGCGTCGAACTCCCAGGGGCCCTTCGCGAGTTCGGGCGAGCACGATACGCCGGTGGCGGCACCCGCCTCGATGAGGCGGATGGTGCGGTCGACTGATGCCGCCGCTCGCGTGTCGTCGGTCTGCAGGTCGTCGATCGAGATGGTCATGATGCCGGTCGCTCTCTCAGGGATTCGGTTCGCACGGTCGGGTCGGGGTTCGCCCCGGCGAGGGCGGTGGAGTCGTAGCGGTAGAGCTTCGGTGGTCGGTTGCGTGCGCCGGCCAGTCGCTCGCCCGTCTCGCGCAGCCGGCCCGAGGCGAGCATCGTGCGTCGGAAGTTCGCGGGATCGAGCGGGCGCTGCAGCACCGCTTCGACGACCTCGCGGAGCTCGGCGAGCGTGAAGGTCTCGCCGAGGAAGGCGTGCGCGATCTGGGAGTACTCGACCTTGGTGCGCAGCCGCCAGAGGGCGTACTCGATGATGCGGTTGTGGTCGAACGCGAGCCCCGGCAGCGTGTCGGCCGGCACCCAGCGGACGTTCGGCCCTGCGGTCGCCCGGGCTGCCTCGTCGCTCTGCACGAGCGCCCAGTAGACGACGGAGACCACGCGCACCCCGGGGGAGCGGTCGACCTCGCCGAACGTGTACAGCTGCTCGAGGTAGGTAGGGGCGAGGCCGGTCGTGAGCCGCAGGGTGCGGGCAGCTGCCGCTTCGAGTTCTTCTGCGGGCGGCAGCCAGCCGCCGGGCAGGGCCCAGAGGCCGAGCTGGGGTTCGCGAGTGCGGCGCACGAGCGGGGTCCAGAGCACCGGGTGGCCCGAGCGGTCGGGTCGCAGCGCGAAGATCACCGTGGAGACGGCGAGTCGCGTCGGCGCGTCGCCATCGGGCTCGGTCGGGTGCGGCATCCGGCACCTCCGCTCTTTTGGTCACACTGACTCGAACTCGGTCGACAGCAGCTTACAGTCATCCTGACCAGAACACGAACCCGCTGTCGTCGGATCACAGCCGATGCCCAGCCGCCGCGGAAGCGCCCCGCTGCTAGGATCGGAGCACAATCTCATACCGGGCCATCGACGCGTCGCGGGAGAGCCGGTCAGCGCCAACCGAAGTACGAACGGACAGCGCCCGACCGGCACCGAAGGAGCAAGCCTCCCCGCCAATCTCTCAGGTCACCACACCGCGATGACGAGGCCGCTCTGAAAAGTGGATTCCGCGACGGCTCGCGGCCTCCCGCCCACGGTGAAAGCGCGCCAGCGTGAAACTCTCAGGCTCATGACAGAGGGGGAGTTCCCACACGGCACGCTTCCGCGACCGTGACAACGCCGGCGTTCGCCGGCACGTCTGGAGAACTCTCGTGACCAACGAACCCGGTACCGCAAGCCTCGAATCGTCGAGCTCCGAGCGACGCAGCCCTCTCGACGCCGTGCATCGCGCCGCGGGCGCGAGCTTCACCGACTTCGCGGGCTGGCAGATGCCCGTGCGCTACTCCAGCGACCTCGCCGAGCACCACGCCGTCCGCACCGCGGCCGGGCTCTTCGACCTCTCGCACATGGGCGAGATCGTGCTCATCGGCCAGCAGGCCGCCGCCGCGCTCGACCACGCGCTCGCCGGCAAGCTCTCGGCCATCGAGATCGGGCAGGCCAAGTACTCCCTGCTGCTCGCCGACGACGGCGGCATCATCGACGACCTCGTCGTCTACCGCACGGGCGACGACCGGTACATGGTCGTCGCGAACGCCTCGAACGCGGCCGTCGTCGCCGACGAGCTCCGCGCCCGCGCCGAGGGCTTCGACACGTTCGTCTCCGACGAGAGCGACGACGTCGCGCTCATCGCCCTGCAGGGCCCCGACGCCCGCGCAGTACTGCTCGAGACGCCGGGCTTCGGCGTCGACGGGCCGGGCAACGACGAGGAGGACTTCGACGCGAAGCTCGAGGGCCTCAAGTACTACCGCGCCTTCCCGGCGACCTTCGAGGGCGAGCCCGTGCTCGTCGCGCGTACGGGCTACACCGGCGAAGACGGCTTCGAGCTCTACCTCGCCCCCGAGCGCGCGACGCGTCTGTGGGAGGCGCTCGCCGAGACCGGCGGCCCCCGAGTCACGCCCTGCGGCCTCGCGAGCCGCGACACGCTGCGCCTCGAGGCGGGCATGCCGCTCTACGGCCACGAGTTGAGCCGCGACATCTTGCCCGTGCAGGCCGGCCTCGGCCGCGTCGTCGCCCTCGCCAAGCCCGACGAGTTCGTCGGTCGCGCCGCCGTCGAGCAGGGCCCCGCAGCGGATGCCCCGGTGCTCGTCGGCCTCGCGGCGGAGGGCCGCCGGGCGCCCCGCGCCGAGTACGAGGTCTTCGACGGCGCCGATGCCGATGCCGCGCGCGTCGGTGTCATCACGAGCGGGGCGCTCTCGCCGACGCTCGGCCACCCGATCGCCATGGCCCTCGTCGCGCCCGACGCCGCCGAGCCGGGCAGCGAGCTCTTCGTCGACGTCCGCGGCACGCGAGTCGCGGCATCCGTCGTCGCCCTTCCCTTCTACAAGCGCACCGCCTGACCGCCGGCCGGCTCGACCGGCACCACGCACACCGCATTCACCGCACGACTCACAAGGAGCACGCCATGACCGACCAGACCGCACTGCACTACACCGAAGAACACGAGTGGATCGCCATCGACGGCGACGTCGCCACGATCGGCATCACCGACTATGCCGCCGAGAAGCTCGGCGACGTCGTCTTCGTCGAGCTGCCCGCGGCCGGCACGACCGTGACCGAGGGCACCGTCGTCGGCGAGATCGAGTCGACGAAGTCGGTCGGCGAGCTCTTCGCCCCCGTCAGCGGCGAGGTCGTCGAGGCCAACCAGACCGTCGTCGACTCGCCCGAGCTCGTCAACAGCGACCCCTTCGGCGAGGGTTGGCTCATCAAGGTGAACGCCTCGAGCCTGCCGAAGTTCCTCACGCACGCCGAGTACCGCGCACTGGTCGGAGAGTAAGCACCCGCATGAGCACCCCCACCTCCTCAGCATTCGACCTCGACGCCTTCGGGCGCCGCCACATCGGCACCAGCCCGAGCGACCACGGGCTCATGCTCGCCGAGCTCGGCTACGACTCCCTCGACGCCCTCATGGCCGCCGCGGTGCCCACGTCGATCCGCATGGGGGAGGTGCTGAACTCGGCGATCCCGGCCGCAGCCACCGAGCGCGAAGCGCTCGCCGAGCTCGCGGCGCTCGCCGAGCAGAACACCGTGCGCACCTCGATGATCGGCCTCGGCTATTACGGCACCGTCACGCCGTCGGTCATCCAGCGCAACGTGCTCGAGAACCCGAGCTGGTACACGGCCTACACGCCGTACCAGCCCGAGATCTCGCAGGGCCGCCTCGAGGCGCTCATCAACTTCCAGACGATGGTCACCGACCTCACGGGCCTCGACACCGCCAACGCGTCGATGCTCGACGAGGGCACCGCGGTCGTCGAGGGCATGCTGCTCGCGCGCCGCGCCTCGAAGTCGACCTCGAACCGCTTCGTCGTCGACGCCGACGCCCTGCCCCAGACGCTCGCGCTCCTGCAGTCGCGCTCGGAGGCGGTCGGCATCGAGCTCGTCGTCGCGTCGCTCGACGAGCAGACGGATGTCGCCGCCTTCGGCGACCACTTCGGCCTCTTCGTGCAGTACCCGGGCGCTTCGGGCCGCGTGTGGAACCCGGCATCCGTCATCGCGGCCTCGAAGGCGCAGGGCGGCCTCGTGGTCGCCGCCGCCGACCTGCTCGCGCTGGCACTCATCACGAGCCCGGGCGAGCTCGGCGCCGACGTCGCCGTCGGAACCTCGCAGCGCTTCGGCGTGCCCATGGGCTTCGGCGGACCGCACGCGGGCTACATGGCCGTCCGCAAGGGCCTCGAGCGGCAGTTGCCGGGCCGGCTCGTCGGCGTCTCGAAGGACGCCGTCGGCGCGCCCGCGTACCGCCTCACGCTGCAGGCGCGCGAGCAGCACATCCGCCGCGAGAAGGCGACGTCGAACATCTGCACCGCCCAGGTGCTGCTCGCCGTCATGGCGTCGATGTACGCCGTCTACCACGGGCCCCGCGGCATCCGTCACATCGCGGTCTCGACTGCGGCGAAGGCGACCGCGCTCGCCGAGGTGCTGACCGGCTACGGCCTCACCCTCGCGCACGACAGCTACTTCGACACGATCCGCGTGCACGTGCCAGGACTCGCCGGCAACATCGTCGAGCGCGCCCGCGCCCTCGGGGTCAACGTGTGGGAGGCCGACGAGGCGACCGTGCACGTCGCGGTCGACGAGACGACCACCGAGGCGGAGCTCTCGCTCGTGGCACAGGCGTTCGGGCTGCCCGAGCGCACCGCGGTCGAGATCGAGACCTCGAGTCTGCCGGCCGTCGCGAGCGGCGAGCTGCGTCGCACGAGCGGCTACCTCGAGCACCCCGTCTTCAACACGCACCACTCCGAGACGCAGATGATGCGGTACCTGAAGACCCTCGCCGACCGCGACTACGCGCTCGACCGCGGCATGATCCCGCTGGGCTCCTGCACGATGAAGCTCAACGCCGCGACCGAGATGCAGTCGGTCACGTGGCCCGAGTTCGCGAACCTGCACCCCTTCGCACCCGAGGCCGACGTCGTCGGCACGCTCGGCCTCATCGAGCAGCTCGAGACCTGGCTCGCCGAGGTCACCGGGTACGACACGGTCTCGCTGCAGCCGAACGCGGGCAGCCAGGGTGAGCTCGCCGGCCTCCTCGCGATCCGCGGCTACCACCACGCAAACGGCGAGACGGAGCGCACGGTGTGCCTCATCCCGTCGAGCGCCCACGGCACCAACGCGGCATCCGCCGTGCTCGCCGGCATGCGCGTCGTCGTTGTGGCGACCGACGAGCTCGGCAACGTCGACCTCGACGACCTGCGCGCGAAGATCGCCGAGCACGCCGACAGCCTCGCCGCCCTCATGATCACCTACCCCTCGACGCACGGCGTCTACGAGCACGAGGTGAAGACCATCACGCAGGCCGTGCACGACGCCGGCGGCCAGGTCTACGTCGACGGCGCGAACCTCAACGCCCTGCTCGGCTTCGCCCGCTTCGGCGACTTCGGCGGCGACGTCTCGCACCTGAACCTGCACAAGACGTTCTGCATCCCGCACGGCGGCGGCGGCCCCGGCGTCGGCCCGGTCGCGGCGAAGGCGCACCTTGCGCCCTACCTGCCCGGCCACCCGATGGCGCAGCGCGCCGACCACTCGGGCGGCGTCACGCACGACGGCGGGCCGGTCTCGGCGGCGCCGTACGGCAGCCCGTCGATCCTGCCGATCTCGTGGGCGTACGTGCGCATGATGGGCTCCGAGGGGCTCAAGCAGGCGACCGCGTCGGCGGTGCTCGCGGCGAACTTCGTGGCCTCGCGCCTGCGCGACCACTACCCGGTGCTCTACACGGGCGACAACGGGCTCGTCGCGCACGAGTGCATCCTCGACCTGCGACCCCTCACGGCGGCGACGGGCGTGACCGTCGACGACGTGGCGAAGCGCCTCGTCGACTACGGGTTCCACGCGCCGACGATGTCTTTCCCCGTCGCGGGCACGCTCATGATCGAGCCGACCGAGTCCGAAGACCTGGCCGAGCTCGAGCGCTTCGTCGAGGCGATGGTCGCGATCAAGGCCGAGGCCGACGCCGTCGCCGCGGGCGAGTGGCCCGCCGACGACAATCCTCTCGTCAACGCGCCGCACACCGCGGAGTCGGTCATCGCCGGGGAGTGGACCCACGCCTACACCCGCGAGCAGGCCGTGTACCCGGTGCACTCGCTCGTGCGGGGCAAGTATTGGGTGCCCGTGCGCCGCATCGACCAGGCCTTCGGCGACCGCAACCTCGTGTGCGCCTGCCCGCCGGTCGAGGCGTTCGCGTAGCGAAGCGAAGCGGATGCCTCGAGGAAGCAGAGTGGCCGCGCTTTCGCCGTTTGTAGTCACGGCGTTCGCGTAGCGAGCGATTCGGAGCCGATCGCCCCCGCACTGGAGGCATCGGCGGATGACGTGCTCGCGACTATGCGGGGCGCGGTGCCGCGTGGCGGCCGCGCTCCGTGTACGCGCGAGGGGCGCGAGCGGGCGCTGACGGTGCGCCTGCGACCGTCACGAGGGCAGTGCGACGCGCGGTGACGCGTTCGTGCGCCGCGGTGATCTCGGCTTCGGTCGCGAGGAAGCGACGATCCGAGGCGCGTGCGGCGAGACGGCCTGCGGTGAAGGCGGCGGCGAGTGACATGATTCAGCTCCGACTCTGTGTGCGGCGGTGCCGGTCGGCGCCCGCGTGGCGAGGGATGGCCCCATGCTCTCGAGCCGCACGATCCGCCGGATCAGGGCGACCCCGATGCGCACCCCCGGGAGTACACTGAGGTTCTCTCGAATTCACCCACGGGTTCGTCAGGGCCCGGGTTCTCTCGAAGCGGAGGGGGCATGATGTCCGTCGATCTCTTCACGGTGCTCACGACCGTCGGGTTCGTTGGGTTCCTCGTCGGCACCTCGATGCTCGCAGGCCGCGGCCTCGGGCTCGAACAGCGCGCGGGCCTGCTCGAACGACGCGACCCCGCCACGGCGGAGGCGCTGCGACGCGCCCAGTCGATCACCGACTTCTCGAGCGGCAGCGTCTTCGGCGACGAGGGCTTCTACTCGCCGGTATGCACGCCGTCCCGGCGCAGCGGTCTCGACATGGCGCGGGTGCGGGGCACCGACTCCGACTTCCGCGTCGAGGTCGCCGAGGAGGCCCTGCCGCCGATGCCGACGACCGTGGTGGCGCTCGGGAGGAGCGAGCACGTGCCGCGAACACCGCGCACGCGGCATCCGGTGCGCACGGACCAGCCCGCTCGACCGGCTCAGCCGGCCGAGACGGCGAAGAGCTCCGGCCACCAGCCGACCGCGAGCGGGTAGCCGACGAACGACGCGATGTCGAGGATCCAGTGCGCGATGACGAGCGGCATCGTGCGACCCCAGCGCTGGTAGCACCACCCGAAGACGACGCCCATGGCGACGTTTCCGACGAACGGCCCGAAGCCCTGGTACAGGTGGTAGGTGCCGCGCAGCACGGCGCTCGAGAGGATCGTCGCCCACGGGCCGACGCCGAGCTCCCTGAATCGCGTGAAGAGGTAGCCGACGACGATGACCTCCTCGGTCAGCGCAGCTTCGAGCGCCCGGAACACGAGGATCGGCACCGTCCACCACAACCAGTCGGCCGGTGAGGCCTCGACCGCGACGGTGATGCCTCCTGCGCGGCCGAGCGCGTAGAGCGCGAGCCCCGGCACGCCGATGGCGAGCACCAGCAGCACACCGGATGCCGCATCCCGACCCGGCCTCGTCAGGTCGAGGCCGATGCGGCGGAACGGGTTCGTGCCGGGTGCCCAGAGCAGGTACAGCACGAGTGCCACGGCGAACAGACCGAAGAAGACGTCGAGGAACTGGTACGTGAAGTCGAGCCATTCGCGCGGTGCGCGAGACGGGTTCAGTGCGACCGTCTGATCGCCGAGCGGCGTCTCGGCGGTCACCTTCGCGACGATCGACACGATCGAGTAGACGGCGGATGCCCCGAGCGAGAGACCGAGCACGATGACGACCTCGAGCCGCAGCCGCCATGCAGAAGACATGCGGCAATCATCGCATGAGCGGCTCAGACGCAACATTCGTGCGGATTCGCGACGGAATCCGCCGAGGTCCGTGTCGCTAGGTTGCGCGTCGGTAACGGTTTGCCCTTCTGGTTTGCTTACCGGGGGTCCGGTTCATAGTCTCGATCTACCAGCGCTCCAGCGCGGCCACGAGCCGTGTTGTCGTCGCATATCTCACAGGAGGAACATTGAAGATCAAGAGAATCGGCGTTGCAGCCATTGCTCTTGCTGCCGCCGGCGCATTGACGCTGTCTGGCTGCACGAGCGGCGGTGCTGACCCGTCGGCCCCTGCTGGCGATGCCACCGCGGTCATCACGACCAACGGCTCCGAGCCCCAGAACCCGCTGATCCCCACCAACACCAACGAGGTCGGTGGCGGCAAGATCCTCGACGCGATCTTCGCGGGCCTGGTCTACTACGACGCCAAGGGTGCTGCGCACAACGACGTCGCCGAGTCGATCGAGACCGACGACGCGCAGAACTACACGATCAAGCTCAAGGCCGACCAGAAGTTCACGAACGGCGAGCCCGTCACCGCGAACTCCTTCGTCGACGCCTGGAACTACGGCGCGGACACGGCCAACGAGCAGCTCTCGCAGTACTTCTTCGAGTCCATCGACGGCTTCAGCTACGAAGAGTCCGTCCCCGAACTCCCGGGCCTCGAGGTCGTCGACGACACGACCTTCACGGTCAAGCTGAAGCAGCCCGAGTCGGACTTCCCGCTGCGCCTCGGCTACTCGGCCTTCTACCCGCTGCCCGAGTCGGCATTCGAGGACCTCGCGGCCTTCGGTGAGAGCCCGGTCGGCAACGGCGCGTACATGCTCGACGGCGAAGACGCCTGGAAGCACAACGAGAAGATCGACCTCGTCGTGAACCCCGACTACGACGGCCCCCGCAAGGCGGTCAACGGCGGACTCGACATCATCTTCTACGCCTCGCAGGACGCCGCGTACGCCGACCTCCAGGGCGGCAACCTCGACGTGCTCGACGCGATCCCCGACTCGGCTCTCGCGACGTTCGAAGACGAGTTCGGCGACCGTGCGATCACCCAGGCGGCTGCGATCTTCCAGTCGTTCACGATCCCCGCGCGTCTGCCGCACTTCTCGGGCGAAGAGGGCAACCTCCGCCGCCAGGCGATCTCGATGGCGATCAACCGCGACGAGATCACCGACGTGATCTTCGCCGGCACCCGCACCCCGGCGCACGACTTCACGTCGCCGGTCATCGACGGCTACTCGGAAGAGATCCCCGGCTCCGAGGTTCTCGACTACAACCCCGAAGAGGCGAAGAAGCTGTGGGCCCAGGCCGACGCGATCGCTCCGTGGGACGGCACCTTCAAGATCGCCTACAACGCTGACGGTGGCCACCAGGCCTGGGTCGACGCTGTGGCGAACGGCCTGAAGAACGACCTGGGCATCGACGCCGCCGGCGACCCGTACCCCACGTTCGCTGAGGCTCGCACGAAGATCACCGACCGCACCATCCAGACGGCCTTCCGTTCGGGCTGGCAGGCGGACTACCCGGCGCTCTTCAACTTCCTCGGCCCGCTCTACGGAACCGGTGCCGGCTCGAACGATGGCGACTACTCGAACCCCGAGGTCGACACGCTCCTGAAGGAGGGCCTCGCGGAGACCGACATCGCCGCCGCGAACGAGAAGTTCCAGGCTGCACAGGAGATCCTGTTCCAGGACCTCCCCGCCGTTCCGCTGTGGTACTCCACGGTCAACGGTGCTTGGAGCGAGGTCGTCAACGACGTCGAGTTCGGTTGGAACTCGGTGCCGCTGTACTACCAGATCACCAAGAGCGAGTAATTCCCGATCAAGGACGACTCGGGGTTAGACTCTGAGGCGCCCGTGGGGCGGCAGCCGAGCAGGCTGCCGCCCCACTCCCACGTATCCACGGTGTTCACCTGATCGGCGTAGCATCGTGGAGTCGAACTCGCACAACGGTGAGGTTTCTTTCAACATGTCCACATTCGCAGAACGCAGGGCCTGATCCATGGCCGGCTATATCCTGCGCCGACTGCTGCAGGCGATCCCTGTCCTGCTCGGCACCACGTTCCTGATCTATTTCATGGTCTTCGCCATGCCCGGCGATCCGATCGTCGCGCTGTTCGGCGACAAGACCCCGCCCCCGCAGGTCATCGAAGCCCTGCGCGAGCGCTACCACCTGGACCAGCCGTTCATCGTCCAGTACTTCATCTTCCTCGGCAACATCTTCAAGGGTGACCTCGGCGTCTCGTTCTCGGGTCAGCCCGTCTCCGAGATCCTGATGGCCACGTTCCCGGTGACGTTGCGACTCGCAGCGATGGCCGTGTTCTTCGAAATGGTCGCCGGCATCTCGATCGGCCTCATCTCGGGCCTTCGCAAGGGCGGCATCTTCGACGCGAGCGCACTCGTCGTGAGCCTCATCCTCATCTCGCTGCCGATCTTCGTGCTGGCGTTCGTGATGCAGTGGTTCTTCGGCATCTATCTGGGGTGGTTCAGAACCACCGTCGGCCCGGGCGCGCCAACGCAAGACTTGATATTGCCGGCCATCGTGCTGGCCACCATCAGCTTCGCCCAGATCGTCCGACTGACGCGGGCGTCGGTCATCGACACCGACGGTCAGGACTTCGTTCGCACTGCCGCGAGCAAGGGTCTGACCCGTGGGCGCATCGTCCCCGTGCACATCCTGCGCAACTCGCTCATCCCCGTCGTCACCTACCTCGCCGTCGACTTCGGCACCTTGATGGTCGGCGCCACGGTGACCGAGGGCATCTTCAACGTGCCGGGTGTCGGCCGCACGCTCTACCAGGCGATCATCCGAGGCGAGGGACCGACCGTCGTCTCCTTCGTGACGATCATGGTGCTGATCTACCTCGTGGTGAACCTGCTGGTGGATCTCCTGTACGCCGTTCTCGACCCGAGGATCCGTTATGCCAAGTAAGACCAGACCAGACCAGCAGCACTACGTCGCTCCGCTCGAAGAGACGCCGCTCGTCGCCATCGACTCGGTCAAGGCCGAGGGCAAGCCCTCGAACCTGTGGACCGACGCCTGGAACGACGTGCGCAAGCGCCCGATGTTCTGGATCTCCTCCGTGCTGATCCTCCTCGTCGTGGTTGTGGCGCTGTTCCCCGGCCTGTTCACGCAGACGCCGCCGAACAACGACTGCCTCCTCGCGAACAGCAACGCGGGTCCGACCGAGGGACACCCGCTCGGCTTCACCAAGCAGGGTTGCGACATCTACTCGCGCATCATCCACGGCACGTCGACGTCGCTGGCCGTCGGCCTCATCGTCACGTTCCTCGTGGCGCTGCTCGGCATCGTCTTCGGTGCGTTCGCGGGCTTCTACGGCGGATGGCTCGACTCGGTGCTCTCGCGCCTGGGCGACATCTTCTTCTCGATCCCCTACATCCTCGCCGCCGTCGTCATCATGTCGGTGCTCTCGGCCTACCGGAACGTGTGGGTGATCTCGCTCGCGATCGGATTGTTCGCGTGGCCGGCAACCGCCCGTGTGCTCCGAGCCGAGATCCTCCGGGTGAAGAACGCCGACTTCGTCATGGCCTCCACGGCCCTCGGCGTCTCGCGATTCCGCATCCTCGTGCGCCACGTGCTGCCGAACTCGATCGCACCGGTCATCGTCATCACGACCATCTCGCTCGCCTCGGCGATCGTCGCGGAGGCGACCCTGTCGTTCCTCGGCGTCGGATTGCCGACCGACATCATGTCGTGGGGCAACGACATCAGCCAGGCCCAGACCTCGCTGCGCACGGCGCCCCAGACGCTGATCCTGCCGTCGATCGCGCTGTCGGTCACCGTGCTGAGCTTCATCATGCTCGGCGAGGTCGTGCGCGATGCGCTCGACCCGAAGGCGAGGGCACAGCGATGAGCCAGTCCTCGAACGCGACGAACCAGGCTTCGAACGGATCGAACGTGCAATCAGAACGCGCCGACGGCGCCGAGCGACCGCTCCTCGAGATCAAGGATCTCCAGGTCGGCTTCAACACCCAAGACGGTCTCGTGAAGGCCGTCGACGGGGTCAACATCACCCTCTACCGCGGGCAGAGCCTCGCGATCGTGGGGGAGTCGGGCTCGGGCAAGTCGACGACCGCGCACGCGATCATCAACCTGCTCCCCGGCACCGGACACATCTCGGGCGGTCAGATCCTCCTCGACGGCCAAGACCTCACGAAGGCCTCGGCGAGAGAGATGCAGACCGTCCGCGGTCGCAAGATCGGCTTCGTCCCGCAGGACCCGATGTCGAACCTCAACCCCGTGTGGTCTATCGGCTTCCAGGTCGAAGAGGCGATCAAGGCCAACGGCATCGCCACTGGGCGCAAAGAGGTCAAGAAGCGCGCCATCGAGGTGCTGAAGCAGGCCGGGCTCGGCGATGCCGACCGTCGCATGCGTCAGTTCCCGCACCAGTTCTCGGGCGGCATGCGCCAGCGCGTGCTGATCGGCATGGGGCTCGCGGCCAACCCGCAGCTGCTCATCGCCGACGAGCCGACCTCGGCGCTCGACGTCACGGTGCAGCGGGTCATCCTCGATCACCTCGAATCGCTCACGCGCGAGCTCGGCACGACACTGCTGTTCATCACGCACGACCTCGGCCTCGCAGCCGAGCGCGCAGAGCAGCTCGTGGTCATGTACAAGGGCCGTGTCGTCGAATCCGGTCCGTCGGTCGACATCCTGCAGAACCCGCAGCACCCGTACACGCAGCGACTCGTCGCCGCGGCGCCGAGCCTCGCCTCGCGTCGCATCCAGGCGACGGGGTCGATCTCCGCGGCCGAGTCCTCGATGACCGAGGGCGCGGCAGCCGTCGCGGGCGACTCGATCGACCTGATCGCGACCGCCGAGGCTCGTGCCGAGGCCCTCGCGGCCGCTCCGGCGGCGCCCCCGGCGATCGTCGTCGAAGACCTCACCAAGGTCTTCAAGATCCGCGGCTCGGGCGACTTCACCGCGGTCGACAAGGTCTCGTTCCAGATTCCCAAGGGCTCCACCATGGCGCTCGTCGGCGAGTCGGGCTCGGGCAAGTCGACCGTCGCGAAGATGCTGCTGAAGCTCGAAGACGCGACGAGCGGCAAGATCGTCGTCGGCGGCAAAGACCTGGCGAGCGTGACCGGCAAGGAGCTCTTCAACCTCCGCAGCCGCATGCAGCCGGTCTTCCAGGACCCGTACGGTTCGCTGAACCCGCTGCGCAACATCGGCAACACCATCTCGGAGCCGCTCTTCACGCACAAGGTCGGCACCAGCGCCTCGCGTCGCGAGCGGGTCTACGAGCTGCTCGACCAGGTGTCGCTGCCGCGCACGCTCATCAGCCGCTACCCGAACGAACTCTCGGGCGGCCAGCGCCAGCGCATCGCCATCGCGCGTGCGCTCGCGTTGAAGCCCGAGATCGTGGTGCTCGACGAGGCCGTGTCGGCACTCGACGTGCTCGTGCAAGCGCAGATCCTGCGCCTGCTCGCCGACCTGCAGGCCGAGCTCGGGCTGACGTACCTCTTCATCACGCACGACCTCGCCGTCGTGCGCGTCATCGCCGACCACGTCTGTGTGATGCAGAAGGGTCGCATCGTCGAGGCGGCGACCACCGACGAGGTGTTCGACAACCCGCAGGAGCAGTACACGAAGGATCTCCTCGCGGCGATCCCTGGTGCGGGCATCGAGCTCGGCGCCTAGCCACCGAGCAGTTCGAGAACGACGCGAGCGCCCGGCATCCGATCACTCGGAGGCCGGGCGCTTTCGCGTTCTCAGCTTCACAGGCGCGTGACAGGGTACGCTTGAGGGGCGCACGCCGTCACTGCGGCATCCTGCGCTCCCCACAGACCTTCACACAGCGCTTCCACGCTGTCTCCGTGCGCTGATCTCGCCGCCCGGGGGCGACGGGGGGCCGGCACCCTCGAGGACCAAACATGGCCAACGCCACCCGGAACGATCTGCGAAACGTCGCGATCGTCGCTCACGTCGACCACGGCAAGACCACGCTCGTCGACGCGATGCTCAACCAGACGAACTCCTTCGATGCGCATGCGCACGTCGAGGAGCGCGCCATGGACTCGAACGAGCTCGAGCGCGAGAAGGGCATCACGATCCTCGCCAAGAACACGGCGATCTCGTACAAGGGCGCGCACGCCACCGATGGCCCCATCACGATCAACGTGATCGACACGCCCGGCCACGCCGACTTCGGCGGAGAGGTCGAGCGCGGCCTGTCGATGGTCGACGGCGTCGTCCTCCTCGTCGACTCGAGCGAGGGCCCGCTGCCGCAGACGCGCTTCGTGCTCCGCAAGGCGCTCGAGGCCCGCATGCCGGTGATCCTGCTCGTCAACAAGACCGACCGTCCCGACGCGCGCATCGACGAGGTCGTCGCCGAGAGCCAGGACCTCCTGCTCGGCCTCGCCTCCGACCTGGCCGACGACGTGCCCGACCTCGACCTCGACGCGATCCTCGACGTGCCGGTCGTCTACGCGTCGGGCCGCAACGGCGCCGCGAGCCACAACAAGCCCGGCAACGGCGAGCTCCCCGACAACGACGACCTCGAGCCCCTCTTCGAGGCGATCCTGCAGCACATCCCGGCGCCCGTCTACGACGACGAGCACCCCCTGCAGGCGCACGTCACGAACCTCGACGCATCGCCGTTCCTCGGTCGTCTCGCCCTGCTCCGCGTCTTCCACGGCACGATCAAGAAGGGCCAGACGGTCGCCTGGGTCAAGCACGACGGCTCCGTCCAGAACGTGCGCGTGACCGAGCTCTTCCTCACGAAGGCGCTCGACCGCTACCCGGCCGAGAGCGCCGGCCCCGGCGACATCGCCGTGGTCGCAGGGTTCGAAGACATCATGATCGGCGACACGCTCGCCGACGCCGAAGACGTGCGCCCGCTCCCGATCATCGCGGTCGACGAGCCCGCGATCTCGATGACGATCGGCACGAACACCTCGCCCCTCGTCGGCAAGGTCAAGGGCCACAAGCTCACCGCCCGCATGGTGAAGGACCGCCTCGACCGCGAACTCGTCGGCAACGTCTCGCTCAAGGTCCTCGACATCGGCCGCCCCGACGCGTGGGAGGTCCAGGGCCGCGGCGAGCTCGCACTCGCGATCCTCGTCGAGCAGATGCGCCGCGAGGGCTTCGAGCTCACCGTGGGCAAGCCGCAGGTGGTCACCAAGCAGGTCGACGGCAAGGTGCACGAGCCCTACGAGCACCTCACGATCGACGCTCCCGAGGAGTACCTCGGCGCGATCACGCAGCTGCTCGCCGCCCGCAAGGGCCGCATGGACAACATGTCGAACCACGGCACCGGCTGGGTCCGCATGGAGTTCATCGTTCCGAGCCGCGGCCTCATCGGCTTCCGCACCGAGTTCATGACCACCACGCGCGGCACGGGCATCGCGAACGCGATCTCGCACGGCTACGACGCGTGGGCCGGCCAGATCGTCACCCGCAACAACGGCTCGATCGTCGCCGACCGCTCGGGCGTCGTCACGCCGTTCGCGATCATCGCCCTGCAGGAGCGCATGACGTTCTTCGTGAACCCGACCGAAGAGGTCTACGAGGGCATGGTCATCGGCGAGAACTCGCGCAACGACGACATGGACGTGAACATCACCAAGGAGAAGAAGCTGACGAACATGCGTCAGTCGACCTCCGACACGTTCGAGTCGATGACGCCCTCGCGCCAGCTCTCGCTCGAGGAGTGCCTCGAGTTCGCCCGTGAAGACGAGTGCGTCGAGGTCACGCCCGCCGCCGTGCGCATCCGCAAGGTCGAGCTCGACGCGACAGCCCGTGCCCGCACGACGTCGCGCCTGAAGAAGCAGAACTAGCAGCGCACCTGCACGACGAGCGGATGCCCCGGGGTCGATCGACCACGGGGCATCCGCTCGTCTGCGTTCCGCCGAGCGTTTCGCCGAGATGCGCGTGGAGTCAAGGGGAGACCGCTCTCACGTTTCGCGGCGAATATGCATGCGCATCGGAGGTTCTTCCCAGAGTCGGTGCGTACCGTAGCTGAGGTTGTCTCGCACCTGACTCGGAAAATACGTAACGCACCCCACATATATGACTCCCCCCAAGCACGGCCGCAGAGCGGCCACACCCAGCCCTGCCCGCCCCGCCTCCGTACCTCGCACCGCCACCATCGGATCCCAGCACCGCCGCACCCGCGTGGCCGCAGCTCGTTCCGGCTCCGCGGCCCTGCGCCCGGCCTTCGCGGTCATCGCCATGTCGTTCGCCGCGGCCATGATGGTCGCCACGAGCGTTCCCGCGCTGGCGATCACCGCAACCGACACCGTGGCCCGCGCCTCGGTCTACGCGCCTGCCGAAGACACGATCGAGTACGCACCGCAGACCGTCGAGGTGGGCAGCGAGGGTGTCATGTCACCGCTCGCCGCCGAGCAGTACCTCGTCGAAGCCGCGCCGCCGCCCATCATGTCGCAGGTCGCGAGCCTCGGCAGCGTGGCGCTCATCGACACCGACGCGATCGTGTGGCCGGTGCAGAACCCGACGAAGCGCAGCGACGGCTTCGGCCCGCGGTCGGCGCCCTGCAGCGGCTGCTCGAGCTCGCACGACGGCGTCGACTTCAACCCCGGCAACGGCACGCCCGTGATGTCGATCGCCGACGGCGTGGTCGTGCTCGCCACCGAGAACGGCGGCGGGCTGGGCGTCAACGTCGAGGTGCAGCACAACATCGGCGGCGAGCTCATCACGAGCTCCTACGCGCACATGCAGTCCGGCTCGATCGCCGTCTCGGTCGGCCAGCAGGTCACGGCAGGCCAGCAGCTCGGACTCGTCGGCACGACCGGGCAGTCGACCGGCCCGCACCTGCACCTCGAGATGTTCGGCGCCGACGGTGTGCGGTTCGACGGCTTCGCCTGGCTGGCGGCTCGAATCGGCTGAACCGGTCCCGGCCCACCGGCCGGCCTGACACGTGGCGCGACGCCTCCTGAGTACTGGCTTGGCCTCAGGCCCCCATGAAGGACTCAGGCCCCCATGAACGATGGATCGCGCTTCTCGACGAACGCCGCGACGCCCTCGCGCATGTCGTGGGTGCGGAACGCGTCGCCGAAGGCGGCGATCTCGAGGTCGGTCGCCGATTCCGTGCGGCGCCCGGCGGCGTCGACGAGCACTCGCTTCGCGAGGCCGACGGCCGGTGCGGCGTTCGCGCCGACCTCGTCGAGGGTCGCCCGTGCGCCAGCGAGGAGCGACTCGCGGTCGGGGAACGACCGCACGACGAGTCCGATCGAGACGGCTTCCGCCGTGTCGATGCGCCGACCCGTGTAGATGAGCTCCTTTGCCCGCGCGAGACCGACGGCTCGGGGGAGGCGCACGGTGCCGCCGAAGCCCGGGATGAGGCCCAGGTGCACCTCGGGCTGGCCGAAGCTCGAGGCATCCGTCGCGTAGATGAAGTCGCAGGCGAGCGCGAGTTCGAGGCCGCCGCCGAGCGCGAAGCCGTCGACGCAGGCGATGACGGGCGCCGAGAGCCCTTCGATCGCCGCCGCCACCCGATGGCCGAGTCGTGACGAGTCCTCGCCCTGTTCGGGCGTGAGGCCCGCCAGCGCACGGATGTCGGCGCCGGCCACGAAGGCGCGACCGCCGGCGCCGGTGAGCAGCACACCGCGCACGGCACTGCCCTCGGCGGCGAGGGACTCGAATACGGCGAGCAGGGCCGAGAGCACGTCGGGGGAGAGGGCGTTCAGTGCCTTCGGGCGATCGATCGTCACGATCGCGAGCCTGCCGTCGCGCTCGACGCGCACGTCGGGCCCGTTCTCCTGGGTGCTGGGCTCGGCCATCATCGGTCCTCTCCGCACGGCCCGTTCCGTGTCCCGCCCCACGCTACGCCATCCCCTTGCGACGGCCGGGCGGTAGAATCCGACGTGGGGCGAGCGGATGCCGCGTGGTGTCCGCCACCCCGCCCCAGACCGCTGCACACGAGGAGCCGGCCATGCGACCGTCCACCACCCACCGTCGGATGGGCATCGCCGCGGTGATCGCCGTGCTGACGGCGACCATGCTCTCGGGCTGCTTCCCGAACCCCGGCGACCTCGTCAACCAGGGCGTCGAAGACGCCATCGAAGAGGCGACCGGGGGTGACGTCAGCCTCGGCGGGGAGCTGCCGGCCGACTTCCCCGAATCGGTCGCGCTCATCGACGGCGACATCAGCTTCGCCGGCGGTGCTCCTGGCGGCGAGGGCTGGGTCGTCATGATCTCGTCGAGTGCGGCCGATCCCGTCGCCGACGCGGCCGCGAAGCTCGAGGCCGCGGGCTTCACCGAGGACACCACGCTGAACGGCGACACCGCGAGCGCCGTCGTGTACTCCGACGGCGAGTACCTCGTGCTGATCGCCGGCGACGGCGACGTCGTCTCGTACACCGTCACCCCGCAGCCGAAGTGATGGGTCGAACCAGCCTCGGCACCATCCTCGTCGCCTTCCTGGTCGGTCTCGCCTACGGCGCCCTCGGCACGGTCGGCCACCGCGCGGTGCTGCGCATCGGCGAGGTGGCGATCCCGTGGGGCCTCGCCGCGGCGCTCATCGGCGTCGCAGCGCTCCTGCTGGGCATCCGGCTCGTCGCCGGAGGCCGCATCGCGGCGGCCGCGGCCGGTGCCGGCATCGTCGTCGCGGTCGCCGTGCTCACACTCCCCGGGCCGGGCGGTTCGGTGCTGATCGTGGGCGATCTGACCGGCACGATCTGGTCGGTCGCCCCCGCGCTCATCGCCGTGCTCGTCGTCGCATGGCCGAAGCTGCCCTCGCCGCGCCCGCGCGACGCCTAGACTGGAATCTCAGCCTTTCGAAGGGACAGCGAACACCGTGACCTATGTCATCGCCCTTCCGTGCGTCGACGTCAAAGACCGCGCCTGCATCGACGAGTGCCCCGTCGACTGCATCTACGAGGGTGAGCGCTCGCTCTACATCCACCCCGACGAATGCGTCGATTGCGGTGCGTGCGAGCCCGTCTGCCCCGTCGAAGCCATCTACTACGAAGACGACCTGCCCGACATGTGGGCCGACTACTACAAGGCCAACGTCGAGTTCTTCGACGACATCGGCTCGCCCGGCGGCGCGGCCAAGATCGGCGTCATCCCGAAGGACCACCCCGTGATCGCGGTGCTCCCTCCCCAGGCGCACTGAGCATGGCGCGCGGCGAACTGCCCGACTACCCCTGGGATCTGATGGCGCCCTTCCGTGTGCGCGCCGCGGCTCACCCACAGGGCGTCGTCGACCTGTCGATCGGCTCGCCGGTCGATCCCACGCCCGAGCTCGTGCGCGCGGCTCTCGCGAATGCCACCGATGCCCACGCGTATCCGCAGACGACGGGCACCGACGAACTGCGCGGCGCCATCATCGACTGGTTCGCGCGCCGGCGCGGCGTCACGGGCCTCACGGAGGCGAACGTGCTGCCGACCGTGGGCTCCAAGGAACTCGTCGCCCTCCTGCCCTTCCTCCTCGGCCTCGGCGAAGGCGACGTCGTCGTGCACCCCAAGGCGGCGTACCCGAGCTACGAGATGGGTGCCGTGCTCGTCGGCGCCACCTCGATGGCCTCCGATGATCCGGCCGAATGGCCCGCCGCGACGAAGCTCGTGTGGCTGAACAGCCCCGGCAATCCCGACGGGCGGGTGCTGACGATCGACGAGCTGCGCGCGGCCCGCGAACGGGCGCTCGAACTCGACGCGATCATCGTCGGCGACGAGTGCTACGCCGAGCTCGGCTGGGAGGGCGAATGGGCGGATGCCCCGATCCCGAGCCTGCTCGATCCGCGGGTCGTCGGCGACAGCCGTCGCAACACGCTCGTGGCCTACTCCCTGTCGAAGCAGTCGAACATGGCTGGCTACCGCACCGCCTTCATCGCGGGCTGCAGCACCGTCATCGACCGAATCACGACCGTACGCAAGCACGCGGGGCTCATGCTCCCGCAGCCGTTGCAGGCGGCGATGATCGCCGCGCTCCGCGACGACGAGCACGTCGCCGAGCAGAAGGCGCGGTACCGCGCGCGGCGCGAGCTGCTGAAGCCCGCGCTCGAGGCGGCAGGGTTCCGCGTCGACCGCAGCGAGGCCGGTCTCTACCTCTGGGCGACCGAGGGCCGCGACGGCTGGGACTCGATCGGCAGGCTCGCCGATCTGGGCATCGTGGCCGGACCGGGGCACTTCTACGGCGTGCACCACCCTGAGCACGTACGGCTGTCGCTGACCGCGACCGACGACCGCGTCGCGGCCGCGGCCGAGCGGCTCCGGGCCGCCGCTGCGGCGTGACATCCGCAGATTCTCGGGGGCGCTCTCGCGGGCGACTGTGACTCTCGCCAACGGATAGGATGATCTGTTGGCGGGTGCGACAGTGTGTTCGGAGCCCGTCTAGGCTGTATTCGGATCGAGGCCGCCAGAGCGGCTGAGACCGGAAAGCAGGTGACCGCGCAAGTGACGATCACAGGAGGCGCCGTGAGCGACGTCCGGAACAAAGCGGCTGGAGAGAACCCCCAGACCGCGACCCTGCAGTTCGGCAGCACCACCGCCGAACTGCCCGTCCACCGTGCGGTACAGGGCAACTCGAGCATCGACGTGTCGACGCTCACGCGGCAGACCGGGCTCACCGCGCTCGACTACGGGTTCGTCAACACCGCGTCGACGCGGTCGGCGATCACGTACATCGACGGTGAGCAGGGCATCCTGCGGTACCGCGGGTACCCGATCGAGCAGCTCGCGGCGAACTCGACCTACCTCGAGGTCGCCTGGCTGCTCATCTACGGCGAGCTCCCAACGGCAGACCAGCTCGGCGAGTTCGACGAGAAGATCCGTCACCACACCCTGCTGCACGAAGACCTCAAGCGCTTCTTCTCGTCGCTGCCGCACACGGCGCACCCGATGGCGGTGCTCTCGAGCGCGGTGTCGGCCCTGTCGACGTACTACGAGGACTCGACCGACTCGAACGACCCCGAGCAGGTCGAGCTCACCATGGTGCGCCTGCTCGCGAAGCTCCCGGTCATCGCGGCCTACGCGCACAAGAAGTCGATCGGCCAGGCGTTCCTGTACCCCGACAACTCGCTGTCGTTCGTCGACAACTTCCTGAAGCTCAACTTCGGCAACATGGCCGAGCCCTTCCAGGTCGATCCGGTGCTCTCCACCGCGCTCGACCGCCTGCTGATCCTGCACGAGGACCACGAGCAGAACGCGTCGACCTCGACCGTCCGCCTCGTCGGCTCGACCGGTGCGAACCTCTACGCCTCGATCTCCGCGGGCATCCAGGCGCTCTCGGGACCGCTCCACGGCGGCGCCAACGAAGCCGTGCTGCAGATGCTCGCCCGCATCCGCGACTCCGGCGAAGGCGTCGAGAAGTTCGTCGAGCGCGTGAAGAACAAGGAAGACGGCGTGAAGCTCATGGGCTTCGGACACCGCGTCTACAAGAACTACGACCCCCGCGCGACGATCGTCAAGCAGTCGGCCGACGAGGTGCTCGCCGGCCTCGGGGTCGCCGACCCGCTGCTCGACATCGCCAAGGAGCTCGAGCAGTTCGCGCTGCAGGACGACTACTTCAAGGAGCGTCGCCTCTATCCGAACGTCGACTTCTACACCGGCGTGATCTACAAGGCGATGGGCTTCCCGACGCGCATGTTCACCGTGCTCTTCGCGATCGGTCGCCTGCCCGGCTGGATGGCGCACTGGCGCGAGATGAACCTCGACCCGCAGACCAAGATCGGCCGCCCGCAGCAGCTCTACATCGGCGAGCCCGAGCGGCACTACCCCTCGGTCTGAGCCGCAGCACTCGATCGAACGCCGGTCCCGCCTTCAGGCGGGGCCGGCGTTTCATCTCCCGTCGCCGTGCCGGCCGTGCCGGCATCGTGCACGCCAGGTGAGCGCAGGGCCCGTCCCGGCTCACCCGGCGGGAGTCAGCCTCAGGGTGTTCGTCGCGCCGGCATCGACCGCGTCGCGCGTGAACGCCCAGTCGCGGAGCTGCCCGTGCTGCCAGAGCGGTGCCTGGTCGGCGTAGTTCGCGTGGAAGGCGTGGCCGGAGGCGCCGGTCAGGTTGATCCAGCGTGAGGCGTCGCGGTCGGCCAGGTCGACGACCATGCGCATCGACGGCACCCAGTCGACGCCGTAGCCGACGGTCGCATCCCAGCCGATGGCGTTGACGATCGAAGAGCCGCCGCCGAGTTCGTAGGGACCCCGGTTGAACAGCCACTCGATCGGCGCGATGCCGGACTCGCCGAAGCTCTGGTTCGTGAGCGTGAGCGTGTGCAGCCGGCCCCAGCGCCAGGAATCGGGGTTGCCGCCCATCGAGTCCTCGGACTCGGTCCATGCCGCGTCGAGCGCGTTCGCGATCATCGCATCCCTGCCGGCGACGCCGAGTTCGTCGTTCGTCCACCACGTGGAGTCGGGCTCACCGAGCAGCGTGCCGACGACGTTGAACCAGCGGTCGCCTCCCTGCGGCTGCGTCGACTCGGGCAGCCCGCCGAACATGTCGTCGAGCAGCGTGCGCCAGAACACGGCGAAGTAGGCCGCCTGCGCGCTGTCGACGTCGGCGCTGCCGTTCCAGCCGGCGAGCAGTTCGGCGCCGCGAGCGGCGTCGCCGTCGAGATCGAGTCCGGCGATCACGGGGAGGAAGGCGTCGGCGTTCGAATCGCCGGTGTCGAGCTGGATCTCCGCGAGCGAGTCGACCGTGAACTGCTCGCCGGCGTCGATGCGTTCGCGGATCAGTCGCTCGATGCCGGCGGCTCGGTAGCCGTAGTCCCAGTCCTTCGTGAGCATCGGGCCGGCAGGGCCGGCGGCCGCGTTGTTGGCCGTGACGAGGTAGCCCGCGGGCGGATTCAGCACAGACGGCAGCTGATCGAAGGGGATCGTGCCGGCCCAGCCGTTCGTGCTGGTCCACCCGGGCAGCGGCAGCGTGCCGTCGCCCGTCTTGCGCACGGGGATGCGGCCCGGCGCCTGGTAGCCGATGTTGCCCGAGGCATCCGCGTAGATGAGGTTCTGCGCAGGCACGTCGAACAGTGCGGCGGCCGCCCGGAACCCCTCCCAATCCTGTGCTCGATCGAGGGCGAAGATCGCGCCCGCGGTCGTGCCGGGCGACAGCGCGGTCCACTGCAGGGACACGGCGTAGTCGCCCTGCGGCTCGCCCGCGGCCGCCGGGTACTGGGCGGCGACCTCGGCGAAGTCGTCGCGGATGTCGGTCACGATCGGACCGCGCGCCGTCGAGCGCACCGTGATCGTGACGGGGTCGCCGCCCGCGACCTCGATGACCTCGTCACGGGTCGTGAGCGGCACCTGGACGCCGTCGAGCTCGTAGGTGTCGCCGCTCACTCGTTCGAGGTAGAGGTCGGCGACATCGGGCCCGAGGTTGGTGAAGCCCCAGGCGATCGAGGCATTCTGCCCGATCACGATTCCGGGCAGCCCCGAGAACGAGTACCCGGCGACGTCGAACCCGCACGTCTCGGTGACCTCGACGCAGTGCAGCCCCATCTGGGTCCAGATGGAGGGCATGGCCGGGCCGAGGTGCGGGTCGTTGGCCAGCAGCGGCAGGCCCGACTCGGTCAGGGCCCCGCCCACGACCCACGAGTTCGAACCGAGGTCGCCGCCCTCGGGGCCGAGCAGCTCGGGGACTCCGTCGATCGCCGCGCGCAGGGTGGCGAGGGCGGCGACGTAGTCGGAGGCAGGCTCGGATGCCGCCGCGGCATCCGTCTCGATCGTGTCGGTCTCGTCGGGGAGGGGCGTCACCGACTGCGCCGCGGTGGCCGCCACAGGCTGCCCGCCGACGATCGTGGGCATCGTCTCCCAGGGGAAGTCGGGGTGCAGGCGCGCGACCTCTTCGGGTGGCAGTGCGGTCGAGAGCATCGCGCGGTCGATCTCGTCGCCGAGATTCGAGCGCAGGTCCCAGGCCATGGCCTTCAGCCACGCGATCGAGTCGACGCCCGACCAGGGCTCGGGGGAGTAGCCCGGGTTCTGCAGCCCGAGCACCGCGTACTCGAGCGAGAGGTCGGCACCGCTGCGTTCCTCGAGGTAGGCGTTGACGCCCTCGGCGTACGCGTCGTAGTACGACCGCGGCACCTCGCCGAGCGCGTCGTACTCCTGCTGGGCGATGCCCCGCCAGTCGAGCGTGCGGATGAACGTGTCGGTGCCGACCTGCGACTCGCCGAACATCTCGGCGAGTCGGCCGGCGGTGACGTGCCGGCGGAAGTCCATCTCCCAGAAGCGGTCCTGCGCGTGCACGTACCCCTGCGCGACGAACAGGTCGTGGTCGGTCTCCGCATACAGCTGCGGGATGCCGGCGTCATCGCGGATGACGGTGACCTCTGCGCTCAGCCCCGGAACGTCGACCGCGCCGTTCATCGTCGGGAACGAACGCTGCACGGTCCACCAGCCGAGTCCGGCCGCGACGACCGCGAGCACGAGCATGGTGATGAGCAGGCCGATGACGAATCGCATCACTCGATGCCGACTGGTTCGCGGTGCGTCGGTACCCACGCCACTCCTTCGTGCTGCGCAGACGAGGGCCGCCCAATGGCGGCCCGGGTCACCAACTGTAGCCGAGAGGACGGGCCCTTCGACCCGGTCGTTGCAGGGCTGTGATGTGGGCGGATCCGCGAGACCGGAGCTGCGCGGTCGCGAGTGCTACGCGTGCAGTGCGGCGTTCAGCTGCACGCCCTCGCCAGAGCGCGAGAGCGCCTCGACCTGGCCGTTCAGGGAGTTGCGTCGGAAGAGCAGGTTCGGCACTCCCGAGAGCACGACGGCCTTGACGGTGTTCGGTCGTTCGCCCGGCCCGCCCTGCAGCACGACCTTCGTGCCGGCGGTGACGTAGAGGCCCGCCTCGACGACGCTGTCGTCGCCGATCGAGATGCCGATACCCGAGTTCGCGCCGAGGAGCGCGCGCTCGCCGATGACGACGCGCTGCGTGCCGCCGCCCGACAGGGTGCCCATGATCGAGGCCCCGCCGCCGATGTCGGAGCCGTCGCCGACGACGACGCCCTGCGAGATGCGGCCCTCCACCATCGAGGCGCCGAGTGTGCCGGCGTTGAAGTTCACGAATCCCTCGTGCATGACGGTCGTGCCGGGCGCGAGGTGCGCGCCGAGGCGCACACGGGCGGCGTCGGCGATGCGCACCCGATCGGGGGTGACGTAGTCGAGCAGGCGCGGGAACTTGTCGACGCTGACGGCGTGGATGCCGGCACGCTGCAGTGCGGGGCGCAGGCGGTGGAAGTCGGTCGGATGCACCGGACCCGCGTTGGTCCAGACCACGGCGGGCAGGTGGGCGAAGATGCCGTCGAGGTTCACCGTGTTGGGCGCTGCGAGCAGGTGGGAGAGCACGTGCAGACGCAGGTACGCGTCGCTCGTGCCGGTCGGAGCGGCGTCGAGGTCGATCGTCACCGTGACGGCCTCCACCGTGACGGTGCGGCGCTCGTCGGCGCCGGCGAGCGCGAGGTGCTCGGCCGCGAGCGGCGCAGCGGCGTCTGCGTCGCCGAGCACCGGTGCCGGGAACCACGTGTCGAGGACGCTGCCGTCGGCGGCGACGGTCGCGAGACCTGCTGCGGAGGCGAGGCGGGCGGGGCTGGACGCGACGTCGTTCGTGGGCATGATCCAAGGGTAGCGAGCGCGAGTGAAGGTGTGACGTTCCGATGCGTTCGTAGACTGGTGGGCATGCCTCCCGCCGCCGCACCGCTCACGCTCGACCTGACCGCCGATTCCCTCGCCATCACCCAGGCGATCTGCGATGCGCCGAGCGTGTCGGGCGACGAGTCGCGGCTCGCCGACGCGATCGAGCAGGCGCTCGCCGGGGCATCCCACCTCGAGGTGATCCGCGACGGCGACACGATCGTCGCGCGCACGAACCTCGGCCGCGAACGCCGGGTCGTGATCGCCGGACACATCGACACCGTGCCGATCAACGAGAACCTGCCCACCCGGTTCGAGACCGAAGACGGCGTCGACTACCTCTGGGGCCGCGGAACGGTCGACATGAAGGCGGGCGTCGCAGTGCAGCTGAAGCTCGCCCTCGAGCTCACCGACCCCATCGTCGACCTCACCTGGATGTGGTACGACAACGAGGAGGTCGCCTCCTCGCTCAACGGCCTCGGGCGGCTCTCGCGCAACCGCCCCGACCTCTTCGCCGGCGACTTCGCCATCCTCGGCGAACCGTCGAACGGGCAGGTCGAGGGCGGCTGCAACGGCACGCTCCGTGCCGAGGTCTGGACCACCGGGCTGCGGGCGCACTCGGCGCGCAGCTGGGTCGGCGACAACGCCATCCACAAGCTCGCACCGGCGCTGGCGAAGCTCGCCGAGTACCGGGCCGAGACCGTCGAGGTCGACGGGCTCGACTACCGCGAAGGGCTGAACGCCGTGCTCGTCTCGGGCGGCATCGCGGGCAACGTGATCCCCGACGAGGCCGTGCTCACGGTCAACTACCGCTTCGCGCCGAGCCGCAGCGTCGCCGAGGCATCCGCCTTCGTCACCGAGTTCTTCGACGGCTTCGAGGTCGCGATCGTCGACAGCGCCGAGGGCGCCCGGCCCGGGCTCGACGACCCGCTCGCGCAGCAGTTCGTGCGCGCTGTCGGCGCCGAGGCTCGCCCCAAGTACGGCTGGACGGATGTCGCGCGCTTCAGCGCCCTCGGCATCCCGGCGGTGAACTTCGGCCCCGGCGACCCGCTCAAGGCGCACGCCGACGACGAACGTGTCGACGTCGCCCAGATCGTGCACACCGAGGTCGCGCTGCGGGCCTGGCTGACCGGCGCCACTGCCTGAGCGGCCCGGCGCGAGCGAGGACCCCAATGACCACGTCGTCGGCCGCGGTGCGCGAACCCGACCCGTTCCGCGCGACGCGCTGGTCGCCGCGCGTTCGCTGGCGGATCGCCCCGTGGTGGGCGAAGGTCGCCCTGGTCTTCCTCGGTGCACGCGCGATCACCACGACGATGGTGCTCGTGATGGCGAGCCTGCAGGGGTCGAATCCGTGGACCCAGGCTCGCCCGGGCTACTTCGAGTACGCGAATCTCTGGGACGCCCGGTGGTACCAGATCATCTGGCTGGGCGGGTACCCGGCCGACCTTCCGTTGACCGAGGCCGGGCAGGTCGCCGAGAACGCATGGGCATTCCTGCCCGTCTACCCGATGCTCGTCGGCCTCGTGAGCTCGTTCGGGGTGCCGTGGAACGTGGCATCCGTCGTCGTGTCTCTCGCCGCGGGCCTCGGGGCCGCTCTCGTCACGTACCGACTCATGTCGCGCTTCCTCGAGCCCGACCGCGCCCTCTTCGCCGTCGTGCTGTTCTGCGTCGCGCCGGTCTCGCCGATCATGCAGTTCGGCTACGCCGAATCCCTCGGCCTGCTCTGGCTCTCGCTCGCCCTGCTGCTGCTCGTCGATCGGCGGTACGGATGGCTCGTGCCCGTGCTCGCCGTGTGGGCGTTCACGCGGCCCGGTGCGCTCGCCTTCGCGCTCACGCTCGGCCTGCACTGGCTGTGGCGGTGGTTCTCACGGCGGACGGACCCGTTCCCCATGCGGGAACGCGTGCTCGCGGCATCCGTCGCGGTGTTCGCGGGACTCGTCGGCCTCGCCTGGCCCGGCGTCGTCTGGGCGGCGACGGGGGAGCTGCACGGGTACACGGCGACGGAACTCGCGTGGCGCTCGGCGTACATCGGCTACCAGGAACTCGTGCCGTTCACGGCGTGGTTCCAGTCGGCCGACTGGTGGCTCGGCCAGCCGCTCGGCCCGATCGTCGTCATCGCGCTCATCGTCGGTTTCGCGATCACGCTCTTCCTGCCGGCGGTCCGCCGGCTCGGCGTCGACCTGCGACTCTGGCTCGCGAGTTACGCGCTGTACCTGCTCGCGGTGTTCTTCCCGCAGTCGAGCACGTTCCGGCTGCTCGCGCCCATGTTCCCGCTCGTCGGCGCGATGGCCCGGCCACGGGCGCGCTGGTACCGCTGGGGGATGGTCGCGCTCTCCATCGTGCTGCAACTCGGATGGCTGCTCATCGCATGGGGGATCGACGGCCGCGACTGGACGCCTCCCTGATGGGAAGGGGAATCCGGGCTATCGGAGGATGCCCTCCGTCTGTGGGAAGTCGTCAATCGGCTTGTCCACAGGCTCGCGGCGATTTCCCAGCGCCGCCTGTGTTAGCAGATAATGGAATCTCAGCCACGAAAGGGGAGCTCAATGGCGGCCATGAAGCCACGCACCGGAGACGGGCCAATGGAGGCTGTGAAGGAGGGTCGACTCATCATCGTTCGAGTTCCACTCGAGGGTGGCGGGCGCCTCGTCGTCTCGGTGAACGATGCTGAGGCCAAGGAGCTGTACGACGTCCTCGGCGGCGTCGTGAATCCCGCCTGAGTCACATCACTCGAATCGAGCCCCGATACTCTCGGGGCTCGAGTCGTTTCCGGCGTCAGACGCCGAGCTTGACGATCTGCAGCAGCCCGTCGCCGGCTGGCGAGATCGCCGTCGCGACCGCGGTCGAGGTCGAGAGCTCCGAGATGAGGGTGCGGTAGGCGCTCGCCGATTCGTCGCGGCGAGCCGGGTCGGCGACTCGGCCCTTCCAGAGGGCGCGTGCGACGAGGACCATGCCCCCGGGCTTCGCGAGGCGCAGTCCGTGCTCGGCGTACTCGATGACCGACGGCGCGTCTGCGTCGATGAAGACGATGTCGTACGAGCTCTCGTTCATGCGCGGCAGCACTTCGCTCGCACGCCCGGCGATGAGTCGCACTCGCGCTGCGGCGATGCCGGCGTCGGCGAAATGCTGGCGCGCATGCTGCTGGTACTCGTTCTCGGTGTCGATCGAGGTGAGCAGTGCTCTGCGGGCAGCCTGGAGCATCCAGAGGCCCGAGACGCCGACTCCGGTGCCGACCTCGATGATCGACTGGGCGCGCGAGGCGGCGGCGAGCACGGCGAGTTGCGCGCCCACGGCGGGCGAGACCGGCTCGACGCCGAGCTCGAGCGATTGCTGACGGGCCTTGGCGATCGACTCGGTCACGGCGACCGAGTCGTCGACGTACTTCCAGTTCAGGTCGTGATCGGACACGTGGCGGCTCCCGGATGGATCTCTCAGCCCTCAGCCTACGGTGAACACGCAGTGGCGTTTGCACGCCTCGCCGCCCACTATCCTGTAGGGGTGTTCGGTCTGACGTTCGAGAAGCTCCTCATCATCGGGGTGATCGCTGTCTTCCTGCTCGGGCCGGAGCGGCTGCCGCACTACGCCGCGCAATTGGGTCGGTTGGTGAGATCACTGCGAGACATGGCCAACGGCGCGAAAGACCGCATGCGCGACGAGATGGGCCCCGATTTCGACGACGTCGACTGGAAGAAGCTCGACCCGCGTCAGTACGACCCGCGTCGCATCATCCGCGAGGCGCTCACCGACGTCGACCCGTTCGCCGAGGAGGCGCCGGCGCCCGTCGTCGCCCGGGCATCGGTCAACGAGAACTCCGCCTACCTGCAGCGCAAGCGCCAGCGTGACGCGCTCGGCGCCGACGAACCCGCGCCGTTCGACTCCGAAGCGACCTGAGCCGCCCGCTCGACGTCGCCTGCGCCGCCCAGAGGCACGCGCGGCGGTGAGCGGATGCCTCGTGCCGGGCGCTCAGCGCAGCCGCAGCACCTTCAGCGCCTGCGCGAGCAGCACGAGAAGCGGAGCCTTCTGCTCGTACTCCTTCGCGGTGCGCGGCAGTTGCAGGAGCCCGGTGACCGATGAGATCGTGACGGGCTCCACGAAGCGCAGGAGTCCCGCCTCGCCGTTGCGGCGTCCGAGGCCCGATTGCTTCACGCCACCCATCGGTGCCGCCACGGATGCGAACGAGCCGCGGTATCCCTCGTTGATGTTGACGCTGCCGGCGTCGAGGGCGTCCGCGACGCGGCGCGCACGCCCGGCGGATGACGTGAAGACGGCGGCGTTCAGGCCGTACTCGCTCGAATTGGCCGCGAGCACCCCCTCGTCGTCGCTGTCGATGAGGTAGAGCGAGGCGATCGCGCCGAAGGTCTCCTCGGCGTAGACGTCCATGTCGGGAGTGACGCCGGTGAGGATCGTCGGCTCGAAGAACCACGGCCCGATGTCGGGCCGGTGCGTGCCGCCGACGAGCACGACGGCCCCCTTCGCGACGGCGTCGTCGAGGTGCGCCTGCACCCGCTCGAGCTGCGCGGCACTCGCGAGCGACCCGAAGTCGGCGCTGAAGTCGAGGCCGGAGCCGAGCTTGGCCGACCGCAGTCGCTCGACGAGCGCCCGCTGGAACGGGCCCGCGACCTTCTGGTGCACGTAGATGCGCTCGACCGAGACGCAGAGCTGGCCCATCGCCGAGAACGCGGCGTGCGCGGAGTTCGCCGCGGCCTCTGCGGGGTCGACGTCGTCGAGGACGAGCAGGGCGTTCTTGCCGCCGAGTTCGAGCGAGGAGCCGATGAGACGGCGGCCCGCCTTCTCGCCGATCTTCCGGCCGGTCGCCGTCGAGCCGGTGAAGCAGATGTAGTCCGCGGCATCCGTCAGCGCCTCGCCGACCTCGGCGGCCGGGCCCGCCACGACGGCCCAGAGCGCTGCGGGCACGCCGGCATCGATGTAGGCGCGACGGAGGGCGAGGATCGAGAGCGCACCCTGGTCGTCGGCCTTCTGCACGACGCCGCATCCGGCGGCGAGGGCGGGCACGACGTCCATCGCGGCGAGGCTCAGCGCGAAGTTCCACGGGGTGATGACGCCGACGACGCCCTTCGGCCGGAACTGCACCCGGCTCGTCGCCACGGTCGGAAGGCCGGAGCGGATGGGTCGACCGTGCAGCACCTTGCGGGCGGCGAGCGCGTTGTAGCGGGTGACGGAGACGGCCTCGAAGATCTCCTCGAAGGCCTGACCGCGGGTCTTGCCGCTCTCGAGCTGGATGAGGTCGAGCAGCATCTCGCGTCGCTCGAGGATGAGGTCGTGCGCCCGCAGCAGCACGCGGCGGCGCTCGGCGAAGCCGGCACGGGCCCACGCGAGCTGGGCGAGCTTCGCGCGGGCGAACGCGTCGAGCACGTCGTCGGCGCTCGATCGCGGCAGCTCGTGCAGCGTCTCGCCCGTCGAGGGGGTCGGGACGGCGATGGTCTCGGAGCCGGAGGCGACGACATCGTCGGCGAGGCTCGCGTACAGGTCGGGGGAGGCCGTGGGGGCGCGCATGCGCACAGTCTAGGACAGTCGACCCAGTTCTAGGTCAGTTGACCCAGTTCGCGGTCCGAAGCGTGCCGACAGGTGAGTACACTGCCTCCATGACCGCATCGGTGCGTCCCCTCTCCCGCGGTGTCGTGGCCCGCTATGCGATCGGCTCCATCGGCACGGGCGGCTTCGCCACGCTGCCCGGTCTCGTGCTCGTGTACTACCTGACCGACACCCTCGGCGTGACGGCGCTCGTCGCGGGACTCGTCGTGACCGCCGCCAAGGTGTGGGACGTCGTGATCGACCCGTGGATCGGCGAGCGCAGCGACCGCGCCCTCGCGCGCACCGGCACTCGTCGCACGTGGATGATCGTGGGTGCCCTCGCGCTGCCCGTCGGCTTCATCGTCACGTTCGCGGTGCCGGCGGGCCTCGACCCCGGGGCATCCGGCATCTGGGTGTTCCTGGCCTTCCTCGCGACGGCGACGGCGTTCAGCCTCTTCCAGGTGCCCTACATCGCACTCCCGGCCGAGCTCACCGCCGACTACGACGCACGCACGCGGCTGCTGACCTGGCGCGTCGTCGTGCTCACGATCGCGATCCTGCTCTTCGGCGCCGGCGGCCCAGAGGTGCGTGCGGCGTTCGACGACGAGCACACGGGCTACCTCGTGATGGCGATCGTCGCGGGCCTCGTGATCGGGGCGGGCATGTTCGTCGCGACCTCGACGGCGGCGAAGGCCGGTGCGCCCGTGCCCAGTCCGTCGACGGATGCCGCGCCGCGCCGCGACATCCGCGCCGGGTACGCCGAGGGCTTCGCCGCCCTCAAGCGCAGCCCCGCCTTCCGCGCGCTGCTCGCGGCATTCGTGCTGCAGGGCCTCGCGACGGGGCTCATGCTCGCGGGCGCCCAGTTCGTCGCGACCTGGGTGCTCCGTGACGAGCGCGCGGTGACCTACCTCTTCGTCGCGCTCATCGGCCCGGCGGTGCTCTTCGCGCCCGTCTGGCAGGCGATCGCCCGCCGCGTGGGCAAGGAGCGCGGGTTCGCCCTCGCGAGCACCCTCTTCGGCATCGCCGCCCTCACCCTGGTCGGCATGATCTGGGCGCCGGGCGCGTGGGTGTACGTGCCCGTCGCGCTCGCCGGCGCCGGCTACGCGGGCATGCAGTCGCTGCCGATGGCCATGCTGCCCGACGTGATCTCGCACGACGCCCGCACGCACGGCATCGGCCGCGCCGGCAGCTTCGGCGGCGTCTGGACCGCGGGGGAGACCGCCGGCATGGCGCTCGGCGCCACGGTCCTCACGATCGTGCTCGCGTTGACCGGCTACGTGGAGTCGATCGGCTCCCAGACGGTGACCCAGTCTCCGGCCGCGATCGCGGGCATCGCGATCAGCTTCAGCGCGATTCCCGCGCTGCTCGTCGCCGCGAGCCTCGTGGCGCTGCGCAAGTACCCGCTCCGACGCGCGGACATCGAAGCCGATGCCGCCGCCACGACCGCAGAGACGGTGGCATGATGACCCACTTCCGCCGCGAGGCATCCGAGATCCTCGCCGAGCTCGAGGCGATGCGCGCCCTCGACGCCCCGACGCACGGTGGCCGGGTGCTCTCGTACGTCTACGACTCGGGCCTCGCCGAGCTCGACGAGCTCGCCGCCGGCGCGGCCCGTCTCGTGCAGCCCGTGAACGGACTCGACCCGACGACGTTCACCTCGGTCGCCGCGATGGAGGCCGGCGTCGTCGGCTTCGCGCGACGCGTGCTCGGCGGCGCGGGCGACGACGACATCGTCGGGTCGGTCACCTCGGGGGGCACCGAGAGCTGCCTGCTCGCGGTGAAGTCGGCACGCGACCTCTGGCGATCGGTGCGAGCGGGCAGCCCGCGCGTGCCCCGCATCGTCGCCCCGGTCACCGTGCACGCCGCATTCCACAAGGCCGCCGAGTACTTCGGGCTCGAGCTCGACCTCGTGCCGGTCGACCCGCTGACGGGCGTCGTCTCCGCCGCCGCGATCGAGGAGCGGCTCGGCGACGACGTCGCGCTCGTCGTGGTGAGCGCGCCGTCCTATCCGTTCGCGGCGCTCGATCCGGTCGCGGATGTCGCGTCGATCACCGGCCCGCGCGGGATCGCGCTGCACGTCGACGCCTGCATCGGCGGTTTCGCCCTCGCGTTCTGGCCCGACGAGCTGCCCGCGTGGAACCTCGCTGTTCCCGGCGTCACGAGCCTCTCCGCCGACCTCCACAAGTACGGGTACGCGCCGAAGGGCGTCTCGGTGCTGCTCACGCGCGGCCGCGACCGCCAGCGGTTCCAGTACTTCGCGACGACCGCCTGGCCGGGGTACCCGGTCGTGAACCCCACGCTCACCGGCTCGAAGCCCGCCGGGCCCCTCGCCGCCGCCTGGTCGATCATCGAGGCGCTCGGCGAAGAGGGCTTCGCCGGACTCACCGCGCAGGCGGCGCGAGCGACCGATGCGCTGCGCGGCGTCGTCGCGGGCATCGACGGGCTGAAGATCGTCGGCACGCCGACCGGCCCGCTCTTCGCGGTCGCCGTCGACGAGTCGGTGCCGGCCGACCGGAGAGTCGACCCCCACCACTGGGCGGATGCCGCGCGCGCATCGGGATGGCACCTGCAGCTGCAGCCCGCGCTCACCCAGGCCGACGGCACGCGACTGCCCCACACGACCCACCTCACGGTGACGCCGGTGACGGAGGCCGTGATCGGCGAACTGTCGAAGGCGCTCGTCGCCGCCGCCGATGTCGTGCGGGGCGTGCCACCCGTCGACGGTCGTGCGCTCGTCGCCGGGCTGGCTGAGACGTTGCCCGGTGGCCTCGACGCGCTCGCCGGGGCATCCGCCGGCCTCGACTCGGAGGGCGCTGCGGGCCTGCTGCGAGCGTTCGGGCTGCTCGGGGGTGCCGTTGCCGATGACGAGGCTGCCGGCGCCGATGGTGCGCTGCCCGACCGGCTCGCCCCGGTGCTCGCGCTCGTCGGTGCGCTGCCGCCGCAGCTCACCGAGCGTCTGCTCGTGGAGCTGCTCGCCCGGGTCGTGGAGCCGGCCCCCGGTTCCTGAGCGCCTCGTCAGTCGATCAGGCGTCGAGGATGAACGCGCGCTCGCCCGTCAGCGGGCGCAACTGGCCGGTGATCGGGAACGGCACCACGTGCTCGATCGCGGGCGCGTCGATGGCGCCGAAGTCGTCCTTCTTCACGCGCACCGCGGTCGACGAGACCTCGGTGATGCGCACGCGAAGCCACGTGCCGTCGTCGAGCCGCAGTTCGTACAGGTCGGCGAGGTAGCCGATTCCCGTCTCCTCGAGCGTCTCTTCGGCGCTCAGCCAGTCGAGCGCGTCGGTCAGGGGCCGACCGAGGAGGTCGATCACGACGAAGCCCTCGCCGTCGGGGCGCATCCACCCGAGCAGTTCACCGTCGCCGCGACGATGCTCGATCCAGTCAGCCGGTGTCGTCATGCTTCGAGGCTACCGAAGGCGGTGGTCGCACCTCAGGTCGTACGGATCCTGCCCGTGGGGTCGACCGTGATGACGACCGTCTGCACCTTGCGATTGAGCGCCCGGTAGACGACGTAGATGAGCCACAGGCCGCCGGTCAGGATCACGAGGATGAGGTTCCAGAACCAGCCGATGCGCTTGTTCTTGGAGACGACGGCCTGGCCCGCGGCGACGGACTGCACCGTCCAGCCGCGCTGCGCGTACTTCGCGACCTCGGCATTGAGCAGTTGGGCACGCGACTCGTCGGAGAGCGCGGCAGGGGATGGATTCGGGGTGCTCATGCCGGGATTCTATCGAGCGAACCCCGGCCGCACCGGTGCGAAGGCGTCACGCGGTGCCGGTCACTCCAGCCCGCAGCGTTCGCCGTAGTAGGCGTAGAGCTCGGCCTTCAGCGCGTCGCCCGACGATCGGTCGAGCCGACCCTCGCGACCGTCGGCCGTGCGGATCTCGAAGGGCAGGATCGTGCCGCGCTTGTCGTCGGCGATCGCGTGGGCGTCGCAGCGGGCAGGTCTCACCGGGAGGGTGATCGTCAGCGGGTCGCCGCCCACCGCCACCTCGGTGCCGAGCGGCCAGTCGACGCCGCCCTCGGCGTTCAGCAGCGTGGTGCCGTACACGCGGTCGATCACGAACGAGCCCGCGGCGTCGGCGTCGGCATCGGATGCCGCGGGCACGACCTCGACGTCGATGAACGCACGCTGCTCGGCGCCGGTGCCCGTCGTGCGCAGATGCTCCGGCATCTCGATCGCGGCGACGCGCTCGACCGACTCGGCGAGGCAGTCGGCGTTCGCGACGCGCGCCAGCGTGCCGTGCGGATCGTCGGCGGTGAGTTCGCCGGAGGCCCGGCCCGAGGGCACCGCCACCTCGAGCAGGATCGTCGCCTCGGGATCGGGCACCGTCGAACCGTCGCCGCACTCGCTCGCCGACAGCGGGAGCCGGATCTGCAGTGCGTCGCCGGGCCCGACCTCGAACGGGTCGCTCCGCACCATGCCGGGAGCGAGCGTCGGCGAGTCGACCTCGAGCCGCTCGACCGTCACCGGCTCGTCGCCGCCGTTCTCGATGCGCACGACGAGCCGGTGCGCCTCGATGTCGAGGCGACCCTGCTGCACGCGCGCGGAGAGGCCCTCGGGCAGCTCGGCTGCGGGAATCCGGGCCAGTGGACCGCATGCGGAGAGCCCGAACGCCATCGAGGCGACCGCGAAGACGGCGATGACGGATGTCGCGAGCCGGCGGGTCAGGCGGGCGCGCGACATCCGCTCACCGGACCGTCACGTCGAGTCGTCGCCCCGCCAGCGAGCGGGGCACGGCGGCGAGCTGCGCCGCGACCTGCTCGATCGCACGGGCAGCGGGATCGTCGGGCTCCGCGAGCACGACCGGCATGCCGTCGTCGCCGCCGCGACGGAGGGCGACGCTGAGCGGCACGCTCGCGAGCAGCGGCACGGGTGCGGGCTGACCCGCTGAGAGCCGCTCGGCGACGATCTCGCCGCCGCCGGCGCCGAAGAGGTCGAAGATCTCGCCGCCGGGCTGCGCGAAGCCGGCCATGTTCTCGACGACGCCCACGATCTTCTGGCCGGTCTGGCGCGCCACGACGCCCGAGCGCTCCGCGACGTCGGCCGCTGCGGGCTGCGGAGTCGTCACGACGACGACCTCGGCGTTCGGCAGCAGCTGCCCGAGCGAGATCGCGACGTCGCCCGTGCCGGGCGGCAGGTCGACGAGCAGCACGTCGAGGTCGCCGAAGTACACGTCGGTGAGGAACTGCGAGAGCGTGCGGTGCAGCATCGGTCCGCGCCACGCGACGGCGACGGATGACGCGCGCCCACCCGCTTCGCTCGGTTCGACGAACATGCCGATCGAGATGACCTTCACGCCGTGCGCGACGGGCGGGAGGATCATGTCGTCGACCCGGGTGGGCCGGGCAGCGAGCCCCGACTCGTCGACGAGCCCGACGAGCCCCGGGATCGAGAAGCCGTGCACGTCGGCGTCGACGAGCCCGACCGACAAGCCGCGGGCGGCGAGCGCGACGGCCAGGTTCGCGGTGATCGTCGACTTGCCGACGCCGCCCTTGCCGCTCGTGACCGCGATCACCCGGGTGAGGCTGCCCGGGCCGAAGGGGTTGCCGCGCGCCGCCTTGCCGCCGCGGAGGCGCTCGGTGAGCGCAGCACGCTGCTCGGGCGTCATGACGCCGAGCACGACCTCGGCGTTGCCGGCGCCGACGACCGTCTCGGTCGCCTGCCGCACGTCACGTTCGATGCGGTCGGAGGCGGGGCATCCGACGATCGTCAGGCGGATGCCGACCTCGACGCGGCCGTCGTCGCCGACGACGACGCGGTCGACCATGTCGAGCTCGGTGATGGGCTTTCGGATCTCGGGGTCGATGACGCCCGTGAGCGCCGCGCGAACGGCGGTCTCGAGGGCGGCCGGGTCGACCGCGGCGTGGTCAGCGGCCGGCATGCTCCGCGTCCTCCTCGTCGCGTCGGTCGAGCTCCTCGATGATCGAGCGCAGCTCCGAGCGGATGAACTCGCGCGACGCGAGGTCTTTCATCGCGAGGCGCAGCGCCACGACCTCGCGGGCGAGGTACTCGGTGTCGGCGAGGTTGCGCTCGGCGCGCTGGCGATCCTGCTCGATCTGCACGCGGTCGCGGTCGTCTTGACGGTTCTGCGCGAGCAGGATGAGGGGCGCGGCGTACGACGCCTGCAGCGAGAGCACGAGCGTGAGGGCCGTGAAGCCGATCGCGATCGAGTCGAAGCGCCACTGCTCGGGTGCGAACGTGTTCCAGACCATCCAGCCGATCGCGAACACCGAGAGGGCCAGCAGGAATCCGGGCGTGCCCATACCGCGGGCCACCAGCTCGGTGAAGCGACCGAATCGGTCGCTGTCGCCCGAGCCCCGGAAGGACGGGGCGCGGCGCGTGCCCTTCGGGGTGTCGAACCGCCGGTCGTCTGCGTCAGCGCGTGCCATCTCCTGCCCTCCTTCCGTTCGAGATGGGGATACTCCCCGTCGTCAGCTGGGCTCGCGCGGCTGCGCGGCGCCCCACCTCGGTATCTTCGGGATGACTTCGCCAGTCATCGGGCAGGAGGTAGTCGAGCACGTCGTCAATCGTCACCACCCCGACGAGTCGATGCTTCTCGTCGACGACCGGCACCGAGACGAGGTCGTAGCTCGCGAGGATGCGGCTGACCTCGGCGGCTGACGTGTCGGCGCGCACGGGTTCGAGGCCCTGGTCGATGAGCGTGCCGAGCCGCTCGTGCGGCGGGTAGCGCAACATGCGCTGGAAGTGCACGATGCCGAGGAATCGCCCGGTCGGCGGCTCGTACGGCGGCAGCGTCACGCAGACCGCCGCACCGAGGGCGGGCGGCAGGTCGTGGCGACGGATGAGCGCGAGACCCTCGGCCACCGTGGCATCGGCCGAGACGATGATCGGCTCGGGGGTCATGAGGCCGCCGGCGGTGTCGGGCCCGTACGAGAGCAGGAAGCGCACGTCGTCGGCCTCTTCGGGCTCCATGAGCTCGAGCAGGTGCTCGCCGCGGCCCTCGGGGAGCTGCGCGATGAGGTCGGCGGCGTCGTCGGGCTGCATGTGGTCGAGCACATCGGCGGCGCGGTCGTCGCCGAGACCGGCGAGGATCACCACCTGGTCGGACTCGGGCATCTCTTCGAGCACGTCGGCCAGGCGGTCGTCGGAGAGCTCTTCGGCGACCTCTTGGCGCCGCTGGGCCGGAAGGTCGAGGAGCGTGTTCGCGAGGTCGGCGGGCTTCAGCTCGGAGTACGACGCGATGAGGTGCTCGGCGGACTGCGCCTCACCCGGAGGGTTCACCTCGCGCACCTCGCGCCAGGTGACGTACGCCGACTGACCCTTCGAGAACGGGGAAGCGCCCTTGGGGCGACGCACGAAGAGCTGGTCGACCTGCCACTCGCCGGGCTCGAGCTCCTCGATCGCGACGTCTTCGATCGAGGCCGTGCCCGAACCGTCGACGAAGGCGACCTTGCGACCGAGCATCTCGGCGATGACGCGCACCTCGCCGCCGCGCTGCTCGAAGCGTCGGAGGTTGATGAGACCCGTCGTGATGATCTGGCCGCCACCGATGGAGGTCACCCGGCCGATCGAGAGGAAGACGCGGCGCTTGCCGGGGATCTCGACGATGAGACCGACGACGCGCGGAGGGTCGCTCTTGCGGTACACGACGAGGACGTCGCGCACCTTGCCGACCCGATCACCGGCGGGGTCGAAGACGGCGCACCCGGCGAGTCGGGCGACGAAGACTCTCGTGGCGCTCACGCCTACCAACTTAGTCCCGGATGCCTCGTGCGCGGCCCGCTTCCCGGCCTCGAGCGTGCGCGTCGTGGGAGAATGGCCGGGTGAGCACTCAATCCCCGTTCGGTGGCCGAGTCGGCCGTGCCTACCCGATCCTGCCCAAGGGCGAGACGGTGGCGAGCTTCGAGACCTACGCCGAAGCGCAGGCCGCGGTCGACGCCCTCGCCAAGGCTGAGTTCCCCGTGAAGGAGCTCGCGATCGTGGGCACCGACCTCACGAGCGTCGAGCGCATCACCGGCAAGCTCACGTGGGGCCGCGCCGCCGGCGCCGGCGCCCTGTCGGGCGCCTGGTTCGGCACCTTCCTCGGCCTGCTGTTCTTCATCTTCGCGCCGACCGGCGCCTCGGTCGGCATCCTCATCTCCGCGGTGCTCATCGGCGCCGGGTTCGGCATGATCTTCAGCGTCGTCTCGTACTCGTTGAACCGGCGCCGCCGCGACTTCACCTCGGTCGGGCAGGTGCTCGCGACCAGGTACGCGATCATCGCCGAGAGCGCGCACGTCGACCGGGCCCGCAGCGTGCTCGGCGTCGACGCGCCGGCGCCCGAGCGCCCGGCCGCGAACCTGCCGGTCGAGAACGGCGGGCGACCGCTGAGCTACGGCGAGGCGACGGATGCCGCGAAGCGCGCCGCCGCCGAAGGGGCCCGGGGTGCGCAGGCTCCTGTTCGCCCGCGCTATGGGGAACTCGCGCCGACGGCCGACGCCGGCGACGCGGCATCCGCTGCAGCGCAGTCAGACGACGACGGCGCCGAGGCGTCGAAGGCCGCCGAGCCGCCCGCCTCGGAGCGCTGAGAGCCTGAAGTCCCGTCTCTCGAGGTCGGGGCATTTCCCAGGCTCGCGATCCTCGGCACCGAGTTCGCGTGGGCGAAACGGGTCGCCGCGCTCGTCAAGCGTCAGCTCGCGCTTCTAGGCGTGGCGGCAGGCGCGCCGACTGTCGAAGTCGACGGCCTGACCACCGGGTCGCTCGCTACCGAACGCCGCCGCGCACCCACGCCTCGACCTCGTCGGCCGTGCGGGGGATGCCGGCGGAGAGGTTCTCGGCGCCGTCGGCGGTGACGAGGATGTCGTCTTCGATGCGCACGCCGATGCCGCGGAACTCCACGGGCACCGTGAGGTCGTCTGGCTGGAAGTACAGGCCGGGCTCGATCGTGAAGACCATGCCCGCCTCGAGCACGCCGTCGAGGTACATCTCGCGTCGCGCCTGCGCGCAGTCGTGCACGTCGAGGCCGAGGTGGTGGCTCGTGCCGTGCACCATGTAGCGGCGGTGGAACTGGTTCTCGGGCTCGAGCGACTCCTCAGCCGAGACCGGGAGGAACCCCCACTCGGCGGTCTTGCGCGCGATGACCTGCATCGCCGCGGCGTGCACCTCGCGGAAGACGATGCCGGGCCGCACGATCGAGAAGGCGGCATCGGCAGCCTCGCGCACGGCCTCGTAGATCTTGCGCTGCACCTCGGAGAACGTGCCGTTCACCGGGAACGTGCGGGTGATGTCGGCGGTGTAGTAGGAGTCCATCTCGACGCCGGCGTCGAGCAGCACGAGGTCGCCGGGCACGACGGGGCCGTCGTTGCGGGTCCAGTGCAGGATCGTCGCGTGCGGGCCGGCGGCGGCGATCGAGTCGTAGCCGACGTCGTTGCCGTCGAGGCGTGCGCGCGTCGCGAAGACGCCCTCGATGACGCGCTCGCCGCGAACCTCGGCGGTGATGCGGGGCAGCTCGCCGATGACCTCGGTGAAGCCGCGCTGCGTGGCATCGATCGCGGCTCGCATCTCGGCGATCTCGAACGCGTCCTTCACGAGGCGGAGCTCGGAGAGCACGCGGGCGAGCTCGGCGTCGGGCTCGTGCGAGCCGCCGACCTCGAGCGAGAACGGGGCGTCGGAGGCGTTCGTCGACAGCGCCTGCTCGGCCGCGAAGCGGATGCGGGCGTGGTCGACGCGCTCGGTGACGGATGCATCGGCCTCGCGCAGCACGAGGGTCGCCGTGTCGACGGCGTCGATGACCCGGTCGAACTCCTCGAGTCCGCGGGTCGCCACGTCGAGGTCGGCGGCGACGTGCGCGAGCGAGGGGCGCGCGCCGATCCAGAACTCGCCGATGGCGGGGTTCGCGTAGAACTCCTCGGAGTCGCGGCCGGCGCGTTCGCGGAAGTAGACGGTCGCCTCGTGGCCGCCGGTGGTCGGCTCGAAGACGAGCACGGCCCCGGGCTCGGAGTCGGAGCCCCAGCCGGTCAGGTGCGCGAATGCCGAATGCGCGCGGAACGGGTAGTCGGTGTCGTTGGCGCGCTGCTTCATGTCGCCCGCGGGCACGATGAGTCGCTGGCCCGTGAACGCCGCCGAGACCTTCGCACGGCGGGCGGCGGCGAAGGAGGCCTGCTCACGCGCCTGCGGGAGGGTCTCGTCGCGCTCGGCCCAGCCGGTGCCGATGAAGTTCTTGAAGCCCTCGGAGCCGGGCGTCGTCGAGCGGTTCGCGTTGCGGCCGCCCTCCTCGCTCGCGGTCGTGACGGACGACGTCGTCTCGGTCGTGGAAGTGTCGCTGGTGTTGGCCATGCGACCATTCTCGCACCGTCGGCTGATGGTCGGATCAGGCCATCGGCGGCTCAGCCAGCCGCGACGAGCGTGGACACGATGGGCCGGTGATCGCTGCCCGCGTCGTCGTAGCCCTCGAGCACCTCGAACGCCTCGACGCTCCAGTTCGGCGTTGCCATCACATGGTCGATCGGGCTGCCGAAGAACGGCGGCACGTCGGTCGGCCAGGTGCCGAGGCCTGCGGCACCGGCCTGCGCCGCGGCATCCGTGCACTGGCCCATGTCGCCGCCATCGATGCCGTGACCGGCGAAGTGATCGACCGTCGCGTTGAAGTCGCCCGCCATGATCACGTCGTCGCCGGCGCACTGCTCGGCGAGCCAGTCGAGGTCGCTGCGCCAGTTGCGCAGCTCCCACCGGATTGGTGCCACGGCGTGCACGGCGACGATGCGCGGGCCGTCGCCGTCGGACGGGTCGGCCACCACGCTCGGCACCGTGTTCGTGTTGCCGGGCGGGCCCGGGACCTCGGGCGTGATCACGTCGTAGTCGCCGAGGTCGGGGCTGATCAGGATCGTCGTCGACCGTGCCTTCGCGATGTCGTCGTAGGCGGCGGTGTGCACCCACATCGGGCTGCCGCCCTCGCGCATCGCGATCGCGACCTCCTCGCCGAGCGGCTCGGTGGTCTCGGGCAGCACGACGATGTCGGCACCGCGCTCGATCGCGAGATCGGCGATCGTCGACGCCTCGGGCACCTCGCCGAGCGTGTTCCACGAGAGCACCGTCACGGACTCGGGACCCGAATCGGCAGCGGATGCCCCGAACCCGCGCGCCGTCAGCACTGCCACGTTGCCCGCGGCGAAGAGTGCGAAGACGGCCGCCATCGCGAACGCGAAGACCCGGATCGGCCGCACGAGGGCGAGCAGCAGGAAGACGACCAGTGCCACCACGCCCCCCGCGGCCGCGGTGCCCCTCAGCGCGACGACGTGTGCAGCCACCCACTGGTTCTGCAGGCCGAAGGCCTGCGGCCACACGAGCACGAGCGCAATGGCGGCGGTGCCGAGCACGATGGCCCAGCCGAGGATGCGGGGGAGCATTCCACCAACCCTAGGCGAGCGAGTCGAGCGGATGCCGGTCGAGCCGCTGGGAGTCGCCGGTGAGGTGGCTCGACGTACTCGTATCTGTTCCGCATACGAGGCGCAGCGCGTGTCGGCTGTCGCCGATAGCCTGAGAGTCGGCGTCGGGATTCCGAACGCGAGTGCCATTGCGCGATCGTCGAAGACCGAAAGGGAGCGACTGGATGACCGATCCGATTCAGAGTCAGATCGAGCTATACCAGTCTGCAGATGGCGCGATCACACTCGGCGTGCGCACCGACGCCGAGAGCGTGTGGCTCTCTGCCGACCAGATCTCCGAGCTCTTCGGCCGTGACAAGTCGACGATCTCCCGCCATCTCCGAAACCTCTTCGCCGACGGAGAACTCGAGCGCGAGGCAGTTGTTGCAGAATTTGCAACAACTGCGAGCGATGGCAAGACATATCTGGTCGCCCACTACGACCTCGACGTCGTGATCTCGGTCGGGTATCGGGTCAAGTCAGCCGAGGGCGTCCGCTTTCGACAGTGGGCCACACAGGTGCTCCGCCGGTACGTGCTCGAGGGTGTTGCACTGAATGAGCAGCGGCTCACGCAGATTGGTCGAATCGTACGTGTGCTCGCGCGCTCGACCGATGAGCTCGTGTCAGGCGTCGCGGACGTGCTCTCGGGTTACCTACCGGGTCTCCAGACGCTCAGGGATTACGACGACGGCACGATCGTTCCGCCAGCCGGTGATGCGCCGACCTGGACGTTGAGCTATTCCGACGCTCGGGCGGTCATCGACCATGTGCGCGCGGAGTTTCCCGATGACCATCTCTTCGGCCGCGAGCGTGGCGACGCGCTGCGTGGCATCGTCGCAACCGTGTACCAGGGATTCGCCGGCCGAGACCTGTACCCGACGGTTCAAGACAAGGCGGCGAACCTGCTCTACCTCGTCGTGAAAGACCACCCCCTCTCCGACGGCAACAAGCGCAGCGCGGCCGCGCTCTTCGTACACTTCCTTGCACACAACGGCGTGCTCGCCGACGACCTCGGGCGACCGCGCATCACGAACAACGCTCTCGCCGCGATCACCCTCATGGTCGCGATGAGCGATCCGAAGGAGAAGGACCTCATGATCGCGCTGCTCATGCGGATGCTCGCGGGGGAGGGTTCGTGAATCGCGCCCACGACCGGGGCGCGGCAGGCGAAGCCGACCTGCACACGCACTCGACGGTCTCCGACGGCACCGAGGCTCCCGCCGAACTCATGCGGCAGGCGGCGCGCGCCGGGCTCTGGGGCGTCGCACTCACCGACCACGACTCGACGAGCGGATGGGCCGAAGCCGCCGCCGCCGTGTCCGAGACGGGTGTCGCGCTCATCCCCGGCATGGAGCTCTCGACCCGCGAGGGCTACACGAGCGTGCACATGCTCGCGTACCTGATCGATCCGCTCGACGAGGCGCTCATCGCCGAGACTGCGCACATCCGCGAGTCCCGGTTCACCCGCGCCGAGGCGATCGTGCGCAGCATCGGACGCGACTACGCGCTCACCTGGGACGACGTGCTCGCACAGACCGTCGAGGGCACGACGATCGGGCGCCCGCACATCGCCGACGCGCTCGTCGCCCGCGGCCACGCCTCCACGCGATCGGCGGCGTTCGACGGCATCCTGCACCCGCGTGCGGGCTACGCGCAGCCGCACTACGCGCCCGATCCGCTCACCGGCGTGCGGCTCATCCGCGCGGCAGGAGGGGTGCCCGTGCTCGCGCACCCCGGCACCCGCGGCGCCGAGCGGGTCATCCCGCCTGCGCGCCTCGAACAGCTCGTCGAGGCCGGCCTCTTCGGGCTCGAGATCGACCACCCCGAGAACCGCGAGGACGCGAAGCCGCGATTGCGGGCGCTCGCCGCACGCTTCGGCCTGCGCATCACGGGCTCCAGCGACTATCACGGCACCGGCAAGCCGAACCGGCTCGGCGAGTGCCGTACTGCTCCCGATGTCGTCGAGGCGATCATCGCCGAGGGGCGTGGGTCTGCGCCCGTGCTGCCTTAGCCGATCACTCGCCGCGGAGCAAGACGCCGATCATGGCGCGATCGTGCGCTGCAGGATCGACTTCAGCGTGCCGAGTTCGTCGGAGCTCACCGCGTGGAACAGCTCTGCCGAGACGCGCTTGGTGTGCCGCTGCGCAGTTCGGAGGGCGTCTTCTCCGTCGTTCGTGAGGGCGAGGATCGTCACCCGGCGGTCGAGCGTCGATGGCGTTCGGGTGACGTAGCCGAGCCGTTCGAGGTCGTCGACCACACGCACCATGCCGGTCTTGTCGGTGTTCAGACGCGCGACGAGGTCGCGCTGGGTCTGCACGCCATCTCGGATCAGGAACATCACCGTGACGTGGCGGCTGGTGAGTTTCATCGGCCGCAACGCGTCGTTCAGTCGTTGCGTCGCCAGTGAGTAGACCTGGTGGAGCAGCAGCCCCACCTCGATCGAGACCTGCCCGCTGTCATCGCTCATGGCTCGATTCTCTCAAATTCGATCCAAATGCAATTGATCCATTTGGATCTATTCAGTAGGCTCCGATCATGTCCTCCATTAACGAAACGGCCCGCGAACCGCGCCGGTGGCCGATGCGGTTCCTGCGGATCTCACTGACGGTCACCGCCCTGCTCATGTTCGGCCAGGCGGTGCTCGCCGGCCTGTTCATGGGCGGGCAGTCGTCGGCATTCGGATGGCATCGCGAGATGGCGACGGTCACAGGCATCGCCTTGATCGTGAGCATCGTCGCCGCGATCCTCGCACGACGACTCGGGCAGGCCCCGCTGTGGCCGATCTGGGCGACGACCGGATTGCTCGCGCTCATGTCGCTGCTGGCGTTCGCCGGGTTCCGTTCGCTGCCCGCCCTGCACGTGCCGCTCGCGGTGATCACGATCCTCCTCGCCGTCGCACTGGCCGCGTGGGCGTTGAGGTATCAGCCGACCGCGACCGCTTCGAGCGAGCAGAGCGCGCCCGACGACGACCGCGTGCGAACCGAATCGCCGACCTCTGCTTCGGTGTCCTGAACCTTCCGGAGCGGCAACGCACAGCGGCAACGCACAGCGGCAACGCACAGCGCCCGCCCGGCCGAAGCCGAGCGGGCGCTGAAACGTGACTGCCGGGGTTACGCCTGCGGCGTCGTGCCACCGGTGCGCGGTCCGCGGCGACGGCGACGGCGCGGGGGAGCGGCGTTGCCGTCGTGGTGCTCGTGGCCCTTGCCGTCGTGCGTGCCCGTGCCGGGCTCCTTGACCGCAACGGCCTCCGCGGGGGCAGCGTGAGCAACGGATGCTGCGGCGGCCTCGGTCGGCGCGGACTCGGCGACGACGCCCGCGGTCTCGCCGGCCGGCTTGCCGCCGCGCGTGCGGTTACGGCTGCGGGTGCGGGGTGCGCGCTCAGCGCCCGCATCCGCTCGCTCGGAACCGCCCTCGGAACGGCCGCCGGAACGACCCTCCGAACGACCGCCGGAGCGGCCCTCGCTGCGACCGGCCGTGGCGGAGCGCGTGGGAGCGGCGACCGCGGACGACGGCTTCAGGCGGCCCTTGGTGCCGGCGGGGATGTCGAGGTCGCTGAAGAGGTGCGGGCTCGACGAGTAGGTCTCGGTCGGCTCGGGCTGGCCGAACTCGAGGGCGCGGTTGATGAGCGCCCACTTGTGCAGGTCGTCCCAGTCGACGAACGTCACGGCGATGCCGGTCTTGCCGGCGCGGCCGGTGCGGCCGACGCGGTGCAGGTACGCCTTGTCGTCGTCGGGGATGGTGTGGTTGATGACGTGCGTCACGTCGTCGACGTCGATGCCGCGCGCCGCGACATCCGTGGCGATGAGCACGTCTTTCTTGCCGGCCTTGAACGCGGCCATGGCGCGCTCGCGCTGGTCCTGGTTCAGGTCGCCGTGCACGGCAGCGGCGTTGAAGCCGCGGTCGTTGAGCTCCTCGACGAGCTTGGCCGCCGCGCGCTTCGTGCGCGTGAAGATGACGGTCTTGCCGCGACCCTCGGCCTGCAGGATGCGCGAGATGACCTCGTCTTTGTCGAGCGAGTGCGCGCGGTAGACGAGGTGCTTGATGTTCGCCTGCGTGAGGCCCTCGTCGGGGTCGGTCGCGCGGATGTGGATGGGGCGCACCATGAAGCGGCGCGCGAGTGCCACGATCGGGCCCGGCATGGTCGCCGAGAACAGCATCGTGTGGCGGGTCGCGGGCGTCTGCGCCATGAGCTTCTCGATGTCGGCGAGGAAGCCGAGGTCGAGCATCTTGTCGGCCTCGTCGAGCACCATCTCCTGAACGTTCTTCAGGGAGAGGAGTCGCTGCGAGGCGAGGTCGAGGAGGCGGCCGGGGGTGCCGACGACGATCTGCGCGCCGGCCTTCAGCTGCTCGATCTGACCTTCGTAGGCCTTGCCGCCGTAGATCGACACGATCTTGGTCGGGCGATTGGATGTCGCGAGCTCGAGGTCTTCGGTGACCTGCACGCAGAGCTCGCGGGTCGGCACCACGACGAGCGCCTTGACGCCGCCCTCGGGGTCGTCGCCGAGGCGCTGGATGATCGGGAGGCCGAACCCGAAGGTCTTGCCCGTGCCGGTCTTGGCCTGGCCGATGATGTCCTGGCCCGCGAGGGCGAGGGGGATGGTCTGTTCCTGGATGGGGAAGGCATCGATGATGCCCTTCCCGGCGAGGGCGTCGACGATGTCGGACGCGATGCCGAGGTCGGTGAATGTGGTCAAAAGTCTGCCTGTTCGTGTTGCTCGAGGTGGCGGTCGGATGCGCGCCCCGTTCTCAACTCCAGGCGCACGGCTGCGGATCCATCGCCCGCATGCACCCTCTACCCTATCCGAGACTCCCTGAACGCCTCGGAAGCTGCCTTTCGTCGCCGCCCGGAGCCGAGTCCGGCGGCACGCGTCGGTAAGCTGTCTGCGTGGTCTTCTGGTCGAATCGGCGCATCGCGCGCCCCGAGTTGCCTCGGCTGCGCCCGCGCGTCGCTCCGACCGACCTCGCGAAGGTGGACTTCACCGAGCTCGTGCCCGAGCCCGTGCCGTTCCTCGGCCAAGCCGCGTACATCCAGCTCGAGTTCTTCGAGTCGCTCGCGCGTTCCGTCGCGACGGCCCCCACGCTCTCGGCGAAAGAGGGGCTCAGTCGCGCCGCCGGCGGCGCGCTGCGTCAGCACCACGCCCTGATCGCCGAGCTCCGACGGCTCGGAGCCGAGCCGGTCGAGGTGATGGCGCCGTTCGCGCCTGCGGCCGAGCGATTCCGCCAGGCCAGCGCGGGCGCCGACTGGTACGAGCTGCTGCTCGGCATCCACGTGACGTCGGGCATGCTCGACGACTACTTCTCCAGGCTCGCCGAAGGCCTGCCCGGCGAACTCGCGACGCGGGTGCGCGCCATCCTCGCGGAAGACGAGGCGTCGGCGGGCGTGCTGCACGACGAGCTGTTCGCCGCGATCGAGGCCGAGGCCGAGCCCGGTCTCGCCGACCGACTGGCCCTCTGGGGGCGCAGCCTCGTCGGCGACACGCTGCTCATCGCGCGATCCGCGCTGCGCGCGTCGGACTCGCGTGACCGCGGTGCCGATGTCGAGCCGGTCTTCACCGAGCTCATCGCGGCGCACACGCGGCGCATGGACGCGCTCGGCCTCACGGCCTGAGCGTGCAGCGACTCATCCTCTGAGCGGGCGCTGAACCACCACCTGCGCGCGCTCGACCTCACGGCCGAACAACGAGCGGCGCGGTACGCGTCAGGCGCTCGCGGCGTCTGCGCCCGGTCGGGACAGGCGCTCGAAGAGCACGGCATCCGCTCGCTCCCGGCGCGGCGAGATGAGGTAGAGCACCGCGGCCGGCACGAGTGCCGACGCCACGAGGGCGGCGACCCAGATCCATCCGCCGTCCCACGGCCAGCCGAGCCAGGTCAACGCGACCCACACGACGGCGGCGACGCCGGCGCCGATCGCCGAGCCCACGGCCACGCCGCGGAGGTGCCGGAGCGGCACCACGAACTGCGTGGCGAGGCCGAGGATGGCGCCGCCGACGACGACGAAGATGAGCTCCATGTCAGGCGACGAATCCGACGCGGCGCGACTCCTCTGAACCGATCTCGACGTACGCGAGTGCGGCCGAGGGCACGACGTAGCGGGTGCCCTTGTCGTCGGTGAGGGTCAGCAGCGGCGACTGGCCGGCGAGGGCCGCGGCGACCGCCTGCTCGACCTCCGCAGCTGACTGCGAGGTCTCGAAACCGAGTTCACGGGGGGAGTTCTGAATGCCGATGCGAACGTCCACGGTACGCCTTTCTGCTCTTGCGCCAACCCTACGACACCGGCTCGCGGGGCCGGTGCAGGTTCACTGTCGGCGGAACCCGTTAGCGTTGCCGACATGCAGGTCACCGCGACATCCGACGCCCCAGTTTCGAGGCTCGCGGCAGATGGGCACGTGGCGGTCTTCGGGGCACCCGGCAGCGGCAAGACGACCTTCGCGGTCGAGCTCGTGGCCGACCGCATCGAGCGTCTCGGCCACGCCACCGACGAGGTGCTCGTGCTGTCGGCGACACGGGTCGCGGCGACCGCGCTGCGCGACCGGCTCGCGGTGCGCCTGGGCGTCACCACGCGAGGGCCGCTCGCCCGCACGGCGAACTCGCTCGCGTTCCAGCTGGTGCGCGCGTTCACCGGTGCCCCGGTGACGCTGCTCACGGGTGCCGAGCACGATCAGATCATCGGCGAGCTGCTCGAGGGCGGCATCCGCGACGGGTTCGGGCCCGTCTGGCCCGATCCGCTGACGCCCGAGGTGCGCGTGCTGCGGGGGTTCCGTTCAGAGCTTCGCGACCTGCTCATGCGGGCCGTCGAGCACGGGGTCGACGGGCCTTCCCTCGCCGCGCTCGGCGAGCGCACCGGCCGACCCGAGTGGGTCGCGGCCGCGGCGTTCCTCGAGGAGTACGACGAGGTGAAGGCGCAGTTGCGACCCAACCAGTACGACTCCTCCGAACTCGGCGCGTTCGCGGCCGCGATCGTGCGCCGCAGCACGACGGATGCCTCGGCCGAGGCGGCCCTCGGGCTGCTCGCGCGCGTGCGGCTCATCGTCGTCGACGACGCCCAAGAGGCGACCGAGTCGACCGCCGCGCTGCTCGGGGCGTTCGCGGCCCGCGGGGTCGCGGTGATCGCGCTCGGCGACCCCGACGTCGCCTCCAACGGATTCCGCGGGGGTCGCGCCGAGCTGCTCGGCTCGCTCGGCTCGGTGCTCGGCACCGGGGCCGTGCAGCGCATCGAACTGCCCGTCGTGCACCGGGGTCGACCAGAGCTGCGCTCGATCGTGCAATCGGTGAGCAGCCACATCGGCACCGCGCTCGGCGGCACGCATCGCTCGGCTGTGCGCGAGACGCCGGCCGATGCCGAGATCGACCCGCTCGCCGCCGTGCTCGGCATCGAGGCGCCGTCGCACGCGGCCGAGTGCCAGGCGGTCGCCGCCGTGCTGCGTGAACGCCACCTGCTCGACGGCGTGCCGTGGTCGTCGATGGCCGTCGTGCTGCGCTCGGGTGGCGACGTGCCCGCCTTCGAGCGGGGTCTCGCGCTCGCCGACGTGCCCACCGCCGGCAACGCCGCGCGCACCGCGCTGCGCGACGCCCCTGCCGCCGCAGCGCTGCTCGCGGCGGCCTCGCTCGTGCTCGACCGGGAGCCGCTCACGCCCGAGCTCGCGGTGACCGTGTTGACCGGGCCGATCGGCCGGCTCGACAGCGTGGGCCTCCGCCGGCTCCGCCTCGCCCTGCGGCACGAAGAGCTTGCGAACGAAGGCTCGCGCACGGCCGATGAACTGCTCGTCGAGGCGCTCGGCGCGCCAGGCGGATTCGAGACGATCGACGCCGCGCCCGCACGACGTGCGGCACGACTCGCGAAACTGCTCGCGACGGCGCGAGGCGTCGCCCTGCGCGGCGGCACGATCGAAGAGGTGCTCTGGTCGATCTGGGAGGGCAGCGGGCTCGCGACGGAGTGGGCCGCGCAGGCCGCAGGCACGGGCGTGCTGGCCGAAGAGGCCAACCGAGCACTCGATGCTGCGGTGGCCCTCTTCGCCGCCGCACAGCGCTTCGTCGAACGCGAGCCCGACGCACCGCCAGTGCGATTCGTCGACGAGGTGCTCGCGAGCGAGCTGCCCGAAGACTCGCTCGCGCCGCAGCGCTCGGCCGAGACCGTCGTCGTGACGACGCCGCCTGCCGTCATCGGCCGGGAGTTCGAAGTCGTCGTGATCGCGGGGCTGCAAGACGGCGTCTGGCCGAACCTCCGGCCACGCGGCACCCTGCTGCATGCCGCCCTGCTGCCGCGCGTCGTCGCCGCCGCCCGCGCCGGTGCGCCGCTTCCCGCGCCCGAGACGGTCGCCGAGGCCCGTGCGTTCGTTCGCGGCGACGAGCTGCGGCTCTTCGTGCTCGCGGCCTCGCGTGCGAGCCGCCAGCTCGTGCTGAGCTGCACGGCCAACGACGACGAGCAGCCGTCGATGCTCATGGGCTACGCGAGCGAGCGCATCAAGACCTCCCGTCGTCGGCCGCTGCACCTGCGCGGCCTCGTCGGCGCCCTGCGCGAAGAGGCGACGAGCTCGGGCGGCGGTGAGGCCCCCGCCGCGCTCGCGCTGCTCGCCGAGCAGGGCGTACCCGGTGCTCACCCCGACGAGTGGTACGGACTCGCCGAGCCGTCGACCACGGCACCGCTCGTCGACCTCGAGGGCGATCCCGAGGCGCTCGTCTCGGTCTCGCCGTCGCAGATCGATCGCGCAGAGGAGTCTCCGCTCGGCTGGTTCATCGACCACGTGGCCTCGCCGCCGTCGGGTCTGGCCGCCTCGATCGGCACGATCGTGCACGCCGTCGTCGAAGAGGCGGGCGCCCGCGACGACGGCGACACGAGCATCGAGACGCTGTGGGCCGCCGTCGAAGAGCGCTGGCGCGAACTGCGGTTCGAGGCGGGCTGGGTGGCCGAGCGCGAACGCCGGGGTGCACGGCGCATGGCCGAAGGCGCATCCGACTACCTCGCCAACTTCGTCGACGACGGAAAGGTGCTGCTCGGCGCAGAGGGGCGCTTCACGCTCATCGTCGACCGGGTGCGCATCTCGGGCACGATCGACCGCGTAGAGGCCTCGGCCGACGGCACCACGGTCATCGTCGACCTGAAGACGGGGCGCACCCCGCCGTCGGCCGCCGAGACGGCCGCGCACCCGCAGCTCGCCGCGTACCAGCTGGCCGCACGGGCCGGTGAGGTGCCGAACAGCGGCACGCTCGGCGGTGCGAAGCTCGTCTACCTCGCCAAGCCGACGCGCGGCAACGCCTTCACCGAGCGGGCCCAGCAGCCGTTCGACGACGAGGCCGAGGCCGAGTTCCGGCAGCGCCTCGGCGACGTCGCCCGCACGATGTCGGGCAGTGAGTTCGATGGGCCGGCCGAACTCGGCTACCGCTCCAGGTTCGGCGGCTGGCAGTATCGCGTGCACCTCGTGCCGGCGGTCTCGGCATGACGGCGGCGGGCGGTCTCGCCACGGGTGGCATCGGGGCGGGCGGCATCGGGGCGGGCGGCATCGCCGCGGGCGACAGCGCGCCGAGCGACATCGCCGCTGCCGACATCGCCGCACGGCTCGGGCTGCATGCGCCGACGGCAGAGCAGCGAGCGGTGATCGAGGCCGACCCGCGCGGCCAGAGCATCGTCGTCGCGGGCGCCGGCAGCGGCAAGACCGAGACGATGGCCAACCGCGTGGTCTGGCTGCTCGCGAACGGGCACGTCGCCGTGCCCGAGGTGCTCGGGCTCACGTTCACCCGCAAGGCGGCGGGCGAGCTCGCGGAGCGCATCCGCGAGCGCATCGCCCAGCTCGTCTCGCTCGGCATCGCCGACGTCTCGCTCGACCCGCTCGAGTCGGCGTCGGTCGGCACCTATAACGCCTTCGCGAGCGCCATCTACCGCGAGCACGCGATGCTCATCGGGCGCGAGCCCGATGCGGCGGTGCTCGGCGAGGCATCCGCCTGGCAGCTCGCACGCTCGGTCGTGGCGGCCTCGGCCGACCCGCGGCTCGTCGAGCTCGACGCCTCGCTCGACAAGGTCACGGGCGCGGTGCTGTCGCTCAGTCGCGCGCTCGCCGAGAACGTCGCCGACAGCCGCGACGTGCGCGCGATGACTCGCGACTTCCTCGCCATGGAGGGGCTGCCCATCGAGGCACCGCGCAAGCGCACCGACTTCGCGTCGTTCGTCGACGCCCTCGGCATCGTCGGGGCGCTGCCGCCGCTGCTCGAACTCGCCGACGCGTACGCCGAGGCGAAGCAGCAGCAGGGCTTCGTCGAGTTCTCCGACCAGGTCGCGCTCGCCCTCGCGATCTGCGAGCGCCATCCCGAGGTCGTCGCCGCGCACCGCGAGCGCTACCGCACCGTGCTGCTCGACGAATACCAAGACACGAGCATCGTGCAGACCCGCCTGCTCTCGGCCCTGTTCGGCGAGCAGTCGGTCATGGCGGTCGGCGACCCCGACCAGTCGATCTACGGATGGCGCGGCGCGAGTGCGGCGAACCTCGCACGTTTCGGCCGCGACTTCGCGCCCGGGGGCGACGCCGCCGTCTACGACCTCTCGACGAGCTGGCGCAATCCGAAGATCGTGCTCGAGGGCGCGAACACGCTGATCCTGCCGCTCGACGCGGGCATTCCGAAGGCCCCGCTCGGGGCGTCACCCTTCGCCCAGCCCGGCCGGCTCGAGGCCGCCTGGTCCGAGACGATCGAAGAGGAGGCCGACCTCGTGGCCTCGTGGTTCGCCGAGCGCCTCGGTCGTGCGGGGCGTGGCGTGGCACCCGAAACGGGAGCACGGAGCGGTGCGCTGCTCTGCCGCACCTTCGCGAACGTCGGCATCTTCACCGCCGCGCTCCGTGCGCGGGGTGTGCCCGTGCACGTGCTCGGCATGGCGGGCCTCCTCGACCAGCCCGTGATCGCCGACCTCGTGTGCGTGCTCCGGGTGCTCAACGACCCGACCGCAGGCTCCGAGCTCGTGCGGGTACTCGGCGGCGCACGCTGGCGCATCGGGCCGGCCGATCTCGCGGCGCTGCACTCGCTCGCGAAATGGCTCGCCGATCGCGACCTCTCGACGAGGCGACTCGGCGATGAGGTGCGCGCGGGGCTCCGTGCCTCGATCGCCCCCGATGAATCGCCCTCCATCGTCGACGCCCTCGACTTCCTGCTCGTCGCGCCCGATTCGCACTCGGCGCTCGCCGCGTTCAGCGAGGTCGGGCTCGCCCGAATGCGGCGCGCCGGTGCGCAGCTGCAGTCGCTGCGTCGCCGGGCCGGGCTCGGCCTCGTCGACTTCGTCAGCCTCGTGCAGCAAGAGCTCCTGCTCGACATCGAGGTCGCCGCGAACTCCTCGCAACCGCTCGGGGCGCCGAGCCTCGAGGCGTTCGACGAACTGCTCGCGGGATTCGCCGAGGTCTCGGAGCACGCCACGCTCGGCGCCTTCCTCGGCTGGCTCACCGAGGCCGAGCAGCGCGACCGCCTCGCGCCGCGTCAAGACGAGCCCGAGCCGGGCGCGGTGCAGGTGCTGTCGATCCACGGATCGAAGGGTCTCGAGTGGGACATCGTGGCCATTCCGCGCATGGTCGACGACGAATTGCCGTCGAAGCCGCGCTCGTCGAAGGGGTGGCTCTCGTTCGGCGAGCTTCCCAACGAGTTCAAGGGCGACGCCGACGAGCTGCCCGAACTGCAGTGGCGAGGCGTGCAGAGCCAAGCCGACTTCGACCGCGCGGTCGGGGACTTCGCCGAGGAGAACAAGCAGCGTCATGCCGAAGAGGAGCGCCGCCTCGCCTACGTCGCGCTCACCCGCACTCGCAGCGACCTGCTGCTGACCGGGTCGTGGTGGGCGAGCCAGAAGGCGCCGCGCAAGCCGAGCCCGTTCCTGCGCGAGCTCGTGACCGCCGGGGTGATCGATGCAGGCGTGCTGCCCGGCGCGCCCGAACACGACGAGAACCCGCGCGCCGGCTCGACCGAGCGCGTCCGCTGGCCGCTCGACCCGCTCGGCGTGCGCCACCACACGGTTGTCGCCGCCGCCGAAGCCGTGCGGGCTGCCGCTGCTCGCCCGAGCGGAGAGGGCATCGGTCCCGTGCTCGCCGATCGCATCCGGCTGCTGCTCGAAGAGCGTCGACGTCGCGCCGAGGGGCCGGCGACCGCCGAGGTGCCCGTGCGCGTGCCCGCCTCCCGATTCAAGGACTACGTCGACGATCCCGCCGCCGTCGCCGCGCAATTGCGCCGGCCGATGCCCCAGCGGCCGTACCGGGCGACCCGTATCGGCACGCTGTTCCACCAGTGGGTCGAACAGCGCTCGACGGGCGAGCTCGAGGCCGCCGCCATCGATGCCCTCGACGGACTCGAGGCGTACGCCGAACTCGACATCCCGCCGGACGAACGGGTGGCCGACCCGACCGCCGAGCGGCTCCGAACGCTGCAGGCCACGTTCGAGGCGTCGGAGTGGGGTGGTCGCAAGCCCTCCGCCGTCGAGATCGAGTTGCACCTGCCGATCGGCGACAACGTCTTCGTCTGCAAGCTCGATGCCGTGTTCGACGTCGAGCCGTCGAGCGAACTCGGTCGGCGAGGCATCCGTCATCAGGTCGTCGACTGGAAGACGGGCAAGGCACCGCGCGACGCCCACGATCTCGAACTGAAGCAGACGCAGCTCGCCCTCTACCGGCTCGCCTACGCGAACTGGGCCGGCGTCGAACCCGACGCGATCGACGCGGTCTTCTACTTCGTCGAAGACGACCAGGTCATCAGGCCCGACGCCATCTACGACGAGGCGGCGTTGCGGCGTGCCTGGGCGTCGGTCGCGGCATCCGAGCCGGTGCCCTCGCCGCGCTGACCAGTCCGTCGATCGGCGGCCGGATCTGCCGGGCCGACCGGTTCAGCCGGCTCGGCCCGCTCTTCAGCTGAAGGTGACGCGTCGCCCCAGTCCGAGAGGTCGAGCGGAATGGGCGCGGTCGCGTCGAACGGCGCCGTATCGCGTTCGCCCGCCTCGCGACGCTCGAGATCGGAGAAGTCGTAGCTGTCGGTGAGCAGGCTGCCGCCGGCTTCACGCGACAGGCCGTCGCGTGGCGTCTCGTCGAGCATGCGCTCGACGTCGCCCACGGTGAGGATGGGCCCGGTCTCGGGGGAGAGCGGTTCGCTCGAGCGGTCGTGCACGCTCTCGACGAGCCCGTCGAGGAGTCCGACCGCGTCGGCGATGATGGCATCGTCGCGCACCTCGACGCCGTGCAGGAGCCACTTCGCGAGCTCGAGCTCGCCGTAGAGCAGCGCTCGCTGCGGCAGGTGGGAATCGGCCTCACCGGCGCGGGCGCCGAAGTAGGCGTCGAGTGCACGCTCGGCGGCAGCACCGCGCGAGGTGAGCAGCCAGTGCAGGTCGCGGGCGGGGTCGCCCTGCGCGAGCGCCGACCAGCCGATCAGGCCCGTGACGGTGTCGCCGTCGACGAGGAGCGAGTCGGCTGCGAGCGCGCCGTTCACGACGGTCGGCCGGAACCGCCACAGTGCGGCGTCATCGGTCGCCTCCTCCCAGCGCCGGAGCAGCGCGGCGGGCAGGTGTCCGGTGTCGGCGGCCCGGTCGATCAGTTCGACGACGGCGTCGTGCGATTCGTCGGCGGTCTGGCGGGGCAGGCCTGCGTCGGCGATGAAGCCCGTCGGCAGCGCGTGCACCGCGGCGAGGGCGAGGCCGACCGAGGTGGCGATGCCGTCGTGCTCGGTGAGCTCGTCGGCGGAGCGCGCGGCACCGGGAACGAAGGTCGTGACGACGGCGCGGGTGCCGTCGATGGGCGCCTGGCCGACGACCTCGGGCAGGGCGAACGGCAGGCGCGAGCGGATGCCGGGGGTGAGTGCGCGGAGTGCCACGAGGTCGGCCGACTGCTCGGACTCGGCGGCTTGCGAGCGGGGCACGCGCAGCACGAGCATGCGGTCGTCCGTGCTGTGCAGCAGCACCGCGTCGTAGGCGCCGTGGCTCCTGCGAGTGTGCGCACGCACGGCTCGCACCTCGAGTCCGGGCACCGCCGCCGTGGCCAACGCGGCTAGAGTGAGAGGAGGTCTGGCCATGGCATTCAGCTTAAGCAGGCAATCGCGACTGCGGGCGACCGCCACGCCTTCCGGCCGACTCCGACTCCGACCCGGGCAACGAGGGGTGGCACGTGATCGAACCGACATCGCCGGTGTTCGCGCAATCGACGATCGACCGGGATGCCGCGTCGCGCGCGGATGGCGAGCTCGAGGCCGTGCTCGACGCCGACCCCGAGACGAAGGTCGTTGCCGTGCACCGGGGGCGGGCGCTGATGGCCGAGCGCATCGACGGTTCGGCGCCGGCGCTGCAGCTGTCGCACCCGCACGCCCTTCCCGAGCCGGTGCTGCGCTGCTACCTCGGCCGGGCCGACGGCTCCCGCTTCGAACTGCGGGTCTTCGATGAGGATGCCGCGGCGACCATCGAGCCCGAATCGGCCAGGTGGCAGGGACTCCGCGATGCCGCGGCCGTGCTGGGCGTTCGCGATTCGAGCCTCCTGGTCGAGGCCGTCGCCCTCGCGAACTGGCACGAACGCCACGGTCGCTGCCCGCGCTGCGGCGCCGAGACGACTCCCGTGCAGGCCGGGTGGGCCCGGCGGTGCACGGTCGACGAGAGCCTGCACTTCCCGCGCACCGATCCTGCCGTCATCGTGCTCGTGACCGATGACGACGACCGCGTGCTGCTCGGATCGAACGCCCTCTGGGCGCAGAACCGCTACTCGCTGCTCGCGGGCTTCGTCGAGCCCGGCGAGGCGCTCGAGGCAGCTGTGGTGCGCGAGATCGAGGAGGAGGCGGGCATCCTCGTCGACCGGGTCGAGTACGTCGCCTCGCAGCCGTGGCCGTTCCCGGCGAGTCTCATGCTGGGCTTCACGGCGCGCATCGCAGCGGGCGCGGTGCCCTCTTCGGCGGTGCCCGACGGTGAGGAGATCCTCGAGCTCCGCTGGTTCTCACGTGACGAGATCGTCGCCGCGCAGGCCGAGATCGGGCTGCCGGGAGGCATCTCGATCGCACGCTGGCTGCTCGAGCGCTGGTACGGCGCCCCGCTCGATGCCGAGGGGGCGGGGCTCGCTTGGTCGACGTCGTGACTGTGTCCGACCCCCTGCTCGACGCGCTCGACGACGAGCAGCGCGTCGCGGCAGAGGCGTTGCTCGGGCCCGTGTGCGTGCTCGCGGGCGCGGGCACCGGCAAGACCCGGGCGATCACCCATCGCATCGCGTACGGCGTGGCCTCGGGGACCTACGACCCGGCCCGGGTGATGGCCCTGACCTTCACCTCGCGGTCCGCCGCCGAGCTGCGGGCGCGGCTCAGGGCCCTCGGAGCGGGTGCCGTGCAGGCGCGCACGTTCCACGCGGCGGCCCTCGCGCAGCTCAACCACTTCTGGCCGATCGTCGTCGGCGGCGGTGCGCCCCGGGTGCTCGAGTTCAAGGGGCGTCTGCTCGGCCAGGCGGCCGAGCGTGCTCGGGTGCGGGTCGACACGGCGACCCTGCGCGACGTCGCGGCCGAGATCGAGTGGCGCAAGGTCTCTGGGGCTGGGCCAGAGAGCTACGCCACTCGCCTCGCGACGCGGGGTGCGCCGGGCAACCTCACCGCAGAGCAGTTCCTCGCGGTCGTCGACGCCTACGAGTCGCTGAAGGACGAACGGCGCATGCTCGACTTCGAAGACGTGCTGCTCGCCATGGCCGGAATGATCGAGTCCGAGGCATCCGTCGCCATGCACGTGCGCGAGAGCTACCGTCACTTCATCGTCGACGAGTACCAGGACGTCTCGCCCGCGCAGCAGCAGCTGCTCGACCTCTGGCTCGGCGGTCGCCGCGATCTCTGCGTCGTCGGAGACGCCAGCCAGACCATCTACTCGTTCGCGGGCGCGAGCGCCGACTACCTGCTCGACTTCGAGCGCCGCTACGAGGGCGCCACGGTCGTGCGGCTCGAGCGCAACTACCGTTCGACGAGCGAGATCGTCGACACTGCGAACCGGCTCATGCGAGGTCGTGCGGGCGCGTTGCGGCTCGAGGCCGTCACCGATGCAGACGAGACGGATGCCGCGGCGCCGGCGTCAGCCGCCACCCCGACGCCGTCGGGTGCGACGAAGCCGCAGACTTCCCTGAAGGACACCGGCGAGCCCTCGATCACCGAGTACGCCGACGACCTCGCCGAGGCCCGAGGCGTCGCGACCCGCATCCGCGCGAGCATCGACGCCGGTGCCGCACCCGAGTCCATCGCGGTGCTGATGCGCGTGAACTCGCAGACCGCGATCCTCGAGCGGGCGCTCGACGAGGTCGGGGTGGCCTCGCGCGTGCGCGGTGCCTCGCGCTTCTTCGACCAGCCCGAGGTGCGCGAAGCGGTGCACGCCCTGCGCGCCGCCGCGCTCACCGTGGCGGGCGAGCCGCTCTTCAAGTCGGTCAGCGACGTGCTGCGCGCCCTCGGCTGGAGCGCACAGGCGCCCGACGGTCCGGGCGCGGTGCGCGCCCGATGGGAGTCGTTGAACGCGATCGCGAGGCTCGTCGACGACGCGCCGCCCGGCACGACGTTCCGGACGTTCGCCGACGAGCTGCGCGCCCGGGCCGAGGCCCAGCACGAGCCGACCGTCGCCGCCGTGACGCTGGCGACCATGCACTCGGCCAAGGGCCTCGAGTGGGACCACGTCTACATCGTCGGACTGACCGAGGGCATGCTCCCGATCGCCTACGCGAAGAGCTTCGACGCCATCGACGAGGAACGGCGACTGCTGTACGTCGGCATCACGCGGGCACGGCGGCGCCTCGAGTTGAGCTGGCCGCGTCAGGGCGGCGGGTATCGAGGCGAACGGGAGCCGTCGCGCTTCCTGCAGGAGCTCGGCACCCGCACTCGGGGTGCCACGGGTGCTGCGCCGGCGTCGCGGTCTCGCCCGGTCGGCCGAGCCTGATCGAGGCGCCCCGCAGCGGGTGCCGCGACCAGGCGAGTCGGTCGTCGACGACTGAGGCGACGAGTGCGGCGACATCGTGCACGGCCCTCGGCGTGCAGCTCGCTGCCGGACGACCGGCGAGTTGGGCGGCGATCACGGGCCAGGCGGGGTCGGCGTCGCGCCGTGCCAGCTCGAGGCAGCGCAGGCACGGCCCGTCGCCCGGCTCGATGAGCGGGCCGACGCGCGCGCCCTCGTCGTCGAACACGACCGCGAGGTGCGGCACGTCGGCACGCAGCCACGGCAGGTGCCGGGCGGGCGAGACCACCCAGGTCGCGGCGATGACCGCGAGCGCCACGTCCTCGGCCGCGAGCGCATCGTCATCGGCGCGCACCGGCTCGTAGCCGAGCATCGTGAGGTGCTCGGCGAGGCGGTCGGCGATCTCGCGCGGTGCGTCCACGGCGATGCGATGTCGCGGTCGAGCGGATGCCGCGGCATCCGTCACCGCTTCGAACGCCGGGGCGAGCAGCTCGAGCAATGCCCGCACGTCGTCGGGAGTGCCGCCGAGGGCCGTGCCGATGGTTTCGAGGGTCGAGGTCGATGCGCCGTGCCGGAGCGCCGAGATGAGCCCCGTCTCGAACGCGCCGGGATCGTGCAGCACGACGCGCGGCGTGGCACCGAACTGCAACTCGGTGGGGGAGCGCCATACGATGGGCAGGACCGGGTCGATGCGCGGGGACATGCCGAGAGCATGCCGGAATCGCGCGCCGATCCGCGGAATCCCTCCACAGGTTCGCGCGCGCGGGAACGGCTCGGCCTGCGAGTCGTTCAGCGCGGCGGCTCAGCCCGCGTTCAGCTCGGGGGTTCTTCGCCGTCTTCGCCGGGCGCCGCCGGCGTCTCTCCGCGGAGCAGCTGTTCGAGGGCCTGGTCGAACTCGTCGTCGGCCTCGGTGGTCTCGGTGCCCGTGAGGCGAGCGATGAGGCCCGTGGGGTCGTCGAGGTCTTCGGCGGTCGGCAGCAGGTCGGGATGCGACCAGAGGGCGTCGCGCGCCTCGACGCCCACCGCATCGGTGACCGCGCGCCACATGGCGGTCGCCTCGCGAAGGCGGCGTGGCCGCAGTTCGAGGCCGACGAGGGTCGCGAAGGCCGACTCGGCCGGACCGCCCGAAGCGCGGCGGCGACGGATCGTCTCGGCGATGGCGACGGACTTCGGCAGTCGAGCCGTGGCATCGGCGGTCGCCGCGTCGACCCAGCCCTCGACGAGCGCGAGCATCGTCTCGAGACGTGCGAGCGCCGCTTGCTGCGACTCGCTCTTCGCGCGGATCAGCGCACCGTTGACGACGGCGTTGCGCAGCTCTTCGGTGTTCGACGGGTCGAAGCCCTCTGCGAGCTCCTCGAGCCGGTCGGTGTCGATGTCGATGCCGCGGGCGAACGCCGTGATGGCGGTGATGAGGTGGAGGCGCAGCCAGCGCGCGTGCCGGAAGAGGCGCGCGTGGGCGAGCTCGCGAACGGCGAGGTAGAGCTCGATCTGATCGGTCGGGATGTCGAGGTCGTTGCCGAACTCCGCGGCGTTCTGCGGCAGGATCGCGGCACGGCCGTCGTCGAGGAGGGGGATGCCGATGTCTCCGCCCGAGACGACCTCGGTGGCGAGCTGGCCGACGACCTGGCCGAGCTGCATCGCGAACAGTGCTCCGCCGATGCCGCGCATCATGCGGCTCGCGCCCTCGATCATCGAGCGCATCTCTTCGGGAGCCTGCTCGCTCATGACCCGCGTGAGCGCGTCGGAGATCGAGAGGGCGACGGGCTCTGCCAGCTGGGACCAGATCGGCATCGTGGCGGCGACCCACGCGCGTCGCGTCATGAGCTCGGGAGTGGTGGGCAGTGCGCCGAAGTCGACGGCCTCGTCGAGCCACAGCGAGGCGACCTGGAAGGCCTGGTCGAACCGCGCTCGCTCGTCGTCGCCGACCTGGAGCTGGCCGCTCGCGGCGCGCTCCTCTCCCTGCTTGACCGCCACGCCCCAGTCGATGCCGTCGTCGGCCTTGTTCATCGCCTGCTGCAATTGCGAGAACAGTGCTGCCAGGCTCGCCGGGTCGTTGGGCAGGCCTGCTGCGCCCGCGAGGCTCGACGGATCGATGCCGCCGCCGCCCGAGAGCATCTCGCGGAGCATCTCGCGGAACTCGTCTTCGGGGCTCCGGTCGTCGGGCTCATCTTGCCGATCGGCCACTTTCGCCACCTCCCAGTCGCGTCTGGTTCAACCGTAACGCGGGGGCACGGCGGAGTGTCTGGGAAATGGCCTAGGCTGGGCGTTCCGGGTGTCCGCCCTTCGCGAACAGGGCCGGCACGCGAGTTCGAACACCGCCCGGAAGGATGTCGGTTGAGCATCTTCGACGACGAGACCCCAGGGTCGGACCACACCTCAGCGCCAGACCAGTCCCGCTGGAAGTCCGAGCCGAACGAGGGGCGTCGCCCACTGCGCGAGCGCATCGGATGGATCGCGATCACGGTCGCGATCGTGATCGGCGTGATCTTCGCGTTCATGCCGTCGCCCTACGTGATCGAGCAGCCCGGTCCCGTCTACGACACCCTCGGCGTCGCCGAGAACGGAGACGACGAAGAGGTGCCGCTCATCGAGATCCCCGATGAGACCACCTACCCCACCGACGGCGAGCTCAACCTCCTCACGGTCTCGGTCGTCGGTCGCCCCGGCCAGACGCCGAACTGGCTCGAGGTGCTGGCCGCGTGGTTCGATCGCACGCGCTCCGTCATCCCGGTCGAGGCGATCTTCCCGCCGGGCATCAGCAGCGAAGACCGCGACGCCCAGAACCAAGCCGCCATGGTCGACTCCCAACAAGACGCGATCGCGGCCGCGCTCGTCGAGCTCGACTACGACTTCCCGCGCGAGGTGACGGTCGCCGGGCTCCTCGAGGGCTCGCCCGCCGACGGCATCCTCGAAGAGGGAGACGTCATCGTCTCGTTCGACGGCACCGACGTGAACTCGATCACCGAACTCCAGACGGCGGTGCGCGAGCACGGCACGGATGCCCCGGCGCAGGTCGACATCATCCGCGACGGCGCCCCGCTGACCGTCGAGGTGACCCCCGTCGACCGCGACGGCACGGCCGTCATCGGCGTGGGCGTGCGCATGGTCTACGAGTTCCCGATCGACGTCGAGCTGCAACTCGACGACGTCGGCGGCCCGAGCGCCGGCATGATGTTCGCGCTCGGCATCGTCGACAAGCTCACGCCCGGGCCAATGACGGGCGGCGAGATCTTCGCGGGCACGGGCACCATCGACTCGGCCGGCCGGGTCGGACCCATCGGAGGCATCCGCCAGAAGCTCTGGGGCGCCGAGCGCGCCGGTGCCGACTGGTTCCTCGCCCCCGAGTCGAACTGCGACGAAGTGAGTGGCAACGTGCCCGACGGCGTAACGGTGTTCGCCGTGAAGACCCTCGACGAGGCCCGCACGATCGTCGAAGACGTCGCCGACGGCGACGTGACGGGGTCCTACCCCTCCTGTCCCGCCTGAACAGGCGATTCAAAGGAACGCAACTCTAGGATGGAATCCCGATCCCATCCCGACCGAACACGAGGCCGAGAGTGTCAGCACAGCCGCAAGAACCGAGGATCCCGCGCAGGCGCGCCCCGATCGCGATCACGATCGGCGTCGTTGCCGCGCTCGTCGTCGCGTTCTTCGCCTTCGCCGGCATCTACGCCGACGTGCTCTGGTACGACCAGCTCGGCTTCCTCTCGGTGCTCACCACCGAGTGGATCGCACGCATCGTGCTCTTCCTCGTCGGCTTCGTGGCCATGGCGCTGCCCGTCTGGGGATCCATCCAGATCGCCTATCGTTCGCGTCCCGTCTACGCGAAGCTGAACTCGCAGCTCGACCGCTACCAAGAGGTGTTCGAGCCGCTGCGCCGGCTCGCGATGTACGGCATCCCGGTGGTGCTCGGCATCTTCGCCGGCGTCTCGGCGTCGAGCCGCTGGGAGGGCACCCTCGCGTGGCTGAACCGCACGCCGTTCGGCACGACCGACCCGCAGTTCGGGTTCGACGTCGGCTTCTACGTGTTCGAGCTGCCGTTCTACCGCTCCGTCGTGGGCTTCGCCTCCGCCGTCGTGCTGCTGTCGCTGCTGCTCGTCATCGCCACGAACTACCTCTACGGCGCGCTCCGCGTGAGCGGTCGCGAGATCGTCATCTCGAAGTCGGCGCGTATCCAGATCGCGGTGACCGCCGGCATCTACCTGCTGCTGCAGGCCGTCAGCATCTGGCTCGACCAGTACGCGACGGTGACCGAGACCGGCTCCCTCATCACGGGTGCCTCCTACACCGACGTCAACGCCACGATCCCGGGCCGGGGCATCCTCGCCGCGATCGCCGCGGTCGTCGCCGTGCTCTTCTTCATCACCGCGATCATCGGGCGCTGGCGCCTGCCCCTCGTCGGCACGGCGCTGCTCGTGGTCTCGAGCCTGCTGATCGGCTCCCTCTACCCCTGGGTCATCCAGCGCTTCCAGGTCGACCCGAGCGCGCGTTCGCTCGAGGAGCCGTACATCCAGCGCAACATCGACCTCACTCGAGACGCGTACGGCATCGCCGACGTCGAGGAGATCCCGTTCGAGGCGAAGACCGATGCCGAGCAGGGTGCGCTGCGAGAAGACGCCGCGACGACGGCGAGCATCCGCCTGATGGACCCGCTCGTGATCGGCCCGGCATTCCAGCAGCTCGAGCAGTTCCGCCAGTACTACCAGTTCCCGTCGGCCCTCGACGTCGACCGGTACGAGATCGACGGCGCCTCGCAAGACACGGTCGTCGCGGTGCGCGACGTGAACCTCTCGGGCCTCGGCGACGCCGAGACCTGGTTCAACTCGCACCTCGTCTACACGCACGGCTACGGACTGGTCGCCGCTGCGGGCAACCAGCGCTCGGTCGACGGCCAGCCGGTGTTCCTGCAGTCCGGCATTCCCTCGTCGGGCGTGCTCGGCGACTTCCAGCCGCGCGTGTACTTCGGCGAGAATTCGCCCGCGTACTCGATCGTCGGTGCGCCGAAGGACGCGAAGCCAATCGAGCTCGACTATCCGTCGGGCTCCGAGGGCGCCGACCAGACGCAGACGACCTTCGCGGGCGACGGCGGTCCCAAGCTCGACAACGCCTTCACGAAGCTCGTGTACGCGCTGAAGTTCCAGTCCGAGCAGATCTTCCTCTCCGACCAGGTCACGACCGACTCGCAGATCCTCTACGACCGCGACCCCGTGCAGCGCGTGCAGAAGGTCGCCCCGTACCTGACGCTCGATTCCGACACCTACCCGTCGGTCGTCGACGGCAAGGTCGTCTGGATCGTCGACGGGTACACCCTCTCCGACCAGTACCCGTACTCCAACAAGGTCAGCATGAGCGAGGCGATCGCCGACAGCGAGACGCAAGCGCCGACGCTCGCCTTCGACGAGGTCAACTACATCCGCAACTCGGTGAAGGCCACGGTCGACGCGTACGACGGCACCGTGACGCTCTACGCGTGGGACGAGAAGGACCCGATCCTCCAGACCTGGCAGAAGGTCTTCCCGACGACGCTCGAACCGATGAGCAAGATGTCGGGCGACCTCATGAGCCACGTGCGCTACCCGTCCGACCTGTTCAAGGTGCAGCGTGAGGTGCTCGGCCGCTACCACGTGACCGAAGCGGTTCCGTTCTACTCGCGTGAAGACGCGTGGACGACGCCGAAGGACCCGACCGCCGACACCGGCAGCACGCTGCTGCAGCCGCCGTACTACCTGACGATGCAGATGCCCGGTCAAGACGAGCCGGCATACTCGCTCTACTCGACCTTCATCCCCGAGGCGCGCGGCGAGCAGAGCCGCAACGTCCTGCGCGGCTATCTCGCGGTCGACGCCGATGCCGGTGCCACCGACGGCGAACGCGCCGACGGGTACGGCAAGCTCAGGCTGCTGACGCTGCCCGAAGACGACAACGTGCCAGGCCCCGGTCAGGTGCAGGCCAAGTTCAACTCCGACCCGACGGTCTCGCAATCGCTGAACCTGCTGAAGCAGGGTCAGTCGAACGTGATCAACGGCAACCTGCTGACGGTGCCGGTGGGCGGCGGCCTCCTCTACGTGCAACCCGTCTACGTCGAGTCGACCGGCAACACGAGCTATCCGCTGCTGCAGAAGGTGCTCGTCGCCTTCGGCGACCAGATCGCCTTCCAGGACACGCTCGACCTCGCGCTCGACGTGCTCTTCGGCGGCGACTCGGGTGCCGATGCCGGTGACAACGAGGTGGATCCGGGCGCGACGCCGCCGCCGACCGAGGAGGGCGGCGAGACGCCGACCGATCCGACGGCGCCGAGCGATGAGGTGCAGGCGCTGCTGAACCAGGCGTCGCAGGCGCTGAAGAACAAGCAGGCCGCGCTCGCTGCCGGCGACTGGGCTGCGTACGGCGCCGCCGACGCGCAGCTCGCCGAGATCATCGCGAAGCTGCTCGAAGCCACCAAGGCGGAGTGACGTGGGCGTCGACCTGCGCGGAGGCGAGTGGCTCGACGACAATCTCGCGAACTGGGACGAACGCGTCGCGGTGCACGTGGCATCCGAGATGTACGACCGCACCCGGCTCCGCGAGGGCGGCGACGTGCTCGACCCGATCGTGCGGGAGACGCTCGACCGGCTCTATCCGAACGGCCTCGAGGGTGTGCGGGTGCTGCACCTGCAGTGCCACTTCGGCTCCGATACCCTGTCGCTCGCGAATCTCGGCGCCACCGTCGTCGGTATCGACTTCTCGCCGCAGGCGGTCGCCGAGGCGCGCCGCATCGCCGAAGAGCTCGAGCTCTCGCACCGCGCCCGGTTCATCGAGGCGAACGTCTACGATGCCCGCCACATGCTGCCCGAGCCCGAGTCGTTCGACCTCGTGTTCACCTCGTGGGGCACGATCGGCTGGCTTCCGGATGTCGCGGAGTGGGCGCGCATCGTCGCGTGGTTCGTGAAGCCCGGCGGCCGGTTCGTCTTCGCCGACGGGCACCCCGCCGCGTTCGTGTTCGACGGCGACGGCGGGCCCGGCGGCCTGCCGGTGTTCGCCTACCCGTACTCGAACGAGTCGCCCGACGTCATCGACGATTCCAGCGACTACGCCGACGCCGAGGCATCCCTCGCCAACGCATGCACGTGGGAGTGGATGCATCCGCTCGCCGAGGTCTTCGGGGCGCTCCGCGAGGCCGGCCTCGACGTCGAGACGTTCACCGAGCACTACCGCGTGCCGTGGCGCATCTTCCCGGCGACCGTCGAGGTGGGCGAGGGCATGTACGGCTGGCCCGCCGAGCAGTGGCTGCCGCTCTCGTACGAGCTCGTCGCGGTGCCGCGCACGCCATCGGCCTGAGCAGGTCGGCGCTCGTCGCGGCCACGGCCCCTGAACAGCACGGATGCCTCGGAGCGAGTCTGCTCCGAGGCATCCGCTGTTCTCCGGAATCAGTCGAGCGGGCCCTCCTCAGCTGACCGCAGGGCGTCGCCGAGTGCGCTGCCGAGCTCGCCCCGGTAGTCGCCCGAGAGGTCCCACCACATCGCGCCGCCGTAGCCCTGGGAGGCGAGCCACTCGGCCTTCGCGGTGACCGAGTTCGGGTCGTCGAGGCTCCACCACTGGCCGCTCGCGGCGTCGTACCGCCACGAGGCGCCGAGTGCGGGGTCGAAGTACGCCTCGCCGAGGTCGCGGATCTCGTAGTACGGCTTCGTGCCGAGCGAGGTGACCGCGGGGTCGGGAGTCCATCCGGCGCGGTCGCCGACTGTCACTCCGGTCCAGCCCTGCCCGTAGGCCGCGAGGCCGACGTTCAGCTGGTCGGGGCGGGCGCCGCCGGCGGTGTAGAGCGCGATGGCGTTGTCGATCGCGAGGCCCCAGTTGTTGGCGCCGTCGGGGTGCAGGTTGCCCTGGTGCCCGGTGTTGCCGGTCCATCCGCCGGCGTAGTCGTAGCCTTGCACGTTGAGCCAGTCGATCGAGTCGAAGAGGCGAGCGGTGTTCCAGCCGCCCGCGTTCGTGTTCCAGCCGCCGGCGGGGCCGAACGCGGTGAGCAGGTAGTCCTCGCCCGTCTCGGCGCCGTAGGCATCGAGTTGCGCGCGGAACTCCTCCATGAGCGCGAGGAAGTTCTCCTTGTCCTCGGGCTTCGCGTTCGCCGTCTCGCCGCCGTTGACGGGCCACTCCCAGTCGACGTCGATGCCGTCGAAGATGCCGGCCGCGGCGCCCGGGCCGCCGAGGGTGCCGACCTTCGGCAGGTCGCCCTTGAGGTAGACGTCGATGCACGAGGAGACGAGCGCGGCGCGGCTCTCGGGGGTGGATGCCGCCTCGGAGAAGTTGTCCGACCAGGTCCAGCCGCCGAGGGAGATGAGCACCTTCGTGTCGGGGCTGACCTCCTTCAGCTTCTTCAACTGATTGAAGTTGCCGGCGAGCCGCTGGTGCTTGTTCGCCTTGTCCTTCTTGCCGTCGACGGAGTCGGCCGCCGACACGAGCCGCAGGTAGTCGTTCTGGGCGTCGCCCTCGCCCGGGACATCCGTGATCTCGCACTTCAGGTTCGTCGTGACGTTGCCGAAGGCGTAGTTGATGTGGGTGACGTCATCGATGGCCCCCGTGCGCAGGAGGTCCTCGATCTGGTAGTCGCGGGTGACCGGGGTGTCCGCCATGAGGTAGCCGACGGAGCGGTAGCCGTTGATGTCGGCCGGGCCGCCGGAGCCGGCGTGATCGTGGTGGCCCTGGCCATGGCCGCCGTTTCCGTGGGCGAGTGCGGGGGAGACCGCCGAAGCGGCGATGAGCGCGGCGGCGGCGGCCGTGACGGCCGCTCCGCGGAGCAGGTGGCGTGGTGACATTGAATCCTCATCGATCGTCGTCGGAGCCGTGCTGGGTGAACGGTTGCGGTGAACCTAGCAAGCTCGGATCGAGTTTGGAAAGATTCCTAACAAAGAATGGGGGATCGGGTGCAGCTCGCGGCGGGATCGTTGCGGATTCCTCCATCGAATCGGGCGAACTGTGCAGTCCGTGCACACCTCTTCGGGTGCGTGAAAGCGGATGCCGCGGCATCCGCCGCTCGTTTCATCACCTCCTCCGCCTCGATTCGACGGGGCCCGACACTCGTGATAGAGTTTCTTCTTGTGCCGCGGGGTGGAGCAGTTCGGTAGCTCGCTGGGCTCATAACCCAGAGGTCGTAGGTTCAAATCCTGCCCCCGCAACCAAACGTTCGTCAGAACGCACAAGAAATCCCGGTCTCGAACGAGGCCGGGATTTCTGCGTTTGCGGCGTTCCATGACGGCCCCTCCCTCGTCCCGTGACCGGATGTTGCGGTCGGCGGCGATCCGTGACGGAGCCGCTGGCGATGCAGGCTCGCAGGCATGACAGTGGCGACATGACGACACTCGACGCCACTGCCACCGCCACCGCCGCTACTCCTGCCACCACCGCCAAGTTTGATCGCGCGGCCTTCGCCCGCGAGTGGGAGGACTGGCACCGCGACCACGAGGCCCGTCGGGCCGACCCGCACGGCTTCCTCGCCGTGACCGCGATCCACTGGCTCGACGAGACGCCCACCCGCTACGACGGCATCCCGGGCAACTGGTGGACGGATGCCACGGGGCCCGTCGTCGAACTCGACGACGGCGAGTCCCTCGTGGCAGCCGACGGCACGGGCATCACGGGGCGCCACGCCTTCGGTCCGATCGTCGAGCGCGGCGGTGTCGTGGTGCGAGCCGGTGACGTCGCCGTCGAGGTGGCGCGCCGCGGTGGCCGCGACATCGTGCGACCTCGCGACCCCTCGAACCCCTACCTGGCGCGCTTCACGGGCACGCCCACCTACCTGCCGAACCCGCGCTGGCTCGCTCGCGGGCGGTTCGTCCCCGCCGAGACGGCACGCGAGGTCACGGTCGGCTCGGCCGCCGAGGGCCTGCAGCACGTCTACGAGGTGCCCGGCGAGGTGGAGTTCGAGCTGCGCGGCGAGACCTTCCGGCTCGTCGCGTTCAACGGCCACGCGCCCGGAACGCTCACCGTGCTCTTCACCGACGCCACGAGCGGGCTCACCACCTACGCAGCCAATCGCTCCCTCGAGATCGACGCTCCCGACGCCGACGGCGGCGTGCTGCTCGACTTCAACCGAGCCGTGAACCTGCCCTGCGCCTACACCGACCACGCCACGTGCCCACTGCCGCCCGCGGGCAACCGGCTGCCCGTCGGCATCGAGGCTGGCGAGAAGACGCCGATCGAACGCGACGTCGCTGACATCGCCTGACCTTCGAGCGGAGAGAATCCATGCGCTTCCAGATCCTCGATATCGTCCCGTACGTTCGGAACCCGCTCACCGGCCGGCTCGTGAGCCCGGCGGAACGGCTCGACCAGACCGTCGAGTTCGCCGGCCGGGCCGAGCGCCTCGGCTTCGACGCCTTCGCGGTGGGGGAGCGCCACGCGGGACACTTCCTCTCGTCGTCGCCCACCGTGCTGCTCGGTGCGATCGCGGCCGTGACGTCGACCATCCGACTTCAGACGGGGGTGACCGTGCTGTCGGTGCTCGACCCGGTGCGCGTCGCCGAGGACTACGCGACCATCGACCAGCTCTCGCGCGGGCGCCTCGACCTCACGATCGGCAAGGGCAACGAGGCGGCGCAGTTCCCGCTCTTCGGGCTCGAGATCGACGACCAGTGGGAGCTCCTCGCCGACCGGTACGCGTTGCTGCGACGGCTCTGGCGTGAGACCGACGTCGACTGGGAGGCGACGCCGTACACGCGTGCGCAGCGCGGCACCACGACGCTGCCGCGGCCGTACGCCGGGGCGCCGCGGGTGTGGCACGGGTCGGCGACCACGCTCGCCTCGGCTGCACTGGCCGCGCGCTGGGGCGACCCGCTGTTCAGTGCGAACGCGATCCAGCCGCTGCGCAACTACGCGGTGCTCGTGCAGCACTACCGCGACGAGGTCGCCCGTCACGGCCACGATCCGCGGTTCGCGTACGTGGGGGCCGGCGCCGGTGCGCTGTTCATCGCCGACACGACGCAGCAGGCGCGCGAGCTGTACGGCCCGGTCTACGAAGCGCTCGTCGCGGCGACGAACGTGCCTGGCAACAACTCGACGTTCCGCGACATCGACCACGCGATCGCCGAGGGGCCCGCGCTCGTCGGCAGCCCGCAGCAGGTCATCGACAAGATCGGCCGCTTCCACGGCGCACTCGGGCACGACCTGCAGTCGATCAGCCTGCCGACGACACTGCCGGTCGAGCAGCAGGTCGAGCTCATCGAGCGGTTCGCGGCCGAGGTCGCGCCCGTCGCGCGGCGCGAGTTCCCGAGCACGCTCTGGGGGCCCGGAGATCCGTATGCGCTGCGGCCGGCGGTCGGCGGCGGCGTCGAAGCGGATGCCGCGGCCGTCGTCGAGGCCGCCTCGGCGCCCGTTGGCCGACTCGCCGAGTCTCGAGGAGCGGCCCGGTGAGCGGCGTGTCAGGTGTCGCCCGTAGGATCGAGGATCGATGAGCGACACCCAGCAGACACAGGTGCGTCTCGCACGACCCGACGACTACGACGAGGTCGCCGCCCTGTCGCTTCGCGCCTACGAGCTCGACTACGAGATCTCCGACGGATACCGCGCCTCGATCCTCGCCGTCGGCGATCGCGCCGCCGAGCACGAGGTGTGGGTCGCCGCGGATGCCGCGACGGGCGCCCTGCTCGGTTCCGTCGCGACGCCTCGGCCGGGCCGCACCATCTCCCCGCTCGCGGAGCCCGGCGAACTCGACTTCCGGCTGCTCGCCGTCGACCCGTCGGCTCGCGGACGCGGTGTCGGCGCGCTCCTCACCCGCCATGTCATCGAACTCGCCCGGCAGCGTGGGCTCGACCGGGTCGTCATGAACAGCGGCCCGCAGATGGTGGGGGCGCACGCGCTCTACGAGAAGCTGGGGTTCACCCGCCTCACCGACCGCGAGCGCGAGATCGTCGACGGGGGCCGCACATTCCGGCTGCTCGCGTTCACCATCGACGTGCACGCCGGAGCTGAGGCCGGGCGCGACGAGCTCGGCGTCGCCTCATGAACGCGCTCGACACCGACGTCGTGGTGATCGGCGGGGGAGCGATGGGCTCCTCGGCCGCGTGGAACCTCGCGCGCCGCGGTCGCGAGGTCACCCTGCTCGAACGCTTCGCGCCGGGCCATCGCAACGGCGCCTCGCACGGTGCCTCCCGCAACTTCAACCTCGCGTACGCCGAGCCCGCACACGTCGCCATGCTGCTCGAGTCGCAGCTCGAGTGGCGCGAGCTCGAGGCCGAGACGGGCACCGCGATCCTCGACCAGGTGGGCCTCGTCGACCACGGGCGCAATCCCGGCCACGACCACGTGCACGCCGCGCTCGCCGCGGCCGGCATCCCGAGCGAGTTCCTGCCGCCCGAAGAGGCGGGGCGACGCTGGCCGGGCCTGCGATTCACGACGAGGGCCCTGCACCTGCCGACGGCCGGTCGTCTGAACGCGGATGCCGCGGTGCGGGCGTTCCAGTCGGCGGCGGCCGCTCGCGGAGCCGACGTCCGGCATGAGACCCCCGTGCGCAGCATCCGCGTGCTCGACGACGACCGCGTGCAGGTCGAGACCGATCGCGGAACGATCACGGCCCGCCGCGCAGTGGTGGCCGTCGGCGGCTGGACCTCGAAGCTGCTCGGCGGCCTCGTCGCCCTGCCGCGCCTCGTCGTCACGCAGGAGCAGCCCGCGCACTTCGCTGTGCGCGACGAGACGATCACCTGGCCGGGATTCAACCACCATCCGGGTGCCGACGACGACTGGTGGTACTCGGGCACCTACGGCATGTTCACCCCAGGCGAGGGCGTCAAGGCCGGATGGCACGGGGTCGGCCCCGTGGTCGATCCCGACCGGCGCGACTACGAGGCCGAGCCCGTGCAGTTCGCGGCGCTCCGCCGGTACGCCCGCGAATGGCTGCCCGGCGTCGACGCCGACGTCGCGACCCCGATCAGCTGCACGTACACGACCACGCCCGACTCGACCTTCGTGCTCGACGCCTCGGGGCCGATCACGGTCGGCGCCGGCTTCTCGGGGCACGGCTTCAAGTTCACGCCCGCGGTCGGCCGCATCCTCGCCGACCTGGCCGACGGGCGTCCGTCGTCGGGCATCTTCCGACTGGGGCGATTCACCACAGCCTGAACCGGCACCGCCTGCGCCGGCGTAGGAGTTCGCCACATGCCGACGACGGAATTCGTCATGTGTCGATCCGTGAAGGCCGCCATTCCGACGTTCTCGCGTCGGAGTTGACGTGGGGTGACGCTATCGGTCGCCCCATGAATCACCCCGTTGCCCCGCCCTTCGCCGCTCCGTAGCTTCGACTCGACCCGCTCCATCTCGGCAGCGGAATGCATCGACGAGCAGGACGGAGTGAGCGATGACCACCCAGTTGAGCGTGCGGCACGTGAGCGCGGACGACACGTTGGCGAAGCCGTTGCTCGCCGACCTCGAGCGCGAGTACGACGGCCGCTACGGCGACTTCTTCGGCGAACGTGCGAGCACGGAGCTGACCCGATATCCGGCGTCGGACTTCGCGCCGCCCCACGGCGCGTTCCTCGTCATCCTGGACGACGGCGAGCCGATCGCGGGCGGTGCGTTCAAGCGGTTCGACGACCGCACCGCCGAACTCAAGCGCGTGTGGACGCACCCCGATCATCGTGGCCGCGGCCTCGGTCGACGGGTCGTCGCCGAACTCGAGGCCGTCGCGCGGAGCCGCGGCTACACCGCCGTGACGCTCACGACCGGGCCGCGCCAGCCCGAAGCCGTCGCGCTGTACCTGGCGAGCGGGTACACGCCTCGCTTCGACCCGTCGCTCCCGGCCGACCAGATCGGCATCCACGCGTTCGACAAGGCGCTCGTCACCGAAGGAGTCCGCGCATGAGCCGCATCGTCGCCCCCCGATCCGAGACCACGGCGCATCCGGCAGGAACGGCGACGCCCACGAGTGACGCGGATGCCGCGACCGGCGAGGCGACGTCGGCGAGCGAGCGACCGGCGGATGCCTCGGCGGACTCCGGGGCGCAGGCCGGCCCCACGGGCGGCCGGCCGGACGCCGGCCTCCGGGTCGTGCCCGTCAAGCACTGGGGTCGCTGGGCGTTCTCTGCGATCGTCGCATTCGTCATCCTCCAGTTCCTGTGGTCGCTCGCGACGAACCCGCAGTGGCAATGGGACGTGTTCGCGGAGTACTTCTTCGCACCGTCGGTGATCAACGGCCTGTGGCTGACGCTCGGTCTCACGGTCGTCTCGGGCGTCGCGGGCTTCGTGCTCGGCGCCGTGCTCGCCGTCTTCCGCCTGTCGAAGTCGCCGCTGCTGAACGCGGCGGCATGGTGGTACGTCTGGTTCTTCCGGTCCGTGCCGCTCGTCGTGCAGATCCTCGTCTGGTACAACCTCGGATACCTGTATCCGACGCTCGGACTCGGCACGCCGTTCACCACGGACTTCTGGATCGTCGAGTTCCCCACGACGACGCTCATCAGCGCGTTCGCCGCGGCGGCCATCGGCCTGTCGCTGCACCAGGCCGCCTATTCGGCCGAGATCATCCGGGCCGGCATCCTCTCGGTCGACCAGGGCCAGCTCGAGGCCGCCGGCGCGCTCGGCCTGCCCCGCAGCATCCGCTTCTTCCGCATCACGCTGCCGCAGGCCGCTCGGGCCATCGTGCCGAACGCCTTCAACGAGATCATCGGGCTCGTGAAGGGCACCTCGGTCGTGTTCATCGTCGCGCTGCCCGAGCTGTTCTACACCGTGCAGGTCATCTACAACCGCAACCAGCGCGTCATCCCGCTGCTGCTCGTGGCGGTCGTCTGGTACGCCCTCATCACGACGGTGCTCTCGATCGCCCAGTACTACGTGGAGCGACGCTACGCCCGCGGTTCGGTGCGCGAGCTGCCGCCGACGCCCGTGCAACGGGCCCGGCGCTGGGTCGCGGAGCACTGGAACCGGCTCGGCGACGGGCAGACCTCGGCCGACCCGCCGCCCGCTCGACCCGCCCCCGCACGACCCGAACCCGCCGTGTCGGCCGCTGCTGCGGCATCCGACCAGTCCCGCACCGGAGGTGCCGCATGACCAGCACGACGCTCACGCCATCGTTCGACGAGCAGTACGTCGCGACACGGAAGGTCGCGACCGTCGGCCGCGTCGAGATCTCGGACGTCACCAAGTCCTACGGTGCGAACACGGTGCTCCGCGACGTCTCCCTCGCGATCGAGCCCGGCCAGGTCGTGGCGCTGATCGGGCCGTCGGGGTCGGGCAAGTCGACCCTGCTGCGGGCGATCAACCACCTCGAGACCGTCGACCGAGGATCGGTGACGGTCGACGGGCAGTACATCGGGTACGAGCGGAGGGGCGACACGCTCCACGAACTGCGCGAGGCCGAGATCCTTCGGCGACGCACCCAGGTCGGACTCGTCTTCCAGAACTTCAACCTGTTCCCGCACCTCACGGCGATCGAGAACATCATCGAGGCGCCGGTCGCGCACAAGCGGCTCACGAGGCCGGATGCTCGCGCGCTGGCCGAGGGCCTGCTCGCACGGGTCGGCCTCGCCGACAAGGCGGACCACTACCCGAGGCAGCTGTCGGGCGGCCAGCAGCAGCGCGTCGCGATCGCGAGGGCGCTCGCGCTGTCGCCCAAGGTGCTGCTGTTCGACGAACCGACCTCGGCGCTCGATCCCGAACTCGTCGGCGAGGTGCTCGACGTCATCCGCGGCCTCGCCCGCGACGGGACGACGCTCGTGATCGTCACGCACGAGATCGGATTCGCCCGTGAGGTCGCCGATCGCATCGTGTTCCTCGATCACGGCGAGATCGTCGAGCAGGGAACCCCCGGCCAGGTGCTGCGGAACGCCCGGCACCGTCGCACCCGCGACTTCCTCGCGAAGGTGCTCTAGACCAGAGCGCCCGGCGAGGAGGACCCGGTGCCCGCATCGCACTGCAGGCACCGGGCGAATCCGAGAAACCGACCCGGCTATCGGACGGAACCAACACTAGGAGAGTCCTCTCATGGCAATCAACAAGAAGCAGCTGGGGGTGATCGTCGCGGGCGTCGCGGCCATCGCCATCATCGGCGGCGGCGTCGTCTGGGCGGTCGGCGCCGGCAACTCCGCCGCGGCCGAGGATGCGGCGTCCGGCAGCACCGAGGAGCAGGTGCAGGCGGCGTCGCAGTTCGACCTCACGTCGCAGAACGCCGAAGACCGGCCCACGGTCGAGCCCGTGCAGGCCGCGGTCGACGCGCTCGAGGCGAGCGGGTTCACGCCCATCGAGGCCGGCAAGCTCACCGTGGCGATCTCGCCGTTCGCGGCGCCGCTCGGCGTGCTCGCCTCGGACGACGACGCCACGATCATCGGTGCCGAGGCGGACTTCGGCTCGCTCGTCGCCGACGGCCTCGGCCTCGAGTACAACCCGGTCGCCGTGAACTGGGCCGACTGGCCGCTCGGCATCCAGTCGGGCAAGTACGACCTCGTCGCGTCGAACGTCACGGTCACCGAGGAGCGCAAGGAGCTCTACGACTTCGCGAGCTACCGTCAGGACCTGCTCGGCTTCTACGTGCAGGCCGACAGCGACATCGACGCGATCGAGAGCGCAGCGGACATCTCGGGCCTGAAGATCGTCGTCGGCTCGGGGACCAACCAGGAGAAGATCCTGCTCGCCTGGAACGCCGAACTCGAGGAGGGCGGCGACGCGCCGGCCGAGCTCGTGTACTACGACGACCAGGCGGCATCGGACCTCGCGCTGTCGTCGGGCCGCGTCGACGCCTCGTTCGGGCCGAACGCGACCGCGGCGTACCGCGCCGCGACGACCGGCGAGACGAAGCTCGTCGGCACCTTGAACGGCGGATGGCCCGAGACCGCGCCGATCGCGACGGGAACGCTGAAGGGCAACGGGCTCATCGAGCCGGTGCAGCTCGTGCTGCAGTCGATCATCGACGACGGCACCTACCAGGAGGTCCTCGATCGCTGGGCGCTGACCACGGAGGCCGTGGAGGAGTCGGAGATCAACCCGCCGGGGCTGCCGAAGTCCGAGTAGCAGCCTGAGAACGACGGATGCCGCGTGGCCGATGGGCCACGCGGCATCCGTTCGTTCGCGTTCGCAGTTCAGGCGCTCGTGAGAGCCTCCCGATCGTGGGCGGTACGGGCGCCCTCGGCGAGATCCGCTGCGTCGGCGAGGCCGGATGCTCCCGCCCCCGACCAGGCGTCGGCGAGCAGCCGGTACGACGCGACTCGTGCGTCGTGGTCGTGCGTGATCGTCGTGACGAGCAGCTCGTCGGCGCCGGTGACGCGCTGGAGGGTCTCGAGCAGCCCGACGACGGTCTCGGGGGAGCCGACGAAGCGCGTGTCGAGCCGGTCCTGCACGGCGGTGAGCTCGATGGAGGCGAGTGCGGAGTCGGGCAGGGCCTCCTCCGGGCGCGGGTACGGCACGGCGCCCTGGCCCTCGCGGATCGAGAGCACCCACTCGGCGTAGCCTGCCGCGATGCGGTGCGCCTCGGCGTCGGTCTCGGCGACGACGACGTCGACCGACACGATCGTGTGCGGTCGGTCGAGCCCTGCCGACGGCTGGAAGTGCGCGCGGTACTCCGCCAGCGACTCGATGACCCCGCTGGGCGCGACATGGTAGTTGGCGCCGTAGGGAAGGCCGAGGCGCCCGGCGATGCGGGCGCTCTCCCCGGCGGTCGAGCCGTGGATCCAGACCTGCACGCCGCTGCCCTCGGCGGGCTGCACGGTGACGGCGATGCCGTCGCCCTCGTAGTCTCCGGCGAAGAAGGCCAGCAGGTCGTCGACCGTGTCGGCGAACCGCGCGGCGTCGCCGGGCTCCCGCCCGAGGAGCCGTCCCTGCAGCGCGAAGCGCGCTCGGTCGGTGTGGAACGGGCGCACCGGGGGCACGACGAGGCCTTCGACGATGCGGTTGACGAGGGCCCCGGATGCCGCGACCGCGGGCTCCGCAGCCGGCGCTGCGGCCGGCGGTGAGGCGGCCGGAGCTGACGCCGCGGCCCCCGCCGATGCCGGGGGCGGGAACCCCGAGCGGCCGAGCCCGAGGTCGACCCGGTCGGGCCACAGCGACGCGACGGTGCCGAACGCCTCGGCCACCTGAAGCGGCTCGTAATTGCCGAGGATCGTCGCGGCGGTGCCGACACGGATTCGCTCGGTCGCGCCGGCGATGATGCCGAGCAGGGTGTGCGGCGCCGACCCGGCGACGCCGGGGTTCAGGTGGTGCTCGGCCAGCCAGTAGCGGGCGTACCCGAACGCCTCGGCGTGCCGCGCGAGGTCGATCGAGTTGCGCAGCGCTCCGCCCGCGGTGTCACCGTCGGCGATGGGCACGAGGTCGAGCACCGCGAGCGGCACGCGCCTCGCGCGCGGCCCGCGGCCCGCGGCATCCGTCGACTCAACCGACACGACGCACCTCCTCGGCGATCTGGGTGGGTTCCGGCAGCCCGAGCGTGCGGCGCAGGGTCGCGCCCTCCTCGTACTCGGTGCGGTATACCCCGCGCTCCTGCAGCTCGGGGATGACCCGCTCGACGAACTCGTCGAGGCCGTGCGGCGAGGTGGTGCCGACGATGACGAAGCCGTCGGTCGCGCGCTCCTGCACGTAGCGGTCGAGCTCACGGGCGACGCTTGCGGGCGTGCCGACGAACGACTGGCGTCCGGTGACCGCGATGACGAGCTCGCGGATGCTGAGCCCCTCGGCCTCCGACCTGGCTCGCCAGGCTCGGGCGACCTGCACGGCGTTGGGATAGCGCGGTGCCCAGCCCTTGGTGATCGACGCCTCGGGATCGGGGTCGAACTCGGGGAGCGGCCCATCGGGGTCGCGGTCGGAGAGATCGACGCCCCAGACCTGCTCGAGCACCGTGATCGCGGTCTTCGGTCCGACCTGCGCGAGCGCGTCCTCGCGGGCCCGCTCCGCGGCCTCGGCCTCGGTGTCGCCGAGGGCGAAGGTGACGGCGGGCAGGATCTTCAGCGAGTCCTCGGTGCGGCCACGGCCGGCGAGCCGGCCCTTCACGTCGCGGTAGAACTGCTGCGCCTCCTCGAACACGCTGTGCCGCGAGAAGATGACCTCGGCGTGATCGGCGGCGAAGTCGCGGCCATCGGCCGAGTCGCCCGCCTGCACGATCACGGGATATCGCTGCGGGCTGCGCGGCACGTTGAACCGGCCCGCCACGTCGAACTGCGGCCCGTGATGCGCGAACGGCTCGATCGCGTCGTCGGCGAGGAAGCGCCCGCTCGCGCGGTCGGCCACGACGGCGTCGGGCGACCAGCTGTCCCACAGCTCCTTCGCCACGCTGACGAACTCCGAGGCGCGCGAGTAGCGATCGCCGTGGTCGAGGTAGCCGCCACGGCGGAAGTTCGCGCCGTGGAACGCATCCGAGCTCGTCACGACGTTCCAGCCGGCCCGGCCGTTCGAGAGGTGGTCGAGCGTCGCGAGCTGGCGGGCGAGCTCATAGGGCTCGTTGAACGTGGCACTCAGCGTGCCGACGAGGCCGATGTGGTGGGTGACCGCCGCCAGCGCGGCGAGCACCGCGAGGGTGTTCGGGCGGCCGACGACGTCGAGTTCGTGGATCCGCCCCTTGTGCTCGCGGAGCCGCAGCCCCTCGGCGAGGAACAGGTAGTCGAACCGGCCGCGCTCAGCGGTGCTGGCGAAGTGCTCGAAGGCGGCGAAGTCGATCTGGCTGCGCTGCAGCGGGTCGTTCCAGACGGTCGTGTTGTTGACGCCCGGGAAGTGGGCGGCCAGGTGGACCTGGCGGGGTGTCGTCGTCATGCTGCGGTCTCCTCCACGGCGTAGCGGTTGGCGGGGCGCTCGAACCCGAGGCGTTCGCGCAGGGTCGCCCCCGGGGCATCCGCTCGGTCGAATGCGGGCAGCACCCATTCGGCGAGCTGCTCGAGGTCGCGAGTGAGGCGGGCGGGGCGCAGTCGCACGCCGTCGTAGCCGGCGTCGGTCCAGGCGCCGATGCGCTCGACGAGTGCCTCGGGCGTGCCGGCGAAGATGAGGGCGTCGGATGTCGCCGGCGCGCCGTGCTCGGCGTCGAGGCGTTCGAGCGCGGCGGTCGCCAGCTCGGGCGTCGCCTCGAGCAGCACGACGACGTCGGCGAGCACCGAGAGCGGCCGGCCCGTGCGGCCGACCCGCAGTTCGGCGTTGCGCACCTCGTCGAGGATCGATCTCGCCTGGCTGTCGTCGTGCGGCGTGACGAAGACGAGGTCTGCGCTCGTCGCGGCGAGCTCGTACGGAATCGTCTGGTGCGCGAGCGCGGTCACGAGCGGCTGGCCCTGCGGTGATCGCGGGGTGATCGATGGGCCCTTCACCGAGAACTGCGCGCCCTCGAAGTCGGCGTAGTGCAGCTTGTCGCGGTCGACGAAGCGCGCGGTCGCGGCATCCCGGATGATGGCGTCGTCCTCCCAGCCGTCCCAGAGGCGCCGCACGACCTCGACCGCGTCGCGGGCCTCGTCGAACAGTTCGCGGAGGAGGGCGGAGTCGCCCCGGCGCACCGCTTCGAGGTCGAGGGGCGCGAGGGTCCGGCGACCGAAGTGACGCGCCTCGTGCGCCGCGCCCGAGACCTGCACGCGCCATCCCGCACGCCCGCGGCTCGCGAAGTCGAGCGTCTGCAGGCCGGTCGCGACGTGGAACGGCTCCGTGTGCGTGGTCGTCACCGTCGGCACGAGCCCGATGCGGGTCGTCGTCGGCGCGATGAAGGAGGCGATGAGGAGGGCGTCGAGGCGGCCGCGCACCTCGTCGGTCCGGTCGTCGGCGGCGCCGAACGCCGCTGACTGCAGGCCGAGGGCGTCCTCGATCGTGAGGAAGTCGACGCCGGCTCGTTCGGCGGTGCGTGCGAGGTCGATCCAGTAGCCGGTGCTGAAGAGTTCCGTTGGTCGCGCCGAGGGGTCGCGCCACGCGGCCGGGTGCCAGCCGGCGCCGTCGAGGGCGACTGCGATGGTCGTTCGTCGTGTCATGGCGGCCACTCTCCGCCCGGTATCCGATCACTGCAACGGCGCCCGTCACGGGGCGCCGTCGATCGCAACATCCCTTCACGCAGGATGCCGCGGGGCGGATCGCGCGCGTCATCCGCCGTCGCATTCGCTCACATCGCTTCACGGCGCGTCACGCGACACCATGCGGCTTGCCGTCGGTCGTCGGCCTCGGCACAGTGGTGGCGCGCGACCAGCGACAGGAGACTGAACGACATGACTTCCAGCCGAGTCCCCGCCGCAGGCTCGCTCCTCGAGGAGGAGGCCCTGCGGTTCATCCGCGACCTCATCCGCATCGAGAGCGTCAACACCGGCCGTCCCGACGCCATCGGCGATGGTGAGACCCGCGCCGCCCGGTACGTGCAGGCCGCGCTCGAGGAGGTCGGGTACGAGACGACCCTGCTCGAGTCCCGGCCGGGCCGGGGGAGCGTCGTCGCCCGCCTCGCGGGACGCGATCCGTCCCGCGGGGCGCTCGTCGTGCACGCGCATCTCGACGTCGTCCCCGTCGAGGGGCAGGACTGGACGCATCCGCCCTTCGGGGCCGAGATCGAGGACGGCGTGCTCTACGGGCGCGGCGCCGTCGACATGAAGAACTTCGCCGGCGTCATCCTCGCGGCCGCGCGAGCGTTCAAGCGCGACGCCGAGGTGCCAGAGCGGGACCTGGTCTTCGCGTTCTTCGCCGATGAGGAGGCCGGGGGCGTGTGGGGCGCGAAGTGGCTCGTCGAGCACCACCCCGAGTTGTTCGAGGGAGCCACCGAGGCGCTCAGCGAGGTCGGCGGGTTCTCCGTGCCGCTCGCGCCCGGGCGCCGCGCCTACCTCATTGCGACCGCCGAGAAGGGCGTCGCATGGGCCCGGTTGCGCACGCGCGGCCGCCCAGGCCACGGCTCGCGGCCGACGGCGGACAACGCCGTCGTGCGCCTCGCCCGCGCCGTCGCGGCGGTCGGCGAGCACCGCTTCCCGGTGACGCGCACCCCCGCCCTCGACGCGTTCCTCGAGCGGTTCGGAGCGGCGCGCGGCGTCGAGTTCACGGATGCCGCGCTCGAGACGCAGCTCGACGAGCTCGGGTTCGTCGGCGGCATCGTCGGCGCGACCCTGCGCGACACCGCGTCGCCGACCGTGCTCGAGGCCGGATCGAAGACCAACGTCATCCCCGCCGTGGCGACCGCCGCGCTCGACCTCCGGATCCTGCCCGGACACGAGGACACGTTCCGCGCCGACCTGCAGCGCCTCGTGGGCGACGACGTCGAGCTCGAGGTGGGGCGATGGATCCCGCCCATCGCCGCGCCACTCGATTCCCCGCTCCTCGGGATCGCCCAGCATGCGATCGCCGCCGAGGACGACCACGGCGTCGTCGTGCCCTACCTGCTGCCTGCGAGCACCGACAACAAGCACCTCGCCCGCCTCGGCATCGCCGGCTACGGCTTCGTGCCGCTGCGGGTGCCCGACGACTTCGACGTGTTCTCGCAGTTCCACACGGCTGACGAGCACATCCCGGTCGACGCCCTGTACTTCTCCGCGCGCGTCACGTGGCGACTTCTCCGCGAGGCGTGACGCAGCAGGGCGCGGTCACGCGGCGACATCCGCGGGGCATCCGATCGCGTTCGACGGCCCATTCGTGACACCCGGATACGCCGCGTGAAGGCCCGTTTCGCTCGCTTACCCTGCGCGTCCGATGCGATCCCGGCATGGGCCGAAGGGGGTTAGCGTCCCATCCATGCCGAACATCTCCATCGTCGCCGTCTCCGGAAGCCTGCACTCGCCGTCGAAGACCACCGTGCTCGCCCGCGAGATCCTCGAGGGTTTCGCCACCGCCCTGCGTTCGGGTCAGGGCGATGACCTCGAGGTCGATACGCACCTCATCGAGCTCTCCGACATCGGCCGCGAGTTCTCGGGAGCGCTGAGCCGCTCCGACCTGAGCCCGATCGCCGAGGAGGCGCTGCGCCGCATCGAGTCGGCCACGCTCCTCGTCGTCGCCAGCCCGGTGTACCGGGCCTCGTTCACGGGCCTGTTCAAGCACGTGTTCGACTTCGTCGGGCAGTACGCGCTCATCGACAAGCCGGTGCTGCTCGCGGCGACGGGAGGCAGCGACCGGCATGCGCTCATCATCGAGCACCAGTTCCGGCCGCTGTTCTCGTTCTTCCAGGCGATCACCCTGCCGATCGGCGTGTACGCCAGCGACACCGACTTCGTCGACTACCGCATCGATTCGCAGGCGCTGCGCGACCGCATCGAGCAAGCCATCAGCCGCGGTCTCCCGGTCGTTCGGAGCACGGTGCTGCCGGTGTCGGAGTACGTCGCGACCTGGTAGCCGTAGGGGAGTCGACCCAGCGGTTCCTCTGAAGTGGTCGAGCGGTCTCGAACCGTGACGTAAACTGGTCGAACCACCGCAGATGACTCGATCATCCGGTGGATGACTGCCGCAAGGCAGTCGGTGACGCGGGGTGGAGCAGTTCGGTAGCTCGCTGGGCTCATAACCCAGAGGTCGTAGGTTCAAATCCTGCCCCCGCAACCAAGGTGTTCGTCAGAACCCACGAAGAAATCCCGGTCTCGAATGAGGCCGGGATTTCTGCGTTCACGGTGACGAGTCGTCGCTTTCGGCCAGATGCACGTCAGCTGCCGCTCAGCGGTGCGGTAAGCGGCGCGGCCGACCGTTGACTGCACGAACGTGCACCCTGTTGGGCGGACAGCGGCCCCCTGACTCGTCGACCGGCCGATCGAGCTCGGTTTCCTGGGAGGATGTGCGATTGCTGTTGGTTGTTTACGGCGTATGCTTATGCTGTAAACACGGCTCGGAAATGGAGGGGCGATGCGTGAGAAGCTGACGAAAGATCGAGTGATCGACGCCGCCATCGCGATCGCCGATGACGGCGGCCTTGAAGCGATCAGCATGCGCCGGGTCGGCGAGCAGCTCGCGGTCGAGGCGATGGCCCTCTATCGCCACGTGAGCAACAAGGACGAGCTTGTGAACTCGATGGTCGAGCGGGTGGCCGCCCGGTTCAGCGTTCCGCCGACGGAAACGGGCTGGAAAGGCGCGCTGCGAGCGAGCGGGATCGCCGCATACGAGGTACTGAAGGAACACCCGTGGGCGTCAGCCCCCCTCGCTTCGCGCGGACATGTCGGCCCGGAGCGGCTGCGCTACGTCGATGCCGTGCTGGACCGCCTCCGCGAAGGAGGGCTCTCCGTGCAGCTGGCGCACTATGCGTTGCATGCCTACGACGGTCACGTCATGGGCTCGATGCACCGGCAAGCCCGAAATGACGGCGAGGCGGACGCAGGTGTCGAGGTGGCAGCCCTTCGCGCCGGCGAGCTGTCGGCGCAGTACCCCCGCATCGCGGAATCGATGACCGAAGCAGTTCACGACGAAGACGCCGAGTTCGAGCTCATCCTCGATCTCATCCTCGACGGCTTCGATCGCCTCGCCCAGGCCGGACCGTCGAGGCCCTAGCCGGAGCGTCACCCCTCCAGGTTCCGCGTGCCCTGTCGCCCCAGGCACACACGCCCGGCCTCGTCGTGCGCCCGCGCCGACGAGACGGCAATTCCATGCACGTTCAGAAAGAGGACAATGATGACCTTCGACTTACCCCCCAAGCGTCAGTGGGCGCTCCTGAGCCTTGCGATCGCACTCGTGCTCCTCGGCGGCGCCCTCGGCGCCCTCGTCCAGACAGCGTTCGGCGCTGTCAGCGTCCGCGACATCACGATCGCCGGCGAACGCGGCGAGATGATCGCCGGCAAGCTCTACATCCCAGACTCCGCAACGGCGGAGACACCCGCGCCGGGAATCCTCGCGATCCACGGCGCGAACAACTCCAGCGAGATGCAGGATGCCTACGCGATCGAGCTGTCCCGACGCGGATATGTCGTGCTCGCGCCCGACCAGTACGGCCACGGTGGATCCGACGGACATCAGGAGTCCGGCTGGATCGGCGCGGCAGCCCTGCGCTATCTGCACGAGCTTCCGATGATCGATCCGGACAACGTCGGCATCGGCGGGCACTCCCGCGGCGGCGCCGAAGCCTACGTCGCCGCCGCGACCGAACCCGACCTGTACCGGTCGATCGTGTTCGAAGCCTCGGGCCCGGTCCCGTACGCGCTGCCCGACCCCGAGGACCCGCCGACCCTCAAGAACGCGCTGTTCATCATGTCGTCGTTGGAGGAGTTCGCCGAACCGGTCTGGGGCGAAGCCGTACCCGCGAACGTGCCCGACGGTGACATCGCGATGGCCCAGGTCGGCACCGACCAGCCCGTCGTCCTCGACGAGGTCTACGGTGACGTCGCCGACGGTTCCGCTCGGAAGATGGTCCTCGTCGCCGGCAACCACCCGTTCATGACCTTCAGCTTCGATGCGGTCCAGAATGCCGTGGACTGGTACGGCCAGACCCTCGACGGGGGCGCGGCGCTGAACGGGCAGGTATGGATCTGGAAGGAGATCGGGGGAGGCCTCGCGCTCATCGGCGGCTTCCTCGCCGTGTTCGCCGTGGGCGGCCTGCTCTGGGGTTCGCCGGCGTTCGCCGCTGCGCGTCGACTGGTTCCCCCCGCTCGCGGCGAGCGCTTCGGGTGGCCGTGGCTCATCGCGGCGGCGATCACCGGCGTCGTCCCGGTCGTGACGTTCTGGCCGTTCCAGGAACTCGGCAACATCGGCCTGGCGGGCCTGCCGTTCTGGCCGCAGACGTGGGCCAACGGCATCCTCGCCTGGGCCGTTCTGAACGGCGCGATCTCGCTGGTGCTCATCGCGACCTGGTACGTCCGCTCCAAGCGGCGCGGCCGCGTCTCGGTGCACGACCTCGGCCTGACGGCGAGCGGAGGCTTCAGCTGGGCGGTCGTCGGCAGGTCAGCGGCCGTCGCGCTGCTCGCAGTGGGGTCCGCGTACCTGCTGCTCGTGCTCTCCGACTGGCTCTTCAAGACGGACTTCCGCTTCTACACGGTGGCGCTGGCGATCATCGACGGGCGGCACTGGGCGATCTTCCTTGCCTACCTGCTCCCGTTCGTCGCGTACCTCCTCGTGCTCAACGTCGGACTGAGCTCGCAATTGCGATGGACCGGGGCGAAGCTCACGCCGGCGCGGCAGATGATCGCATTCTCACTCGTCCTGGCTGCTCCACTGCTCGTCGGCTTCCTCATCGACTACCTGCCGATGCTCACCGGGGGCACGATGCCGGTGAACGAGCCCCTCAAGTCGCAGTTCGTGCTGATCGGATACCAGTTCCTGATCATGCTCCCGCTCGCCGCTTGCCTGGCCGTGTACTTCTACAAGGCTTCAGGCTCGGTCTACACGGGAGCATTCACGGCCGCCCTCCTGATCGTGTGGAACATCACCACGACGACCACGATTCACGCTGACGACGGCGGTGAGTGGGGCGCGGGCGCCATCATCGCGAGGATCGTGGTGCCCATGCTCATCGGCATCGGATTGATCGTGCTGGCCGTCTTCCTCGCTCGAAGAGGACGTGGCGCCCCGGAGGAACCCGAGAGCACCACAGGTGAAGAAGCGCGCGAAGTCCGCGTCTGAGCACCTGACGAATTCCGCAGCAGGAGGCGCCGGTCCACGACGCCGCTGCGGAACAGGAGGGGGCGTCCGCCCGAGATCGGGCGCTCCCTCCGCCCTCTGCCCCGACCACATGAAGGGGTGCGGCGAACAGCACGGCCGGGATCCGGACACTCGGTACGGTTGATGCATGACAGTCGTTGACCGTGACATGGTGCTGATCGAGGGCGGATCGTTCCGTATGGGGTCCGACGAGTTCTACCCCGACGAGCGCCCCGTTCACGAGCGTCGGGTCGACCCGTTCTGGATCGACCGGCACGAGGTCACGAACGAGCAGTTCGCCGAGTTCGTCGAGGCGACGGGCTACGTGACCGTCGCGGAGCGCGAGTTGGACCCGGGAGCGTTCCCCGACGCGGATCCGGCCGATCTCGTTCCCGGAGCGATGGTGTTCACACCGACGAGCGGCCCAGTCGACCTCCGCGATTGGCGAGGGTGGTGGCGTTGGCAGCCCGGTGCGTACTGGCGGAGCCCCTTCGGCCCGGGGTCCTCGATCGACGAGCGCATGCGGCATCCGGCCGTCCATGTCTCCTTCGAGGACGCGACGTCGTACGCGGAATGGGCGGGGCTCCGGCTGCCCACCGAGGCCGAGCACGAGTTCGCGTCGCGCGGCGGCATCGATGGTGCGCCGTTCGCGTGGGGCGAGGAACCCTACCCGGGCGGCGTCGCGCAGGCGAACTCCTGGCTGGGCCGGTTTCCCTACGACAACCAGGGAGTGGGCGGAACGGCCGAGGTCGGCACGTACCCCGCGAACGGCTTCGGGTTGTTCGACATGATCGGCAACGTCTGGGAGTGGACGAGCGACTTCTACACGCCTCGCCATGTGCGATTGTCGGATGCACCGGTCGACGCCGGGAAGCGTGCGAACCTGCTCGCTCGCGCCAGCGCAGACGAGGCGTTCCCCGCGACGGCACGGCGGGTCCTCAAGGGCGGGTCCTTCCTGTGCTCGCCGGAGTACTGCCTGCGCTTCCGGCCGGCGGCGAGGTCGCCGCAATCGGAGGACACCGGGATGTCGCACATCGGATTCCGCTGCGCGAAGGACGCATAGCCGGCACCCGATCGGCCCGAGGCACGTGACGTCGCCGCATCGGCTCTGCTACCGTCCGAACGGAAGCCGAATCCAAGTGGGGGAGACGAAGAGATGGCCGAGAAGCCGAACATCATCCTGTTCATGTCGGACGACGTCGGGTGGGGCGACCTGGGATGCTACGGCGGCGGTGAGAACCGCGGTGCGCCCACGCCGAACCTCGATCGGCTCGCGGCCGAAGGCCTGCAGTTCATGTCGTTCTACGGGCAGCCGAGCTGCACCCCCGGGCGCGCCGCAGCCCTGACCGGTCGGCTTCCGATCCGCAGCGGCATGACGACGGTCGCCTTCCCCGGGCAGGGCGGCGGTCTGCCCGCAGGGGAGTGGACCCTCGCGAGCGTCCTCAAGAAGGCCGACTACGACACGTGCCACATCGGGAAGTGGCACCTCGGCGAGGACCCCTCCGCGATGCCGACGGCCCACGGCTTCGACGAGATGTACAACACGACGCTGTACCACCTGAACGCGTACACGTACACCGACAAGACCTTCAACCCCGACTTCCCGTTCGACGACGAGGCGACCATGAAGATGTGGGGCAACGTCACCGGGGCGATCGAGGGCAAGGCCGGCGAGGAGGCGCGCGAGGTCGAGAAGATCGACGCCTCGAACATCCCCTTCATCGACGAGAAGTCGACGAACCACGCGCTCGACTATCTCGACGACCACGCGAACGGCGAGAACCGGTTCTTCCTCTACCTGAACACCGCGAAACTGCATCAGCCGAACCTGCCGCACCCCGACTTCGAAGGTGCCTCGCTCGCCAAGTCGAAGTACCTGGACTCCCTCGTCGAGCTCGACCATCGGGTGGGTCAGGTCGTCGACAAGGTGCGAGAGCTCGGCATCGCCGAGAACACGCTCATCGTCTGGACGACCGACAACGGCGCGTGGCAAGACGTCTACCCCGACTGCGGGTACACCCCCTACCGCGGCACGAAGGGCACCGACTACGAGGGTGGGAGTCGGGTTCCCGCGATCGCGTGGTGGCCAGGCACGATCGAGGCCGGACGACGCAACTCCGAGATCGTCGGATCGCTCGACCTCATGGCCACCTTCGCGAACCTCGCCGGTGTGGACCTGCCGACCGACGACCGCGAGGGCGAGCCCACCATCTTCGACAGCTGCGACCAGTCCGCCCTCCTTCGGGGCGACGGGCCGTCCACCCGCGACCACTGGCTCTACATGACCGAGACCGAGATGGTCCCCGGAGCCATTCGCGTCGGCAAGTGGAAGGCGGTGTGGAACATCCGCGACGGCTGGCGTGGCCCCGCCTCGTACACGGCGATCGTCCCGGAACTGTTCGACCTCTGGCAGGACCCGCAGGAGCGCTACGACATCTTCATGACGAGTTATGCGGAGAAGACCTGGCAGGCGCCGCAGATGGCCGCACGTCTCCTCAGCGTGCTGCCGACCTACACGAAGTACCCCAATCGCCCGATCCAGTCCGCGGGAATCAGTTACGCCATGTTCGAGATCGAGGACGCGCAGGTGCAGGAGCAGCTCGCGAAGATGCTCCACGGCTTGTCATCGGCCGGATGAACGCGAACCACGGCTCCGTTCGCGACGAGGCCGCAGCTCAGCCGATCGCCTCGTGGATCGCGCGAAGGGCGTCTTCGAGGCTGCCATAGGTCCGGACGACTCCGAGCCGTGGGCGCATCCACATCATCTCGTACACGCCGTCGAGGTCTTGGAGGTAGCCGATGATCCGGAGGTCGCCGTCTTCGAAGCGGCCGTCGCAGACACGCCACATCGTCTCGCTCAACGGGGTGAGGTCCACCTTCTCGGTGCTGCCTGCTGCTCGAAGCATCCGTACCCTCCCGTCTTGGGCGAAGGGTCGCACGCTCCCGGCGCTTGGGGGAACCCGAGCCGGGCGTGCGCGTCGATCTCGCGGTACCGCGTGCGACCCTTCTGTCGGCTCTCGGAACACCGACTCATTCGATTATCGGGAGCCGATCGACAGTGCAACAGGGACTTGACAAACCCATCGAAGAACGCCCAGAACGTCGTCCCGTGCGGGCGCCCGATCGCCTCTGGCGCGCGCGTGCCCGTCGTGCTTGACTGACCGAGGACGTTCCATGGTGCACATCGGAGAACTGGCGGTCGCGCATGTCGGAATCGGAAACCCATCTCGACGACGGACCGATCGTCGTGGGCGTCAAGCCCGGCATCCCCTTGCGGATCATCGAGACCGCGGAACGCACCGCGGCGTCGTTCGGGTGCGAGGTCGTGTTCGCCTACGTCGAGCTCAACAGCGCCCTCGTCGAGCTCGACGACACGGAGCTGCGCACCCGGGAGTCGCTCGATCCCAAGATGGACGACGAAATGGCGGGCGTCGCCGCAGAAGTCGGCGACATGCTCGAGGGGGCCCTCGCCGGCAGCGAGGTCTCCTGGTCGTTCCGAGTGCTCGCCGGCGATCCGGCGAGCGCGTTGTCGCGACTCGCCGCTGATCTCTCCTCGAGGATGCTCGTGGTCGGCACGCGTCGGCACGGGGGCCTCCACCGCGTCGAGGAGTTCTTCGCGGGCTCGGTCGCGAAGTCGCTCGCGATGGGCCAGGACCGCCCGGTGCTGCTCGTGCCGTTGAGCCGCATCGACCACTGAGTCGCGGCACTCAGGTGGCTCACGCCGCAGGCTCACGCCGCAGGCCCGAGCCGCCGGCCCCAGCCGCGACGAAGGGATCCCGGCCTCATGCGAGGCCGGGATCCCTTCGGTCGTCAGGTCGTTCGACCCACGCGGGGCGCTATGCGGACTGCAGCGCCTTCGCCTTGAGCGACTCGAACTCGGCCTGCGTGATCGCGCCGCTGTCGAGGAGCTGCTTGCCCTTCTCGATCTCCGCCGCCGTCGACGACGAGGAGGAAGAGCCTGCGACGCTCCGGATGTAGTCCGCACTCGCCGCCTGCGACTCCGCCACCCGGGCGGCATTGCGCTCCGCCATGCCGCGACCGCGCGCGATCAGGTAGATGAACGCCGCGAGGAAGGGCACGAACACCAGGAACAGGACCCAGAGAGCCTTCCCCCAGCCGTTCAGCGAGTGATCCCGGAAGATGTCGACGATCACCGTGATGAAGACCCAGATGCACGCGATGACCACGTAGAACCAGAAGAGCCAGATGATGAAGTCCCAGAAGCTGTTCATTGCCGACGGCCTTTCGTTTCGTCTGCCGCAGTTTCACTGCGGCTTCCGCGAGGCTATGGCTTCGGTCTCACGGGCGCATCATTCGAATCGGATGATTCGCCACGATGCGTTCTCGCAAGCCGCAAGGGGTGCCGGGAACTGCTCGAGGGCGTACCCTCAGCGCATGGGAACGTTGTACTACGGCGACTCCGGCACCCCTATCGGCATCGAAGATCGCACGCTCGCACACCTCAAGGTCGCGGTGATCACGAAACTCCGTCGTGGCGAGAGCTTCACCCTCTCGTGGCAGCACACCGAGGATCAGCCGCGCGGGCGGAGCACCATCTGGCTGCATCCCGCCGTCTCGCTGCGCTTCGTCTTCGACGAACCCGAGCAGCCCGAACTCAACCGGCGCTGGATCGAGGAGCTCATGCGTTCCGCGAACAGCACCGGCGGGGTCCAACTCGTCGCCGAGGAGCTCGACACCACCCCGATCGAGACGATCCCGGAGCAACCGGTGCGCGTCGGCGTGGACGTCCAGCCCGTGGAGGACGGCGACTGACGGATCCCACGGCCCTCGAGAGACCGGCGGATCAGCCCTCGTCGACGTCTCCGCGTCGGCCGGACTTCCCGCCGAGCCATCCGCGCCGGCGGAATGCGACGTAGAACACGATGTCGAGCGCGAGCAGCGCGATGCCCACGGCGACCCAGCCGTACTCCCACTTGATGAGCGGCAGGTTCTTGAAGTTCATGCCGTACAGGCCCGCGGCGACGGTCGGAATCGCGAGCAGCGCCGCGAACGCCGAGATGGTGCGCATGTCCTGGTTCTGACGCGCGGCGACGTTGCTCTCGTGGCTGGAGACGACGGCGTCGAGTGCCTCGTGCTGGGCGGACGCGAGGCTCGCCACACCCTCTGCGGCATGCTCGAGGTGCAGGAGACTCGGTTGGAGCGCCGGCTCGTCCGCGGCGAGCGCCTCGAGTTCCGACGTGCCCGCTCGAAGCGCCGCCGCGAGACCCGACGCGGCCCGATCGATCCTGCCGATGCGTTGCCGCAGCCGGTAGATGCGGCGGTAGTCCTCGCGCACTCGGCTGTCGAAGACCTCGGCCTCGACCTCGTCGAGATCCTGCTCGACCTCGGCACCGAGTTGGACGAAGTCGCGGACGACGGCGTCGAGGATGCGGTAGACGGCGGACAGCGGCGACGAGACCGCGTTCAGCGCGGGCGCATCGGGTTCGTCGGGTTCGTCGAGCACTGCCCCGATGTCGCGGATGTCCTCGTCGGGCCCGCGCTGCACGACGAGGAGTTCGTCGCCGTGCAGCACCATCGCGATGTCCGTGACGGCACGCGTGGATCCGTCGGCCGTCGGGTTGAGATCCCAGACGGTGAGGTACAGGTGACCGTCGAAGGTCTCGAACTTCGGATGCTGGCGTCCCTCGAGGAGGTCGGTCACGACGAGCGGGTGCAGCCCGAAACGGCGCCGCGCACGCTCCAGATCGTCCCGGCCCGGATTCACGAGGAGGACGGGCCGGAACTCGGGAGGCACGGCGTCCGCCAGGGGCCGTCCCAGGTCGAGGTCGTGGCTCACACGCTGTTGCGACCCGCGACCATCCGGATGATCCATCCGATCACGGCGATCGCGAGGAGGACCAACCCGACCCAGAGGAGGAAGTTGAGGGATTGCACGAGGCCACCGGTGATCGCCAGGATCACGGCGACGACGACGACGATGATCAGCAGGATGTTCATGGGAGACTCCCTTCGCCGGCCCCGGTCTGGGTGGGAGCGGGGCCATTCAGTGACGTAACAGTAGGCCGTCGGAATATTCGCCGTCGAGGGCTTGACAGGCGCGCCGCCCGCTCGGCGAGGATCTCGCTAGGCGAGGATCTTCTGCACCGTCGTGCGCAGCTCCTCGCTGGTGTGGATCTCCTGGTCGAGGTTCGCCTGGAGGAGGCCGACCACCTCCGAGAGCCCCATGCTCTCGGCCGGAAGGATGAGCGACTCGTAGGCCGCGATCTCGTAGTGCTCGTTGCCGAGGGCGCAGGAGACGGCGACCTGATCACGCAGTTTGGCAGCGCTGCGCTCCAGCGTCGACGCCGCCTGCTTCGAGATGCCCTTCGTGCTCGGCGAGGGGGCCGTCGAGGACTTCAGGTCGGCGGCCGCGAACGCCTTCTGCAGATTGGCCAGTTGCTCCCTGGTCTCGTCGGCGTGGTGGCGGAACAGCTTCTTCACCTCTGCGCTCTTCGCAGCCTTCGTCAGCTCCTCGAGCGCGGCCAACGAGTCGTTCTCCATCGTCAGCGCCGTTCGCAGCTGGAAGTGAAACAGCTCCGTCGGCGTGTCGAGCGTCTGCTGGACCATTCGATCCTCCTTCACGTGTGGGCCGTCCATCTGGCGATGGGGCCGCTCCGGTCGTGTCCCGACCATGTTGGTCCAACGGCGTCGAGGGGGTGAAGGGGGTTGCCTCGATGGTGCTGCATATGCATCACCGGCTGGCTCCCGGCTCCTCGGCAGCCGAGTCCGCCGCGATGGAGTGCTCCTCGCCGAAATGTCAATCCCTTTCTGCGGAGTGCGGCCCCGCGTAGCTTCGAGATGCCGGCCCCGATGGCGTGGCCGGCCTGAACGAGGAGCACACCGATGAGAGACCCCGACCCTACGGAGTCGAACACGGACGACGAGCTCGACCGGGGGGTCGAAGCGGCGGAGCAGCATCAACAGGCTGAAGAGCACGCCGATCCCCACGAGCAGGTCGTCATCCGCGACCCCGAGACGGGTCGCACGAGCGAGGAGCCGGCACAATGAGTTCCGTACTCGATGAACCGACGCGCGACGAGCGCGCCTTCCGGTCGACCGGACTACCACCGATCGGACTGTGGTGGCCGATGCTCGAGCGCCCGCTCCGACGGGAGGTGCTGGAGAACGTCGATGCACCGCTGCGTGCCGTCGTCGTTCGCCGCATCTTCGAACTCTGCGAGCTCGACCCCGGCCGGGCGCCACGCCTCGGCGTCCGACTCGGCGACAATGAGCGCGCCTACATCGCCGGATGGATGCACTCGGTCGACTGGACCTGACACCTGATCGACCGGACCTGACGTCGTGGGCCTGACGCGTTCGTCGGAACCTGAGGGCCGCGTCAGGTGATCGCGGGCGGCCTCACTCGTCGGGGTGGGTTTCGCCCCGGTCGAAGCGATCACCGCCGTCGACGCTCGCAGCGAGTTCCGCTGCGACGCGGTCGAGTTCGCCCGCGGGAACGGTGAGCTGCGCGTCGCTGAGGCGTTGCGCGAGGGCCTGCCGGATGTCGTCGATGGAGTGGCGGCCGAGATCCGCGCGTGTCTGCGCGATGATGCCCTCCCACTTCGCACGGGTCGACGCATCGTTCTGGTCCATGATGGGTGCGTCCTGCACGCCGTCCGGGGCGGCGTCACTCCAGGCGTTGCCCCGCGAGTCCGGTTCGGAGTGCATTCCGGTGTCATTCGTCATGAGGCCACGCTGCCCTGACGGGCGGTGGGAGGGAAGGGGCTTGACATGAGTCCCGCGACCTCGGCGAACGGCATGGAGAGCGGAGTCGGCGCCCGGCGCTCCCGCCCGTCGCATCCTTCGCGATACAGCCCGCGCAGCCCGATCGCGCCCGAGTCGCGGTGACGCTCCCGTTGGCGCGCGGCACCGGTGCCCTCGAGGCGAATCCGCTCGAGTCCGTCGATCACGAGCTCGAGGTCTCCGGATGCCTCGAGCGAGGGGCGGATCCACTCGACGAGGCCGTCGGCCAGGGCCCACACGGTGCTCATCGTGCCGGAGAGCGGGTCGGGGAGCCGTGCGTCCGCCCCGCGGCGCCCGGCTTCCCAGAGCGCCGCGTCGACCAGTTCGGCCGGCGCGCAGGAGCCGGCGGCCCCCTGCGCGGAGGTGTCGACGATGGCACGGGTCAGGGCGGCTGCCATCACCGAGTCGTCGACCGAGAGCTGCGCGTCGAACACCCGCACCTCGACGGTCGGGAAACGCTCCGAGAGCCGGGCCGCCCATGCGATCGATCCCAGGTCGATGAGCGCTCCCATGTCCACCAGAAGCTGCGTGCGACGGCGATAGTCCGCGGCGTCGTCGAACACCGGCGGGCACCCGGCCGTCGGCATCCGTCGGAGGATGACGTTGCGCCAGCTCTCGAAGCCCGTGTCGCGGCCGTGCCAGAACGGTGAATCGCCGGTGATCGCGAGGAGGAACGGCAGCCAGTCGCGGGTGCCGTTCAACGCTCGGACTCGAGCATCCGGGTCGACGACCTCGACATGGACGTGCAGGCCGTTGACCTGGTGGTCGACGAGCATCTCGCCGAACTCGCTCGCGATGTGCTGGTACCGTTCGGTCGGCACGATCGCCGCGGCGCCGTCGACGTCAAACGGCGTGCCGCCGGCGAGGGGGATGACCGCGAGTTCGCGTGCCGCGTCACCGAGCGCCGTGCGGAACGCGAGGAGTTCCGTTCCGGCGGCCGCGACACCGGTCTGGATCGTCGTCGCGTACTCGAGTTGCGCCGCGAGGAACTCGCCGCCGATCTGCGGTGCCAGCTCCTCACGTACGGAGAGCCGGTCCCTGATCTCACCCGCCAGGGACACCGGGACGAGGCGGTGCGGGTCCACCAGCATGAACTCCTCTTCGACTCCGAATCGCAGCATGGCCGTGTCCCTTTCGCCGGGTGAGTCGAGTGTGACCGCGAACGACGGCGTGCTGGAAGGGGTTGACGGGTCCCCGGCCCGGTGTTAGCCGCTCGGCGCGGAGATCGGCGTCCCCTTCACGGCTCCTCTCAACCCGCCGACGCCCCGTTCCCCCGGAGCGATTGATCCGGGCCTGGGGCCCGATCCTCCGACCTGCTGGAGGCCGGGTCCGAACCGGCGAGCACCTCGTCCAGCAGGCGGAACGCGTTCTCGACGGTGGCGTCGACGACGTCTGCCGGATCGCCCGCGAAGCGGAACTCCTCGACGACGGTGCGGTCGCCGACGGATGCCGCGATGAAGACCGTTCCCGGCGGGTTGCCCTCCACGGGGTCGGGGCCTCCCGCACCGGTCGCGGAGACGGCGATGCCGGCACCGAGGAGCCGGCGGACTCCCACAGCCATCTCGACTGCGCACTTCGCGGTCACCACCGGCCCAGGAGTGACGCCGAGTACGTCGAACTTGACTCGGGAACTGTAGGCGACGAGGCCGCCAGCGAACCAGTCGGATGCGTCGCCGGTCGCCGCCAGCGCCGCATCGATCGCACCGCCGGTCAGCGATTCGGCGACGGCGACCGTCGATGCCGACGACATCGCCCGGTCGCCGATGCGCTTCGCGAGCACCTCGATCCGCTCATCGTGCGGCGTCTGCGCGGCACCGGTCTCGTCGCTCACGGCATCCCCTGTTCGCCCTCGTCGAAGTTCGTCCCTCGCCCGTTCGCGCGCGGACGGGCGTCGGTCGATCCCACGCTAGAGCGCGCCCGGCCCGACGAAGAAGGGGTTGACTTCGAGGGTGCGCGGGCGGGCTGTCAACCCCCTATCGACTCGGGCCGATCGTTCATACGGTGAAGGTCACCGAGAACAGCAACAACGAAATCCCTACGACGATTGGAGGACGACCATGTCGCGATCCGAATCACTGATCGACCCGACCACGAAGCATCCCGCCGGCCCCTTTCCACGCCAGCAGCAGGACCCGCCCGGCCGCACCGAGGAGATGGCCCCGACGCCCGATCACGGGGAGGAGAGCTATCGCGGCGCGAACCGGCTGGTGGGGCGCAAGGCGCTGATCACCGGCGGCGACTCCGGCATCGGGAGGGCGGTCGCGATCGCGTTCGCCCGTGAGGGCGCCGACGTGGCGATCTCGTATCTGGAGAGCGAGGCGAGCGATGCCGAGGAGACGGCACGCTGGATCGAGGACGCCGGCCGCATGCCGCTCCTGCTCCCAGGCGATCTGCGGTCCGAAGCGCATTGCGAGCAGCTGATCGAGCGAGTGCGGTCGACCTTCGGCGGCCTCGACCTGCTCGTGCTGAACGCGGCGCACCAGCGCGACCGGGGCGGCATCGACGAGATCCCCACCGACGACTTCGAGACCGTCATGCGGGTGAACCTGTTCGCACCGGTCTTCCTGGCACGCGCAGCGGTGCCCCAGATGCAAGCCGGGGCGAGCATCATCACGACGACCTCGATCCAGGGGTTCGATCCCTCGTCCCGCCTCGTCGACTACGCGATGACGAAGGCCGCGCTGGTCGCGTTCACGAAGGCACTGGCCGAGGAGCTCGGGCCCCGAGGCATCCGCGTGAACGCCGTGGCGCCGGGCCCGATCTGGACTCCGCTGATCCCGGCGACCGGATGGCCCGACAAGCTGCCCGACTTCGGTCGCGACACGCCGCTCGGCCGGGCCGGCCAACCTGCGGAACTCGCGGGAGCGTACGTCTACCTCGCTTCGGAGGATGCGTCGTACGTCTCGGGCGCGATCGTGCCGGTCACGGGCGGACGCCCGCTGTAGAGCCCCGAACGGAGGTGGGACGCGGGGCGCGCGCGAGTCGTATCATTCGAGCATGGGCAAGCTCATCTACAGCACGTCCCTGCGCGAGTTCGACATCGACGACCGCGCCCTCGCCCACCTCCGCGTCGCGATCCTGACCAAGCTGCGCCGCTCCGAAAGCTTCGCGTTCACCTGGGAGCACGGGATCGAGCGCGGCAGCGGGCGAACGACGATGTGGATGAACCAGTCCATCCCCGTGCTGTTCGTCTTCAGCGGCAACCGGCCGCCGAAGCTCAACCGGATCTGGATCGAGGAGCTGATCCTCTCCGCCAGCAGCACCGCAGGGCTGCACCTCGTTCCGGAGCCCGAGGCGTCGGAGCCCTTCGAGCTCGACTGATCGCCCGACCGCCCGCCTTCACGTGTTCGTGAGGATCACGAGCCGCTGCGTCGCCCGGGTCATCGCGACGTACCGGTCGACCGCTCCCTCGATGCCGGTGCCGAACGACTCGGGGTCGATGAGCACCACGAGGTCGAACTCGAGGCCCTTCGCGAGCTCGGGCGTCAGGGACCTGACGCGCGCGGAACGACCGGATGCATTCGTACCACTGCCGCTCGCTGCGCTGCCTGCGATCACGCACGCGGTGCCCTCGGCGTGCTCGGCGAGCCATGCCTCGAGGATCCCGTCGAGCTCTGCGACCGCGCCATGGGCGACCGGGATGCCGCTGCTGCGCACCGACGTCGGCACGTTGGCATCGGGAATCGCCGCCCTGATGACGGGCTCCGCCTCGGCCATGACCTCCTCCGGAGTGCGGTAGTTGATCGTGAGGTGGGCGAGCGCGACGTGCTCGAGCCCGATGCGCGCGAGGCGCTGCTGCCAGGACTCGGTGAACCCGTGCCTCGCCTGGGCGCGGTCGCCGACGATGGTGAGGCTGCGCGACGGGCAGCGTGCGAGCACCATCCGCCACTCGGCATCCGTCAGCTCCTGCGCCTCGTCGACGACGATGTGGGCGAACGGCCCGGCGAGTTCGTCGGCGCCGCGGCTCGGCAGTTCGGCCTCGTCGATCAACGAGTACTGCACGTCCTGACCGCGCAGCATCGTCATGACGCCCTCGCCGTCGTCGTGCACCTGCGCCTCGAGCAGGTTGTCGATGACGCGCGACATCTCCTCGCGCTGGGCGGCGGCGGCAGCCTCGCGCCGTCGGCGGTCGCGGGATGCCTCGGGGTCGCCGATGCGCTGCCGAGCAGCGTCGAGGTAGGGGAGGTCGGCGACGGTCCACGCACGGGGGTCGGTCCGCTGCAGCAGCCGCACCTCGTCGTCGGCGAGCCAGGGGGCGCATCGCCGGAGGTACGCGGGCACCGACCACAGGTCGGCGACGACCCCGGCTGGATCGAGCACGGGCCAGGCGCGATTGAAGGTCGTGCGGAGTTCTCGACTGTCGGCGAGGGCGGCGCGGAGCGCCTCGGGCTCGACGTCCTCGTCATGCTGTTCGGCCAGGATGCCCAGCAGCTCCTCCCAGACCTCGAGGCGGGCCTCGTTGTGCGGGGTGCCGGGCTCGGGAGCGTCGAACGCCTCGGCCCAGTCGTCGGCGTCGACCGACACGTCGGCCCATGGCGTCTCGATCGTCATGCCGGCGCGAGGCGGACGCTCGTAGTATCCGACCGCACGCTCGACGGCCTGCACGAGATCGCCCGAGGACTTCGCCCCGGCGACTGCCGGATCGGGCTCGGCTGCAGCGGCGGCGCCCTCCGGGACGAGGTCGCGGAGGGTGCAGGTCGCGACGCCCTCCTCGCCCAGCCCGGGGAGGATGTCGGCGACGTAGTCGAGGTAGGGCTGGTGCGGGCCGATGAACAGCACCCCGCCGCGACGGTGCCCGAGGCGCGGATCGGAGTAGAGCAGGTACGCCGTGCGGTGCAGCGCGACGACGGTCTTGCCGGTGCCGGGTCCGCCGTCGACGACGAGGGCGCCGCGGGAGCCGGCGCGGACGATCGCGTCCTGGTCGGCCTGGATGGTGCCGAGCACGTCCTGCATCCGGGCCGAGCGGGTGCTGCCGAGGCTCGCGATGAACGCCGACTGCTCGTCGAGCGCGGCATGCCCGTCGAGCGCGTCGGGCGTGAACACCTCGTCCCAGTAGTCGGTGACACGGCCGCGGGTCCAGCGATATCTGCGGCGGCTGGTCAGGCCCATGGGATCGCCGTGCGTCGCCCCGAAGAAGGGTTCCGCGGCGGGGGAGCGCCAGTCGACGAGCAGCCGGCGCCCGTCGGGCGCGGTGAGGCCGAGCCGCCCGATGTACACGGGCTCGCCGCCGTCGGCGGCGACGATCCGGCCGAGGCAGAGGTCGAGGCCGAAGCGGCGCAGGGTCCGCAGCCGGCCCGTGAGACGGTGGATCTCGAGGTCCCGATCGAGCGCGGCCTGGCCGCTCCCGCCGGGCGCCCTCAGTTCGACCGCGAGACGGTCGGAGACCTCGGCGATGGAGTGCCGGAGGGCCTCGGCGATGGCCGAGAACTGCGCCTCGTCGTCCGCGATGAGCGACGGGGCGGCCTTGGCGGCGAGGGAATCGGGAAGGTCGAACACGTGCGAAGTCAGTGCAGCTCCTCTGCGTCGTGAGCGGATGTCTCCGGCTCGGCCGACCAGTATGCGCCGCCGAAGGGGCCTTGCCGCAAGCCCCCCTCTCCGCGATATCCTGAGAGTGGAGAGCATTGGTGCTCTCCTTCGTCGTTTCTCCGCCTGTTCCGCGGGCTGTTCCGCCGGTGTTCGCGGTCATCCAGCTCCTTTCACCCGGATTGGGTGATGACCACGGCTCCCCCCGGCCATAGGTTGTGCTCGCGTGCCCGGTCTCCACGGCACGCGGATCGGAGTCCTCATGTGGTGGACGAAGAAGCGCTCGCCTGCAGTAACGGCGGCGTCGGCGCCGCCGTCGGCGACCGTCCCGCCCGAAGCGGTCCTCGTGCGGGACGAGCACCGAAACGCGTTCATCCTCATGGGCATCGGCGGTGGCACGGTCGCGGTCTTCGGCCTCGCCGCGATCTCGGGCATCTTCGCCCCGGTCTTCCTCGCCTTCGTGCTCACGATCTGCGTGCACCCCCTGCGACTCTGGCTCGAGGCTCGCGGAGTGCCCCGGGGCATCGCGACGGGGTCGGTGATCCTCGCGGTGACGCTGCTCCTCGTCGGCCTCGGGTACTTGATCCTCATCGCCATCGGCCAGTTCGGCACGCTGCTGGCCGACTTCAGCGACGAGATCGCGGCGTTCGGCAAGTCCGTCGCGGCGTGGCTGAACTCGATCGGCATCGACTCCACCGAGGTCAGCACCATTGCGGCCGGCTTCGACCCGTCGTCGCTGCTCGGGTTCCTCGGCGGGATCGTCGGCGGACTCACCGGGTGGGTGACGGGCCTCGTGATCATCTTCACGATGCTGCTGCTCATGGCCATGGACGCGGCGTTCCTGCCGCACCTGCACCGCCAGCTGCAGCCGGTCCGCCCGCTCATCGTCTCGGGGTTCGTGAACTACGGCGACAACATCCGCCGCTACATGGTCGTGACCACGGTCCTCGGCCTCGCCCAGGGCGTCGTCAACTGGATCGCCCTGCTCATCCTCCAGGTGCCCGGCGCATTCATCTGGGGACTGCTGGCCTTCATCTGCTCGTTCATCCCGAACATCGGCTACTTCCTCGCGATCATCCCGCCGATCATCTTCGGCGCGCTCGTCGGCGGATGGCCCACGGTCATCGCCGTCATCATCGTCTACGGCGTGATCAACGCCGTCATCCAATCGATCATCCAGCCGCGCGTCGTCGGCAAGGCGGTGAGCCTCAGCCAGACGATCACGTTCTTCTCGGTGCTGTTCTGGGCCGTCGTGATCGGACCGATCGGTGCGATCCTCGCCATCCCGCTCACCCTGCTCGTGCGCCTCCTCCTCGTGGACTCGAACCCCTCGATGGGATGGATCCGGCCCATGCTCGGCGAGCTCGACGAGACGAAGCAGATCATGGCCGATTCCGACGCCGAGACCAAGGCCGCGCGCCAGGAGCGGAAGGCCGCGAAGGCTGCGAATCATCCGTTGTAGGTGATGCGGCGGGGGCCCTGCCGCGATTGTCTGTCAGAACGATGCTGCGCCGACGAGCAGAGGGGGAGGACGTCTCATGGACTACACCGACCGGCTGCGACGCCTGGCGATCAACGACGAACGGCTCGCCGAGACGGAGACCGGCGAGGTCGTCGCCGGAGCAGGCCGACTCGACCCCAAGTCGCTGGCGCTCGCGAGGATCGCCGCACTCGTCTCGATCGGCGGCGCAGAGCCGTCCTTCGGGGCGCAGGTCGACGCGGCGATCAGTGCCGGCACGACGGCGACGCAGATCGTGGACGTGCTGGTCGGCGTCATCCCCATCGTCGGGCTTCCGAGGGTCGTGGCAGCTGCGCCCAAGGTCGCCCTGGCGCTCGGGCACGACCTCGAGGTCGATGTCGACGAACTCGGAGCGGCCGAGCCGCGCTAGGCACCGGGCTCGGCGTTCGCGACCGTCGGCTCAGAGCCCCGAACCGAGCAGCCCGAGCTGCGTTGCACGCTCGACCGCATCGCTCCGTGCGGAGACGCCGAGCTTGCGATAGATCGATCCGAGCTCGGAGCTCACGGTGTTGCGCGAGACGAAGAGCCGCTCCCCGATCTCCCGGACGGAGAGGTGCGTCTGCAGGTACGGCAGGAGTCGCAGCTCCGCCGGGGTCAGCGGCGGGCCGCCGCCGTCGCCCTGCTGCTCGCTCATCGTCACGAGGCGCCGGAACTCCTCGACCTGCCGAGTGAGGGCGCCGAGGCCGGGCCTGCGGAGGAGGATGTCGTCGATCTCGCGCAGCAGGTGGTGCGCGGTCGCGTGATCGGCGACGGCCCAATAGACCTTGGCGAGCTGCAGCCGCGCCCGGACCGCGAGGTAGGGGAGCGCCTCGGTGCAGGCGGGGCGTGCGCGCATCGCCCGAGTGAGCTCCCGGCGCACGGCGGCGAGGTCGCCGTGGTGGAGCGCGAGGCGTGCCGCCTGCGTGAACGCGAGCACCGCCGTCGCGTAGTCGTACATGTGCCGCTCGTCGATCGCCTCCAGTGACGCGGTGACGTGCGCCTCCGCCTCGTCCCATCGCCCGTCGTCCATCGACAGCAGCGCGAGCTCGGCCGCACAGGCGACGAGTCCCTCGGCGTTGCCCGTCGCCGAGGCGATCGCCGCGCCTTCGCTGAGCGCCGTCACGGCGCCCGGGACGTCGCCGACGAGCAACCTCGCCTCGCCGCGCAGCTGGAGGGCCTGATCCCGCCACGGGCTCCAGCTCGGCTCGGCCGCGCACGCCAGCTCCGCGTCGGCGAGCGCCTGCTCGGGGCCGGCCGCGCACATCGCCGACCGCAGCATCGCGCGGGCCGAGTCGAACGACGCCGAGCCGTCATCGGGCACGCCGTCGTACGAGATGTTCTCGAGCATCGACGCCCACCGTGCGGCCTCTGTGGACTGACCCGCGAGCGCCATGACCCATCCCGCGAGCACGGCGAGCGGGGGGTACGCCTCGATCGCCGGATCCCCGATCTCCCGCATCCATCGCTGTACGGTGGCGAGCTGCCCGGACTGATAGCTCGGCAGCGCCGTCGCGGCGACGAGACGTGCGGTTCGCGCGCGCTCGGCCGGCTGGTCGAGCAGCAGTTCGATCGCCATGGCCGTCGAGCCCTGCGCTTCGAACCAGCTCGCCGCCCGGCTCTGGAGTTCGGGCACGGCCTGCGATTCGAGGCGCCGGAGCTCGCCGAGCAGGAACTCGCGGTAGAGGGCGTGGTACCGGTACCAGCCGCGGCTGCGGTCGAGCGGGACGATGAACACGTTCGAGGCATCCAGTTCGGCGAGCACGAGCTGGGCGTCGTGGGTGCCGAGGATCGCATCGCAGAGCGGAGCAGAAAGGGTGTCGAGCACCGACGTGCGCCGGAGGAAGCGCTGGTGATGCTCGGGCAGGTTGACGAGGGACTCCCGGTACAGGTAGTCGGCGACATAGCGATCGTCGCCCGAGACGGTCGCCGGCGGCCGGTCGCCGTCGCCGGCGATCGCGGCGGCGAGCACGACGCCGACCGGCCAGCCCTCGGTGCGTTCGACGAGCTCGAGTGCATCGTCGGCCGAGAGCGGCACCTGCGTGTTCGCGAAGATCGCCTGGACGCCGACGGCATCGAGGGCGAGCTCATCGGCCGTGATCTCGAACGCATCCCCTTCGGCGCGCGCTCGAGCGATGTGCCAGGGTTCGCCGCGACTCGCGACGACGAGTTGCGAGCCGGCGGGGATGCCGGCGAAGACGACGCTGAGCACGTCGCGGCAGGCTGGATCACGCAGCTCCTGCAGATCGTCGAGCACCAGCACGAACGGCGCCGGGGCACGGCGCAACGCGGCGGCGAGCAGCGGTGCCTCGCGGCCGAGCAGGGCGACGCCATGCCCGGTCACCGGGAGCGGCCCGCGCGCGCGACCGGCCTGGATGCGTGCCACGGCAGCAGCGAGGAGCGTCAGCAGTGCGGCCGGATCGTCGTCGTAGCGGTCGAGCGACACCCAGGCGACGGGGCGGCGCTCGCTCCGCGTCCATTCGGCGAGCAGGCTCGACTTGCCGTACCCGGCGGGGGCGGTGACCCCGACGAATCGGCGCCCGCTCGAGCGGGCCGCCTCGATCTGCGGGGCGCGACTGACGTAGCCCTGGGCCGGCGGCTCCGGGGCTGAAAGTTTGGCGTCGAGCAGTTGCTGATCGAGCTCGACTCCCGGCGTCTCCGCCGACGGGGCATCACCGCGCACGGTCGAAGCATATTGACCGGTCGGCCGCGCAACAACGCCCCGATGTGGGTGTGTCGAGATGAGACCTGCGACGACGGATGCCCCGTGCTCCGCCGTTCACCCGCGAATCGGCAATCACGCGATGTGAATGATGCCCCGCGCGGCGATCAGGGCCACGCTGACGATTGTTCATTCGAATCGCCGGCCGACGATCACGCCGACGGCGCCGAGCAGGAGGGCACACGATCATGAGCACTGTTCCACAGCAGAGCGGGTGGATCGGATGGATCGGCTTCGCGGCCATCATCCTCATCCTCAACGGTGCGTTCAGCGCATTGCAGGCGTTCGTCGCGCTGCTCGGCTCCAACACGTACTACACGGTCACGGAAGAGGGGCTCTTCCTCTTCGACATCACGGGCTGGGGATGGTGGAACCTCATCATCGGCCTGCTCCTCGTGCTCACCGGTGTCGCCCTCCTCTCGGGAGCGACCTGGGCGAGGGTCGTCGCGATCATCGTGGTCTCCCTGAGCGCGCTCGGGCAACTGCTCCTCATCCCGGCGCAGCCGTGGTGGTCGATCATCGTCATCGGCGTCGACATCCTCGTCATCTACGCGATCACCGCCCACGGCCGGGAGCTCGCGCAGGCCGACGGCTAGTCGCTGCCGACCTCGAGACTGCCGCAGGCACTGGGACCGGGGGGTCCAGTGCCTGCGGCCATGTTCGGCCGTGCCTGGCGGCGTCGTGGTTGCGCTCAGCGAGCGGCCGGCACCGCCTCCGCGGCATCCGTCGGCACGCCCTCGCGGCGAGCCGCGGCATCCGTGCCCTTCGGCCGGATCAGCACGATCGCCAGCACGCAGCCGACGAGCATCGCGACGCCGGCGGCGACGAACGCCGCCGAGTAGCCGCCCACGAACGCGTCGAGCTGACTCGCGGCGCTCGTGACGACGACACCGCCGGCGGCGGCTGCGTAGGCCGTCGTGAAGATCGACAGCCCGAGCGAGCCGCCGATCTGCATCGCCGCGTTCACGGTCGCGCTGGCCGCTCCGGCGTCATGGCCGGCGACACCCGCGAGTGCGAGGTTCTGCATGGGCACGAAGAGCATCGCCATGCCGATGCCGAGCAGCACGAGCGCGGGCAGCACCTGCACGAGGTAGTCGCCGCCCACGGTGATGAGGCTGAGCAGGAAGAGCCCGCTCGCCGCGACCAGGGGGCCCCCGATCATGAGCGGTCGGGCGCCGAACCTCGACAGGAACCGGGTCGCGAGCGGCGCGACGAGCGCGATCACGATCGTCAGCGGCAGGCTCGCGAGACCGGCCTGCAGCGGTGAGAACCCGAGCACGATCTGCAGGTGGAACGTCAGGTAGACGGTGGCGCCGATCATCACGCTGCCGGCGATCGCCTGCAGCAGGAACGCGCCGCCGCGCACGCGGTCGAGCACGATGCGCAGCGGCAGCAGCGGCTGGGCCACGCGTGACTCGACCCAGACGAAGAGTGCGAGCAGGGCGATACCGGCAGCGATGAAGGCGATGGTGCCGATCGAGACCCAGCTCTCCTCGGCGAGCGTGAATCCGAAGACGAGGGAGGCGAGGCCGAGCGCGACGGTCACGACACCGAGCCAGTCGTAGCGGTTGTCGCCCTCCGCCCGGCTCTCGGCGACGAGCACGGCGCCGGCGACGATTCCCACGATCACGATGGGCACGTTGACGAGCAGGCACCACCGCCAGTCGACGAACTCCGTGAGCAGGCCGCCGAGCACGAGGCCGACGCCGGCACCGGCGCCGGCGACCGAGCCGAACACCGCGAACGCGGTGTTTCGCTCGCGCCCGCCCGGGAAGGTCACGGTGAGCAGTGCGAGTGCCGCAGGCGCCATCATGGCGGCGAACGCGCCCTGCAGGCCGCGGGCCAGGATCAGCTCGCCGCCGCTCTGGGCGATGCCGCCGACGACGGAGGCCGCCCCGAATCCGGCCATGCCGACGAGGTAGGTGCGCTTGCGGCCCCAGTAGTCGGCGATCCGGCCGCCGAGCAGGAGCAGCGCGCCGAACGCGAGGGCATAGGCGGTGACGACCCATTGACGTTCGGAGTCGCTGAGCCCGAGGGCGATCTGCGCCTGCGGGAGCGCGATGTTGACGATCGTGCCGTCGAGCACGACGACGAGTTGCGTCGTCGCGAGGATCACGAGGACCCACCAGCGCCGGGAGGAGGAATTGGACATGGGCGTAGCCGAACCTTTCGGAGGAGAACGCGTGAATTCCGGGGTTTCCAGCCCGGATCGTTGCGCACTCTTCAGCGGCTCGACCACGCCAACCTCGGGGTTGGCCAGACGTCGAGGATATCAGTCGTCCCGTTTCTGTCGCCCCGAGCGCACTGCCGAGGAGCGCCATAGGCTGGTGCCATGCAGAGGGAGACCGAGGGCTTCGGCGTCGCCGTCGCGCAGTTCGCGCCGGACGACGACGCGGCGCGCAATCGCAGCGAGATCGAGCGACTCGCCGCGCTCGCCGCAGCGCGCGGAGCGGGCCTCGTGGTGTTCCCGGAGTACTCGAGCCACTTCACGCCCGAACCCGGCGAAGGATGGCTCGCGGCGGCCGAATCGCTGGGCGGTGCGTTCACGACCCACCTCGCCGCGGTCGCCGATCGGCTCGGCGTGCACCTCGTCGCCGGCATGATCGAGCGGCTCGACCGCGAGGGCGACGCCGCCGACGACCGACGCGTCGCGAACACCGTCGTCGCCGTGGCGCCCGGCGCCGGCCTCGTCGCCACGTACCGCAAGCTGCACCTCTACGACGCGTTCGGGCAGCGGGAGTCGGCGTGGGTCGCCCCGGGAGCGCTCGAGGCGCCCGAGATCTTCGAGGCCGGCGGTCTCCGCTTCGGCCTGCAGACCTGCTACGACGCGAGGTTCCCCGAGGTCACCCGTCGCATCGTCGATGCCGGCGCCGACGTCGTGTGCATGCCGGCCGAATGGGTGCGCGGCCCGTTGAAGGAGTCGCACTGGAGGGTGCTCACGACCGCGCGCGCGCTCGAGAACACGATCTACGTCGCCGCCGCCGACCACGCCCCGCCGATCGGCGCGGGCAACAGCATGGTCGTCGATCCCATGGGCGTCGAGCTCGTCACCATCGGCGACACGACGGATGTCGCGGTCACCTGGGTCTCGAAGGCACGCATCGACGCCGTCCGCACGGTCAACCCGGCGCTTGCACTGCGTCGCTTCGCCGTCACCTCGCGCTGAGCCCGGCGAGGCGAGCGGAGGCCTCCTCGAGCACCTCTCGCCGCTTGCAGAACGCGAATCGGACGAGGCTGCGGTAGCCGTCGTGGCGATCGGGGTGCACGAACGCCGTGACGGGGACGCCGACCACGCCGGCGAGCCCTGGCAGCGCCCGGCAGAGCTCGGCGCCGTCGGTGTACCCGAGCGGCGCGGCATCCGCGATCACGAAGTACCCGGCCTGCGGAAGCGAGAGGGCGAAGCCCGCCGCCTCGAGGCCGGAGGCGAGGAGGTCGCGCTTGGCCGCGAGAGCGGCCGCGGCATCGGTGAAGAAGGCGTCGGGCAGCCCGAGGCCGGTCGCGATGGCCGGCTGGAACGGTGCGCCGTTGACGTAGGTCAGGTACTGCTTCACGGCGAGCACGGCGGTCACGAGCGGCGCAGGCGCGGTGAGCCAGCCGACCTTCCACCCGGTCGTCGAGAAGGTCTTGCCGCCCGACGAGATCGAGATCGTGCGCTCGCGAGCTCCCGGCAGGGTCGCGATCGGGATGTGCGTCGCGCCGAACACGAGGTGCTCGTACACCTCGTCGGTGACGATCAGCGCGTCGTGCCGTTCGGCGAGCTCGACGACGAGCGCGAGGGTCTCGGCATCGAGCACGGCGCCCGTCGGGTTGTGCGGCGAGTTCACGAGGATCACGCGGGTGCGGTCGGTCACGGCCGCCCGTAGCTCGCCGTGGTCGGGCCGCCAGCCGCTGACGGCGCTGGACCCCGGCTCGCTCGCCAGCGGCTCGCGAGACCAGCGCAGCGGCACGGTGCGATGCACTCCGCCGGCGCGGGCGATGATCGCCGCGTACGCGTCGTAGTACGGCTCGAAGGTCACGACCTCGTCGCCGGTGTCGACGAATGCGAGCAGGGTGGCCGCGAGGGCCTCGGTGGCGCCCGCCGTCACGAGCACCTCGGATGCCGCGTCGACTTCGATGCCGTACCACCGGCGCTGATGCGCGGCGATCGCCTCGCGCAGCACCGGCATGCCGGCACCGGGCGGGTACTGGTTCACGCCGTCGGCGATGGCCTGCCGCGCCGCCTCGAGCACCTCGGCCGGGCCGTCTTCGTCGGGGAAGCCCTGCCCGAGGTTGATCGCGCCCGTGCGCGCCGCGAGCGCGCTCATCTCGGCGAAGATCGTGGGGGCGATCGAGCCGTCGGCGGCGAGGAGGCCGGCGCCGGCCGCGGTGCGCTGCCAGGGCGCACGGCCCGGCGCGGGGGAGTAATCGCTCACGTTCTCACCGTACGCGAGGGTGGCGCCGCTACGCTGGCGCAGGCAGCGAAGCTCCCGGCGACGGCATTCGGAGAAATCCCGGCGCGGGGATAGCAGAGTCATAGACTCCGCCGATCGGGCACACAGCTTGCTTCGGGATGCTGGCATCGCTTGGAAGGAGCACACCATGACCGACACCACGAACGGAGCCGCGGGGGAGCCCCGCGAGGACGACGTCATTCCGACGCCCGCGGCCGCCGAGAGCGCTGCCCCCGTCACCCCTGAGACTTCCGCCGCAGCGACCGAGACCGCGTCGCTGAGCGAGACCCCTGCGCCCGAGGCCGAGTCGACGGATGCCCCGGCGCCCGTGGCACCCGCGACCCCGGCCGCCCCCGCGGCGCCGGCAGCGGCAGCGCCGGCCGCCGCCGCACCCGTCGCAGCCCCTGCGGCCGCGGCGCCCGCCGCTGCACCCGCTGCACCCGCGGCCCCGACTCCGGCCCCGGCTCCCGCCGCGACCGGTACCGTCTACGAGCCCGGGCAGGAACCCCAGCCGTACAGCGCCCCGCAGTACACGAAGCAGCCGACCCAGCCGACCCAGCCCGTGGCCGCGGCATCCGCAGCCCCCGCGCAGCCCGGCCAGGTGCCGCCCGCTTTCGGCGGCCCCGCCGCGCCCCAGAACCAGACGCAGCCGACGGTGCCGCTCAACGGCGTCCCGGCCGCTGGCACCGCTCCCGCAGCGCCCAAGCAGCGTCGCGTCGGACTCGGCGTCGCCGCCGCGATCGTCGCCGCCGCGCTCATCGGCGGCGCATCGGGCGCGGGCATCAACGCCCTGCTCGCGAACGACAACGGTGCGCCGACGAGCGATGCCGCGAACTCCGCGCAGAACATCGTCGTCAACGACACCGACTCGGTGAACCAGATCACTGCCGTGGCAGCGAAGGCGAGCCCGAGCGTCGTGACGATCTCGGTCTCCGGCGGCCAGGCCGGCGGAACCGGCTCCGGCATCATCCTCTCCGACGACGGCTACGTGCTGACGAACACCCACGTCGTCACGCTCGACGGCGCGACGGGCGACCCGACCATCCAGGTCAAGACGAACGACGGCCACCTCTACACGGCCGAGCTCGTCGGCACCGACCCGCTCTCCGACCTCGCGGTCATCAAGCTGGTCGACGCCTCGGGCCTGACGCCCCTCGAGTTCGCCGACTCCGACAAGCTCAACGTCGGCGACACGGCGATCGCGATCGGTGCACCCCTCGGCCTCTCGGGCACCGTCACCAACGGCATCGTCAGCGCGCTCAACCGCTCCATCGACGTGGCCTCCTCGGCCGCGCCGACGACCCCCGACGACTCGCAGGGCGACGGCGGCGACCAGGGCGGCGACGGCGGCGACGGCTCCGACAGCCCGTTCGACTTCTTCTTCGACCTGCCCGACCCCGAGGGCGGCGAGACCCCGCAGCAGCCGAGCGCTTCGGCCGGCCAGGTGTCGCTCCCGGTCATCCAGACGGATGCCGCGATCAACCCGGGCAACTCCGGCGGCGCGCTCGTCGACTCCGACGGCAAGCTCATCGGCGTGAACGTCGCGATCCTCTCCACGGGCGGCGCGGCCCAGGGCGAGACCGCCGGCAACATCGGCGTCGGCTTCGCCGTGCCGTCGAACCTGGCCAAGCGCATCGCCGACGAGATCATCGAGAACGGCTCGGCCACGCACGGCCTGCTCGGCGCCACCGTGACCTCGGCCGAGGCCGAGGGGTCGAGCGACACCGTGGGTGCGCTCATCTCCGAGGCGCCCGAGGGCGGGGCCGCCGCGGCCGCCGGCCTGCAGTCCGGCGATGTCGTCACCGAGTTCAACGGCGTGCCGATCACCGACCAGACCGACCTCACCGCACAGGTCCGGGCGCTGCCCGGCGGGGCGAAGGCCGAGCTGACCTTCACGCGCGACGGCGAGTCGCAGACGGTCAGCGTGACCCTCGGAACGTTCGAGGGCTGATCCGGGGGATCGATCGACCGGCGGGTCCGGGTCCGAGAGGACCCGGGCCCGCTCTCGTGCGCCAACGGTCGCTCGAAGGCGCTGCTGCTAGGCTCGATCGACCCGAGCGACGAGTGAGGAACATGCCCGAGAACCACCCTGAAGCGATGCCCGCATCGCTCCTCGGCGTCTCCTACGTCATGCCGGTGCTGAACGATGCCTCGCACGTTCGAGCCGCCGTCGAGTCGATCCTCGCTCAGGACTACGCGGGGCCCGTCGAGGTGCTCATCGCCCTCGGGCCGTCGATCGACGGAACGAACGAGCTCGTCGCCGATCTGGCGGCTCGTGACGACCGCGTGCGCGTGCTCGAGAACGAGGTCGGCTCGACGCCCGCCGGGCTCAACATCGGCATCCGTGCGGCGCAGTACCCCGTCGTCGTGCGGGTCGACTCGCATTCGATGCTTCCCACCGACTACGCACGAATCGCGGTCGACGAACTCGAACGCACGGGCGCCGACAATGTCGGCGGCATCATGGACGCCCGCGGCGAGACCGCCTTCGAGCAGGCCGTCGCCCTCGCCTACACGACCAAGGTGGGGCTCGGCGGCTCCGCGTTCCATGTCGGCGGCTCGGCGGGCCCGGCCGACACCGTGTACCTCGGGGTGTTCCGCCGCGACGCGCTCCTGCGCGTGGGCCTCTTCGACGAGACCATCAAGCGCGGCCAGGACTGGGAGCTGAACCGGCGCCTGCGCGAGACCGGCGGCGTCGTCTGGTTCACCCCGCGGCTCGGCGTCACCTACCGGCCTCGCTCCTCGCTCGATCGCCTCGCCCGCCAGATGTTCTCCACCGGACTCTGGCGCGGTGAACTCGCACGCCGGTTCCCGTCGGCGAACGGCATCCGCTACTTCGTGCCGCCCCTCATGGTGCTCGGCGTCGCGATCGGGCTCCTCGTCGGCATCGCCGGCCTCGTGCAGGCCGCGCTCGGTGCGGCGCCCTGGCTGCTCCTCGGCTTCGTCGTGCCCGTCGTGTACCTGCTCTTCGTGGTCGCGGCCACGCTCGTGTACGCCAGCAGGCGCGGTGCACGCACCGCGGCGTGGTTTCTCGTAGTGTTGCCCTGCATACACGTCTCGTGGGGGGTGGGCTTCGTGCCCGGATACCTCTCGCTGACGAGCAACATCGCCAGGCACACGGGAAGGTGACGCGGATGTCGCAGACCGGTCCGGTCACCACGAGACCCACGTCGATCGCGGAGCTCCGCGAGGTGACCCAGCCGCCCGAGGTGCGCGGTCGTCGCAACGCCGAGCACTGGACGGCGTCGCTGTACCTCCGCAACCTCTCGCCGTACCTCACGTGGATGCTGCTGAAGACCTCGATCTCGGCCAACGGCGTGACGGGGCTCATGATCCTCGTCGGGTGGTCGACGGCCGCGGCGCTGCTCATCCCCGGCATCTGGGGCGCACTGCTCGCGGTGGTGCTCGGCCAGCTGCAGATGCTCGTCGACTGCTGCGACGGCGAGGTCGCCCGCTGGCGCCGCACGTCGTCGCCCGCCGGCGTCTTCCTCGACAAGGTCGGGCACTACTCGACCGAGGCGCTCATCCCGCTCGCACTCGGCATCCGCGCCGCCGCCTACCCGCTCGAGTTCCCCGCCGACTTCCTCTGGACCACGATCGCCGCGCTCCTCGCGCTCGTCATCGTGCTCAACAAGGCGCTGAACGACATGGTGCACGTCGCCCGCGCGAACGCCGGTCTCGCCAAGCTCGCCGACACCCACGGAGAGACGGCCCCGCGCGGCGGCCTCGTCGCGAAGCTCCGCAAGGTGGCGCGATTCCTGCCGTTCCACCGCCTGTACCACTCGGTGGAGCTCACGCTCATCGCCTTCGCGGCGGCGCTCGTCGGACTCGTCGCGGGGCAACCGATCACCGACCGCATCGTGCTCGCGGTGCTCCTGCCGCTCGCCGTGCTCTCCGTGATCGGGCATTTCGTCGCGATCATGGCCTCCCGTCGTGTCCGGTCCTGAGCGAGCGGACGTCGCGGCACCTCCCCGTGTCGGCGTGGTCGTGCTCACGATGGGCAAGCGGCCCGACGACCTCGCGCGGGGCATCCGGAGCATCCTGGGCCAACGGGGCGTCGTCACCGATGTCGTGTGCGTCGGCAACGGCTGGGATCCGGCGACGGCGCAGCCGCCGCTCCCGCCCGAAGTGACGACGCTGCACCTGCCCGAGAACCTCGGCATCCCCGCCGGCCGCAACCGCGGCGTGCCGCTCGTGTCGGGCGAAGCGATCTTCTTCCTCGACGACGACGCCTTCCTGCCGAGCGACACCTTCCTCGCCGACGGATGCCGCATGCTCGCCGAGCGGCCCGAGATCGGCCTCATTCAGCCCCGGGTCGTCGACCCGACCGGCCGAGTGTCACCCCGCCGCTGGATCCCGCGCATCCGCAAGGGCGATCCGTCGCACTCGAGCAACGTCTTCTCGTGCTGGGAGGGCGCCGTGCTCATGCCTCGCGCGGTCTTCGACGCGACCGGCGGCTGGGCCGACCCGTTCTTCTACGCGCACGAGGGCATCGAGCTGGCCTGGCGAGTGTGGGACACCGGGCATGTCGCGTGGTACGCCGGGGAGCTCGAGGCGGGGCATCCGGTCATCGACCCTGCACGGCACGCGTACTACTACCGGCTGAACGCCAGGAACCGCGTCTGGCTCGCGCGGCGGAACCTCCCCGCCGTGCTCGTGCCGTTCTACGTCGGCTCGTGGACGGCGATCCAGGTGCTGCGCTGGGCGCGACAGCCCGCAGCGCTCAAGGCCTGGTTCGCCGGGTGGCGCGCCGGGTGGCGTGAGCACCCGGGGGAGCGACGGCCGATGCGCTGGCGCACGATCTGGCGCATGACCCTCGCCGGGCGACCTCCCGTGGTGTGACGCGGTAACGATCGGCTCTCAGTGCCGGCGCAGCGCCGGCAACGAGGCATCCGCTCAGCCCGACCTCGCTACCCTTGGACAGTGGGATTGAGGAAAGACGCGCGACGCGCCGTCAAGCTGGCCAAGGACATCATGTGGTCCCGACGCGCGCAGCGCTCGCTCGGCGTGAAGCTCGCCGAGCAGGAGCCGCTGCAGCCGCACCGCTTCCGCGTCGGCGTCTACTTCGCCGACGGCAAGGTCAACCTCTACCAGCTGCGGCAGTGGTACGCCCCGCTCGCCGAGCTCGCCGAGCGGCACCCCGTGCTCATCCTGAGCCGCGCATCCGGTGCAGCGCTCGCGCTGCTCGACGAGTCACCGGTTCCCGTCGCCTACGTGCGCCGTGTCGCCGACCTCGAGCGCGTGATCGCCGAGCAAGACCTGCACGTCGTCTTCTACGTGAACCAGAACGCCAAGAACTTCCAGATGATGCGCTACGGCCGCCGCTGGCACGTGTTCATCAACCACGGCGAGTCCGACAAGATGTACATGACGACGAACCAGTTCAAGGCCTACGACTACTCCCTGATCGCGGGCGACGCGGCCCGGGCACGGCTCGAGAAGGTGCTCTGGGACTACGACTTCGACAAGCGCGCCATCCCCATCGGCCGGCCGCAGGCCGACCACTACCTCGACGGCGCGGCGCTGCCGTACACGCCCGACGACCGCGAGGTCGTGCTCTACGCGCCCACGTGGGAGGGTGACCGCGGCGCGGCGGCCTACGGCTCGATCGCCACGCACGGCGTCACCCTCGTGCAGGGACTGCTGGCCACCGGGCGGCACCGGGTCATCTACCGGCCGCATCCGCGATCGGGCGTCGTCGACCACGAGTACGGTGCCGCGAACCGCGCGATCATCTCCGCGATCGAGGCGGCGAACGCCGCCGACCCGTCGGCGCAGCACATCTACGACGACGGCCCGAAGCTCGGATGGCAGCTCGCCGCAGCCGATGTCGCGATCGTCGACATCTCGGCGATGGTCTACGACCGCCTGGCAGCGGGCAAGCCGCTCCTGATCACCAGACCGACGAACCCCGAGGCGCAGATCGACACCTCGGGCTACCTGCAGGCGTGCGAATGGCTCGACGTGACCGATTCCGCGGCGATGGTCGCCCGCGTCGACGACGTCGCGCACGATGAGGCAGCGCTCGAGCGGCTCGGCGTCTGGGTGGAACGCTATTTCGGCGACCCGACGCCGGGCGTCACCACGGCGAGGTTCCACGCGGCGGTCGATCACCTCATGGCCGAGTGGGAGCGCTTCGCCGCGCTGCACGCCGCTGACGGCGAGATCGACGAGAGCGACGTGCGCGCCGGCGAACAGGACGAGGACGAACTCGAGGCCTAGCGTCGTCGGTCGACTCGGTGGGCGTGGGAGTCAGTGCGGCGGATCGCCGTCGCCGGCGTGATGCCGTCGCAACATCTCGTCACCCGCGTCGACGTAGCCCTCGAAGAGGCCGACGACCGCGTGCAGGCGTTCGCGAGCTCGTGCGTCCTCGGTGAGCGCAGTTCCCGAGCGCAGGGTTCGGATGAGGGTGCGCGTGCGTTCGTGGCTCGCGGCGAGCAACTGCTCGAATCCGCCGACGGCCTCCACGCGAAGTCGTCGACTGCCGGGCTGGGGGATGGTCCGCGCGAGCCCCCAGGAGACGAGCTCCCGGACCGCGGTACTCGCCCCGCCGGTACTGAGGCCGAGTTCGGCTCCGATGGTGTCGAGCGTCTCGGGGCCCTGCCGGAGCAGCAGGAATCCGTAGACGCGCCCGGTCGCGCGTGAGAGGTGCCAGGCCGCGAGCGCGTCGCCGACCGACTCGATGAACTCGGCGGCCCGTTCGTCGTGTTCACTCATGAGGCACCGCTGCCAGTACCTCGAGGAGCGCTGCCGTCGTCTGGTCGGGGGCATCGAGGGTCACGACGTGACCGGCACCCGTGATCACCCGTTCGCCGACGCCCTCGGCCCTCGCCCACTCCGGCATCGCCGTTGCGATGTTGCCCGTGCGATCGAGCTCCCCGCGGATGAGGCCGAGCGGAACGGGAGCACGGTAGTCCGCATCGGGATCGACGAACCCGACCGCAGCGCGCCAGACGTCGAGGAACACGCGCTTCGGCATCCGCGCGAACATCGCCTCCGTCGCGGTGATCGCCGCGGGCGTCACGGCTGACGCGCGAGCGAGCACGCCGGGCAGTCGCGATGCCGGTACGAGCGACAGGGCGGGAGCGGCGAGGCGCAGCGCACTGCGTTCGCCGCGCGAGAGCGGGCCCGTGTTCCAGGTCGAGTCGACGGCGACGAGTGCTCCGGCCCGACGGGGATCCCGGCGCACGAGCGCTTGTGCGATGTTGCCGCCGAGCGAGTGCCCCACGAGGGTGGGCTGCTGGAGTGAGAGGTGGTCGAGGAGTGCTGCGAGATCGTCGAGTGCAGCTTGCCCGCTGAAGCGAGTGCCGGGTTCGAGGTGCGAGGCGCCGTGGCCGCGCAGGTCGAATGCGACGACCGGGTGTCCGGCGTCGCGCAGCGCGCGGGCTTGCGGCGCGAACATCGAGTGGTCCATGCCCGCGCCGTGGATGAGGACGACCGGTCGCGCGTCGCCGTCGAGCATCGCGAAGCGGATCGTCGCGCCCGGGCGCGAGAGGACGCGATCTAGATTCAGCATATTCTGAATATAGCGAATTTCAGGTTCCCTCGGGTCGCTCCCCGTCGACCTGGGCGGATTCCGAAGCCGCATCGTCGTCGGGGCGGTGCGTGATCGCGCCTCGTGCGGCCCGGCCCGCGGCACGCCCTGCGGTCTGGATGCCGCGGCTCGCGCTGAGCGCTGCACCGCCGACGACGGCGCCGGCGCGCGAGAGCCGCGACGCGGCCCCGCTCAGGATGGAGTCCCCCTCGCGCGGCTCGAGTTCGAGCGGCAACGTCTGCGGAGCCTGGCCGAACGCGAATCGGGACTGCTTCAGGACGCGGCGGCCGAGCACGCTGTTGCCGATGCCGCCGATCGCCGCGCCGATGCCGAACGGGATCGCCTTGCCGATGATGCCGGCGCCGCCGCGCACCGCGAACTGCCTGATGAAGACGGTGCGCAGCTTGTCGACCACCGGGCCGATGATCGCCCGCGGCATGCTGTTCGTGATGAGCTCGCCCCAGTAGACGTTGCGTGCGGCCCCGGTGCCCGAGGCCTGCCCGGCGAACTGGCGTACCAGGTCGACGCCTTCGTTGCCGAGCATGAGGGTCATCACGAGTGCCCGAGCGCGATCGGGGTTGTCGACGGCGATGCCGTGCACCTCGGCGACCGACTGCGCGAACAGGGCGGTGGCTTCGAGGAAGCCCGCCGTCTCGACGCCCGACAGCGCGAGCGTCACGCCCGTGCCGATGCCGGGGATCACGGCGGTCGCTCCGACGGCCGCGCCCCCGGTGGTGACGGCGGCGAGGTACCTGCGCTCGAGGATCCGCACGATCTGCTCGGGGCTGGCGCCGGGTGAACGCCGACGGACGGAACGCAGATGGGCGACCACGATCGGCCGCTGGATCGCGAGCACGCGATCGATGCCCCGTTCGACGCCGTGGGCACGCCCCTCGTCGGCGACGAACCCCGCATCGCCGCCGGATCCCGGGTCGGCGCTGCTCGCGGAACGGTCGGTCTCGGGGCCGCCTTCTCGCGGCGCGCCAGAGCCCATCGAGGTGATCGTGTGCACGCGGTCCTGCATGTGGAGATTGTAAGCGGCCGAGTCGGGAGTCGTCCGTGCGCGGCATCCGCCCTGCGAGGTCGCAGCCGAGGGGCTGGGCCGAAGTGCGTGGTTCGAGGGACATTTGCCCCCCAAAGTGAGGGTTTCTCTTGTCAGCGAAGTCTGCATGGGAGTAGAACGGGCTCGAGCGCGTGCCGACCCGACATGCGCGGGGTGGCATCGAGCCGGGGGGACATCATGCGTGCCCAGAACGACCAGAACCGCTTTGCTCTGCGCTCCACAGGCGGACGCCGCGAACATCGACGTCGCGATTGGCGGCCCGGCCTCGCCGTCGTCGCCTCGATCGGCGCATGGACCCTCGCCCTGACCGGCGCACAAGTCGCATACGCGGATCCGGTCGCCGAACCCCAAGACGTCGCGAAGCTGCGCGCGGGGATCGCGGCGCTGGCGGAGGTCGCGCTCGGCGACTACGAAGACGTCGGTCCGCTCGCGAGCGCACTCCCGCTCGCCGATGTCGCACCGGGCGCCACCGTCGTGCGACCGGGCGCCGCGATGCAACTCGCCGCAACCCTCGAAGCGGGAGTCAAGACGGCACTCCTCGGACTCGCCGAGTCCGCGACGACCGCCGACTTCATGGCGGCCGTCGACGGGCTCGATGCGGATATCGCTGGCACGCACCTCGACCTGTCGACCGGAAACCTCGTCGACTCGGGTGACGCACGCGGCTTCGACCTCGCGATCACGGTGTCGCGCACCGTCGATTCGCCGCTGGCGATCGTCGACCCCGACGGCCCCGGCGGCCAACCGCTCCGGCTGGTCACGGCCCAGGCCGATCCGGCACCGTACGACGTGGCATTCGAGTTCGAGGGTGCCGTGCGCACCGACCCGCAGGGGCTCCGATTCTGGCTCGACACGACCGGCGGCGAACCCGAGGTCGCCTTCCGTGCGGCACTCGCCGGCGATGACGCCTTCGCCTTCCCGGGCGGCGCGGCGGCGGTCGGCGTCGGCGACGTCGAGATCCTCGGCGACAGCTCCGTCGACGTCACGGCCGAATGGACCGGCACGATCGATGACGTGAACGGCGACGGCCGGCTCGCGATGTTCGAGCCAGCGGCCTTCGAGGGCGGTGAGGAGACTCCCGGCGAGCTGACCATGCCCGCCGAGCAGCTCACGACCTTCCAGGTCGCGGGTGAGGCGACCGCCGACATCCGCTTCAGCTCCTCGTTGCTCGGGCTCGACGCGATCACCCCGCCGTCGCTCTCGCTGGACGCCGACCTCGCCACGACCCCCGACCTGCTCGCCGAGCTCACCGCGACGGACGGCGACCTCGAGGCGTTCGAGGCGTTCACGAGGATCGGACCGGTCGACCTCGTCTCGGGGCTCGTGCAGTACGGCACGCTGCTGCGCGCCCTGCAACGCCATCCCTCGGTCAACGCGCAACTGCCACTGCTGAGCGGGACCCTCGCCGACCTCTACGACCTCGGCGGCGAGTTCTCCGCGCTGGCGGAGTCGCTCGTGACCATCACCCCGCCTGCCGGTGACGACCCGACCGACCCGGCCGAGCCGCTCATCACCGTCGGTCTCACCACCGTCGGCGACCTCGCCGACGCGATCTCGAGCGAGATCACCGGCGCCGACGCGACGATCACACCGGTCTTCGACCGCGCCGACGAGTCGGTTCGGCTCGACTTCGACATCGAGACGCAGCTCGACGGTGTGCCGGAGGTCGTGCTTCCGCCGATCGATCCGAACCTGCCGGTGCCGGAACCCTCGGCTCAGCTCGCGTTCGGCGACCAGCTCCTCGATCAGACTGGCCTCCGCGGGGTCAGCGCGTCGGGAGGTGCGCAGACGCCGACGACGGACGTGGCCGTCGAGGTCGACCTGCCGATCGTGATCGACCTCTCCGAGGCCTCCAGCGATGGACCCGCAGGTCAGGACGATCCGGCGACGGCAGTCGTCGAGTTCGAGGACCCGATGGTGTTCGAGCGGTTCGAGACCGAACTCGTCGACGGGGCGGAGGTGACCCTCACGCAGGAGGTCGCCGTCGACCTCGTGGGCGAGGGGCAGATCGGCTTCGTGCCGGCCTCGGTGACCGGTGTGTACGAGCTCGAGCAGAACGGCTCGAACGCCACCACCGAAGCCGACGTGGATCCGGCCGCCGGTGGCGACGCCAGTCCGCGACTGACCGACCTCCTCGCGGGGCTCTATGCGAACGGGGGCGACGCGGCGAGCTACCCGCTCACGGAGGCGACCCGCCACGCCGCGGTGTCTGCGGCCCTCGAGGTGCACGGCCATGGAGCTGATCCGGCACAGCACTTCACCGCCGCCCCCGGCACCATCACCGTCTCCGGCACGGGCTTCGACCCGTCGACCTACACTGCGGACGGCGCAAACGACGAAATGGCCCTGCTTCGAGCCTTGGACGTCGATACCTCGGCACCCGACCGACTCCTCGGGCGCGCGCTCGACGGTCTCGGCGAGGTCGTCGACGCCCTCGATTCGGTCGACTCCGCCCTCGGCGGCGGTGCCACCGTGCCGTTCCTGAACCGGGGTATCGAGCGTCTGCTGCGCGACGTGACCGGGCTGAAGGACTCGTACAACGCGTTCCGCGGCGGCCAGTTGCCCGCCGACCTCGCCGTGTTCGAGACGGAACTCGAAACAGCCCTCGGGCTCGACATCGCGTTCCGCCTCCGCGATCTCGACGCCGGCGGCGGCCTCGACCCGGTGCTCGTCATCGACCTCTCGGGCGAGAAGGCCGCGGCGATCGACGTTCCACTCTCGCTCGCCGATGCCGACATCCCCGCGATCGCGGGAACCAGTGGCGCGGGCGAGCTGCACGCGCAGCTCGCTGCAGCGCTCCAGGTCGGCGTAGTGGTCGGCCTCGAACCCGGTGACGCACCCAGTACGCCGCGGCTGCTCGACTCGAGCCGTCTGTCGATCACGGCCGAGGTCGCCGAATCGTCGCCCGGCGCGACGGAGCTCGCCGTGCACCTCGGGCCGTTCGCGGCCCAGCTCGGCGATGCGGCGAACCAGACCGGCCGCATCGCGGTCGGCGTCCAGTTCGGGCTCGAGCGCTCGGATGCCCCGGAGCCCGGGGATGCCGCAGAGGCGCCGATACCGGTCGGCGACTTCTTCTCGGGCACGTTCGGCTTCACCGCCGAGTCCCCGGTCGACGGCGGCTACGAGTGCGCGGCACCCGGACAGGCTCCGATCACGGGGGAGTTCGGTTGCGCCGCACTCCCTGTGCTGTACGACCCGGGTACGGGCCTGCAGACGCTGAGCGGCGCACCGCGGGAGACGCCGAGCGCCGACGACTACCTCACGGTGACGATCGACGACCTGACGAGCGCGCCCGAGGTCGATGCGCCTGCCGCCCTCGCGACCGCGTTCGACGCACTCGACTTCAGCTTCGACAGCCTCACCGACGGGCTGAAGTCGATCGGCGTGCTGCTGAATCTCGCGATCCAGGCGAGCCAGGCAGGCGGGCAGCTTCCGGTCGTCGGCGAGGATCTCACGGCGCTCGCCGACGGCCTGGCGGACGTGAAGGCCTTCCTCGACGACCCGCAGATCCCGGGCATGCCGGGCGCGACCGTCGACGAAGCGGTGTTCGGCCCGCAGGGCGTGCGCCAGGCGCTCTCCGACAAGCTGATCGCGGCGGGCGTCCTGCGCGACTCCGACTACGGCGCCGTCGGCACATGGCCCGCTGAGGCCGCCGGGGACACGACCGCCGACGCCACCGACCTCCGCGTCGTCCCCGTGTGCGACGACGGTGCGGGCGGTGAGGTGGTGTGCCCTGCAGGCGCGCCGCTCACCGACCTCCTCGACCTGCGCATCGAGCTCGAACTCGGGCAGGGTGCCCGCACGATCGCGGGCGACGGATGCCCCGACGCGACCGCCTGCCCCGGCACCGCCGAGATCCCGCTGGACCTCGGTCTGCCCGGCCTTCCGCTCTCACTGACCGGCACGGTCACCGCGCAGGCGGGATGGACGATCGAGCTCGGCTTCGGCATCTCACGCGATGACGGCTTCTACCTGCTCGACAACCCCGTGCCCGGTACGGGTCTCGCCGACCCGGAAGCCGACGGCGGTCCGCAGGAGATCCGCGTCAACCTCGGCGCCCACCTCGTCGAATCGGTGCCGATCGCCGGCCGGATCGGCTTCATCGGCATGGAGGCGACCGACAACCGACCGGGCGGCCAGGCGAGCGGTGCGAGCCTGACCGCACAGCTCGGCGTCGTTGCATCGGAATGCGACGGCCTCGACGGAACCCCCTTCGAAGCCGGTGTCGCGGCACCCGCCGATCACTGCACGGGTGTGATCCCGATCACCTCGTTCCTCTCGGGCGAGGTGGGCGAGTTCCTGACCGAGCCGAGCATCACCGGAGGCATCCACCTCGATCTCGCGATCAACACGGGCATCACGAGCGGTGAGACCTTCAGCACGGTGAACACGACCCTGCCGAGCTTCGTCGCGGACTTCACGCTCGACTGGGAGTTCACCGGCGACACGTCCAGCGACCCGGCGATCGCGCTCGACCACATCGGAGTGAAGGCCGGTGAGCTGTTCACCAAGATGTTCGGTGAGGTCATCTCCACGATCGACCCGATCATCGAGCCCATCGAGCCGATCCGGGAATTCCTGTTCTCACCCATTCCGGTGATCAGCGACCTCTCCGAGTTCTTCGACGGCCCGCCGGTGACGATGGTCGATCTCGCCGAGGCGAGCGGACTCGTCGACGTGTCGCTGCTGAAGGACATCAACCAGGTGTTCGAGTTCCTCGAGCTCGCGAGGACGCTCGCGAACGGCGAGTCCATCACGCTGATCGAACACCTCGAGCTCTCGAGCACTTCGGCGCAGGACTCTGCGCCGCCGACGCCCGACGAGGTGGAGGAGCTCTACGACGAGGACGCCGTCGCGGCCGAGGCGAGCTCCCCTGCGAAGAAGACGCAGTTCGGTTCGACGGTCAAGAGCCCGCTGACGGCCGCCGGCAAGGCCGGTGAGTTCGACGCACTCGGCGCATCTGCCGGGTCGGGCGACGTGTCGGACTTCAGCTACCCGGTGTTCGACGACCCCTCGTGTCTCGTCGGACTGCTGCTCGGCAAGGACTGCGCGGTCGTCGAATGGCGACCGGACCCACTGACGGTCCACATGGAGTACACCATGAGCTTCGGCCCGTTCTTCGGGGTGCTGTACGTGACCATCGGCGGGGCGCTCGACGCGAAGGCCGAGCTCGGCGCCGGAGTCTCCACTCGTGGCATCCGCATGCTCGGTGAGCAGGTGTTCTCGGGCGCCGAGGTGAAGCTCGACGCCGCGACGATCGCTGCGCCGTTCCTGCAGAGCCTGTACCTGACCGACCAGAATGCCGCCGGCAAGGACATCGCCGAGTTCGAGGTGTCGGGCACGATCACGGCCGGGGCGAAGCTCGACATCTTCATCGCCGAGGCCGGGGTGCGCGGCGGGATCACCGCGACCTTCGGGTTGAACCTCAACGACACACCCGAGGCCGATGGTCGCATGCACATCGACGAGATCATCGAGAAGTTCCCCACGCCGATCTGCCTGTTCGACATCGAGGGCAAGCTCATCGCCTTCCTGGAGGTGTTCGCGGAGTTCGGCGTCTGCCCGTTCTGCTACTCCGACAGCTGGCGGCTCGCCGAGATCACGCTCTTCGAGTTCTCCTCGTCGTGCGCCGACGCCAAACCGGTGCTCGCCGAGGTGATCGACGATTGGGTCGAGCTCAACGTCGGCGATCGTGCGAACCCCGAGCGCAAGGCGTTCATGGAGGTGACGAACGAGAGTTTCACCGTCCGGCAGATGTCGGCCGAGCCCGACGGGGACGGCAAGTTCCCCTTCATCGTGACCGCGTTCGGGTACAGCCAGCCCTTCACAGGCGTGGGCGTGAAGCTCGCGTCGGGCGACGGCAACGACTCGTTCCTCTTCTCGGGCTCCGGCACCGGCGCGCAGGCCGGTGAGGACCCCGACGTCGAGTCGAATGTCGACGACGGGGAGACGCCCGCCGATCCGAACCGGTGGAGCTTCACCGCGCCGGTCGTCGCGAACCTCGGCGTCGGTAACGACTCGATCGCGACCGGGGACGGCGCTGACACCGTCGACGGCGCGGCGGGCGACGACACCATCAGCCTCGGCGACGGCGCGAACATCGCCTCCGGCGATGACGCCGACGGCTCGGGCGACGGCGTCGACCAGCTCACCGGCGGCGACGACCTCGACACGTTGCGCGGCGGGGGGCTGAACGACGTCATCGACGGCGGTCTCGGCGGCGACCGGATTCTCGGCGACAGCGGCAACGACACGCTGCGTGGCGGCAAGGACAAGCTCAAGGTGCCCCCGGGTGCTCCGCTGCCCGAAGGCGTCTCGAACGAGATCGACGGCATCGACACGATCGTCGGCGGCCCCGGCAACGACACCATCCTCGGCGGCAGCGGTGGCGACAAGCTCTACGGCGACAGCGAGATCGCGAATGCCGTCGGCGACGAATCGCCGGCAGCGCTCGGCGATGACGGAACGGACCGCGTCGAGGGCGAGAGCGGAGCCGACCTGATCTACGGTGGAGGCCTCGACGACCTGCTCTTCGGCGGCTTCCGCCTGGCGACGACGGGGGTCGACGACTCCGCCGACCAGATCCAGGGCGGCGACGGCGCCGACCAGCTGTTCGGCTCGAACGGCGCAGACCTGCTCTTCGGCGGTCGCGGCGGCGACACCATCGCCGGCGAGGCGGGCACCGATGAGGTGCACGGCCAGTCCGACGACGACCCCGCGGTCGGCGGCGGCGTCGACGACGACAAGCTGTGGGGCGGACCGGGCGCCGACACGATCACCGGCGACGGCGGCGATGACGAGCTCATCGGCGACGGCGACGGTGCCGATGGCGGGACCATGGGCGGCGACACCGCCGACGGCGGCGACGGCGGCGACCTCGTGCTCGGCGACAACGGCACGATCGACGGCGGGCCCGGCGCGAGGGTCGCGCACCCGAGCGAGACCGTGGGTGTCGGAGACCCGAGGCTCGACGGCGGCGACGGCGCCGACGAGATCTACGGCGAAGGCGGCGCCGACTTCGCCTACGGCGGCGCGGGTCGGGACCTCGTTCACGGCAACGGCGGCGCCGACGAGGTGCACGGCGAAACCGGCGACGACGAGGTGTGGGGCGATACGGATGCCGACGTCGGCTACGGCGGCCCCGGTAGCGACGTGGTGTTCGGCAACGCGGGCAGCGACCAGCTGCACGGTCAGGAGGGCATCGACCTCATCGTCGGCGGCCACAACGGGCTGACCGGCGCCGATGTCGGCGACGTCATGTACGGCGGGCCCGACGACGACCGTGCGTTCGGTGACGACGTCGACATCGCCGGCGGACTCAACGGCATGCTCGACGCCCTCGACGAGGTGACGATCACGCCATCGGCGGATGCGGCCACCTACGGGCCCGACACCGGCGACGGCGGCACGGGCTCCGACGAGTTCCACGGCCAGGACGCGGTCGACGCCCTCTACGGCGCCGACGACTACGACCAGCTCTTCGGCGAGCTCGACGGCGACCGGCTCGTCGGCGGCGCCGGTCCGGATGACCTCATCGGCGACCGTGGAACCATCGCGCCGCCGGCGCGCCTCGTCGAGGTTCCCGCGGGCGGCTGGGAGCCGGGCACGCCGAACGGGTCACCGATCACGGAGATCGAACTCGTCTCGCCGACGGTGGGCGGCGACGACCTGATCTGGGGTGACTTCGACACCGCTGATGCCCCGTGGCCGACCGGCGGCGACGACCGCGGCTTTGGCGGCCACGGCACCGACACGCTGCGCGGCGGCGCGCATGACGACCACCTCGAGGGCAACGGGGGGCAGGACCGGATCTTCGGCTTCGACGAGGACTCCGACCACTCGAGCGACGGCGCCGACGACCTCATCGGCGGCTCGTCACCGGTGAACCCGCTCGCCGACCCCGAGGGCGTGAACCTCGCACCCGATGAGGGCGAGATCGAGATGCAGGGCAACGGCGAAGACGACGTCATGACGGGCGACAACGCCGTGCTGACACGGCAGCCCGACCCCGACGACGCCGATGCCTGGCGCACCGACCCCGTCACCGGCGGCGTGTTCCGCGAGGTGTCCCTGCTCGACACCGAGAAGACCGGCGCGAGCCTCGACACCGTCTCGGGCGGCGACTTCATGCTCGGCAACGACGAGAACGACCGGATGTTCGGAGAGGGCGGCAACGACCTCGTGCAGGGCAACGCGCACGACGACCTCGTCGAGGGCGACCAGGACGGCGACTGGCTGGAGGGCAACGGCGACGAGGACGACCTCATCGGCGGCTCCTCGTTCCCCGACCAGCCCGACACCGGTGACGTGCTGTGGGGCGGCGGAGGGGCCGATGTGCTGACGGGCGACAACGCGTGCATCGTGCGCGACGTGCCCGGCGTCGACTTCGACCCGAGCTCGTGCGCGGCGCTCGACAGCCCGGCACCCGCGGACTTCCACTACGTGACGAGCCAGCTCGGTGTCGAGACGCGCCGCGGCCTCGTCTCGCACGACCTCGACGGGCCCGTCGCGAGTGAGTTCGGGCGCGACATCCTGAACGGCGGTTCCGGCGTCGACGCCGAGTTCGGGCAGGACGGCAACGACTTCCTGTTCGGCGACGGCGGCGCCGACTTCCAGCACGGCAACGGGGGCACCGACGTCGTCGTGGGCGACCGGCAGCTCGGACAGTACAGCGGCATCGTCCTGCCGCCGGAGGTCGGCGGCGTGCTGCCGGCGGTCGTGTCGCCGCCGTCGGGGCTGCCCGGCGCGCCGAGCGTCGGCACCGAGCTCGTCGGCCCGGCCGAGGCCGACGGCCAGGACGACCAGTTCGGCGGTTCGAACCTCGCCGGCCACCGCGACTCCGGCGACTGGCTGTTCGGTGACGGAGAGGCCGACTTCCAGCTCGGCGACAACGGTGAGCTGAACCGCACCGTCGAGGGCGAGGGGGCGGATGCCGCCTACGCCGTGTACGAGGAGCGCTATCCGGGCAACGAGGCGCCCGCCGACGGCTCGGCCGTCATCGAACGCGAGGTGACCCGCTACGACGTCGGGGCCTCCGCGGGCGCGGGCGTGTGGGGTGCCGACCTCATCTTCGGCGGCAACGGCACCAACCCGCTGATCTCCGCAGGGGCCGGCGACGGAGACGACAGCCAATGGGGTCAGGACGGCGACGACAAGCTCTTCGGAGAGGACGGCGACGACGACCAGTTCGGCGAACTCGGTGCCGACACGATGTGGGGCGGCGACGGAGGGGACGCCATGGTGGGCGACCGCGGCGGCGTGCAGACCCGCTTCGTCGAGGTCGACGGCAGCGATGCCGACGACCCGGACATCCTCACGCACACGAGCCAGGGCCCTCCGGGCATCAACATCGGTGGTCCCGACTCCGGCGCGAAGGATGCCATGCTGCATCCCTTCGAAGCGCACCCGCTGTATCGCGGCACGTCGCTCACGCACGATCGCGACGGTTCGGTGCTCGCACTGAACGGACATGAGGCCGGCGGAGCCGACCGCATGCGCGGCGGGCCGGGTCACGACTCGATGCACGGCGGCGAGGGCGCCGACGTCATGAACGGCGACTCCGGCGGCGACTACGCCTATGGCGACGACGGCGCCGACGTCATGTGGGGCGGGCGCGGCAACCCGGTGGTCGGAACACCCGACCTGCCGGGTCGCAACGCACCCGGTGCCGATGGACAGTGGATCGACGTGCTGTTCGGCGGCTACGGCGCGAACGCGACCGAAGCGGGGGCCGACATCATCGACTACCAGCCGCGTCCCGGAGTCGATCCGGCTCTCTGGGCGACGATGGTCGCGGCGTACGCCGACACGGCGCCTGAGAACTCCGGCGCCGAGACCAGGCAGCACCACCACGGCACCGACTGGCAGTACGGCGGCTGGGACCGCGACGTGCTGCAGGCGGATGTCTCGGCCAACGGTCCGAACGACGGCGACAAGCTGCTCGACTGGGGCGGCGCGTACAACCTGTACACCGCGTGCAACTCCGCCTACGGCGGCTGGAACGACGTGCGCAAGATCGACCCGAACAACTTGCTCGGGCTCGAGAAGCTCGCGTACCTGACGGGCGCCCGCTCCGACTTCGACGGGGCACCGACGCTCGGCGACGTGCAGGCGTCGGGCGGCTCGGCGTTCAGGGAGGCGGCGATCGTCTACACGAAGGACCTCAAGAACAACACGGGCAAGGCCTTCTCGGGCACGCCCGGCCACTTCGAGGACTTCATCTGCACGAGCGACTGACGAGCGGTGCGGATGTCGCGGGGCCCGTGCCCCGCGACATCCGCATCGGCAGTACTGCTGCTAACCGACGCCGTGGTCGGCGTTGTAGCGGGCGAGCACGTCGTCGATCGGGCCGTCGAGCACGAGCGCGCCCTTGTCGAGGTAGAGGCCGCGCGTGCAGAACCGGCGGAGATCGCGTTCGTTGTGCGAGACGAAGAAGAGCGTGCGGCCGCCGGCGAGCAGTTCGTCGATGCGGCGGTAGCACTTCTCGCGGAACGCCTTGTCGCCCACCGCGAGCACCTCGTCGACGAGCATGATCGGTTCCTCGAGCTGCGAGATCACCGCGAAGGCGATGCGCACCTTCATGCCGCTCGAGAGGTGCTTGTAGGGCGTGTCGAGGAAATCGCCGATGTCGGCGAACTCGATGATCTCGTCGAACTTCGCGTCGATCTGCGCGTTCGTCATGCCGTGCAGTCCCGCCGTCAGGTAGACGTTGTCGCGCACGGTGAGATCGTCGACGAACCCGCCGGTGATCTCGATGAGCGGGGCGACGCCGCCCGTGATCTCGACGGTGCCCTCGTCGGCGATCATCACGCCCGCGACGAGCTTCAGCAGCGTCGACTTGCCCTGGCCGTTGCGGCCGACCACCCCGATGGCCTCGCCGGGGCGCACCTCGATCGAGACGTCCCGCAGCGCCCAGAACTCGCCGGGGCGGGTGCGGCGGCGGCGGCCGGCGAGCAGGTCCTTGAACGAGCGGCGACCACGGCGGTTGCGGCGGAAGCGGATGCCGAGCCCGGTCGTGCGAATGGCGAAGGGTGCCGAGGAGACGGCGGTCGTGGCATCCAAATCAGATCTCCTTCAGCACTTGGCGCTCCGAGGAGCGGAACACCCACAGGCCGACCGCGAGGATCGCGAGCGACATGAGCGCGGAGATCGCGACGTTGAACCAGTCGAGTTCGTCGGGGTAGAACCCGGCGCGGTAGATGCCGAAGATGCCGGAGAGCGGGTTGAACGCCGCCCAGAAGTGCAGCTGCGGCGGCAGGTCGGTGACGCCGTAGATGATGGGAGAGGCGTAGAACAGGAACCGCAGGGCGAGCTTGACCGCTCGCTCGAGGTCGCGGAAGAACACCACGAGCGGTGCCACGACCAGCGCGACGCCTGCGGTGAGCACGGCCTGCATCACGATCGCGATCGGGAACAGCGCGAGCTCCCAGTGGAGCTGGATCTCGTCGCGGAAGATCACGACGAACAGCGCCAGCACGGGCAGCGCGAGCAGGAACTCGATGCCCTTCGAGAGCACGATGCGGTTGACCCAGATCGTTCTCGGGATCATGGTCGAGCGCACGAGCTTGGCGTCCTTCAGGAAGGCGCGCGTCGAATCGGAGACCGACCCGTTGAACCACATCCACGGCAGCAGGGCCGACAGCAGGAAGACGAGGTAGGGCTCGGTGCCCACCGGCCGCTGGAAGACCTGGGTGAAGACGAACCAGTAGATGCCCGCCATCACGAGGGGGTCGAGCACCGACCACACGTAGCCGAGCGCGGACGTCGAGTAGCGCACCTTCAGGTCGCGCGTCGTGAGCAACCACAGCGAATGGCGGTACCTGGCCCACGGCGTCCGCTGCAGCGGATGGGCATCACCGTATGCTCTCGACACCGTGCTCATCACGCTCTCATCGTAGATGCCGTACCGGGGTAGATTTGTCTCAGACGGGTGGCAAGTGCCGAGCCCAGTCGGAAGGAGCCTCGTGCACCGCACCAGCACCCGCGTGATCCTGAGCTGCGCCGCGATCGGCGTCGGCGGCGGCCTGTTCGCCGCAGGAGCGGGCTACGCCGCCGGGCTCATCGCCGGCATCGCCCCGATGCTCTACGGCATCACGATCGGCTCGCACTTCCTGCCGAGTGCCGTGGCGCTCGCGCTGCTCAAGCGTCCGGGCGTGGGCATCCTCACCGGTTTCATCGCGGGACTCGTCGGTGCGGCGTTCGCCCCGCACTGGATCCTGCGCTTCCTCGGCACGGGTCTCCTCGTCGGCGCGCTGCTCGAGCTGCCGTTCTTCATCACGCGCTACAAGAACTGGTCGCCGTGGCTGTACTACGTCGCCGCGGGGGCCTCCGGCCTCATCCTCGCCGCCGGCACCTTCATCGCCCTCGGCCCCGAGCACTACGCGCCGTGGTTCTGGGCGCTCTACCTCGCGATGTTCGCGCTGAGCCCCATCGCCTTCACCTGGCTCGGCCGGGTGATCGCCGCGTCGCTCGCCAGGGCCGGCGTGGCCCGCACCCTGACGACGGGGCGCTGAGCCCCCTCGGCGCAGACGGCAGAAAACGAAGAGAGCGGATGCCTCGTGGCATCCGCTCTCTTCTGCTGTGTTGTGCTGCAGGTCACACGAAGTGGTTCGCGCGCTCCAGGTCTTCGGCGAAGTCGATCTCGACCGCGTAGAGGTCGGAGATGTCCATCGGCTCGACGAGGAGGCCGTTCTGCTCGATCGCGAGCTCGAGGCCGCGCTCGAAGTAGTCCTGGTCGCCCACGCGCTGCAGATGCGCGAGGAACGTGGCCTTGTCACGGCTCGAGATGTAGTTGATGCCCACGGCCTCGCCGAGACCGCCCTTGACGGTCTTGGACAGCGCCTTGATGTAGCCCTCGGCGCTCGTCGTGTACTTCACCTCTTCATCAGAGACCTTCGAGGTGTTGACCGTGACGAAGGACTGGTCCCGAGCGATGTAGGGCAGCGCGCGGTCGAGGATCGACGGGTCGAAGACGACGTCGCCGTTCATCCACAGCACGCCGCCGGGCTGCGACGCCGCGAGGGCGCGCATGAGGCTCTTCGAGGTGTTCGTCTGGTCGTACTCCTCGTTGTAGACGAACGACGCCTGCGGGAACGCCTCGATGATGTGCTCGAGCTTGTAGCCGACGACGATCGTCACGTTGGCGTTGCCGCCGAACGCGTGCTCGATGTTGTCGAACTGCTGGCCCATGATGGTGCGGCCGTCGCTGAGTTCGGTGAGGGGCTTGGGGAGGGATCGCCCGAGCCGGCTCCCCATGCCGGCCGCGAGAATCACGATCTGGGTCACTGCATCTCCTTCGGTGGGTCGGATGCCCCGGGCCCCCCTCCTCGTCGCCGAGGATTGGCCCGGATTTCATCCGGAAGTTCACATATGGACACGCCGTTATGCCGGTACTCAGGATATCGGGGCCGTCCGCTGCCCACCATGTGGGGGTCAAGGTCGTAGTGCGATCGTGATACGACACTCAGCCGATACCCAGTCTCCCTTCGCAATCGCCTCCCGACAAGGCTCGCAAGGGCGGTACTGATTGATAGGTTGTCTGGGTGACTTCCGTTTCGCGCTCCGAACACGACGACGAAACTGCCGAAGGCACCGGCGCGGGGGCGTCCGAATCGACGCAGTCCCAGCCGGCGCGTTCGACAGCGGCGGCGAAGCGCCCTGCGCGCACGTCCGCTCCGAAGACGACCGACGCCGCGACGGCGAGGTCGGCGAAGTCGACGGCGGCGAAGAAGTCCGCGGCCGCGACCGGGTCGAAGACCGCAGCCGCGAAGACGACGGCCGCCAAGACCGCCGCCGCGAAGACGACGGCCGCGAAGACGGCTGCCGCGAAGAAGCAGGCCGCCGCTGCAGCCGCAGCCGAGTCTGTCGAGTCCGCCGAAGGCGAGACGCTCGAGACCCCGCCGGCCTCCAAGCGCACGGCCGCGTCGCGCACCGCCTCCGCGAAGGCCGCAGCTGCGCGCGGCGAGGCCGCCAAGACCACGAGGGCTCCGCGTGCCACCGCGGCCAAGAGCACCGCGACCACCCGCACCGAGGCCGCAGCCACGGCAGCGTCGCGCCGTCAGTCGCAGCAGGTCGCTGCGGCGCTCACCACCGAGACGACGGCCGCCGAGCGGCCCACCCGCAAGGCTCCCGACACCGCCGCGGCGACGGTGTCGGAACCCCCGGTCGCGCCCGAGGGTCGCGCCGTGCGGTCCGAGATCGACGAGGAGACGGTGGAGCGCGCGCCGACTCGCCCGATCACCGGCACCGCAGCAGCAGCCTCGGCCGCGGCACTCGCCGGCAGCGAGGTCGCTGAGGCGCCCGCAGCAGAGTCCCCGGTCGTGGCTCCCGCCGCGGAAGCCCCGGTCGTCAGCGCCCCGTCGCCCGTAGCCGAGACGAGCGACGCCGTCGCCGCGGCATCCGGCAGCGCGGCCCAGGCCGTCGCGGTGATCCAGCCCGTCAAGAAGCCCGCGGCCCGCAAGAAGCGCTCGCTGCGCCCGGCTCGCAGCGCACCTCCGGCGACCGCGCCGAGGGTGCTCGCGATCGAGGGGCTCGTGAAGAAGTTCGGCGAGAACACTGCCGTCGACGGCATCAGCCTCGAGGTGCGCGCCGGCTCGTTCTTCGGCATCGTCGGCCCGAACGGCGCCGGCAAGACGACGACCCTCTCGATGGTCACCGGGCTCCTTCGCCCCGACTCGGGGTCCGTCCGCATCCACGACATCGACGCGTGGGCCAACCCCCAGGCGGCCAAGCGCGCCACGGGCGTGCTGCCCGACCGCCTGCGGCTGTTCGACCGGCTGACCGGTGCGCAGCTCCTCTACTACTCGGGAGTGCTGCGCGGTCTCGACAGCCGCACCGTGCGCGAGCGCAGCGCCGACCTGATCACGGCGTTCGGCCTCGACGACGCCGTCGACCGCCTGGTCGCCGACTACTCCGCGGGCATGACCAAGAAGATCGCGCTCGCGTGCGCCATGATCCACTCGCCGCGCCTTCTCGTGCTCGACGAGCCGTTCGAATCCGTCGACCCCGTGTCTGCGGCGAACCTCACCGAGATCCTCGAACGCTACGTGGCGGGCGGCGGCACCGTCGTGCTCTCGAGCCACGGCATGGATCTCATCGAGCGCGTCTGCGACTCCGCGGCGATCATCGTGGCCGGTCGCGTGCTCGCGGCCGGAACGCTCGACGAGGTCCGCGCCGGGCAGACCCTCGAAGACCGATTCGTCGAGCTCGCCGGCGGACGCAAGGCTGCGGAAGGCATGGAATGGTTGCACAGTTTCTCCGACTGAAACTGAGGCTGCTCGGCAACATCTTCCAGCGCAGCACCTGGCAGGTCGTCGGCATCGTCATCGGGCTGATCTACGGGCTCGGTCTCGCGGCACTGCTGTTCGCCTCGCTCGTCGGGCTGCGCTTCGTCGATGACGTCGACACCATCCGCGACGCCTTCGTCGTGGCCGGATCGATCACCGTGCTCGGCTTCATCGTCGTCCCGCTGATCTTCGGGGTCGACGACACGATGGACCCCCGGCGATTCGCACTCTTCGGCCTGCCCGACCGCTCGCTCGCGATCGGGCTCGCCGTGGCGGCCGTCGTCGGCATCCCGGCGCTCGTGCTCGCCATCGTGCTGCTCGGCACCGTGGTGACCTGGTCGCGCGGATTCGGCGAGACCCTCCTCGCGATCCTCGCCGCGGCGATCGCCTTCGCCACCTGCCTGCTGCTCGCGCGCGTCGCCACCGGCCTCGCCTCCCTGCTGCTCGCGACCCGACGGGCCCGCGAGCTCAGCGGCGTGCTCGGCCTGCTCCTGATCGTCATGGCGTCGCCGATCATCGTCGTGCTCGTCTCGGTCGACTGGGAGAGCTCGGGCGCCGAGGTCATGGCATCCATCGCCGGCGTGCTCTCCTGGACCCCGTTCGGCGCGGCCTTCGCGGTGCCCGGCGATGCAGCCGCTGGCGAGTGGGGCGCCGCGATCGTCAAGTTCCTGATCGCCGCGGCGAGCCTCGTGGTCATCTGGTTCGGCTGGAAGTCCCTCGTCGCCAAGATGCTCGTGACCCCCGGCCGCGAGGCCTCGGCGAAGAGCTACCGCGGTCTCGGCTGGTTCGACCGGCTCCCGCAGGGCGCCGCCGGCGCCGTCGCCGCACGCAGCTTCACCTACTGGTTCCGCGACGCCCGCTACTGGGTCTCGCTCGTCATGGTGCCGATCGTGCCCGTCATCGTGATGGTGCCGCTCAGCCTCGCCGGCGTGCCGACCGAGTACCTCTGGCTCATCCCGGTGCCGCTCATGTGCCTGTTCCTCGGCTGGAGCCTCCACAACGACACCGCCTACGACTCGACGGCCGTCTGGCTGCACGTCGTCTCCGGCGTGCGCGGGATCTCCGACCGCATCGGCCGCCTCGTGCCCGTGCTGATCGCGGGAGTGCTCGTCATCGGCCTCGGCAGCGCCGTGACGGTCTTCGTGCTGAACGACTGGCGCCTGCTGCCGTCGCTCCTCGGCGTGAGCACCGCGCTGCTGCTTGCGGGCCTCGGGGTCGGCTCGATCACGTCGGCCAGGTTCCCGTATCCCGCGGTCAAGCCCGGCGACAGCCCGTTCCAGCAGCCGCAGGCCACCGGCACGATCACGGCGCTCGTGCAGTCCATCACGATGATCGGCTCGCTGCTCATCGCGCTGCCCGCCGTGGTGTTCGCCGCGCTCGGCATCCTGGTCGATCCGGCATGGCACGCGGCATCCTTCGCCTCGGGAGTCGGTCTCGGTCTGCTCGTGCTGGTGGTCGGCGTGATGGCGGGCGGCCGGGTCTTCGACCGCCGCGGCCCCGAGATCGTCGGTGCCGCGATCCGCGCGTAGAATCGAACGCATGATCTCCTCCGTGCGCGTGAGCATCGCCGACCCCGGTTCGCCGGGTGGCGGCACCGACGTTCTCGACCGCGAGCTCGAGAAGCTCCTGAACGAAGAGGCCATCGAGCCCGGCGACCACGAGCGGTTCTCGCACTACGTGCAGAAGGACAAGATCCTGCAGTCGGCCCTCACCGGCAAGCCCGTGAAGGCGTTGTGCGGCAAGAAGTGGACCCCGGGGCGCGACCCCGAGAAGTTCCCCGTCTGCCCGACCTGCAAGGCGATCTACGAGAAGATGAAGGCGGAGTAGCCCGCGCTCAGCGGTACGACGTCGGGATCACGGGTTCGCCGCGACCCAACCGGAACGCCTCGATCGGCAGCTCCTGCATGACCGTGGAGCGGTGCGCGCGCGCAGCCTCGGTGCCCGCCTCGCCGAGGAACGCGGGGTCGGGTTCGCCGCCGGCCATGAGCTGCACCATGAGCGGGCGCAACTCGGTGCCCGCCTCGAATTCCGCCTCGCCGTCGGGGCCGTCGCCCACGAAGACGAGTTCCTCGCGAGCGGTGAGGGTCGAGTCGAGGCGGCGCGCGGCGTTCTTGCGGCCGCCGACGCTCGCCTTCTGCGTCGACGCCTTCGCGACGGAGACCCACTCGCCGGCGTCGTCGCGACGTGCGACGAGCTTGAACACCATGCCCGCTGCCGGGAACCCAGAGCCGGTGACGACCGCCGTGCCGACGCCGTAGGCGTCGACCGGGGCACCCGAGAGCCCGGCGATCGTGAACTCGTCCAGATCGCTCGTGACGGTGATGCGCGTGTCGACGGCGCCGAGCGTGTCGAGCTGCTCGCGCACCGCGGCGACGACGGTCGGCAGGTCGCCCGAGTCGATGCGCACGGCGCCGAGCTCGGGTCCGGCGACCTTCACGGCGAGCTCGACGCCCTTCGTGATGTCGTAGGTGTCGACGAGCAGGGTCGTCTTCGGCCCGAAGGCCTCGACCTGGGCCCGGAACGCACTCTCTTCGGTGTCGTGCAGCAGCGTGAACGCGTGCGCGGCGGTGCCCATCGTCGGGATGCCCCAGGTGCGCCCCGCCTCGAGGTTCGAGGTGGCGTCGAATCCCGCGATGTAGGCGGCTCGCGCAGCGGCGATCGCCGAGCCCTCGCTCGTGCGGCGGGAGCCCATCTCGGCGATCGGCCGGCCGAGGGCGACGGAGACCATGCGCGCGGCGGCGCTCGCGACCGACGAGTCGTAGTTGAGGGTCGAGAGCACGACGGTCTCGAGCATGACCGCTTCGGCGAACGTCGCCTGGATCGTGAGCAGCGGCGAGCCGGGGAAGTAGGCCTCACCCTCGCGGTAGCCCCAGATGTCGCCCGTGAACCGGTAGTCGGCGAGCCAGTCGAGGGTCGCCGGCCGCACCACCTCATGCGCGCGGAGCCACTCGAGCTCGGCCTCCTCGAAGCGGAACCGCTGGATCAGCTCGAGCAGGCGCCCGGTGCCCGCGACGACGCCGTAGCGCCGCCCGTCGGGCAGGCGCCGCGCGAAGGCCTCGAACAGGCTCTCGCGATGGGCGGTGCCGTCGAGCAACGCGGCATCGACCATCGTCAGTTCGTATCGGTCGGTGAAGAGCGCTGCTGAGCCGGTCACCCGCCCAGCCTATCGAGGAGGGTGCGCTCAGCGAGGACCGCTACGCTTGCATGTCGTGACGGATGCACCGATCGGGATCTTCGACTCCGGGGTCGGCGGGCTCACCGTCGCCCGGGCCGTGAAAGACCAGTTGCCCAACGAGTCGATCCTCTACATCGGCGACCTCGAGCACTCGCCCTATGGGCCGAAGAAGATCGCCGACGTGCGCGGCTACGCGCTCGCGGTGCTCGACGACCTCGTTGCGCAGGGCGTGAAGATGCTCGTGATCGCCTGCAACACGGCTTCGGCCGCGATGCTCCGCGATGCTCGCGAACGCTACGACGTGCCCGTCGTCGAGGTGATCCAGCCCGCCGTGCGTCGTGCCGTCGCGACGACGAAGACCGGCAGGGTCGGCGTCATCGGCACCGCAGGCACCATCAGCTCACGCGCGTACGACGACGCGTTCGCCGCGGCCCCGCATCTCGAGCTGTTCTCGCGGGCCTGCCCGAGGTTCGTGGAGTTCGTCGAAGCCGGCGTCACCACCGGCGACGAGCTGCTCGCCGTCACCGAGGAGTACCTCGCGCCACTCAAGCGGGCGCGCATCGACACCCTCGTGCTGGGCTGCACGCACTACCCGTTCCTGAAGGGCGCGATCTCCTACGTCATGGGCGAGGAGGTCGCGCTCGTCTCGAGCGACGTCGAGACGGCGAACGACGTCTACCGGGTGCTCGTCGGCACCGGCACCGAACGCCGCGCCGCGACTCCGCCGAGCTACCGCTACGAGGCGACGGGCCGCTCGACGAGCGCGTTCCTCGACCTTGCCCATCGCCTCATCGGCCCCGAGATCCCGAGCGTCGAGCTCGTGGAGACGGGTGCCGTCACGATTCCAGACCACGTACGGCTTCGACAGGAGAACGCATGACCGAGGCATCCGAGCCCACCACCCTCATCCGCGCCGATGGGCGCACCGCCGATCAGCTGCGGGCGGTGACCATCGAGCGCGGCTGGAGCGAGCACGCCGAGGGCAGCGCCCTCATCTCGTTCGGCAAGACGAAGGTGCTCTGCACCGCGTCGTTCACGAACGGCGTGCCCCGCTGGATGAACGGCAAGGGCAAGGGCTGGGTCACCGCCGAGTATTCGATGCTGCCCCGCGCCACCAACACGCGCAACGACCGCGAGGCCGTGAAGGGCCGCATCGGCGGGCGCACGCACGAGATCAGCCGCCTGATCGGTCGCAGCCTCCGCGCCGTGGTCGACACCAAGGGGCTCGGCGAGAACACCATCCAGATCGACTGCGACGTGCTGCAGGCCGACGGCGGCACCCGCACCGCCGCGATCACGGGCGCCTACGTCGCACTCGCGGACGCGATCGAGTGGGCTCGGGCCAAGAAGTTCGTGGGCCAGCGCGCCCAGCCGCTCATCGACACGGTCTCAGCGGTGTCGGTCGGCATCATCGACGGCACGCCGATGCTCGACCTCGCCTACGTCGAGGACGTGCGCGCCGAGACCGACATGAACGTCGTCGCGACGGGTCGCGGCCTCTTCGTCGAGGTGCAGGGCACGGCCGAGGGTGCTCCGTTCGACCGCCGCGAGCTCGACTCGCTGCTCGACCTCGCCCTCGCGGGCACCGCCGAGCTCACCCGCATCCAGCAGCGCGTGCTCGCCGAGGCCGTCGCGGCAGCGGGGGAGTGACGCCGATGGGCCTCGAGATCGTGCTCGCCACCCACAACCAGCACAAGGTCGACGAGTTCCAGAAGATCCTGGGCGAGCGGATGCCGGGGCTCACGGTGCTCGCCTACGACGGGCCCGAACCCGTCGAGGACGGCACCTCGTTCGAGGAGAACGCGTTCATCAAGGCGAGAGCAGCTGCCGCGCACACCGGCCGCATCGCCCTCGCCGACGACTCGGGCATCGCGGTGGACGTCATGGGCGGGTCGCCGGGCATCTTCTCCGCCCGATGGGCGGGGCCGGGTCGGGGCGCGCAGGCGAACCTCGACCTGCTGCTCGCGCAGCTCGGCGACATCCGCGACCCGCATCGCACCGGGCACTTCCACTGCACTATCGCGCTCGTGGTGCCCGAGGCGGCCGGCGGCCCGCACGAGTACGCCGCCGTCGGCCTGTGGCCGGGGCGCATCGCGCTCGAGGAGTCGGGGGCGCACGGATTCGGGTACGACCCGATCTTCATGCCCGAGGGCTTCGAGGTCTCGGCAGCCGAGCTCGCGCCCGAGGTGAAGAACTCGCACAGTCATCGGGCCCGGGCGTTCGCGGCGCTCATTCCCGAGCTCGAGCGGATCAGCGCGGCTCGATGAGCGGTACGGCGGCCGGGTCGACCGGCCGCCGACTCGCTAGGAGGCGCGGCGGGCGCGGGCGGCGCGGCGCTTGAGGGCGCGGCGCTCGTCTTCGCTGAGGCCACCCCACACGCCCGAGTCCTGACCGGTCTCGAGGGCGTACTGCAGGCAGATCTCGGTGACGGTGCAGCGACCGCACACGGTCTTCGCCTTCTCGATCTGGTCGACGGCGGGGCCGGTGTTGCCGACCGGGAAGAAGAGTTCCGGGTCTGCGGTGAGGCAGGCGGCCTTGTCGCGCCAATCCATATGGGGATGCTCCTTGCGGGGTGTACTTCGATTGCAGACGCGCACGATTGCGCTTGCCGAAACCGGCTGCTGCAGGGGGAAAGCCGAATCTCGGGAAGTAGGATCAGAGACTGATCGGCTCACGTCCCTGTGAGCATCAATTCGGCCTCATAAATGGTCGCATAGCGGAGAGATCGAATCAATAGCTGTGTATGGGATAACCCTGTGAATCCGCGCGAGGATGCCCCCCTCGAGGCGCACGACGACTCATCCGACCGCGTTGCAACCCCCGATACCGGTGTGCGCACCGCACTCGTCGTGGTGAGCGTGCTGCTGCTCCTCGAAGCCGCAGCGATGGTCGCCCTCGTGATCTGGCTCGTGATCGACCTGTTCTCGCTCGAGCCGTCGTCGTACGCCACGGCGATCGCACTGCTCGTGCTCGTCGCGATCGGCGCCATCTGGGTGGTGACGGTGGCGCTCGGATCGCTCCGGCAGGCGCCGTGGTCGCGGGCGGCGGCGATCGTCTGGCAGATCCTGCAGGTCTCGATCGCCGTCGGCGCCTTCCAGGGCCTGTTCGCACGACCCGACGTGGGCTGGGCGCTGCTGGTGCCCGCCATCACCGTCATCGGGCTCCTGCTGTGGGCCCCGGTGCGCCTCGCCTACACCCGTCCTGAGGGCGGGGCGGCCGAGCTCTAGCCGTCGAGGCCGAGGTCGCGGCGCAGTCGCGCCACGTGCCCGGTCGCCTTGACGTTGTAGAAGGCGCGCTCGATGCGACCGTCTTCGCCGATCACGAACGTCGAGCGGATGGATCCGACGACGATCTTGCCGTAGAGCGACTTCTCTCCCCAGACGCCGTACGCCTGCTGCACCGCGAGGTCGGTGTCGGAGAGCAGCGTGTAGGTCAGCCGGTCACGGGCGGCGAACGCGGCGAGCTTCGCGACGTCGTCCTTCGAGACGCCGAGCACGCGGATGCCGGCGCTCGCGAACGAGTTCAGGTTGTCGCGGAAGTCGCAGGCCTCGGTCGTGCAGCCCGGGGTCATCGCCTCGGGGTAGAAGTAGAGCACCACCTTGGAGCCGCGGAGCTCCGAGAGGGTGACCGCGTCGCCGTTCTGGTCGAGCAGGGTGAAGTCGGGAGCGAGGTCGCCGGGGGCGAGTCGTGCATCGGTCATACCTCCATGGTAGGCACGTCGACGGATGCCTCGGCGCCGCTGGAGTCCGCACGCCGGCGTTGCCCCGTCAGACTGCGGTGCCGCCCGCGAAGGTCGTGAGCAGGCGCTGCAGGGACTCCAGGCGGGCCGGGCCGGTCTCGCCGAGCTCTCCGGCGGCGACGGCCTCGGCCATGGCGCAGTCGGGGGCATCCGGCAGGTGCGTGCACCCGCGCGGGCAGCGCTCGGCCAGTCGGTCGAGGTCGGTGAAGGCGCGCAGGATGTTCGCCCGATCGACGTGTCCGAGGCCGAACGAGCGCACACCGGGGGTGTCGATGACCCAGCCGGTTCCCGGCTCTGCGCCGGAGGGCCGTGCGCCGGGTGCGTCGGCGTCGGGGAGGTCGGCGGCGTCGAAGCGCAGCCACACCGTCGACGAGGACGTGTGGCGACCGCGGCCCGTGACGACGTTCACGTGGCCGGTGGCGCGCTTGGCGCTCGGCACGAGGGCATTCACGAGCGTGGACTTGCCGACGCCCGAGTGGCCGACGAACACCGTGCGGTGGCCGACGAGCACGCGTGCGATCTCGTCGAGCGGCATGGAATCCTCACCGCTGAGGAAGACGGTCAGGTCGAGGCCGGCGAAGTTGCGGAGGAACTCGGCCGGGTCGGCGAGGTCGGTCTTGGTGATGACGAGGAGCGGGCGGATGCCCGCGTCGAACGCCGCGACGAGGTAGCGGTCGAGCAATCGGATGCGCGGTTCGGGGTTCGCTGCGGCCACGACGATGAGCATCTGGTCGGCGTTGGCGACGATGACGCGCTCGACCTCGTCGGTGTCGTCGGCGCTGCGTCGCAGGAGGGTCGTGCGCTCGCCGACCCGCACGATGCGCGAGAGGGTGCCCGGTTCGCCGGACGTGTCGCCGACGAGGTCGACGTGATCGCCCGTGACGACCGACTTGCGGCGCAGTTCGCTGGCACGCGCCGCGGTGATCACGCGTTCGTCGGGGCCGTTCTCGTCGATCAGCACGCTGTAGCGCCCGCGGTCGACGCCGATCACCATGCCGGCGACGGCATCGGCGTGCTCGGGTCGCTGCTTCGTGCGCGGCCTGCTGCCACGGCGGCTCGGCCGCACCCGCACGTCGGACTCGTCGAACTCGGGCTCGTCGTCCTCGTCGTCGTCGGTGCTCCACCAGGTCATGCCAGCATCTGCTCCCAGAGCGCGGTGAACTGGGGGAGGGTCTTGCCCGTCGACGCGATGTCGTCGACGATGACGCCGGGCACCGCGAGGCCGATGATCGCGCCGCTCGTGGCCATGCGGTGATCGGCGTACGCCCGCCACGGCCCGCCGTGGAGGGGCGCCGGCACGATTCGCAGGCCGTCGTCGAGTTCGGTGACGTCGCCCCCGAGCCCGTTGATCTCTGCGGTGAGGGCGGCGAGGCGGTCGGTCTCGTGATGACGGATGTGACCGATGCCGGTGATCGTCGAGGGTCCGTCGGCGAGGGCCGCGAGCGCCACGAGGTTCGGCGCGAGCTCACCGGCCTCCGAGAGATCGAGGTCGACGCCGCGGATGCCGCGGCCGCCGTCGCTCCGCTCGGGCGCGTGCACGGTGAGCCGGTCGCCCTCGACCTCGACTCGAGCGCCGAACAGCGGCAGGATCTGCGCGAGCTGCGCGCCGACCTGCGTGGTCGCGGCGGGCCAGCCCGTGATCGTGACGGAACCGCCGGCGACGAGCGCCGCGACGAGGAACGGCGCGGCGTTCGACAGGTCGGGCTCGATGTCGACGTCGATCGCGCGGATCGGTCCGGGTGCGACCGTCCACCGACCGGGCTCCGGGCTCGTCACCTCGACGCCGCGCGCACGGAGGGTCTCGATCGTCATCTCGATGTGCGGCATGCTCGGCAGCCGCTCGCCGGAGTGGGTCAGGTCGAGGCCGTGCTCGAACCGCGGGGCCGACAGCAGCAGTGCGGAGACGAACTGGCTCGACGCCGAGGCGTCGATCTCGAGCGGCCCGCCGCCGACCGAGCCGGTGCCGTGCACGGTGAACGGGAGGGTGCCGCGCCGGTCGTCGTCGAGGTCGACACCGAGGGCGTGCAAGCCGTCGATCACCCCGGCCATGGGGCGGCGGCGCGCATGCTCGTCGCCGTCGAACATCGTGGGGCCGAGTGCGAGCGCGGCGACCGGCGGCAGGAACCGCATGACGGTGCCGGCGAGCCCGCAGTCGATGGTGGTCGAGCCGAGCAGCTCCTCGGCGGGCGTCACCCGGAGGTCGTCGCCGAATCCGCCGTGGCCGGGCACCCGCTCGAACCGGGTGCCGAGGGCGCGCAGGCCCTCGACCATGAGCTCGCTGTCGCGCGACCAGAGCGGCGCGCGCAGCGTCGACGGCCCGTCGGCGAGGGCGGCCAGCACGAGCTCGCGATTGGTGAGCGATTTCGAGCCGGGCAGGCCCAGCACCGCGGAGAGCGGGGCCGCGGCGACCGGCGCGCGCCACCCGTCATCCGTCTCGGTCTGCCGTGCATCGCCGTACGGATCGAATTCGGGTGCGGAATACTTCGAAATCTGCATCGGTTATCAACAGTAGCGTCCGGAAACGCGGAAGGAGTCGGTGTTGCGCATGTCGATCGGAGTACTCGAACGCCCCGCGGTCACAGGGGTCGACGATCTAGGATGGCCGGTGATGACTGCCGACCAGATCGATGCGACGCCGACCGACCCCGAGGCTGCCGAGACCTCCGAGCCCGGGGCCGCTGACAGCGAAGCGGCCGCGCGGCCGCTCAGCGAGCTCTTCGAAGAACAGGCGCTGCCGTTCATCGACCAGCTCTACGCCGCCGCGCTGCGCATGACGAAGAATCCGGCCGACGCGCAGGACCTCGTGCAGGAGACGTTCGTCAAGGCGTTCGCAGCATTCGGGCAGTTCACCCAGGGCACGAACCTGAAGGCGTGGCTGTACCGCATCCTCACGAACACCTTCATCAACAGCTACCGCAAGAAGCAGCGCGAGCCGTACCAGGGCACGATCGACGACCTCGAGGACTGGCAGCTCGGCGGCGCCGAGTCGACCACCGCGCGGGCGAGCCGTTCAGCCGAGGCCGAGGCGATCGACCACCTGCCCGACAGTGCCGTGAAGGACGCGCTGCAGGCACTCCCCGAAGACTTCCGCCTCGCGGTGTACTTCGCCGACGTCGAGGGCTTCTCCTACCAGGAGATCGCCGACATGATGAACACCCCCATCGGGACCGTGATGAGCCGCCTGCACCGTGGCAGGCGCCTGCTCCGCGAATCCCTCGCCGACTACGCCCGCGAACAGGGATTCGCCGCGGGCGAGAAGTCAGCCAAACCCACCAGGAGCACGAAATGACCGACTGCGGCTGCGACAAGGCGAGGGCCGAACTCGAGGAGTACCTGCACAACGAGCTGCGGGCGGCGGATGCATCCGACATCCGCGAGCACGTCGCGAACTGCGCCGACTGCCAGGCGGAGCTGCGCGTCGGCGTGGCGATCACCGAGGTCGTGCAGCGCGCGTGCCGCGAGAGCGCGCCCGAGCAGCTGCGGGTGCAGGTGCTGTCGCAGATCCGGCTGTACCAGTCGACGCACACCGTCGCCTGACGGTTCCGAGCGGCGTGCCGGTCTCAATCGTTCGTTCGATGCGGGCGATGACCGCCGCACCGTAGCGTCGGTGATGTGATCGACGACTCCGACCGAACGGCCAAGCGCCGCGTGCCCACGTGGCTGCGCGTCGCCATTCCCGCTGCCCTCATCCTCATCTGGTTCGCGCTCTTCGGCGCCGGCGGCGCGGCGTTCGGCTCGCTGAGCGACGTCTCGACGAACGACCAGGCGCAGTTCCTCCCCGCATCGGCCGAGGCGACCGAGGTGACCGAGCTGCAGGAGGGCTTCCGCGACTCCAATGACATCCCGGCGATCGTCGTGATCGCCGGCGACGAGGCGCTCGACGACGACCAGCTCGCCGAGATCGACGACCTCAGGGACGACCTGCTCGCGGTCGACGGCGTGAACGCCGACGGTGCGTCGCCCGTGCTCGCGTCCGACGACGGCGCCGCGGTCCAGATGATCCTGCCGATCGAGAAGGTCGAGGGCGGGGAGAAGCCGGCCGAGATCGTCGCCGAGGTCCGATCGGTGCTGGACGAGCACCCGATCGACGGGACCACGGCCGCCGTGACCGGCCCCGCCGGCTTCACCGCCGACCTCTCGGCGGCGTTCAGCGGCATCGACGGACTGCTGCTCGCCGTCGCGCTCGCCGCGGTGTTCCTCATCCTCATCGTCGTCTACCGCTCGCCGCTGCTGCCGTTCATCGTGCTCTTCACGAGCCTCACGGCGCTCTGCGCCTCGGTCTTCACGGTCGTGGCGCTCGCTCGCGCAGACATCCTGCTGCTCTCGGGGCAGACGCAGGGCATCCTGTTCATCCTCGTGATCGGCGCGGCCACCGACTACGCGCTGCTCTACATCTCGCGCTACCGCGAGACCCTCGCGCACCACGAACGCAAGTGGGACGCCACGTGGGCGGCGCTGAAGGGCTCGTGGGAGCCGATCGTGGCCTCGGGCGGCACCGTCATCGTCGGCCTCCTCATCCTGCTCGTGAGCGAGCTGACGTCGAACAAGGTGCTCGGTCCGGTCGCAGCGATCGGCATCGTGTTCGCCGTGCTCGCCGCGCTGACGCTCCTGCCCGCGCTGCTCCTCTGGGCTGGGCGCGCCGCCTTCTGGCCGAGGAAGGTCGCCCACGTCGGCGACCGCGCCGAGGTGCACGCCCGTCACGCGGCCGGCGTCGTCGACGCCTCGGCGCCCGACGAGTCCGACCTGCCCGATCGGGGCATCTGGGCGGGTGTCGGCCGACTCGTCTCGAAGCGACCGCGCACCGTCTGGATCGTCTCGGTGCTCGCACTCGGCGCCATGTCCCTCGGCCTCGCACAGCTCGACGCCGACGGCGTCGCGTCGAGCGAGTTCGTGCTGGGCGAGTCGCAGGCGCGCGACGGTCAGGCGATGCTCGGCGAGCACTTCCCAGCCGGGTCGGGCACCCCGGCGATCGTCATCGGCCCCGAGGACGAGCTGCAGCAGATGGCCGATGTCGCGCTCGACACGACCGGCGTGGACTCCGTCGCCGTCGTGAGTGCCGACTCGCCGGCCGGCACCGCGCCGGTCACGAGCGACGGCGTCGAGGCCTTCGGTCCGCCCGGCACGCCGGCACCTGCCCCGACCGTCGTGGACGGCGAGGTGCAGCTGCAGGTCACGCTCACCGACCCGTCGGACTCCCTCGAGGCCGAGGCGACGGTCGGCGAGCTTCGCTCGAACCTCGACGAGGTCGGCACCGACGTGCTCGTCGGCGGCCAGACCGCGGTCGCGCTCGACACCAACGCCGCGGCGATCGCCGACCGCACGCTCGTGATCCCGCTCGTGCTCGCCGCGATCCTCGTGATCCTGATGCTCCTGCTGCGATCCATCGTGGCGCCGCTCATCCTGATCGGCAGCGTCGTGCTCTCGTTCGCTGCCGCACTCGGCGTCTCGGCCCTGGTGTTCGAGCACGTGTTCCACTTCCCCGGGGCCGACCCGTCGGTGCCGCTCTTCGGATTCGTGTTCCTCGTCGCGCTCGGCGTCGACTACAACATCTTCCTGATGACGCGGGTGCGCGAGGAGTCCCTGCGGTTCGGCACGCGGTCCGGCATCATCCGGGGGGTGCGGCTCACGGGCGGCGTCATCACCTCGGCCGGGCTCGTGCTCGCAGCGACGTTCGCGGCGCTCGGAGTGCTGCCGATCCTGTTCCTCGCGCAGATCTCGTTCATCGTCGCCTTCGGCGTGCTGCTCGACACGTTCCTCGTTCGCACGCTCCTGGTGCCCGCGCTCGCGTACGACATCGGGCGAGCCATCTGGTGGCCGAGCAAGCTGTCGCGCGGCAAGGCCTGAGCAGGCGGAACGACGAAGCGAGCGGATGCCCCGGGGCATCCGCTCGCTTCGTTCGTTGCTGTTCGGGTCGCTACAGCGTCGTCGCGGTGCGCACGAGCTCCGCCTGCTCAGCGGCGTGCCGCTTCGCGGAACCGGTGGCGGGCGACGCCGCAGCCGTTCGCGCGACGACCCGCACTGGGCGGTCGCCGAGCTTGTTCGTCTCGATGATGAAGTACGGCCACGCGCCCTGGTTCTCGGGCTCGTCCTGCGCCCACATCAGCTCGGCGTTCGGGTACGAGTCCGCGACGTCCTTCAGCTGACCGGCGGGCAGCGGGTACAGCTGCTCGAGACGGACGACGGCGACCTCGGTGTTCTGCTGCTTCTCGAGCTCGGTGATGAGGTCGTAGTAGATCTTGCCCGAGACGAACACGACGCGCTTGACGGCGGCCCTGTCGGTGATCCGGGCGTCGTCGATGACGGGTTCGAAGCGGCCGCTCGTGAAGTCGGCGACCTCGCTCGTCGCGCCGCGGAGGCGGAGCATCGCCTTCGGCGTGAAGACGATCAGCGGGCGGCGCGGGCGGGCGTAGGCCTGGCGGCGCAGCAGGTGGAAGTACGACGCGGGCGTCGACGGGCGTGCCACCGTCATGTTGTTCTCGGCGCAGAGCTGGAGGTACCGCTCGATGCGGGCGCTCGAGTGGTCGGGACCCTGACCCTCGTAGCCGTGCGGCAGCAGGAGCACGACGCTCGAGCGCTGGCCCCACTTCTGCTCGGCCGACGAGATGAACTCGTCGATGATGGTCTGCGCGCCGTTGGCGAAGTCGCCGAACTGCGCCTCCCACATCACGAGTGCGTCGGCGCGCTCGACGGAGTAGCCGTACTCGAAGCCCATCGCCGCGTATTCGGAGAGCAGGGAGTCGTAGATCCAGAAGCGCGCCTGGTTCTCGGAGAGGTTCTGGAGCGGCAGCCACTCCTGGCCGTTCACCCGGTCGTGCAGCACGGCGTGGCGCTGCACGAACGTGCCGCGACGCGCGTCTTGCCCGGCGAAGCGCACCGGCGTGCCCTCGAGGAGGAGCGAACCGAGCGCGAGCAGCTCGCCGAAGCCCCAGTCGACCTTGCCGTTGCGGCTCATGTCGAGGCGCTTCGTCAGGAGCTGCTGGATCTTCGGGTGCACCGTGAAGCCCGACGGCTTGTTGTTGAACGCGTCGCCGATGGCGTGCACGACCTCGGTCGAGACGCCGGTGGTCTCGAGCTCGCCGGCGGCGGGCTCTTCGGGCTTGGCGGAATCGGTCGCCCCGATGATCGGGATGGCGCCGGTCTGCGCGGCGTGCGTCTCGGCGAAGGCGCGCTCGAGCCGGTCCTGGAAGTCGCGGTGCGCCTCTTCGTACTCGAGCTCGGTGATGTCGCCGCGGCCGACGAGCGCCTCGGTGTAGAGCTTGCGCACGGAGCGCTTCGCCTCGATGAGGTTGTACATGAGCGGCTGCGTCATCGAGGGGTCGTCGCCCTCGTTGTGGCCGCGACGGCGGAAGCAGACGAGGTCGATGACGACGTCGCGCTTGAACTCCTGGCGGTAGCGGAACGCGAGCTCGGCCACGCGGACGACGGCCTCGGGGTCGTCGCCGTTCACGTGGAAGATCGGGGCCTGGATCGTCTTCGCGACATCCGTCGAGTAGATCGATGAGCGGGCGTCGCCCGGCACCGTCGTGAAACCGACCTGGTTGTTGACGACGATGTGGATCGTGCCGCCCGTGCGGTAGCCGCGGAGCTGCGACATCTGCATGGTCTCGAGCACGACGCCCTGACCGGCCATCGCGGCGTCGCCGTGCACGAGGATCGGCAGCGTCGAGAAGGTGCCGATCGGCTTCCGGTCCTGCTTGGCGCGCACGATTCCCTCGAGCACGCCGTCGACGGCCTCGAGGTGCGAGGGATTCGCCGCGAGCGAGACGGGGATCTGGTGCCCGTCGTCGGCGGTGAAGGTGCCCTGGGTGCCGAGGTGGTACTTGACGTCACCCGAGCCCGAGAAGCCCTTCGACTGCTGGGTGCCTTCGAACTCGCGGAACACCTGGCCGTAGGTCTTGCCGGCGATGTTCGTGAGCACGTTCAGGCGGCCGCGGTGCGCCATGCCGATGGCGACCTCGTCGAGGCCCTCCTTCGCGGCGCCCTGCAGGATCTCGTCGAGCATCGGGATGACGGACTCGCCGCCCTCGAGGCTGAAGCGCTTCTGGCCGACGTACTTCGTCTGCAGGAAGGTCTCGAACGCCTCGGCCTCGTTGAGCTTGCCGAGGATGCGCATCTGCTCGTCGTGCGTCGGCTTCTCGTAGCTGCGCTCGACCTCGTTCTGGATCCACTTGCGCTGCACGGGGTCCTGGATGTGCATGTACTCGATGCCGATGGTGCGGCAGTACGAGTCGCGGAGCACGCCGAGGATGTCGCGGAGCTGTGCGGTGCGCGTGTCGCCGAAGCCGCCGGTGACGAACTCCCGGTCGAGGTCCCAGAAGGTCAGGCCGTGGCTCGCGATGTCGAGGTCGGGGTGGGAGCGCTGCACGTACTCGAGCGGGTCGATGTCGGCCATGAGGTGGCCGCGCACGCGGAAGGCGTTGATGAGCTCCTGCACGCGAGCGGTCTTGTCGATCGCGCTCGCGATGTCGACCGAGATGTCGGGCGCCCAGCGGATCGGCTCGTAGGGGAGCCGGAGCGCGGCGAAGAGGTTCTCGTAGAAGCCGCGCTGGCCGAGGAGCAGCTCGTGCACCTTCTTCAGGAACTCGCCCGAGCCGGCGCCCTGGATGACGCGGTGGTCGTAGGTCGAGGTCAGCGTGATCGTCTTGCCGATCGCGAGGTGCGCGAGGGTCTTCTCTGAGGCGCCCTGGAACTCGGCGGGGTACTCGAGGGCGCCGGCGCCGATGATGCAGCCCTGGCCCCGCATGAGCCGGGGCACGGAGTGCACGGTGCCGATGCCGCCGGGGTTGGTCAGCGAGACCGTGGCGCCGGCGAAGTCATCGGCCTTCAGCTTGTTCTGGCGGGCGCGCTGGACGAGGTCTTCGTACGCCGCGAGGTACTCGTTGAACGTCATCGTCTCGGCGCGCTTGATCGCTGGCACGAGTAGGGCACGGGTGCCGTCGGGCTTCGGGATGTCGATCGCGATGCCGAGGCCGATGTGCGCGGGCTTGACGAGGCTCGGCTTGCCGTCGGGCTCGGCGTAGTAGACGTTCTGGCTCGGGAACTCCTTGAGCGCCTGGATGAGCGCCCAGCCGATGAGGTGGGTGAAGGAGATCTTGCCGCCGCGCGAACGCCGCAGGTGGTTGTTGATCACGATGCGGTTGTCGATCATGAGCTTCGCCGGGATCGTGCGGACGCTCGTGGCGGTCGGCACGGTGAGCGAGGCGTCCATGTTGGCCGCGAGCGCCTTCGGCATGCCCTTGAGGGTGACGACCTCGTCTTCCTTCGGGGCGTCGGCGACGACGGGCTGCGGGCTCGTGACGGGCACATCGGCCGGCACGGGCTGCGTGCGCGGGGCGACCGACGTCGTGCGCGCCGCCGGGGTCTGACCGATGACGGGCACGGGTGCCGTGGAGGGCGCGGCGTGCTCGGCCGACGTCGCTGCCGGGGGCGCGGAGTCCGCCGGCGCGGCGGGCGGGGCGGTCTCAGCCGCGGGCGTCGCCGCCGCGGCATCCGTCGCCGGTGACCCGGTCGTCGGGTCTGCGCCCTCGGTCTTCACCTGGCGGTAGTGCTCGAGCACCGGCCACCAGGTCTTGTCGACCGATTGGGGATCGACGAGGAACTTCTCGTACATCTCGTCGACGAGCCATTCGTTGGCTCCGTATTCGCCCGACGTCGTCTCGTCGGATCCCGACCCGGTCAATTGGCTCGACACAGCCTCTCGCCCACTCTCTCCATTGATGCTGGAATTACCTGCTCCGTGGTCTCGCCATACGCGCGGGCATGACGAATCACCGTCTCCCAGCCTAATCCCCTCAATGGAGCCCTGAGCACGGCGCGGCGGTAGCGTGGCGGCATGGAGTTCTACCGGACGACACCCAGCCACGACCTCACCTACTCGGACGTGTTCCTCGTTCCGAGTCGTTCCGCCGTCACGAGCCGTCTCGACGTCTCGCTCGCGCCCGATGACGGCTCGGGCGCCTCCATCCCGCTCGTGTCGGCGAACATGAACTCGATCACCGGTCCGCGACTGGCTGCCACGCTCGCACGCCGCGGCGGGCTCGGCGTGTTGCCGCAGGACATGCACCTGCAGGACCTCGACGCGGCGATCCGCGCGGTCAAGGCGCAGTCGCCGCGCTTCGACACTCCGCACGACTTCAGTCCGGATGCCACGGCCGCCGACGCACTCGAGGTGCTGCCGCCGATCGCGGGTCACGGCATAGTGCTGCACGACTCGCGAGGCGAGTACGTCGGATGCATCCCCGCCGATCGCCTCGCTACGGCCCTGCCCGATGCGCGCCTCGGCGACCTCGTGCACGGCGGGCTCGCCTCCCTCGACGCCGACGACGTGTCGTCGCCCCGCAGGGCCTTCGACCTCATGGTCGAAGCCGGCCTCGAGTTCGCCCCGGTGCTCGAGCACGGGCGCGTGGTCGGCACCCTCAGCCGCCGGAGCGCGCTGCGCGGCACGATCTACGAGCCGAACGTCGACGCCGGCGGACGACTCAGGGTGGCGGCCGCGGTCGGCATCAACGGCGACGTCGCGGCGAAGGCGACGGCGCTCGCGGCCGCGGGCGTCGACATGCTCGTGATCGACACCGCGCACGGGCACCAAGAGGGCATGCTCCGCGCCGTGTCGATCGTTCGCTACCTCGGGCTCGACCTCCCGATCGTCGCGGGCAACATCGTGACCGCCGACGCGGTCGCCGACCTCGTCGAGGCCGGTGCCGACGTGCTGAAGGTGGGGGTCGGGCCGGGCGCGATGTGCACGACCCGCATGATGACCGCCGTCGGTCGCCCCCAGTTCTCCGCGGTGCTCGAGACGGCCGAGGCCGCTCGGGAGCTCGGCGCGGCCGTGTGGGCCGACGGCGGCGTGCGCTACCCGCGCGACGTCGCCCTCGCGCTCGCCGCCGGGGCGGCATCGGTCATGATCGGCTCCTGGTTCGCGGGCACCATCGAGGCTCCGGGCCTGCTGCGGCACGATGCATCCGGTCGCCTCTACAAGGAGAGCTGGGGCATGGCCTCGACGAAGGCCGTGCGCGAGCGCTTCGACCGGCTCTCGCCCTACGAGCTGGCGCGCAAGGAGCTGTTCGCCGAGGGCATCTCGTCGTCGGCCATCTCGCTCGACCCGCTGCGCCCCTCGATCGAGGACCTGCTCGACATGATCACCTCGGGGGTGCGCAGCTCGTTCACGTACGCGGGTGCGCGCACGCTCGAGGAGTTCCGCGACCGCGCGCTCGTCGGCATCCAGTCGGCGGCGGGATACGAGGAGGGCAAGGCGCTGCCCGTCAGCTGGTGAACCGATGCAGCCCCAGGGCTGTGGATGGCGCCGCCGATCCGCCGCTCGCGCCGATACGCTGCGGTGCCATGGTGCATCCGTTCGAGATCATGGCTCAGCCGATCCGTCGCCGGATCGTCGAGGTGCTCGCGGTCGGCGACCACACGGCCGGTGAACTCTGCGACGTCGTGACGGTCGAGCACGGGGTCTCGCGGACCGCGGTCTCCCACCACCTGGCCGCGCTGCGGGAACGCGGCGTGGTCCGTTCGGATGTCGACGCCGCCGATCCGCGGGCCAGACGGTACTTCCTCGATTCGGAGTTCCTGATGCGGCTCGACGACGCCGTCTGCGAGCTCTTCGAGCTCTGGGACCATCGGTACGGCACCGCGCAGGGCCGGGCGCCGCTCGTCGACCCGCGTCGCACCAGGGTGCGCCTCCACCGCTTCGGGGACGCGGCAGATCGACGCCGCGCGCGATCGATCGCGGCGTGGACCGACGACGACGCGGCGGAACGCTCGAACTGACCGGTGACCGATGCCCGCTCGCCGGTGACCGGTGACCGATGACCGGTGACGGCAGTCCTCGATCGTCGTTCGAGTCGGAGACCGAACGGTCGTGATCGATGTCTCGCTGAATTCCTCGTGTGAGATCTGCCTCATGTGAGGCAGATCTCACATGGTGCAAGACGAGTGACGTTCGCCCTGGTCGGGATGATCTCGGGCACGGCAGGGCACGGCAGGGCAGGGCAGGGCGGGCAGGGCACGGCAGTGCAGGGGAGGGCAGGGCAGGCAGGGCTGACAGGGCACGGCAATGCAGGGGAGGGCAGGGCAGGGCACGGCAGTGCAGGGGAGGGCAGGGCAGGCAGGGCTGACAGGGCACGGCAATGCAGGGGAGGGCAGGGCAGGGCAGGGCAGGCAGGGCACGGCAGTGCAGGGGAGGGCGGGCAGGGCACGGCAGTGCAGGGGAGGGCAGGGCAGGCAGGGCTGACAGGGCACGGCAGTGCAGGGGCGGGCAGGGCAGGGCAGGGCAGGGCAGGCAGGGCAGGGCAGGCAGGGCACGGCAGTGCAGGGGAGGGCAGGGCGGGCGAAGCGGATGCGGAGGGCGTGTGACGCTCCGGTTACGGCTGGGCGATCGCACGGAGCGCGCCGATATACTGAGGCGACAATGGACGATCCTCCCTCTGCCACTGCTCCCGGTCATAGACCCCCGCCCGTGACTGCTCGCGGAGGTGGCGATGTCTGAGTGGATACTCCTCGGCATCGGGCTCCTCCTCACGATCGGCACGGGCTTGTTCGTCGCCAGCGAGTTCGCCCTCGTCAATCTCGATCGGGCCGACCTCGAGGCGCGTCGCGCGAGGGGTGAGACGAAGCTCGCGCTCACCATCGCAGCGCTGAAGATCACCTCGACGCACCTGTCGAGCGCGCAGCTCGGCATCACGCTGACCACACTGCTCACCGGCTACACGATGGAGCCGGCGATCTCGTCGCTCCTCGCAGGTCCGCTGGCCGCGATCGGCGTGCCCGAGGCGTTCGTGCGCCCCGTCGGCACCATCACCGCGGTCGTCGTCGCCACCCTGCTCTCGATGGTCCTCGGCGAGCTCGTGCCCAAGAACTTCGCGCTCGCCCTGCCGCGGCAGACGGCGGTGCTCGTGATCCCCTTCCAGACGGCGTTCACGTGGGTCTTCCGTCCCGCCATCTCGCTGCTGAACGGCAGCGCGAACGGAATCCTCCGCTCCTTCGGCATCGAGCCGAAGGAGGAGCTCTCCGGTGCCCGATCAGCCGAGGAGCTCTCGTCGCTCGTGCGGCGCTCGGCGAGTGCTGGAATGCTCGAGCAGGACACGGCGACCCTCCTCGGCCGCACGCTGCGGTTCGCCGACCACGACGCCTCCGACGTGATGACTCCGCGCCCGCGCGTCGCCGCCGTGCAGCGCCAGGAGCCCGCCGAAGCCGTGCTCGAGCTCGCACGGACGACCGGGTACTCCCGCTTCCCCGTGTACGACGAGAACCTCGACGACGTCGTCGGGCTCGTGCACGTCAAGCAGGCGGTCGCGGTTCCGCGAGAGAAGCGCTCCGAGGTGCCGGCATCGGCGCTGCAGTCCGACGCGCTGCGCGTGCCCGAGACGATGAAGCTCGACACGCTCCTCGAAGAGCTCAGGGGTCGCGGCTACCAGATGGCCGTCGTCGTCGACGAATACGGCGGCACTGCGGGGGTGGCCACCCTCGAGGACCTCGTCGAGGAGCTCGTCGGCGAGGTCTCCGACGAGCACGACCGCACGCGCGCGGGAATCGTCCGGCGCGGCGACGACGTGAGCTTCCCCGGAATACTGCGACCCGACGAACTGCTCGAGCGCACCGGCATCCGCGTGCCCGAGAACGGAGACTACGAGACCGTGGCCGGATTCGTCATGGCCGAACTCGGGCGACTGCCCGCCGTCGGCGACGAGGTGCTCATCGAAGACGGCACGCTCGTCGTGCAGCGACTCGACGGACGTCGCATCGACCGGGTGAGGTTCGTGCCGAATCCCCTGCCCGAAGCCGACGACCTCGAAGGGGGCGACCGATGAGCGACTGGGCCGGCATCGTCTGGCTGATCGTGCTGCTCATCGCGAACGCCTTCTTCGTCGGCGCCGAGTTCGCCGTCATCTCGGCTCGGCGATCGCAGATCGAGCCGCTCGCCGAGCAGGGCAAGCGCAGCGCCAAGACCGCGCTCTGGGCCATGGAGCACGCGACGCTCATGCTCGCCATGAGCCAGCTCGGCATCACGATCTGCTCGCTGCTGATCCTGAACGTGTCCGAGCCCGCGATCCACCACCTGCTCGAGGTGCCGCTGCACCTCACGGGCTGGTCGGCCGAGGTCGTCTCGACGATCGCGTTCATCGTGACCCTCGTGCTCGTGTCCTACCTGCACGTCGTGTTCGGCGAGATGGTGCCGAAGAACCTGTCGTTCTCGGTGCCCGACCGGGCGGTGCTGCTGCTCGCGCCGCCGCTCGTCTTCCTCGCCCGCATCTTCCGGCCCATCATCGTGGCGCTGAACGCCACCGCCAACGGGGTGCTCCGGCTCTTCGGCGTCGAGCCGAAGAACGAGGCGAACTCGACCTACACGCTCGAGGAGGTGCAGACGATCGTGCACCAGTCGCGCCGCGAGGGCGTCCTCGACGACGCGAGCGGCACCCTGACCGCCGCCTTCGAGTTCACGACGAAGCGCGTGCAGGACGTCGCGGTGCCGCTCGAGTCGCTCGTCAGCCTGCCGCCAGCTGCGACTCCCCGCGACGTGGAGCGAGCGGTGGCCCGTCGCGGGTTCTCGCGCTATCCGATCCTCGACGAGTCGGGTGAGCCCGACGGCTATGTGCACCTGAAGGATGTGATCGACCTCGACGACGACGAGCTCGACGACCCGATCCCGGCCAAGCGCGTGCGTCGTCTCGTGTCGATCTACGCGGGCACCGACCTCGAGGACGCGCTCGCGACGATGCGTCGCCTCGGCACGCACGTCGCCCGCACCTTCGATGAGGACGGCGCCACGACCGGCGTCATCTTCCTCGAGGACATCATCGAGGAGCTCGTGGGCGAAGTGCAGGACGCCACGCGACGCGGCTGATCCGTGCGCGCCGGCGGCGGGTGCTCTCCCGGATGGGGGACTGCCGCCGCCTGGCTGCGCGCGTAGACTCCACAATGGATGAAAGCGAGGATCCATCATGTTCGAGTCAGCGCGCGCGTACTCCGTCCTTCCGGCATCCGACCTCGAGCGGGCCGTCCGGTACTGGAAGGACACCTTCGACCTCGACCCGGTGATGACCGACGAGACCGGCGTGCTCTTCGAGGTCGCGGGCGGACGCGTGCTCGTCTACGAGACCCAGTTCGCCGGCACGGCTCGCAACACGGCGTTCGGCATCGACACCGACGACCTCGACGCGGCGATGTCGGAGCTCCGGTCGCGCGGCGTCGAGTTCGCCGACTACGACATGCCGGGACTCACGACCGTCGACGGCGTCGCCGAGATGGACGGAATGCGGTCCGCCTGGTTCACCGACAGCGAGGGCAACATCATCGCCATCGGCGAGCGCAGCTGACCTCCGGTCTGCCCGGGGCCGGCTCAGACGAGGGCGCGGAGCCACGCCTCGAGCGATGCGGCATCCGTGAACACGTGCCCGTCGCCGCCGACCGCCTTCGCGCCCTCGACGTTCTCGGCCTTGTTGTCGATGAACACGAAGTCGGATGCCGCGATGCCGAGCTCGTCGATGACGTGCTCGTAGATCGCGGCGTCGGGCTTCACCAGGTCGAGCTCGCCGCTGACGAACACCCGGTCGAACAGCGGGGCGAACGAACCGTGCCGCAGCCACCCCGAGTAGTCCGCCCCCGCGTTGGAGAGCAGCGCGAGACGGGTGCCGCCCGCCGCGAGGGCGTGCAGCACGCCGAGCGTGCCCGGATCGAGCGACAGCCAGCCCCGGTGATCGATCGCCCAGAGCTCGTGCACGTCGACGACGTTCCATTCGACGCCCAGATCTGCCGCGACGGCCTGCCAGTACTCGGCGATCGAGGTGGTGCCGCGGTCGAGGCCCGTTCGATGCTCCCAGTAGGCCGTCCAGAACTCCTCGGCACGCTCGCGCACCCCGGCGCGCGCCAGCAGACTCGCTCGGTCGGCTTCGCTCGGCTCGCGTGAGATGACCTCGCCGTAGTCGAAGACGACGACACGGGGAGCGAGGCTGATCGGTGCGGGAAGTGTCTGAGGCATCCCCGCCAACCTATCGTGGGAGCATGAACAGCCCGTGGCAGGAATGGACCGCCGCCGATGCGGCGGAATGGATCGTGGCACCGCTCGCCGATGACGACAAGTACTCGCGAGGCGTGCTCGGCATCGTGGCCGGCTCGCCCGAGTACCCGGGTGCGGCGGTGCTGTCCGTGGAGGCCGCGCATCGCGCCGGCCTCGGCATGGTGCGTTACACCGGCCCCCGGGCGGTGCGCACGGCGGTGCTCGCCCGTAGGCCCGAGACCGTCACCGCGCCCGGCCGGGTGCAGGCGTGGCTCGTCGGCTCCGGCATCGACATGGGGCGGCGCTCGTTCATGCTCATGGGCGACCTGCAGGGATCGCTCGCGTCCGGTCTGCCCGTCGTGCTCGACGCCGGTGCGCTCGACCTCGTCGGCACCCACACGGCACCCACCGTCATCACGCCTCACGCCAGGGAACTCGCCGCCCTGCTCGCCTCGCGCGAGATCGACACGAGCATCGCGCAGGTGCGCGACGACCCGGCCGGGTGGGCGCTCCGGGCCGCGAAGGAACTCGGGGTGGCCGTGCTGCTGAAGGGCGCGGTCACCCACGTCTGCGATCCCGACGGCGATCGCTACACGATCACGGCGCCGACCCACTGGCTGGCCTCGGCCGGCACCGGAGACGTGCTCGGCGGTATCCTCGGAGCCCTCGTCGCCACCCACCACGAGCGCATCACGGAGGACGCGGAGGTGCTCACGGCGCTCGCGGCGACCGCGGCCTGGGTGCACGGCGAGGCGGCGCGGCGTGCGACCGCAGCGGTCGGCGGCGGACCGATCACGGCGCTCGACATCGCCGAGTCGATCCCGCCCGTCATCGGGGCCCTGCTCGCGGGCTGAGCGAATCCGCCTCAGCCGGCGAGGAACCTCGCGAGGAACTCGCGCGTGCGCTCTTCGCGGGGCGCCTCGAAGAACTGCCGCGCCGGGGCGTCCTCGATGATCCGGCCGGCGTCGAGGAAGACGACGCGGTCGGCGACCTCGCGCGCGAACGCCATCTCGTGCGTGGCCATCACGATCGTCGTGCCGCCGTCGGCGAGGGAGCGCACGAGCGCGAGCACCTCGCCGACGAGCTCGGGGTCGAGGGCGCTCGTCACCTCGTCGAGCAGCAGCAGCTCTGGCCCGGTCGCGATCGCGCGCACGATCGCGGCGCGCTGCTGCTGGCCTCCCGACAGCCGGTCGGGGAACGCGCGGGCGAAGTCGGCCAGTCCGATCGAGGCGAGCAGCTCGAGCCCTCGGCGCTCGGCCTCGGCGCGCGGCACCCGGTGCACGAGCCGCGACGCGAGCGTCACGTTGTCGAGCACGCTGAGGTGGGGGAACAGGTTGTAGTGCTGGAAGACGACTCCGATGCGGGCCCGCACGCCGTCGGCGTCGACGCGAGGATCGCTGACCTCCTCGCCGCGCAGCAGGATCTCGCCGTCGTCGACCTGCTCGATCAGGTTGATCGTGCGGAGCAGGGTCGACTTGCCCGACCCGCTCGCACCGACGAGCGCGACGACCTCGTGCGCCGCCACGTCGAGGTCGATGCCGTCGAGCACGACGTGGTCGCCGAACGCCCGGCGGACTCCTCGGAGCCGCAGCACCGGCTCGGTCACGGAAGCGGATGGCGCGTTCATACGATGCTCCCGACCTGCTCGCGCGCCCGCATGCGTGCCGACAGCCAGTCGGTCAGGCGGATCATGGGCCAGGCGAGCAGCACGAAGAGCAGGCCCGCCACCACGTAGGGCGTGAAGTTGAAGTAGTGCGCCGTCTCGATCTGCGCGGCACGCACGGCATCGACGGCACCGAGCACCGAGATCAGCCCCACGTCCTTCTGCATGGCGACGAAGTCGTTCATGAGGGCCGGCGTCACCTTACGGAACGCCTGCGGCAGCACGATGCGCCGCATCGTCTGACCGTGGCTGAGGCCCAGCGACCGGGCGGCGAGCCGCTGCGACGGGTGCACCGCCTCGATGCCGGCTCGGAACACCTCGGAGACGTAGGCCGAGTACGTGAGGATGAGGGCGATCGTGCCCAGCACGGCGACGGGCACCCGGGGGAAGAAGTCGAGACCGGGCACCCCGTAGCCGATCAGGTACAGCACGATGATGAGCGGCATGCCGCGGAAGAGGTCGGTGTAGCCGGCCGCGAGCGCCCGCAGCGGGAAGAACACCGGACCTCGAAGGGTGCGGAGGGTCGCCAGCAGCAGGGCGACGATCACCACGCCGACGCTCGCGCCGACGAGCACCTGGATGTTCAGCCAGAGGCCCTCGAGGATGCGGGGGAGCGAGGCGAGTGCGACCGTCGGGTCGAAGAACGTCTGCTGCACCTGCGCCCACCCGGGCGAGCCGATAAGGGCCCACGCGAGCAGGCCCGCGAGCACGATCGTCGAGAGCGCACTGACGAGCACCGAGCGACCGGTCTGGCGCTTCCGGAACGCGCGCCGCTCGAGCTCTAGGGTGCTCGGCTGCCACGCGGTCGACGAGCCGCGGGCGTCGGTCGTGTCGGTCACGGACTCACGCTATCGGCGGTCGGCGGATGTCGCGGCATCCGCAGCTCGGAAGACCGGGTCGTTCGGAGCACCGGCGTCACTCGAGAACGGGTGCGCCGCCCTCGCCGCCGAGCCATTCGGCGGCGAGCTCGTCGAGCGTGCCCCGCTCGCGGAGGGCGTCGACGGCTGCCGTCACCTCGGCCGTGAGCGGCGAGCCCTTGGCGAGCACGAGACCGAACGCGTCGCCGCCGCCGGCGGTCGCAGGGAGCTGGCCGACGATCTTGCCGCCGTCGAGCTCGACGCCCGTGAGGTAGAACGCGGTCGGCAGATCGACGACGATCGCGTCGACCGTGCCGCTCTGGAGCGCGAGCTTGGCATCGTCGTTGGTGTTGAAGACCTGGGCGCCGGCGGTCGGGGCGATGACCTCCTCGACGGCGGCGAAGCTCGTCGTGCCGGTCTGCGCGCCCACGAGGAGGTCCTTCAGGTCGGCGATCGAGGTGGCCGACGCGGCGGGCGAGGATTCGGTCGTGATGACCACCTGGGTGGTCTCGTAGTACGGCGACGAGAAGTCCACGTTCTGCTCGCGCTCGTCGGTGATCGAGAACTGCTGCAGGTTGATGTCGAAGTCCTTCGGCCCCGGTGCGATGGCCTGCTCGAAGGTCGAGCGCACCCAGACGACGTCGTCGGCGGCGAAGCCGAGCTCGTCGGCCACGGCATAGGCGACGGCGGCCTCGAAGCCCTCGCCCGACTCGGGGTCGTCGTCGAGCACCCACGGGAAGTAGGCGGGCTCGCCGGTCGCGATCGTGAGCTTGCCGTCGGTCACGTAGTCGCCGCCGCCCGACGCATCGCCCGCGCCACCGGCGCAACCGGCGAGAGCGAGGGTCGCGGATGCCGCGATGATGATCGCGGTGAGGGAGCGTCGGGTCATGGTGGCCTCCATACGGGTGTGCCTCCAGCATCGCGGATGCCGCCGAGCGCCGGGGGGCGCGTGGCGGAATGTGACGCTCGGCTAGGCTCGTCGCCATGACGGACGGGGACGAGCGCGAGGCATCCGCTCACCGCATCCGCCGGTTCCTCGGCACGAGGGCCGCGCTCTGGACGGGCTTCGCGCTCGTGCACGCCGCGCTCATCTGGCTGAACCTGGCCGCGCCCGGCTACCCGCTCGGGGACGTGACGGCCGTGTACCGGCTGTGGGCCGAGAACGCCGCGCACGGCTGGCTGCGCATGGGCATCGACGCGCCGTGGGTCTACCCGATCCTCGCCTTCGCACCGATGGCCGCGTCGCTCGCATTCGGCTCCGCCTGGTACGCGCAGACGTGGCTCGCGATCGTGACCGTGCTGAACGCGATCGCGTTCAGCGTGCTCATCGGCCGCGCGAGCCTCTCGCGCCCGCGCCGGATCGCGGCCTGGTGGTGGCTCGGCTTCCTCGCGCTGCTCGGCCCGATCGCCTTCGGCCGGATCGACGCCATCACGGTGCCGTTCGCGATCACCGGCCTGCTGTGGGCGGCCGGCCGGCCGCGGGTGGCCGCGACCCTGCTCACGATCGGCGCATGGATCAAGGTCTGGCCCGCTGCGCTCGTCGCCGCGCTCGTGATCGCCGCGCGCCGGCGGCTCGAGGTGCTCACCGTCGCGGTGTCGCTCAGCGTCGGCATCCTCGGCGTCAGCCTGCTGGCGGGTGCGGGCACCAACGCGATGGGGTTCATCGCCGAGCAGGCGGGGCGGGGACTCCAGGTCGAGGCGCCGCTCGCGGTGGCCTGGCTGTGGCAGATCGTCGCGGGATCGAAGTCGGTGCGGATCGTCTACGACCGCCAGATCCTGACGTTCCAGATCGACGGCCCCGGTGCGGATGTCGCGGCAGCCCTGACCACCCCGCTGATGGCCCTCGGTGTCCTCGTCGTCGTGCTCGTCGGAGTTCGCGCAGCTCGCCGGGGCGCCGTGTTCGGACGCCTGCTGCCGCCGCTCGCGCTCTCGCTCGTGGTGGTGCTCATGCTCGCGAACAAGGTCGGCTCGCCGCAGTTCGCGACCTGGCTCGCGGCTCCGGTGATCCTCGGGCTCGTCCTGCGCCCGGGGCGGTTCGCCGTGCCGGCGTTCGTCGCCGCGTCGATCGCGCTCTTCACGCACATCATCTACCCCTACTGGTACGGCTGGCTGCTGATCGCCGACCCCGCCTTCGTCCTCCTGCTGACGGGCAAGTCGCTGCTCCTCGTGGTGCTGCTCGTCTGGGGCATCCGCTCGATCTGGCGGCTCGGGTCGCCGCGCTCGCCGCGATCACCGCGCTCGAGCGTGCGCGAGGCAGACGCGGTCGGCAGCACAATGGACCTCGACGACCACTGAAGGAGACGAACATGCTGGTGGCATTCTCAGTCGCGCCGAGCGGCACGGGCAGGAACGACGGATCGGTGCACGACGCCGTCGCGGCGGCGGTGCGCATCGTGCGGGAGTCGGGCCTGCCGAACCGCACCGACTCGATGTTCACCACGATCGAGGGCGACTGGGACGAGGTCTTCGACGTCGTGCGCCGCGCCACCGAGGCCGTCGGCGAGTACGGCTCGCGTGTCTCGCTCGTGCTGAAGGCCGACATCCGTCCGGGATACGTCGGCGAGCTCGAGGCGAAGCTCGATCGGCTCGAGACGGCGATGGAGGGGCTCGACTCCGGCGCGTGAGGCTCCCTCGACCGACCGCATCGAATCGATTCGAGTTCTGTGCGAGAATCGACGGGTGACCCTCCCCGACGACGGGCCGACGACACTGTCGCCGGCCCGCATCCGTTTCGCGCTCCTCGCGCTCGCCCTCGGCGGCTTCGCCATCGGTTCGACCGAGTTCGTGGCCATGGGCCTGCTTCCGAACATCGCGTACGACCTCCTGCCCGACCTCTACGCGCAGTCGTCGGCCGATGCGAACGCGAACGCCGGCTGGATCATCTCGGCCTACGCCCTCGGCGTCGTGGTCGGTGCGCCGACGATCGCGGCAGCGGCCGCCCGCTGGCCCCGCAAGCGGCTCCTGCTCACGCTCCTGGCCGCCTTCACGCTCGGCACCATCGCGTCGGCCGTGCTGCCGAGCTTCGAGCTCGTGCTCATCGCCCGGTTCATCTCGGCCCTGCCGCACGGCGCCTACTTCGGCATCGCCTCGCTCGTCGCCGCGAGCCTGATGGGCCCCGGCAAGCGCGCGCGAGGCGTCGCCCTCGTGCTCTCGGGGCTCACGATCGCGAACGTCATCGGCGTCCCCGCGATCACGTGGCTCGGCCAGCTCGCCGGCTGGCGCGTCGCCTACCTCGCGGTCGCCGCGATCTTCGCCCTCACCTTCGTGGCGGTGCTCATCGCCGTGCCGTGGCAGGCGGGCGACCCCGGAGCGACGATGAAGCGCGAACTGAAGGCGTTCACCCGGGCCCAGGTGTGGTTCGCCCTCGGCATCGGCGCGGTCGGCTTCGGCGGCCTCTTCGCCGTCTACAGCTACGTTGCACCGCTCGCCACCGACGTGACCGGATTGCCCGAGGAGTTCGTGCCGTTCGTGCTCGTCGCGATCGGCGTCGGCATGACCGTCGGCAACCTCGTGGGCGGCCGACTCGCCGACTGGAGCGTGCGTCGCTCGATGTACCTGTTCTTCGCAGTCCTCGCCGGCGCGCTCGTGCTGCTCGGGTTCACGGCGTCGAGCCCGTACGGCCTCCTCGCCGGCGTGCTGCTCGTGGGCGCGGCATCCGCGGCCCTCTCGCCCACCATCCAGGCACGGCTCATGGACGTCGCACGCGACAGCCAGTCGATCGCCGCGGCACTGAACCACTCCGCGCTGAACATCGGCAACAGCCTCGGCGCACTGCTCGGCGGCATCGCGATCGCAGGCGGCCTCGGCTACGTCGCCCCGATCTGGATCGGGCTCGTGCTCACGCTCGCCGGGGCCCTGCTCGCCGTGACCTCGTTCGCGCTGGATCGCTCCCGTGCGCGCCGCGGCGTCGCGGTGCCGTATGCCACGGGCGCGATGCACGCCGTCGAGTCGTGAGCCCGACTCGGTCGGCGTGAACCCGACTCAGTCGGACTGCAGCAGGATGCCGTCGAGGATCGCGCGCTTGCGCAGCGCCACCTTGGTGCCGACGTCGTACCCTGCCGCCCGGTACTTCTCGCGGATGCGCTTGAGGTAGCTCTTGGCCGTCTCCTCGGAGATGCCGAGCTGGAACGCCACGGCCTTGACCGGCTGACCGGCCCCGTAGAGCGCCATCACTCGGCGCTCCTGCGCCGAGAGCTTCGGCGACGTGCCCTCTGCGGTGAGCGCGAGCTCGAGCTCGGGCGTCAGGTAGGACTCGCCGATGCGGGCCGCGCGGATCGCCTCGATGATGGTCTCGACCGGCTCGGACTTCACGAGATAGCCGAGGGCGCCGGACCCGAGGGCCTCGCGAACGACGGTCGGCTCCGAGTAGGTGCTCATGAGCATCGTCTGCACGCCGGCGGACTTCAGCATCGACAGCTTCAGCGAGATCGGGATGTTGTCGCGCAGGTCGAGGTCGAGGAGCACGACGTCGACCGGGAACTCGGGATGGGCGAGGAGCTCGGACCACGAGGGCACCGCGGCGAGCAACTCGATGTCGGGCGCTGCCGTGCGGATCCACTCGGAGAGCGCCCCCAGCAGCATGCGATGGTCGTCGACGATCGCCAGGCGGATCGGTGGAGCGCTCTCAGTCATCAGATTCCCCTTTTACGGGCCGCCCCGCGGACGGCCGTACCGCCTGCCGAGACGTTCGGGTCGACCCGGCAGTCGATGTCGATTCGAAAGGATTCGGGCCCAGGAACGACATCGTGTGTACCGACTGTACCGAGTGCATCCCACGTTGCGGGGTCGACGCGACGTTGAACGACGCCTGAGACCTCGATCGAGAGCTGCAGATCGGGCGATTCGGGGTCGGAGGCGTTGCGGGGCTCACGGCAGATGACGTGCGCTGCGAGCTCGGCCGTGCCCTTCGAATGCTCCCCGACGAGGAACCACAGGCCGAGCAGCAGTCCGTCGCGCTGATCGGACGAGAGCACGCCGGCCAACCCGCCGGGATCGTCGACCGTGACCCGATTGCTGAGATACGCCGACTCGGTGACGGCGTGTCGCAGCCAGGTGTCGTTGCGTCCCTCGATGAGCCGCACGCGCAGCCGTGCGGCGAGATCGCCGGCGCGTTCGGCCGCTTCGGCGGGGAGCGGGATGGCGATGCGCCCCGAGCCGACGTCGTCGAGGAGCGACTCGGCGTCGAAGTCGAGCTGCGCGAGCTCCTCGGAGGCGCGCATGCCCACGGCGGTGCGGGGCGTCGAGACGGTGCTCTGCACGAGGGAGAGGTCGAGCTCGCGTCGGATGAGCCTGCGGAACCCGCCGATCGCGATCACGGCGACGGCCATCGGCAGCACCGTGGTCGCCGCGACGGTGAGCCCGCTCACCGTGTAGTGGCCCGCCGTCGCGACCTGGAGGAGCGCGGACACGGCGATCGCAGCGCCGATCAGGCTCGCAACCAGCATCGGGATCCGCGTGCCGCGGATCGCGGCCACCGGCATCAGCACGGCCCCCGCCGCCGCCGCCGCGGTCGGCGTGACACCGAGGTGCAGCAATCCCATCGTGGCCGTCAGGTCGAGCCACACGGGTGCGACGAGCGCGAGGAGCAGCACGACGTACAGCACGTCGGGCAGCGGGGCGTTGCGCGACACGAGGCGGGAGACCACGCCGATGCCGACGACGCCGACGAGCGCGAGCCAGGCCGGCCACGGGCCTGGCCCCGGAGGGAAGAGCGGGGCCAGGGTCGCGGCGTGCGCGAGGTGGCCGATGATGATGAAGGCCGAGGCGATCGTGATGCCGGTGGCCAGGCGTCGGCCGCCGTGGCTCTCGCGGACGTCGCCGGCTGCCCGTGCCGATCGGCTCGGCCGCCGGAACTGACGCCCGAGCGTGGTCGCTGCGATCCGCGGTTCGCTCATGGCTTCGGCACCTCGAGCATCACCGTCGTGCCCGAGCCCGGCGAGGAGAAGATCCGAGCGCGACCGCCGACCACGCTGAGCCGGCCGACGACCGACTCCGCGTAACCGAGCCGGCCGCCGCCGACCGCGTCGGGTTCGAAGCCCGAGCCGGCGTCGGTGACCATCGCCCTGACCGTGCGCTCGTCGTCGCTGACCGTGACATCCGCCTCGGTGACCCCTGAGTGCCGGCGAACGTTCTCGAGGCACTCGCCGAGCGCGCCGAGCAGCGCGTCGAGCGTGTCGCGGGGCAGCGCGAGCCTGCCGGCACCGTGCCAGTTCACGTCGAGCCCCATGCGTGCGAACCGCTGGCGCACCGACTCGAAGGTGACGCCGAGGCTGTCGTCGTCGGCCTCGGGGGAGAAGACCGCGGTCGAGCCGCGGTCGAGCGGCGCACCGAGCCGCAACTGCTTGAGCAGCCGCGCATCGTCGCCGGCCTGCTGCCGGAGCGCGCCGGCGCCGACCCCGACGCCCGAGTGGGCGAGCAGGCTCAACGTCGCGAGCACGGTGTCGTGCAGCACGCGGGCATCCTGTCGCTGCTGCGACTCCAGCTCGCTCGCGAGCCGCTCGGCCTCGTGGGCGCGGCCGACCTCGTGGATGCGGTCGGCGGCGGCGGCGATCGAGCGGTCGAGCCAGACGCCGATCGAGGAGTTCGCGGCCCAGCCCATGAGCGCGCCGATCGCGACGGTCTGCATCGCGTGGCCGGTGACCGCGACGACGCCGACGGCGATGAGCACGGCCGCGAGGAGTCCGAGCACGATGAATGCCCCGTCGGGCCGGACGATGAGCGGGATCGCCACCGACGACGCCGTGACCGCGGCGGTGACGGCCATCGCCGAGACGGCGACGGGATCGATCACGGGCGCGGCGCCGAGCACGCTGATGAGCGCCACCGAGCAGGCCACCGCCCCGAGGGCGGGCGCGATGGCACCGCGAGCCGTGTACACGACGATGCAGACGATGGCGCCGGCGCTGAGCACCGCGGCGAGGAGGAGTTCGAGGCCCGTCGACGCCCCGGGCACGAGCAGGCACAGGAACGACCCGACCGCGCCGCTCAGGCCCGACACCCTCGCGAGTCTGCGGAGCAGCCGGTCGCGTTCCTTGTGGATGCGCTTCATGACACCCCCTCGGCATGGTCGGCACCGTGGAATCGCACGCTGTCCTTCGAAGGGTAGCGGAGTCAGCGCACGCAGGGGAGGTCGGCCGTCGCGGCGCTCAGGCCGAGAGCAGCTCGCCGATCGCGGCGGCGATCGCGTCATCCTCGATGAGGAAGGCGTCATGGCCGTATTCGGAGGCGACGACGACCGGCGAGCGGCCGTGGATGCTCGCCCGCAGCCCGGCAGCGATCTCGACCTGGCCGGCGAGCGGGAAGTAGCGGTCGCTGTCGATGCCCAGCACGAGGCTCTTCGCCTCGACCTGCGCGAGCGCCGCCGCGACGCCGCCGCGTCCCCGCGCGATGTCGTGCGAGTTCATCGCCTCGGTGAGCACGATGTAGCTGTTGGCGTCGAAGCGCCGCGTGAACTTGTTCCCGTGGAAGTCGAGGTACGACTCGACCGCGAACCGGCCGTCGCCCCCGAGCGGGTCGAGGTCGGACTGCCAGCTGCGTGCGAAGCGCTGGTTGAGTTCGCTCGCCGTGCGGTAGTTGAGCATCGCCATGCGCCGGGCGAGGGCGAGCCCGCGGGTCGGGCCGTCGCCGTCGGGAGCGTCGTAGAACTCGCCGCCGCGGAACGCCGGGTCGGTGCGGATGGCCTCGATCTGCACAGAGTTCAGGGCGATCTGGTCGGCCGTGCTCGCGGCGGGAGCCGCCAGCACCGCGATGCGCTCGACCGCGTCGGGGGCCATGATCGCCCACTCGAGCACGTGCATGGCGCCCATCGACCCGCCGACGACGGCGGCGAATCGCTCGATGCCGAGTTCGCGCGCGAACGCGATCTGCGCGCGCACCTGGTCGCGAATGGTGAGGAACGGGAAGCGGATGCCCCACTCGGCGCCGTCGCTCGCGAGGGAGGCCGGTCCGGTCGAGCCCTGGCACCCGCCGAGCACGTTCGGCGCCACGACGAACCAGCGGTCGGTGTCGATCGCGAGGCCCGGACCGACGATGCCGGGCCACCAGCCGGCGCTCGGGTGAGCGGGGCCGGCCGGCCCCGCGACGTGGCTGTCGCCGGTCAGCGCGTGCAGGACGAGGATGGCGTTGTCGCGGGCGGGGGAGAGCGTGCCCCACTGCTCGTAGGCGATGCGAGCCGACGGCAGGACGCGGCCGGACTCGAGGGCGACGTCTCCGATGCCCACGAACCGGCGGTCGCCCACGGCGTCGCCCTCTCGCCAGGCACCGGTGGTCGGCGCGCGGCCGGCGAGCGACGCGGCACGCGCCTCGGTGACGATGCTCGCGGGCACCGCATCGGCCGTCGTCTGCCAGTCCATGCTTCGATTCTTCCCGAGCCGGGGGGCCCGCCGTGCATTGTTACGCCAGTCGTGGAGACGACGGATGCCGCGGGCCCGACCGGGCCCGCGGCATCCGTGTTCGATGGTCGCGTGTCAGACGCGAGCGGCCTCCGTGGCGGCGCGCGCCGCGGCGAAGCCAGCCTGAAGGTCGGCCTTCAGGTCGTCGACGTTCTCGATGCCGACCGAGAGGCGCACGAGGCCCGGCGTGACGCCGGTCGTGAGCTGCTGCTCGGGCGTCAGCTGCGAGTGCGTCGTCGACGCCGGGTGGATGACGAGCGAGCGCACGTCGCCGATGTTCGCGAGGTGGCTGAACAGCGACAGGTTGTCGACGAGCGCACGGCCGGCGTCGACGCCGCCCTTCAGCTCGAACGAGAGCACCGCGCCGACGCCCTTGGGCGCGTAGGTGTTCGCGGCCGCGTACCAGGGGCTCGACGGCAGGCCCGAGTAGTTGACGCTTGCGACGTCGGGGTGGTTGTCGAGCCACTCCGCGATCTCCTGCGCGTTCTGCACGTGCCGTTCGATGCGGAGCGAGAGCGTCTCGATGCCCTGGATGAGCAGCCACGCGCTGTTCGGCGCGATCGCCGCGCCGAGGTCGCGGAGCAGCTGCACCCGGGCCTTGATGATGTAGGCGAGCCCGTCGCCGACCGCGGCCGTGTAGCTCGCGCCGTGGTACGAGGGGTCGGGCTCGGTCAGGCCCGGGAACCGCTCGACGTTCTTCGACCACTCGAACGTGCCGCCGTCGACGATGACGCCGCCGATGGTGGTGCCGTGGCCGCCGAGGAACTTCGTGGCCGAGTGGATGATGATGTCGGCGCCGTGCTCGAACGGGCGGATGAGGTACGGCGTCGCGATCGTGTTGTCCACGATCAGCGGCACGCCCGAGTCGTGCGCGACGTCCGACACGAGGCCGATGTCGAGCACGTTGATCTTCGGGTTGCCGATGGTCTCGGCGAAGAAGAGCTTGGTGTTCGGGCGCACGGCGCGGCGCCACTCGTCGGCGTCGTCCTGGTTCTCGACGAAGGTCGTCTCGATGCCGAGCTTGGCGAGCGTGTACTTGAAGAGGTTGTAGGTGCCGCCGTAGATCGACGACGAGGAGACGATGTGGTCGCCCGCCTGCGCGATGTTCAGCACGGCGAAGGTGGAGGCCGACTGGCCGGAGGCCACGAGCAGTGCGCCGGTGCCGCCCTCGAGGGCGGCGATCCGCTCTTCGACCACGGCCTGCGTCGGGTTCTGGATGCGCGTGTAGATGTTGCCGAACTCGGCCAGCGCGAACAGGTTCTGCGCGTGCTCGGCGCTGTTGAACACGTATGAGGTGGTCTGGTAGATCGGCGTGGCGCGGGCGTTGGTCACGGGGTCGGGAGCGGCCCCCGAGTGCACCTGCTTGGTCTCGAAGCGCCAGTCGGCGGTCTCGGTCATGGAGTCTCCTCAGGAACGGCTCGGGCGGGTTCGCCGCAGCTTTCGAGCAACGTTAGGCGCGCCGGTGGCGGCGGGCAACGGATGCCGCAACACGGCGTCACCTCGGCGGCATCCGCTCGTCGGCGCACACCGCGCGGCGGCCGGGCTCGCCCGGTCGGCGGCTAGCGCGGCTCGCCGTCGGGGGGCAGCACGAGCGTGCCGGTCGCGGTCGACGGCTCGGGGCGGAACATCCACCGCGCCCGAGGCTCGACGAGCGGCCGGAACACGCGCCGCACCGGCTTCAGCGAGAGCACGATCGAGATCCCGATGCAGAACAGCATCATCGCCGGAAGCACCCAGAACGGCTGGTCGCCGGCGAGGACCGGCGTCTCGCGGAACGGGAAGAGGACGAAGGAGTGCAGCAGGTAGATGTACATGGTGGCGGTGCCGAAGGGGGTGAACCAATGCGCACCACGCGGCATGAGCACGAGGAACGCGACCGACAGCAGCATCGCGAAGAGCAGGAGCCCCAAGCGGATGGCGCCCGACCACGGCTCGTCGTAGCCGATCGCCTCGTACGACTCGTCGTAGAGCATGAAGCGACGCAGCTTCAGGTCGCGCCACGTCTCGATCGCGAGCGGCATGAGCGCGAGCGTCGTGCCGAACAGCACGATCGCCCCGGCGCGCCACCGCCAGGCCACCGCCGAGCTGAGCTCGAGCCATCGCCCGGTGAGCTGCCACTGCCGCAGCTTCCACCCGAACACGAAGAACGGCAGCATCCCGAGCGTGCGGGAGAGCGCGAGGGTGGAGTCGATCGTCTCGGTGTAGCCGGCTCCGATGGAGATCGCGATCGCGATGAGCAGGGGGAATCGCAGCAGCACGAGGTAGGGCAGCACGATGCGCCAGACCGCGAGGGCGATGAGGAACCAGAGGGTCCACGACGCCGTCGTGTAGTCGAGTGCGAATTCGCCCCCGAGCAGCCACTTGATGATCGTCCAGATCGTCTCGAAGATGAGGAAGGGGAAGACGATGTCGGTGAGGATCTGACGGAGCGCCCTCGCGTTCGGCGGGCCGGACTTGGCGAAGTACCCGCTCACCGTGACGAAGACCGCCACGTGGAACGAGTAGATGAACAGGTAGACGCTGTACGCCGAGTTCGACTCGCCGATGAGCGGGAGGATGCCGTGGCCGATGACCACGAGCGTGATCGCGATCCACCGGGCGTTGTCCCACATGGGGACACGTCTGCGCTTGGTCGGGGGTGCCGGCTGTCGCGAATGCATCAGTCCATTCAACCGCACGAGCAGCGTCGGGCAGGGCAGAATGGGCGCATGAGCGAGCTGCGAGTGGTCGTGACCGGTGCGAGTTCCGGGATCGGCGAGGCGACCGTGCGGGCGTTCCGCGCGGCCGGTTGGGACGTCGTCGGGGTCGCCCGCCGCGAGGAGCGCCTGCGGGCGCTCGCCGAGGAGACCGGGGCATCCGTCGTCGTCGCCGACCTGACGAAGCAGGCCGACGTCGACCGGCTCCGCGACCATCTCGAGGCGACCGGCCCCGTGCACGCCCTCGTCAACAACGCGGGCGGCGCCAAGGGCCTGGACTCCGTGGAGGCCTCCGACGTCGACGACTGGGCGTGGATGTTCGAGGTCAACGTGCTGGCGATGAAGCGCGTGACGAGCACGCTGCTGCCGCTGCTGCGGCGCGGCGCCGTCGAGCGCGGGGTCGCCGACATCGTGAACGTGACCTCGATCGCCGGCCACACGGCCTACGTGGGCGGCGGCGGGTACAACGCCGCGAAGTTCGCCGCGCACGCGCTCACCGAGGTGCTCCGGCTCGAGCTCAACGGGGAGCCTCTGCGGGTCATCGAGGTCGCTCCGGGCATGGTCAAGACCGACGAGTTCGCGCTCGTGCGCTTCGGCGGCGACCGTGCGAGGGCCGATGCCGTCTACGACGACGTGCCGGAACCGCTCGTGGCGGAGGACATCGCCGCGGTGATCACCGACGCCGTGCTGAAGCCCCGGCACGTCGACCTCGACCTCATCGTCGTCAAGCCCGTCGCCCAGGCCGCGCCGTACCGTCTGACGAAGGGCGAGCTCGCGGTTCGGCCGGAGGTCGTCCGGTGACCCTCCGAGGCGCGTCGGAGGGCGACTCGGAGACGGCTCGCCGCACCCGCTACGTCGACGTGACCGCACGCGCCCTCGCACTGCTCGGAGTGGCGTTCGTGACGGCGTACACGGTGTACGTGCTCTGGCAGGAGCGACCGCAGTGGGTGACGACGGTGATCTTCTCGATCCTCCTGCTCACCTGGGCGATCTTCGTCGTCGACGTCGTCATCCGCATCGTGCTCACGCCGCACGGCCGGCGCTGGCACTACGCCTGGCATCATCCGCTCGAGGTGCTCTCGGCCATCCTGCCGGTCTTCCGCGCGCTGCGGGTCGTTGGCCTCCTGCAGGATCTCCCGGTCCTGAAGCGGCACACGCCGAGTGCCGTGCGGGCGCAGTTCATCATCCTCGCCCTCGCGTACGCCTGCGCGTGGGTGTTCTTCCTCGCACTGGCGACGCTCGAGGCCGAGCGCTATGCCGAGGGAGCGAACATCGTGACCTTCGGCGACGCCATCTGGTGGGCGATCGTCACGATCGCCACGGTGGGCTACGGCGACGAGTACCCGGTGACCGCGCTCGGCCGCTTCTACGCGGTGCTGCTCATGGCGGGCGGCATCGCCATCGTGGGAACGGCCTCGGCGACGATCATCTCGGTCCTGAACGAGCGGGTCGCCGGACTCAGGCACGAGGGGCACGGGCTCGCGGCGCCCACGCTCGGCACCGGCGAAGAGCCCGATCCGACCGAGACGCATGCACTGCCACCCGAGTCGGCGGAGAGCCCCGACGTCGAGCGTCCTGCCGGGGCCGGCGGGTAGCCTGTCAGGATGACCTTCGATGCCAACGACGCAGCCCTCGGAACCGATGGCATCCGCCGTGAGATCCTCACCTGGGACGAGTTCGGCGAAGCGGCGCGCACCCTCGCCGCCGACGTGCTCCGCTCGGGATTCCGCCCCGACGTCGTGATCGCGATCGCCCGCGGCGGCCTGCTGCTCGCGGGTGCGATCTCGTACGCGCTCGGCACCAAGGCGTGCGGCTCGATCAACGTCGAGTTCTACTCGGGCATCGACGAGCGCCTGCCCGAGCCGGTGCTGCACCCGCCGATGCTCGACGCTCCGGCGCTCGGCGGCAAGCGCGTGCTGCTCGTCGACGATGTCTCCGACTCGGGCCGCACCCTCGCGAAGGTGCTCGGCCTGCTCACCGACGAGGGCGCCGAGGTGCGCACCGCGACCCTGTACACGAAGTCCCACACGGTGCTCGCGCCCGACTTCGACTACCGGCGCACCGACGACTGGATCGTCTTCCCGTGGTCGGCGCTGCCGCCCGTCGAGGTCGTCGAGGGCGCCGCGTGAGCATCCACCTCATCGGCGGCGGGGCGACCACGAGCGCGGATGCCGCGTTGCACGCGCCGTTCGTCGCCGAAGCCGCTGCCCGGGCCCGCGCGGCGGGCCGTGATCGGCCGCGCATCGCCGTGATCTCGCTGCACCCTGAGGCCGAGGAGAAGGCGGCGGCGCTCGCCGAGCTCCTGACGGCGGCGGGCGACGGCGGCGGCATCGAAGCGCACACCACCGCAGGTCGGCCCGGCGAGCCGGTCGCGCCCGGCGCGATCGCCGACGTCGACGGCGTCGCCGTCGGCGGCGGCGTCGTCGAAGACGTGCGCGCCGGACTCGAGCCGCTGTTCGGCGAGCTGCGCCGGCTCGTCTCCGTCGGGGTGCCCTACCTCGGCGTCTCGGCCGGGGCGATGATCGCGGCCGAGGGGTCGCTCGCCGGCGGCACGCGCATCGGCGGCGTCGCCGTCGCACCAGAGGAGCCCGGCGAACCGGGGCTCGAACTCGAGATCGAGGCCGGCATCGGCCTGGTCGACGTCGCCATCGAGGTGCACGTGGCCCAGCGGGGCATGCTCTCCCGCCTGGTCGCCGCCGTCGAGTCCGGGCTCATCACCGGCGGTCTCGGCATCGACGAGCGCACGGCGCTGATCGTGGGCGACGGCCGCCTCCGAGCCGAGGGTCACGGCAGCGTCTGGCGCGTGCTGCCGACGGAGGGCGGCGTGCTCGTCTCGACGATCGGCGCCTGAGTGGACCGGGTGACGTTGCCCGATGAGTTCGCGGCCGGTCTCGTCGACCCCGGGTGGGCCGCGGCCCTCGCGCCGGTCGCGCCGACGATCGCCGAACTCGGCGGGTTCCTGCGCGCCGAGACGGAAGCGGGCCGCGGGTACCTCCCGGCGGGCGAGCACGTGCTCCGCGCGTTCCGGGCCCCGCTCGACGACGTGCGCGTGCTCATCGTGGGCCAGGACCCGTACCCCACGCCGGGGCATCCGATCGGGCTCTCCTTCGCGGTCGACGGGCATGTCCGCCCGCTGCCGCGGAGCCTCGCCAACATCTCGCGGGAACTCGTCGACGACCTCGGCGCACCCCCGCTCGGGCACGGCGACCTCACGCACTGGAGCGCGAACGGCGTCATGCTGCTGAACCGCGTGCTGACGGTCGAGCCGGGTGTGCCGGGTTCGCACCGGGGCAGGGGATGGGAGACCGTCACCGACCACGCGGTCCGGTCGCTCGTCGCGCGTGACGCACCGCTCGTCGCGATCCTCTGGGGCAAGGACGCGCAGCGACTCGCGCCGCTCCTCGGGTCGACGCCGGTGATCGAGTCGGCGCATCCGAGCCCGCTCTCCGCCTCGCGCGGGTTCTTCGGTTCGCGTCCCTTCAGTCGTGCGAACGCGCTGCTCGAAGCGCAGGGCGCCGACCCGGTCGACTGGAGCCCGCCCGCGTGAACGGCCAGGCGACCGCGTAACCCGGCGGCAACACGCCGCGGGTATTCTGGGCCGCATGCTCGAAGAGGAATACCAGGAGCGCCGCGTGCTCCCACCCCACCTCCGCAAGCCCGTGCCCGCCGAAGCCCCGTTCGAGTACGCGATCCGCGATGCCGTCGCCACCGACCTGCCCGCGGTGCGCGAGATCTACAACTACTACGTCGCCAACTCCACGGTCACGTTCGATGAAGACGCGATGACGCTGAAGGAGTGGAAGACGAAGTTCGCCTACCTCGACAAGCTCGGCATGCCGTTCATCGTCGCGGAGTCGCCGAGCGGACAGTTGCTCGGGTACGCCCTCGTCGCGCCGTGGAAGCCGAAGCGGGCCTACCGGTTCACGGTCGAGAACTCGATCTACCTCGGGCCCGCTGCATCCGGCAAGGGTCTCGGGCGAGTGCTGCTCACCGAGCTCATCGAGCGCTCGAAGGCAGCGGGTCTCAAGGAGATGATCGCCGTCATCGCCGATCAGGGCGCCGAGGCGTCGATCGCGCTGCACGAGAAGTTCGGCTTCGAGGAGATCGGCCGCATGGGCCGGGTGGGCTACAAGTTCGAGCGCTGGCTCGGCACCGTGCTGCTGCAGAAGTCGCTCAAGTAGTCGAGCGGATGCCGCGGCGCGCGCCTCGCACGCGAGGGCGACGGGGGCAGGCGCTCACGTGAAGAAGCTGACCTCGACCTCTGCCGCGAGCATCGCGAGCAGCGCCGAGGCGAGGCCCGTCGCGAGCAGCAGGCCGGGGTGCGCGAGTCCGATCGTGATCCGGCGCAGCCCGGGCGCGTTCGCCAGCAGTGACGCCGGCACCTCGCTCGACGCGGGCGCCTCGCCCCAGCCGCGGAGTCGTGCGAGGAACCACGAGCAGCGCACGATGAGCGCGGCCCAGAGCACGGTGGCGGCGAGGGGTGTGATCGCGGAGAGCACCTCGAATCCGATGCCCGTGATCTCGTCCTCCTTGCCCTCGGCGGCGAGCTGGATCGAGGTCGAGATGGCGGCGCCGAGCACGACCGAGCCCGACCAGGCGAAGAAGGCGAACACGAGCGTCAGGTAGCGCGAGAAGAAATGACCGAACACCGAGCTGCGGTGCTCGAGATGATCGCGCGGCGTCGCCCGCAGCACGGCGATCGTCGCGACGAGGCTCGGCGCGACGAGCAGCACGACGAGGAGCGCCCAGAGCCACGCCGGCCAGTCGAGGAAGGCGGCGACGACGATGACGACGACGAACAGCGCGGCCCAGACCGCGCCCCAGACGAGCGGATGCCTCGTGATCGCCTGCATGGCCCCACGATAGCGTTGCGGCGCGGCATGCAGCCGTAGGCTCGGAGCATGACGTCCCTGCACGATCACACGGCCCTCGAGCTCCATCAGATGCTGCAGCGGGGCGACGTCTCGCCCGTCGAGGTGACGGAGCACTACCTCGCCCGCATCGAGCGGCTCGATCCCGAGGTCGGGGCATTCGCGACCGTCACGCCCGAGGCCGCACTCGAGCGGTCGGCCCGCGTGGCGTCCGAGGTGCCGAAGACGGCGCCGCTGTGGGGGTTGCCCCTCGCCGACAAGGACCTGCACCTGCGGGCCGGGGTGCCGGCGCGGTTCGGCTCCCGGGCGTTCACCGATTTCGTGCCGGACACCTCCGACGAGCTCGTGCGGGCGGTCGACGTCGCCGGGGCCGTCAGCCTCGGGAAGACGCAGACGCCCGAGTTCGGACTTCCCTCGTACACCGAGGGGGTCGGCACGATTCCGACCAGGAACCCGTGGGACCTCGCGCTCGGCGCCGGCGGCTCCAGCGGGGGAGCGGCGGCGGCCGTGGCATCCGGAATGCTGCCGTTCGCGCCGGGCTCCGACGGCGGCGGGTCGATCAGGATCCCCGCGGCGTCGTGCGGGCTCGTGGGCGTCAAGCCCAGCCGCGGACGGGTGCCAGGGGGCTCAGGGCTCACGAGCCTGGCGGGGCTCGGCGTGGCCGGACCGCTCGCCCGCACGGTCGCCGATGCCGCCCTGCTCCTCGACGGGATCATCGCGCCGTCGGGGTATCCGGCGGGGCATCGCTTCGCGGTGCGCGCGCCCGGCGACGACGGACCGTTCCTCGGCGCGGCCATCCGAGGTGAGGGCAGATTCCAGCTCGGCGTCATGACCGACTCGCCGTGGGACGAGACCTACGACATCGCGATCGACCCCGAGGCCCGCTCGGCGCTCGACCTCGCCATCGAAGCCTTCGAGGGCCTCGGACACGGCATGGAGGCGATGGCTCCTGCCCCGGAACCCGGGTACCCCGAGGCGTTCCGCACGATCTGGCAGGCGGGAGCCGCGACGATCCCCGTCGACGGCGAGGCCGAGGCGATGCTCGAACCGCTGACGCGGTGGCTGCTCGCCCGAGGGCGGGCGCTGCCGGCTCGTCAGCTCGCCGAGTCGCTCGCCTGGCTGACGGGCTTCGAGGAGCGGGTCATCCGCCGGTTCGCCTCGTACGACGCGGTGCTCACGCCGGCGCTGGCACTGACGCCGCGGCCCGTCGGCTGGTACGACCCCGATGACGGCGAGCGCAACTTCGCCCAGCAGGTGCAGTTCACGCCGTTCACCTCGTTCGTCAACGTCTCGGGGCTGCCGGCGATCACCGTGCCGGTCGCCGAGACGGTCGATGGCGTGCCCATGGGCGTGCAGCTCATCGGGCGCCCCGGAGGGGAGGCGACGCTCTTCGCGATCGCCGCCCAGCTCGAGCGGCGGGTCGGCCGGAGCAGGCGGCATCCGGCGATCTGGTGACGTCGGCGACGATGGTGCCATGCGGCATCGACGACGGACTGTGACGACGTGGCCGAAACCCGGATTGACGGAGTTAGGTAAGCCTCACCTATAGTGGAGCCATGCTCGGTCTCGACCTCACCCTCTCCTACGACGGCGCCCCCGTGGTGCACGGCGCGGAGATCCACCTCGAACCAGGCAAGGTCACCGCGCTCGTCGGCCCGAACGGCAGCGGCAAGTCGACGCTGCTGCGCTCGCTCGCCCGCCTGCACCGGCCCGACGCCGGGCGCGTGCTCCTGGCCGACGACGGTCGCACGATCAGCGAGGGCTCGCACGCCACCGAGCCCGCCGACCTCCTCGAGCACGGCATCGACGCCGCGACGCTGAACGGCCGCGAGTTCGCCCGCCGCGTCACCCTGCTCGCCCAGAGCCGCCCGACACCCGGCGGCATCACGGTGCGCGAGCTCGTCGAGTTCGGTCGCCACCCCCACCGGGGCCGGTGGGTCGCCGGCGACGCCGACGGCGCCGCGATCGTCCGTCGGGCCATGGAGCTCACCGGGGTCGCCGAGTTCGCCGAGCAGTCCGTCGACCGTCTCTCGGGCGGGCAGCTGCAGCGCGTCTGGCTCGCCTCGTGCCTCGCGCAGGACACGAGCGTGCTCCTCCTCGACGAACCCACGACCTACCTCGACCTGCGCTACCAGGTCGAACTCCTCGACCTCATCCGCGAGCTCGCCGACGAGCACGGGGTCACGATCGGCGTCGTGCTCCACGACCTCGACCAGGCGGCCGCCGTGGCCGATCGGGTGGTGCTGCTCGAATCGGGCCGGGTCCGCGCCGTCGGCACGCCCGCCGAAGTGCTCGTCTCCGACGTGCTGAGCTCGGCCTACGGCATCCGCGTCGACGTCGAGGTCGACGACCGGGGCTGCATCACGACCTGCCCCATCGGGCGCTACAACACGCGTGAACGCGTCGAACGCCTCGCCGTCGCCTAGCCACTTTCCTCCCATCCACCCCCTCGCGTGGGACCCCCATGCCCGCGCACGATCGAAGGACATCATGAGTAGAGCTGCCGCAACCCGGCCGACCATCGCCCTGACCGCCGTCGCCGCGGCATCCCTGCTGCTGCTGACCGGCTGCGGCACGACCGAAGAGGCCGGCGCGGCGAGCGGCGATGCCGCGATCGTGATCACCGACGACCGCGGCGAATCGGTCGAGCTCTCCGCTCCCGCTGAGAAGATCGTCGCCCTCGAATGGAACACGGCCGAGAACCTCGTCGCGCTCGGCGTCATGCCCGTCGGCGTCGCCGACGTCGAGGGCTACACCGACTGGGTGCAGTCCGAGGCGCTCGACGACAGCGTCACGGATGTCGGCGGCCGCGGCGAGCCCTCGGTCGACGCCATCGCGGGCCTCGCGCCCGACCTCGTGCTCACGACCACCGACCTCTCCGAGTCGGTCATCGCCCAGATCGAGGAGTTCGCGCCGGTGCTCGTCGTGCGCGGCGCCGACGCCTCGAACCCCATCGGGCAGATGGAGTCGAACCTCGAGCGCATCGCGACCGCGACCGGCCGCGAGGCCGAGGGCGAGGAGTTGCTCGCCGGCTTCGACGAGAAGCTCGCCGAGGGCAAGGCCGCGCTCGAGGCCGCCGGTCTCGCCGGCGCGCCGTTCATGATGAGCGATGCCTGGGCCAGCGGCGGCCAGGTCGCCATCCGCCCGTACGCCGAGGGTGCGCTCCTGACCGCGGTCACCGAGGAACTCGGGCTCGAGAACGCCTGGACGGGTGAGGGCGACGCCGACTACGGGCTCGGCTCGACCGACGTCGAGGGCCTGACCGCCGTGCCCGACGTGGAGTTCCTCTACATCAGCAATGGCGATGTCGACGCCTACCAGATCGAGCTCGGCGAGAACGCCGTGTGGAAGTCGCTGCCCTTCGTGCAGAGCGGCAACGTGCACCGTCTGCCCGACGGCATCTGGATGTTCGGCGGCCCCTCTTCGATGAACGACTACGTCGATGCCGTCGTCGCGACCCTTGCCGGCTGAACAGGCACGCGCGGTTGACGGAGCACAGACGCTGAGTCCCGCCCGAGGCGGGGCCGCCCGGCCCCGCCTCGGCGCGGTGCTCCTGCTCGCCATCGGTCTCGTCGTCGCCACGCTGCTCGCCGCAGTGCACGTGACGCAGGGATCCGCCGACGTGGGCCTGCCCGAACTGCTCGGACTGCTCGGCGGGGGATCCGACGACCAGGCCGCCGCCGTGCTCGTCGCGTCGCGGATGCCGCGGCTCGCCGCCGGCGTGCTCGTCGGCATCGCGCTCGGCGTCGCCGGCCTCGTCATGCAGAGCATCTCCCGCAACGTGCTGGCCTCGCCCGACACGCTCGCGGTCAACGCCGGCTCGTACCTCGCCGTCGTGGCGGTCACGGCGTTCGGCATCGCGCTCCCCGTGGTCGGCGGCGGCGCCGTCGCCTTCCTCGGCGGACTCGCGGCGGCCGGCCTCGTGCTCGCCCTCTCTGCGGGCGGTGGCCGCGGCGGCGGCACGGTTCGCCTCGTGCTCGCCGGATCGGCGATCGCGCTCGCCCTCACCGCCCTCACCACGATGCTGCTCCTGCTCTACCCGGAACGCACCGAGGGCCTCTTCGCCTGGGGCAACGGCACGCTCGCCCAGACGGGCATGGAGCCCATGCTCCAACTCGGCCCGGTGGTGCTCCTCGCCGTCGCCGCCCTCTTCCTCTTCGCGCGCCAGTTCGACCTCATCGCGCTCGGCGACGACACCGCGACGGTGCTCGGCGTACCGGTGCGCCGCACCCGGCTCATCGGGCTCCTCCTCGCCGTGCTGCTGTCGGCGGCGGCCGTCACCGTGGCGGGCCCCATCGGCTTCGTCGGCCTCGCGGCACCCGCGATCGTCCGGCTCATCGCCGTGCGCGTGCCCGGCATGCAGCGGCACGTGATCCTGATCCCCGCGTCGGCGCTCATGGGCGTCATCGTCGTGCTCGGCGCCGACGTGCTCCTGCGCCTCGCCTTCGGAGGACAGGCCGGCGTCGAGGTGCCGACGGGTGTCGTCACCACGATCTTCGGCGCCGTGTTCCTGATCGCACTCGCGCTGCGCGCCCGCGCCTCATCGGAGAGCGGCACCGGGTTCGTCATCGGCGCCGGGCTCTCGCCACGCGGCCGCCGGCTCGTGATCGCGGCATCCGCTGTGCTGCTCGTCGTGCTCGCCTTCGTGTCGCTCCTCCTCGGCGACGCCAAGATGCTCGGCGGCGACGTGCTCAACTGGGCGACCGGGCAGGCCGGGCCGCTCGTCGAGTTCGTGATGAACACGCGCGCACCGCGGGTCGCCGCGGCGATCCTCGCGGGCGCAGCACTCGCGCTCGCGGGCACGGTCGTGCAGGCGGTCTCGCGCAACCCGCTCGCCGAACCCGCGATCCTCGGCGTCACGGGCGGCGCGGGCGTCGGTGCCGTGCTCGTGATCACCTTCTGGCCGCTCGCGACGTTCCTCGGCGTGACGGTCGGCGGACTCGCCGGTGCGGCACTCGCGGCGCTCATCGTGTTCGGCCTCGCGATGCGAGGCGGGCTCGCCTCGACGCGGCTCATCCTGATCGGACTCGGCGTCTCGGCGGCGGCGGCCGCCATCACCTCGATGCTCATCATCGCGACCGACCCGTACAACGCGGCGAAGGCGCTCACCTGGATGTCGGGCTCGACCTACGGCCGTACGTTCCCGCAGTTGATCCCGCTCGCGATCGTGACGCTCATCGCCGTGCCGGTGCTCGCCTCTGCTCGCCGCGAACTCGACCTGCTCGCGTTCGACGACGACACGCCGCGCGTGCTCGGTGTGCGGCTCGGCTCGACCCGGCTCGGCCTGCTCGCCGTCAGCGTCGCCCTCACGGCGACCGCGGTCTCGGCCGTCGGCGTGATCGGCTTCGTCGGCCTCGTCGCCCCGCACGCCGCACGAGCGCTCGTCGGCTCGCGGCACGCACTCGTGCTGCCGCTCGCGGCCCTCCTCGGCGCACTGCTCGTGTGCGTCGCCGACACGCTCGGCCGGACCGTCATCGCGCCCGCCCAGCTCCCCGCCGGCCTCCTCACGGCGGTCGTCGGCGCCCCCTACTTCGTCTGGCTGCTCTGGCGTTCGCGCCGCAGCGGCTGACCTCATCCGACTTCGTCTGGCTGCTCTGGCGTTCGCGCCGCAGCGGCTGACCGACCGCCCCCTTCCGACAGGAGTTTCGCAATGGCCAAGCCCGGTTACCGAGTGTTCGACACGAGCGTCGCCCGGATCCGGCGGATGTCGCCGCACTTCGTGCGCGTGACGTTCCGCTCCGACGACCTGCGCGACTTCGGCTGGGACGGCCCCGACCAGCGCATCAAGGTCGTGCTCCCGCTCGCCTCGAGCGGCTTCGACGACGTCCCCGTCGAGGGTGAGTGGTACGCGTCGTGGCGGGCGCTGCCCGACGACCGCCGGAACCCGATCCGCACCTACACGATCCGGGCGACCCGCCCGGATCTCGGCGAGCTGGACGTCGACTTCGTGGCCCACGGCGACAGCGGGCCGGCGTCGCGCTGGATCGCGTCGGCGGCCGTCGGCGACCGCATGCTCGTCATCGGTCCCGATGCCACGAGCGAGGAGGACTCGGGCGGCTGGGAGTGGAACCCCGGCGCGGCCCGCACCCTGCTGATCGCGGGTGACGAGACCGCGGTGCCCGCGGTCGGCGCGATCCTCGAGCAGTTGCCGGCGGACGCCCGTGGAGCGGTGTTCCTCGAGGTGCCGGAGGCCGGCGACGTGCTCGAGCTGCGCGCACCGTCCGGAGTCGCCGTGCACTGGCTTCCGCGCGGCGACGCGGGGGGCGGCGGGCAGGCGGGGGAGTCGCAGTACGGCGCGCGCCTCGTCGAGGCGGTCACCGCGTGGGCTGATGCCTGGGTCGCGGCCGACCCCGCTGCGGCCGCCGTACCGGCGGCAGGCCCCGCCGCGGCGCGCGAACTGCCGGCCCTCGACGACGACGAGATCCTCTGGGAGGTGCCGGCCGCCGCCGACGACGGAGGGCTCTACGCCTGGCTCGCGGGCGAGGCGTCGGCGATCACGACGCTCCGCCGCCACCTCGTGAAGGGGATCGGCGTCGATCGGCGTCGGGTCGCCTTCATGGGGTACTGGAAGCTCGGCCGCGCCGAGGGGTAGGCAGGTAGCCGCCCGCCTCGAGGCCCGCCTCGATCTCGAAGCGGTTCTTCAACGGATTGCGCCCGGCGACGAGGTAGAGCAGCGGGAAGAGCATGCCGTACTTCAGCCACTGCTGCTTGTGCACGGCCTCGTGGCCGAGCACGCGTTCGCCGTCGTTGCGGTTCGTGAGGTAGCAACCGCCCACGCACGAGCCGCCGCGACCGAAGGTCCACTTCGGCATGCCCGTGAAGACGAAGAGCCCGTGCCGGCGTTCGACCCTGCCGGTGCTCCAGATGAAGCCCCACGTGAAGCCGACCGCCGTCGCCCACCAGTACCCGAGACGACTGATGGGGGAGTCCGTCAGGCGGATGCGGAGCGTGCGGTCGCCGCTGCGCGTCGGGAGATCGCCGCTCACGCCGCGGCCTCGTCGGATTCGTCGGCCTCGTCGGCATCGCCGTCAGCGGATGCCGCGGCATCCGCTGTCCCGGGTCGGCCGAGCGCTTCGAGCAGTCGCAACCACACCTCGCTCATCGTCGGGAACGCCGGCACGGCATGCCACAGGCGGTCGACCGGCACCTCGCCGACGATCGCGATGGTCGCCGACTGCAGGAGCTCGGCGACGTCCGATCCCACGAACGTGGCCCCGACGACGGTGCCGCGACCGGCGTCGACGACGAGTCTCGCCTGCCCCTCGTACCCGTCGGCGTGGATGCCGGCTCCGCTGACCGACGCGAACGACACGTCGGCGACGCGGATGTCGCGCCCGTCGCGCTCGGCCGCTGCCGCGGTGAGGCCGACCGAGACCGCCTCGGGTTCGGCGAACACGACCTGCGGCACCGCCGAATGGTCGGCGGTCGCGACGTGCGCACCCCACGGCGCGGTCTCCTCGGGCCGTCCGAGCGTGCGTGCGGCCACGAGATCGCCCACCGCGCGTGCCTGGTACTTGCCCTGGTGCGTGAGCAGGGCTCGGTGGTTGAGGTCGCCCACGGCGTAGAGCCACGGCCGCTCGGCGTTGCCGTCGGCGTGCGTCGCGAGCATCGTGTCGTCGACGGCCACCCAGTCGCCGGGCTCGAGCCCGATCGTCTCAAGACCGAGCCGTTCGGAGCGGGGCCGGCGCCCGGTGGCGACGAGCACCTCGTCGGCGGTGACGGTCTCGCCGCCGGCGAGCGTGACGACGACCTCATCAGCGGTGGTGCGCTCGACCCGTTCGACGGCGGCATCGAGGCGAACGGATGCCCCGAGCCCTCGCAGCCCGTTCGCGACCGCCTCGCCGGCGAAGGGCTCCATGCCGCTGAGCAGTCCGCTGCGGGCGAGCACGGTGACCTCGGTGCCGAACCCCGCGAAGGCGGTGGCCATCTCGACGCCGGTGACCCCGCCGCCGATGACGACGAGCCTCGTGGGCGGCGCGGTGACGCTCGTCGCCTCCCGACTCGTCCACGGGCGTGATTCGGCGAGGCCGTCGATCGGCGGAATGACGGGGTCGGTTCCCGTCGCGACGATCACGGCGTGACGCGCCCGGTAGACGACCATGTCTCCGCCGGCGCGCTCGACGACGACGCGTCGCACGCCGTCGAGGCGGCCGTGGCCGCGTTCGAGGCCGACGCCGATGCTCTCGAGCCAGTCGGCGCCGCCCTGGTCGCTCCAGTCGGAGACCCAGTAGTCGCGCCGTGCCAGCACGGCGCGCACGTCGAGCCCGCCGGTGACGGCCTGCTTCGCCCCGTCGACGCGCTGGGCGGCGCGGAGTGCGGCCGCGCTCCGCAACAGCGTCTTCGAGGGGATGCACGCCCAGTAGGAGCACTCACCGCCCACGAGCTCCCGTTCGACGAGCACGACCTCGAGCCCGGCTGCGCGCGCCCGATCGGCGGCGTTCTCTCCGACCGGCCCGCCGCCGATGACGATGACGTCGACTTCGCGTTCCATCCCGTTCCCCTCCGGTCACCGGCACGTGCCGACGCCTGAAGCCCAGCCTAGGCAGAAGCGGGCGCCGTCGGGCCGGTGGTCAGCGGAGCGCCCCGCCGCCGGAGGTGAGCGCCCCGACGAGGCGCAGGATGGTCGGCAGGTCGTCGTCGGCCGATTGCGGTGACGCAGGTGCGAATCCGGCGATCGCCGCGCCCGCGATCGGGAACCTCGCGGCGACGGCGCGCACGAGGGCGACGAGCTCCGCGGTGCCGATGCCGAAGGGCATCGGATACGAGAGCCCGGCGAGGGCAGCGGGGTCGAGCACGTCGAGGTCGATGTGGATGAAGACCTGCGACGCGCCCGTCGCCTCGACGGCGGCGATGACGAGCGAGGGGTCGGAGAGGTCCTCGACGGTGAGCGTCGCCACGTCGTGCGCCTCGATGAACCGGCGCTCCTCGTCGTCGATGGCCCGGATGCCGCCGAGCACGAGTCGCTCGGGGGGGACGCGCGTCTCGGGGTCGAGCGCGAGCCCTTCTGCGCCTTCGCCGACGATCGCCCGCAGCGTCATGCCGCCGAATCCGCCCGATGGCGACGTCTCGGGCGTGTTGAGGTCGGGGTGGGCGTCGAGCCAGAGCACGGCGAGGTCGCCGGCCGCGCGGGAGGAGGCGTGACCGACCGAGGCGAGCGAGGCGCCGCAGTCGCCGCCGATCGTGAGCGCCCAGTCGGGGACCCGGGAGAGCGCCTCGGCCGTGCGCTCACGCACCCGCAGGAGGGTGCTGTATCGCTGCACCCCGGTGCCGAGCGACTCGCCCGCCTCGACGGGCACCTCGACGACGATGGTCGAGGAACTCGGGAGGTCGCCGAGGATGGCGGCGGCGCCATCGGCATGGCTCATGGCACGGGAGGAGACGGATCCCTGCCAGAGCGGGACCACCACGAACGTTGCGGGCATGTCGTCCAGTATCGCGCGTTCCGCTGCGGGTCGAGCCGGTCGAGCCGGTCGAGACCGAGGTTTCGACCGGCCCGACCCCGCGGATCGATCAGCCGCCGATGGCGCCCTGGCTCGATCCGCCGGCCTTCAGGGCGGCGAGTCGGGCGTCGACCTCGGTGAGCTCGCCCAGGTCGTCGAGCTCGTTGAACTGCGCGTCGAGGCTGGATGCCGCGAGCTCGGCCTGGCCGCGCACGACGGCCTCCTCACGACGGATCTTGTCCTCGAAGCGGCCGATGTCGCTCGTCGGGTCGAGGATGTCGATCGACTTGACCGCGTCCTGCACCTGGCGCTGCGCTGCGGCGGTCTTCGCCCGGGCGACGAGCTCGGAGCGCTTGTTCTGCAGCTGGACGAGCTTCTCCTTCATGCCGTTCAGGCCCGACTTCAGCTTGTCGACGACCTCGGTCTGCGCGGCGATCTGGGGCTCGGCGGCCTTGGCCTCGTTCTCCGAGGAGATCTGACGGCTCAGCGCGACCTTCGCGAGGTTGTCGAACTTGTCGGCACCCGCCGCGTCGCCGGCCGTGCGCAGTTCGTCGCCCTTCCGGCTCGCGGCCACGGCCTTCTCGCCCCACTCGCGCGCCGCCTCGACGTCTTCGCGGTGGTCGTCCTCGAGGAGGCGAAGGTTGCCGATGGTCTCGGCGATGGCGGCCTCGGCGTCGGCGATCGCGTTCGTGAAGTCGCGCACCATCTGGTCGAGCATCAACTGCGGGTCTTCCGCCTGGTCGATGAGGTTGTTGATGTTGGCTCGCACGAGCTGCGAGATCCGTCCGAAGATGGACTGCTTTGCCATGGTGGTTCCTTTCGTGGTGTTCAGAGTTCGGTCGTGCCGGTCGATGGTCGGATCAGAATCGCCCTCCGCTTCCGCGCCGCGAACGGGTAGCGGAGCCGCCGAAGCTGCCGGCGGAACGGCCACTGCTGCGTCCGCCGCCGAATCCTCCGGAGGAGCGCCCGCCGCCGAAGCCGCCGCCCCCTCCGCCGCCGCCCAGGACCGAGTTGATGAGGATGCCGCCGAGCACAGCGCCGAGGACGTCGCCGCCGCCCGATGAGCCGCCGGTGCCGCCGCCGAAGCCGCCCATGCCGCCCCCGTAGCCGCCGACGTCGCGCTGGGCGAGCGACATGGCCTCCGCTGCGAGGCGCTCGGCCCGCTGTGCCGAGGTGAGCGCGGAGGCGGGGTCGGTCGCGGCGGCGCCCTGTGCCTCCACGAGCAGTCGGCCCGCCTCGGCGAGTCGCGTTCGGGCCTCCGCACCGATCGCTCCCCGGCGGGCGACCAGGTAGTCCTCGGCGGCCTGCACCTGCGATCGCGCGGTCGTGAGCGATCGGGAGAGCTGCGCCTGTACGCGAGCGGCCTGCTCCGCGGCATCCCGCACGCTCTGGATCGCGGCGTCGATCTCGGCGTCGACCTGCTCGAGCTTCGCCTGCAGGGCGATCGGGTCGCGCCCGGGGGCCGCGATCGCGGCACGCAGCGCAGCCGACTCTGCGGCCACTCGATCGGCGAGTACGCCGGCCCCTGCGTCTTGGAGGCCGCGCGCGACCGCGACGTCGCGGTCGAGTTCGTCGACGCCGGCGGCGACCGCGGTGTCGGCAGCCGCGAGGTCGGCGGCGAGTCGATCGACGGCGGCCGTGAGCAGCTCCGTCTGGTCGACCGCCTCCTCGGCCGCGCGGATGCCGACTGCGGCCTGGGCGGCGTCGCCCGCCGAGACATCCGTGCTCGCGGCGGCGAGGGCCTCTCGGGCGAAGCCCATGCGCGACCGTGCCTGCGTCAGGTTGTCGCTGACCGGTGCAGTGGCGGATGCCGCGTACTGGGCGCCGAGTGCGGCGAGACGCTGCTCGGCCGGCGCGATGGTCGCCTCGGCCGCGACCGCCGCCTGCTGCACCCGCGCGAGCTGGGCGGGTGCGTCGCGTTCGAGCGCTCGGAGCTCGTCGAACTGCTCCGCCTGCTCGTCGAGCGCCGCGTCGGCCTCGCCCGTGAGGCGGATGATGCCGCCGTACCATTCGCGCCGCTCGTCATCGGTGTCGGGCGTTGCGTCGTCGAGCTGCTGTTGCAGGGTGAACGCCTGCGCGACCTTCTCCTTCGCCGCGTCGAGCGCGGCGCGGAAGGACTCGGTCGAGGCCTCGCCGTACGAGGCGACGGCGAACCCGAGTTCCTCCTCGCTCGTCTTGACCGCGTCGTCGATCTGCACGAGGGCGCTGCCCGCCTGACGGCGCAGTTCCTCGATCGAGGGCAGCGGCACCCCGCCCTCGCCCGCTGCAGCGCGCTTCTTCTTGCGCCGCGCCAGCACGATCGCGATGATCACGACGACGATCGCGGCGATGACGATGAACCAGACGAAGCCCCAGCCGTTTCCGCCGCCGCTGCTGCCCCCGCTGGCCGATCCGTCGGCGATCGCGTTCGCCCCCGCGATCGCTGCCCCCGCCCAGTCCTCGTCGCGGAGTTCCGGTTCGATCACCTCGAGGCTGATGCGGTCGAGCTCCTCAGCGGAGATCGAGGCGTCGCTCGCCGCGGAGAGGTAGTAGGCGCGACCGTCGACGGCGACGGCGAGCAGGTAGTCCTCGCTGCCCAGGTTGTTGGCGATGGCCGTCTCGTCGGCCCAGTCGGCCGCCGAGGCGGGATTCGTGAACTCGTCGACGTAGGCGACGAAGAGCTGCCGTCCGCTGCGGTCGGCAGCGGCGTCGAGTGCGGCGACGACGTCATCGGCTTGGCCGCCGAGTGCCCCGACGGTGTCGACGACGGGGGAGGAGGTGAACGAGACGGGGTCCTCAGCCCATGCGAGCCCGGTCGCGCCGGCTCCGATCACCGCCCCTGCGACGATCGCGAGAGCCGCGAACCACTTGCGTACTGCGCGCATGCACCAGTGCCTTTCCCCCGTCCGAGCGGACGATCCAGAGTCTATGGGGCGGCGCCGGGCCTCGTCCACGGTCTGAGGCGCTTGCCAGGTCGAGTCGGGTCGGACCGAGGGGAGGTACGAGAAAAGCCTCGGCCGATGGCCGAGGCTTCTCGAATCATGTGCTGGATCATCGGCGCGAAACGCCGACCCCACCACCACTCACAACGTGCCCCCGGAGGGATTCGAACCCCCGACCTACGGTACCGGAAACCGGCGCTCTATCCCCTGAGCTACGGAGGCGCACAGCTAGAGACATTACCACTTCGCGGGACGCCGCCCGACCCGTCGGACGCGGTCGGTTCGGCTCAGGAGAGGCTGAGGCGGGCGACGGTTCCGAGCAGGTCGTCGCGCACCTTCGCGGTCAGGAACGCGCGTGCGCCGTGCAGCACGGGGTCGTGGTCGATGCGCGTCGCGACGACCTCGGGATACCACCGGCTGATGCTGCGGATGCCGCGCTCCACCGCTTCGGCGAGGGGCTGTCCGCCGACGATCGCGGTGGGGCCGGCGAGCACGAGCCGGCCGGGATCGAGGGTCGCGAGGAGCGGCAGGGAGATGTGCGCGACGCGCTCGCCGATCTCCTCGACGATCGCCGCCCGATCGGGGCTCGCGGCGATGGCCTCGAGTGCGGAGCGATGGTCGGCGTCGTCGAGACCGTGGGCGGCCGCGATGCGGCGCACCGCCACGGCGCCGGCGAGATCCTGACTCGTGACGGCGTGCTCGTCGAGCGCCTGGGCGGCGGCCGACAGCGGGAGGAAGCCGATCTCGCCCGCGCCGCCGAAGCTGCCGCGGTGCAGGTCGCCGGCCACGTCGAAGGACGCGCCGACGCCGTTGCCGAGCCAGAGCAGCGCGAAGACGTCGCGACCCTCGCCCGCGCCGGACTCGCGTTCGGCGATCGCGGCGAGGTTGACGTCGTTCTCGACGAACACCGAGACGCCGAGCTCGGTCGCGAGCGCCTGCCGGAGGCCGCTGACCGGCCAACCGGGCAGGGTCTCGCTGAACAGGGTTCCCTCTTCGCCCGGATCGACGTAGCCGGCCGTGCCGATGCACACCGTGTGCACGACGGAGGGGTCGGTGCCCGCGGCCTCGCTCGCGTCGCGGATCGCCGTGCGGACCTCGCGCACCGCATCGCGATCGGCGGGATCGCGGGACAGCGCCGTGCGCACGACCGGCCGTTCGCCGCCGGCCGCGTCGACCACCGAGGCGCGCAGTTCGTCGGCTTCGATCGCGATCGCGACGCCGAGAGGTCGGTCGGTGCGCGCGGCGTACAGCGTCGCGCTGCGGCCGGGATTGCCGGCGACCTGTCCGCGCTCCTCGACGACGCCCGCGGCGATCAGTCGGGTCATCATCATCGACGCGGTGGGCTTGGAGACGCCGACGAGTTCGCAGATGCGGTTGCGGGTGAGTGGCCCGTGGTCGAGCAGCGCCGAGAGGCCGACGCGGTCGTTGACCGCGCCGAGCCATGAGGGGGTGCCCTGAGCTGATCTCATCGTCGCGGCGGCGTGGGTCAGGCGGCGGGGAGGTTGGCGAGCACGTCGGACACGAGCTGGCCGGCGTCGCCGGGTTCGAAGAGCGCTGCGGAGCGGATCACGATCCAGTACGGGCCGCTGAAGACCTGCACCTCTCCGTTGCCGGCCGCCTGGGTGAAGTAACCCTCGATCTCGGGAGGGGTTCCGTAGGTGGGCACCGGGGTCGACTCCATGGCGGCATCGCTCTGGTGGGCGAGCAGCGCGGCGGGCGGGGGAGTCGCGACGCCGACCTCGATGACCTCGCCGCTCGTCTGGTTCATCCAGCCGCACGCGGTGCCGGCCTCGTCGCCGACGATCGCGGCCATGTGGTCGCCTGAAGCCTCGAAGTCGGGAGCCGTGCCGAAGTTCGGGTTGAAGGCGTAGACCTGGTCGGGCGTCAGCAGCGCGTCGCACTCGATCGCGAACGGCACCGCGGGCTCAGCGGTCTCGGTGGGCACCGCCGACGAGGACGAGCTGGGCGTCTCGCTCGCCTGCGGCGGGGCGGTCGTCTTGTCGGGGTCGGCGGTGGCGCCGGTGCATCCGCTCAGCAGCATCACGGATGCCGCGACCACGAGTACGGCGGCGGCGGGACGGGTGCGGGACAGACGGGGCGAGCGCAGCATGTGACGAACCTTATCAATGGCGGCGGGTAGGATTTGCGGGTGACTCCCGCCGATCTTTCGCACGCCCTGTACGCCCTCGTCCTCGCCATCGTCGAGCGACGTCGCGCTGCGGGCGACGAGGTCGCGTTCGAGCTCACCGCGAACGACGTCGCGCTCGAGCGCCCGAAGAACCGCGAGCACGGCGACTGGGCGTCCAACATCGCGATGCGCGTCGCGAAGCCGCTCGGCGTGAACCCGCGCGAACTCGCGACCGAACTCGCGACCGGCCTCGCCGGCGTCGACGGCGTCGCGAGCGCCGAGGTGGCCGGACCGGGCTTCATCAACGTCCGGCTCGACGCCGCAGCGGCCGGAGCCCTCGCGAAGACCATCGTCGAGGCGGGCGCCGGATACGGCACGAGCGACACCCTGGCGGGCAGCGTCATCAACCTCGAGTTCGTGTCGGCGAACCCCACCGGCCCGCTGCACATCGGCCACACCCGCTGGGCCGCGCTCGGCGACTCCATCGGGCGCGTCCTCCGTGCCGCCGGTGCCGAGGTGGCCAACGAGTACTACATCAACGACGCCGGCAACCAGATGGAGAACTTCGGCGCCTCGGTGCTCGCCGCGGCGAAGGGCGAACCGACCCCCGAGGGCGGCTACCCGGGCGCCTACATCGGCGAGCTCGCCCGCCAGGTGCTCGAGCGCGAGCCGAAGCTCCTCGAACTCGACCACGCCGTGGCGCTGCACACCGCGACCGAGATCGCCTACGAGCTGCAGCTCGCCGAGATCCGCGCCTCGCTCGCCCGGTTCAACGTGCACTTCGACGTGTGGACGAGCGAACGCCGCCTCCACCGCAAGGGCGATGACGGGCTCTCCGACACCGACACCGCGGTCGAGCGCCTGCGCGCCCAGGGCCACGTCTTCGAGCTCGACGGCGCCGTGTGGGTGCGCACGACCGACTTCGGCGACGACAAAGACCGGGTCATCCGTCGCGCCAACGGCGTCTACACCTACTTCGCCGCCGACGCCGCCTACTACCTCGACAAGAGCGACCGGGGCTTCGCGCACAAGATCTACCTGCTGGGCGCCGACCACCACGGCTACGTGCACCGGCTGAAGGCCCTCGCCGGCGCCGCGGGCGACGACCCCGCGCGCGACATCGAGGTGCTCATCGGCCAGCTCGTGTCGATCAACGGCGCCAAGCTCTCGAAGCGCGCCGGCAACATCATCGAGCTCGACGACCTGCAGGCCTGGCTCGGCACCGACGCGCTGCGCTACACGCTCGGCCGCTACCCCGCCGATTCGCCGCTCACGATCGATCCCGAGATCCTGCAGCGCCGCACGAACGACAATCCCGTCTTCTACGTGCAGTACGCGCACGCCCGCACGTGCGCGGTCGACCGCAACGCGGCATCCGTCGGTCTCGACCGCTCGTCGTTCGCGCCCGAGCTGCTGACCCACGAGACGGAGTCGGCGCTGCTCGGCGCACTGCAGGAGTTCCCGCGCATCGTCGCCCAAGCGGCCGAGCTCCGCGAACCGCACCGCGTGGCCCGCTACATCGAGGAGCTCGCGGGCCTCTACCATCGCTGGTACGACAACTGCCGGGTGCTCCCGCTCGGCGAGGAGCCGATCGGCGAGCTGCACCGCACGAGGCTCTGGTTGAACGACGCGACGGGTCAGGTCATCCGCAACGGCCTCGAACTCCTCGGCGTGTCGGCACCCGAACGCATGTGACCCACCACCCCGACACGGAGGCCTCGATGGCGAAGCACGGCGACGAGCACGACGCGGGCGAGACTCCTGAGTCGACAGGGCCGGTCGAACCGGTCGAGACCGACGAGGCGCAGCCGACGGAGGTCATCGAGACGGGTGACGACGGCGCGGGCGCCACGCTGGTCATCGAGACGGATGCCGCGGACGAGCAGCCGACCGAGGTGTTCGAGCCCTACGCGGCCGCGGGCGCTGCGGCCGGTGCGTCGGCCGCGGCCGCCGCCGGAACTGCTGCGCCCGAGGCCGACCCCGCCGAGGCCGACCCCGCCGAGGCCGGCGACGGCGAACCCCGCCCGCGCCGGCGGCTCGGTCGCGCAGCACGGATCTGGATCGTCGTCGGCGTCGTCCTGGCCGTCGTCGTCGCGCTCGTCGTCGTCGCCGACATCGTCGCCCGCGGCATCGCCGAGGATCGGGTCGCGGAGGAGATCGAGGCCAACCTGCCCGACGGCGTCGACGGCGACGTCAACGTGACTATCGGCGGGTTCTCGGTGATCGCCCAGTACCTCTCGGGCACGATGCAGCACGTCGAACTCGACGCGCCCGAACTCACCGTCGAGGGCGCGCCCGTCGCCGTCTCGGTCGTCGCCGAGGGCATGCCGGTCGATCTGGCATCGCCGGTCGACCGACTGACGGCGACCATCACCGCCGATGCCGACTCGATCAACCAGCTCATCACGGTCGCGGGCGTCGAGACCGGGCTCACCCTCGGCGACGGCACGGTCGGCTACGAGGGCCGCATCGAGATCTTCGGCCTTCCGATCACGTACCAGGTGACCGCCACCCCCGTGGCAGCGGGCGATTCGGTGCTGCTCGAACCCGAAGGCGTCGAGGTCGGCGCGGTCGGCGCGTCGATCGACGTGTCGGGCATCATCGAGCGGCTGCTCGGCGGCGACCCGCTCGAGATCTGCATCGCCGACCGGCTGCCAGAGGGCGTCGAACTCGAATCGATCGCGGTGGCACCTGGCGCCGCCGCCATCCGGCTGCAGGCCGACGGCCTCGTGCTCGACGCCTCGAGCCTCGAGCAGAAGGGCACGTGCGGGTAGGCTCCGACGTCGCCGGGCCCGGGAACCCGGCTCCCGGCACGGTGCAGGCCGGTCGCGCGGCGGGCCGATTCGGCTCGGCATGCACGCCTCGGTAGACTCGCGGTACGCCGACCCACAAGGTCGACGCGCACAGCAGGCTTCAGGAACCGATCCGGGTTCGCTCGCCGCGAGCGATCCATGACATCGTCTTCCGTCCGTGAGGTTCCCCCGTGGCATCCACCGCATCCGTCCCCGGATGGCTCAGCGTGCCCGACGACGCCAACGCACTCGCGCCGCTCGTCTGGCCGTCGGATGCCGCGCGCGACGAGGCCGGTCGGCTCGTGATCGGAGGCCGCGACGCGGTGTCGCTCGCCGCCGAGTTCGGGACCCCGCTCTACGTCGTCGACGAGGCCGACGCCCGCGCCCGCGCGGCCCGCATCGCGCGCGCCTTCGACGCCGCCGCGGCTTCCATCGGCACCTCTGTGACGGTGTATTACGCGGGCAAGGCCTTCCTCTCGGGCGCGGTCGTGCGCTGGGTGACCGACGAGGGCCTCGCCGTCGACGTCTGCACGGGCGGCGAGCTCGCCGTCGCGCTCGCGGCAGGTGCCGACCCGGCTCGCATCGGGTTCCACGGCAACAACAAGTCGCTCGCCGAGATCGAGCGCGGGGTCGACGCGGGCGTCGGCGCGATCGTCATCGACAGCGAGATCGAGATCGAGCGGGTCGCGGATGCCGCGGCGCGCGCCGGCCGCATCCAGCCGGTGCGGCTCCGCGTCAACAGCGGCGTGCACGCCTCGACCCACGAGTTCCTCGCGACGGCGCACGAAGACCAGAAGTTCGGCGTGCCGCTCGACCGCGCGGTCGAGCTCGGCGCCCGCATCCGCTCGCACGCCTCGCTCGACTTCCTCGGACTGCACTGCCACATCGGGTCCCAGATCTTCGACGCCGCGGGCTTCGCCGAGTCGGCCGAACGGCTGCTCGGCGTGCACGCCGAACTCTCGAAGGCGGCCCCGGTTCCCGAGCTGAACCTCGGCGGCGGCTTCGGCATCGCCTACACCTCCGCCGACGAGCCCGAGCCGATCGAGCAGATCGCGCAGGGCATCGCCGCCGCCGTCGCGAACGGATGCCGCGTGCACGACGTGCCGGTGCCGAAGCTCGCCTTCGAGCCCGGGCGGTCGATCATCGGCCCGGCGGGCGTCACGCTCTACACGGTCGGCACGATCAAGCCCGTGCCGATCGACGGCGGGGTGCGCCACTACGTCTCGGTCGACGGCGGAATGAGCGACAACGCCCGCACCGCGCTCTACGGCGCCGAGTACTCGGCTCGCATCGCCTCCCGCGTCTCCGATGCCGCGCCCGCGCTCGTGCGGGTCGCGGGCAAGCACTGCGAATCGGGCGACATCGTCGTCGACGCCGAGTACCTGCCGGGCGACGTCGCCCCGGGCGACCTGCTGGCCGTGCCGGCCACCGGCGCCTACTGCTGGTCGCTCGCCTCGAACTACAACCACGTGCCGCGCCCGCCGGTCGTCGCCGTCCGCGACGGCGTGGCGCGCATCATCGTGCACGGCGAGACCGAGGCGCAGCTGCTCTCCCGCGACGCCGGGCTCGAGGCATCCGCCGGAAACGACCGCGCCATCGAAGGGAACCCTGCATGATCGAGTACCGCTCCATCCGAGTGGGCCTGCTCGGAGCGGGCTCCGTCGGCTCGCAGGTGGCACGCCTCCTGCTCGAGCACTCCGACGAGCTCGCCCAGCGCATCGGCGCCCGCATCGAGCTCGTCGGCATCGCCGTGCGGGACGTCGACGCCAAGCGCGACGCCGAGCTTCCCCGAGAGCTCCTGACGACCGACGCCGACGCGCTCATCGTCGGCTCCGACATCGTCATCGAGCTCATGGGCGGCATCGAGCCCGCCCGCACGCTCGTGCTCCAGGCGATCGCCTCGGGTGCCGACGTCGTGACGGGCAACAAGGCGCTGCTCGCGAGCCACGGCCCCGAGCTCTTCGCCGCAGCGGAGCAGGTCGGTGCGCAGCTCTCGTACGAGGCCGCCGTCGCCGGAGCCATCCCGATCATCCGCCCGCTTCGCGACAGCCTCGCCGGCGACCGGGTCGACCGGATCCTCGGCATCGTGAACGGCACCACGAACTTCATCCTCGACCGCATGGACCAGACGGGGGCCTCCCTCGAAGACGCCCTCGCGACCGCGACGGAGCTCGGGTACGCCGAGGCCGACCCGACCGCCGACATCGGCGGCTACGACGCTGCGCAGAAGGCGGCGATCCTCGCGAGCCTCGCCTTCCACACGAGCGTCCCCGTCGAGGCCGTGCACCGCGAGGGCATCACGGGGGTCTCGGCCGAGCAGGTCGACTCCGCACGTCGCGCGGGCTACGTCGTGAAGCTCCTCGCCATCTGCGAACGACTGACCGATGCCGAGACCGGCGAGGAGGGCGTCTCGGCGCGCGTCTACCCGGCGCTCGTGCCCCGCAGCCACCCGCTGGCCGCCGTGCACGGCGCGAACAACGCCGTGTTCGTCGAGGCATCCGCTGCCGGCCCCCTCATGTTCTACGGCGCCGGCGCCGGGGGAGTGCCGACCGCCTCCGCCGTGCTCGGCGACCTCGTCGCCATCGCGCGCCGGCACGTCATCGGCGGCCCGGGCACGGCCGAGTCCACGCATGCGGCACTGCCCGTGCTCGACATCGGGCGCATCACCACGCGATACGCCATCACGCTCGAGGTCGAAGACGAACCGGGCGTGCTCGAGCAGATCGCGCACACCTTCGCTGCGCACGGCGTCTCCGTCGAGCAGTTGCAGCAGACCGTCAGCGAGGGCTCGGAGCGGGCTACGCTGGTGATCGGGACGCACGAGGCGAAGGAGTCCGCGCTCGCCGAGACCGTCGCCGCCCTCGCCCAGAGCCCAGTCGTCGCATCCGTCGCGTCCGTCCTCCGAGTCGAAGGAGCAGTGTGAACACCCCCATCACCCCCAAGGCCAACTCGCGTCAATGGCGCGGAGTCATCCGCGAGTACGCGCACCGGCTCGACGTCACCGACGCGACCCCGGTCATCACCCTCGGCGAGGGCGGCACGCCGCTCCTTCCGGCCCCGGCGCTCTCGGCCCGCACCGGCGCCGACGTCTGGGTGAAGTTCGAGGGCATGAATCCCACGGGCTCCTTCAAGGACCGCGGCATGACCATGGCCGTCACGAAGGCCGTCGAGCACGGCGCGAAGGTCGTCATCTGCGCGTCGACCGGCAACACGTCGGCGTCGGCCGCCGCCTACGCCACGCACGCCGGCATCAAGGCCGCGGTGCTCGTGCCCGAGGGCAAGATCGCCATGGGCAAGCTCAGCCAGGCCATCGCCCACAATGCGGAGCTGCTGCAGGTGCAGGGCAACTTCGACGACTGCCTCGACATCGCCCGCGACCTCGCGGCGAACTACCCCGTGCACCTCGTCAACTCGGTGAACAACGACCGCATCGAGGGTCAGAAGACCGCGGCGTTCGAGGTCGTCGAGGCGCTCGGCGACGCACCCGACTTCCACTTCATCCCGGTCGGCAACGCCGGCAACTACACCGCGTACACGCGCGGCTACCGTGAGGACATCGCGATCGGCAACGCCACGCGCATGCCGCGGATGTTCGGCTTCCAGGCCTCGGGCTCCGCGCCGATCGTGCGCGGCGAGCCGGTGAAGGACCCCGACACCATCGCGAGCGCGATCCGCATCGGCAACCCGGCCTCGTGGGAGCTCGCCCTACAGGCGCGCGACGAGACCGACGGCTACTTCGGCGCGATCGACGACGACAAGATCCTCGAGGCCCAGCGCATCCTCTCTGCGGAGGTCGGCATCTTCGTCGAGCCCGCATCCGCGATCTCGGTCGCCGGCCTCCTCGAGCGCTCGGCCGCGGGCGTCATCCCCGCCGGCGCCCGCGTCGTGCTCACGGTCACCGGCCACGGCCTGAAGGACCCGCAGTGGGCGCTCCGCACGGCCGACGGCTCCGACGTGCAGCCGACGATCGTGCCGGTCGACACCGCGCAGATCGCCTCGGTGCTCGGACTCTCCTCATGACTGCCACCGCCGCGGCGCAGCACACCGACGCGTCGACGCTGGCCGGGCGCCGCGTGCTCGTGAAGGTGCCGGCGACCTCGGCGAACCTCGGCCCCGGGTTCGACACGCTCGGGCTCGCGCTGGCCAGGTACGACGAGCTCGAGGTCTCGGTGCCGGATGCCTCGGCGGACGCCCCGGGGCTCGAGATCGAGGTGCACGGCGTCGGCGAAGGCGAGGTGCCGCTCGACGAGCGTCATCTCGTGGTGCGGGCGATCGCCCACACCTTCGCCCGTGCAGGGGTGCCGATGCCGGCGCTCAAGCTCGTGGCGCACAACGTCATTCCGCACGGCCGCGGCCTCGGCTCCTCGGGTGCCGCGATCGTCGCCGGCGTCGTGGCGGCCAAGGGCCTGCTCGAGGGCATCGTCGACTTCAGCGCCGACGAGCTGCTCGATCTCGCAACGGAGCTCGAGGGGCACCCCGACAACGTGGCCCCGGCGCTCTTCGGCGGGCTCACGATCGCCTGGGTGACGCCCGAGGGGCCGCGCCACAAGAAGCTCATGGTGCACCGCGGCGTCTCGCCGCTCGTGCTCGTGCCCGAGCACGAGATGTCGACGGCGCTCGCGCGCTCGCTGCAGCCCGAGTCGGTGCCGCACGAGGACGCCGTGTTCAACGTCTCGCGCTCGGCGCTGCTCGTGGCGGCGTTGATCCAGAGCCCCGAGCTGCTGTTCCAGGCCACCGAAGACAAGTTGCACCAGCACTACCGTGCCGCGGCGATGCCCGAGACCGACCGGCTCATCCGGGTGCTTCGCGAGGCGGGGCATCCTGCCGTCGTCTCCGGCGCCGGGCCGTCGATCCTCGTGCTCGCGAGCGACCCGAGCGAGCGCGCGGCGGCCATCGCCATCGTCGAGGCCTCCGCCGACACGGCCTGGCAGGCGCTGCCGCTCGCGGTCGACTTCAAGGGCGCGACGGTTCAGAGCGCGTAGCGGTCTGAAGCCGTCGCGACATCCTCTCCACAGGCGCGTCGCGTGGCGGGACGAACGGCTCGGTGGTGATAGACTGGCGACGCACCCGGCAGGTGACGCACTGTTCGCGTCCCAGCTCGCTCGTGCAATTCCCGGCAATCTATTGCTTTCGCTCTCGCGCGTGTCTGCGCCTTCGTGCGCACCGGCATCGCTCGTGCCAGCGATCAGCTCTCCTGAATCCGCAACTCTTGCGACAGGGGAAAGGAACATACCCAGTGACCAACGGAACCGACCACGCCGATCGCGTGGCCAACACCGCCCGCCTGTCCTCCATGAAGGTCGCCGAGCTCCAGGAGCTCGCCGCATCCCTCGGCCTGGCAGGCGGTTCGAAGCGCCGAAAGGGAGAACTCGTGGAGTTGATCTCCGAGCACCAGGCGTCGGCGGCCGACGGCGGGTCCACCGTCTCGGCCGGTCAGATCGAGGCCCCCGTGGCCGAGCAGGCCGCTCCCGTCGAACTCGACGTGCCGGCTGAGATCGACGCGCCCGCAGAGCCCTCGGCCCCGGCCGCCGAGCTCGCGGCCAAGGCGCCCGCGACCACCGCTCCCACGCGCCAGCGCCGTCAGCCGCGCCGCGCCACGAGCGCGACCACGTCAGCCGTGCAGCACGTCAACGCCGGCGGTGCCGGTGTCGGCCTCGTGCCCGAGACCGCTGCTCCGACCTCGACGTCCGCCGAGAGCGACGAGGCTCGCGAGGCCGCCCGTGCCGCCGTGCGCGAGGAGCTCGCAGCCGCGACCGGCGAGGGTGCACGCGGCCCGCAGCCGACCGAAGACGGCGACGCGGCATCCGAGGAGCCCCGTCAGGGCCGCAGCCGCAACCGCGGCCGTCGCGGCGGCGAGCGTGGCGATCGCGCCGAGCGTGGGGACGACGCCCAGAAGGGCGAGCAGAAGCAGGGCGAGCGCCAGTCCGGCCGGCAGAACGACCGCCAGAACGGCGACCCGAGCCGGAAGGGCGAGGAGCAGGGCGCGAAGTCCGGCGAGTCCCGTCAGAACGGCGACGTCGACAAGTCGAAGCAGCAGGGCGAGGGCCGTGGCCGCGACAACCAGGCCCGTGACGGCCAGGCACGCGACAACCAGGGCGGCCGCGACAACCAGGGTGGCCGCGACAACCAGGCTCGCGACACTCAGGGCCGTGACGGCCAGTCGCGCGACCCCCAGGCGCAGCTCGACGGTGAAGGCGGCCGTCGCAACCGCTACCGCGACCGCAAGCGTCGCGGCCAGGGCATGGGCGACGAGCTCGAGCCCGAGATCCTCGACGACGACGTGCTGATCCCCATCGCGGGCATCCTCGACGTCCTCGACAACTACGCGTTCGTGCGCACGACCGGCTACCTGCCCGGCCCGAGCGACGTCTACGTCTCGCTCGGCCAGGTCAAGAAGTACAACCTGCGCAAGGGCGACGCGGTCGTCGGCGCCATCAAGCAGCCGCGCGACAACGACTCGAACAGCCGTCAGAAGTACAACGCGCTCGTGAAGGTCGACTCGATCAACGGTCAGACGACCGACGAGGCGGCGGCCCGCGTGGAGTTCCAGAGCCTCACCCCGCTCTACCCGCAGGAGCGCCTGCGCCTCGAGACCGAGCCCACCAAGCTCACGCAGCGCATCATCGATCTCGTCGCCCCGATCGGCAAGGGCCAGCGCGGCCTCATCGTCGCGCCCCCGAAGGCCGGCAAGACGATCGTGCTGCAGCAGATCGCCAACGCGATCTCGATCAACAACCCCGAGGTCCACCTCATGGTCGTGCTCGTCGACGAGCGCCCCGAAGAGGTCACCGACATGCAGCGCACGGTGAAGGGCGAGGTCATCGCCTCGACCTTCGACCGTCCGGCCGAAGACCACACGACGGTCGCCGAGCTCGCCATCGAGCGTGCGAAGCGCCTCGTCGAGCTCGGTCACGACGTCGTCGTGCTGCTCGACTCCATCACGCGCCTCGGCCGTGCGTACAACCTCGCCGCACCGGCATCCGGGCGCATCCTCTCGGGCGGTGTCGACGCCTCGGCGCTGTACCCGCCGAAGCGGTTCTTCGGCGCTGCGCGCAACATCGAGAACGGCGGCTCGCTGACCATCCTCGCCACGGCGCTCGTCGAGACCGGGTCGAAGATGGACGAGGCGATCTTCGAGGAGTTCAAGGGCACCGGCAACTCCGAGCTGCGCCTCTCGCGTCAGCTCGCCGACAAGCGCATCTTCCCGGCGGTCGACGTCAACGCGTCGTCCACGCGCCGCGAAGAGATGCTGCTCTCGGCCGACGAGGTCAAGATCACCTGGAAGCTGCGACGCGCCCTCGCGGGCCTCGACCAGCAGCCGGCGCTCGAAGCCGTCCTCGGCCGCTTGAAGGAGACGCAGTCGAACGTCGAGTTCCTCATGCTCATGCAGAAGTCGATGCCGGTCGCCGGCCACGGCAACTCGCACGGGCACGAGACCGACCACCGCTGAGGCATCCGTGTTCGAGTCCGTCCAGAGCCTGCTCGCCGAGCACGCGAAGCTGCAGGAGGAGCTCGCCGACCCGGCGCTCCACGCCGACGCCGCGCGGGCGAAGAAGGTCAACCGGCGCTACGCCGAGCTGAGCCGGATCGTCTCAGCGCACTCGGCGTGGCTCGAGGCGCAGGACGACCTCGCCGCCGCGCGTGAACTCGCGAAGGAGGACGAGGCGTTCGCCGAAGAGGTGCCGGCGCTCGAAGAGGGGCTCGCCGCCGCTCAGGAGCGGCTCCGACGGCTCCTGATCCCGCGCGACCCCGACGACGGCCGCGACGTGATCATGGAGATCAAGGGCGGTGAGGGCGGCGCCGAGAGCGCCCTCTTCGCCGGCGACCTGCTCCGCATGTACATGCAGTACGCGCAGTCCAAGGGCTGGAAGATCGAGCTCCTCGACCAGAACGAGTCCGACCTCGGCGGCTACAAAGACGTCCAGGTCGCGATCAAGTCGAACGCGAGCGACCCGTCGCAGGGCGTCTGGGCGCACCTCAAGTACGAGGGCGGCGTGCATCGCGTGCAGCGAGTGCCCGTCACCGAGACGCAGGGGCGCATCCACACCTCGACGACGGGCGTGCTCGTCTTCCCCGAGGTCGATGAGCCCGAAGAGGTCGACATCAACCAGAACGACCTGAAGATCGACGTCTACCGCTCCTCCGGCCCCGGCGGTCAGTCGGTCAACACGACCGACTCGGCGGTGCGCATCACCCACCTGCCCACGGGCATCGTGGTGTCGATGCAGAACGAGAAGTCGCAGCTGCAGAACCGCGAGGCTGCGATGCGCGTGCTCCGCGCCCGCATCCTCGCGCGCCAGCAGGAGGAGATCGCGGCGGCGGCGTCCGACGCCCGCAAGTCGCAGATCCGGTCGATGGACCGCTCGGAGCGCATCCGCACGTACAACTTCCCCGAGAACCGCATCGCCGATCACCGCACCGGCTACAAGGCCTACAACCTCGACCAGGTGATGAACGGTGCGCTCGAGCCGATCATCGAGTCGGCCATCCAGGCCGACGAAGAGGCGCGGCTCGCGCACCTCGGCGACCAGTAGCCGCACCCACACGAGACGGATGCCCCGGACACCTCGAGTGTCCGGGGCATCCGTCGTCTCATGGACGAGGGCTTCGGCGCCTCAGATGTGCCAGTCGTGGATGCCGCGGGCGGCGTCGGCCGTCTCGTGCGAGAGCGGCTTGAACGTCGCGGGGATGCCGACGACGAGCGAGTGGGCGGGGGCGTCCTTCGTGACGACCGCGTTCGCGCCGATCGCGCTCCACGCGCCGATCGTGATGTCGCCGAGCACCTTCGCGCCGGCCCCGACGGTGACGCCGTCGTCGAGCGTCGGATGCCGCTTCGCCCCGCGGTTCGCGCCGCGGGCGGCCTTTCCTCCGAGGGTGACGCCGTGGTAGAGCATCACGTCGTCGCCGACGACCGCCGTCTCGCCCACGACGACGCCCATGCCGTGGTCGATGAAGAACCGGCGGCCGATCGTGGCGCCGGGGTGGATCTCGACGCCGGTGAGGAACCGCACGAGCTGCGAGATGACGCGGGCGGGCAGACGCAGCCCGGCCCGCCAGAGGATGTGGGCGAGCCGGTAGCCCCAGATGGCGTGCAGGCCGGAGTACGCGAGGAACACCTCGAGGTTTCCACGAGACGCGGGGTCGTGCGCGCGCGCCGTCGCGATGTCCTCGCGCAGTGCTCTGAAGAAGGTCACGTCGATAGTCAATCAGTCCGTACGTCGATCGGATGCACCGAGCGCCCGGACAACGTCGTGGACGCTGCGCCGGGCGCTCGGGGTGCAGGGGGCGCTCAGTCGCGCAGGTCTTCGTACAGCACGGTCGAGACGTACCGCTCGCCGAAGTCGGGCACGACGACGACGATCGTCTTGCCGTCGTTCTCGGGGCGCTTCGCGACCTCGAGTGCGGCCCAGACGGCAGCACCCGACGAGATGCCGCCGAGGATCGCCTCGTCGGTCGCGAGTGCGCGAGCGGTCGTGATGGCGTCGCTCGTGGCGACGTCGATGACCTCGTCGTAAACTTCGCGGTCGAGGATGTCGGGCACGAAGTTCGCGCCGAGGCCCTGGATCTTGTGGGGGCCCGGCGTGCCCTGCGTGAGGATGGGGGAGTCGGCCGGCTCGACGGCGATGACCTGCACGCCGCTGTTCTGCTCCTTGAGGTAGCGCCCGGCGCCGGTGATGGTGCCGCCCGTGCCGATGCCGGCGACGAAGATGTCGACGGCGCCGTCGGTGTCGGCCCAGATCTCGGGGCCGGTCGTCGCGTGGTGGATCGCCGGGTTCGCCTCGTTGGCGAACTGGCGGGCGAGGATCGCGCCGGGGGTTGCCGCGACGATCTCGTCGGCCTTCGCGACCGCGCCCTTCATGCCTTCGGAGCCGGGGGTCAGCACGATCTCCGCGCCGTAGGCGCGCAGCAGCACGCGACGTTCGACGCTCATGGTCTCGGGCATGGTGAGGATGACGCGGTAGCCGCGAGCGGCGCCGACGAGGGCGAGCGCGATGCCGGTGTTGCCGCTCGTGCCCTCGACGATGGTGCCGCCCGGGGTCAGCTCGCCCGACTTCTCGGCCGCGTCGATGATCGCGACGCCGATGCGGTCCTTGACGCTCGCGGCGGGGTTGTAGAACTCGAGCTTGGCGAGCACCGTGGCGCCTGCGCCCTCGGTGAGCCGGTTGAGGCGCACGAGCGGCGTGCGACCGACGACCTCGGTGATGTTCTCGTAGATCTGCGCCATGGGCTTGCCTCTCGGGTCAGGTGGTGGACGACGGCCTCAGCCTAGGCTCCGGCTCGCATGGAGGCGAGTGCGTTACATTCCATTGCGTGGATACGACGACTCCCGACGCCCGTGCGCGATCACTGCGCGAGATCCGAGACGAGACGGTGTCGACGCTCGCCTCCGCCGGCGTCCCCGACCCCGAGGTCGACGCCGACCTCCTGATCGGACACGTGCTCGGTCTCTCCCGCGGGGCGGTGCTGGCGCGTATCATCGTCGGCGCCGAGGTCGGTCGAGCGGATGCCGCGGCGCTCGCCTCCCTCGTCGCGCGTCGTGCCCTGCGCGAGCCGCTGCAGCACATCACGGGTCGTGCGGCGTTCCGCAACCTCGATCTGCAGGTCGGCCCCGGGGTCTTCGTGCCGCGACCGGAGACCGAGCAGGTCGCGCAGCTCGCGATCGACGCGCTCGCCTCGGCGGCCGAGCCGGAACCGATCGGCGTCGACCTCGGCACCGGCAGTGGCGCGATCGCCCTCGCGCTCGCGACCGAAGTGCCGCACGCTCGGGTGTGGGCGGTCGAGAAGTCTCCCGAGGCGTTCGTGTGGACGACGCGCAACGTCGCCGAGGTCGCCGCCCCGAATCTCGAGCTCGTCTTCGGCGATCTCGCCGACGCCCTGCCCGAACTCGACGGCCGGGTGGCCGTCGTGGTGTCGAACCCGCCGTACGTCCCGCTCCGCGACATGCCGCGCGATCCCGAGGTGCGACTCCACGACCCCGAGCAGGCTCTCTACGGCGGCGCCGACGGGCTCGACGTGATCCGCGTGCTCTCCCGGCGGGCGCTCGCGCTGCTGCGGCCGGGCGGTGCGCTCGTGATCGAGCACGGCGAGGAGCAGTCGGCGGCGATCGCCGAGATCCTCGCGGCCGACGGCTGGCGGGCGATCGCGCACCACCGCGACCTCACGACGCGCGATCGGGCGACCTCGGCCGTGCGCTGAGGGGCCCCTGCGCCGATCGGGTCGGCGCGCCGGCGACTGGCCTACTTCGCCCGCTCCGCCTTCCCTCGTGCGTTCCGCTCTCGTTCGAGGGCGACCTTCTCCCGTTCGAGGGCGTTCTTCTCGCGCTCGAGCGCGTGCTTGATGGCCTCGCGTTCGCGCTTCTGCGCCTCGCGCAGTGCCTTCTCGGCCTCCCGACGCGCCTTCGCCGCCTCTCGGACCTGCTTGTCGCGGGGGAGTTCGAGCGAGGGCGGCAGCGGCTCCGCGGCGACGGCGGCGGCGCCGGACTCGACCCGGCCGACGTGGTACTCGATGCCGTCGAGGATGCGCTCCAGGCCGAATGAGAAGTCGTCGTCGGTCTCCTCGAAGTCGGTGCCGGGCTCGGCGACGTAGCCGCCGGCCGCGAGGAGCGGGCTCAGGTAGGGGAACCGCTCGGGGGTGACGAGCTCGGCGAGGGCCTCGAAGTAGTTCGCCCCCGTGACATCCGCGGGGTCCGCGGCCGCTGCCGCTGCCGCGCCGATGTCGCGCTCCTGCGCCCCGGTGGCGCGCGCGTAGCTCGTGAGCAGCAGCAGGGTCGACATCTTCTCGCCGTCGCTGAAGGGGAGCGAGCGCACCTCGCGCAGGAACCAGTCGACGATGAGCAGGCTGTTGGGCGTGATCGGCGCGCCGGAGACGGGGATGTCGACGAGCCAGGGGTGTTCGCGGTACGCGGCGCGCATCGCGAGCACCCAGGCCGTGACGCCGTCGCGCCAACCGCGCTCGATGGATTCGTCGGGCACGGGCGGCAGGACCGCGCCCTCCTGCATGAGGAGGATCAGGTCGTCCTTGCTCGTGACGTAGCGGTAGAGCGACATCGTCGTGAATCCGAGCGAGGCGGCGACACGGCTCATCGACACCGCGCCGAGGCCCTCGGCGTCGGCGATCTCGACAGCCGCGTCGACGATGCGTTCGATCGAGAGCTCCCGTTTCGGTCCGCGCTGCGGGTTCGCCGCGACACCCCACGCGAGTGCGACGCCTCGGGGCAGTTCGGGATCGCGTCGTTCGGGAGTCGCACGCTCAGGGCTCACAAGGGGTCCGTTCTCGATTGGTGTTGACCACAGTCTAGAACTGTGTATTACTTAAACAACAGTGCATCACATAAACAGTTTGCGTCATACGCAGAACGACGCAGGCGCAGATCAGAGAAACGGAGAGATCCATGTCAGTCGCGATCGACACGCACGGGCTCCGCAAGCGCTTCGGGTCCACCGAAGTGCTCGCCGGCCTCGACCTCAGCGTGCCCGCAGGGTCGGTATTCGCGTTGCTCGGCCCGAACGGCGCCGGCAAGACGACCACCATCAACATCCTGACGACGCTCGTGAAGCCGGATGCCGGTGTCGCCCGGGTCGCGGGCTTCGACGTCGCGGCATCGCCCGAGGAGGTCAAGGGGCGCATCGCCCTCACCGGCCAGTCGGCCGCCGTCGACGAGGTGCTCACCGGCACCGAGAACCTCGTCATGATGGGGCGCCTCTCGGGCCTCGGCCGTCAGGCGGCGCGCGACCGCGCGGACGAACTGCTCGAACGGTTCGCCCTGACGGATGCTGCGCACCGCCGTCTCGGCACCTACTCTGGCGGCATGCGCCGGCGCCTCGACCTCGCCCTCAGCCTCGTCGTCGACGTGCCGATCCTCTTCCTCGACGAACCGACCACCGGTCTCGACACGCGCAGTCGCCAGGAGCTCTGGAACGTCATCCGCTCGCTCACCGAAGCCGGTACGACGGTCTTCCTCACGACGCAGTACCTCGAGGAGGCCGACCAGCTCGCCGACCGCATCGCCGTGCTCGACCGCGGACGAGTCGCCGCCGAGGGTACCGCCGACGAGCTCAAGGCCCGCATCGGGGGCGATGTCGTCGAGCTGCGCAACGCCGACGGCGCGCTGCTCCTCGAACTGCCGACCGACGGCAGCGTGCACGGACTGCGCGCCGCCATCGACCGGCTCGACCACTCGCCGGCGTCGGCCGCCGAGGGCACGCAGGTCTCCATCCGCCGCCCCAGCCTCGACGACGTGTTCCTCGCGATCACGGCCGGCGCCGAGGCATCCGCCCCCGAACTCATCGAATCGAAGTGACCGACATGACGACACTCATCGCCCCGCCCCGCCCCGCAGTTCCGGGCCCGGCCGCACCCGCTCGCGCACGACTCGGCGCGTTCACCGCCGAGTCGACGTTCATCGGCCGGAGCTTCCGCCATTCCGTGCGCGACGTCGAGGCCCTGCTCATGGCGATCATGCTTCCGACGATGCTGATGCTGATGTTCACCTTCATCTTCGGCAACGCGATCGACCCGTCGGGCGGTTACGTCGACTACGTGGTGCCGGGCATCATCCTGCTGTGCGCCGGCTTCGGCGCATCGTCGACGGCGATCTCGGTCTCGCGAGACATGACCACCGGCATCATCGACCGGTTCCGCACGATGCCGGTGCGGAGCGGCGCGGTGCTCACGGGTCACGTGGTCGCGAGCCTTGCGCGAAACCTCGTCGCGACCGGCGTCGTGATCGTCGTCGCCCTGCTCGTCGGCTTCCGCCCCGACGCGACGGTGCTCGGATGGCTCGCCGCATTCGGCCTGGTGGCGCTCTACATCCTGACGATCACCTACCTCTTCGCGGCGATCGGGCTCGCGGCGTCGAGCCCTGAAGCGGCCAGCGGGTTCGGCTTCATCCTGCTGTTCCTGCCCTACGTCTCGAGTGCCTTCGTGCCGGTCGAGACGATGCCCGAGTGGCTGCAATGGGTCGCCGAATACCAGCCGATCACTCCCATCATCGAGACCATTCGCGGATTCCTGATGGACACCCCGGTCGACGACACCGTCTGGTGGGCGCTCGGCTGGTGCCTCGCCATCCTGCTCGTCGCGATCGTCTGGGGCGGCCTGCTGTTCCGCCGCAAGGCCGGTCGTCGCTGAGACGGTCGAACGGCAGCGGATGCCGCGGCGCACGCCTGCGCCGCGGCATCCGCTCGACGGGATCAGGAGGGCGCCGACGACCGTCGCGGTCCAGCCCGGAGTGCTGGTCTAGAATCGGCAGGTCATGACTGCCATCTACGACTGTTCGGTCGACTCAGAGCTCCTCACCGGCATGCGCCTCGCACGGAGCGCCATCGGGCGGGGGGAACTCGTCGTCATCCCCACCGACACCGTCTACGGCGTCGCCGCCGACGCGTTCGATCCGAAGGCCGTCTCGCGGCTCCTCGACGCCAAGGGCCGCGACCGCACCTCGCCGCCGCCCGTGCTCATCCCGGGCATCCCGACCCTCGACGCCCTCGCCAGCGAGGTACCGCCTGCCGTGCGGCAGCTCGTCGGCGAGTTCTGGCCCGGCGGGCTGACCGTGATCCTCCACGCGCAGCCGTCGCTGCAGTGGGACCTCGGCGAGACGCGCGGCACCGTGGCGCTCCGCATGCCGGCGAACCCGATCGCGCTCGAGCTCCTCGCCGAGACCGGCCCGCTCGCGGTGTCGTCGGCGAACCGCTCCGGCGAACCGTCGGCGACCGTCGCGGCAGACGCCGCAGAGATGCTCGGCGACTCGGTCGCCGTCTACCTCGACGGCGGCCCGGCGGGCGGCTCGTACGAGGCCATCGGGGAGCGCGAGGGCGACACGTCCTCGACGATCGTCGACGCGACGGCGCTCGCCCGAGAAGGCGGACGCCTCCGAATCGTGCGTGCGGGAGTGATCTCCCGCGAGCGCATCGCCGCGGTCGTGGGGGAGGAGCTCCTCGAGCCCGAGGCGCAGGAGTCCGAGGCGGAGGCCGAAGCCGCACCCGAGCCGGCAGCTGCGCCGCAGGCCGCGACCCCTGCAGGCGACGGGGACGCTGCCGCCTCATGACCCTCTTCCTGGCCATCGCCCTGCTGACGGCGCTCGTGACCTTCGGCGGATCGATCATCGTCTGGAAGCTGAGCCTGAAGTACAAGCTCTACCCGAAGATCCGCGAGCGCGACGTGCACACGCGGCCCACGCCGCGCCTCGGCGGTGTCGCGATGTTCGTCGGGATCCTCATCGCCTTCGGCGCCGCAGCGTTCGTCTCCACGCTCGGGTCGTCGCGGTTCTCGAACATCGCGATCGTGTTCCAGAACCCGGGCCAGATCCTCGCGATCCTCGGCGCGGCGCTCCTCATCGTGATCGTCGGCGTCGCCGACGACATCTGGGACCTCGACTGGACGACCAAGCTCGCCGCCCAGTTCCTCGCGGCCGGGCTCATCACCTGGCAGGGCGTCTCGATCGTGTCGTTGCCGATCGGCGGCATCACGGTCGGCTCGTCGTGGATGTTCGCGATCATCACCGTCTTCGTCATCGTGCTGGTGATGAACGCGGTCAACTTCATCGACGGGCTCGACGGGCTCGTCGCGGGCGTCGCCCTCATCGCGAACGGCGTGTTCTTCCTCTACTCCTACCTGCTCGTGCAGCAGACCTCGCCCACGAACTACTTCAACCTCGCCTCGCTCGTGGCGATCATCCTCGTCGGCGCGTGCGCCGGTTTCCTCCCGCTCAACTGGCACCCCGCGAAACTCTTCATGGGTGATGCCGGCGCACTCCTCATCGGCCTGCTCATGGCCACCTCCGCCGTCGCGGTCACGGGCCAGCTGAACCCCACCGGCGTCGGACTCAACCAGTTCGTGGCGGCGTTCATCCCGATCCTGCTGCCGTTCGCGGTGCTCGTGATCCCGCTGCTCGACTTCGGGCTCGCGGTGATGCGGCGCCTCCGTGCCGGCAAGTCGCCGTTCTCGGCCGACCGCAAGCACCTCCATCACCGCCTGCTCGACATGGGGCACTCCCACCTCCACGCGGTGCTGATCCTCTACGGCTGGACCGCGGTCGCGTCGATCGGATGCCTCCTCACCTATGTGTTCCCGGTGTACTTCAAGATCTCCTCGCTCTGGGCGATCCTCGCGCTGTTCGTCGGGTTCGTCATCTGCGCCGTGATCACCCTCGCTCCGCTCGGGCGCCGCAAGCGACTCACCGTCGCCGCCGAGGCCGTCGCGGTCGACGAGGTCCCCGCAGCGGATGTCGCGGGGCTCGACGAACTGGCGGGCTCGGAGGCATCCGCTGGACCGGCTCTCGATGACGAAACTTCACTCGACCCGGCCGGGAGCCCGGCTTCCGCTCAGGACGGCTCGGTAGAATCCAGCGACCCCGAACCTGGAGCACGATGAACGACGCACGCCCCGAAGCCGACCGCACGCCGACCTCGAACCCCGTACTGAAGCGGGCCCTCATCTGGGGCGGTGTGCTCGCCGGGGTGATCCTCGTCGTGGGGGCCATCCTCGGCTACGTGCTCGCCGGCGTGCCCGGGCTCCTCGGCGCACTCGTCGGCACGCTCATGGCGGTCGTGTTCATGGGCATCACCGCCGCGAGCATCCTCGCCGCCAACCGCTTCGCATCGAGCGACCTCTTCGTCGGGGCCTTCTTCGGCATCGTGCTCGGCGGCTGGATCCTGAAGTTCATCGTCTTCATCGTGCTCGTCGTGGTGCTCCGCGACGCCGACTGGCTGAACACGACGGCGCTCTTCCTCAGCCTCGTCGCGGGCGTGCTCGCCTCGCTCGCCGTCGACGTGATCGTCGTCGCGAAGTCGCGCCTGCCCTACGTCAGCGATGTCGAACTGCCGAAGGCGCCCACCGAGGACTGAGGCGGTCTCGGCGATTCGTCTGCCGCCCGAAGTATTGCTAGAGTAATGGGGATCCCCCCACGGTTCTGCCCTGCTCGCGCACGGGCTGCCGAGGTCCATGTTCGTCGCCGCGAGAGCTGAGCTCCACGCCCCGAAACAGGAGAAAGCGCTGCTAGCTAACGCTCTGAACCTGCTGGTTCCGATGTCAACCGATGATGGTGGCTTCCACGGGCCGTCGATCGACGAATTCTTCCCCGGGCCGCTGCTCTTCGAAGACACCAACTTCGAGATCAACCGCATCATCCTCGTCCGCTGGGTCGCGGTCATCGCCCTGCTGCTCGTGTTCTGGCTCGGTACCCGTCGCATGAGCGTCGTGCCCGGGCGGTTCCAGAGCCTCGTCGAGATGGGTCTCGACATGGTGCGCGTGAACATCGCCGACGACCTGCTCGGCAAGAAGGACGGCAAGCGGTTCCTGCCGATCCTCACGACCATGTTCTTCATGATCCTGTTCATGAATCTCACGGGTGTCATCCCGTTCCTGAACATCGCCGGCACCTCCGTCATCGGCGTGCCGCTCGTGCTCGCGATCGTCGCGTACGTCACCTTCATCTACGCGGGCGTCAAGAAGAGCCCCAAGAACTTCTTCAAGAACTCGCTCTTCCCCTCGGGTGTGCCGTGGCCGGTGTACATCATCGTCACGCCGATCGAATTCATCTCGACGTTCATCATCCGTCCGATCACCCTCACGCTCCGACTCATGATGAACATGATCGTCGGCCACCTCCTGCTGGTCCTCTTCTTCGCGGCGACGCAGTTCTTCGTCGTGACGATGAGCGGATGGTGGACCCTGCTCGGCGTCGGAACGCTGGCCTTCGGCCTCGCGTTCACGCTGTTCGAGGTCCTCGTCGCCGTCCTGCAGGCGTACGTCTTCGCACTTCTCACCGCGGTCTACATCCAGCTCGCGGTCGCAGAAGAGCACTGAGCCCGGGCATCCGCCCAGAACATTCCCTAGGAAAGGAAACCCAACGTGGACGCAACCACCGTTCTCGCTGAGATCAACGGCAACATCGCGACGGTCGGCTACGGCCTCGCGGCCATCGGCCCGGCCATCGGCGTCGGCATCGTCGTCGGCAAGACGATCGAGGGCGTCGCCCGTCAGCCCGAGCTGGCCGGCCGCCTCCAGGTGCTGATGTGGATCGGTATCGCCTTCACCGAGGCGCTCGCCTTCATCGGCATCGCCACCTACTTCATCTTCGTCTGATCCATTCGCCGCAACTGAGGAGGCCAACGTGCTTCATGCAGTACTGAGCGCTGCAACCGAGGGTGGCGAGACCCACAGCCCGGTGATTCCGGAGTGGTACGACATCATCTGGTCGTCGGTCTGCTTCATCATCATCCTCATCTTCTTCTGGAAGTACGTGCTCCCGCGCGTGCAGAAGCTGCTCGATGAGCGCGGCGAGGCGATCGAGGGCAACATCGCGAAGGCCGACGAGGCGCAGCGCAAGGCCGAGGCGGCACTCGAGGAGTACACCGCCCAGCTCGCCGACGCGCGCACCGAAGCCGGTCGCATCCGCGAGACCGCTCGCGACGACAGCAAGAAGATCGTCGCCGAGGCCAAGGACGCCGCAACCGTCGAGGCCGCTCGCGTCACCGCGAGCGCACAGGCGCAGATCGAGGCGGAGCGCCAGACGGCACTCGTCTCGCTCCGCTCCGAGGTGGGCACGCTCGCCATCGACCTCGCATCGGGAGTCATCGGCGAGTCGCTCACCGACGACGCCAAGGCGACCGCGGTCGTCGACCGCTTCCTCGCCGAACTGGAGGCCTCCGAGGCCGCCGCCGGAGGGAAGAAGTAGTCCATGGGTAGCGCTACGAGAGAGGCCATGGCCGGCTCGAAGGCCGCGCTCGCGGAGCTCGGCCGCGCCGAGCTCCCCGTCGCCGAGGCCCTCCTCGCCGCCGGCCGTGTCATCGGCGAGTCCGCGCACCTGCGCACGGCTCTCATCGACACCGAGGCCGATGTCGCGCAGAAGCGCGCGCTCGTCGAGGCCGTGTTCGGCTCCCGCATTCCGGCCGAGGCCGCCTCGCTCCTGGTGAGCGCGGCTTCGCGCCGGTGGTCGTCGGGTGACGACTTCCTCGCCGGCATCGAGGAGATCGGCATTCGCGTCGCCGCGGACTCCGCTCCCGACACCGTCGACCTCGACTCCGAACTGCTCGCCTTCGAGCGTGCGGTCGCCGGAGATGCCGAGCTCGAGCTCGCGCTCGGGTCGAAGCTCGGCGAGACCGATGCGAAGACGAAGATCGTCGACCGGCTCCTCGTCGGCAAGGCATCGCCGCAGGCGGTCGTGATCGTGCGGCACCTCGTGCAGCAGCCTCGCGGTCGCCGCATCGGCGAGCTGCTCCGGCACGGGGCATCCGTCGTCGCAGACCAGCGCGGATTCGACATCGCGACGGTCACGAGCGCGGTTCCGCTCACCGCCGCCCAGCTGGGCCGGCTCGAGCAGGGCCTCGCCGTCCAGGCGGGCCGCCGTGTCCGCTTCGACACCATCGTCGACCCCGCCGTGCTCGGCGGGATCCGCGTGCAGATCGGCGACGACGTCATCGACGGCAGCGTCGCCTCGCGCCTCAGTTCGCTGCGGCAGAAGCTTGCCGGCTGACGCCGGTTGAATCGACCGGCGTCCGCGCCGTGACACACCAGTAGCTGTACAACCGGTACAGAAAAAGGGAAAAGACAATGGCAGAACTCACCATCAGCCCCGACGAGATCCGTTCGGCTCTCTCGGAGTTCGTCTCGTCGTACGAGCCGGGACAGGCGGAGAAGACCGAGGTCGGGTACGTCACCGACGCCGGCGACGGCATCGCGCACGTCGAAGGTCTTCCCTCGGTCATGGCGAACGAGCTGATCCGCTTCGCGGACGGCACGCTCGGTCTCGCGCAGAACCTCGACGAAGACGAGATCGGCGTCGTCGTGCTCGGCGAGTTCACCGGCATCGAAGAGGGCATGGAGGTGACCCGCACCGGCGAGGTCCTCTCCGTCCCCGTCGGCGAGGGCTACCTCGGCCGCGTCGTCGACCCGCTCGGCCACCCGATCGACGGCCTCGGCGAGATCACCGGCATCGAGGGCCGTCGTGCCCTCGAGCTGCAGGCGCCCGGCGTCATGCAGCGCAAGTCGGTGCACGAGCCGCTGCAGACCGGCATCAAGGCCATCGACGCGATGATCCCCGTCGGCCGCGGCCAGCGTCAGCTCATCATCGGCGACCGCCAGACCGGTAAGACGGCCATCGCGATCGACACGATCATCAACCAGAAGGCCAACTGGGAGACCGGCGACCCGTCGAAGCAGGTTCGCTGCATCTACGTCGCAGTCGGCCAGAAGGGCTCGACCATCGCCTCGGTGAAGGGCGCGCTCGAAGACGCCGGAGCCATGGAGTACACCACCATCGTCGCGGCTCCCGCCTCCGACCCGGCCGGCTTCAAGTACCTGGCTCCGTACACCGGCTCGGCGATCGGCCAGCACTGGATGTACGACTCCAAGCACGTCCTCATCATCTTCGACGACCTGTCGAAGCAGGCCGAGGCCTACCGCGCCGTGTCGCTGCTCCTGCGTCGTCCGCCGGGACGCGAGGCGTACCCCGGTGACGTCTTCTACCTGCACTCGCGTCTGCTCGAGCGTTGCGCGAAGCTCTCCGACGAGCTGGGCGCCGGCTCGATGACGGGCCTGCCGATCATCGAGACGAAGGCGAACGACGTCTCGGCGTACATCCCGACCAACGTGATCTCGATCACCGACGGCCAGATCTTCCTCCAGTCCGACCTGTTCAACTCGAACCAGCGCCCTGCTGTCGACGTCGGCATCTCGGTCTCCCGAGTCGGCGGTGACGCACAGGTCAAGTCGATCAAGAAGGTCTCCGGCACGCTGAAGCTCGAGCTCGCGCAGTACCGCTCGCTCGAGGCGTTCGCGATGTTCGCATCCGACCTCGACGCTGCCAGCCGCCGTCAGCTCGCCCGAGGCGCACGCCTCACCGAGCTGCTCAAGCAGCCGCAGTACTCGCCGATGTCCGTCGAGAAGCAGGTCGTCTCGATCTGGGCCGGAACCAACGGCAAGCTCGACGAGGTGCCGGTCGAAGACATCCTCCGGTTCGAGAGCGAGCTGCACGACTTCCTCGCCCGCAACACCAAGGTGCTCGACTCGTTGCGCGAGACGAACGTGCTCTCCGACGAGACCGCGGCCGAACTCGCGACGGCAGTCGACACGTTCAAGCTCGAGTTCCAGACCGGCGAGGGCAAGCCGCTCGCCTCGGTCGGTTCCGAGCAGTTCGAGGCGATCGCTGAAGAAGAGGTCGTCCAGGAGAAGATCGTCAAGGGTCGCCGCTAGTCATTCCGAGGTTCCCTGAGGCTCTCGACGGGAACTGACCTCACGGGGTCGAGTCGAGAGCCTCAGTACCAGGAAGACAGGACACAGGAGAAACATGGGAGCGCAGCTTCGGGTCTACCGGCAGAAGATCAAATCTGCCCAGACGACCAAGAAGATCACGCGGGCGATGGAGCTCATCTCCGCCTCGCGGATCCAGAAGGCTCAGGCGCGCGTTGCGGCGTCGGAGCCGTATTCGACCGCCATCACTCGCGCAGTCTCGGCCGTTGCGAGCTACTCGAACGTGGCACACGTGCTGACGACCGAGCCGGAGCGCATCGATCGCGCTGCGATCGTGATCTTCACGTCCGACCGCGGCCTCGCCGGTGCGTTCAACTCGCAGGTGCTGCGTGAAGCAGAGGAGCTCACCGAGCTCCTGAAGAGCCAGGGCAAGGCGGTCGAGTACTTCCTCGTCGGGCGCAAGTCCGTCGGCTACTTCAACTTCCGGCACCGCGCCTTCGAGCGCAGCTGGATCGGCGGCACCGACAACCCCGACTTCGACACGGCGAAGGAGATCGCCGACGCCGTGCTCGAGGCGTTCCTGCGGGACGCCGCCGACGGCGGCGTCGACGAGATCCACATCGTCTACAACCGCTTCGTGAGCCGCATCACCCAGGTTCCGGTGGTCACCCGCCTGCTCCCGCTCGAGGTCGTCGAGAGCGACGAGGCTCCCGAGGCTTCGACGAAGCACGAGGTGTTCCCGCTCTACGAGTTCGAGCCCGACGCCGAGACCGTCCTCGACGGCCTCCTGCCGGTCTACATCGAGAGCCGCATCTACAACGCGATGCTGCAGTCGTCGGCGGCGAAGCACGCTGCCACGCAGAAGGCGATGAAGTCGGCCAGCGACAACGCCGACAAGCTCATCACCGACTACACGCGTCTGGCGAACAATGCGCGCCAGTCCGAGATCACCCAGCAGATTTCCGAGATCGTGGGCGGCGCTGACGCGCTGTCGTCCGCCAAGTAGCCCCTTACGAAGAGAGAGAACACATGACTGACACCGCTACCGCCCCGGCCGCGGCCGCGCCTGTGGCCGGCGCCGTCGGCCGCGTCGCCCGGGTCACCGGCCCCGTCGTCGACATCGAGTTCCCGCACGACTCGATCCCCCCGATCTACAACGCGCTGAAGACCGAGATCACCATCGACGGCAACACCACGGTGCTGACGCTCGAGGTCGCACAGCACCTCGGTGACGACCTGGTCCGCGCGATCGCCCTCAACCCGACCGACGGTCTGGTTCGTGGCCAGGAGGTCACCGACACGGGCGCCTCGATCTCGGTTCCCGTCGGCGACGTCACCAAGGGCAAGGTCTTCAACGTCATCGGCGAGGTGCTGAACGCGGCTCCCGGCGAGCAGATCGAGATCACCGAGCGTTGGCCGATCCACCGCAAGGCTCCGGCCTTCGACCAGCTCGAGTCGAAGACCTCCATGTTCGAGACCGGCATCAAGGTCATCGACCTCCTGACGCCGTACGTGCAGGGTGGCAAGATCGGCCTCTTCGGTGGTGCCGGTGTCGGCAAGACCGTCCTCATCCAGGAGATGATCCAGCGCGTCGCGCAGGACCACGGTGGTGTGTCGGTGTTCGCCGGTGTCGGCGAGCGCACCCGTGAGGGCAACGACCTCATCCACGAGATGGAGGAGGCGGGCGTCTTCGACAAGACCGCCCTCGTCTTCGGCCAGATGGACGAGCCGCCGGGAACTCGTCTCCGCGTCGCCCTGTCGGCCCTGACCATGGCGGAGTACTTCCGCGATGTGCAGAAGCAGGACGTCCTGCTCTTCATCGACAACATCTTCCGGTTCACGCAGGCCGGTTCCGAGGTTTCGACCCTCCTCGGCCGCATGCCGTCGGCCGTGGGCTACCAGCCCAACCTCGCCGACGAGATGGGCGTCCTGCAGGAGCGCATCACCTCGACGCGCGGACACTCGATCACCTCGCTGCAGGCGATCTACGTTCCCGCCGACGACTACACCGACCCGGCGCCGGCGACCACCTTCGCGCACCTCGACGCCACGACCGAGCTGTCGCGTGCGATCGCGTCGAAGGGCCTCTACCCGGCCGTCGACCCGCTGACCTCGACCTCGCGCATCCTCGACCCCCGTTACCTGGGCGAGGACCACTACCGCGTCGCCACCACGGTCAAGCAGATCCTCCAGAAGAACAAGGAACTGCAGGAGATCATCGCGATCCTCGGTGTCGACGAGCTCTCCGAGGAAGACAAGATCACGGTGTCGCGTGCGCGCCGTATCGAGCAGTTCCTCTCTCAGAACACCTACATGGCGAAGAAGTTCACCGGTGTCGAGGGCTCGACGGTTCCGCTCAAGGACACGATCGAGTCGTTCGACGCGATCGCCAAGGGCGAGTTCGACCACGTGGCCGAGCAGGCCTTCTTCAACGTCGGCGGCATCTCCGACGTCGAAGAGAAGTGGGCGCAGATCCAGAAGGAGAACGGCTGAGCATGGCCAGCCTCAACGTGAGTGTCGTCTCGGCCGACCAGCAGGTCTGGTCGGGCGAGGCGACCATGGTGGTGGCACGCACCGTCGAAGGCGAGATCGGCATCCTGCCGGGTCACGAGCCGATGCTCGCGATCCTCGCCGGCGGCGAAGTGCGGGTCACTCTGCCCGGCGGCGAGAAGATCACCGCCAATGCCGACGACGGATTCCTGTCGGTGCAGGCGAACGCGGTGCAGGTCGTCGCGTCCCGCGCCGAGCTCGTCTGAGGGGGAGCGGATGCAGGGGGAGCAGCCGATCGAACGCCAGTTCGGTGACCTGAGTGTCACCCAGCTCATCGTCATGGCCGGGTTGCCGGGTGCGGGAAAGTCGACGATCGGTGAGATCATCGGCGCCCGGCTCGGCGCCACGGTCGTGTCCGTCGACCCGATCGAGTCCGCGATCCTGCGGGCCGGCATCGATGCCGACCAGCCGACCGGTCTCGCCGCCTACCTCGTGGCCGAGGAGATCGCCGAGAAGGAACTCGACTCGGGTCGTACGGTGATCGTCGACGCGGTCAATGCGGGTGAGGCTGCTCGTCTGCAGTGGCGCGACCTCGCGGAGCGTGCCGATGTGCGCCTTCGGGTCATCGAGGTCGTGTGCTCCGACGAAGCACTGCACCGCTCGCGCCTCGAGAAGCGCGAGCGCAAGCTCCCGCACCTCGAGGAGACGACCTGGCGCGCCGTGGAGCAGAGCCTCGAGGGGTATGCGGCCTGGACCGGACCGTCGTCGGCCCTGCCGCGTGTCACGATCGACAGCATCGGATCGCTCGGCTCGAACGTCGACGCGGCCCTCGCCTTCATCGGCTCGTAGTGCGGCTGCTCCTCCCGCCGTCCGAGACCAAACGCGACGGCGGCATCGATGCCGCGCTCGACCTGGAGCAGCTCTCATTCGCCTCGCTCACCTCGATCCGAACGATCACGACCGCCGCGGTGGCGGAGCTGGCGCTCGAGCCCGACGACATGATGCGGGCACTCAAGCTCGGCCCCCGGCAGGGAAACGAGGTCGACCGCAATCGCGATGTGCTCCAGTCTCCGACGATGCCGGCGATCGATCGCTACACCGGCGTCCTCTTCGATGCGCTCGATGCCCCCACGCTCGACGACGACGCACGGTCGTATGCCGCTGACCACGTCGTCGTGCACTCGGCACTCTTCGGATTGCTCGGGGCGATGGACCCGATCCCGGCGTACCGGCTCTCCCACGATTCGCGCCTGCCGGCGATCCGGCTGAAGGCGCTCTGGCGCGACGCGATAGCGACCGAACTCGCGAGGGAGTCCGGGGTCGTCCTCGATCTTCGTTCCGAGGCCTACGTCGACCTCGGGCCCGCTCCCGAGCGCGCGGAATCGGCGTTCGTCCGGGTGGTCTCGGTCGATGGTTCCGGTCGGCGACGAGCACTGAACCACTTCAACAAGCGCGCGAAGGGGCTCTTCACCCGTGCCGTGTTGACGGCCAGGCCTCAGATCGCGTCGGTCGACGAACTCATCGAGTGGGCGCACGCCGCGGGCTTCTCGCTCACGCTCGGCCCGGAACGGGACGCCGCAGGCGTTCGCGAACTCGAACTCGTCGCCTGACCGCGGCCGGGCCTGGAACGGCGCGCGGATCGGCGATCGGGTTACGCCGCGGCGGTCCGGGCCGAACGATGACAGGCCGCGAGATGGTCGTCGACCATGCCCGACGCCTGCATGAGCGCGTACATCGTCGTCGGCCCCACGAAGCGGAATCCGCGTCGGCGCAGTTCCTTGCTCATTGCAGTCGACTCGGGCGTCGTGGCGGGGACCTCCGCGAAGGTCGACGGTGCGACCGAGCCGGGTCGCGGTGCGAAGCTCCAGAGCAGTTCGTCGATCGGCAGGTCGAGGTCGAGGGTGGCCCGGGCATTCTGGATCGTCGCCTCGATCTTGCCGCGGTGCCGGATGATGCGCTCGTCGCCGAGCAGGCGGGTGACGTCGTCGTCGGTCATGACGGCGATGCGCCGGGCATCGAACCCGTGGAACACCTCGCGGAAGGCCGGACGGCGCCGGAGGATCGTGATCCACGAGAGACCTGCCTGGAAGCCCTCGAGGCAGACCTTCTCGAAGAGTCGCACCGGATCGTGCTGGGGCGTGCCCCACTCCTCGTCGTGGTAGCGACGGTACTCGGGATCGACGGCTCCCCACCCGCACCGTGCGAGTCCGTCGTCTCCGACGATGATCTCGGGTCTGGGGATGACGCTCACGCGGCGAACCCGATCTGCTCGTGACCGAGCAGCCAGAGCTTCGTGGGAACGCCCTCGCCGCCGGAGTAGCCGGTGATGCGGCCGTCGCTCGCGAGCACTCGGTGGCAGCCCACGAGGATCGGCACGGGGTTCGCGCCGACGGCGCCGCCGATGGCTCTGGCCGAACCCGGCTTGCCGACCGCGGCGGCGAGCGCGCCGTAGGAGGTCGCCTCGCCCCATTGGAGGCGCTCGAGCTCGGCCCAGACGGCCTGCTGGAACGGGGTGCCGGTGAGCCGCACCGGCACGTCGAAGTCGAGGCGCTGCCCCGCGAAGTACTCGACGAGCTGGTCGCGAGCGGTGCGGAGCACGTCGTTGGGGTGTTCTGGAGCGTCATCGTGGGGGAGCATGCCGCCGCTCTCGATGGAGAGGCTCGTGACGGCCTCGTCATCGGCGACGAGTTCGAGACGCCCGATCGGGCTGTCGAGGCGGATGAGGTGCACGTTCGTCATGATTCGAGCGTAACCCCGGCGTGCGACACCGGCTCGCGGGAATCGGACATCGCGGACTCCCCGGGTATCCCCGGGTTGTGGAGGACGAGTCGGTCCCACTCCTCCTCCACATCGGCCGCCGCGGCGCGACCGGATACCGATCGTCGCCGACTCCGCCGGAGCGGCCCGGCGAAGACGCACGCTCGGCGCATGACCACCATCATCCGCGCCGAAGCGGCGCACGACTTCCTCGCCCTCGTCCCGTCGCTGGCCGGCTTCCATCCCCAGCGGTCCCTCGTCTGCGTGGCCTTCAGCGGCAACCGCACGGCAGGGGTCCTGCGCTACGACCTGCCACGGCTGGTGCGTGATCGCGCCCCGCTCGTCGCATCGGTCATCGGCACGATGTGCCGCATGCCGGGCGTCGACGCCGTCGTGCCGATCGTGTACACGGCGGCCCGGTTCGGCACTGGCCGCGGGATGCCGCAACGCGCGCTGCTCGGAATGCTGACCGCCCGGGCCGAGGAGGCGGGATTCCTCGTGCGGGATGCGCTGTGCCGGGCAGCCGACGGGTGGGGTTCCCTGCTCGACCCGACGACGCCCGCAGCGGGACATCCGCTCGCGCTCATCGACGAGAGCCCCGTGGCATCGCTCGCCGGCGATGTTCGCGAGGTCGCGGCCTCGCCGTCCGCGAGTGCAGCGCTGCCACGTGAGGAACCCGACGTCGCCGGTCCCATCGCCGAGGCGCTCGGTCAGCTCGCCGGTCGCGGGCGCGAGGACGCGCTGCGGCGGCTCGGCGCCGACGGCGACCCGGTGGCGCTCGTGGAGTCGCTCGTCGCACGCGACGCACTGCATCCGCCGCTCCGCCTGGCCTGGTTCCTCCACCTCGCCTCCGTTCCCGCCGTACGCGACGCGATGATGCTGCAGGTGGCCTTCGGAGCACTGGTCGGCGAGGCGGCCCATGACGATGCGATCGCCACGGCCGAGCGCGCGGCCGAGCACGATGAGACGATCGACGGACTCGTCGTGCGGGAACTGGCGAGCGGCACGACGTGCGAGATGAGCGAGATGCTCTCTCGCCTGATGATCGGCCACTCGCAGTTGCGTCCCGATGCCGGCCGCGTGGAACGGGCCCTCGCGGTACTGCGCCGCGCGATCGCGAATGCGCCGCCGGCCCATCGTGTCGGACCGCTCTGCATCGCGGCCTGGCTCTCGTGGTCGCTCGGCCGCGGCTCGGCGGCGGGAGCGTTCATCGACCGCGCGATCGAGCTCGATCCCGGGCACTCGATGGCGGGCCTGCTCGCGGCACTCATCGGCAGTGGCACGCTGCCCGAGTGGGCGTTCAGCGGCCGGTGACCTCCACCGACGGCACGATGAGCGGGCGAGAGGCGAGGTCGTGCAGCTCGCCCGACGGAGGATCCCCATGGGACACCCGTCGGGCGAGCTTCGGTCGTCAGAGGCGGTTGGATGCCTCGGTCAGCACTCCGCGCAGCTTCTGCTCGATCTCTGCGAACTCGGCCGGACCGATCGTGAGCGGCGGCGCGAGCTGGATCACAGGGTCGCCGCGGTCGTCGGCACGGCAGTACAGGCCGGCGTCGAACAGCGCCTTCGACAGGAACCCGCGGAGCAGCCGCTCGGACTCGTCGTCATCGAACGTCTCGCGGGTCTCCTTGTCCTTCACGAGCTCGATGCCGAAGAAGTAGCCGTCGCCGCGCACATCGCCGACGATCGGCAGGTCGAGCAGCTTCTCGAGCTCGGCGCGGAACAGCGGCGAGTTCTCGCGAACGCGCTCGTTGAGCCCCTCCTCCTCGAAGATGTCGAGGTTCTCGAGCGCGACCGCGGCGGAGACCGGGTGACCGCCGAAGGTGTAGCCGTGGTAGAACGACGTGTTGCCCTCGGCGAAGGGAGCGTAGATCTTCTCGGAGACGATCGTCGCGCCGATGGGGGAGTAACCCGATGTCATGGCCTTCGCGCACGTGATCATGTCGGGCTCGTAGCCGTAGGCGTCGCACGCGAACATGTGCCCGAGGCGGCCGAACGCGCAGATGACCTCGTCGGAGACGAGCAGCACGTCGTACTGGTCGCAGATCTCGCGCACGCGCTTGAAGTAGCCGGGGGGCGGCGGGAAGCAGCCGCCCGAGTTCTGCACCGGCTCGAGGAACACGGCGGCGACCGTCTCGGGGCCCTCGAAGAGGATCATCTCCTCGATGCGGTTCGCGGCCCAGAGACCGAAGGCCTCGAGGTCGTCGGCCGGGGCGCCCATCTCGGCGGCCCGGTAGAAGTTCGTGTTCGGCACGCGGAAGCCGCCGGGGGTCACCGGCTCGAACATCTCCTTCATGCCGGGGATGCCGGTGATCGCGAGGGCGCCCTGCGGGGTGCCGTGGTAGGCCACCGAACGCGAGATCACCTTGTGCTTCGTGGGGCGGCCCTGGAGCTTCCAGTAGTACTTCGCGAGCTTGAACGCCGTCTCGACGGCCTCGCCGCCACCGGTCGAGAAGAACACCCGGTTCAGATCGCCGGGTGCATACCCCGCGAGCCGATCGGCCAGCTCGATCGCCGACGGGTGGGCGTACGACCAGATCGGGAAGAAGGCGAGCTGCTCGGCCTGCTTCGCGGCGACCTCGGCGAGGCGCGCGCGCCCGTGGCCCGCGTTCACGACGAAGAGGCCCGCGAGCCCGTCGAAGTACTCGCGCCCCTGCACGTCGTAGACGTGGTGGCCCTTTCCGCGGGTGATGATCGGCACCCCCGACGTCTCCATCGTGGACTGCCGGGAGAAGTGCATCCAGAGATGATCCTTCGCCTTCTGCTGCAGCGCATCGTTGTCATAGACCGTTCCGGTCATGCCATTCCCTTTCTCGATGAGCACTCGCCTGTCTCAGCGAGTGCCCCAGTTGTAGAACTGCTTCTGGAGCTTCAGGTAGACGAACGTCTCGGTCGACTGCACGCCCTCGACGACGCGGATGCGGGTGTTGAGCAGGTCGAGCAGCTCGTCGTCGTTCTCGCAGACGACCTCGGCCATCACGTCGAAGCTGCCGGCCGTGAGCACGACGTAGTCGATCTCGGGGATCTCGGCGAGTCGCGCCGCGACGACACGGGTGTCTCCCGTGGTGCGGATGCCGATCATGGCCTGCGTCGTGAAGCCGAGCTGCATCGGGTCGGTCACCGCGACGATCTGCATGACGCCCGACTCGGTGAGCCGCTGGACGCGCTGCCGCACAGCGGCTTCGGACAGTCCGACGGCCTTGCCGACATCCGCATAGGAGCGGCGCCCGTCGGCCTGGAGCTGCTCGATGATCGCCTTGGAAACGTCGTCGAGCTGCACAGGCCGGGGCTGCGAGGAACGCCCGTTGTTCGTCATGGCACGATTGTGACAGTGACCGATGCCTCGTGCAAGCGATTCCGTTGAATTCTGGTTCCAAATCAACTGAATCCACAGCAATCGTCGAGATTTCGCGACGGAACCCGTCTGGCCGACGATCGTCGGCCGATGATGCCGAACCCCTCGTGCGCACGGCGGGCACGGTGCCAGAATGTTCCGCATGGTCTCCGGCGCTGTCTCGAGTACGGCGGTGGCCGGCGCGCGCGCGTGGGATGTGATCGTGGGCGACCGGTTCATCGCCGCGCTCGTCGCGCCCGCGCCCGAACCGGTGCTGGCTGCGCTGGCCGAGGCGGCGAGCGACGGCGGTCTCGCACTCGAAGCGCTCGTGGGCATCGTCCCGTCGGGCCGCGTCGATCCGATCGAGTCCTTCGGCCTCGTCTGGTGGGACGAGGCGGCGACCACACAGGTCACCGCCGTGGTCCGGGGGGACGCGGTCGTCGACCTCGCCTCGCCCGGCGGGAGTCGCCGGTTCGACGCGCGGGGGATCCGGCCGTGGCACCTCGCCGACTTCGACGACGTCGTGGCCCTGCGCATCACGGATGCCGCGGCACCCCTCGATCGGGTGCAGGCCGCGGGCGAGCCCGTGGTCCACCGGCGCGCGAGCCTGCGCACCTCATCGGTCGAGTGGACGTCGGAGGTGCGGCAGCCCGACGCGCCCGCCCCCACGCCGTGGCTCGATGCGGACACCCTGCTCTCCCCTCGCCGCCATGAACCGGGCCTCGAGGAATCCGTCGCCGACACGATCGTCACGCCCCGGACCGGCACGCGGGTCGGCGAGCCGCCCGGTGCGCCGACGACGTCGTCGGGGGCGGTGACGGACGCGCCGTCGGAGCCCTCGCCGGCCGATCCCGTCGGCCCCGCGGTCGAGGCCGGTGCGAACGGCCCTCGGTTCCGCATCGGCGACGGAGTGCCGCTCACGGTCGCGGCGCCCGTGCTGATCGGGCGCAAGCCGCTGCCGCCGCGAATCTCGGGCAGCGGAGTGCAGCCCGAGCTGCTCGCGGTCGCGTCCCCGGCGGCGGTGGTCTCGGGCACCCACCTCGAACTCCGCCTCGTCGGGTCCCGTCTCGTCGCGACCGACCTGCACTCGACGAACGGCACCGTGCTCCGCACGGCCTCGGGCGCGCGTCGGCTCCGAGCGGGGGAGTCCATCGTCGTGCTTCCCGGCGCCACCCTCGACCTCGGAGACGATACGATCATCGAGATCCTCTCCGCCCAGGGTGCTCCCGGCGCATGACCCGAACAGACAGCAGGCCTCACAGGTGACCCAGATCGGCAATGGCAACGCCCGCCACCGGATCACGCTGCCCGACGGCACCGAGGTCACGCTCGCCTGGGCGGCGGTCACCGACACGGGACTCCGCCGCGAGGTCAATGAAGACAGCTTCATCGCCCAAGCGCCGGTGTTCGCCGTCGCCGACGGCATGGGCGGCCATGCCGCCGGCGACTTCGCGAGCGCCGCCGTCGTCACTCGACTCGCCGAGCACGGGGGGAAGACGCTCGTCGGCACGCCCGAGATCGACCACGCGCTCCGCCTGGCGGTGCAGGACATGGGCCGCGGCGCCGGCGTCACCGACGAGGGCAGCGGCACCACGGTGACCGGGGCGGCGCTCGGCGCCATCGCCGACGAACCGGCGTGGATCGTCTTCAACATCGGCGACTCGCGCGTCTACCGCCTGGTCGGCGGCGTCCTCGAGCAATTGACGGTCGACCACTCGATCGTGCAGGAACTCGTCGATGCCGGGCAGATCACGAGGGAAGAGGCCGACACCCATCCGCACTCGAACGTGATCACCCGCGCGGTCGGCTTCCACGAGGCGCCGATCCCCGACTACCGCGCGATCGCCGTCGAACCCGGGATGCGCCTCCTGATCTGCTCCGACGGACTCACGAAGGAGCTCACGACCTACGGCATCCGCCACTTCCTCATGGCCAACGCGAAGGCCGAGAAGGCCGCACGCCAGCTGCTCGAAGCCGCGCTCGGCAACGGCGGCCGCGACAACGTGACCGCGATCGTCGTCGACGTGCTGAAGGTCGTGCGCCCCGCGGGCGCGCAGTCGTCGGGCGAGGTCGAGCCGGCACGCGGCTGACCCCGGGGCGGCTCGGCCGTCCGAGCTGTGCACAGCACCACGAGGCATCCGTCACCCGCGGATACAATGATGGGCACCGGGCGCCGCCGGCCACCGGGCGGCGTCGAACCGACCCAGAGCAGGCAGGAGGACCGTGTCTCGCCGACTGCCCTCCACACCGCCGAACCTGCCTGGCTTCGCGTTCATCCGCGTGCTCGGATCGGGCGGCTTCGCCGACGTCTTCCTCTACGAGCAGAACATGCCTCGTCGCCTCGTCGCCGTGAAGGTGCTGCTCGCCGAGGTCGTCAACGACGACCTGCGGCAGATGTTCCAGGCAGAGGCGAACCTCATGGCCCAGCTCTCCTCGCACCCGTCGATCCTCACCGTCTACCAGGCCAGCGTCGCCGCCGACGGACGCCCGTACCTCGTGATGGAGTACTGCTCGGCCTCGCTCGGGCAGCGCTACCGCGCCGTCCAACTGCCGCTCGCCGAGGTGCTGTCCGTCGGCGTGCGCATCGCGAGCGCGGTCGAGACCGCCCACCGACAGGGCGTGCTGCATCGGGACATCAAGCCGTCGAACATCCTCACCACCGCGTACGGGCATCCGGTGCTCTCCGACTTCGGCATCGCGGCCACCCTCGGCGAGGCGGAGTCCTCCGACGCCGTCGGACTGTCGATCCCGTGGTCGGCGCCAGAGGTGCTGCACGACGAGGTGTCCGGCAGCGTGGCGAGCGAGGTGTGGTCGCTCGGCGCCACCGTGTACTCGCTCCTCGCCGGCCGCAGCCCGTTCGAGACGCCCGGAGGAGACAACGGGTCCGGGGCGCTCATGGCCCGCATCGACAAGGCGAAGGTCGCCCCGACCGGGCGGATCGACGTGCCGAAGAGCCTCGAGCAGGTGCTCGCACGGTCGATGTCCCTCCGGCCGTCCGCCCGGCAGTCGAGTGCCCTCGAGTTCATCCGCGACCTGCAGTCGGTCGAGGAGGAGCTCGGTCTCTCGCAGACGCCGCTCGAAGTGGCGATGGACGACTGGGCACTCGCCACCGCGGTCGACGTCGACGAGCAGACCCGCATCAGCGGGACCCACGGCACCGGTGAGGGGGCGCCGCGACGTCGGCGTTCACGCAGCGCACTCGCGGCGACCCGGTCCGAGGCGGATTCGCGCCCGCGTGATCACGGCACCGGGCGCATTCGGACGACCCCGCCGACGTCGGCGCGCCTCGCCTGGGGCATCTCCCTCGTCTCCGTGCTCCTGATCGCGCTCGTCGGCGCCGGCGCGTACTTCGTGATCCAGGGCACGAGGTCGATCCCGGTCGTCACCGACGTGCAGGGCGTCGTCGCGGGCGAGACCGTGACCTTCTCCTGGAACGACCCGGGACTCCAGGCCTCCGACGCGTACGTCGTGACCGTCGACGGCGAGACCCGCCCGCTGCAACGCGAGGCGAGGGTGACCGTTCCCGCCGAAGACGGAGACCGGGTCTGCGCGAGCGTCAAGGTCGCGCGAGACGGCAAGACCGGGGACTCGAGCGCTGAACGCTGCGTCGACGTGACGGTCGACCTCGACCAGGGATCATGATGCCGAGGCTTCCCGATCTCAGCCGCCTCCCGAAGCCGCGATCCGCAGCGATCACCGCGGCGGCGACGACCGCTGTGGTGGCCCTCGTGGCCGGTGTCGCGATCGCCTCCGGCGGGTATGCGGCGCAACGGGTCGACCTGGGCGATGCGGCGGTCTGGGTCAGCAGCAATGAGCATCAGGCGATCGGGCGCGCGAACACGGCGCTGCTCGAACTGAACTCGGTGGTCGAGACCGGCTCGACGGGCATCGACATCCTGCAGCAGGGCCCCACGGTGCTCGCGCTCGACCGTGCGCGCGCGACGGTGCGCGTGATCGATGCGACGACGTCGAGCATCTCGGAGACGGTCGCGGTCCCTCCCGACGATGCGATGCTCTCGCTCGCCGGATCACGGGTCGTCATCGTCTCCGACGGCGACGTCTGGACGACACCGCTCGACGCGTTCGCGCAGTTCGACGCCGACGCGGAACCCATGCTGTCGTTCGGCAAGGGGTCGGTGACGTCCGTGGACCCTGACGGCACGCTCGTCGCGTACACGCCCTCGACCGGCGACGTCGCGCTGGTCGACGCTGCAGACGCGGAGACCGCGCGCACGCGCTGGCAGATCGAATCGGTCGCCGGCGACCCCGACGTGCAGATCACCTCGGTCGCCGATCGCTGGGCGGTGTTGGACGCCGGCACGCGGACCCTCCACCTCGATCGCGGCGCCGTCGACCTCTCCGAGTTCATCGCGGCCAACGACGAGCCCGTGCTGCAGCAAGCCTCGAGCCACGGCGATGAGGTCGCGATCGCGACGCGGCGCGGTCTCATCACCGTGGGTCTCGACGGCGGTGCGCCGATCACGCGGGTCGACGGGCGGTCGGGCCTGCCCGCGGTCCCGATCGTGCACAACGGCTGCCTCTACGCGGCGTGGGCGGCCGGCACCGCCGTGCGCGCCTGCGGAGCCGGCCCGGCGGAACCCTTCGAACTCCCGTCGGCGACCCGGAGCGGCGACTACACCTACCTCGCCAACGGCGCCACGCTCGTGCTCAACGAACGGCGCAGCGGCAAGACCTGGGCGGTCGGCGCCGAGTTCGGACTGATCGACAACTGGCAGGAGCTGCTCGACATCGAGCGCGACGAGGAGACGATCGAGCAGAACGACCCCGATACGCCGCCGACGATCGAGAAGAGCCAGGTGGCGCCCGTCGCGGCCGACGACGAGTTCGGTGCCCGCCCCGGGCGGACGACGCCATTGCCCGTGCTGCTGAACGACTACGACGCCAACGGCGACGCTCTCGTCATCGAGGCCGTCGACGGCGAACTGCCGCCCGGAGTCGCGCTCGACCGGATCGCCGAGAACCAGCAACTGCAGCTCGTGCTGGGCGACGAGGCATCCGGTGTCATCGCCTTCGGGTACACGGTCGACGACGGCTTCGGCGGCGCAGCGCACGCCACGGTGAGCGTGACCGTGCGCGAGACGGATGAGAACGCACCGCCCGAGCAGCGGCGGTCCACCAAGGCCCTCGTGCAGCAGGGCGGCCGCGTCAGCACGGCGGTGCTCGGCGACTGGGTGGACCCCGACGGCGATCCGTTCTTCCTCAAGCGGGCCACCTCGGCCGAACCCGATTCGTTGTCGTCGACGGCCGACGGCGTGGTCGTCTTCGACGAGAAGGGCGGCGCCGGGGCAGAGCGCTCGGTCTCCCTCGAGGTGTCCGACGGCCGAGACACCGCCGTCGGCGTGCTCGGCCTCGGCGTGCGCGCTCCCGGAGACGTGCCGCTCGTGGCCGATCCGTTCGTCGTGCTCGCGACGGCGGGCCAGGAGGTGCGCGTCGACCCGCTGCAGCACGTGCGCGGCGGGTCCGGGACCATCCAGCTGAGCGCCGTGCCCGCCAAGCCGGATGCGCAGCTCACCCCCGACTTCGACGGCGGCACCTTCCGGTTCGTGAGCTCGGCCGTGCGCACCCACTCCCTCGAATACACGGTGACCGACGGCACCTGGACGACGACGGGCGTGGTCAGGGTCGACGTCTCCGCGCCGCCCGAGCTCGGCACCACGCCCATCACGGTGCCGCACACGGCGTTCGTCCGCAACAGCGAGCCGGTCGACGTCGACGTGCTCGCCACCGACATCGACCCGACGGGCGGGGTGCTGATCCTCACCGGCTTGGGCGAACCCGAGGCCGAGGCCGCCGTGCAGGTCGAGGTCATCGAGCATCGCATCCTCCGGGTCACCCTCTCCGGCCCGCTCGAGACGGGGTCGACGGTGTTCGGGTACCGCATCAGCAACGGCCTCGCGGAAGCCGAGGGCGAGGTGACCGTCGTCGAGGTGCCGCAGCTCGAAGTCGCCCAACCGCCCGTCGCGGTGCCCGACAAGATCTCGGCACGCACGGGCGATGTCGTCGACATCGCGGTGCTCGCCAACGACGAGCATCCCGATGCGCTGCCGATCACGCTCGAGCCGGTCCTCGAACGCGAGCCGGAGGCGGGGCTCCTCTTCGTCGACGGCGACCGCCTCCGCTACTTCGCCCCCGAGACGCCGGGGGAGTACGAGGCCGTGTACCGCATCACCGGGCCGGGTCCGCAGTCGGCGACCGCCACCGTGCAGATGTCGGTGCGTGCAGCGGATCCCGAGACCAACACCCCACCGGTGCCGGCCACGGTGACCGCCCGCGTGCTCGCGGGCGACACCGTCCGCATCCCGGTGCCGCTCAGCGGATCCGACCCCGAGGGCGACAGCGTGCAACTCCTCGGCCAGGGCGGCAACCCCGAACTCGGCAACGTCACCTCGCACGGCGCCGACTGGTTCGAGTACCAGGCGGGCGAGTACTCGGCCGGAACCGACGAGTTCGAGTACGAGGTCGTCGACGCGCTCGGCGCCCCTGCCGTCGGCACGGTCCGCGTCGGCATCGCCCCACGACTCGACGGTGCGCGCAAGCCGATCGCCGGCAACGACGTCGTCGAGGTGCGCCCTGGCCGAACGGTCGCCGTCCGGGTCCTCGAGAACGACTCCGACCCCGACGGCGGTGCGCTCACCCTGGAGAGCGTCGAGGCGACCGAGGGCGATGCCGTCGCGGACATCGTCGACGACACGATCGAAGTCGTCGTGCCTCCCGGTGAGGGCGAGTACGGGTTCGTGTACGTCATCCAGAACGAGCAGCTCAGCGAGGCCTCGACCTTCCTCAGCATCATCGCCCGCGACGATGCGCCGCTGGCCCGCCCCGAGGCATCCGACACGGTCCTCACGCTGAGCGACATCCTCGACAAGGAGTTCGTGAACGTCCCGGTGCTGCGCAACGTGTTCCTCGCCGATGCCGACGTGTCGGATCTCGTCGTGGGGCTCGTCGACGGGTACGACGCGGGCGCCGAGGTGCGCCGGGACGGCAGCATCCGCGTGCAGGTCGAGGACCGCCGCCGTGTCATCCCGTTCTCCGTGGCCCACCCCGAGGACCCCTCGATCATCGCCTACGCGTTCATCTGGGTGCCGGGCCGCGACGATGCACTGCCGCAACTGCGCGCCGACGCTCCCCGTGTCGAGGTCATGAGCGGCGAGGAGTTCGAGCTCGAGCTCGACGACTTCGTCATCGCGGCGTCCGGTCGCCCGGTGCGGATCACGGATGCCGCGACGGTGCGTGCCTCGCACAGCGACGGCTCCGACCTGGTGGTCGACCAGGACACGTTGCGGTATCGCAGCGAGGAGGGGTACTACGGACCGGCATCGCTCTCGTTCACGGTCACCGACGGCGAGTCGGCGACGGATCCGTCCGCCCGGACCGGAACCATCGTGATCCCGATCGAGGTGGCACCGACCGAGGACCAGCCGCCGGTCTTCACCGGCGGCGTCATCGACTTCGAACCCGGGCAGTCGAAGGACATCAACCTCGTGAAGCTCACGAACTACCCGTATCCGTCGGAACGGGACGAGCTCGCGTACCGACTGCTGCCGCCGCCGACGGAGGGCTTCCGCTTCTCCCTCGACGGCTCGCACCTCACGATCGAGGCGGATGCATCGACGACCAACGGCACCGTGGCGACGGTCGCCATCGGCGTCGCCGATGAGGCGGGCGACGGCAGGTCCGGGCGCATCGAGCTGCACGTGGTCCCGTCGACGAGACCGATCGCCCGGCCGGCCGCCGACACCGCCGTCGCGCAGCGCGGGCGGACCACGACGATCGACGTGCTGGCCAACGACGGGGCGACCAACCCGTTCCCCGACGTGCCGCTCCGCGTCGTCGATGTGCGCGGGGCCGATGCCGACAGCCTTCCCGACGGGATCTCGATCGTGCCGAGCGACGACCGGTCGAAGCTCGAGGTGACGGTCGCCCAGGGGGCGGCGCCGGTGAACTCGACGGTGCAGTACGAGGTGGCCGATGCGACCGGCGACGCCGCCCGCAACGCATGGGGCCTCGTCACGATCTCCGTGCAGGACCGGCCAGACCCCGTCACCGGCGCACAGGTCACGGGTTTCGGCGACCGCACCCTCGACCTCGTCTTCGGGGCGGGCGCCTTCAACAACTCCCCGATCACGGGGTACGAGATCGAGCTCGTCGATGCCGCGACGGGCGACGCCGTGAGTTCCTCCGAGTGCGCTGCGACGACGTGCACCGTCTCGACCCCCGGCAACGGCCAGTCCGATGCCGTGCAGGTGCGCATCAGGGCGAGGAACGGCATCGGCCTCTCGGATCCGGTCGCGGCGCCCGGTCCGGTGTGGTCCGACGTGATCCCGCCGCCGCCCTCCGGGGTGCGGGCTGTTCCGCGCGACGGGTACCTCCGCGTCGAGTGGGATCCGGTGCCCGCGGGGTCCGGCAGCGCCATCGGGTCGTACGTCGTCACGGTCGCCGGCGTCTCGAACGAGGTCTCCGCGGCGGCCGCGTGCACGGCGACGCTCTGCTCGACGGACTCGCAGCCGCTCGAGAACGGCAGCCAGGTGCCGATCACGGTCGGAGCCAGGAACCAGGCATTCCCGGCTCTCGCGGTCTGGACCGAGGCGGGCACCAGCGGAACCCCCTTCGGTCCACCGGTCGCCGGCGCGATCTTCGTCAACGGCGACGCCGCGGCCGGCACCGTCACCGTCGCCTGGGACGCCTTCGGCGGCAACGGGGATCCCATCGGCGGGTACTTCGTGCAGCGCCTCGTCGACGGGGCGTCAGGGGTACCCGGTGGGGCGCAGGCGTGCTCGGTCACGAGCCCGGCTCCCGGGAGCGTCGTCGCGCCGTCGAGCGGGGGAACGGTCGCCGAGGTCGTGCACGTCGGGCCCGGAACGACGAGCGTGCAGTTCGCGGGCACCGGTGCGGAGGCGACGAGGTACTCCTTCCTCGTCTGGGGCTACAATCGGGCGGCCTGCGCCAACACCGAGGTCGTCGGCACGATCGTGCGGCCGTCGCCCGATGCCATCCGGAAGGTCGACAGTCGCATGGGAATGCGCACCGCCGACGTCTACGACCGGTACATCGCCGGGGTCTCGCCGGGTGCCTGGCGATACGACATCGTGGCCGTCGACGGCAACGGCGCGCAGATCCCGGGCACGCTGCAGAGCTTCGGCGGCTCCGGGTGGGCGCAAGAACTCTTCGCCAGGCCGTTCGGCGAGACGGTCCGGTTCCAGGTGCGGAGCTGCTCGATCTGGGGGAGCTGCGGCCCGTGGTCGGACGTGCTGCCCTCCGACGCCCGCCCCTCGCTGACGTTCGCACTCCCCAGCCGCGCGTGGAACGAATCCGCGAAGACCTGGTCGTGGACCTCGGCGCCGGAGAACTCCGGACTCCCCGTGACCTTCAGCTGCGGCGTCGACGGCGACCGCAACGGCCGGCAGGCGCAGACCCCCACGAGCTGCGACATCCCGGAGGCGAAACCGGGCGACCTCGTCTGGTTGGATGTTGAGATCGCGGACATCGTCGTCCGCTACCAGAACCGCTAGAAGGAGCCGAGATGACCATGACCCCCGATGAGGCGGCGCGGTTCGCCGCGACCCTCGATCGACTCGTCGGCGCGGTCGAGGAAGTGCTGCTCGGCAAGAACCGGGTCATCAGGCTCGCGTTCACGGCGTTCCTCAGCGAGGGTCACCTGCTGCTCGACGACGTGCCCGGCACCGGGAAGACCTCGCTCGCACGGGCGATGGCCCAGTCGATCGACGGCACGAGCAACCGCGTCCAGTTCACTCCCGACCTGCTCCCAGGTGACATCACGGGCGTCACGGTGTACGACCAGCGCTCCGGCGTGTTCGAGTTCCACCCCGGGCCCGTTTTCGCGAACATCGTGCTCGCCGACGAGATCAACCGGGCGAGCCCGAAGACGCAGTCGGCGCTGCTCGAGGTCATGGAGGAGGGGCAGGTCACCGTCGACGGCGTGACGCATCCCGTGGGACATCCGTTCATGGTCATCGCGACGCAGAACCCCGTCGAGCAGGCCGGAACCTACCGTCTCCCCGAGGCGCAGCTCGACCGCTTCCTGATGCGCACGTCCATCGGCTACCCCGACCACGCCTCCACCATCCGGATCCTGGAGGGCGCCGACCAGCGCGCCCACGAGCACCGCGTCTCATCGCAGCTCGCGGCGGAGGAGGTCGTGGACCTGGCTGCGGTGGCACGCACGGTCTACGTCGACCCCACGATCCACGACTACGTCTCACGCATCGTCGACGCCACGCGCACCGCTCGCGAGGTGCGTCTCGGGGTCAGCGTGCGCGGGGCGCTCGCCCTGATCCGCGCGGCGAAGACCCACGCGGCCGGGCGGGGCCGCCACTACGTCGTGCCCGATGACGTGAAGGCGCTCGCCGAGCCCGTGCTGGCGCACCGGCTGATCCTCGACCCCGAAGCCGAGTTCGACGGCGTCACCGCGTCGAACATGATCGCCCAGGTGTTGATCGAGACGCCTCCTCCCTCGACCAGGCAAGCGGTGTGACGCTCACCCAGACCAGAACGACCATCCCCGAGGACGCCCGAAGAGAGGGCGTGCTCGCGGTGGTCATCGGGCGCGCCGTCGTGGCGGGGAGCCGCGCAGCTGCTGCCGTCGGGCGGGCCGCCCGCATGGTGCAGGGCGTCGTGACGCCACTCGGCTGGTCGGTGATCGTCGTCGCAGCGGTCGCACTCGTGGGCGGGTACACCTGGGGTTGGCTCGAGCTCATCGCGCTCGGGTGGGGACTCGGGGTGCTCGCTGTCGCGGCATCCGTCTGGTTGATCGGACGCGGTGCCGGCACCATCCAGCTCGTGCTGCCGTCGCCGCGCGTCGTGGTCGGCGAACCGGCCGAAGCGCGGCTCATCGCCGCCAACCCCGGCCGGCGGCGATTCGGCGGGGTGCAGCTCGAACTCCCGGTCGGCCGCCGCATCGTCGAACGGGTCCTGCCCGGGCTGCCGCGAGGGGGCGTGTTCGACGAGCAGTTCTCGATCCCGACCGAGCGGCGCGGCGTCGTGCCGGTCGGCCCTGCGCGCACGGTGCGCGCGGACCCGATCGGCCTCATGCGGCGCGAGTACGTGTGGTCGGAGACGGCCGAACTCCACGTGCACCCGCGTACCGTGCCGATCAACGCGCTGAGCACCGGATTCATCCGCGACCTCGAGGGAACGCCGACACGCGACCTCACGGCGAGCGACATCGCCTTCCACGCGCTGCGCGAGTACGTGCCCGGCGACGATCGCCGGTTCATCCACTGGCGCAGCTCGGCGAAGACCGGGACGTTCATGGTGCGTCAGTTCGAGGAGACCCGGCGAAGCCGCCTCATGGTGCTGCTCGATCTGGACCCCGGCTCGTACGTCGACGAGGCCGAATTCGAACTCGCCGTCAGCGCTGCCGCGTCCGTCGGCGCTCGGGCGATCCGCGACGCACGGACCGTGTCGTTCGTGGTCTCGGGTCGCCAGCGCGGGTCCGGCGCGGGCACCGGGCGCAATGCCATGCGCGAACTCCCGACGGTCTCCCGCGACCGGCTCCTCGACGCGCTCTGCGTCGTCGAGACCGAGCCGGATGCGGTGATGCTCCCCGATGTCGCCCGCGCAGCGGCCGAGACGCTTGCGGGCGTGTCGCTCGCCTTCATCGTCACCGGTACTGCTCGCGGCGTCGCACCGCTGCGCTCCGCGGCGACCCGGCTCCCGCCAGGTGTCGAGAGCGTCGCGGTGCAGTGCTCGCCCGAGGGCGAGGCGAGTGCCCGCACGATCGCCGGGCTCACCGTCTTCGGCATCGGCTACCTCGAGGACCTGCGCGCGATGCTCGCGAGATCGGCGTCGGTGACATGACCCCTCGTGCACCGGCGGGAGCCCGCAGATTCGTGCCCACCCTCGTCACGGTCGTGCTCGTCGTCGCCATGCTCGCTGCGGCGATGCTGCCCTGGTGGCCCGTCTACGAGAGCCCGGCGTTCGTGGTGGCCGCAGCGGTCGCGATCGCCGCGGGAGTGGCGATCGGCGTCGTCGGAGCGCGGTTCCGCCTTCCCTCCTGGATCATCGTGCTCGCGGTGTTCGGCGCGTACCTGGTGCTCGGCGTGCCGGCCGCGGTGCCCGGCGCCGCGATCGGCGGGATCCTGCCGAGTCCGTCCGGAATCGTCGAGCTCATCGCGGGCGCCGCACTCTCGTGGAAGCAGCTCGTCACGATCTCGGTTCCCGTGGGCTCCTACCAGGCGCTGCTCGTGCCCCCGTTCCTCCTTGGCCTGATCGCCGCCACCGCCGCGATCTCGATCGCGCTGCGCAGTCGGCGCCCCGCTGCCGCCGCATTGCCGCCCGCCGCGCTCCTCATCGCGGGCATCGCACTCGGAGTCGTGCACTCGGCACTCGCCGTGGAGGCGGGCATCGCGTTCCTCATCACCGCGGTGGCCTGGCTCGTGCGCGTCGCCATCGCCGACCGGCGCGCGATCACCGTCGGCCGCCGTGTCGAGGCGGCGCTCACCGACGCGCGCCGGGTGCTCGGCGCCTCGGCGCTCGTGGCCATCGCGGTGGTGGGTGCGACCGCGGCATCCGTGGCGCTGCCGGTGCCGCCGCGCAACGTCGTACGGGCGGAGCTGCAGCCGCCGTTCGAGCCGAGGCGTCACGACAGCCCGCTCGCGGGGTTCCGCGCCGCCTTCGACGAGGACGTCGCCGATGACGTGATGCTCGACGTCCGCGGGCTTCCCGACGGTGCCGGCCTGCGCATGGCGACGCTCGACTCGTACGACGGCATCGTCTACACGGTCGGCGGGGCGGAAGGCGCCTCCGCGTCCGGACGATTCACGCGGGTGCCCTATCGTCTCGACCAATCGGGCGTGAGCGGCGACACCGAGCGGCTCGAGATCGAGGTCGAGGTCGAGAACTACTCCGAGGTGTGGGTGCCGGGGGTTGGTCGCCTCGAACGCATGACGTTCGGCGGACCACGTGCCGAGACGCTCACGGAGTCGTTCTTCTACAACGAGGTGACGAGCACGGGCGCGGTGCAGCGATCGCTGCAGTCGGGTGATCGCTACGCGGCGACCTCGGTGGTGCCCGTCGATCCTTCGGAGCTCGACGGGCTGAACCCCGGCACGAGCGTGCTTCCCGCGACGCCCGACATGCCCAAGGAGCTCGCGCAGCTGCTCGACGAGTGGGCGCCGGTGTCCGATGATCCCGGCGCGCGACTGCAGGCCGTCATCGAGGGATTCCGTGCGAACGGATACGTGAGCCACGGCCTCGAGGAGAATGCGCCGAGCAGGTCGGGTCATTCGCTCGATCGGCTCGCGGATCTCGCGGTCGAACGGCCGATGGTCGGCGACGGCGAGCAGTACGCGGTCGCCGCGGCCCTCATGGCCCGCCGAATCGGCTTCCCGGCGCGAGTCGTCGTCGGGTACCTTCCCGGCGCGGCCGACGACGACGCCTCGGACACGACCGAGCCGCCCGGCGGGACCGCCGAGACGGGTGGGGCCGATGCGACCGGTCAGACCGATGCGACGCCTGAGGGTGGTGGTGATGTCGCGCCGCGGGAGACGGATGCCGCGAGCGAGCGCGCTCCCGACGGCGTCACGCGTTTCGCGAGCGACGACAAGCAGGCCTGGATCGAGGTGCAGGCCGCTGACGGAACCTGGGTCCCGGTCGACCCGAACCCGGCGCCGCGTCCCATTCCCGAGCGCGAGCCCGACCAGCCCACGATCGTGTCGAGGCCGCAGTCGGCGCTGCCGCCGCCCGCGGAGCGCACGCCGGTCGACGACCTGTCGAACGAGCCCGAGACCCCGCCCGACGACCCCGACGACAGTGCGGACGCATGGGTTCAGGCGCTGCTCGCCGTCCTCGGCGTCGCGGGAATCGTGCTGGGCGTGCTCGCGCTCATCGCGAGTCCCTTCCTCGCCATCGTCGTCGCCAAAATGCGGCGGCGACGGCTGCGGCGCAGGGCATCGACCGCGGTCGAACGAATCGAGGGCGGGTGGCAGGAGTTCGCGGACTCGGCGGCCGACTACGGCTATCCGATCCGGCCGACGGCGACGCGCGCCGAGCAGGCGGCGACGGTCGGCGGGCTCGCGCCGCTCGTGCTCGCCTCGGTCGTCGATCGCGCCGTGTTCGCACCCGACGGACCGATGGAGGGCGACGACCTCGTGGTCTGGGAATCGGTCGACGAGCTGCAGGAGCGGCTCGGGGCGCCGAGATCGCTGCGCGAGCGGGTGCGAGCGGCGGTCTCGCTCACCTCGCTCGGCGGGTACGCTGTGACCCGGAGAGGAGCGCGTTCGTGACGTGTCGGATCTGCGGAGCAGAGCTGCCCGATGGGGCGATGTTCTGCGGCGAGTGCGGCAGCTCGACGAGCGCCACGCCGGAATCCCGCAGGCGGCCCGATCCGAGGCCCGGCGACACGACGGTGATCGAGCGGCCCGCCCGTCGCAACAGCGGCGTGATCTCCATCCCGGTCGACGGCTTCCGTGCCGCGGTCGCGATCGAGGCGTCGGATGCTGCGACCGGCGAGTTCTTCGCCGCGGCAGCGCCTGAGCAGCACGAGCAGTTGCTCACGACGCCCGCCGCGACGAGATTCGTGTTGACGTTCAGCACGGGCGAGTCGCGCACGGTCTTCGGCACCGGGCTCATCGGCCGTCGCCCCCTGCCCCAGCCCGGTGAGGTGTTCGACCATCTCGTGCAGATCGCAGACCGGTCGTTGTCGGTGTCGAAGACCCACGTCGAGTTCGGCGAGCACGACGGCACGCTCTGGATCGCCGACCGCTTCTCGGGCAACGGCACCATCGTGCGGCGCATCGACGACGGCGCGATGCGTTGCGAGCCGGGCAGGCGCTACCTCGTGCCGCGGGGGAGCCGTGTAGAGCTCGCCGAGCAGTTCTTCGTCGTCTCCTGACGCGTTCCACCCGATTCGGGCGAGACGTCTCCGAGTCCCGCCGACTCGTCCTCCACAGCATGCCGTCAGCCGATCCAGTGCCCCGCGCGCCGTCCGTGGCCGCCGAAGGGTCGCCCGCGTGATCGGATCGCGTCGTGGACCGATTCGACATCGCACCCGTATCGCTGGAGACGCCCCTCTCGCTGCCGCCGGCGCCGGCCGATCCTGCTCGAGCCGGGTTCCCGCTCATCGCGTCGCTCGCCCCCGTCGCGGGGGCGCTCGCGCTGTGGGCGATCACCGGGTCGCCGTTCTCCCTCGTGTTCGCGGTGCTGGGGCCGATCGTGGCGATCGGCTCGATGCTCGATGCCCGTCGTTCGGCGCGTCGTCTGCGACGACGGGCCGGCGCCGATCGACGGCGACTCGTCGGCGAACTCCGCCTCGAGATCGGTGAGCGACACCGTCTCGAACGCCGGGCGGCATGGCACCGCACGCCGTCCTCCCGATCGCTGCTCGAGCACTCGGTGCATCCTGCGTGGCGCGAAGCGGCGCTTCCGCCGCTCGTGCTCGGGCGGGGCGCGGCCGCGAGCGCGCTGCGCGTCGAGGGTGCCCCCGTCGACGCCGACGATCGAGCGCTGCTCCTCGCCGCGGCTCGACTCGACGACGCCCCGATGTCCGTCGACGCAGGGGCGGGTATCGGATTCGTCGGCGAGCTCCCGCTCGCGAGGGCGGCGGCGCGTGCGAGTGCCGTGCAGTTCGCGCACCATGGGCATCCGCGCCACTTCGCGATCGATGCCGAAGGGCCGGAGGACGGCAATTGGGCGTGGTTGCGCCTGCTGCCCCATCGCGGAGCGCGGGCGACTGCTCGACTGGTCGTCGTCGAGACCGGAGCTCGGCCGCCGTCGCCGAAGCCGCGGCCATCGTCGCCCACGTCGTCGGCGTTCGCAGCAGCCGACGACCGATCGCGTGTCTCGATCGTCGCGATCGCGCGAACGGCGGCCGAATTGCCCCCGGGGCTCGGTACGATCGTGACCCTGCACGCGCCCGATGCGGCGCTCGTCCAGCACGGCGGTGCGGAGACGCACGTCGTGCCCTCGCTCGTCGGCGTCGCCGAAGTCGCCCGCTGGGCGCAGTCCCTGTCGGCGATCGCGGCGCGAGCCGGCCTCGACGATCGATCGAACGAGCTTCCTCGCCGGCTGCAGCTCGACGAGCTGCAGCCGCCGGCAGGCACCGGGCTCGATCGCTCGAGCCTCTCGGCCCTCGTCGGACGCGTGGCCGGCGATGCCCTCGAACTCGACCTCGCCCGGTGCGGTCCGCATGCGCTCGTCGCGGGCACGACCGGCAGCGGCAAGAGCGAGTTCCTGCTCGCGTGGATCGTCGCCCTCGCCTCCGCCCACTCGCCGGCGCGCGTCTCGTTCCTCCTCGTCGACTTCAAGGGCGGCGCGGCGTTCGAGCCCGTGCGCGGCCTGCCGCACGTCACGGGCATCGTGACCGACCTCGACGAGTCGGAGGCGGAGCGGGCGGTGCAGAGCCTTCGGGCCGAGCTCACCCACCGCGAGACGGTGCTCGCTCGGTCGGGCGCACGCGACATCGCCGGGCTCGACGCGGGCGTCGAGCTCGCGCGACTCGTGATCGTCGTCGACGAGTTCCAGGCCATGCTCGAGCGCTTCCCCGAGCTCGGGGCCATCATCGCGGACATCGCCGCACGCGGGCGCTCGCTCGGGGTGCACCTCGTGCTCGCCTCGCAGCGGCCGAACGGCGTCGTTCGCGAGCAGGTCACCGCGAACTGCGCGATCCGCGTGTCGTTGCGCGTGCTGCAGCGAGCCGACAGCGAAGCGGTGGTCGGAACCACCGCGGCATCCGAGATCCCGCCCGACCTGCCCGGTCGCGGCGTGATCGACCGAGGCGACGGATGCCCCGTGCTGTTCCATTCGGCCGTGGCGACGCCGAGCGCGATCACCGCGGTGATCGCTCGATCGGCCGGGATGCCGCGGGCTCGCCGTACCTGGCTCGATCCGCTGCCCCCGCGCATCGCCCCTGATTCGGTGACCGAGCTCCTCGGGGATCCGCGCCCGACATCGCCCGACGAGCATCGCGCCGTCGCCCCCGCATTCGACGGCTACGGGTTCGGCGTGGTCGACGAACCGGAGCGGCAGCGGCGGAGCCTTGCGCGATGGGCGCCGCACCGCGACGGCGCCCTCCTCGTGCTCGGCGCTCCCGGCAGCGGGCGGAGCACGGCACTGGCGGCGGTCGAGCGGGCGGCGAGTGAGTCGGTTGCGAGCATCGCGGCCGCGGCATCCGCCACGCTCCGCCTTCGCGGTCCGTCGAGCGCAGACTGGGACGGACTCGTGGCCGCAAGGGCCGCGGTCCGCGGGGCGGCGCCACCGCCGGCCCTCATCGTGATCGACGACCTCGACGTGAGGTTCCGTGCCTGGCCGGAGGAGTACCGTCATGAGGCCTTCGCGATGGTGGAGTCCCTGATCAGGGAAGGACGAGCGAGGGGAGTGGCGGTCGCGGCATCGGCCGTCGACCCGCTCGCGCTCGGCCACGGTCTCCGCGACGCCTTCGGAAGCCGACTGCTTCTACGCCATGCCGCGCGTTCGGATCTCGTGCAGTCCGGTGGTCGCGGGGAGCTCTGGCGCGCGAGCGCCGGTGCCGGCGCCGGGCAATGGCGGGGGCGACGAGTGCAGGTGGTCATGGCGACGGAGTCCGAGACTCCGGGGACACCCGAGGTATCGCTCCTCGAACTGCGGCCCGACCTTCCGTACGCGATCGCGTCTGCGGCGCCGCGCGCGGCAGCTGCGGTGATCGCCGCAGGAGGGCGGACCCCGATCCTCCTCGCCGCCGGCGGCGAGCCCGCGGTCAGGGCCGCGATCGCCGCACGTCCGATCGATGCACCTCCGCCGGCGATCGTGGGCGACGCGGAGGCCTGGGCCGCGAGCTGGTCGTTGCTCGCGAGCCTTCGCGAGGAGGCGGCGTTCGTCGTGCACGGCAGCGCGGGCGAGTATCGCGCCCTCATGCGCACGCGCGGGCTCCCTCCGCTCCTCGATGACGGGGCTGGTCAGTGCTGGGTCATCGAGCCCGGGCATGATGTGCGCCGTGCGCTCTGGCCGAGCCGCCGAATCCACTGAATCGGTCGCAAGATCGGGCGAGAAGCGCTGATTCCGCACGAGATGTTCGCAGAAATTAACGATTCGGACATCATCGAGTGATTTCAGCCCAGCAGTGTGGCAGTATCTTCCCACCCTTGCACTGCAGCAAACCGAAACGGAGTCCCCCGTGAATCGACGCCCCCTGCCCCAGGACCCGATGATGCGAGCACTCATCGCCCAGGCCCGACAGATGCAGCTGAATCGCCGTACGCTGCTCGCCGGAGCGGGCGCCGGAGCCACCGCCCTGGCCCTCGCGGCGTGCTCCACGGGCGGTGCCCAGGGCAAGCCCACGGCCGCGGCCGACACCTCGGCGACCGACAAGACGGTCAACTGGGCGAACTGGGCCGCCTACATCGACGAAGACGACAGCGGCGCGTACCCCACGCTCGAGCGCTTCACGGAAGAGACCGGAATCGAGGTCAACTACGAGGTCGCCGTCGATGACAACAACACCTACTACGGCAAGGTGAAGGACCAGCTCGCCCTCGGCAAGGACATCGGCGCCGACACCGCTGTGCTCACCGACTGGATGGCCGCACGCTGGATCCGCTTCGGGTACACCCAGAAGCTGAACCACGACAACATCCCGAACATCGTGAACCTGAACCCGGCGCTGCGCGACCCCGACTTCGACAAGGGCCGGGCGTACACGCTGCCCTGGCAGGGCGGCTTCGCGGGCATCTGCTGGAACAAGGAGGCGATCCCCGGCGGCATCGAATCGGTCGAAGACCTCTGGAACTCCGAGCTCAAGGGCCGAGTGGGCGTGCTCTCCGAGATGCGCGACACCATGGGCCTCATCCTGCAGCAGAACGGCGTCGACATCGCGAGCGACTGGGGCGACGAGGAGTTCGACGCGGCCATCGAGGTGCTGCGCGAGCAGGTCGAATCCGGCCAGGTGCGCAACATCAAGGGCAACTCCTACCTCGAAGACCTCAAGAGCGAAGACACCCTCGCCGCGATTTGCTGGTCGGGGGACATCACGGTCATCAACGCCGAAGCCGGCGACAAGTGGGAGTTCGCGATCCCGACCGCGGGCGGCACGCTGTGGAACGACAACTTCCTCGTGCCGATCGGTTCGCCCCGCAAGGCGAACGCCGAAGCCCTCATGAACTTCTACTACGACCCCGAGGTCGCCGCCGAGGTGGCAGCCTGGGTGAACTTCATCACGCCGGTCGTCGGCGCGAAGGAGGCCGCGATCGCGATCGACCCCGAGCTCGCCGAGAACCAGCTCATCTTCCCGAACGAGGAGACGCTGTCGAACGCGCACATCTTCCGTTCCCTGAGCGGCGCCGAGGAGCAGAAGTACCAGGCGCAGTTCCAGAGCATCCTCCTGGGGGCGTGAGCGTGTCGGTACGCGAGTTCGCCGAACGCGGCGCAGATCTCGAACTCGTCGGCATCCAGAAGCGTTTCCCCGGTTTCACCGCGATCGAAGACCTCGATCTCACGATCCCGGCCGGCTCCTTCTTCGCCCTGCTCGGCCCCTCCGGCTGCGGCAAGACGACGACGCTCCGGCTCGTGGCCGGCCTCGAAGAGCCGACGAGCGGTCGCATCCTCATCGGCGGACGCGACGTCACGGGCACGAAAGCGCATGAACGCCCCGTCAACACGGTGTTCCAGAGCTACGCGCTGTTCCCGCACATGTCGGTGCTCGAGAACGTCGCGTTCGGGCTCAAGCGGCGCCGGATCGGCGACGCACTCGGACGGGCGCACGAGGCGCTCCGCCTCGTCGAACTCGACCACCTCGCGCAGCGCCGCCCGGCGCAGCTCTCCGGTGGGCAGCAGCAGCGCGTCGCGCTGGCCAGGGCCATCGTCAATCGCCCGGCCCTCCTGCTCCTCGACGAGCCGCTCGGCGCGCTCGACCTCAAGCTGCGCCGCCAGATGCAGCTCGAACTGAAGACCATCCAGGAAGAGGTCGGGCTCACCTTCCTCCACGTGACGCACGACCAGGAGGAGGCCATGACCATGGCCGACACGGTCGCGGTCATGAACAAGGGCGCGATCGAGCAGATGGGCGCGCCGGCCGAACTCTACGAGCTGCCGCGCACGTCGTTCGTCGCGAACTTCCTCGGCCAGTCGAACCTGTTCACGGGCGACGTCGCAGGCGTGACGGATGCCGCGATCACGGTCGACATCGCGGGTGCTCGCGTGATCGTGCCCACCGCGCGGGCGCAGCGCCACACGGGTCGAGTGACCATCGGCGTGCGGCCCGAGAAGGTCACGCTCTCCCGAGAGGCGATCGCACCGTCGTCCGATCGCAACGCGCTCGGGCCCGGCCGTATCGTCGACGTGTCGTTCTCGGGTGTGAGCACGCAGTACCTCGTCGCGATCCCCGAAGCCGGCACCGTCACCGTCTTCGCGCAGAACACCGGTTCGGGTCCCGTCGTCGGCGAGGGAGCCGAGGTCTGGATCTCGTGGCCCGTCGAGCACGGCTTCGGCCTCGACGACGTGGCGGAGCCTTCATCGCGGTTCGCCGCAGACGACGACACCACCTCGATCGCCGCGCAGCGCCGTGAGGAGCTCGTCACGGAGCTCGAGGAGGGCTGACCATGGCCTTCGCCGCCTTCCAGACCGCAGAGGTCGTTCCCCAGGCGCCGCGGAAGCGCAGCAGGATCGCACTGTTCCTGCTGCTCCCCGGCCTGCTCTACCTCGTGCTGTTCTTCATCACCCCGCTCTTCTCGCTCCTGCTCACTTCGCTGCAGGCGCCGAGCGAGTTCGGCGACATCGGCCAGTACGACTACGCGTTCAACTGGCAGAACTACGTCACGGTGATGACCGACTACTGGCCGCACATCGTGCGCTCCTTCGGGTACGCGCTCGCGGCCACGGTGTTCGCACTGCTCTTCAGCTATCCGCTCGCGTACTTCATCGGGGTGAAGGCGCGGCGGTGGCCGATGCTGCAGGGGCTCATGCTCGTGCTGGTGATCGCACCGTTCTTCATCAGCTTCCTGCTCCGCACCCTCGCGTGGAAGCAGTTGCTCTCCGATGAGTCGTTCGTCATCACCTCGTTGAAGGCGCTCTCGCTCATGGCGCCCGACGCGCACTTCACGGGTACGCCGTTCGCGGTGATCTTCGGTCTGACGTACAACTTCATCCCGTTCATGACCCTGCCGCTGTACACGACCCTCGAGCGCCTCGACCTGCGCTACCTCGAGGCGGGAAGCGACCTCTATGCGAACCCGTTCACGGTGTTCCGCAAGGTCACCATTCCGCTGTCGATGCCTGGCATCGTGGCGGGCACGCTGCTCACCTTCATCCCGGCTGCGGGTGACTACGTGAACGCGAGCCGGGACTTCCTCGGCGGGCCCGACACGCAGATGATGGGCAACGTGATCGAGGCGAACTTCCTCGTGCTGCTGAACTATCCTGCGGCCGCGGCGCTCTCGATCATCCTCATGGCGGCGATCCTCGTGCTCGTCGGCGTCTACGTCAAGCGATCCGGAACGGAGGACCTGCTGTGAGCGGAGAAGTCCAGGCGGCTGCCGTGCTCGGCGGCCTCGGTGAGAGCCAGGAGCTCGATTCGCGCGGCCCGCGCGGGCGGGTTCGCCCGCGACGGCTCGGGCTCGGTGACTGGCTGCTGCCCGTGTACACGGTCATCGCGTTCGTGTTCCTGCTCATCCCGATCGCGTACACCTTCGTGTTCTCGTTCAACGACTCGATCAAGTCGAACATCTCCTGGCGTGGGTTCACCTTCGACAAGTGGCTGAACGTCTGCACCGTCGAGGGCGGGGCCGTGTGCGAAGCCTTCGGCAACAGCATCATCATCGGCATCGCGGCCACCGTCATCGCGACGACGCTCGGCACCATGATCGCGATCGCACTCGTGCGCTACCGGTTCCGTGCCCGCGGTGCGATCAGCCTGCTGCTGTTCCTGCCGATGGCCACGCCCGAGGTCGTGCTCGGAGCCGGCCTCGCAGCGCAGTTCCTCGCCGTCGGCGTCGCGAAGGACATGACGACGATCATCCTCGCGCACACGATGTTCTGCATCAGCTTCGTCGTGGTGACGGTCAAGGCGCGCGTCGCGAGCCTCGATCCGGCGCTCGAAGAGGCGGGCCGCGACCTCTACGGCTCGCCGTCGCAGGTGTTCTGGAGGGTGACGTTCCCGCTGCTGCTTCCCGGCATCGTGGCGGCGGCGCTGTTGTCATTCGCACTCAGCTTCGACGACTTCATCATCACGAACTTCAACTCGGGTGCGGTGTCGACGTTCCCGAAGTACATCTACATCTCGGCGTCGCGCGGCATCCCGGCCGAGGCGAACGTCATCGCCTCGGCGGTGTTCCTCTTCGCCCTGGTGCTCGTGATCGTCGCGCAGGTCTCCCGCGCGGCACGTGCGAAACGGCTCGCGAAACTCGGCTGACCCGAACAGATCGAGAGAGCGGATGCCGCAGGGGGAGTGATCCCGCTGCGGCATCCGCTTCGCTGCCCGGCACCGATCCGGGAACCGGGTGCGGGTCGATTCAGACGGTGGCCCTGATCGTGCCGACGCGCTGCTCGCCGCCCATGACCCAGAGATCGAGCTCGGTCTGCACGGCGTCGATGGCCTCGTGGTCGATCGCACCCGACTGCGCGAGCAGCCGGAGCGCGATGATCGTCGAGGCGCGGGCCGAGCCGTCGAGCACCTTGAGCGCGACGGTGGTGCCGTCGGGCGCCGTCATGACCATGACGCCCTCGGCGCCGATCTTCGCGAAGACGCCGAGGCGCTCGACGGCGACGGTGTCGGGCTGGCCGGGGCCGCCCACGGCCCAGGCGTGCTCGCGCACCGACTCGGTGAGGGCCGCGGCCTCGCGATACAGCGCGAACGGCGAGCCCGCCGCGGCGGTCGTGATCTTCTGGATGCCACGGCCGAGTCCGCCGAGGCTGATCGCGTGCACGGGCGCACCGCACCCGTCGATCGCCGTCGCCGCAGGTCGCTCGCCCGTGAAGCGCTCGATGACGTCGAGCACGCGCTTCTGCAGCGGGTGGTCGAGCTCGAGGTAGCTCTCGAGCGGCCACTCGTTGGCGACGCAGGCGAGGAGCATCGCCGAGTGCTTGCCCGAGCAGTTCATGTAGACGCGCTCGCGCGGTCCGCCGGAGCGGATGAGCTGCTCGCGCGCCACCTGGTCGGACGGCGCGGCCGGCGGGCAGCCGAGCGCCGATTCGGGCAGGGACTCACGTTCGAGCAGGCGGCGCACGAGGGCGACGTGCGCGGCGGTGCCCGAGTGGCTCGCGGTGGCGATGGCGGCGTCTTCGCCCCGGAGCGTGACGCCCGAGGTCATGACGGCGACGGCCTGGAACGGCTTCAGGCAGGACCGGGGGAAGATCGGGGTGACGACGTCGCCGAGGGCGCGCATCACCTCGCCTTCGGGGGAGAGCACGACGGCGGAACCCGCGTGCCGGGACTCGATGAAACCACTACGTTCGACCACGGCGAGTTCGACGGAATCAGTGACTGAGAATGTGCCGGCCACCTGTTCTATCCGAGGGAGGCGAAGGCGTCGTCGAGCACGCGGAGACCGTCTTCGATGAGCGCGTCGCTCACCGCCAGACTCGGCAGGAACCGCAGCACGTTGCCGTAGGTGCCGGCGCTGAGGAAGAGCACGCCGTGTTGTGCGGCGAAGGCGACGATCGCGGTGACGGCTTCGGCGTTCGGAGCCTTCGTGGACTGCCCGGTGCCCGGCTGCACGAGCTCGATCGCGATCATCGCGCCCTTGCCGCGGATCTCGCCGATGATGTCGTAGCGTGCCGCGAGCCGCTCGAGTCCGGCGCGGAAGGTCGCCTCGATGCGTCGGCCCTCGGCGAGGAGGTCGTGCTCGTCGATCGATTCGAAGACGGCGATCGCTGCGGCGCACGCAACGGGGTTGCCGCCGAAGGTGCCGCCGAGCCCGCCGGGCTGCGACGCGTCCATGATCTCGGCACGGCCCGTGACCGCGGCGAGAGGCAGGCCGCCCGCGATGCCCTTCGCCGAGAGCACGAGGTCGGGCTCCCAGCCGAAGTGCTCGCTCGCGTAGTAGCGGCCGGTGCGGGCCATTCCCGACTGGATCTCGTCGGCGATCATCACGACACCGTTCTCGGTGCACCAGGTCTGCAGCGTGGGCAGGAACCCGTCGGCGGGAACCATGAACCCGCCTTCGCCCTGGATGGGCTCGACGACGAGGCAGGCGAGGTCGCTCGCCCCGATGACCTTCTCGAGGTAGCCGATCGTGCGTGCCGCGGCATCCGCGCCCGACAGTCCGTCGCGGTAGGGGTAGGAGCTCGGGGCGTGGTAGACGTCGCCCGCGAGCGGGCCGAAGCCGGTCGCGTAGGGCATCGCCTTGTAGTTCATCGCCATCGTGAGGTTCGTGCGGCCGTGGTAGGCGTGGTCGAGCACGGCGACGGCACGGCGGCCGGTGTGCTTGCGCGCGATCTTGACGCCGTTCTCGACGGCCTCGGCGCCCGAGTTGACGAGCACGCTCTTCTTCTCCCAGTTGCCGGGAGTGTGCTCGGCGAGGAGTTCGGCGACGCGGACGTACTCCTCGTAGGGGGTGATCGTGAAGAGCGTGTGGATGACGTCCTGCAGCTGGTCGGCCGCGGCCGCGACGACGCGCTGCTCGGTGTGGCCGATCGTCGTCACGCCGATGCCGGCGCCGAAGTCGATGAACTGGTTGCCGTCGACGTCGACGAGGATCGCGCCGTTCGCGCGCTCGATGTAGACGGGCAGCGCCGAGGACACGCCGGAGGAGACGACCTTCGATCGTCGGGCCTGCAGCTCCTGCGACTTCGGACCGGGGATGGCGGTCACGATCTTGCGCTCCTGCGGCACGGTGTAGACCGGGGCGGCGGCTGTCTGGGCGTCGATGCGGGTATCAGTCATGGTTCCTCCACCTTATCGCCGCCCCGAGACCGGCATCGGGCAGAATCGGATGGCGCGGCTCGCGTGCACGATCGGAGGAACCATGCTCGGCGAACACCACTACGAGATCGAGGTCGAGTGGCAGGGCGATCGCGGCACGGGCACCTCCGGATACCGCGACTACGGCCGCCAGCACGTCGTGCGCGCGACCGGCAAGCTGCACGACATCGCCGGTTCGAGCGACCGCACCTTCCACGGCGACCGCGAGCGGTGGAATCCCGAGGAGCTGCTGCTCGCCGCGCTCGGCGAATGCCACATGCTCTCCTACCTGCACGTGGCGACGAACCACGGCGTCGTCGTGCGGAGCTACACGGACGCGCCCACCGGGCACATGCGCGAGGATGGCACGGGCGGCGGGGCATTCGTCGAGGTCGTGCTGCGGCCGCGGATCGAGGTCGCGGATGCCTCGATGCTCGAGCTCGCCGCCGAGCTCCACGCCGAGGCCTCCGCGAAGTGCTTCATCGCGGCGTCCGTCGCCTTCCCGGTGCGGCACGAACCGGTCGTGACCGTCAGCGGGCGCTGAATCAGTCGGCGCTGAGCCGCACCGGCGGAACGGCGGGCAGCGTCGCCTCGGGGAGCGGGCAGGCGTGGCCGCCGACGAGCCGGCTGCACGGCGGCAGGAACCCGGGGTAGCGCTCGGCCTGCGGGTCGCCGAACCAGCGGTGCCAGAGCCGCCAGAAGTTGAGGTTGCCGAACGCGGAGCAGCCGTCGCCGATCTCGGGGTCCGCCACGGCGGCCGGGTTCGGCTGGTAGGGCGTGTAGTTGTACAGGTTCGCCGTGGCCTGGTTGGCGATGGCGACGGTCGACGCGCCGCACGCGGCATCCGGATGGAACCCCACGTCGACCGCTCCGACGCGGTAGGCGCGGTCGGGCTGCTCGGTGTACTGGCGGAACTGCCAGGCCGCGTTGTAGACCTGATTGAAGAACCCGAAGTACTTCGCATCGCAGTCGGCCGTGTCGGGGCAGCCGTACCCCGTGGCGCGGAGGTAGCCCGACTCGCTCGGCCGGGTGAGCAGCGACTGCTCCTTCTGCAGCAGCACGAGCAGGGTCTTCGGGCTGATGCCGCACGCCGCAGCGACCTTCGAGACGATGCGACTCGCCCGTTCGCGGATGCCGCCGCGGTACTCCGCGCAGTGGCCGGGCCCTGCCGCGGCTTGCGTCGTGGTGCTCTGCATGAAGTCGGCGAGGCACGGCACCCGGTCTTCGGGGCGGCAGTCGAGCCCCTCGAAGAACGCCTGGATCTCGTCTTCGCTCATCGCGCCGCTGTCGTAGAACGAGTCGTCGCTCACGATATAGCCCGGGTCGAACTCCGTGGCGGGCGGAATCGGGCGGTCGACGACCGCGGTCGCGTCGGTGCCGCCCGCAGCGGCCTTCTGCACGTCGATCGGTCCGGCGCACGCCGCGAGGGCGAGCACGACGGCCACGGTCGCGGCGACGCGGCTGATGATCGAGGCGGGGCGCATCGGACTGACGATACCGGGGCGAGGCCGGGAACGGCTGGGAATCCGGTCAGATCCGCTCGCGCGGCACGACCCGGTCGGCGAGCTTGGCGAGGGCGCCCTGCGGCGGGGTCTCGTTGTAGACGCCCGCGAGTTCCTGCTCGCTGAGCGCGTGGATCGCGGCCATGATCTCGTCGGTCGCAGCGCGGCGGGCGCGTCCGGAGGTCGCCTGGCCGTGACGGCTCAGGTCGAGGGGCTCGCCGAAGCGGACGGTGACGGGGCGCACGCGGGGCAGCTTCGCCCCGACGGGCTGGATCGCCTCGGTGCCGATGAGGCCGACCGGGACGACCTTGGCGCCCGTCGTGAGCGCGAGCCACGCCACGCCCGTGCGGCCCCGGTAGAGCCGGCCGTCGAGCGAGCGGGTGCCCTCGGGGTAGAGGGCGAAGGCGTTGCCGGCGTCGAGGATGCGTCGGCCCGCGTCGAGGGCCTCCTGCGCCTGGGAGCCGGCACCGCGTTCGACTGCGACGGCGCCGATGGCGCCGAAGAAGGTGCGCGAGACCCAGCCCGAGAAACCCGTGCCGGTGAAGTACGTCGACTTGGCGAGGAACTGCACGGGGCGCGGCGAGGCGAGCGGGATCACGATGCTGTCGACGAACGAGAGGTGGTTCGAGGCGAGGATGACCGGACCCCGCATCGGCACGTGCTCGGCTCCGGTGATCTTCGGCCGGTAGACGAGCCGCACAAGTGGGCGGAGGAAACCGCGGACGATGCGGTAGAGCGGGCCCTGCCGCACTGGAGCCGGCACAGGCGCCGTCGAGACGGGAGACGGCACTGCACCACGACCCCGCACTGGAGCCGGCACGGCGTCGCCTTCGATCTCTGTCACCGTTCGACCCTACGGCCGGCGACATGCACGCCGCGGCATATCCGATTCCCCGCGCGTCGGACGAATCGCAGCGGATGCCGCGGCGCCCGTGCGAGAGGATGGGTGCATGGATGTCGCGGCGGAGGGTGAGCTCATCGAGCTCGAAGCCTCCGGCGTGCGCGTCGTGGTGGTCACGAGGGGCCGTCGCGGGCCGGCAGCCGACACGGTGCTGCGCGGGCTGGTCGCCCATGCGACGGGCGTTCCCGCCGACGACGTCGAGCTCGTGCACGCCTGCGCCGAGTGCGGGGCGCGGCACGGGCGGCCGTCCGTCGCCTATCCGCTCACCCCGTCGGGCGCCACGTGGTTCGCCGATGTCGCCGTCTTCGGCGACGCGGTCGTCGGCGCCGCAGCCACGAGGCATCCGGTCGGTGTCGGCATCGAATCCGCCGCGCTCGAGTCGGGCGCCGTCATCGACGAGGCGGCGTTCCATGCCAGCGAGCGGGCCGCCCTCGACCGCTTCGACCCGGCCGCGCGTGCGATCGCCCGCGCGACGCTCTGGGCGCGGAAGTCCGCGCTGCTTCGTGCCGTCGGCCACACCGAGTTCATCGAGCCGTCGCGGCTGGCGCTCACCCTGCCGAGCGATGACGGCGGCGTCGGCCGCATCGAGGTGAGCCCGCCGGAGTTCGGTTCCGGATGGCGCGGCATCCGCTTCCACGACGTCGCCGTACCCGGGAACCGGGCGGCGACCGTGGCCGTGCTCTCCTGACGCGCTCTGCGCCCCGGATCGGCGTCCGGCGCTCCGGATACAGTGGGGATGTGCGCTCCGTCATCATCCTCGGCTCATCCGGTTCGATCGGCACCCAGGCCCTCGACGTCATCAGGGCGAACCCTCGGCGATTCGACGTCGTCGGCCTGGCCGTCGGGTCCAATCGCGCAGTCCTCGACGCGCAGGCCGCGGAGTTCTCGGTCGAGCACACGGCAGTCGGCATCGAAGAGGCAGAGCAGCTCGTGCGCGACGTCGACGCCGATGTCGTGCTGAACGGCATCACCGGCTCCGTCGGCCTCGGGCCGACCCTCGCCACCCTCGAGCGCGGCACGACCCTCGCCCTCGCGAACAAGGAGTCGCTCATCGTGGGCGGCGATCTCGTGACCCGCCTCGCGAAGCCCGGCCAGATCGTGCCCGTCGACTCCGAGCACTCGGCGATCGCGCAGGCGTTGCGCTCGGGCACCGACGACGAGGTGCGCCGACTCGTGCTGACCGCCTCGGGTGGCCCCTTCCGCGGTCGCCGGCGCGACGAGCTCACCGCGGTCACGCCGGCCGAGGCGCTCGCGCACCCGACCTGGGACATGGGCCTCGTCGTGACGACCAACTCGGCGACGCTCGTGAACAAGGGACTCGAGGTGATCGAGGCGCACCTGCTCTTCGACGTCGAGTACGACCGCATCGACGTCGTCGTGCATCCCCAGTCGATCGTCCACTCGATGGTCGAGTTCGTCGACGGCTCCACGATCGCGCAGGCGTCGCCGCCCGACATGCGCCTGCCGATCTCGCTCGGCCTCGACTGGCCGAATCGGGTGGCGGCCGTCGGCGCACCGCTCGACTGGACGCGTGCGCAGGAATGGACGTTCGAGCCGCTCGACGGCGCGGCGTTCCCCGCGGTCGCGCTCGCCAAGCAGGTCGGACGCGCCGGGGGCGAGTATCCCGCCGTGTTCAACGCGGCCAACGAGGAGGCGGTCACGGCGTTCCACGCCGGCCGCATCGGGTTCCTCGACATCGTCGACATCGTGCGCGAGGTGGTCGAGCACCACGAGGCATCCGATGCCGTGCTCTCCGTCGCGTCGCTCGCCGAAGCCGAGCGCAGCGCCCGACGCGCGGCCGAGGCCCGCATCGCCCGCATCTCGGGCTGAAGCGCCGCCCGCCGAGCTCACAGCCGACCGCCAGCGCACTCAAAGCCGACAGCACTACGCTTGCAGCCGTGGATTCCGTGCTCGCCTTCATCATCGGCGTCGTCATCATCGTGATCGGCCTCGCCGTGTCGATCGGCCTGCACGAGATCGGGCACCTGGTGCCGGCCAAGATCTTCGGCGTCAAGGTCACCCAGTACATGATCGGCTTCGGCCCGACCATCTGGTCGCGCCGGAAGGGCGAGACCGAGTACGGCGTGAAGGCCATCCCGCTCGGCGGCTACATCTCGATGATCGGCATGTTCCCGCCCGCGAAGGGCGAGCAGGTGCACGCCGACAGCACGGGCTTCTTCCGCGGACTCGTGCAGGACGCCCGCGACTCCAGTACCGAGTCGATCACGGCCGGCGACGAGCACCGCGCGTTCTACCTGCTGCCCGTGTGGAAGCGCATCATCGTCATGTTCGGCGGGCCGTTCATGAACCTCCTGCTCGCGATCCTGCTCTTCGGCATCCTGCTCATGGGCTTCGGCGTCGCGCAGGCGTCGACGACCGTCGGCTCGGTCTCGGCGTGCGCACTGCCCGCCACGAGCGAACGGCAGACGTGCGAGGCCGGCGACCCTGCCGCCCCCGGTGCCGCCGCCGGAATCGAACCCGGCGACCGCATCGTCTCGGTCGACGGCGAGCCCATCGAGTCGTGGAACGAGTCGACCGCGATCATCCGCGCCCACCCCGACGAGCCGGTCGCGTTCGTCGTCGAACGCGACGGCGAGACCGTCGAGCTCGAGGTCACCCCGATGCTCAGCGAGCGGTACGTGTTCGACGACAAGGGCCGGGTCGTGACGGATGCCTCGGGCACCGAGATGACCGAAGCCGCCGGGTTCGTCGGCATCGGCCCCGCGACCGAGATCGTGCAGCAGCCGGCGACCGCCGTGCTGCCCGCGGTCGGCGAGAACGTGGCCGGCGTCGCCGGAATCATCCTGAACCTGCCGCAGCGCATCATCGACGTCGCCAACGCCGCCTTCGGGCCGGAGGAGCGCGACCCTAACGGGCCCATGTCGGTCGTCGGCGTCGGTCGCCTGGCGGGCGAGATCGCGACGATCGATGAGATCCCGATCGCCTCGAAGGCCGCGACCATGATCGGCATCCTCGGCTCGCTGAACATCGCGCTCTTCGTCTTCAACCTCATCCCGCTGCTGCCGCTCGACGGCGGTCACATCGCCGGAGCGCTCTGGGAGGGCATCCGACGCGGGTTCGCCAAGCTCTTCCGGCGCCCCGACCCGGGGCCCGTCGACCTTGCGAAGCTCATGCCCGTGACCCTCGCGGTCGTCGTCATCTTCGGTGCGATGAGCGCCCTCCTCATCTACGCCGACATCGTCAAGCCGGTGCAGCTCCTCTGACCGGACCGCTGAACGCCCGCGCCGCGGCACGCTCGCTCTCGTACTCCGCTCGGAGTAGCGAGTGAGTCACCGCGGGGCGGATCCGGGCGGGCGGCCCCGGCGATACGATCTGGGAATGCCCGTGCCCCAGTGGGACGGTCGCCCCGAACGATTCCGGCCGCCGCCGCGCGTCGTGCTGTTCGCGCCCGTCGTCATCAGCCTCATCGTGCAGGTTCCCGCCGCGATCGGCATCGCGGTGTGGACGCACGTCGGGTGGGCCGCGGGCATCGCCCAGGTGGCCCTCGCCGCGGCGGGAGCGCTCGCGCTCCTCGGTGCCGGGCGCTACCCGGGGCCGACGGTCGCCGTGGTCGCCGCCGCCGCGCTCGCCGATCTCGTGCTGACGCCCGATCTCGGGCCGCCGTACATCGCCGTGGCGTTCGCGATCGTGCTGGCCGTCGCGCGCGGCGCCGTCGTCTGGGCGGTCTCGTCGGTCGTCGCGGCCTGGGTCGCGGCGATCGTGCTCGGGTCGATGCTCGGGTTGTCGTGGCATCCGTTCCGCATCGCGTTCACGACGCTCGCGCTCGCCGTGTGCTTCGGCATCGGCTGGTTCGTGCGCGTGCGGCGCGCGCGTGCCTCTGCCTTCCGCGCCGAGGCGATGCGGCGCCGTCAGAGCGCCGAGGAGCGCGAACGCGTGCGCATCGCCCGCGAGCTGCACGACGTCATCGGGCACGCCCTCTCGCAGATCAACGTGCAGGCGAGCGTCGGCCTGCATCTCATGGACCGTGACCCGGAGCAGGCCCGCACGGCGCTCGGCAGCATCAAGGAGACCTCGAAGTCGGCGCTCGACGAGGTGCGCACCGTGCTCGGCGTCATCCGCGACGGCGAGGCGCCGCTCGTGCCGCAGGCCGAGCTCGCCGAGCTGCCGCGGCTCATCCGAGGCATCCGCTCGCCCGGTCTCGAGGCGCGACTCGTCGACCGGCTCGCCGAGCCGCCGAGGCGTGCCGTGCAGTTCGCCGGCTACCGCATCGCGCAGGAGGCGCTCACGAACGTCGTGCGCCATGCCGGGGCGACCGAGGCCGTCGTGACCGTCGAGCGGTCGGGCGACGAGTTCGTGCTCACGGTCGACGACGACGGAGTCGGCCAGGCCGGCGCCGGCGCGGACGTCGCCGACCACGGCGAAGGCAGCGGCATCCTCGGCATGCGCGAACGCGCGGCGCTCCTGGGCGGATCGGTCGAGCTCGCTGCCTCGCCGCTCGGCGGCACTCGCATCACCGCGCGACTGCCGTGGGGAGGCGTGGCATGATCCGCGTCGCGCTCGCCGACGACCAGGTGCTCGTGCGCGCCGGCTTCCGTGCCCTGCTCGCGGCCGAGGACGACGTCGAGGTCGTGGGGGAGGCGTCGAGCGGCACCGAGCTGCTCGAGCTCGTGCGGCGGGAACCCGTCGACGTCGTGCTGATGGACATCCGCATGCCCGACGGCGACGGACTCTGGGCGACCGAGCAGATCGCCGCCGATCCACAGCTCGCAGGGGTGCGCGTCGTCATCGTCACGACCTTCGAACTCGACGAGTACGTCGCCCGGGCGGTGCGGGCGGGGGCGAGCGGATTCCTCGTGAAGGACACCGAACCCGTCGACCTCATCCGCGCGGTGCGCGTCGTCGCCGAGGGTGAGGCCCTGCTCTCGCCCGGCGTGACGAAGCGGCTCCTCGAGCGCATGTCGATCGGGCTCCGCGATGCACCGGACGAGAGCCTGCTCGCGGCCCTCACCGACCGCGAACGCGAGGTGCTGCGCCTCGTGGGCCTCGGTCTCACGAACGATGAGATCGCCGAGCGGCTGGTGCTGAGCCCGCTGACGGCGAAGACGCACGTCTCGCGCATCATGTCGAAGCTCGCGGCGCGCGATCGCGTGCACCTCGTGGTCGTGGCGTACGAGTCGGGGCTCGTCGCTCCGGGCTGGCAGTAGCCGCGACGGCCCGCACTGCTCCCGGGGGAGCAGTCGAAGTGTCTCCGGCGGGCGGATTCGCCGAGGCGAGAGTCTCGCGAGACTCGGATCGACGGCCTGGACCGCAGGCCGCACGATCAAGGGACACAACATGTTCGCCACCCTCGCCACCACCGCGGTGGTCACTCACGCCGGCCCCTGGGCGGCCGGGTTCGGATGGGTCTTCTTCCTCATCCCCGTCTTCTGGTTCCTCGTCATCGGCCTGATCATCTTCCTGGTGACCCGGAGCCGTCGTCGCTACTGGGCGCATGGCGGGCCTGACGGCTCTTACGGTCCGCCATGGATGCGCGCGGGCAGCGCCGAGTCGACGCTCTCCGAGCGCTTCGCCAAGGGCGACATCGACGAGACCGAGTACCGGGCGCGCCTCGAGGTGCTGCGCGCGAATCGCCCGAACGCCTAGCGCCGGATCGCCACGCGAGGGGCGGATGCCGCGGCATCCGCCCCTCGTCGCATGCCCGCATGCCGCGCGCCCGGCCGTTCGCCTGCCGTGCGGCCCGGTCAGTGACCGAGGGCCCGACGCAGCGCGGCCGACTGGTGACGGTGGCCGACCGTCTCGTACCCGACCACGACGACGAACGGCGCCGCCGCCGTGATGAGGATGCCCACACCGAAGGTCGCTCCGGCGGCCACGGCGGCGACCGCGGCGACGAGCACCAGCAGGCTGCCGATGAACAGCCAGATGTGGAACGGGTCGAACTGCCGCAGCAGCAGCGAGTAGATGGTGAACAGCGCGACCATGAAGACGCCCACGGGGACGACAACGGTGAGCAGCGCCGGCACGAGGCCGATGTGGGCGACGCCTTCGATCTCGTAGGCCGCCACGTGCAGGCCCGCCCCTGCGCCCGCGAGGGCGATGAAGATGAAGTAGTGGAGGTAGCCCCACACGAACCCGCGTTCCCGGAAGCGCTGCAGCATCTTGCCCGACGGCATCGTGAAGTACACCCACCAGAGCCCGAACGCGAGCGCCGTGCCGCCGAAGGCCACGGCGGCGGCCTCGACCGACCAGTCCTGCTCGTCGATCACGGCCGAGATCGCGAGGATCGTGCCGAGGATGATCTCGCCGAGCGTGATGATGACGAGCAGGCCGTAGCGCTCGGCGATGTGGTGGGCGTGCCAGGGAGTGCCGCCCCCGGGACCGTGCTCTGCGACGTAGGGCCCCACGAGTTCGAGCACGATCAGCACCGCCGTGATCGCGAGTGTCGGCACGAGAGGCAGGTTGATGAAGATGACGGCGATCCAGCCGAGCTGGGCGATCGACACGAAGACGACGTAGGTGAGCGCGGTGCGGCGGCGGGCACCGTCGTGCTTCGCAGCGCGCAGCCAGAGTGCGATCGTGGCGACGCGCATGACGACGTAGCCGGCGACGACCACCCCGTTGTCGACGTGCTCGCCCTCGTCGAGCGAGTGGAAGAGATCGGGCAGGCCCAGCGCCAGGACCAGCACGCCGAGCATCTCCACCATGGTCGCCACACGGAAGAAGATGTCGTCGTTGTCATACGCCGACGCGAGCCACGAGTAGTTGATCCACGCCCACCAGATCGCGAAGACGGCGAACAGGAAGCCGACGATCGCCGGCATCCAGTGGCCGAGCTCGAGCAGGTGCGCGGTCTGCGCCCCCGCCTGGCTGAACGCGACGACGAACGTGAGGTCGAAGAGCAGCTCGAGCGGCGTGGAGGCGCGATGGGCCTCCTTGGGGTCGCGGCCGACCATCCGTCGCAGGCGGTGGTCGAGCGGCGGCCGGGCGGACGCCGCGGTGCCTGCATCCTGCGTCTGCTGATCGCTCATCGTGAGGCCCTCTCGGGGCGCACCGGCGGCGCCCGTCGCATCATGCTGCCACAGGCGCCGCGGGTGCCGCTCGGTCAGCGCGAGAGCAGCAGCGCCTCGCCCTGACCGCCGCCGCCGCAGAGCGCGACGGCCGCGCGGCCCTCGCCGCGACGGGAGAGTTCGAGCGCGGCGTGCAGGGCGAGCCTCGCGCCGGACGCGCCGATGGGGTGGCCGAGGGCGATGGCGCCGCCGTGCACGTTGACGACCTCCGCCGAGAGGCCGAGCTCGCGGGCGGACTCGAGCGAGACCGCGGCGAACGCCTCGTTGATCTCGACGAGGTCGAGTTCGTCTGCGCTGCCGCCGGACTTCTCCAGCGCGGCGGCGATCGCCTTGGCGGGCTGCGCGTGCAGCGAGTTGTCGGGGCCTGCGACCTGACCGGCCGCTCCGACGAGCGCGAGCCAGGGGAGCCCGCGGGACTCTGCCCACTCGCGGCTCGCGACGACGACGGCCGCTGCGCCGTCGGAGAGCGGCGAGGAGTTGCCCGCCGTGATCGTGCCAGCGGCGTTGAACGCGGGGCGCAGCTTCGCGAGCACCTCGACGGTGGAGTCGGGGCGGACACCCTGGTCTTCGGCGACGATCACCGGGTCGCCCTTGCGCTGGGGAATCTCGACCGGCACGATCTCGTCGGCGAAGAGGCCGTCGGCCTGTGCGGCACCGGCGCGAACGTGGGATGCCGCGGCGATCTCGTCCTGCGCCGCTCGCGTGATCTCGTAGCGTCCGTTGAAGCGTTCGGTCGAGGCGCCCATCGACTCGCGGTCGAAGGCGTCGGTGAGTCCGTCGTGGGCGGCGTGGTCGAGCATCTCCCACGAGCCGTAGGCCTGGCCGCGACGGGAGCCGGGCAGCAGGTGCGGGGCGTTCGTCATGGATTCCTGGCCGCCGGCCACGACGACGGATGCCTCGCCGAGGCGGATGAGCCTCGCGGCATCCGTGATCGCGACGAGGCCGGACAGGCAGACCTTGTTGACGGTGGTGGCGGGAACGCGCCACGGGATGCCGGCGGCGACCGCCGACTGCTTCGCGGGGTTCTGGCCGGCGCCGGCCTGGAGCACCTGGCCCATGATCACGGCGTCGACGTCGTCGGGGGAGACCCCGGCCTTCTCGAGCGCGCCGCGGATGGCGACGGTGCCGAGCTCGACGGCCGACCGGCCCGCGAGGTTGCCGTTGATGCGGGCGAACGGCGTGCGTGCCCCCGCGATGATGACGACGTCGGGTAGGGACATGTTCAGGACTCCTTCGTCAGAGCGCGGCTCTTGCGCGGTGGAACCATTCTACGATTCAGTTAGTGAGTATTCACCGACGGATCCGTCGGTTCGCAGTTCATCGACATGGAGGTCGCGGAACATGACACTCGACAAGGTCGTCGGGTCCGCTCAAGAGGCGGTCTCCGACATCCCGAGCGGGGCCAGTCTCGCCGTGGGCGGATTCGGCCTCTGCGGCATCCCGATGGTGCTCATCCAAGCCCTGCTCGACGCAGGCGTCGATGGGCTCTCCGTCGTCTCGAACAACTGCGGCGTCGACGACTGGGGCCTCGGCGTCCTGCTCGCGAAGCAGCGCATCGCCAAGATGACCTCGTCGTACGTCGGCGAGAACAAGGAGTTCGAGCGGCAGTACCTCTCGGGCGAGCTCGAGCTCGAGCTCACCCCACAGGGCACGCTCGCCGAGAAGCTGCGGGCCGGCGGCAGCGGCATCGCCGCGTTCTTCACGCAGACCGGCGTCGGCACGCAGGTCGCCGAGGGCGGGCTGCCCCGGCGCTACAACGGCGACGGATCGATCGCGGTCGCGAGCCCCGCGAAACCAGTGCAGACCTTCGACGTGGCCGGCGTGCCCCGCGACTTCGTGCTCGAAGAGGCCATCACGACCGACTTCTCCCTCGTGCACGCGCTGAAGGGCGACCGCTACGGCAACCTCGTCTTCGACAAGTCGGCGCGCAACTTCTCGCCCCTCGCGGCGATGGCCGGCCGGGTCTGCATCGCGCAGGTCGAGGAGATCGTCGAGGCCGGCGACCTCGACCCCGACGCCGTTCACCTGCCCGGCATCTACGTCGACCGCGTCGTGGTCGTCGGCTCTGACATCGAGAAGCGCATCGAACGCCGCACCGTTCGGGAGGGGAACTGAGATGGCACTGACCCGCTTCGAGATGGCCGCGAGAGCCGCCCGGGAACTCGCCGACGGCTCGTACGTCAACCTCGGCATCGGGCTGCCGACGCTCGTGCCGAACTACGTGCCCGACGGGGTCACGATCCTGCTGCAGTCCGAGAACGGCATCCTGGGCGTCGGGCCGTACCCGACCGACGATGCGGTCGACCCCGACCTCATCAACGCAGGCAAGGAGACGGTGACGGTGCTGCCCGGAGCCGCGTACTTCGACTCGGCGACGAGCTTCGGCATGATCCGCGGCGGCAAGATCGACGCCGCCATCCTCGGCGCCATGCAGGTGTCCGCGACGGGCGACCTCGCCAACTGGATGATCCCCGGCAAGATGGTCAAGGGTCCGGGCGGCGCGATGGACCTCGTGCACGGCGCCCGCAAGGTGGTCGTGCTCATGGAGCACGTCGCGAAAGACGGCTCGGCGAAGATCGTGAACGAATGCTCGCTGCCGCTCACCGGTCGCGCGGTCGTGCATCGCATCATCACCGACCTCGCCGTCATCGACGTGACGCCCGAGGGCCTGCGCCTCGTCGAGTGCGCCCCGGGGGTGACCGTCGACGAGGTCGTCGCCGCCACCGAGCCGCCGCTCATCGTGGGCTGAACGGGACCGACGACGCCCGCCGCGCGCATCAGTGGATTCCCTGACGCTCGGCGCTCGCACCGTGCCTGATACTGGTTCGAACAACCAAGCGGAGGATCATGAACGGTTTCACAGGCGTTCGCGCTGCAATCGTCGCTACCGGTACGTTCGTTCTCACGGCGGTCCTGCTCACGGGGTGCACGGCTGCTCCGGTGGCGCCATCGCCGTCGACCGTCGCCAGTGAAGCACCGAGTCCCATCGCGACGGCTGCTGTGGAGCCGATCGACACGGTCGTCGCGCTGGTCGCACGACCTGAAGCGCTCGAGATGCGGGACGCTTCTGGTGCGGTGGTGACAGAACTCGATTATCTCGGCGACGTCGACGCCGCGATCGCCACGATCGAGCGTGTGCTCGGTGAAGCACCGGTCGACGAGGAATTCCCCGGCGGGAGTCACAATTCGCCGAGCACCGCGCACCGCTGGGGTGCGTTCGAACTCTGGGAGCGGCGCTACGTCGACAACTGGTCGGAATTCGCGAGCCGGGAGCGCACGCTGTATCGGCCGAGCTTCAGCGTCGTGTTCACCGGCCCCGAAGTCGCGGGTGTCGCGCTCACGACCGAAGATGGGATCGTAGCCGGAACCTCGTGGACGGACCTCCAAGCGATGCCCGGGCTTCAGCTGAATCCGAGCGGATGCTCCGGCCCATACCTCGACTACACGGCCTACGACGAGTCGTGGCCCGACGGCACGGTTCACGAGCAGCGCTACGGCGTCGACTTCATCGCGAACGATGACGCGAGCGCCATCCTTCGGGTCCGAGCACCGCTCGCCATCCACGAAGAGGGCTGCGCGTGAAGGACTCGCTGCCGACAACGCGACTTCGGTCGCCGATCGGGTGGGGTCTCTCTGCCATTGCAGTTGTCATGACGGCGGCATTGAGCGGATGCTTCGGGCCGCCGCCGACGCCCACGCAGAGTCCTGTGCCCCCGGCGAGTACGGCTCCGACGCCGACCCCCACGCCGACCCCGACGCCCGTGGCCGAACCGCTGGCTGCAGTCACCGCAATGGTCGTGCGGCCGCAGTCGCTCGAGCTCCGGGACGACGAGGGCGCTGTCGTCGCTGCCCTCGACTACATGTCGGCGCCTGCCGACGCGATAGCCGTGCTGACCGACCTGTTCGATGTGCCGCCGGTGGACGAGTCGTATCGTGGCACGAACCACACCCCGCCCGGAGTGTTCCACTCCTGGGACGAATTCGTGCTCGACGAACGGTTCTACGACGAAGAGCGTCGTGACGGCGGAGCCTTCGACTACGTCTGGCCGCGCTTCGCCGTGTACTTCGACGGGCCGAGCGCGCGCGGGTTCGATCTCGTCAGTGAACAAGGAATTCATGCTGCAGATGCATGGTCGACGCTCTCGGGTGACCCGGTCTTCGATGCGAACCTCTGGACGTGCGTCGGGACGCCGATCGAGACCGTCGATTTCGCTCGTCCGGATGGCCAACCCGAAACGGCGACGGTCGTCGCCACGCCGACGGACGACGGATCCGTCGTCAAATGGCTCGGGGCGCCCGTCATGATCGCCGACGGTTGCGCGTGAGGCTCGAACGAGTCCGGGATGCCGCTTCGCAGCCGACGACCACTCGCGCCGAAGTAGACTCGTCTCGTGCCTGCTGTGAATCTCGGAATGCCCAAAGCCCCTGAGGTACTGGCCCCGCGACGCAAGTCCCGCCAGATCAAGGTGGGCAAGGTGCTCGTCGGCGGTGACGCCCAGGTGAGCGTGCAGTCGATGACGACGACGCCGACGACGAACATCAACGCCACGCTGCAGCAGATCGCCGAGCTCACGGCATCGGGCTGCGACATCGTGCGCGTCGCCGTACCGAGCCGCGACGACGCCGAGGCGCTGCCGATCATCGCGAAGAAGAGCCAGATCCCGGTCATCGCCGACATCCACTTCCAGCCGAACTACGTCTTCCAGGCGATCGATGCCGGTTGTGCCGCGGTACGCGTCAACCCCGGCAACATCCGCAAGTTCGACGACAAGGTCGGCGAGATCGCGGCGGCGGCGAAGGCGGCCGGCGTGAGCCTGCGCATCGGCGTCAACGCCGGATCGCTCGATCCGCGACTGCTGCAGAAGTACGGCAAGGCGACGCCCGAGGCGCTCGTCGAGTCGGCGGTCTGGGAGGCCAGCCTCTTCGAGGAGCACGACTTCCACGACTTCAAGATCTCGGTCAAGCACAACGACCCCATCGTCATGGTCAAGGCCTACCGACTGCTGGCCGAGCGAGGCGACTGGCCGCTGCACCTCGGCGTCACCGAGGCGGGCCCGGCATTCCAGGGCACGATCAAGTCGGCCACCGCGTTCGGCATCCTCCTCGGCGAGGGCATCGGCGATACCATCCGCGTCTCGCTTTCGGCTCCGCCGGTCGAAGAGGTCAAGGTGGGCCTGCAGATCCTGCAGTCGCTGAACCTCCGCGAGCGCAAGCTCGAGATCGTCTCGTGCCCGTCGTGCGGCCGCGCGCAGGTCGACGTCTACAAGCTCGCGAACGACGTCACCGATGGCCTCGAGGGCATGACCGTGCCACTCCGCGTCGCCGTCATGGGCTGCGTCGTCAACGGCCCGGGCGAGGCCCGTGAGGCCGACCTCGGCGTGGCATCCGGCAACGGCAAGGGCCAGATCTTCGTCAAGGGCGAGGTCATCAAGACTGTGCCCGAGTCCGAGATCGTCGCGACCCTCATCGAGGAGGCCAACCGCATCGCCGACGAGATGGGTGCCGACGCGCCGGTCGGCACTCCTGAGGTGCTCACCCCGTAGTCGCGAGCGCCGCCCGAGCGTATGGTGGGCGGCACACGGGTGCCCAGGAGCATCCGATCGCGAGAGGAGACCGCGATGAGCGGTGACGGCAGCGAGTTCGAGTACCCCGATGCGGCGGGCTACCCCGACGGCATGGGCACCCTGCACGAGGGCATCGACGACGGCCCGGACGGCACCGATGCGGATGCCGAAGCGGCCGCGACGGCGACCGAGGGCGACCTCGAGGAGTTCGCCCTCGACGACGAGGAAGACGACGAGGGCGTCTGACCGCGAGGCGCGTCGCCGAGCGCGTCAGTCGGATGCTGCGACGGCCCCGAACTCGATCGTGCCCGTGGCGATGTCGGCTGCGAGCAGCACCACCTCGAGTGCGGTGCCGGCGCGAACGCCGACGGGTGCAGGGCACATCGCCGTGACCGCGGGTTCGGCGAGCTGCAGCACCACTCGCTCACCGCGCACCTCGAGCACCGTCGCGCGGAAGTGTTCGCCGACGCGAGCGCTGAGCAGTGCGGCTTCGACTCGCGCGATCGACTCGGCCTCGAGCCGGCCGGCGCGCTGCGAGGAGGCGCCCATGAGCGAGGGCAGTTCGTGGAGCGAGGCACGGGCCCAATCGGGCACCTCGCGTTTCGCGCAGAGCGCCTCGCAGACGACGAGCCCCCACCGGTCGACGAGGCGGCGCAGCGGCGCCGTGACATGGGCGTACGGCGCCGCGAGTGCGGATTGGATCGGATCGGGCGGGACCTCGCCGTCGACGGCGAGGTAGCCGGCACCTCGGAAGAGTCCGGACGCCGCCTGCATCACCGCGAGCGAGGCGGGGTCGTCACGGTCGAGCCCGCGGAGGTATTCGCCGTAGGAGACGGTCTCGGGCCAGGGCAGTCCGAGCGCGCGGGTCTGCGCGCGGAAGGCCGTGGTGCGTTCCTCGCTCGGCTTCGGCATCGTGCGGAGCACGCCGACGCGGGCGTCGAGCATGAGTTGCGCCGCCGCCATGCCGGTCATGAGCGAGAGCTGCGCGTTCCACTGCTCGACCGGCAGTGGGTGGCGGCGCTCGAGGGAGTAGCCGCCGTCGGCGGTGCGCACGATCTCCTCATCGGGGGAGTTGAGGCTCGCGCCGCCGCGAGCACGTTCGAGCTCGATGCGCAGCATCCCGACCTCCCGCAGCAGTGCGAGCGGGGAGTCGCCGTCGCCGGCATCGATGCGCGCCTGTGCCTCGTCGTACGTGAGCTGTTCGCGCGATCGCACCATCGCCCGGGTGAGTCCGGTCGACGCCACCTCGCCCTCCTCGTCGAGCTCGAACGCCCAGACGAAGGCGCTCCGATCCGCGTCCGGCAGCAGCGACGCACGGTCCTCGCTGAGCACCACCGGATGCAGTGGTACCCGGCCGTCGGCGGCGTAGAGCGTCTGGCCCCTGCGCCGGGCCTCGAGGTCGACGGCGCCGCCCGGGTACACCCAGCCCGGGACATCCGCGATCGCGTAGTGCACGAGGAAGCCGCCGGCCAGGCGTTCGATGCAGAGCGCCTGGTCGAGGTCGGTCGACCCCAGCGGGTCGATCGTGAGGAAGGCCAGGTGACGGAGGTCGGTAGCGGGGGCGGCCGCGCGCATCGACTCGGCCTCTGCGAGCACTTCGGGCGAGAAGGACTCTGGCACGTCGAGTTCGGCCCGGAGCTTGGCGAGGGCGACCGCCAATTCGCTCTGCGCGACGGACTCCGTGACGTGCGTTCGGCGGCTCGGCATGGCCCCAGCCTAGATAGAATCCGGGGATGACCATCAACAGCCGCCACCTCGAGAATGCCGCCAACGCCCGCGATGACGCGTACCACCTCATCGAGGAGTTCGAAGACGGCGACGTGCACCCTCGCGTGCTCGAGGTGCTCGAAAGCCTCGACACCGCGCTGTTCGACCTGATCAACTGGGCCGACCAGGTCACCCGCCACCTCGCGGAGAGCGGCGTCGAAGTGGTCGACGTCGACCTCACCTGAGTTCCTTCCGAGCACTCGGGCGGGAGGCATCCGCCGCGCTCAGTAGAATCGTCGGGTGCCCACACGCCTGACGAACTACTTCCTCCGTACGCTCCGCGAAGACCCCGCCGACGCCGAGGTCACGAGCCACCGACTGCTCGTGCGCGCCGGCTACATCAGGCGCCAGGCGCCAGGCGTGTTCGCATGGCTGCCGTTGGGCCTGCGCGTGAAGGCGAAGATCGAGGCGATCATCCGCGACGAGATGACGAACGCGGGCGCGCACGAGGTGCACTTCCCTGCGCTGCTGCCGCGCGAGCCCTACGAGGTCACGAACCGCTGGACCGAGTACGGCGACAACCTCTTCCGCCTGCAGGACCGCAGGGGAACCGACTACCTGCTCGCGCCGACGCACGAGGAGGTCTTCACGCTGCTCGTGAAGGACCTCTACAACTCGTACAAGGACCTGCCGCTGTCGATCTACCAGATCCAGGACAAGTACCGCGATGAGGCCCGGCCGCGCGCCGGTCTCCTGCGCGGCCGCGAGTTCACGATGAAGGACGCGTACTCGTTCGACATCTCCGACGAGGGACTCGACGCGAGCTACCAGGCGCAGCGCGACGCCTACGAGCGGATCTTCGCGCGGCTCGGCCTCGAGTACGTCATCGTCAAGGCGGATGCCGGTGCGATGGGCGGCTCGAAGAGCGAGGAGTTCCTGCACCCGACCCCCGTCGGCGAAGACACCTTCGTTCGCTCGGCCGGCGGTTACACGGCCAACGTCGAGGCGTTCGAGACGATCGTGCCCGAGTCGATCCCGTTCGAGGGACTGCCGGCACCCGTCGTGCTCGATTCGCCGAACACGCCCACGATCGCGACCCTCGTCGACCTCGCGAACGCCGAGTACCCTCGGCCCGACGGCCGCGCGTGGACCTCGGCCGACACCCTGAAGAACGTCGTGCTCGCTGTCGTGGCGCCCGACGGCACCCGCGAACTCGTCGTGATCGGCCTGCCCGGCGACCGCGACGTCGAGATGAAGCGCGTCGAGGTCGCGTTCGCTCCGGGTGAGGTCGAGCCCGCGACCGAGGCCGACTTCGCCAAGCACCCCGGACTCGTGAAGGGGTACATCGGCCCCTGGTCCGAGAGCGGCGCCGTGCTCGGCGAGGAATCCGCCACCGGCATCCGATTCCTCGTCGATCCGCGGGTCGTCGACGGCACCGAGTGGATCACCGGCGCCAACGTCGACCAGAAGCACGTCTTCGGGCTCGTCGCGGGCCGCGACTTCGTCGCCGACGGCACCGTCGAGGCATCCAACGTGCTGCCCGGCGACCCCGCGCCCGACGGTTCAGGCCCGGTCGAACTCGCCCGCGGCATGGAGATCGGCCACGTGTTCCAGCTGGGGCGCAAGTACGCAGAAGCGCTCGGCCTGAAGGTGCTCGACGAGAACGGCAAGCTCGCGACCGTCACGATGGGCTCATACGGCATCGGCGTCACGCGCATTCTCGCGATCATCGCCGAAGACAACAACGACGACAAGGGCCTCATCTGGCCGGCCGCCGTTGCGCCGTTCGACGTGCACGTGGTCGCGACCGGTCGTGACGAAGCGGTGTTCGAGGCGGCGGAGACGATCGTCGCCGAGCTCGAGGCATCCGGGTTCGACGTGCTCTACGACGACCGACCCAAGGTCTCGCCCGGCGTCAAGTTCGGCGACGCCGAGCTCATCGGCGTCCCGAAGATCGTGATCGCCGGCCGCGGCGTCGCCGAGGGCATCGTCGAGGTCTGGGACCGGGCGACGGGGGAGCGCACGCAGGTCGCGATCGGCGAGGTCGCCGCAGCGCTCGCCTGACGAACCGAGCTCACCCGAACCGCTCGCCCGGCGATCCGATCGATCGCCTGGGCGGGCGGTTCAGTGCTTCTCGCCGGTCTCGTGCTGCTCGTGCAGGTGGTCGCGGTGCTTCTCGGCCTCGTGCCGCAGCGTCGCGAGGTCGAGCGGGCCGGTGACGGTGAGCTCGTCCTCCCAGCACTCGATGCCGCCGACATCGGGCAGCAGGGCGCGGGTGAAGACGGGGTTCCGGCCATCCCGCCGCTGTCTGGTGTAGTCGCGCAGCAGGCGGAAGGCGATTCCCGAGAGCAATGCGATCGCCACCAGGTTGATGAGCGCCATGATGCCCATGATGCCGTCGGCGGTGTTCCAGATGAGATCCGAGGATGCCACCGAGCCGACGAAGATCGCGACGACGACGAGGATCCGATAGCCGGCGAGCACCGAGCGCCGCGGGGTGATGAACTCGATGTTGGACTCGCCGTAGTAGTAGTTGCCGAGGATCGAGCTGAAGGCGAGCAGGAAGATGATGACGCTCAGCGCGATGCTCGACCAGGCACCGAGATTCGACACGACGGCGTTCTGCGTCAGCCCGATGCCTCGTGTGGCGTTCTCGAGGTCGGGACTCGAGACCAGGATGATGAAGGCCGTGATCGAGCAGACCAGGAAGGTGTCGAAGTAGACGCCGAGCGTCTGCACGAGCCCCTGCTTCACGGGGTGCGTCACGGCGGCGCTCGCGCCGGCGTTCGGCGCGGAACCGAGCCCCGCCTCGTTCGAGAACATGCCGCGCTTCACCCCGGTCAACACGATCATGCCGAGCGTGGCGCCGACGACCTCGTTGAACCCGAACGCCTCGGTGAAGATCGAGGCGAACACCTCGGGGAACTTCTCGAAGTTCATGGCGACGATCACCAGGCCGAGCAGCAGGTAGAGCAGGGCCATGAGGGGCACGACGGCCTGGGTGACCGAGGCGATGCGGCGGACACCGCCGAACACGACGAGCGCGGTGAGCGCGGCGAGCACGAGGCCGACGACCCAGGAGACCCAGTCGGGAGCGCCGTCGGGGCTGATCGTCACGGCGACCGTCGCGCTGATCGTGTTGGCCTGGAGCGATGAGAACGCGAACGGGAAGCAGATGATGAGCACGATCGCGAAGAGCACGCCCATCCAGCGCGCACGCAGGCCGCGCTCCATGTAGTACGCCGGTCCGCCGCGGAAGCCGTCCTGGTCGCGCACCTTGAACAGCTGCCCGAGCGTGGACTCCACGAAGCTCGAGGCGCCGCCGACGAAGGCCATCAGCCACATCCAGAAGATCGCGCCCGGGCCGCCGATCGCGATCGCCGTGCCGACGCCCGCGATGTTCCCGACGCCGACTCGCGACGCCGCCGAGATGGTGAACGCCTGGAACGCCGACACCGATTGCGGCTCGCCTGCGGCGTCGCGCGGGGTCTTGTCGGTCAGCGTGCGGAACATCTCAGGGATCAGGCGGAACTGCACCACGCCGGACCGCACGGTGAAGTACACCCCGAGGATCACGACCACGGGCAAGACGATCCAGGTCCAGAGCACGTCGCCCCCGGCGAGCACCCATTCGTTCACGGCATCCATGTGCCCAGTATCGCGAGCGCGGCCCGGGTGCGGTGCGGCGGCGCGCCGCGGCGGGCATGAGGCGCGAGGCCCTCGATCGTTCACCGCGGGTTCACCCCTCGTTCAGCGGTCGTCCGAAGCGGATTCGGATTCCGCGAGCACTGTGCAGAAAGGCATCCCGACCCCCGAGCGTGAGGACCGATCTGTGACGATCACCGACATTCAGCTGTTCCCCATGGCCGATCACGTGCGAGGCAAGCGCTCGCCGGTGACCTGCCACTTCAAGTGCGGCAACGCCTGCCTGGGCCCCGAGTGCAACACCTCCGCGAACCCCGCCTTCCGCGAGATCGCCTCCGCCGCACTGTCGCGTCGGGCGCTCCTCGGCCTCGGCGCCGCCGGTGCGGTGGGCATCGCCCTCGCAGCTGCGTCGCCCGCCGGCTCGGCCCTCGCCGCTCCCGGCGGCGGAGCCTCCGGCGCGCTCGGCGGCCTCCCGTTCGATGCGATCTCGCCGGTGCCGAAGATCGTCGACGACTTCAACGTTCCCGAGGGCTACAGCTGGGCCCCCATCATCCGCTGGGGCGACCCGCTCTTCTCGGGGGTGCCTGCGCTCGACTTCGACCACCAGACGCCTGAGGCGCAGGCGGGCCAGTTCGGCTACAACTGCGACTACCTCGACATCATCGCCGACCGGAGCGGTCGCACGGGCGTGCTCGTGAACAACCACGAGTACGTGAACCCTGGCATCATGTTCGCGCCGACGAGCGACGCGGCCGAGCTCGACCGGCGCGCGGCGATCTACAAGGCGGCGCACGGCTTCTCCGTCGTCGAACTTCGCCGCAGCAAGCTCGGCCAGCCGTGGCGCTACCTGGTCGACGGGCGCCGCAACCGGCGCATCACGGCCGACACGGTGTTCGAGGCGACCGGGCCCGCGGCGGGCAGCGAGCTGCTGAAGACGGCCGAGGACCCCGAGGGCCGCTGGATCAAGGGCACGCTCGGCAACTGCGCTGGCGGAACCACCCCGTGGGGCAGCGTGCTGTCGGGTGAGGAGAACTTCGACGGCTACTTCGTCTGGGCGGCCGACACGGCCGGACAGAAGCGCTATCGGGCGACGCCGAGCACGAAGTCGACCTACACGTTCGAGCGCATCGACCCGCGCTTCAACGCCCACGACGCCGGCTTCGTGAACGAGCCGAACCGCTTCGGCTGGATCGTCGAGATCGACCCGGAAGACCCGGCATCGACGCCGCGCAAGCACACCGCGATGGGCCGGTTCAAGCACGAGGGCGCCAACGTCATCATCGCCGAAGACGGCCGCGCGGTCGCCTACATGGGCGACGACCAGACGAACGACTACCTCTACAAGTTCGTCTCCAGGGGCACCTTCGACCCGAAGAACACCCCCGTCGCCCGACGCAACAACCTGGGGCTGCTCAGCGAGGGTGACCTCTACGTCGCCAAGTTCGCGGGCAACTCGCCGGCGGCCGAGATCACCGGCACCGGCGCGCTTCCCGCCGACGGGCGCTTCGACGGCACGGGCCAGTGGATTCCGCTCACGCAGAACGGGGAGAGCGTCATTCCCGGCATGACGACCGAGGAAGTGCTCGTCTTCACGCGGCTCGCGGCCGACACGGTCGGCGCGACGAAGATGGACCGCCCCGAGGACGTGCAGCCCAACTCGAAGACGGGCAAGGTGTACGTCGCGCTCACCAACAACTCGTCGCGGACCCTCGCGACGATCGACGAGGCGAATCCGGTCACGGGCAACCGCAACGGGCACATCATCGAGCTGACCGAGACGGCGGGCCAGTCGGGTGCCACGTTCGGCTGGAGCATCCTGCTGCTCTGCGGCGACCCGGCGGTCGACCAGAACACCTACTTCGCCGGGTTCCCGAAGGAGCTCGTGTCACCCATCTCGTGTCCCGACAACCTCGCGTTCGACTCGGCGGGCAACCTCTGGATCTCGACCGACGGCGCACCCAGCAAGATCGGCTTCAACGACGGACTCTACAAGGTGCCGCTCGAGGGACCCGACCGCGGCCGCGTGCAGCAGTTCCTCTCGGTGCCGCGCGATGGCGAGACCTGCGGTCCGGTCATCCACGACCAGGAGGGAATGGTCTTCGTGGCCGTGCAGCACCCGGGCGAAGACGGGACGGTCGCCTCGCCGACCTCCTACTTCCCCGACTACGTGCCGTCCCACCGGCCCGAGAGCGGCCTCGTGGCGGCGCCCCGGCCCTCCGTCGTGCAGGTCTGGCGCGGCTAGCTCGCCACGACCAGCGCCGCGCTCGCAGAAGCGGGTGACGGATGCCGCGGCATCCGTCACCCGCAGCGCGTACGGCTACGCCGCGACGGCCTTCGCGGCCCGCTCACCGGACACGACGGCGCCGTTCAGGAAGCCGAAGTACTCGACGCTCGTGTGCTCGCCGGAGAAGTGCACGTTGCCCTCGGGTGTCGAGCCCGCACCGAAGAGCGAGGTGTACTGCCCGGGCCGCAGCACGGTGTACGCGCCCTTCGACCACGGGTTCGCCCACCAGAAGTCGCGATGCGACTTGCCGGTGTACGCCGCGGTCATACCGGGGAAGATCGGCTCGGTCTGCGCGAGGAGCCCGCTGACCTGCGCGGCGCTCGCCGGGCCGAACACGTTTCCCGTCCAGGCCTTCACCTGGTCGCCGGAGGGGAAGTAGTTGAACACGCCGGTCGGCAGCGGGTGGTCGGCGGTGTCGTCCCAACCGCACTGGAATCCGCTCTTGTTCGTGTATGCGGCGCCACCGTATCCCTGCTCGACCCACGGGCGGTGGCTGACCTGCACGTGCACCTTCGCGTTCGCGCCGAGGCCGACCTCGTCGATCGCGCGGAGCTTGAGCGCCGAGAAGCCCGACTGCGTGAGGTCGCAGTCGCGCAGGGTGGTGAACGGGAGGGCGAGGATGGCTCGGTCGGCGGTCTGGTCGACGGTCGAGTTGCCGACCCGGAAGCTGAGCCGCACGGTGCCGTCGGTGTTGCGCTTGACGGCGGTGAGCTTGTAGCCGTAGCGCACGGTGTTCGCCGGCAGCTCCTCGAGCATGCGGGAGACCAGCAGGTCGTTGCCGCCGTTCACGGAGTACTTCTCGTCGGCGCCGTTGACTGGCGAGAGGCTGTTCTGCGCGTTCCACCCGAGCAGGTAGATGAGACTCAGCGCCGACTGCTCGTGCGGTTCGAGCCCGTACTCGCTCATCACGTTCGACTGCATGAGCTTGGCGAAGCGGCTCGAGAGCCCGCCGGGCACGTTGGCGGCGAGCCACTGGTCGACGTTCAATTGGTCGAGGGCGACGCCGGCCGCCGTGTGGTTGTCGTAGGTCTGGCAGTACGGCGCGCTCGCGAGTGCCGCCTTGAAGGCCTGGTAGACGACTCCCCAGTCGGCGTTCGCGTCGTCGTAGGGGTAGTCGGCTCCGTCGATCCAGTACTTGTCGTCCCACCCCTGGTAGCTGCCCCCGGCGACGACGTCGAGGCTCAGGCCCAGGTTCGCCGCGAGGTTGCGGGTGGCGTTGTGGTCGGTGTTGATGAGTGCGCCGCCGTGTTCGACGACGATGCCGTCGTCGAAGTATCCGCGCAGGCTGTAGCAGCGGCCGCCGGCCCTGGCGCTGCCCTCGTAGATCGTCGAGGCGATGCCCTTCACGCGCCAGAGCCAGTGGGCGGCGCGCACGCCGGCGAGACCTGCGCCGACGATCAGGACTCGTGGTGCCGGGCCGGGCTTGGCCACCGCGGCGTGGGCGGGCGTCGCCATGGCGAGGGCGGCGCCGGCACCGATCGCACCGCCGGCGATGAGCGCGTTGCGCCTGCTGATGCCGTCGGGAGCCTCCGCTGTGCGCCCGAGCACGTCGTCGACGGGGACGCCCGTGCGATCGGCTTCGGCGTGCACGCGGAGGATGCGGCCGAGCCGTGCGCTGAGCGGGGTGGTGCCTCGGGAACCTGTCATGATGAGAGCCTCGCAATCCGTGTTGGTTGGGATCAGTGCTGCTTAACATGTTGCTTAGTGCAATTGAGCAGGATGCCTCGTGGCGCGTCAAGCCCCAACTTCTCGCGTCGGCGGCCGAACGGCGGCCCGCGACATCCGCGAGACGGTGACTGGAGGTGGGAATGACCGGCAACGACGTCGGCGACCAGGTGCGTCGCTACCGGGTCGCCCGGCGGATGTCGCAGCGCGCCCTCGGCGAGCAGGCCGGCGTCACCTCGGGGTTCCTCAGCCAGCTCGAGACGGGCCGGGCCAATGCGAGCATCTCGACGCTGCGCCGCCTCGCCGACGCGCTCGGCGTCGGCCTCGCCGACCTCGTCGAACCCGGCCCGGTGTCGGCGGCTCGCGTCGTGCGAGCGGGCCTCCGGCGCACGCTCTCCGCGAGCGACGGCATGACGAAGACCTTCCTCACCGAGCCGCCGTTCGGGCACCTCGAGATGTACGCGGTCACCATGGAACCCGGGGGATCGACCGGCCCGAGCCAGTATCGGCACGGCGACTCCGAGGAGGTGCTGCTCGTGCTGCGGGGACGCGTTCGCGTCGAACTCGCCGACGAGGTGCACGAGCTCGAAACCGGCGACAGCATCGTCTTCGCGAGCAGCACGCCCCACCGGGTGGCGAACGGCGGCGACGGCGAGGCCGAGCTCGTCTGGGTGAACAGTCCGCCCACGCCCGCCGATTGAGGACCCCGTGCGACGACGGGGGTCGTCGATGGCGTGTCGCGGCGTCCAGCATGGCTGACCGGGGGCCGCGACATCCGGTACCGTAGAGTCCTGTCCGCTCCGAGGGGAAGCGGCGCGAGAGCTGAATAGAGGAGGCCGGGTTCATGGATATCGACCTCAGCGTGCTGCGGATGATGGAGCGCGAGAAAGAGATCCCATTCGACGAGCTGGTGGAGATCATCGAGCAGGCCATTCTCATGGCGTACTTGAAGCACACCCATCCCGACCAGCACGGCCACGCGAACCCCGATGGCGCCCGTGCGCACCTCGATCGCAAGACCGGCCACGTCTCGGTGTTCGTCCCCGAGCTCGATGAAGAGGGCAACGTCGTCGGCGAGGCCGAAGACAGCCCGAGCGACTTCGGCCGCATCGCCGCGTTCGCCGCGAAGCAGGTCATCAACCAGCGACTGCGCGACATCGCCGACGACGCCGTGCTCGGCGAGTTCCGCGGGCGCGAGGGCGACATCGTCGCCGGCGTCATCCAGCAGGGGCCGAACCCGCGCATGGTGCACATCGACCTCGGCTCGGTCGAGGCGATCCTGCCTCCTGAAGAGCAGGTGCCCGGCGAGGAGTACCTGCACGGCCAGCGCATCCGCGTCTACGTGACGAGCGTGGCCAAGGGCCTCAAGGGCCCGTCGATCACCGTCTCGCGCACCCACCCGGCCCTCGTTCGCAAGCTCTTCGCGCTCGAGGTGCCAGAGATCGCCTCGGGTGTCGTCGAGATCGTCTCGCTCGCCCGCGAGGCCGGACACCGCACGAAGATCGCCGTGCGCGCGACCCAGCCCGGCGTGAACGCGAAGGGTGCCGCGATCGGCGAGCTCGGCCAGCGCGTGCGCGCCGTCACCGCCGAACTCGGCGCCGAGAAGATCGACATCGTCGACTGGAACGACGACCTGGCGACCTTCGTCGCGAGTGCGTTGAGCCCCGCGAAGGTCACGAGCGCGTTCGTGATCGACGAGGCGACGCGCGCCGTGCGCGCCCTCGTGCCCGACTACCAGCTCTCGCTCGCGATCGGCAAGGAGGGCCAGAACGCCCGCCTCGCCGCGAAGCTCACGGGGGCGAAGATCGACATCCAGCCCGACTCCGTCCTCGAGTCCGACTGAGTCCAACGGCCGCCGAGCGGTCGCCGCCATGTCCACCGATCGGCCGCCGTCGGCGGCCGCACAGCGCAGAGTGTAAGATGGAACCCGTCAGAACGTGCATCGGATGCCGTTCGCGCGCCCCAAGGTCCTCACTTCTGAGGGTCGTCTCCCAGAACTCCCACGTCGTGGCCGATGTCACGGCTGTGCTTCCGGGCAGGGGTGCGTGGTTGCATCCGACACTCGAGTGCTACCGCCTCGCCGTTCGGAAGCGCGCCTTCGGGCGAGCGCTCCGCATTCGCGGCGAGGTGGACACCGGCAACGTAGAGAACAGGCTGAACCCACAAGTGATGACCAATGAGTGACAACTAATGAGCGGCTCGAAATGAGTCCCGTCCGCCATTGATGGTCTGCCCCTGTCCGGGCGCAGGCCCGGAACAGGAGAGAAGTGGCTGCCAAACCACGCGTACACGAGATCGCAAGCGAACTCGGTGTCGACAGCAAGATCGCCCTTGAGAAGCTCAAGGAGATGGGCGAGTACGTCAAGGGACCCTCGTCGTCCATCGAACCCCCCGTCGCGCGTCGCCTGAAGGCGGCGCTCGAGGCCGCCGGCGCGGCCGCTTCCGCAGCCCCTGCCGCATCGGCACCTGCGAAGCCGGCAGCGGCAACCGCCGCGAAGCCCGGTGCCAAGCCCGGCCCGAAGCCGGCCCCGAAGGCTCCGGCCGCTCCCGAGGCTCCGGCCCCGGCTCCGGTCGAGGCGGCAGAGGCCCCCGTCGCCGAGGCGCCGCTCACGGTCGCCGAGCGCCAGGCCCAGGCCGAAGAGCGCGCAGCGCAGGCTGCAGCCGAGAAGTCGACGGATGCCCCGGCAGCCGCTTCGACCGCGGGTGACGGCGACGCCGTCAAGCCCGGTGGCGCCCCGAAGCCCGGTGCCGCTGCCGCGCCGCGTCCCGGCGCCCCCCGCCCCGCAGGCGGCGGCACGCCCCGACCCGGCAACAACCCCTTCTCGAGCTCGCAGGGCATGGGCTCGCGTCCCGCCCAGCCGCGCCCGGGCAACAACCCGTTCTCGAGCGCGCAGGGCATGGGCCAGCGCCCGAGCCCCGGCAACATCCCGCGCCCGCAGGCGCCGCGACCCGGTTCGCCGCGTCCCGGTGCTCCGCGTCCGGCCGGTGCAGGCGGTCGCCCCGGCGGCGGCTTCCAGCGCCCCGGCGGCGCAGGCGCCGGTGCAGGCGCCCGTCCCGGCGGTGCCGGCGGCGGCTTCCAGCGCCCCGGCGGCGCACCCGGCGGCGGCTTCGGCGGTCCGCGTCCCGCGGGTGGCGGCGGCCGTGGTCGCGGTCCCGGCGGCGGCACGGCAGGTGCCTTCGGTCGTGGCGGCGGCAAGAGCAAGTCGCGCAAGTCGAAGCGGACGAAGCGGGCCGAATTCGAGATGCGGGAGGCCCCGTCGCTCGGCGGCGTGAGCGTTCCCCGCGGCGACGGCAACACCGTCATCCGTCTGCGTCGCGGCTCGTCGATCTCCGACTTCGCCGACAAGATCGACGCGAACCCCGGTTCGCTCGTGACGGTGCTGTTCCACCTCGGTGAGATGGCCACGGCGACCGAGTCGCTCGACGAAGCCACCTTCCAGGTGCTCGGCGAAGAGCTCGGCTACAAGATCCAGGTCGTCTCGCCCGAAGACGAAGACCGCGAGCTCCTCGAGGGCTTCGACATCGACCTCGACCAGGAGCTCGAGGACGAGACCGACGAAGACCTCCAGCAGCGTCCTCCGGTCGTCACCGTCATGGGTCACGTCGACCACGGTAAGACGCGACTCCTCGACGCGATCCGCAACGCGAACGTCGTGGCAGGCGAGGCCGGCGGCATCACCCAGCACATCGGTGCGTACCAGGTGCACACCGAGCACGAGGGCATCGACCGCGCGATCACCTTCATCGACACCCCGGGTCACGAGGCGTTCACCGCCATGCGTGCACGTGGTGCGCAGGTGACCGACATCGCGATCCTCGTGGTCGCGGCCGACGACGGCATCATGCCGCAGACGGTCGAGGCGCTGAACCACGCGCAGTCGGCGAACGTGCCGATCGTGGTCGCGGTGAACAAGATCGACAAGCCCGACGCCAACCCGGCGAAGGTGCGCCAGCAGCTCACCGAGTTCGGCCTCGTCGCCGAGGAGTACGGCGGAGACGTCATGTTCGTCGACGTCTCGGCCCGCGAGAACATCGGCATCCAGGACCTGCTCGACGCAGTGCTCCTGACCGCCGACGCCGGGCTCGACCTCCGCGCGAACCCGAACAAGGACGCCCGCGGTGTCGCCATCGAGGCGAAGCTCGACAAGGGCCGTGGTGCGGTCGCGACCGTGCTCATCCAGTCCGGAACGCTGCGCGTCGGCGACGCGATCGTCGCAGGCACGGCCTACGGCCGCGTTCGTGCGATGGTCGACGAGAACGGCGACGCCGTGGCGGAGGCCACCCCGTCGCGTCCCGTACAGGTGCAGGGCCTCTCAAGCGTCCCGCGCGCCGGCGACACCTTCCTCGTCACCGAGGAGGACCGCACCGCGCGTCAGATCGCCGAGAAGCGAGAGGCCGCAGAGCGCAACGCCCAGCTGGCCAAGGCGCGCAAGCGCATCTCGCTCGAGGACTTCACCCGTGCGCTCGAAGAGGGCAAGGTCGAGTCGCTCAACCTCATCATCAAGGGTGACGTGTCGGGTGCCGTCGAGGCACTCGAGGAGTCGCTCATGAAGATCGAGGTCGACGACAGCGTGCAGCTGCGCATCCTCCACCGCGGCGTCGGTGCCATCACCGAGAGCGACGTGAACCTCGCGACGATCGACAACGCGATCATCGTGGGCTTCAACGTGCGTCCCGACACGAAGGCGCGCGAGCGCGCCGCTCGCGAGGGCGTCGACATCCGCTTCTACTCGGTGATCTACAACGCCATCGACGAGATCGAGGACTCGCTCAAGGGCATGCTCAAGCCCGAGTACGAAGAGGTCCAGTCGGGCGTCGCCGAGATCCGCGAGGTGTTCCGCTCCTCGAAGTTCGGCAACATCGCCGGTGTCATCGTGCGGTCGGGAACGATCACGCGAAACGCCAAGGCTCGTGTCATCCGCGATGGCGTCGTCGTCGGCGACAACCTCGCGATCGAGTCGCTGCGTCGTTTCAAGGACGACGTCACCGAGGTCCGCACGGACTTCGAGGCGGGCATCGGCCTCGGCAAGTTCAACGACATCCAGGTCGGCGACGAGATCGAGACCATCGAGATGCGGGAGAAGCCCCGGGCGTAGATCGTGTGCAGGGGTTCCCGTTCTTCACTCCGGTGAAGAGCGGGGACCCCTACCCCGATTCATCGGAGTGAAGAATCAGGAACCCCAAGGGTGCAACGCCCCGGGGGAGAAGAAGGGCTGAGGGACATGGCGGATCCGGCACGGGCCAGGAAGATGGCCGATCGCATCAAGGAGATCGTGGCCAAGCGGCTCGACAAGGGCCTGCGCGACCCGAGACTCGGGTTCGTCACGATCACCGACGTCCGCGTCACGGGCGACCTGCAGCACGCGAGCATCTTCTACACGGTGTACGGCACCGACGAGGAGCGCGAAGACTCGGCCAAGGCCCTCAAGGCCGCGACCGGGATGCTCCGCAGCGAGGTCGGACGCAACATCACGGCGCGGCTCACCCCGTCGCTCGAGTTCATCGCCGACGCGATCCCCGAGAACGCCGAGCACATCAGCGCACTCCTCCGCGAGGCGCAGACGCGCGACGCCGAGACGGCGTCGCTCGCCGCGACGGCCGAGTACGCCGGCGAGGCCGACCCGTACGTGAAGCCCCGCGAGTTCGACGAGGACGGCGAAGAGATCTTCGACGGCGACGACAGCGTCGACGAATCGGATGCCGCGCGCTGATCAGCCCTCGGGCAGCCGGTAGCCGTCGTCGTCACGAACGGCGAGTCCGTCGGCGACGAGCGTCATGAGCGCACGGTCGAGCTGTGCGACGTCGGCCCAGACGGGCTCGAACTCGCCTCGTCCGACGGGGCGGTGCGCCGCCCTGAGCTCGCGCATGACGAGTCCGCGCACCTGGCGGTCGGAGCCCTCGAAGCGCGCCTGCACGGCCTTCCTCGGGCCCGTGTAGGCGGGGTAGCCGGCGTCGCGCCAGGCGCAGGAGCCGGCGATCGGGCACGCACCGCACTCAGGCGCCCGCGCCGCGCAGACCGTGGCCCCGAGCTCCATGGCGCCCGCGTTGAACCGGCGGGCTTCGTCGTCGTCGCGGGGGAGCAGCTCCGCCATCGCGGCGAGGTCCTGCTTCGTCGACGGCGGCCCTGGCTCGGCCTGCCCCGAGACCGCGCGAGCGATGACCCGTCGCGTGTTGGTGTCGACGACCGGGACCCGCAGCCCGAAGGCGAACGCCGCGATCGCGCGCGCCGTGTACGGTCCGACGCCCTGCAGCGCGAGGAGCGCGTCGAGGTCGGCGGGCACCTCGCCGCCGTGCCGCTCGACGATCTCGACCGCCGCGCGATGGAGCCACAGCGCACGTCGCGGATACCCCAGCCGGTCCCACGCGCGCACCGCCTCCGACGGCGGCTCCGCCGCGAGGGCTGCGGGTGTCGGCCAGCGCTCGATCCACGCCTCCCACCGTGGCACGACCCTCGCGACCTGCGTCTGCTGCAGCATGAACTCGCTCACGAGCACGGCCCACGGGGAGACGTCGGCGGCGCGCCACGGCAGCGGCCGCGCGGCATCCGCGAACCAGGCGACGACCGCAGGCGCGATCGCGTCAGGGGTCGGCGTTCGGGGCATCCGTCCAGCCTACGGCGATGCGGATGTCCCGGAGCTAGGCTCATCGCATGAGGCTCGTCACCACGCCCCGGGTCACCTTCCTGCGCTCGATCGCCGACGAGGTGCTGCAGCACCACGGCCGCGGGCGCATGATCGTCGCGATCGACGGACCGCTGCGAAGCGGCAAGACCGAGCTCGCCGACGATCTCGCCGAGGTGCTCGCGGAACGCGACCACGCGGTGTTCCGCGCGAGCATGGAGGGCTTCCACCGTTCGCGGGAGGCGCAGGCGGTCTTCGGCGACGACACCCCTGATCGGTACTACCGGTACGGATTCGACGAGTCGGCACTGCGCCGCGTGCTCGTCGAGCCGTTCCGACTCGGCGGCTCGACCGCCTTCGTCACCCGGGTCTTCGATCCGACGCGGGACGCATGGGTGGAACCGAAGTGGATCACGGGGCCCGAGGACGCGATCCTCGTGCTCGACGGTCGATTCGTGCTCCGCCCGCGGCTCGCCGGCCTCTGGGACGTGCGCATCGCGCTCGACGGCGACCCCTTGGATCCTGCCGACCGGATCGCCTACGCCGAGAGCGACCCTCGTCTGGAGGCATCAGTGGTGATCGACAACAGCGACCCGGAGCATCCGCGTCGGCGCTTCTTCGACAGCTGCTGACCGGCCGCAGGGCCGTCGCAGCCCGGTTTGTCCCCCATTCGGGAGGAATTTCGTACCCCGATCGAGGAAAAGGGTGACGTGTCCCCGTTTCTGAGGACATAATGGGGGACACAGCCAAGCCCCCCGGCTACGCGAACCCGAAATCACCACCCGAACCACCCGACGTCAGTCGACGAGCGCACCGCGCCCGTCGGCGTCGCTGTGCGCCCCGAGCGCCGCCGTCACCTCGGATTCGACGACCCTGCCGGGCCGACCGATGGAGACACCCCGAATGAGCAAGCCCGGCGCCGCTCTGGCGCACGCCGACGGCGATGCCCGCACTCGTGTGCGATGGTCGTCACGACGCCCGTTCCGCCGCATCGCGGCCATCCTCACCTCACTCGCGCTCGGCGCGGGAATCGCCGTCGTCGGCGTCGCAGCGCCCGCGAGCGCGCACACCGGCGACCTCAAGGCCAATGCCGTCTGCAACACCGAGACCGGCATGTACGACGTGACGTACACGTTGACCCTCTCGAACGTGCCGAGCGGCAAGACCGGCACGACGATGTGGCGCGTCGGCACCACCAAGTTCGACGGGACGCCGAAGAGCGCGAAGGGCATGGACCGCGGGCCGATCTCGACGACCGGCAACAAGACCATCACGCTCGGTACCGAGCAGCTGGCCGGCGACACGAAGAGCTTCGGCCCCTGGGTCTACGCGTACACGACGTGGAACGGGGCGACCAAGGGATCCGACGGGCAGCTCAAGCAGCAGCTCGCGGGCGACTGCGGTGACGAGACGCCCGTGAAGAAGATCGAGTTCTGCCACGCGACCGGCAGTGCCTCCAACCCGTACGTGCGCATCGAGACGGCCGTCGAAGCCTTCTACAACGCGGGCCACATCGACCACAAGGGCGACATCTGGCCGGCATTCTCGTACAAGAAGCACGGCAAGGTCATCTCGGTGCCGGCACAGGGCGATCAGAGCCTGCTCGAGTACGAGGACTGCGTCAAGCCCGTCGTCAAGATCCCGGTCGAGGGCGCACCGACGTTCTCCGACACCTGCGGACCAGACAACGAGAAACTGACCGTGCCTGAAGACACGGCGAGGATCGACTGGAACTCATCGGAGTCGGACGGCGTCATCACGGTGACGGCGACGGCGAAGCCGGGCTACGAGTTCAAGAAGGGCGAGAAGACGACGTGGACGTTCACGATCGACGACAAGCCCTGCGTCGTGCAGGTCGTCGGCGCTCCCGCGTTCTCCGACAAGTGCGGTGCCGACAACGAGAAGTTGACGGTTCCCGAGGACACGGCGACGATCGACTGGAACTCGACCGAGGTCGATGGAGTCATCACGGTCACTGCGACGGCGAAGCCGGGCAACGTCTTCCCCGAGGGTGCGACGAAGGCATGGACCTTCACGATCGACGACAAGCCGTGCGTGATCGAGCTGGTCGGCGCCCCCGACTTCAGCGACAAGTGCGGTGCTGACAACGAGAAGTTGACGGTTCCCGAGGACACGGCGACGATCGACTGGAACTCGACCGAGGTCGATGGAGTCATCACGGTCACTGCGACGGCGAAGCCGGGCAACGTCTTCCCCGAGGGTGCGACGA
>NZ_SDPO01000004.1:0-173662 GCF_004134865.1 Agromyces fucosus | reverse complement strand
GTGCGGTGCTGACAACGAGAAGTTGACGGTTCCCGAGGACACGGCGACGATCGACTGGAACTCGACCGAGGTCGATGGAGTCATCACGGTCACTGCGACGGCGAAGCCGGGCAACGTCTTCCCCGAGGGTGCGACGAAGGCATGGACCTTCACGATCAACGACGCACCGTGCATCGTCGACGTCGTCGGCGAGCCGACGTTCAGCGACAAGTGCGGTGCTGACAACGAGAAGCTGACCGTCCCCGAAGACACGGACACGATCGACTGGAACTCCTCGGAGGAGAACGGCACGATCACGGTCACCGCGACCGCCAAGGCCGGCTCCGCATTCCCGGTCGGTGCCAAGGACGAGTGGACCTTCGTGGTGAACGACGCTCCTTGTGCGATCGAGCTCGTGGGTGCGCCGGAATTCTCCGACAAGTGCGGTCCCGACAACGAGAAGCTGACGGTTCCGTCGGACACCGACACCATCGACTGGGCCTCGGCCGACGCGAACGGGGTCTGGACGGTGACCGCCACGGCGAAGCCCGGATACGCGTTCGAGGAGGGGGGCCCGGTCACCTGGGCGTTCCCGTACAGTGACAAGCCCTGCATCGCGCCGTCGCTCACGGGCTCGTTCGCGACCGGCGTCTGCGAGGCGGACTCGCCGTGGATCACCTTCGATGTCGAGATGACCGACCCCGACGAGCAGTCGACCGGCAACACGGCCTCGCTCATCATGACCGACGGCACCAACACCGAGACGATCGTGCTGGGCGACCTCGAGAACGGCAGCCTGTCGGGCAAGGTGCTCTGGCCCGGTGCGTCCGTCGATGCCGATGGCAAGGCCAACGGATGGCCCGGCTGGGCGCTCGTCGGCGACAAGTGGATCGAGGTCGACGACAACTTCGCCTGGACTCGCGGTGACATCACGGCACAGCTCGTGGTCAACCCCGAGCTCGACGTCAAGATCTCGTACCCGCCGGCCACGCCGAACTGTGCCATCGGACCGAAGGTCACGCCTCCGGGCGGCGAGGGCGCTACCCCCGCCGCGTCGAACGGTACGGGCCTCGCCAGCACCGGTTTCGCCGGAACGACGATCGCGATCGTCGCCGGCATCATCGTGATCGCCGGTGTCGCGTTCCTCGTGGTGGCTCGAATCCGCCGCAAGCGCGCATAGCATTCGCTGAAGCACGACTGAGGGGGCCCGGTTCGCCGGGTCCCCTCGGTGCTGATACCCCAGTTCGGGGGTGAATCACCATCTCCGGGGCCGAAACGGCGAGCCTGTCCCCATCTCGGACGACATACTTGACGACATTGCACCGCCCCCGGCAGCAGTGATACCCGAAACCCGAAACACCCGAGCTGATCGACGCTGCACCACGCGGCGATCTGGCCGCTCACGCCCGAACACGACCACGGCATATACCCGTGTGCCGGTCGCATCGGGCTCGCACGGCACGTCGCGCTTCGGCGCGCAGTCGACGCTCCTGGTATCGCAGGCCCACGCCGGCCGACCCCAGGAGATTCATTCGATGAGGAACACCCGCGCACTCCGCGTCGCGGCGACGATGGTCGGCGCGCTCGCGCTGACCCTCGCCGTCGGCGCATTGCCCGCCCAGGCCGCTCAGCCCGATTTCATCTGCGAGCCGCTCGATTCCGGCAAGATCGACACGACCGGCAGCCCCGCGACGGTCACCGTCACGGCGCCCGCGGGACAGTTGATCGACGGCTATTGCGTCAAGGCCGGCACCACGAAGTACTTCGTGCCTGTCGTGCCCCCGCAGGCGACGGTCGTCATCGATCACCCCGACAAGGACTCCGTCAGCCACTACTCGTACAGCTATTTCACGCCGACGACGCCCGACCCCGAGAAGCTCGCCATTCCGGGCGACCCTGCCTGGGCGGACAAGTGCGGCACCGACGCCGACGGCTTCACCCTGCCGTCGGACACCGATGACATCGACTGGTCGACGACCGGACTCGTCGGCGGTATCGAGCGGCTGACGGCGACGGTGAAGGGCACCAAGACCTTCACCGACGGCGCGACGACGAAGACCTTCGAGCACGTCTTCACCGATGAGGACTGCGACCCCACGACGGAGACGGCGACGCTCGACGGTTCCGTGGCGACGGGTGTCTGCGAGGCGGACTCCCCGTGGATCCACTACAACGTGAAGCTGACCGACCCCGAGGGCACGGTGACGAACCGAACGGTCTCCCTCGTCATGACCGACGGCACGAACACCGAGACGATCGTGCTGGGTGACCTCAAGTCCGACGGCACGCTCGAAGGCAAGAAGCTGTGGCCCGGTGCCTCTGTCGACGCCGAGGGCAAGGCCAACGGATGGCCGGGCTGGGCGCTCGTCGACGGCAAGTGGGTCGAGACCGACGGCAACTTCGCCTGGACCCGCGGTATCACGGAGGCGAAGCTCGTCGTGAACCCCGAGACCGCGGTGACGATCTCGTACCCGGAGGCGACTCCCGTGTGCGCCACCGGCCCGGAAGCAACGCCCCCGGGTGGCGGCAACGGCAGCACCGCCCTCGCAGAGACCGGCTTCGCCGGCACATCGATCGCGATCGTCGCGGGCATCATCGTGATCGCCGGTGCCGCGTTCCTCGTGGTGGCTCGCATCCGCCGCCGGCGCGCATAGCGTTCGCCGAGAAACGACTGAGGGGGCCCGGTTCGCCGGGCCCCCTCAGTCGTCGCCCGGGCCGCTACGCTCGTCGTCGCTCAGGCCGGCACGTCGGCGAGCACGCGCTCGACCGGCAGCGACGAGCCGCGCTCCTCGACCTCGTGCACGAGCGCGGTGAGCGCCCGGTTCACGGGCGCGTCGAGGCCGATGGCCGAGGCCTGGCGCACGACCGCGCCGTTCAGGAAGTCGATCTCGGTCGGCTGCCCACGCCGCAGGCTCTGCTGCGTCGATCCGAGGTTCGGCACGCCGCCCATGCGCACGCGCATCGACCACGGCAGCACTTGTCCGATCGCGAGCGGCAGTCGTGCGAAGAACCGCAGACGCCGGTCGCCGAGCCCCTGCAGCGAGCCGAAGTGCACGCCCTGGGCGACGGCGATGCGCACGGTCTCCCGCATCGACGCCGTCACGACGCGGCGCAGGCGTCGATCGTCGACGACGTCCTGCACGCTGCGGCCGACGATCGCGGGCACGGCGTTCAGCATGTTGACGACGAGCTTCGTCCACTGCGCGCCTCGGAAACCGGGGATCGCGACGACCGGAACCGCCGCGGAGAGCACGGCGGCGACGCGCGTGCACTCGGCGTCGGCCGGGCCGTCGCCGCGGCCGAGGTAGCTCGTCGCCGGCGTCGTGACACGCACGACACCGGGCTCCGTGTAGTTGGCGGCGATGATCGAGAGCAGGCCCATGCAGGAGGCGCGGGGGAGGAGCCGTGCAGCGGTCGCGACGCCGTCGAGGCCGTTCTGCACGACGACGACGGGCACGTCGCCGATGAGCTCCGCGTTGTCGGCGATGGCGGATGCCGCGTCCTGCGCCTTCGTGCAGACGAGCACGAGTTCGGGGGCCATCGTGAGCCGCTCGCCGGCGGTCACGCGGGCATGCACCTCCCCGTAGGCACCGCTGAGGGCGATGCCCGACTCGCGGATCGCCGCGAGCCCTACACCGCGTGCCGTGACCTCCACGTCGTGGCCCGCCTTGGAGAGCAGTGCCGCGAATGTGCCGCCGAGCGCGCCTGCGCCGATGATGCCGATCCTCACCGCTCCAGCGTAGGCGTGCCCGCGCGGGCCGGTCGCGCGGGCGGACCGCGCGCGGCTGTTAGCCTGTACGGCGTGAACAGCGGCATCCTCCTCGTCGACAAGCCGCAGGGAATCACGAGCCACGACGTGGTCTCGCGCATGCGCCGCCTCGCCGGCACGCGCAAGATCGGCCACGCAGGGACCCTCGACCCGATGGCCACCGGCCTCCTCGTCCTGGGCGTGAACGGCGCCACCCGCCTCCTGCACTACCTCGTCGGCCTCGACAAGGAATACCTCGCCACCATCCGCCTCGGGTGGAACACGACGACCGATGACGCCGAGGGCGACGCGCTCGCCGCCGCCTCCGCCGACGTCGTCGCCGCGGTCGCCGAAGACGATGTGCGGGCCGCGGTCGTGCCGCTCACGGGAGACATCGAGCAGGTGCCGAGCGCGGTCAGCGCCATCAAGGTGGCCGGCAAGCGCGCGTACCAGCGCGTGCGCGACGGCGAGACCGTCGAACTGGCGTCCCGCAAGGTCACCGTCTCGGCGTTCGAGATCCTCGCGTTCCGGGCCGGCGACGGCCACCTCGACGTCGACGTCCGCGTCGAGTGCTCGTCGGGCACGTACATCCGCGCCCTCGCGCGGGACCTCGGCGCGACGCTCGGCACGGGCGGCCACCTCACCGCGCTCCGGCGTACGCGCATCGGGCGCTTCGGCGTCGACGAGGCCGGCGAACTCGAGGGATTCGACGTCGCGAGCGCCATCATGAGCCCAGCGGATGCCGCGCGGCGGGCCCTGCCCGCGGTGGCGCTCACGGCCCAGCAGGCCGTCGACCTCGGTCACGGCAAGCGGGTCGACGTCGACGCGGTGGCCGGCCTCGAGGCATCCGACGCCCCGGTGCCCGCGGTGCTCGCTGCCATCGACCCTCGTGACCACCTGGTCGCGATCGTCGAACCCCGCGGACGGCAGCTGAAGGTCGTCACCGGATTCCCGCCCGCCGACCCGCAGGAGCCGGTCGAGCCGCAGGGCGGCGAAGCATGATCGAGTGGTTCACCTGGGTGCAGCTCGCCGTCGCGGTCGCGGCCGGCCTGCTCTGCATCGCGATGGGGCTCGCCGGTCGGGTGCCGGGCGATCTGACGATCGGTGCGCTCGCCCTCGTCGAGGTCCTCCTCCTCGTGCAGGTCATCGTCGCGTTCATCGCGCCGGCGCTCGGCAACGAGCCGACGGGCAGCGTGCTCGAGTTCGGCACCTACCTCGTCGGCGCCCTCATCCTTCCGCCCGCGGCCGCCTTCTGGGCGCTGCTCGAACGCAACCGCTGGTCGACGGTCATCCTCGGCGTCGCCGCGCTGTCGGTGGGCGTCATGGTCTACCGCATGTTCCAGATCTGGACCGTGCAGCAGGCGTGAGCGCCCGTCTGAGAGAATCGATCGACATGAGTGACGTGCGCAGTGCCGAACCCGAGGCACGAGAAGGCCGACGGATGAGCGGCATCGGGCGAGTGCTCGTGGCCGTCTACGGGGTGCTCGCGCTCGCGGCGACGGGGCGCTCGTTCGTGCAGATCGCATCGAAGTTCGACGAGGCGCCGCTCGCGTACACGCTCTCGGCGCTCGCCGCGGTCGTCTACATCGTCGCGACGATCGCCCTCGTGCGCCCGGGCATCGCCTGGTACCGTGTCGCCTGGGCGACGATCGTGTTCGAGTTCACGGGCGTCATCGTCATCGGCACGCTCAGCATCGTCTTCCCCGAGCTCTTCCCGCACGACACGGTGTGGTCGCGATTCGGCGCCGGCTACCTGTTCATCCCCCTCGTGCTGCCCGTGCTCGGCATGTGGTGGCTCGCACGCCACCGCCCGACTTCGAAAGCGGTAGCCTCGTGAAGACCTTCAAGGGACTCGGCGCCGTGCCCACTGGTCTCGGCCCGTCCGTCGTGACGATCGGCAAGTTCGACGGCGTGCACCAGGGCCACCGAGCGGTCATCGCCCGCGCCCGCGGCATCGCCGAGCAACGCGAGCTCGCGACGATCGTCGTCACCTTCGACCGCAACCCGCTCGCCCTGCTGGCACCCGACAAGTGCCCCGACTCGCTCGTGAGCGTGCGCCAGAAGCTCGAGCTGCTCGCCACGACGGGCGTCGACGCCACGCTGCTGCTGCCGTTCGACCGCGCGCTCGCCTCGGTGCCGGCCACCGAGTTCGTCGAGCGCGTGCTGGTCGACGCGCTCGACGCCAAGGCCGTGCTCGTCGGCGCCGACTTCCGCTACGGAGCCCGGGGCGCGGGAGACGTGCCGCTGCTGATCGAGCTCGGTGCGAAGTTCGGGTTCACGGTCGAAGTCATCGACGACGTGCGGCCCGAGGGGGAGCGGCGCGTCTCCTCCACGTGGATCCGCGAGCTCCTCGCCGAGGGCGACGTGCGACGGGCGACCGAACTGCTCGGCCACACGCCGACGGTGTCGGGCATCGTCGTGCACGGGGCTGCCCGCGGACGCGAGCTCGGCTATCCGACGGCGAACCTGTCGCCCGAGTCCGAGGGACTCATCCCGTCGGACGGCGTGTACGCGGGCTGGCTGACCGACGCCGGCACGCGGTATCCGGCCGCGATCTCGGTCGGCGACAACCCGACGTTCCAGGGTGTCGCGAAGAAGCAGGTCGAGGCCTACGTGCTCGATCGGGAACTCGACCTCTACGACCACGTCGTCGACGTCGAGTTCGTCGAGCGCATCCGCGGCATGGTGGCGTTCACGAGCATCGAGGCGCTCGTCGACACCATCCGCGACGACGTCGAGCGCTCGCGGGTCATCCTCGGCGCCTGAGCGCGAAGCGCCCCGCCTCTAGACTCGAGGGAATGACCTCGCTCGCGCCCCGACCGCTGTGGGCGGGTCGAACCCTCGCCCTCGTGGGCATCGTGCTCGTGGCGTTCAACCTCCGCACCGCGGTGGCGTCGCTCTCGCCGATCCTCCACCAGCTCGAGGTCGAGCTGCCGCTCGCGCCGGTGGTCGTCGGCTTCCTCGGCATGCTGCCGCCGCTCTGCTACGCGCTCTTCGGCATCCTGACTCCGATGGTCGCGAAGCGACTCGGGCTCGAGCTGACGCTCATCATCGCGCTCGTGGCGCTCTCGATCGGGCTCGCCGGTCGCGGGCTGGCTGGTTCGGCGCTCTGGCTCGTGGCCGCGTCGGCGGCGACGTTCGCGGCGATCGGCGTCGGCAACGTGCTGCTCCCGCCGCTCGTGAAGCGGTACTTCCCCGATCGCATCGGCCTCGTCACGACGATCTACGTGACGGCGATGTCGATCAGCACATTCATGCCGCCGCTCATCGCCGTGCCGGTGGCGGAGGCCGCGGGCTGGCGGGTCTCCCTCGGCGAGTGGGCGTTCGTCGCGGCGATCTCGCTCGTGCCGTGGATCGCCGTGCTCGTGCATCCGAAGGCTCGCGCGATCGAGGCGCTGCCCGAGGAGGCCGATCCGGGCCTGCTCCGGTACGCGGTGCGCTCGCCGCTGGCCTGGTCGCTCATGATCGTCTTCGCCGTCTCGGGCTTCAACGCCTACGCGGTATTCGCCTGGCTGCCGACGATCCTGCAGGACATCGCGGGCGTCTCGCCCGGTGAGGCAGGGGTGCTGCTCTCGCTGTACGCCGCCATGGGCCTGCCCGCCGGGCTGCTCGTGCCGCTCCTCGCCGCCCGCTACGGCAAGGTGGGGCTGCTCGTGGTCGTCTCGGTCGCGACGCTCGTGGTCGGGTACCTCGGCCTACTGCTCGTTCCGGGCACGCTGACCTGGCTGTGGGTCGCGCTGGCCGGCACCGGGCCGCTGCTCTTCCCCCTCGCCCTCGTGCTCATCAACCTGCGCACGCGAACCCATGCGGGTTCCGTCGCCCTCTCGGGCTTCGTGCAGTCCGGCGGCTACCTGATCGTCGCCATCGGGCCGCTCGTCGTCGGGCTCCTGCACGAGGCGACGGGCGGGTGGACCTGGCCGATCGTCTTCCTGCTCGCCTCCGCCGTGCCTGCGGCCATCGCCGGTGCGGTCGTCGCTCGCCCCGGCTACCTCGAGGACGAGCACACCGCCTGAGCGGCGGGCCTCCTCGGCTGCACCATTGCCGCGGTCGCGGTGCGGTCGTAGTATCCGGGTGCCATGGACACCTTCCTGCAACTCGCCGAGGTCGCCGCCGCACCGAAGGCACCGAACCTCCGGGGGAGCCGCCGCTGCTCGGCGGCTGAGACCCGGATCGGACATCGTTCCGGCTCCGTCGCGAGGTGCTCGCCTCGGTGTCGCTCGGGCGCGCGCGACATCCGCTCGTCTGCTCATATGAGCACGATCGCCTGCGAGTGTTGCTGATGCGCATCCACGTGCCTACGCTGGAGGGGAACGAGGAGGCGCATGGACGAGATCGACGAACTGCTCTCGATCAGGGCGGCTGAGCTCTACTACGAAGAGAACAAGACCCAAGACGAGATCGGGCAGGCGTTGCGCCTCACCCGGTGGAAGGTCGGGCGTCTCCTCGCACAGGCGAAGCAGCGCGGGTTCATCCGCATCGAGATCCTGCACCCGCGGGCCAGGCGCCTGCCGATCGAGCGGCGCCTCCGCGACGAGCGCGGGCTCGCCGACGCGATCGTCGTGTCGACGGCCGGTGTCACCTCGCCCGAAGAGCTCCAGGCTCGCACCGCCCAGGCGGCGGCCGACTACCTGACTGCGCTGCGGCCGGTGCCGCGCACCCTCGGCGTGAGCTGGGGCCGCACGCTCTTCGAGATCTCGCAGCACCTCCGCCAGGGCTGGGCGACGGGCGTCAACGTCGTGCAGATCAACGGCGGCGTGAGCCTCAACCGCCGGCCGGGCACCGCAGCGGCCACCGCGGTCGGCATCGCCCAGAAGGGCGGCGGCAGTGCCACGCTGCTGCCGAGTCCCGCGATCCTCGAGCGGCTCGAGACGAAAGAGGCGATCGAGTCCGACCGCGTCGTCGCCGGCGTCATCGAACTCGCCCGCTCGGCCGACGCGTACCTGTTCAGTGCAGGCGCCGCCGATCACTCCTCGGTGCACGTCGAGAGCGGGTACCTCTCGGCGCCCGACGTCGACCTGCTCGTGCAGAAAGGCGCCGTCGGCGACGTCGTGGGCCGCTACATCGACTCCGACGGCAACATCGTCGACCCGGCGCTCGACGCGCGCACCGTGGGCCTCACGCTCGACGAACTGCGCAAGGCGCACCTCGCGATCGCCGTGATCTCGGGGCCGGGCAAGCTCGCCGTCGCCGACGCGGTCGTGCGCAGCAGTCTCTGCTCGGTGCTCGTCACCGACGAGGCCACCGCCCTCCACCTCCTCGGCGGCTGACGCCGTCCCATCGCACCTCTCACGAAAGCCAGGTCACCTCTCATGTCAGGCACCTCCCTCGTCTCAGCCCGCGAGCGGGCCATCGCCGTGCTCGGCGGCGAGCCCGACGATGCGACCCTGCGGCGCTACCTGCACGGCATCGCGGGCGTCGACGCCGTCGGCCTCGAGCAGCGCGCTGCCGGGCTCGGCACGCGTTCGATCAAGACGAGCTCCAAGAAGTGGGCGCTCGACCGCATCATCGAGCTCATCGACCTCACGACGCTCGAAGGCGCCGACACTCCCGGCAAGGTGCGTTCCCTCGTCGCGAAGGCGGTCAACCCCGACCCGTCGGATGCCTCGACGCCTCGCGTCGCAGCCGTCTGCGTCTACGGCGACATGGTGCCATTCGCGGTCGACGCCCTCGGCGCCGCGCACGGCGACCCCGACGACGGCCTCATCTCCGTCGCCGCGGTGGCGACGGCCTTCCCGAGCGGCCGCGCCTCGCTCGACATCAAGCTCGCCGACACGGCCGAGGCCGTCGCAGCGGGTGCCGACGAGATCGACATGGTCATCGACCGCGGGGCGTTCCTCGCCGGTCGCTACGGCCTCGTCTTCGACCAGATCGCCGCGGTGAAGGCGGCGTGCGCCCGTCCAGACGGCACGAGCGCGAGCCTCAAGGTGATCCTCGAGACCGGCGAGCTCGTGACCTACGACAACGTGCGCCGTGCGTCGTGGCTCTCGATCCTCGCGGGCGGCGACTTCATCAAGACCTCGACCGGCAAGGTGGCCCCCGCGGCGACGCTGCCGGTCACGCTCCTCATGCTCGAGGTCGTGCGCGACTGGCACCTCGCGACGGGCCAGCGCATCGGGGTCAAGCCCGCCGGCGGCATCCGCTCGTCGAAGGACGCCATCAAGTACCTCGTGACGGTCGCGGAGACCGTCGGCGAAGACTGGCTGCAGCCGCACCTCTTCCGCTTCGGCGCCTCGAGCCTCCTGAACGACGTGCTGCTGCAGCGGCAGAAGATCGCGACCGGGCACTACTCCGGCGCCGACTACGTGACGATCGACTGAGACGGACAACATGAGCTTCCTCGACTACGCACCCGCACCCGAGTCGCGCGCGATCCTCTCGCTCCGCGACAGCTACGGCCTCTTCATCGACGGCGAGTTCGTCGACGGCCGCGGCGAACCGTTCCAGACCATCAGCCCGGCGACCGAAGAGCGCATCGCGATGATCGCGAACGCGAACCCCGCCGACGTCGACGCTGCGGTGGCCGCCGCCCGTCGCGCCTACGACCGCACCTGGTCGAAGATGAGCGGGCGCGACCGCGGCAAGTACCTCTTCCGCATCGCCCGCCTCGTGCAGGAGCGCGCCCGCGAGCTCGCCGTCGCCGAGTCCCTCGACAACGGCAAGCCGATCAAGGAGTCGCGCGACGTCGACGTGCCCCTCGTGGCAGCGTGGTTCTTCTACTACGCGGGCTGGGCCGACAAGCTCGATCACGCCGGCCTCGGCGCGAACCCGCGCTCCCTCGGCGTCGCCGCGCAGGTGATCCCGTGGAACTTCCCGCTGCTCATGCTCGCGTGGAAGATCGCCCCGGCACTCGCCGCCGGCAACACCGTCGTGCTGAAGCCCGCCGAGACCACGCCGCTGACGGCGCTCATCTTCGCCGAGATCCTGCAGCAGGCCGAGCTTCCGGCCGGCGTCGTGAACATCATCACGGGCGCGGGCGACACCGGTGCTGCCCTCGTCTCGCACGAGGGCGTCGACAAGGTCGCGTTCACCGGATCGACCGGCGTCGGCCGGGCGATCGCCAAGCAGGTCGCCGGCACCGACAAGAAGGTCACCCTCGAGCTCGGCGGCAAGGCCGCGAACATCGTCTTCGACGACGCGCCCATCGACCAGGCCGTCGAGGGCATCGTCAACGGCATCTTCTTCAACCAGGGGCACGTCTGCTGCGCCGGCTCGCGCCTCCTCGTGCAGGAGAACATCCACGACGAGGTCGTCGAGCGGTTGAAGCTGCGCCTGTCGACGCTCCGCCTCGGCGACCCGCTCGACAAGAACACCGACATCGGAGCCATCAACTCGAAGGAGCAGCTCGAGCGCATCCGCACGCTCTCCGACATCGGCGAGGCCGAGGGCGCCGAGCGCTGGACCGCGCCCTGCGAGATCCCCGAGAACGGCTTCTGGTTCGCGCCGACGATCTTCACGGGCGTGCAGACCTCGAGCCGCATCGCCCGCGACGAGATCTTCGGCCCGGTGCTCTCGGTCCTGACCTTCCGCACCCCGGCCGAGGCCATCGCCAAGGCGAACAACACCCCCTACGGCCTCTCGGCCGGCATCTGGACCGACAAGGGCAGCCGCATCCTGGCGGTCGCCGACCAGCTGCGCGCCGGCGTGATCTGGGCGAACACCTTCAACCGGTTCGACCCCGCGTCGCCGTTCGGCGGCTACAAGGAGTCGGGCTACGGCCGCGAGGGCGGCCGTCACGGCCTCGGCGCGTACCTCGCACCCGCCCCGATCGGGCAGTCGTCGACGAGCCACGCGGCGATCAGTGGCCGCGCATCCACCGCGGCCGTCGAAGCGGATGCCTCGGCGCCCGCGAAGCGCTCGCGGACCGCGAAGCCCGCCCGAACGCTCAAGAACGCGACGAAGGGATCGAAGCGATGAGCCGCCTCGCCGTGCCGAAGACGTACAAGCTCTACATCGGCGGAGCGTTCCCGCGCAGCGAGTCGGGCCGCACCTACGAGGTGCTCGCCGCCGACGGCTCGTTCCTCGCCAACGCCGCGCTGGCCTCCCGGAAAGACGCCCGCGACGCGGTCGTCGCCGCACGGGCCGCCGTCTCGGGCTGGTCGGGCGCCACGGCGTACAACCGCGGACAGGTGCTCTACCGCATCGCCGAACTCCTCGAGGGGCGCCGGGCGCAGTTCGTCGCCGAGATCGAGGAGGCCGAGGGGGTCACGCGCGCCGTGGCATCCGCTCAGGTCGGCGAGGCGATCGACCGCTGGGTCTGGTACGCCGGGTGGGCCGACAAGTTCGCCCAGGTCGCCGGCAACGCGAACCCCGTCGCCGGACCGTACTTCAACATCTCGGTGCCGGAGCCGACCGGCGTCGTGGCGATCGTCGTGCCGCAAGACAGCTCGCTCCTCGGCTTCGTGTCCGCGGTCGCGCCGGCGCTCGTGGCGGGCAACGCCGTCGTGGCGGTCGCGAGCGAGCGCTTCCCGCTGTCGGCGATCAGCCTCGCCGAGGTGCTCGCCACGAGCGACGTGCCGAAGGGCGTCGTCAACGTGCTGACGGGCTCGCCCGCCGAGATCGCGCCGTGGCTCGCGAGCCATGCCGACGTCAACGCGCTCGATCTGGTCGGCGCGGGCGCGCTCGACTGGATCTCGCTCGAGGTCGACGCGGCCGACACGCTGAAGCGCGTGCTGCGACCGGAGTCGGGCCCGGATGCCGCGGCGCCCGCGCTCGGCCGCATCGCCGCGTTCACGGAGACGAAGACGGTCTGGCACACGAAGAGCCTGCGATAGGAGCACCATGTCCGGACGCAACGGCGCGTCAGACGAGCGGGGTCGCCTCGCGACCGACCCCTTCGAGTACCGCATCACGAAGCAGGGCGGCGTGACCGTGTTCCGTGGCGGCCAACCGGTGATGACCGTCGGCGGGCGCGAGGCGGCCAGGCTCGTGGCCGGCCTGCAGCGCGCCGACGATTCACAGGTGCAGCACCTTCTCGCGCGCGCGAGCGGCAACTATCGTCGAGGCAACGAACGCTCGTAGGTTCGTTCGTCGTTCGACGATCGTTGGGGGTTGCGTGTGCATGTGCTCGTCACCGGGGCGACCGGATACATCGGCGGACGACTCGTGCCCAGGCTCCTCGCCGCGGGGCACGAGGTCCGCGTGCTCGCCCGCCGGCCCGAACGCCTGCGCGACGTGCCGTGGCGTGGCGAGGTCGAGGTCGTCGAAGGCGACCTCCTCGATCCGGGCTCCGTCGATGCCGCGGTGGAGAGCGTCGACGTCGTCTACTACCTCGTGCATTCCATGGGCGGCCAGGGGGACTTCGAGGCGACCGAACGCCGCATCGCCGAGAACGTCGCGAGCGCAGCGCGGCGCAATGGGGTGTCACGGCTCGTGTATCTCGGTGGACTGCACCCCGAGGGCGAGCGGCTCTCGCGCCACCTGCGTTCCCGCGCGCAGGTCGGCGAGGTGCTGATCGCCTCCGGCGTGCCGACGATCGTGTTGCAGGCCGGGGTGATCATCGGTTCCGGCTCGACCTCGTTCGAGATGATCCGTCACCTCACCGAGGTGCTCCCGTACATGCCGGCGCCCCGTTGGGTGCGCAGCTTCATCCAGCCCATCGCAGTGCGCGACGTGCTCACCTACCTGGTCGCTGCGGCGGAGGCGCCGCTCGAGGCGAGCCGTGCCTTCGACATCGGCGGCCCAGACATCCTCCGCTACGGGCAGCTCATGAACGGCTACGCGGTCGAAGCCGGACTGCCGCAACGACCGATCGCCGCCCTGCCCGTGCTGACGCCGTGGCTCGCCGGGCAATGGGTCAACCTCGTGACCCCGATCCCGCGTCGCATCGCCGTGCCGATCATCGAGTCGCTCCAGTTCGACTGCGTGATGCGCGATCATGACATCGACCAGGTGATTCCACCGCCTTCCGAGGGGCTGCTGCCCTACCGGGTCGCGGTGCGGCTGGCACTCGAGCGCGAGCGGGCGGGCGAGGTCGAGACGAGCTGGCGCAATGCCGAGGTGGCCGGGGCGCCGAGCGATCCGCTGCCGAGCGATCCCGACTGGGCGGGGCACACGGTCTACCTCGACGAGCGCGAGCGACGGACCCCGGCTCCCGTGCGCGAGCTCTGGCGCGTCATCGAGGGCGTGGGCGGCGAGAACGGCTGGTACTCGTTCCCGCTCGCCTGGGCGGTGCGGGGGTGGGTCGACAAGCTCACCGGCGGCGTGGGCCTCCGCCGGGGGCGGCGCGATCCCGACACGCTCCACGTCGGCGACGCCGTGGACTTCTGGCGCGTCGAGGCGATCGACCGCGGCAGCTTCCTCCGTCTCCGTGCCGAGATGCGCGTGCCGGGACGGGCGTGGCTGGAACTCGAGGCGCGGTCCGCGCCGGACGGCGGTGCCGAGTACCGCCAGCGTGCGGTGTTCTTCCCGAAGGGTCTCTCGGGGCGCCTCTACTGGTGGGCGATCTTCCCGTTCCACGGCATCATCTTCGCGGGCATGGCCAATCGCATCACCGCAGAGGCCGAGGCGGAGGCCGAGGCGGCACGCGTCGCCCATCGCGTCGACGAGGACTGAGCTGTCGCCGGGTGCTCGTGGAGCGTGGTCCGCGTCGCCGGTTGCGGCGGGCAGGACATGGCGTAGCCTCAGGGCAGGCCGTCGATCGCGCGGCCGGTGATTCGACGGCGACCCAGTTCCTCGCGGATTCCTCTGAGAGAATCCGTCGCGCACGCACCGGCGGGAGACAGGACGTCCGAAATGGCCGGCACGACGACCCCCCGACTCCTCACGATCGGGGTGCTCGCGCACTCGCGCAAGCCCGACGAGAAGCGGCTTCCGCTGCATCCGTCGCACTTCGAGCGCATCGATCCCGACCTTCGGGAGCGGATGATCCTCGAACACGGCTACGGCGAGCTCTTCGGGATCTCGGACGACGAGCTCGGAGCGTTGGTGGGCTCCCTCGGCACCCGCGAGGAGGTCATCGCGCGGAGCGAGGTCGTGCTCCTGCCGAAGCCGCAGGCGGCCGACCTCGAGCAGCTCCGCGACGGCCAGGTGCTGTGGGGCTGGCCGCACTGCGTGCAGGACCGCGAGCTCACCCAGCTCGCCATCGACAAGCGGCTCACCCTCATCGCGTGGGAGGCGATGAACCACTGGACCGCCAGTGGCGGCTTCGGCCTGCACGTGTTCCACAAGAACAACGAGCTCGCAGGCTATTGCTCGGTGCTGCACGCCCTGCAGCTGTGCGGATCGACGGGAGATTACGGACGACGGTTGAGCGCGGTCGTCATCGGGTTCGGCGCGACCGCGCGCGGCGCGGTGACCGCGTTGAACGCCCACGGCATCCACGACGTCCGGGTGCTCACCAACCGCGACACCGCCGCGGTGAGCTCACCGATCCCGTCCGTCGACATCATCCAGTTCGAGCACGACCCCGAGGCTCCGTTCGAGAGCACGGTCAACACGGACGACGGACCGGTCGCCCTGGCGCCGTTCCTCGCCGAGCGCGACATCGTGGTGAACTGCACGCTGCAGGATCCGAACTCGCCGCTGACCTACCTGCGTACTGAGGATCTCGGGCTCTTCCGGCCGGGCAGCCTCATCGTCGACGTGTCGGTCGATGCCGGAATGGGCTTCGAATGGGCCCGCCCCACGTCGTTCGAGGATCCGATGTTCACGGTCGGCGACTCGACCAACTACTACGCCGTCGACCACAGTCCCTCCTTCCTCTGGAACTCCGCCACGTGGGAGATCAGCGAGGCGTTGATGCCCTTCCTGCGCACCGTCATGGAGGGCCCCGACGCCTGGGCGGCGTCCGAGACGATCGACCGCGCCACGGAGATCGCCGAGGGGCGGGTCCGCAATCACGCGATCCTGGAGTTCCAGCGCCGATCGGCGGAGTATCCTCACGGCGCCGCCGAGACCGATGAGGTCGTGCCACCCGCGAACGGGAGGTAACGAAACGGTAACGGTGTTGCTAGAGTGACCTGCACCGATCGCGCAACGGCGCGCGACGGTGGAAAGGCCCGAACCCGTGTTCCACCCCCTCGACACGGTCGCTTCGGCGACCCGGCGTCGGCGGCCCGCCCCAGCCGCCCCTGCCACCCGAACGACCGAACCAGCCCGACCGCCACGCCTCTTGAGCCCGCCGCCCCGCGGGGTGCGGGTCAGCCTCGCGAGCCTCGCCGCCGCCCTGCTGGCCGGGCTCCTGCTCTTCGCCCAGGTGCCCCCGACGGTCTACGCGATCGACGTCTTCGGGGCGCTCCGCGAGCCGGGGGAGCCGGCCTTCACCGTCGGCCATCGCGGCGACCGTGCCGCCGCCCCCGAGAACACGATGCCGTCACTCGAACTCGCCATGGACGAGCTCGCGTTCGTCGAGACCGACGTGCAGCTCACGAGCGACGGTGTCCCCGTGCTGTTCCACGACACGACGCTCGAGCGCATCACGGGCGACACGCGCTCGATCGGCGAGCTCGACGCCGCCGCCGTCGAGCGGCTCGACGCGGGCGCATGGTACGGCGCGGAGTTCGCGGGGACTCGGGTCCCGACGCTCGACGCCTTCCTCGAGGCCCTCGCCGAGCGCGACGAGGCCCGTGCCCTCATCGAGCTGAAGGCCGACTGGGGCGCCGAGGGCATCCGCGCCGTGACGGGGCTCATCGAGCGCCATGGCCTCCGCGGTCGGGTCGTGCTGCAGAGCTTCAGCCTCGAGACGCTCTTCGCACTGCAGCGCGTCGCGCCGACGATACCCCGCATCATGCTCATCCGGGAGCTCCCGGCGAACCCCGTGCCCATGGCCGAGCGCCTCGGGGTCATCGGGTTCGGCACCACCGCGGCTTCCGTCACCGCGCAGCCCGGCGCCCTCGTCGCCCTGCACGACGCCGGCATCGCCGTGCTCTGCTACACGCTCAACAGCCATGAGCACTGGGAGGAGGTGAGCGCGCTCGGCGTCGACGGCATCATCACCGACGAGCCGAGCGAGCTCGACGACTGGCTGGCCGTCACGGCGCCGGGCACCTGATCGAGCGCGCCCGCTGCTCAGTCGGCGGCTGCCTCGTCGATGCCGAGGGCTGCCGCCGCCTCGGCGAAGACGTCGCGCATGGCGGGGGAGAAGAGCACGAACCGGATGAGCCCGGGAGCTGGGGCGTCGGCCGCCGTCGAGAGCGCGACGCGCGCGGCATCCGTCGCCGGCCAGCCGTAGACGCCGGCCGAGACGGCCGGGAGGGCGACGGAGGCGGCGCCGAGCGAGGCGGCGAGGCCGATCGAGTTGCGGTACGCGGCGGCGAGCAGTCGGCGCCGGGCGTCGGCCTCGGCTCCCTCGTCGGGCCAGACGGGCCCGACCGTGTGGATGACCCAGCGCGCGTGAAGGCGGCCGGCGGTCGTCGCGACGGCCTCGCCCGTCGGCAGGCCGCCGGGCAGCGCGGTCGCGCGGAGGCGGCGGCACTCGGCGAGGATCTCGGGTCCGCCGGCGGCGTGGATCGCGCCGTCGACCCCGCCGCCGCCGAGGAGCGAGGAGTACGCCGCGTTCACGATCGCATCGACCCGCTGCACGGTGATGTCGCCCGTGACCAGCTCGATGCGCAGCATCCGCTCGCCTACCCCCGGTTGTTGGAGAGCTCGAAGATGCGCACGAGTTCGGCCACTGCTGCTTCGCGCTGCTCGCCGCCCGCCTCGTACATCTCGGTGACGTGGGTGCGGAGGTGGTTCTCGACGAGGAGCTTGTTGAGGGAGCCCAGTGACTTCTGCACCGCGAGCGAGAGCGTGATGATGTCGACGCAGTAGTCGTCGTTCTCGATCATCTTCTCGATGCCGCGCAACTGGCCCTCGATGATCTTCGTGCGGTGCATGGCGCGCTTCTTGATGTCCTCGATCACCTCAATAGGATACCTCGTTTGCACCAGATACCCCAGGGGGGTACTGTTGAGATCCGGAACGATGAAGGAGAGTGGCGGATTTGCTGCAGTACGGGACCCGGACGATCGACCTCGGCATCGAGGGCATGACGTGTGCGAGCTGCGTCTCTCGGGTCGAGAAACGCCTCGGCAGGCTCGACGGCGTCGAGGCCGAGGTGAACCTCGCGACCGAGAAGGCGCGCGTGTCGTTCCCGTCGACGACGTCGATCGACGAGCTCGTCGAGGCCGTGCGGGCCGCGGGGTACACCGCGATCGTGCCCGCCGCCCCGACCGAGCAGGGCCGCGGCGATTCAGGCGCAGGCTCCGAGACCGGTTCCGCGCGGCAGGGAGCCCCGGATCGGGGTTCCGTGGCTCCGTCCGCCGATGCGGGGGAGCGCACCTCTGCGCGGAGCGGTGAAGCGGGCGCCGCGGCATCCGACCCGCTCATGACCAGGCTCGTGGTCTCGGCGGTGCTCACCGTGCCGGTCGTCGTGATCGCGATGGTGCCCGTGCTGCAGTTCACCTACTGGCAGTGGTTCTCGCTCGCCCTCGCGGCACCGGTCGTGGTGTGGGGCGGATGGCCGTTCCACCGGGCCGCGGCCGTGAACCTGCGGCACGGTTCGCTCACGATGGACACGTTGGTCTCGCTCGGCACGCTCACCGCGTTCACCTGGTCGCTCTGGGCGCTCTTCTTCGGACACGCGGGCATGCCGGGCATGACGCACGAATGGACGTTCGGGGTCCGGGGCACTCCCGGCGGGGACATCTACCTCGAGGTGGCCGCGGGCGTCATCACGATCCTGCTGCTCGGGCGGGTGCTCGAGCAGCGGTCGAAGCGCCGTGCCGGTCAGTCGCTGCGCACCCTGCTCGAACTCGCCCCGCGCGAGGTCTCGGTGCTGCGCGGCGAGGGCGCCGAGGAGCGCGAGGAGCGGGTGCGCATCGAGAGCCTGCGCCCCGGCGACCGGTTCGTCGTGCGCCCCGGTGAGCGCGTCGCCGCCGACGGCGTCGTGCTGCGCGGGGAGGCGGGAGTCGATGAGAGCATGCTGACGGGCGAACCGGCACCCGTCGACGTAGCGCCCGGCACCTCGGTGACCGCCGCGACCATCGTGCACGGCGGCAGCCTCGTCGTCGCGGCCGAGCGCGTCGGTGCCGACACCCGGCTCGCGCAGATCGCACGCCTCGTGGAGGACGCCCAGCTCGGCAAGTCGCGCGCCCAGCGCCTCGCCGACCGCATCTCGGCGGTGTTCGTGCCGATCGTCATCGCGCTCGCCGCGGCGACCGCGATCGTGTGGGTCGCGACGGGCAGTCCCGTCGAGCAGGCCATCACCGCGGCCGTGGCGGTGCTCGTCATCGCCTGCCCCTGCGCCCTCGGCCTCGCCACGCCGATGGCGATCCTCGTCGGCACCGGGCGCGGCGCCGAACGCGGCATCCTCATCACGGGGCCCGACGCGCTCGATCGTGCGGGCGACGTCGACACGATCCTCCTCGACAAGACCGGCACGCTGACCACCGGCCGGATGTCCCTCACCGGCGTGACGACCGCCGACGGCACCATCGGTGCGGCCGACGCAGGCGGAGCCGCCGCCCTCGACCTCGCCGCGGCGCTCGAGCGGAGCTCGGAGCACCCGGTCGCGCGGGCGATCGTCGATGGGGCGGATGCCTCGGGGCCGGCCTGGCGCGCACTGCAGGTGACCGAATTCCGCGCCCACGCCGGTCTCGGCGTCACTGGCGAGGTCGAAGGCGTGCCGGCCGCAGCCGGGCGACCGGCGTTCCTGGTCGGACTCGGCTACCGCATGCCCGCGGCGCTCGAGGCGCGTGCCGCTGCCTCCGACGACACTCTCGTGGCCGTGGGGTCGGCCGGTGAGGTGCAGGCGCTCATCGAGGTCGGCGATCGCGTGCGCGACGGCGCCCGCGAGGCGGTCGACCGGCTCCGCGCCCTCGGGCTCCGCCCGGCACTCCTGACGGGCGACGCCGAGCGGCCGGCGGCGCGGGTCGCCGCATCACTCGGCATCGACGAGGTGCACGCGGGAGTCAGCCCGGAGGGCAAGCTCGCGATCGTCCGGCGCGAGCAGGGCGAAGGGCACCGGGTCGCGATGGTCGGCGACGGCGTGAACGACGCCGCGGCGCTCGCAGCGGCCGACCTCGGCATCGCGATGGGCGGCGGCACGGATGCCGCGGCCTCCGCGAGCGACCTCGCCCTCACCCGTGATGAGCCGGGTGCGATCGCCGACGCGATCTCGCTCGCCCGGGCGACGCTGCGCACGATCAAGGGCAACCTGTTCTGGGCCTTCGCCTACAACGTCGCGGCGATCCCGCTCGCGGCGGCCGGGTTCCTGAACCCGATGATCGCCGGCGCGGCGATGGCGTTCTCGAGCGTGTTCGTGGTGCTGAACAGTCTCCGGCTCCGCCGGGCATGACGCAGGGCGCGGGCCTCGGTCGGGGGAGACCCCCGGGTCCGCGCCCGCGCTAGCGTAGGGGCATGCGCCGCTCCCGTTCAGCAGCCGTCATCGGCTTCGCCGCCGTGACCATCGGCCTCATGGCCGCACTCGCGTCGGCCCTCCCGGCCATGGCGGCAACCCCCGCTGCGAGCGCCCCGGCCGCGGGTGCGCCGCACGCGCTCGTCGCGCCTGCGCCTGCGCCCGCGGTGATCGGTGTCGGCACCGGCGTCGGCGGCGAGGTCGCGAGCGGCCTCGACGACTTCACCTTCGATTCCTTCGACGCCGTCTACGAGCTCTCGCGCGACGAGGCCGGCCGCTCGGTGCTCGACGCGACCGAGACCCTCGTCGCCCGGTTCCCCGAGTTCGACCAGAATCGCGGCATCCGGCGTGTGCTCCCGAGGTCGTATCGCGGGCACCTGACGGACATCGAGCAGATCACGGTGACCGACGGCACGGGCGCGCCCCGATCGTTCGAGGTCGAGGAGGACGAGGACGACGACGGCTTCCTCTTCGTCACGATCCGCGCCGACGACTTCGTGCACGGCGAGCAGACGTACGTGATCAGCTATCGCCAGCACAACGTCACGCTGCAGCCCGACGATGCGAACATCGACGAGTTCTACTGGGACGTGAACGGCACCGGGTGGGCCCAGCCCTTCGGCCGGGTGAGCGCCGAACTGCGGCTCAGCGACGACGTCGCCGCCGCCCGCACGGATGCGGTGGCCTGCTACCTCGGGTACGAGGGCTCGAGCACGCCCTGCGACTCGCTCGAGGAGCAGCCGGAGCCGCCCGTGATCACGGCCGAGGCCCTCGACGTGCAGCCGTACCAGACCCTCACGCTCGCGGCGGGGTTCGCCGCGGACACCTTCGTGCCCCGCGACGACTCGTTCGGCTCCTCGCCGGCGGCGGTCGGCGGTGCCGTGGCAGCGGTCATCGCCGTACTCTCGGCCGTCACGGCGCTGTTCCTGCGCATCACGCGCTGGCGCAACCACCCCGGGCGCGGCACGATCATCGCGCAGTACGAGCCGCCGCAGGGCATCTCGACCTTGATCGCCTCCGACCTCGTCGGTGCGTCGGCGAAGGGGGTGACGGCGACGATCCTCGAGCGCGCGGTCGCCGGTCAGTTGCGGATCGTCGAATCCGGCAAGAAGAAGTACGCCGTCGAGTACGTCGGCGCCGGCGGCCCGGCGGACCCCGACGCCGAGGCGGTCGTCACCGCCCTCTTCGGGAACCGTCGCATCGGCGAGCGGCGCGAGCTCGCGAACGACACGGCGCTCGGCAAGCGCCTGTACGCGATCAATCAGGGCGTCGGCAAGCACGTGGTGTCGGCGGGACTCCGCCGCAGGCCGGCTGTCGGGCTCCGGGTGCTGCTGCTCATCGTCGCGTCCGTCGCCTCGACGCTCTCGTTCGTGCTCGGCATCATCGCGATCGAGAACCAGATGGGCGGGTTCTGGCCGGCCGTCTGCTTCGCCGTCGCGATCCTCGCCGCGGTGGTCACCCTCTTCACGATCGCCGTGGTCCGTCCGCTGACCGAGCAGGGCCGTGCGCTCCGCGACCACCTCGAGGGCTTGCGACTCTACATCCGCCTCGCCGAGGCCGACCGGCTCCGCGTGCTGCAGAGTCCGAGCGGGGCGCTTCGGGTGGAGCGGCCGGCGGTACCCGATGCAGAGGCGGCGACGGATGCCGCGGCCACGCCCGTCTCGACGGTCGCCCTCGACCCGGTCACGGTGCTGAAGCTCAACGAGCGGCTGCTGCCCTTCGCGGTGCTCTTCGGCCTCGAACGCGAATGGGCCGAGGTGCTCTCGGCCCTGCACGAGCAGGTCGGCACGGAGCCCACGTGGTATTCCGGCACGAGCGGCTTCAACGCCGGCGTGCTCGCGTCGGGCATCTCGTCGTTCTCCTCGGCCTCGAGTTCTTCGTGGTCGGGATCGGCCTCGAGCTCGGGGTCGAGCGGCTCCGGGGGCGGCGGCTCAGCGGGCGGCGGAGGCGGCGGCGGCGGAGGCGGCGGGGTCTGACCGTCGTCGGCCGGACGGCGTCGCCTCCGGCAGCTGAGTGCCGCGCACGCTACTCGTCTGCTGCGGCAGCCGGATCGTCGGCGAGATCGACCCGGCGCTCGGCGTCCACGCCGGGCACCTCGTCGTCGAGGCTGTCGTCGATCGACCGCTCGTCGTCGTCGGCGACGTCGCCCGGTTCGTCGAACTCCGTGTCCTGCGACACCGTGAAATCCTCATCGGGCGAGACGCCGTCGCCCACCCCTGCGAGACCGTCCATGAGGCAAGGGTAGGCCTGTCGCGCCGATCCTGCACGGGGTTGACGCTAGACTGGCCGTGCGCACGACGAATCCGTTCTTCGTCCGACCGCGTGAGCTGGGTCCGAATGATCCCGAGTTCGCGCGCTGCTCGGTTCGGGATTCGCGCACCGCGGGCCACCGACCAGTTCGGTGCCGCCGAGCGGTCTCGAACATCTCACGATGTCGAGGGGGGCGCCGGATCCGGCCCAAGCGGATTCGGCCCAGACACTGGAGGACCATTGGCCCAGACGAGGCAGCGGCAGCGGACGCGTTCACGCGACGATGACGCACCGATCATCCCGATCCTCGCGCGCAAGGTGCGCGAGGTGGAGCAGAAGGCGCAGAAGGGCAAGCTCGGCCCGACGAACCGCACGAAGTTCCAGGTGATCGCACTCCTCATGCGCGAGGAGCGCGCACGGGTCAAGGCCGACACCGAGATCACGGATGCCGCGCGCTCAGAGCTGCTCAAGCGCCTCGACGGCATCGCGCAGATCCTCGCGAAGACCGCGGCCCGCGACACGAGCCTCATCGCACTGCTCGAGCCCGACGCCTCGATCTCCACGGTCGCGCAGCGGTTCCGCCGCGACTGGCTGCTCGAGTCGGGCGCGGAGCTCTCGCCCGACGAGCTCATCATCACCCGCGAGGCCGAGGTGACGCCCGTGCTCAGCGAGAACCAGGTGATCCCGGCATCCGTTCGCTCGCGCCAGCTCGCGAACCCGTTCCTCGCGCCCGACTTCTCGAAGCAGGCCGCCCCGGTCGTGCCCGTGCGCCGGCTCGCCAACTGGGAGCTGCTCGGTCCGCTGTTCAAGTCGTTCGAGGTCGGCTCCGGCGGCCAGGCCGCCACGATGGAGCTGCCCGAGGAGCCGAAGGTCGACCGGCTCGCGCCGCGCGGCCTCGAGCTCATGAAGCACCAGGCCCGCTTCATCGAGAGCGCCCGCCTCGGGCACCGCACGTTCCTGCTCGCCGACGAGCCGGGCCTCGGCAAGACGGCGCAGTCGGTGCTCGCGGCATCCGTCGCCGGCGCCTACCCGCTCCTCGCGGTCGTGCCGAACGTCGTGAAGATGAACTGGGCGCGCGAGGTCGAGCGGTGGACCCCGCATCGTCGTGCCACGGTCATCCACGGCGACGGCGACACGCTCGACGCCTTCGCCGACGTCGTCATCGTCAACTACGACGTGCTCGACCGGCACATGGCGTGGCTGTCGACGCTCGGCTTCAAGGGCATGGTCGTCGACGAGGCGCACTTCATCAAGAACCTGCAGTCGCAGCGCTCGAAGAACGTGCTCGCCCTCGCCGACCGCATCCGCCGTGCCGCGCCCGGCGGAGACCCGCTGCTGCTCGCCCTCACGGGCACGCCCCTCATCAACGACGTCGACGACTTCCGCGCGATCTGGAAGTTCCTCGGCTGGATCGAGGGCGACAAGCCCTCTCCCGAACTGCTCGGCAAACTCGAGGAGACGGGGCTCACCCCCGCGGAACCCGGCTTCTACAGCGCCGCCCGCCGCGCCGTGATCGATCTCGGCATCGTGCGTCGCCGCAAGGTCGACGTCGCCGCCGACCTGCCCGCCAAGCGCATCGCCGACCTGCCCGTCGAACTCGACGACGAGCTCGGCCGATCCGTTCGCGCAGCCGAGCGCGAGCTCGGCAACCGGCTCGCCGGTCGCTTCCGTGCGCTCGTCGAGGCGCGGCACCTGCGCATCGGCGACCTCGACGAAGACCAGCGCGACCAGTTCATCCGCGCCGTCGCGAGCGCCGAGCTCGAGGAGTCGAAGGCGACGAAGTCGGGCGAGAACGTCTTCACGATGGTCCGCCGCATCGGCCAGGCCAAGGCAGGCCTCGCGGCCGACTACGCGGCCCAGCTCGCGCGCTCCGTCGGCAAGGTCGTGTTCTTCGCGAAGCACATCGACGTCATGGACCAGGCCGAGGCGGCCTTCGCCGCGCGGGAGCTGCGCACGGTGTCGCTCCGCGGCGATCAGACCGCCCTGGCGCGCCAGGCGGCGATCGACGCGTTCAACAACGACCCCGAGGTGGCCGTCGCCGTCTGCTCGCTCACCGCAGCCGGCGTCGGCGTGAACCTGCAGGCCGCGTCGAACGTCGTGCTCGCCGAGCTCAGCTGGACCGCCGCCGAGCAGACGCAGGCGATCGACCGCGTGCACCGCATCGGTCAGGACGAGCCGGTCACCGCGTGGCGCATCATCGCCGCGCACACGATCGACGCGCGCATCGCCGAGCTCATCGACTCGAAGCAGGGGCTCGCCGCCCGTGCCCTCGACGGCAGCGACGTCGAACCCGGCTCCGCGGACTCGGTGCAGCTGGACGCCCTGCAGCACCTGCTGCGTCAGGCGCTCGACGGCGCGCTGTAGGCCGCGGGGCGCCGCGTGCGCGGCCGGGCGCAGCGCCCGGATCGCGCGACCGCGGTGCGCCGCCCGACCGCGTCGGAACGGGAAGTCGAGGTTCGCTAGACTTCCGGAGTCGTGCCCCGATGAAGCGGCTCCGGCGACGCATCCCCCAGAGCAACAAGGAGTCCCACGAGCATGAAGATCGGCATCCTCACGTCGGGCGGCGACTGCCCCGGCCTCAACGCGGTCATCCGCGGTTCCGTGCTGAAGGGCGTCATCTCGTACGACACCGAGTTCGTCGGCTTCCGCAACGGCTGGCGCGGCGTCGTCGAAGAGGACATCGTGCCCATCGTGCGCCACGATGTGCGCGGCCTCGCCAAGCAGGGGGGCACGATCCTCGGCTCGAGCCGCACCAACCCGTTCGAGGGCGAGGGCGGTGGCCCCGAGAACATCCAGCGCATGCTCGACCGCAACGGCATCGACGCGATCGTCGCGATCGGCGGCGAGGGCACGCTCACCGCGGCCCGTCGTCTCTACGACGAGGGCGGCATCAAGGTCATCGGCGTGCCGAAGACGATCGACAACGACCTGGCGGCGACCGACTACTCGTTCGGCTTCGACACGGCCGTGCAGATCGCGACCGAGGCCATCGACCGCCTTCGGACCACGGCGGACTCGCACGGACGCTGCATGGTGCTCGAGGTCATGGGCCGCCACGTCGGCTGGATCGCCCTGCACTCGGGCATGGCCGGTGGCGCGCACGCGATCCTCATCCCCGAGCAGCCGCAGTCGATCGAGCAGATCGCCGAGTGGGTCGAGTCGGTGCGCGACCGCGGCCGGGCTCCGCTGGTCGTCGTCGCCGAGGGCTTCACGTTCTCCGACATGACCGAGGCGCACTCGCACAAGGGGCTCGACGCGTTCAACCGCCCCCGTCTCGGCGGCATCGCCGAGCTCATCGCACCCATGATCGAGGAGCGCACGGGCATCGAGTCCCGTGCCACGGTGCTCGGCCACATCCAGCGCGGCGGCGAGCCGACCGCATACGACCGCGTGCTCGCGACGCGCCTCGGCATGGCCGTGGTCGACGCGGCCTACGACGGCGCATGGGGTTCGATGGTCACCCTCCGCGGCACCGACATCCAGACCGTCTCGATCGCCGACGCGGTCGGCACCCTGAACCGGGTGCCGCAGTCGCGCTACGACGAGGCGAAGATCCTCTTCGGCTGATCGTGCTGCTGCCCCAGGTGTGCGTCTGCTACCTCCTGCGCGAGCGCGAGGGGCGCGTCGAGGTGCTCCTGGGGCGCAAGAAGCACGGGCTCGGCATGGGCTACTTCGTCGCCCCCGGCGGCAAGCTCGAACCGGGCGAGTCGGCGACGGATGCCGCGGTGCGCGAGATCTTCGAGGAGTCCGGGCTCGTCGTAGCCGCCGACGACCTCGAGCCCCGCGGCATCCTGAGCTACGTCTTCCCGCACAAGGAGGCGTGGAGCCAGGAATCCAACGTGTTCGTGTGCCGCAGCTGGACGGGTGAGCCGGTGCCGTCCGACGAACTCGATCCCGAGTGGTTCGACGTGCGTGAGATCCCGCTCGACGAGATGTGGGACGACGCGAGCCGGTGGCTGCCGGGCGTCCTCGCGGGCGGCACGGTGCGGCGCACCTTCGTGTTCGGTGCCGACCTCGCTACGGTGGTGGAGGAGCCGGGTTCCGTCACGTAGTATCGATGGGTGCGCGGCGAACGCCGTTTCTGCAAGGCACGTCCCCTGAACATCTGGTGAACCTCATCACCGATCCCAGAGAAAGACGCCGGTGGATCTCACCCTCATCGTCGTGCTGGTCATCGCACTGGCGCTCTTCTTCGACTTCACCAACGGGTTCCACGACACGGCCAACGCGATGGCCACGCCCATCGCCACGGGCGCGCTGAAGCCCAAGGTCGCGGTCGGCCTCGCCGCCATCCTGAACCTCGTCGGCGCGTTCCTCTCGACCGAGGTGGCCAAGACCATCTCGGGCGGCATCATCAAAGAGGGTGACGGCGGTGTGCTCATCACCCCCGAACTCATCTTCGCCGGCCTCATCGGAGCGATCGTGTGGAACATGATCACGTGGCTGCTGGGCCTGCCGTCGTCGTCGAGCCACGCGCTCTTCGGCGGCCTGATCGGTGCCGCGCTCGTCGGCTTCGGCGTCGGCGCGATCGACTTCGCGGTCGTGATGTCGAAGGTCATCCTGCCCGCGCTGCTCGCGCCGCTGACGGCGGGGCTCATCGCGTACACGGCGACGAAGCTGGCCTATGCCATCACCCGGCGCTACGACGGCAAGCCCGACGGGCGCGACCGGTTCCGCCACGCGCAGATCTTCTCCTCGTCGCTCGTCGCCCTCGCGCACGGCACCAACGACGCCCAGAAGACGATGGGCGTCATCACCCTCACCCTCGTCGCCGCGGGCCTGCAGCCCGCCGGCGCCGAGGTGCAGCTCTGGGTCATCGTCACCTGCGCCATCGCGATCGCCCTCGGCACGTACATGGGCGGCTGGCGCATCATCAAGACCCTCGGCACCGGCCTGACCGATGTGAAGCCCGCACAGGGCTTCGCCGCCGAGACCGCGACCGCCGCGACCATCCTCGCCTCGAGCCACGTGGGCTTCGCCCTGTCGACGACCCAGGTCGCCTCGGGCTCGGTCATCGGCTCCGGCCTCGGCCGCCGGGGCTCGAAGGTGCGCTGGCGCACCGCGGGCCGCATCGGCGTCGGCTGGCTCCTGACCCTGCCCGCGGCCGGCGGCGTGGGCGCACTCGCCGCGGTCGTCGCCCACCTCGGCTTCATCGGCATCATCATCGACACGATCGTCGGCGTCTCCGTGATCGCCGGCATCTTCCTCTGGTCGCGCCGCAACGAGATCTCGCACCACAACGTGGTCAGCGAGGTCGCGCACTCCGGCCGCGCGGTGAAGATCAAGCGCAACCCGAAGCCGAAGAAGAAGGTGGCCTCGTGATCGACATGTTCGCGTTCCTCCTCGTCTTCATCTCCGCGATGGTCGCCACGGTCGTCGTGGTCTCCGCGTACTCGCTCGGGGTCCGGCTGCTCACGCTGTCGGGTCGCACGCCCATCGTGACGCCCGCCGAGTTCACCGACGCGATCACCGTGGTGACGCCGGCCGAGATCCGCCAGGCCGAGAAGCGTGCCGCCAAGGCGAAGAAGAAGAGCCCGTTGAGCGAGCGGCAGAAGCGTGCCGCGCTCGTCGGCGCGTGGGCGTGCTTCGCCCTCAGCGGCATCGCCGTGATCTTCGGCATATACCTGATCGTGGGCGAGCACGTCATCAAGCTGTTCACCTGAGCAGCTCCAGTCCACCCGTCGTGCCGCATCCCGGCGCGTCCCTCATCGAAGGTTCCCGGATGACCACTGAAACGAGCCCTGAAACGACCCCCGAGACGACCGGCGGGGCGAACCCCGAGTCCGTCGCCGAAACGCCGCAGGCGAGCGGGAAGCCGTTGCACCCGATCGATCGGTTCTTCGAGATCACGGGGCGCGGCTCCACCGTCGGCACCGAGGTGCGCGGCGGCATCGTGACCTTCGTCACGATGGCCTACATCGTGATCCTCAACCCGATCATCCTGTCGGCCGGCGTCGACGTCGACGGGAACCAGCTCGGGTTCGCCCAGGTCTCGGCCGTCACCGGCCTGACCGCCGGCGTCATGACGATCCTGTTCGGCCTCGTCGCCCGACTGCCCTTCGGCTTCGCGGCGGGGCTCGGCATCAACTCGTTCCTCGCGGTCTCCGTGGTCGGCCAGGTGACCTGGCCCGAGGCGATGGGCCTCGTGGTCATCAACGGCCTCATCATCGTGCTGCTCGCGGCCACCGGCCTGCGTCGCCTGATCTTCGACGCCGTCCCGATCCAGCTGAAGCTCGCGATCACGGTCGGCATCGGCCTCTTCATCGCGTTCATCGGCTTCGTGAACGCCGGGTTCGTCACGTCGACCGGCGCCGCGTCGCCGCCCGTCGGCCTCGGCATCGGCGGGTCCGTCGCGACGGTCCCCGCACTCGTCTTCATCTTCACCCTGCTGCTCACCGGCATCCTCGTCGCGCGCAAGGTCAAGGGCGGTATCCTCATCGGCCTCGTCTCCGGCACCGTGCTCGCGGTCGTCGTCGAGGCGATCTGGAACATCGGCCCCATGTTCGCGGGCGACGCGTTCAACGCCGGCGGCTGGAGCCTCTCGGTGCCCGAGCTCACCGGCTCGATCGTGAGCCTGCCCGACCTCTCGCTCGTCGGACAGGTCTCGTTCGGCAGCTTCGAGCGCATCGGCGTGCTCGCGGCCGTCATGCTCGTCTTCACGCTCGTGTTCACGAACTTCTTCGACGCCATGGGCACGATGACGGGGCTCTCGAAGGAGGCGCAGCTCGCCGACGCGAAGGGCGACTTCCCGCGTCTGAAGTCCGCACTGATCGTCGAGGGCGTCGGCGCCGTCGCGGGCGGGTACGCCTCGGCGTCCTCGAACACGGTCTTCATCGAGTCGGGCGCCGGCATCGGCGAGGGCGCGCGCACCGGCCTCGCGAACATCGTGACCGGCCTGCTGTTCCTCGCCGCGATGTTCTTCACGCCGCTCGTCTCGATCGTGCCGACGGAGGTCGCCTCAGCGGCCCTTGTCATCGTGGGTGCGCTCATGATGGCGCAGATCAGGTACATCGACTTCTCGGAGTTCTCGGTGCTGCTGCCGGTCTTCCTCGCCGTCACCGTGATGCCCCTCACGTACTCGATCGCGAACGGTATCGGCGCGGGCTTCATCGCCTGGGTCGTCGTGCGCTCGCTGTCGGGCAAGGCCCGAGAGATCAGCCCGCTGCTCTGGGTCGTCGCGGCCGGCTTCCTCGTCTACTTCGCACGCGGACCGGTCGAGGCGCTCTTCTCCTGACCGTCGGCTGAGACGCGGATGCCCCGGGGCCGATCGGCCCCGGGGCATCCGTCGTTCGTGGCTCGACTCGGTGCGAGCCGGCGGCTCAGTCCGTGCCGCGCGCCTTGGCGATGCCGTTCATGAGGTGGTAGATCACGATGGCGGCGATCGTGCCGAGCGCGATGCCGTTGAACGAGACGCCGCCGACCGCGAAGGTGAAGTCCGCAATGCCGATGATGAGCGCCGTGGCAGCCGTGAACTGGTTCACCGGCTTCGAGAAGTCGACCTTGTTGTCGAGCCAGATCTTCACGCCGATGATGCCGATGAGGCCGTAGAGGGCCGTCGTGACTCCGCCGAGCACCCCGGCGGGGATCGTGTTGATGACCTCGCCGAACTTGGGGGAGAGACCGAGCAGCACCGCGACGATGCCGGCGACCCAGTACGCGGCGGTCGAGTAGATGCGCGTCGCGGCCATGACGCCGATGTTCTCGCCGTAGGTCGTGGTGCCCGAGCCGCCGAAGAAGCCGGCGATCGTCGTGGCGAGGCCGTCGGCGAAGAGCGCGCGACCCGTCGATCGGTTGACCGACGGATCGGTCATCTGCGCGACGCCCTTGATGTGGCCCACGTTCTCGGCGATGAGCACGAGCACGACGGGCAGGAACGCCGGGAGGAAGCCCCACACGGCGGCGTCGGCGAACGGGTTCGCCGGGAGGTGGAAGGTCGGCAGGCCGATCCACGCGGCGTCCTCGATGCGCGCGAAGTCGATCTCGCCCTGGATCGCCGCGGCGACGTAACCGATCACGACGCCGACGAGGATCGACATGCGACCGAGGATGCCGCGGAAGGCGACGCTCGCGATGATGACCGCTGCGAGGGTGATGAGGGCGGTCAGCGGGGCGAGCATGAAGTTGTTCTTCGCCGCCGGCGCGAGGTTGAAGCCGATGAGCGCGACGATCGCACCCGCGACGACGGGAGGCATGAGCACGTCGATCCAGCGCGTGCCGACCCACTGCACGAGGAGGCCGACGAGTGCGAGCAGCACGCCGACGACGACGATGCCGAAGAGTGCCGCACCCATGGGGTCCCCGATGCCCTTCGCACCCATGGCGACGCTGATCGGTGCGATGAACGCGAACGAGGAGCCCAGGTAGCTCGGCACCCGGTTCTTCGTGATCACGAGGAAGAGGATCGTGCCGATGCCGGAGAAGAAGAGCGTCGTCGCGGGCGGGAAGCCCGTGAGGATCGGCACGAGGAAGGTCGCGCCGAACATGGCGACGACGTGCTGGGCGCCGAGGCCGATCGTGCGGGGCCAGCTCAGGCGCTCACCGGGGGCGACGACCTCGCCGGGGGCGACGTTCTTGCCGTCGCCGTGGACGGTCCAGGGCAGAGTCATGCTGCTCCGTTTCATGGGAGTCGAAGGGTGGGGATCCATCCGATCGTATCGGGGGGATAGCCCCATACCGCGTGATTCCGCGGGTCCGTAGCGTGGAAGCACGCCCACAAACGGGCACCCACGAACAGGAGAGCACAACATGACCACCGTCACCGACACCGCAACCCAGGCGCCGTTCGCGGAGCCGAACCCGTACGCCGCGCCGGCCGCGGAGACGACCGGGTTCAGCATCGCGAGCCTCGTGCTCGGCATCGTCTCCATCGTGGCGAGCTCCACCTTCTTCGTGCCGGTGGCCGGGCTCGTGCTCGGAATCCTGGCACTGAAGCGCGAACCCGCGTCGCGCACCATGGCCATCTGGGGCATCGTGCTGAACGGCGTCATGCTCGCGGGCACCGTGCTCTTCGGGCTCCTCGCGATCGTCTTCGGACTCGCGATGCTGCCGTTCGCGTTCCTCTGAGTTCGCGCGTGAGCCCGCCCCGGGCTCGGGAACGGGTCGCCTCCTCCGGGAGGCGGCCCGTTTCCGCAATCCGGGCGGGCGGATGCCGCGGCATCCGCTCGGCCTGAGCCGCTCAGGCGTAGAAGCCGCGCAGGAGTGCCTCGGTGCCCTCGAGGTGCTCGGCCATGGCGCTTGCCGCCTCGTCGGGGCTGCCGCGAAGGATCGCGCCGACGATCGCACGGTGCTGTTCGTTGGAGTGCGCGATGTTCGGCGCGAGCAGCGGGATCCCGTCGAGCAGTTCGTTGACGCGCATGCGCACGTCGGCGACGAGCGGGATCACGCTCGGCGCTCCGAGCACCTCGGCGATCAGCAGGTGCAGGCGCGAATCCGCCATGCGGTACTGGTCGCCGGTGGACGCGCTGCATTCCTCGTAGGCCTGCCAGAGCCGCTCACGGTCGTTGCCCGACAGCTCGCTCTCCGCCGCCCGCCTCGCGGCGCCGACCTCGATCACCGAACGCAGCGCCAGCGTGTCCTCGAGCTGTCCGGAGGTCACGAAGGGGTCGTCCGCCGTGCCCCGCGATGCGGGGAGCGCGACGGGCAGCTCGTCGGAGACGAAGGTGCCGCCGTAGCGCCCGCGCCGGGCCACCACCCAGCCGGCCTCGGCGAGCGAGGCGATCGCCTCCCGCAGCGTGTCGCGGCTGACCTCGAGCATCGTCGCGAGCTCGCGTTCGGCGGGAAGTCGTTCGCCCGGGCCGATGAGCCCCAGGCGGATGGATTGCAGCAGTCGCTGCACGGTCTCCTCGAAGGCGTTGGCCGGGCGCGCGGGCGTGAGCAGCAGCCCGGCGCTCAGCACCTCGGCGTTCGGCGCCTCCGCGCCGAACGCCCCGGCGCTGTCACCCTCCGCGGGCTCCGCCTGCTCGTACCGTTCAGCATCCGACATGCTTCGAGCCTAGAGCGGAGTCACGTACGCCGAGCTGATGCCGCCGTCGACGAGGAACGTCGAGCCGGTGATGAACGAGGCGTCGTCGCTCGCGAGGAACGCGACCGCCGCCGCGAGCTCCTCGGGCTCGGCGAACCGGCCCACGGGGATGTGCACGAGGCGGCGCTGCGCGCGCTCCTGGTCCTTCGCGAAGAGCTCCTGCAGGAGCGGCGTGTTCACCGGGCCAGGGCAGAGGGCGTTCACGCGGATGCCCTGACGGGCGAACTGCACGCCGAGCTCCCGGCTCATCGCGAGCACCCCGCCCTTCGAGGCGGTGTACGAGATCTGGGAAGTCGCCGAACCCAGCACCGCCACGAACGAGGCCGTGTTGATGATCGAGCCGCGCCCCTGCGCGACCATGTGCCGGAGTGCCGCGCGCGAGCACAGGTAGACCGACTTGAGGTTGACGTCCTGCACCTTCTGCCACGCGGGCAGCTCGGTCGTCTCGATCGAGTCGTCGTCGGGAGGGGAGATGCCGGCGTTGTTGAACGCGATGTCGACCGAGCCGTACACGCGGGCCGCCTCGTCGAAGAGGTGATCGACCTGCGCCTCGTCGGTGACGTCGACCTGTACGAAGAGTCCGCCGACGAGTTCGGCGGCGGCCGGCCCCGTCGTGGCGTCCATGTCGCCGATGACGACGCTGGCGCCCTCGGCGGCGAGGCGCTTGGCGGTCGCGAGGCCGATGCCCGAGGCGCCGCCGGTGATCACGGCCACGCGGCCGGCGAGGCGCTGGGTCAGGTCGATGCGGGGAAGGTCGGTCATGGTGCTCCTGTCGTAGGGTTCGGGTCTCGATACGCTTCGCTACTCGACTGACGGGGAATCGACGGCGAGGAAGACGTTCTTGGTCTCGGTGAACGCGAGCGGCGCGTCGGGGCCGAGCTCGCGGCCGAGACCCGACTGCTTGAACCCGCCGAACGGCGTCGAGTAGCGCACCGACGAGTGCGAGTTCACCGAGAGGTTGCCCGAGTCGATCGCGCGGGCGACCCGGATGCCGCGGCTCAGGTCGCGGGTCCAGATCGAGCCCGAGAGGCCGTACTCGCTCGCGTTCGCGAAGCGCACGGCGTCGTCTTCGTCGTCGAAGGGGAAGACCGAGACGACGGGGCCGAAGATCTCCTCGCGCGCGGTGCGCGAGTCGCGGGCCGGGGTGAGCACCGTGGGCGGGAACCAGAACCCCGGGCCCGTCGGCGCTGCTGCGCGGAACGCGAGCTCCGAGTCATCCGGAACGAAGGAGCGCACGCGGTCGAGGTGGGCGGCCGCGACGAGCGGGCCCATCTCGGTCGACTCGTCGGCGGGATCGCCGACGCGCACCCCGGCCACGGCGGGCTCGAGCAGTTCCATGAAGCGCTCGTAGACGCTGCGCTCGACGAGGATGCGACTGCGTGCGCAGCAGTCCTGGCCGGCGTTCTCGAAGACCCCGTAGGGCGCGGTCGCGGCGGCGCGCTCGAGATCGGAATCGGCGAAGACGATGTTCGCGCTCTTGCCGCCGAGTTCGAGCGTGACGCGCTTCACCTGGTCGGCGCAGCCCGACATGATCTGCTTGCCGATCTCGGTCGAGCCGGTGAAGACGATCTTCCGCACGGTCTCGTTCGTCACGAATCGCTGGCCGACGACCGATCCCTTGCCGGGGATCACCTGGAAGAGGCCGTCGGGCAGGCCGGCCTCGAGGCCGAGCTCGGCGAGGCGCATGCTCGTGAGCGGGGTCCACTCGGCGGGTTTCAGCACGACGGCGTTGCCGGCCGCGAGCGCGGGTGCGAAGCCCCACGCGGCGATCGTCATCGGGAAGTTCCATGGCGTGATCACCCCGACGACGCCGAGCGGTTCCTGGAACGTGACGTCGAGCCCGCCGGCCACGGGGATCTGCCGGCCGAAGAGGCGTTCGGGGGAGGCCGAGTAGTACTCGAGCACGTCGCGCACGTGTCCGGCCTCCCACCGGGCCTGGGTGATCGGATGCCCCGAGTTGCGCATCTCGATGGCCGCGAGCTCCTCGACCGCACCGTCGACGGCGTCGGCGAAGCGGCGGAGGAGCCGGGCCCGATCGACGGGCGCGAGCCGCGCCCAGTCGCGTTGCGCCGCCGCGGCGCGGGCGATGGCGACATCCGCGTCGTCGATCGAGGCGGCGGCGACCGTCGTGACGACGCTCTCGTCTGCCGGGTTGACGATCGTGTGGGTCACGGCGTGTTCCTTTCGGTGGAGGCGGTCGCGGAGCGTTCGGCGCGGTGCGCGCGTGCGGCATCGACGAGACCGGCGAAGAGACGGCGGTCGGCGGCGTTCTCCTCGGGATGCCACTGCACCCCGATGCCGAACGGCACCGTCTCGAGCTCGACCGCCTCGATGACGCCGTCGTCGGTGCGTGCGGTCACCCGGAGTCCCTCGGCCACCTCGTCGAGCGCCTGGTGGTGGTACACGTGGATCGGCAGGGGAGCGGCGGTCTCGCCGAGCACGGCCGCCAGCCGCGAATCGGGCTCGACCGTCGCCGAGGTCTCGCCGAACTGCGCCGGACCCGGCTGGTAGGCGTCGCTCCCGACGACGTCGGGCAGGTGCTGCACGAGCGTGCCGCCGAGCGCGACGTTCAGCATCTGCGCGCCGCGGCAGATGCCGAGGAAGGGCAGCTCGAGCTCGATCGCCGTCGTCAGCAGTCGATCCTCCCACTCGTCGCGGTCGGTGCGCGGGGCGCCCGTGCGGTCGTGCCTGGCTTGGCCGTAACGGGCCGGGTCGACGTCGGCGCCGCCGGAGACGATGAGCCCGTCGAGCGTGCCGAGCACGGCTCTCGCGATATCGGCGTCGGCGGGCTGCGGCGGCAGCAGCACGGCGATGCCGCCGGCGTCGGTCACGGCGTCGATGTAGACCTTCGGCAGGAAGGAGGCCCGCACGTCCCAGACGCCCGTCTGCGCCTGCTCGAGGTAGGTGGTGATGCCGATCACCGGTGCCGGAGCGACTGGCGGGCGCGTCGGGATGCGCGTCGGCTCAGAGTCGTTCGAAACCACGCACCCGCTCCCAGTCCGTGACGGCCGCGTCGTAGGCGGCGAGCTCGATGCGCGCGTTGTTCAGGTAGTGGTCGACGACCTCGTCGCCGAAGGCCTCCCGCGCGATCGCCGACTCGGCGAAGAGCTCTGCCGACTCCCTGAGCGTGGCCGGCACGCGCACCACGTCGCTCTCGTACGCATTGCCTTCGAACAGCTCGTCGAGCTCGAGTTCGCCGTCGATGCCGGCGAGGCCTGCGGCGATGAGCGCCGCGACGGCGAGGTACTGGTTGACGTCGCCCCCCGGCACCCGGTTCTCGACGCGCATGCCGAGCCCGCGCCCGACGACGCGCAGCGCGCACGTGCGGTTGTCGAGTCCCCACGCGATGGCGGTCGGTGCGAAGCTGCCGGCGACGTATCGCTTGTAGGAGTTGATGTTCGGCGCCGAGAAGAGCGTGAGCTCGCGCATCGCCGCCACCTGGCCCGCGAGGAACCGGCGGAAGAGAGTCGACATGCCGTGCGGGGCATCCGGATCGCTGAAGACCGCCTCGCCGTTCTCACCGCGCAGCGAGATGTGGATATGGCAGCTGTTGCCCTCGCGCTCGTTGAACTTCGCCATGAAGGTGAGCGACTTGCCGTGCCGGTCCGCGATCTCCTTCGCCCCGTTCTTGTACACGGAGTGGTTGTCGCACGTGCCGAGCGCGTCGGTGTAGCGGAAGGCGATCTCCTGCTGCCCGAGGTTGCACTCGCCCTTCACGCCCTCGCAGTACATGCCCGCGCCGTCCATCGAATTGCGGATGTCCCGGAGCAGCGGTTCCATGCGCGTCGACGCGAGCAGTGCGTAGTCGATGTTGTAATCGCTCGCCGGGGTGAGGTCGCGGTAGCCCTTCTGCCAGGCCGTGCGGAACGAGTCGTCGAAGACGATGAACTCGAGTTCAGTGCCGACGAAGGCGGTGAGACCGCGCTCGGCGAGGCGTTCGAGCTGTCGCTGCAGGATGCGCCGGGGCGAGGCCTCCACGGGAGTGCCGTCGAGCCACTCCAGGTCGGCCGTGACGAGCGCCGTCGCCTCGAGCCAGGGCGCCATGCGCAGCGTCGAGAAGTCGGGGATCATCGCCATGTCGCCGTAGCCGCGCTCCCAGCTCGACATCGCGTAGCCGTCGACGGTGTTCATGTCGACGTCGACCGCCAGCAGGTAGTTGCAGCACTCGGCGCCGTGGGCGGCGACGTCCTCGAGGAACAGCCGCGCCGACACTCGCTTTCCGACGAGGCGGCCCTGCATGTCGGTGAACGCGACGATCACGGTATCGACGTGGCCGTCGGTGACCGCGCCGTGCAGGGCATCGAGGGTGAGGTATCCGGTGGGTGCCGTCATCCGCTGTGCCTCCGTTGGTCGTGAATGGTTGGTGATGCCGACCATTACACCACACGGTGGATGGAATGGGTTCGCCGATATCCGCATGGTTCTCGGTGGATTCATGCGTGTGCTTTTCGAAAAGGTCTGTACGAGCAACCATTGGGGGCCCTATAGTTCAGGCCAACGCATCCCACCCCCGCGCTGCTCCGGCCGCGCGCTTCGAGAGAGCAAGGGAACCGCCATGACCAAGGACACGCTGAAGGTCTCGGGAGTCAAGTACACGACCGCCGAGGCCGGGTACTTCGAGAAACGAAAGCTCACCCGCACCGCCGGTGTCTGGGGGCTCTGGGGCCTCGCCGTGGCGGCCGTCATCTCGGGCGACTTCTCGGGGTGGAACTTCGGAATCGACTTCGCCGGGTTCGGCGGCATGCTGATCGCCTTCGCGGTGCTCGTCGTCATGTACTACGGGCTGATCTTCTCGATCGGGGAGATGTCGTCGGCGATGCCGCACACGGGCGGCGCCTACTCCTTCTCGCGGGCCGCGATGGGCCCGTGGGGCGGCTTCGTGACGGGCCTCGCCGAGACCATCGAGTACGTCGCGACGACCGCGGTGATCGTGTTCTTCTCCGGGTCCTACGCGGATGCGATCACGAGCGAGCTGCTCGGGTTCTCGATGCCGCAGTGGATCTGGTGGGTGATCCTCTACCTCGTCTTCATCGGCATCAATGCGGCCGGTGCGAGCATCTCGTTCAAGTTCGCGATCGTGGTCTCGATCATCTCGATCGCGATCCTGCTCGTCTTCAGCGCGATGGCGCTCTTCTCGGGCCAGTTCTCGTGGGACAAGCTCTTCGACATCGTGCCCGACGCCGGGCAGACCGCCTTCCTGCCGCACGGCGTGCTGCCGATCCTCTTCGCCCTGCCGTTCGCGATGTGGTTCTTCCTCGGCATCGAGGAGCTGCCGCTCGCGGCCGAGGAGTCGAAGGACCCGGTCCGCGACATCCCCAAGGCCGGACTCATCGCGCGCGCCACGCTCATCGTGACCGGACTGCTCGTGCTGTTCCTCAACACCGGCGTCGTCGGCGCGGAGGCCACGGGAACCGCAGGGGAGCCGCTGCTCGACGGGTTCCGGGCCATCGTCGGCGACGAGCTCGCCGCGGTGCTCGCACTGTTCGCCCTCATCGGCCTGCTCGCGTCGCTCCAGGGCATCATGTTCGCCTACGGCCGCAACATGTACTCGCTCTCGCGCGCGGGCTACTACCCGAAGTTCCTCTCGCTCACGGGCAAGCGCCAGACCCCGTGGGTCGCGCTCGTCGCGGGCGCCGTCATCGGCTTCGCCGCGCTCGTCGTGCTCGACGTGCTCGCGCAGGTCGACGCGGCGGGGGCCGGTGCGGTGGCCGGTGCCATCGTGCTGAACATCGCCGTGTGGGGCGCCGTGCTCGCCTACCTGCTGCAGATGGTCGCCTTCGTGATCCTCCGGCGCAAGTACCCGAACGCCAAGCGGCCCTACGTCAGCCCGTGGGGCGTGCCCGGTGCCGTGGTGGCCGCGCTCATCGCCGCCCTCATCTTCCTGGGCTTCCTCCTCAACCCGACGTTCGTGCCCGCGATCATCGCGATCGGCGTCGTCTACGCCGTGATGCTCGCGATCTTCGCCCTCTGGGGCCGACACCGGCTGATCCTGTCGCCTGAAGAGGAGTACGCCGTGTCGGGCGGCCTCCACGGCGACCCGCAGGCCGAGGGATACGGCGGCACCGTCGAGAGCGAGCTGCTCGCGACCGACGGCGTCGACGAGACCGACAGGGTCTAGCCTCCGGAGGGGATGCGGCGGGGCGTGGGGGCGCCCCGCCGCATTCGTCTGGTCGGGGCAGGCGGCGATAGGCTCGATGTCGAGTACGAGCGCGGCGATCCCGCGCAGACCCCAGGCGATGGAGCCGGCTGCGGGGCGTCGACACCCCTCGACGTCCACTCGCGCGCGACTCCGTGGAGGAAGACATGCACGAGCCCCAGCCCACCGGCGATCAGTCCACCGACGACACGTACATCGACCCGACGCTCGCCGGAAACGGCACTCACCCGCCCACCCGCACCGAGACCGACTCCCTCGGCTCGGTGGAGGTTCCCGCGGAGGCATACTGGGGCGTGCACACGATGCGGGCGCTCGAGAACTTCCCGATCTCCAAGCGCCCGATCTCCGTCTACCCCGATCTCGTCGTCGCGCTGGCCTCGGTCAAGCAGGCCGCGGCGCGCGCCAACCGCGAGGTCGGCGTGCTCACCGACCAGAAGGCCGCGTGGATCGACGACGCCTGCCAGCGCATCATCGACGGCGAGCTCCACGACCAGTTCGTGGTCGGCGTGATCCAGGGCGGCGCGGGCACCTCGACGAACATGAACGCGAACGAGGTCATCGCGAACCTCGCGCTCGAGATCGCCGGCTACCCCAAGGGTCGCTACGACGTGCTGCACCCGATCGACGACGTCAACCGGAGCCAGTCGACGAACGATACGTATCCCACCGCGGTCAAGCTCGCGATGACGTTCTCGCTCACGACGATGATGCGCGAGCTCGACCTGCTGCGCGTCTCGTTCGGCCGCAAGGGCCAGGAGTTCCACGAGGTGCTGAAGGTGGGTCGCACCCAGCTCCAGGACGCCGTGCCCATGACGCTCGGCCAGGAGTTCCACAGCTTCTCGACGACGCTCGGCGAAGACCACGAGCGCCTGAACGAGACCATCAAGCTCCTCTCCGAGGTGAACCTCGGCGCGACCGCGATCGGCACCGGCATCACGGCCGACCCCGGGTACGCGGCGGCCGCCGTGCGGCACCTCAGCGCGATCACCGGGCTCCGACTCGTGTCGGCACCCGACCTCATCGAGGCGACGAGCGACACGGGCGTCTTCATGACGTTCTCGAGCGCCCTCAAGCGCAGCGCGATCAAGCTCTCGAAGATCTGCAACGACCTGCGCCTGCTCTCTTCCGGGCCGCAGGCCGGCTTCGGCGAGATCAACCTCCCGCCGCGACAGGCGGGCTCGAGCATCATGCCCGGCAAGGTCAACCCGGTCATCCCCGAGGCGGTCAGCCAGGTCGCCTACGCCGTGGCCGGAGCGGACGTCACCGTCATGATGGCGGCCGAGAGCGGCCAGTTGCAGCTGAACGCCTTCGAGCCGGTGATCGCCCACTCGCTCCTGCAGTCGATCACGTGGATGCGCCAGGCGTGCTGGACCCTGCGCGTCAACTGCGTCGACGGCATCACCGCGAACGTCGAGCGACTCGAGGCCATGGTCGCCTCGAGCGTCGGCGTCATCACGGCGCTCATCCCGTTCATCGGCTACACCGAGGCATCCAACCTCGCCAAGCTCGCGCTGAAGACGGGCCGGCCCGTCGCCGACCTCGTGGTCGAGGCCGGACTCATGAGTCGCGAGGCCGTGATGGCGCAGCTGCAGCCCTCGAAGCTCTCGGGCATCCGCCCGATCACGATGGCCATTCCGCTCATCGACCTGCAGGGCGAACCGAGCGAGTAACCCGGGCGGGTCAGATGACCCGGCAGTGCGTGGTGAGCGAGCCGATGCCCTCGACGCTGACGGTGACGGTCGAGCCGTCGCGGAGGAACACCGGGGGCTTCCGCGAATACCCGGCGCCGCCGGGGCTGCCGGTCGAGATGAGCGTGCCCGGGGGGATCGTGGCCGAACGCGAGAGCAGCGAGATGATCTCGGCGACGCTGCGCACCATCTCGTTCGTCGAGGCGTCCTGCATGATGCTGCCGTCGAGGTTCGTGGTGAGCCAGAGGTTCTGCGGGTCGGGGATCTCGTCGGCCGTGACGACCACGGGGCCCGTCGGGGTGAAGCCGTCGAACGACTTGCAGCGCGACCACTGGGCTTCGCTGAACTGGATGTCACGTGCCGTGATGTCGTTGACGACGGTGTAGCCCCAGACGTAGTCGAGCGCGTCGCGCACGTGCACGCCGCGGGCGGGGCGACCGACGATGACGCCGAGCTCGGCCTCGTAGTCGACCTGGGTCGTGAGGTCCTCGGGCCACGTCGTCGTCGCGCCGTGCGCCGTGAGCGAGTTCGGCCAGAGCGAGAAGATCGTCATCGCCGTCTCGGAGCGCAGTTTCAGCTCGGAGGCGTGCGCCGCGTAGTTCGCGCCGATCGCGATGACCTGTGCGGGCCGGAGCACCGCGGAGGAGTGCCGGAGCGCGGCCACCGGCGTGAGCTCGGCCTCGAGCATGACGGCCGTGTCGACCACCTCGCGCACCTCGGCGAGCCCCTCGGGGCCGCGTTCGATGAGATCCTGCAGGTCGCGGGGCGGCTGCTCCATGAACTCGTCGAGGAAGAGCGCCGAGTCCGCGATCACCGCCGCGAGCCGAGGGGTCGTCTGGCCTTCGGCTCTCAGGTGCGCGAACTTCACCTGTTCAGGCTATCGGGCGCGACGACGATCCGGCTGTGCACGTTGTACAACGAACACAGCCGGATGCACCATCACGTCGACAAACGGCAGCGGATGCCGGGTCGGCAGCGGCAGCGGATGCCGCGTCAGCTCGCCGCGGGTCGGAGCCGCAGCTCCTGCATGCCGCCGTCGACCGCGAGCTCGACGCCGGTCGTCGACCCCGATGCCGGGCTCGCGAGGTAGGCGACCGCGCCGGCGACCTCGTCGGCCGAGACCAGGCGTCCGTGCGGCTGGCGCGCTTCGAGTGCCGCGCGCTCGGCGGCAGGGTCGGCTGCCGATGCCAGCAGCCGGCCGATCCATGGGGTGTCGGCGGTGCCGGGGTTCACGGCGTTGACCCGGATGCCCTCGCGCAGGTGGTCGGCGGCCATGGCGCGGGTGAGCGAGGCGACGGCGCCCTTGCTCGCGCTGTAGAGCGCGCGCTCGGGGAGGCCGGCGGTCGCCGCGATCGAGGCGGTGTTGACGATCGCGGCCGCGGGGGAGTCGCGGAGGTGCGGCAGTGCGGCGCGCGCGACCCGCATCATGCCGAGCACGTTGATGTCGAAGACCCGGTGCCACTCCTCGTCGGAGTTCGCCTCGATCGTGCCCTGTGCGCCGATGCCGGCGTTGTTCACGACGATGTCGATGCGCCCGAGCTCGCTCGCGACCCGCTCGACGCCGGCGCGCACGCTCGCGTCGTCGGCCACGTCGACGGCGATGGCGAGATCGGCGTGCGCCGCGGCATCCGGCTGCAGGTCGAAGACCGCCACACGGGCGCCGCCCTGCTGCAGGCGGTCGGCGATCGCGGCGCCGATTCCCGACGCACCGCCGGTGACGATCGCGACCAGGCCGCTGAATTCGTTGCTCATGGGAGTGTCCTTCCGGGTCGTGCTGGTCGGGTCAGGCGGAGATGTACTGCTGGCGCTGGGCGCCGAGGCCCTCGATGTCGAGTTCGACGACGTCGCCGGCGGAGAGGTAGGGGAAGCGACCGGACAGGGCGACGCCCTCGGGCGTGCCGGTGAGCACGAGGTCGCCCGGCTCGAGGACGAGGTACTGGCTGAGCGTCCACACGATCGTGTCGATGTCGAAGATGAGGTCGGCGGTGCGCGAGTCCTGGCGGGCCTCGCCGTTCACGAAGCTGCGGAGGCGCACGTCGTCGGCGTTCAGCTCGTCGTCCGTGGCGAGCCAGGGGCCGGTCGGGCAGAAGCCGGGCGCGCTCTTGCCCTTCGACCACTGACCGCCGGAGACGGCGATCTGCCAGTCGCGCTCCGAGAGGTCGTTGGCCATCACGAAGCCGGCGATGTGGGCGCGGGCCTCGGCAGGGGAGTCGAGGTAGCTCGCTCGGCGACCGATGACGATGCCGAGTTCGACCTCCCAGTCGGTCTTCTCGCTGCCGCGCGGGATGGCCACGTCGTCGTACGGGCCGACGATCGTGTTCGGGGCCTTCATGAACATGACGATCTGCTTCGGCGGCTCCGAACCCGACTCCGCGGCGTGCGCCGCGTAGTTCATGCCGACGCAATAGACGGCCGACGGGCGGGCGATCGGGGCGCCCGTGCGGAGGGCTGCGGCGTCGGCGACCTCGGGCAGTTCGCCGGCGGCGACCGCGGCGCGAGCGCGCTCGACGCCGTCGCCGCTCAGGAACGCTCCGTCGATGTCCGCGGTGATCGATCGCAGGTCGAGGGAACGGTCGCCGTCGATGACGACGGGGATCTCGGTGCCGACGTTGCCGAGGCGGGCGAATCTCATGCTGTGCTCTTTCTGGTGGCTGATCGTTCCGACGAATTCGCGGGTACATCGCCGATTCTGGCACATGTTCCCGAGATTGACACCCTATACATCCGATGTTTAGGATCGAACTGTCACGAAAGGACACCATGACCGCAATCGTCGCCGTCGATACCCACGACATCAGGTTCCCGACCTCGCTCGCCCTCGACGGGTCGGACGCGATGAACCCCGATCCCGACTACTCGGCGGCCTACCTGGTGATCCGAACCGACGCCGAAGACGGCCTCGAGGGGCACGCGTTCGTCTTCACGATCGGACGGGGCAACGACGTGGAGGTCGCTGCGCTCGACACCCTCCGCGGGCACCTCATCGGCCGCGACGTCGAGGACCTGCTCGCCGACATGGGCGCGGCATCGCGCCTGCTGCTGCACGATTCGCAGTTGCGCTGGCTCGGCCCCGAGAAGGGCGTCATGCACATGGCCATCGGCGCCGTCGTGAACGCGCTGTGGGACCTCCGTGCGAAGCGTGCCGGCCAGCCGCTGTGGCTCCACCTCGCGAGCCTGAGCCCCGAAGAGCTCGTCTCCCTCGTCGACTTCCGCTACCTGAGCGACGCGATCACCCCCGGCGAGGCGCTCGAGATCCTCCGTGCCGCCGAGCCCGGCCGTGCCGAGCGCATCGCGCGGCTGCAGGAGACCGGATACCCCGCCTACACGACGAGCCCGGGGTGGCTCGGCTACTCCGACGAGAAGCTCGAGCGCCTCTGCCGGGAGGCGGTCGCCGACGGCTTCCCGCAGATCAAGCTGAAGGTCGGCGCCGACCTCGACGACGACATCCGCCGCCTCGCCATCGCGCGCAAGACGGTCGGCCCCGACTTCCCGATCGCGATCGACGCGAACCAGCGCTGGGACGTCGCCGACGCGATCGCCTGGGTGAACGCGCTCGCGCAGTTCGACCTCGCCTGGATCGAGGAGCCGACGAGTCCCGACGACGTCCTCGGCCACGCCGCGATCGCCCGCGGCGTCGCACCGATCCGGGTTGCGACGGGCGAGCACGTGCAGAACCGCGTCATCTTCAAGCAGCTGCTCCAGGCCGGCGGCATGGACGTGATGCAGATCGACGCGACCCGCGTCGGCGGCGTGAACGAGAACATCGCGAACCTGCTGCTCGCGGCGAAGTTCGGCGTCCCCGTCTGCCCGCACGCCGGCGGCGTCGGACTCTGCGAGGCCGTGCAGCACCTCTCGATGTTCGACTACGTGGCCGTCTCCGGCACGATGGAGGGTCGCATGGTCGAGTACGTCGACCACCTCCACGAGCACTTCGTCACCCCGACGGTCGTGGAGCGCGGTCGGTACCGCGCCCCGAGCGCACCCGGTGCCGGCACCGAGATGTTCCCGGCCTCGATCGCGGAGTTCGCGTGGAGCGCGCCGCAGATGGTCGCGCGATGAGCGGCTCGACGCCGGCTCCGATCGACCTCGGCCCGCTGAGCTTCGGGTGCGCCTCGATCGGCAACCTCTATCGCGAGATCGACGACGAGCGCGCGCAGCTCGCCCTCGAGGCGGCGTGGGACGGCGGCATCCGCACCTTCGACACCGCGCCGCACTACGGGCTCGGCCTCTCGGAGCGGCGCCTCGGCTCGTTCCTCCGGCAGAAGCCGCGCGACGAGTTCGTCGTCTCGACGAAGGTCGGCCGGCTGCTGGCGCCGAATCCCGACTTCGACGGCGGACGCGACCTGGACCACGGCTTCGACGTACCCGACGACCAGGTGCGGGTGTACGACCCCAGCCTGTCCGGGATCCGGCGCAGCCTCGAGGCATCCCTCGAGCGCATGGGCCTCGACCACGTCGACGTGCTGTACCTGCACGACCCCGACGCCTACGACCTCGAGCGGGGCCTCGCCGAGGGCCTGCCGGCACTGGCGACCCTGCGCGACGAGGGCCTCGTGCGAGAGATCGGCGTGGGCGTGAACGACGCGGATGTCGCGGCGCGCGCCGTGCGCGAGGGCGACCTCGACCTCGTGATGATCGCCGGCCGGTACACGCTGCTTGAGCAGCCGGCGCTCGCCGAGCTGTTCCCGGCATGCCAGGAGCGCGATGTGCGCGTCGTCGATGCCGCGGTGTTCAACTCGGGCCTGCTCGCGACCTCTTCCCCGAACAGCGATGCGACCTACAACTACGGCGCCGTGCCCCGCGACGTGCTGGAGCGCGCTCAGACCCTCGCGGCGACGTGCGCGGAGTTCGGCGTCGAGCTTCCGGCGGCGGCGCTGCAGTTCCCGTTGCGGAACCCGCTCGTGGCCACCGTCGTCGTCGGCACCTCCCGCCCCGATGCGGTGCGGGAGAACGTCGGGCACATGTCGGCGGCCATCCCAGACGAGCTCTGGACGGCGCTCGAGGAACGGGGCCTCATCCCGGCCGATGGCCGGCGCTGAGTGGAGAACGGATCGCGAATGGGCCGATCAGCCGAGCGATGCGATCATCTCGACGACGGGGAGGAAGCGAACGCGTGAGAACTCGATGTGCTCGCGCATGAGCTGCGACGCCCCGTCGGCATCTCCGACGATGATGGCCTCGGCGATGGCGGCGTGATTGTCGATCGTGCGCGAGACCTGGCCCGAGCGGTCGTACTCCTCGAGCACCGCGTTCAGGCGCCGGTGGTCGGCGTCTCCGTCGGCGTCGGTGGAATGCGACGCGAGATAGAGCCGCAGGAAGTGCAGGTGGAAGTGCGTGCGTTCGAACGACTGGGCGATCAGGTCGTTGCCGGCGGACTTCGCGATGAGCGCGTGGAAGCGCGCATCGTGATCGGTCAGCGCACGGAACGCATCGGGGCCGGCCTCACGTGCGCCGGTGGTCGCGCGTCCGGCCGCGAGTTCCGCGCGGAGGGCCGCAGTCGTCTCGGGACTGATCGACGCCGACGCCTGTGCGGCGGTCCACTGCTCGATGAGCACGCGGAACTGCGTCAGCTCGACGAACTCGCGGACGGTCAGCAATGGCGTCGTCGAGTAGCCGCGAAGCGGCACCTTCACCACGAGTCCGTCGGACTCGAGCCGGGCCAGCGCCTCCCTGACCGGCGTCGGGGAGACCCCGAGCTCGGCCGAGAGCGAATCGATGTTCACGCGACTGCCGGGCGCGATGCGGTGCTCGAGGACGAGATCCCGGATCACTCCGTACGTCTCGTCGGACAGCACTGAGCGAGCGATGCGCGCCCCCTCGGGAAACGTCGTGCTCATTCGTGCCCCAATGTCGTCGAACGGTAGAAACGGAGAGCGGTGCCGCGATCGAGCTGTTCCCGTTCCGACCCGGTCGCGCCCGTCACACGGTGCACCCGGTCGATCCAGTCCGCGAACGTTCCGCCTGCACCAAGGTACCGGCTCACGGGCCAGTCGCTGCCGAGCATCGCCCGCGACGCACCGAATGCGGTGACGGCGTGTTCGATGAAGGCGTCGGCGTTCGCCTCGAACGCCTCGGTTCCGGATGCCTCGGCCGACAGTCCCGAGACCTTGACGGTCGTGGCGGGACGGGCCGCGAGCCGGGTGATGCCCTGCGCCCAGGCCCGACCTGCCTCGGTGGCGATGCCGGCGTCGACGGGCGGCTTGCCCAGGTGGTCGAGCACGACGTCGAGCTCCGGCACCTGGTCGAGGAGATCGATCAAGTCGGTGAGCTGGGAGTGGGTGATGCAGGCGTCGAAGGTGAGGCCCCGCGCCGCGAGCAGTCGAAGGCCCTCGAGCAGCACGGGATCCGAGAACACCGCAGGCGACTCGCCCTGGAGCAGGTGACGGATGCCGACCACGCCGCCGAGCGCATCGAGGGCGTCGAGATGGGCCTCCAGCGCGTCGGGGTCGAGGAGATCGGCAGCCGCGACGATCGCGATGAGCTCTGGCCATTCGTCGCCGAGGCCCGCGATCCATCGTGCTTCGGCGAGCCCCTGCTCGGGGGCGCATCCCGCCTGGATGAAGACCGCCCCGGTCACCTGCCCGTCGGCGCGATCCAGGTCGGCCGGCAGGCGCGGTCGATCGAGCGCCTCGAAGTCGGCGAGCCACGGATAGCTCAGTCGCGTCGTGTCCCACACATGCGCGTGCGCGTCGACGATGCCCGTCATGCTCGGTGCTCGTCGTTCCGCTGGCGGCGGAGGTCCCAGACCTCTTCGATCGGGCTGAATCCGACGTCGCCGTCGGCGTCGCGGAACAGCTCGACGAACTCGCCGATGCGCTGCTGCCAGGCGACGTTCGCCGGATCCGAGTCGAGCGCCAGCATCGCGGCATCGAAGTCGTCGCATTCGACGACGTGGAAGAGCCGGTCGCCGGAACGCCAGATGGTCCAGTCGTGGATGCCGAGCCGGGCGAAGGATCCCTCGAGGTCGGCGGGGATCTTCGCGTGCTCCGTCCGATACCCGTCGATGGCTCCCGGCCGGATGATGGAGTGGAGTGCGACTCGCATCAGCCCTCCACCACGTCGATGCGCTCCTCGTGGATGAGGCGGATCACCGACTTGCTCATCTCATCGTACTCATGGGAGTTCAGGACGCTTCCGGTGACCTCGAAGTCCTGCATGACGACGATCCGGTCGACCAGGGTCACCATCTCGGCGAGGTCGCTGGAGATGACGAGCACGGCCTTGCCCTGCTCGGCGAGCGCCCAGATCAGCTGGTAGAACGCACCCTTCGTGCGGACGTCGATTCCCACGGTCGGCTCATCGATGATGAGGATGTCGGTGTTGGCCGCGAGCCACTTGCCGAGCGAGACCTTCTGCTGGTTGCCGCCGGAAAGCTGGCCCACGAGCTGATCGCGGTTCGACACCTTGACGTCGAGCGAGGCGATGTACTCGTCGGCGGTCGCGCGAGCGGCGCGCTCGCGCACGAACCCGAACGCGTTCGACAGGCGCTTCAGCACCGTGACCGTCAGGTTGCGGGCGACGGTCTGGTCGAGGAAGAGGCCCTCGGCCTTCCGGTCCTCGGTCACGTACCCGATGCCGTAGCGGCCGAGCGCATCGCCCACCGAGCGGATCTGCGCGGCGCTGCCGTTGACCAGCACCTCGCCCTCGGTGATGCGGTCGAGCCCGAGGATCGCCTTGGCCAGCTCGGAGCGCCCGGCGCCGACGAGTCCGTAGATGCCGACGATCTGGCCAGGGTGCACCGCGAACGACACGTCGCGGTGTCCGCTGAACGTCGAGACGTCGCGCAGTTCGAGCGCCGGCGTGCCGCGCTCGGACGGAGAACGGTCGGGCACCTCGAGCTTGGCGAGGGTACGTCCCACGAGCAGGTCGACGATCGTGTCCTTGGAGTAGTTCGAGAGCGGTTCCGACTCGGCCACCGAACGTCCGTCGCGGAAGACGGTGACGGTGTCGCAGTGCGCGAACACCTCTTCGAGCTTGTGGCTGACGAACAGGATCGCGCGTCCCTGCGCGGAGAGGCGGTGCACGACGTCGAACAGCAGCTTCGACTCGGTCTCGCTGATCGACGCGGTCGGCTCGTCGAGCAGGAGCACCGCGCTGTCGGTGTAGAGCCCGCGGGCGATCTCGACCAACTGGGTCTGCGCCGGCGAGAGCAGGCTCGTGGGCGTCGCCGGGTCGATCGGGAAGTCGAGCAGGTCGAGCACGCGCTTGGCGCCCTCCCTGACCTCGCGCCACTGCACGCGTCCGCCCTTCACGGGGGTGTTGCCGAGCACGATGTTCTCGGCGACCGTGAAGTCGGTGATGACGTTGCGCTCCTGGTGCACCACGCCGATGCCGGCACGGGTCGCCTCGTGCGCCGAGCGGAACGAGCGCGCCTCGCCGTTGACGATGAGCTCGCCGGAGTCCTGCGGCTGGATGCCGGTGATGATCTTGATGAGCGTGGACTTGCCCGCGCCGTTCTCGCCGAGGAGTGCGTGCACCTCGCCCGGCTTCAGGCGGAGGTTGACCTCGTCGAGCGCCCGGACTCCGGGGAACGTCTTGGTGATGCCGCGCACTTCGAGCGCGTAGGCCGTGTCGGTCATGCCGGTGCTCCTGGGTCGATGGCTCGCGCTGCCGCGGTCGGCGGTGCATCGGGCGGTGGGCGGCGGCTGCGCTGACGGGTGGCTGGGCGCCGGGTCCGAACGCGGTCGAGTGCCACGGTGCCGAGCACGACGGCGCCGATGACGAAGTTCACCCAGCTGGGCTCCAGCTGGAACTGCGCGCGTGCGCTGTCGACCAGTCGCACGATGGTCGCTGCGAGCACGGTGCCCAGCACGGCGACGGTGCCGCCGGTCAGCGAGACGCCACCGATGATCGGCGCGGCGAAGCTCGACAGCAGCCAGTCCTCGCCGATGCTCTTGTTGGCACCCGGCAGCGAGGCGAGCACGAGGAACGCGGCGACGCCGCACAGGAGCCCGGAGAGGCCGTGGGCAGTGACGAGGCTCCTGTTGTTCGAGATTCCGGAGAGGGTCGCAGCGAGCGGGTTGCCGCCGCTCGCGAGCATGTTGCGGGCGAAGAGCGTCTGCCGGTACGCGACGGAGAGGAGGATGGCGATGCCCACGGCGATCCAGAAGATGAGCGGGATGCCGAGGGGCCGCGCCGTGCCGATCGCCGCGATCTCGGGCCAGTTGGCCGAGGTGATCGTGCGGGTGCCGACGATCGCGTACTGGGCGCCCGAGAGGATCGTCATGGTCGCGAGGGTGACGATGAAGCCGTTGATCTGCGTGAGCACCACGATGAGGCCGTTGAGCACGCCGGCGGCGAGGCCGATGAGGATCGCGATGATCCCGCCGAGCCACGGGGGCACGCCGAAGTCGGCGATGAGCACGGCGGCGGAGCAGGCCGCGAACCCGCCGATCGCGCCGACGGCGAGGTTCATCTGGTTGACCGCGAGCGCTGCCATCTGCGCCAGGCCGATGACGATCGGGATCGCGAGGAATTGGAAGAACGTCTCGATCGAGATCGGGGAGAGGAACCCGCCGCTCGAGCTGATCGTCAGGACGATGACGCCCGCGACGATCACCGCGGCGAGGATCGTGTTCTGGTCGCGGGCCAGTCGTGCGAGACGCGCGCTCATGACACCACCGCCTCTTCTTTGGACTTCGCGGGCGACTGCTGTCGCGACGCTCGCAGACGGGATCGGGCTCCTGCGACCGAACGGATGCGGTCGGCGGAGAGGGCGATCAGGAGGATGGTGCCGAGCAGGATGTTGAGTCCTTCGATGCCGACACCGAAGAGCAGGAGGCCCTGGCGGATCACGACGGTGATCGTGATGCCGAGGAAGGTGCCGATGACGGAGACGTAGCCGCCGGCGAGCAGGGTGCCGCCGAGGATCGGTCCGAGGAAGGACTGCAGCATGAATTCCTGGCCGATGCCGGGGGTGAACGAGCCGGTGCTCGCTCCGAGCATGAACCCGGCGAGTGCGGCCAGCATGCCCGAGAGCGTGTGCACGGTGATGATGCGTCGCGGAACGGGGATCGCCGAGAGCAGCGCGGCGCGATCGCTCGAACCGGTCAGCAAGATCTCGCGGCCGATGCGCGCTTTGGAGAAGAGCAGGCCGATCACGATCATCGCCGCGACGGCGACGAAGAGGATGAGCGGGACGCCGTCGGGACCGCAGGTGTCGCCGATGCAGAGGTCGGAGAGCTTGGAGCGCCCGAGTTCCGCGAGCCCGGGCGTCTGCACGGTGATCGCGTTGCCGGTGCTGACCCACGAGTAGACGGCGGGAACGAGGCCCAGCAGGGCGAAGCTCATCGCGAGCGTCACGACGAACGAGTTGACCCCGGCGTAGGCGATCAGCACGCCGCAGAGTGCGCCGACGGCGCCGCCGACCACGAGGCCGACGGCGATGCCGACGATCAGCGGCACGTCGAAGGCCTGGAAGACGATCGCGGAGCCCATTGCCCCGATCGCGGCCATTCCGCCGACGGCCAGGTTCATCTGCCCGACGGAGAGCACGACCATCTGGGCGAGGCCGACGACGGTGAAGATGGCGATGCTCGTGAGCATCGGGCCGATCACGAATGCGGGGGAGAAGAACATCGGCTTGAGGCTGCCGATGAGGACCACGAGCACGATGATGAGGAGCAGGAGCCCCACGCGGTTGTCGCTGAGCACGCTGGTCAGCCGGTTGGATCTGCTCGTCATGCGACTCGCCTCCGATCGATCTCGTCGGCGTCCCAGTCGATGCCGAGGCCCGGCGTCGAGGGGGCGACGGCGGAGCCGTCCTCGATGACGAGCTCGGTCTTGGTGATGCCGCGGAGCTGCGGGATGTGCTCGACGTAGGCGCCGTTCGGCACCGCGGCGACGAGGCTCACGTGCAGCTCCATGAGGAAGTGCGGGCAGACGGCGACGTTGTACGCCTCTGCGAGGTGTGCGACCTTGAGCCAGGGGGTGATGCCGCCGACACGGGCGACGTCGACCTGGACGATGCCGGCGGCATCGCGGTGCAGGTAGTCGCGGAACTGGGCGATCGAGTACATCGATTCGCCGACCGCGATCGGGATGCTCGTGGACGAGGCGAGGCGGGCGTGGCCGCTCACATCATCGGCGGGCAGGGGCTCCTCGAACCAGTAGAGGTCGGCGTCCTCGAACGCCGCCGCGCGCCGGATGGCCTCGGCGGAGGTCATCGACTGGTTGGCGTCGACCATGATGTGCAGGTCGGCGCCGACGGCCTCGCGCACTGCGAGCAGGCGATCGCGGTCTTCGCGGATCGAGCGCTTGCCGACCTTGAGCTTGACGCCGCGCAGGCCCTTCGCCTGCGATGCGAGTGCACCGGCCACGAGGTCGTCGGTGGGCAGGTGGAGCCAGCCGCCCTCGGTGTCGTAGAGGGGGACGCGCTGGCGGTAGCCGCCGGCCACCTGCCAGAGCGGCTCGCCGGCACGGCGGGAGCGCAGGTCCCAGAGGGCGGTGTCGACCGCCGCGAGGGCGAGGGACGTGATGGCGCCGACGGTGGTGGCACGGGTCGAACGGAACAGTTCCGTCCAGATGCCTTCGACGTTCCTGCTGTCGAGGCCGGGGAGGAGGGGCACCAGGTGGTCGCGCAGCATGGAGAGTACTGCGCGACCACCGGTTCCGATCGTGTAGGAGTAACCGACACCCGTGAGCCCGTCGGCAGTGTCGATCTCGAGGAAGATCGTCTCCTGCTTGATGAAGCTCTGGACGGCGTCGGTGCGCATCGTCTCGACCTCGAGGTCGACGAGTGACGCGCGTGCCGCAGTGATGGTGGTCATGGTGTCGGTTGGCTCCGTGGTTACTTGCAGTCGAGCAGGTCGTTCTTGAACAGGTCCATGATCGTGTCGGACTCGGCGTCCTGCTCGTCGGTGTAGGTCTCGAGGTTGTCGGTCGTGACGACGAACGAACCGGAGTCCACGATCACGCCGGGGTCCTTGACCGTGCAGGCCTTGGTCTGCAGCTGGGCGAGCACCCAGGAGCCGACGAATGCCTGGCCGGTCGGGTTCTGCACGACGGTCGCCGAGACGGAGCCGTCGGCGATGCCGTCGAGGATGACCTCGTCGTCGTCGATCGCGACGACCTTGATGGGCAGGCCCGACTCCTTCACGGCGGAGGCCGACGCGACTGCGGGGTTGTACGCGGTCGAGACGAATCCGTTGATCTCGGAGCCCTTGGCGGCGAGGAGGTCGGCGACGGCCTTCTGCGCCGTGCCGAGGTCGACGTCGATGTCGGTGACGGTGCTGAGGAGCGTGACCGCGCCGCCCGTCTCCTCGACGGCCTTCTCGACGCCGGCGATGCGACGCTGCGTGTTCGAGTCGACGTTGTTGCCCGTCAGGTGCACGAGGTTTCCGGTGCCGCCCATGGCCTCGATGGCTGCGACCGCAGCCTTGTATGCGGCGACCTCGGTGTCGGTCGAGAGGCAGAAGTCGGCCTCGTTCACGTCACCCGCGGGGCACGATGCGATGGAACCGACGGCGAAGCCCTGGTCCTTCAGCATCTTGAAGGTCGTGTTGATGTCGGTCGGCGAGACGCCGAAGATGCCGAAGGCGTTGACGCCCTGGGCTGCGAGCGAGTTCAGGACCTCGTTCTGCTTGGCCTGGTCCCACTCGGCGGTCTCGTTGAAGACGGTCGAGCCGAGGCCGAACTCTTCGGCGGCAGCCTCTCCGGCGGCCTTCCACGGCTGGAAGTAGGGGTGCGAACCGCCGGGGACGAGTGCGACGTTCACCGATGCGAGATCGCCGGCTTCACCGGAGTCTGCGCCGGTGTCGGCCGCCTTGCTGGTACATGCCGCTGTGGTGAGTGCGAGTGCGATTGCCGCGGTAGCGAGCAGCCCGCGAGCGGCCTTGGTGCGAACAGCCATGGTGTTCCTCCACGTTGAGAAATGAAATATCCAATAGGATCATGACCAACGATGGGCGAACATCAGATCATTGTCAAGCTGTCCGCATCACAAGTTCGTCACGGTCGCCGAATCGGCGGGCTGCACCCACGGTGCTGACTTCGAGACGCCGATTCACAACGCCGCACGCAGCCAGTTCTCGACGCCGGCGATGTGGGTCAGCGTCAGCGCGCGCGCCAGCTCGTGATCGTGCTGTTCGAGGGCCGCGAGGATCGCGCCGTGCTCCGCGATGGTCCGCCCCGTCGCATCCTCCTGCGTGATGCCGCGCCAGATTCGCGCGCGCACGGTGTGGCTCGACATCGATTCGAGCAGGCCCGCGAGGTACGAGTTGCCGGCTGCCGAGGCGATGCCGCGATGGAAGTCGAGGTCGTGCGCGACGAGCGTCTCGATGTCGGATGCCGCGTCGACGCTGCCGAGGAGTTCGTGCAGGTGGGCGAGGTCCTCGGGTTCCGCGTTCTGAGCGGCCAGCGCCGAGGTCGCCGGTTCGAGCACCCGGCGCACCGCGAAGATCTCGAGCACCGACTGATCGCTGTGCAGGTCCACCACGAAGCTCATCGCCTCGAGGAGCAGGGTCGGCTCGAGGCTCGTGACGTAGGTTCCGTCGCCTCGACGCACGTCGAGCACCCGGATCACCTCGAGCGCCTTGACGGCCTCGCGGAGCGATGACCGACTGAGTCCGAGTCGTTCGCTCAGCTCCTTCTCGGGCTCGAGCCGATCGCCGGGGCGCAGTTCGCCCGACACGATCATCGCCTTGATCTTCAGGATCGCTTCGTCAGTGACCGCCATGACGGCGATCTTAGCCGACCGTCGACCGAGACATCAGATCTTTCTCGCAGCGGCGCGCCAGAGGTGCATCGAGGCGTAGCTGCGCCACGGCGCCCACCGCGTGCCGAGGGTCGCCAGCTCGCTCGCGGTCGACGGAAGCCCCAGGATCTCGGCGCCGTTGCGCAGCGCGAGATCGCCCGTGAGCAGCACGTCGGGCGCCCGTGTCACGCGCATCGCGACGTAGCCGGCCGTCCAGGGCCCGATGCCGGGAACGGCGAGCAGATCGGCCTGCAGTTCGATGCGCTCGCGCTCGAAGGCGACGACGAGCGACCCCGACGCGAGCCGATTCGCGACGTCGACGATGGTGCGCACGCGAGCCGCCGGCCCCCTGAGCACCTCGTGGCCGTGCTCGGCGATGGTCGAGGCGGACGGGAAGAGCGTCGTCGGCGCCCCGTCGGAGTACGGGGCGACTCGCTCGCCGAGCTCGGCGGCGAGCCGGGCGAGAGCGGTGCGGGCCGCCTTCACCGAGATCTGCTGCCCGATGAGCGCGCGGAACACGAGTTCGTGCGGATCGAGGCATCCGGGAACGCGGATGCCCGGTGTCTCGGCCACGGATGCCGCGAGCGCCGGGTCGCGGGAGAGCGCGGCGTCGATTGCCACGGCGTCGGCGTCGAGGTCGAAGAGCCGCCGCACCCTCGCGACGAGCGGCGGCAGGTCGGCGAGCGTCGCGAGGCGCGCCTCGACCTCGATCGCGGGCGCCGCCGCGTCGCCCGAAGCGGTGAACGCCACGACCGCCGGGCCGCCCGGCAGGCGGAGGGTCCGCTCGTAGTGGTCGTCACCGGCCCGCTCGACGCCGTCGAGGGCGCGAGCCGAGAGCCAGTCGAAGACGCCGGCGGCGTCGAAGGGCGGCCGAGCGGGCAGCTTCAGTCGCACCACCCCGCCGTCGATGGCGGCGTGAGCCGAGTCGGGCGAGCCGGCTGAACCGCCCGCCGTCGACGCCGCGGTCGTGGTCGCACGGACGGCGCCGGCCGAACTCGGCCGCCGCTCGCGCACGCGAGCCGCGGCACGCAGCTCGAGCGGGCTCCGCTCGTAGACCTCACGGATGGTGTCGTTGAACTGCCGGATGCTCCCGAAGCCCGAGGCGAAGGCCACGTCGGCAGCGGGGAGCGCCGTCGAGGTGAGCAGCGCGCGCGCGGTCTGCGCCCGATGCGCCCGAGCGAGGGCGAGCGGTCCGGCGCCGAGTTCTGCCGTGAGCACGCGCGTGAGGTGCCGCGGCGTGTAGCCGAGCCGGGCAGCGAGCCCCGGCACGCCCTCGCGCTCGACGACGCCGTCGGCGATGAGGCGCATGGCGCGTGCGGCGAGGTCGTCGCGGAGGTCCCACTGGGGAGAGCCGGGCACCGCGTCGGGCAGGCAGCGCTTGCAGGCCCGCAGCCCGGCCTCGTGCGCCGCGGCGGCGGTGAGGTAGAAGCTCACGTTCGACGCCTTCGGGGCGACCGCCGGGCAGCTCGGCCGGCAGTAGATGCCCGTCGAGTGCACGCCCGTGATGAACTGCCCGTCGAAACGGGCGTCGCGCGCCTGCATCGCACGGTACCGCTCGGCGAACTCGGGGTCGTCGAGCGGGTCGCCGTGCAGCCGGCGACGGGCGGAGGCGGTGCTGGCGGTGCTCGTCATGCGACCAGCCTGTCATGACCGGCCGACATCGACCAGCGGGAATCGGACATGAGCGCCGAGCCGTATGGTGGTGGGATGCCGCCTGCCGTCGTGACCCTCCTGCGAGACGCCCTCGGTGCCGCCGTCTCGACCGCGTCCGCTGATCTCGACGCGGTTCGCGAGGACCGATCGGGGTGGCGCAGCGCCACCCCGCCGATCGCGGTCGTGCACGCGGCATCCGTCGCCGAGGTGCAGGCGGTCATTCGCATCGCGCACGAGACCTCCACCCCGGTCGTGCCGCGGGGCGCGGGCACGGGCCTGGCAGGCGGGGCCATCGCGAGCCCCGGCGCGATCGTGCTCGATCTCTCGCGCATGAACCGGGTGCTCGAGATCTCCGAGGCCGACGAGCTCGCGGTCGTCGAGCCCGGGGTGCTGAACGGCGACCTCAACGACGGGCTCGCCCCGCTCGGCCTGTGGTTCGCCCCCGACCCGGCGAGCCGTGCCATCTCCTCGATCGGCGGCAACATCGCCACGAACGCCGGCGGGCTCCTCTGCGCGAAGTACGGCGTGACCCGCGAGGCCGTGCTCGGCCTCGCGGTGGTACTCGCCGACGGGCGCCTGCTGCGCACCGGCCACCGCACCGTCAAGGGCGTCACGGGGTACGACCTCACCGCGCTGTTCACGGGCTCGGAGGGCACGCTCGGGGTGATCGTCGAGGCGACCGTGCGGTTGCGGCCGATCACGCCCGGCGAGACGGTCACCGTCGCCGCGGTGCTCCCCGACGTCGAGGCGGCCGCCGCGGCATGCGCTGCCGTCACCGCGGCGCGCCTCCGGCCCGCCGTGCTCGAACTCATCGACGCCGCGGGGCTCGCGCGCGTCGCCGCGTACCTCGGCGCCGACGGCATCGCGGGCACGCCGCTCGAGTCGCTCGGCGCATCCGAGACCTTCCTGCTCGCCCAGTGCGATGGGGCAGGGGCCGCCGACGAGGCCGACGAGATCGCAGGCCTGTTCGCCGCGGCCGGCGGCCGGGTCAGCCTCTCGGCGGATGCCGCGGCCGGCGACCGCCTCCTCGGCATCCGCCGCGCGATGCATCCGGCGCTCGCCGCCTCGGGCCAGGTGCTCATCGAGGACGTCGCCGTGCCGCGTTCGCGCCTGCCCGAGATGTTCCGCGCGATCGAGGAGATCGGCCGGCGCCACGGCATCGAGATCCCGACGATCGCGCACGCCGGCGACGGCAACCTGCACCCGAACTTCGTCTTCACCGGCGACGAGGTGCCCGAGCACGTGTGGGCCGCGGCCGACGACATGTTCCGCACCGCCGTCGCTCTGGGCGGCACGCTCACCGGGGAGCACGGGGTCGGCATCCTGAAGCGGCGCTGGCTCGCCGACGAGCTCGGCGACGACTCGTACGAACTGCAGCGCGGCATCAAGGCGCTCTTCGACCCGCGAGGCATCCTGAACCCGGGTGTCATGTTCGACGAGCGCGTCGCGACCGACGTGTCCGAGGACCCCGCCGCTCGATAGGCTGCCCCGGTGACCTCCGTGGCCCCGCAGTCAGCCCCTGAACCCGCCGTGAACCCGTCGCCGGCGCCGCCGATCTGGACGGCGCCGCCGAAGGCGCGCAGCGGCGGGCTGCTCTTCGCGGTCATCGGGATCGTCGTCGCGGGGTTCGTCGGCCTGCTGGTGCTCGCCTACCTCGCCGTGGGGCTCGGGGTGTCGACGCTCCTCATCGGTTCGCTCCTCGCCCTCGTGCCGCTCGCGCTCGTGCTCCTCGCGGTGCGCTGGGTCGATCGCTGGGAACCCGAGCCGCGTTGGGCCCTGTGGTTCGCCTTCCTCTGGGGTGCTGCCGTGTCGGTGGCGATCGCGCTCGTGGTCGACCTCGGGCTGCAGCTCGCGATGGCCTTCGCCGAACCCGGCGGAGCGACCGACGAGGCGCTGCAGGCGGTCGTGCAGGCGCCGATCGTCGAGGAGGTCGCGAAGGGGCTCGGGGTGCTCCTGATCTTCGCCTTCTCGCGCTCGCACTTCGACGGCCCTGTCGACGGGCTCGTCTACGCCGCGACGGTCGCCGCCGGCTTCGCCTTCACCGAGAACGTGCTCTACTTCGGCGCCGCGCTCGCCGAAGGCGGCGCAGAGACCCTCGGTGCCACCTTCATCGTGCGCGGCCTCTTCTCTCCCTTCGCCCACGTGCTCTTCACGGCGTGCACGGGCCTCGCGATCGGCATCGGCGCCAGGCGCGGCGGGGGAGCCGGCGTCGTCGGATGGTTCCTGCTGGGCCTCCTCGGCGCGATCGCCCTGCACGCCCTCTGGAACGGTTCGCTCACCTTCGCCGACGACGCGATCGGCCTCTACTTCACGGTGCAGGTGCCGATCTTCATCGCCGCGATCGTGCTGACCGTGCTCCTCCGCCGGCAGGAGGTGCGGGTCACCCGCCACCGGCTCGCCGAGTACGGCGCCGCCGGGTGGTTCAGTCCGGCGGAGGTCGAGATGCTCGCCACGCCGGCGGGCCGCCGTCAGGCGAAGGCGTGGGCGAAGTCGCAGACGCCCGCGCGCACCCGCGTCATGCGGAAGCTCGTCACGGATGCCACGCACCTCGCGTTCACCCGCCAGCGCATCGCCACCGGGCTCGCGAACGAACGCACGTTCGCCGACGAGCGGGGCCTGCTCGACGCGATCGTCGTCGATCGCCGGGTGCTGCTGAGCTGAGGCATCCGCTGCCCGGTGGACGAAACAGCCGGATCTCGGGGCAAAAAACTCGCCGCCCTGTGGTGTGGCATGGCCGACATCTCTACGGGGCGACGAGTTCTAGGTCTCAAGCGTGCAACGTGTTCGCAGTCAGCGCAAGAGGGGGGTGGACGTTCGTCCGCGATTGCGACGAGCCCGCGAACCTGCTCAACTTGATGCATGACCGATACGAACAGCAAGCCCGAGATCGACGCTCCCGAGGGGCCGGCCCCCGTCGAGCTGGTGATCGAAGACATCGTCGTCGGCGACGGCGCAGAGGCGCAGCCCGGCTCGACCGTCGACGTGCACTACCTCGGCGTCGAGTACGACAGCGGCGAGGAGTTCGACTCCTCGTGGGGTCGCGGCCAGTCCATCAACTTCCCCCTCCAGGCGCTCATCAGCGGTTGGCAGGAGGGCATCCCCGGCATGAAGGTCGGCGGCCGCCGCAAGCTCACGGTTCCCCCGCACCAGGCATACGGCCCCGCCGGCGGCGGACACCAGCTGTCGGGCAAGACCCTCATCTTCGTGATCGACCTGCTCGGCGTCAGCTGAGCCGACTCCCGATCACTGCGAAGGCCGGTGGGCGCGAGCCCACCGGCCTTCGTCGCGCTCGGCTACGATTCGGGGGTGCTGCCTGCGTTCATCCCGTACCTCGTCGTCTCGGCGCTGCACCTCGTGCTGCTGTACGTCGGGCCGGCGTGGAGCGTGACGGCCACGAAGGCGTTGCTGATGCCGCTGCTCGCCCTCGCGGTCGTGCTCCTCGCGCGGCCGCTCCGCGCGCCCGCGCCGCTGCTCCTGGCGGGCATCGCCTTCTCGTGGGGCGGCGACGTGCTGCTGTCGTTCCCCGGCGACGGATGGTTCGTGGCGGGCCTCTCCTCGTTCCTGCTCGCGCATGTCGTCTACATCGTGCTCTTCCTGCGGATGCCGCGTGCCCGTCGCCGCCCTCCCGTCTGGTCGTACGCCTACTGGGCATGGATGATCGTCATGCTCGGCCTGCTCCTGCCGCACGCGGGGGCGCTCGCCGCCCCGATCGTGCTCTACGCGGCGGCCATCGGCACGATGGCGATGTGCGCGTCGATGCACGGCAGGTGGGTCGTGCTCGGCGGAGCGTTCTTCATCGTCTCCGACTCGGTGCTCGCCCTCGGCAGGTTCCTGCCGGGGTACGAGTTCGCCGCGCACGACTTCGTCGTCATGTCGACCTACCTGGCGGCGCAGGGCCTCATCGCGTGGGGCGTGGTGGCCGCGATTCGGGCGCGCCGAGCCGCTTCGGATCCGTCGTCTCCTGCACCCGATCGACGAGCTGACGCCACGGCCCCGTGAGCTGGCGCTCGGCGAGCGTCGCCTCATGCGGTTCGCAGCGGATGCGGTAGACGAAGCGGTCGGGCTCGGGAGGCACCGGTGGCGGTTCGCCCCACGGGATCTCGTCGATGAGGATGTACCACTCGTCGGGGTCGGGCTGCTCGTCGACGCGAACCTCCCAGGTGAGCCGGGTGCCGGCGAGGCCCCCGCTCCGGGACACGATGACGTCCATGGGGTGATCGTACTCCGCGGTCGACGAACGCGGCCGGTGAACGCTACCCGGCGGGCGGCACCTCGATGCCGACCGCAGACCAGCCGTGCATGACGGCCAGCTCCTCGCGGCTTTCGGGGCCGAAGCGCTCGCGCGCCGAGCGCACGGTCTCCGCCGCGAATCCGGCGAAGTCCTCGTCGGGCGACAGCCGGCCCGAGGTGAGCACGTCGTACCAGATGCGCCCGACGTGCTCCCAGGCGAAGCCGCCGAGCTCGGTCGCGGCGAGCGCGAACGCCCGGTTGGGGATGCCCGAGTTCAGGTGCACGCCGCCGTTGTCGTCGTCGGTCTCGATGTAGTCGCGCAGGTGCCCGGGCTGCGGGTCGCGGCCGAGCACGTCGTCGTCGTAGGCGGTGCCGGGCTCGATCATCGAACGCAGCGCCCGCCCCTGCACCTCGTCGGTGAAGATGCCCTCGCCGATGAGCCAGCTCGCCGCCTCCGCGTCCTGGCCGAGCGCGTACTGCTCGACGAGCGCGCCGAACGCGTCGGAGACATGCTCGTTGAGCGCGCCCGACTGCCCCTGGTACCGCAGTTTCGCCGTGTGCTCGGTGACCCCGTGGGCCAGCTCGTGGCCGATGACGCTCAGCGAATCGGTGAAGCCGCGGAAGATCTCGCCGTCGCCGTCGCCGAAGACCATGCGCTCGCCGTCCCAGAAGGCGTTGTCGTACTTGTCGCCGAAATGCACGGTCGCCTCGAGCGGCATGCCCGCGCCGTCGATCGAGTCGCGGCCGAAGACGCGCTCGAACATGCGATGCGTGTCGCCGAGGCCGTCGTAGGCGTCGTCGACCGCCTCGTCGCCCGTCGCGCGCTCGCCCTCGCGGCGCACGAGGCGACCCGGCAGCTTCTCGCGGCCCTCGGCATCGGAGATGCGACGGTCGGGCGCCGAGGGGGCGTCGGGGAGCACGCTCGGCAGTCCGGGCAGCGGCTCGATGCCGAGACGCGCCGGAGGCTCGCGCAGCAGCGCGCGCCTCGCGGCCTCGGCCGCGATGGGGAATCGCGGGGCGGCGGCCTGGGCGATGCGGTCGAGCAGGTAGGGAGGCACGATCTGCTGCATGGGTCGATGCTCGCACCAGCCGGCGACATCTGCGAGGAGCCGCACCGTGCATGCCGCCCATAGGCTTGACGTGTGACGACCTCCCCGCTCCTCGGCCTCCTGCTCGACGTCGACGGCCCCATCGCGAGCCCCGTGACGCGTTCGATCGCGATCCCGTCGATCGCCCGCGACCTCGCGGAGCTCGCGAACGCCGGAAACCCCGTGATCTTCAACACGGGCCGCTCCGACGCGTTCATCGCCGAGCAGGTCGTGCCGCCGCTGCTCGCCGCGGGTCTCGAGCCGGGTGCGCCCGTCTGGGCGATCTGCGAGAAGGGCGCGGTCTGGGCCGCGATCGACCGTGACGGCCTCGGCGAGGTCTTCGTCGACCTCGACCTCGCGATGCCGGCCGACTTCGCCGCCGACATGCGCGCCTACGTCGAGGCGCACTTCGACGAGTTCGCCTTCTTCGACGACACCAAGCGCGCGATGGTCTCGGTCGAGCAGCACGTGCACGTGGCATCCGCCGACTATCTCGAGGCCCAGCCCCGCTTCGACGCCCACGCGCACGACGGGCTCGCCGCGCGCGGCTTCGGCACGGTGCGTGAGGGCGACGAGCGACCGGATGCCGCGGGGCGCGTGCACTGGCGCATCGACCCGACGATCATCTCGACCGACGTCGAGTCGGTGCGCCTTGGCAAGGACCTCGGGGCCGCGCGCGCCGTCGAGTTGCTCGAGGAGAGAGGCATCCGCCCGCAGCACTGGCGCACGATGGGCGACTCGCGCGGCGACTACCGCATGGCCGACTGGCTCGCCGAACGCGGGGAGCAGGTGCGGCACGTCGACGTGCGACCGGCCGAGGGCATTCCGGCGACCTCGTATCCCGTGCTGACCGCGGGCGAGCTCATCCACGACGAGGCGGGCGCCGTGTTCCTGTCGCGCTGGGCGGCGGCCTCGCGTCGCGGCGACCTCGGCGACGACGAGTAGCCGGCCGCCGATGCCGAGCGCGAACCTCGTCGAGGCCGTCGAGCAGCCCGAGCTGCGGACGCATCCGATCGCCCTCGTGCCGGCCCTGCTCGTGTGCGGGGCGGCGGTGCTGCTCTTCGGGTTCATGGTGCCGATCGCCGGCTACGCGATGCTCGCGGTCGGGCTCGTGGCAGCGTGGCTCTGCGATCGCTCGGGCCGCACCGAGCGCCTCCTCGCCGACCTCGCGCTCATCGCCGTCGGCCAGGTCATCATCTCGACGGTGTCGCTGAAGGCCGACCTCAGCGACGAGGGCATGGTGCGATTCGCGGTCGTGCTCGGCCTCGCCGTGCTCGTGCCCTACGTCATCTCGCGGTTCGTGTACCGCGAGCACGTCATCCGCTTCCCGTGGCGCACGGGCCGCCGCTGGAACCGTACGCAGTGGCTCTACCTGATCTTCGTGACGCTCGCGGGCTGGCTGATCCTGCCGTTCTACTTCATCACCTCTGGTGTGTACGAGAACTGGCCGACCGTGACCGAGCCCGATACCATCGCGCGCCTCTTCGTCGGCGTCGCCGCCGTGGGAACGTGGGACGAGCTCTTCTTCATCTGCACGGTCTTCGTGCTGCTGCGCCGGCACTTCCCGTCGTGGCAGGCGAACCTGCTGCAGTCGATCGTGTTCGTGTCGTTCCTGTGGGAGCTCGGGTATCAGTCGTGGGGGCCGCTGCTCACGATCCCGTTCGCGCTCATCCAGGGCTACACGTTCAAGCTCACGAAATCGCTCACGTACGTGTTCGTCGTGCACATGCTCTTCGACGCCGTCGTGTTCGCGGTCATCGTGTACGCGCATACAGGGTGGCCGGCGATCTTCCTGCTGGCCCCGTAGCGTCGGGGCCGGCAGCGGTCAGTCGCCGCGATCGACGGATGCCCCGTGCTCTCCGAGCCACTCGAGCAGCACCGCCGCGTGGTTGACCTGCTCGTCGCGTGCACCGAAGAGCAGCGTGACCCGGTCGTGCTTCTCGCCGAGGTCGACGAGCTCCCGTGCAGCGGCGTTCTCGTCGAGCTCGCCGAGATATCGCGCGGCGAACTCGTCGAATCGTTCGCGGTTCTGGTGCCATTCGGTGCGGAGGTCGGGGGAGGGCGCGACATCCTTGTCCCACAGGTCGAGCTCGGCGCGCGCCTTGCTCACGCCGCGCGGCCAGAGCCGGTCGACGAGCACGCGATAGCCGTCGGATGCCTCGGCCTGGTCGTAGACCCGCTTGATGACGAAGACCATGGGGTCAGTCTGCCCCGGGGCATCCGCCGTGCCAAGCGGTGTGCGACCCCGTGCCGGAGCTCAACTCTTCGGCCGGCTCCGCAACCCGATCACGATGAGCGCCACGCCGCCGAGGGCGATGATGGGCCCGAGGATCGCCCAGAGCGTCGAGCCGGTCATGGCGCTGCCGCCGATGAGCCCGAATCCCTGCAACATGAAGACGACGCCCATGATGACGACGAGCGAACCGATCGCGACGAGAACTGGCTTCCGCATGCGGGCAGCATCCCGCACCGGCGGCGGCGCCGCAAGCACCGGTGCCGTCCAGCCGCGCGATCGGTAGTCTCGGACCATCGGGAGGTCGCTCCTGAGTACGACGAGAGGATGCCGCGCATGCGCGCGATCGCGCTCGACCGCTACGGCCCGCCCGAGCGGGTCATGCGTCTCGCCGAGCTGCCGGATCCGGTGGCTGGAGCGGGCGAGGTGGTGGTGCGGGTCGCCGCCGTGTCGCTCAACTCGTGGGACGTCGACCTCGCCACCGGGGCGACGCTCGTGCGCCTCGAGTCGCCGTTCCGCCCGAAGCGTCGGGTGATCGGCTCGGATGTCTCGGGCACCGTCGTCGCCGTCGGGCCGGGTGCGAGCCGCCATCGCGTCGGCGATGCCGTGGTCGGGGAACTCTCCGCGGCGGGCTGGGGCGGCTTCGCCGACCTCGTCGTCGCGCGCGAGGACGCGGTCGTGGCGAGGCCGGTCGGGCTCGACGACCTCACGGCCGCCGCGTTGCCGCAGGCCGCGAGCATGGCCTGGCAGGCGCTCGGAGGTGCAGAGGCCGTGGCGCCGGATGGCTCGTCGGGCGGTTCACTGCGGGGCCGGCGCGTGCTCATCGTCGGCGCCGGCGGGGGAGTGGGCACGTTCGCGATCCAGCTCGCGAAGCGCGGCGGCGCCCACGTGACCGCCGTCGAGCGTGCGGTGTGGAAGCTCGACGCGCTCGCCGAGCTCGGGGCCGACGTCGTCGCCGCTGGTGTACCCGACGGTGCAGACTCGCGCCACGCCTTCGATCTCGTGCTCGACGTCGTCGGGGCACTGCCGCCGGCTCAGGCGAAGGAGTTGCTCGCCGACGGCGGGCGAGCCGCGTACATCGGCGGAAGTCCGGGACGTATCGCCCAGGTGCTCTTCGCAGGTGCCCGTTCCGGTCGACAGGCCGGGACCGATGCCGACCCGGAGGCGGCACGGCATATCCGCCTGCTCGCCGCCGTGCCGAACCGCGACCTGCCCGAGATCGCCGCGCTCGCCGCGGCAGGGCAGCTGCGCGCGATCATCGACGGCCCGCACCCGCTCGAGCAGGTGCCGCACCAGCTCGCCCGGCTGCAGTCGGGCGCCGTGCTCGGCAAGGCGGTCATCGGGCTGGCGTGACGAACCACGCGGGTCGGCCGCGAGGCATCCGCTCTGGTAGAGTATTGAGGTTGCCGTCATGACGGCCGCGCACAAAGAGAGCCCGGGCAATCTGCTACGGGCAGCGCGCAACTAGAAGAAAGGGGATCCCATCTATGGCACTTGAATCCGATGTCAAGAAGGCGATCATCGAAGAGTACGCGACGCACCCCGGTGACACTGGATCCCCCGAGGTCCAGATCGCGCTCCTCACGAAGCGAATCAAGGACCTCACCGAGCACCTGAAGGAGCACAAGCACGACCACCACTCGCGTCGTGGCCTGCTCCTCCTCGTCGGTCAGCGTCGTCGTCTGCTCGGCTACCTCGCCGATGTGGACATCAACCGCTACCGCAAGCTCATCGAGCGTCTCGGCCTGCGCCGCTAAGCAGCTTCACCGCTGCGGCTCTCGTTGATACCGCGAGCTTCTTGCGAAAGCCCCCCGCCACCCAGTGGCCGGGGGCTTTCGTCATCCCCGGGGTGGTCCGCCGGATCGAGGCGACCGGACATCTGCGAGTCTGCGGATGCTTCGCGCGACACGCCGTGTCGGTGAGGTCGCGTGCGGCGTGTCGCTGGGAATGTCCGCCGACTCGCGGGGCGAGGGGCCGACGGTCGAGCGCGTACTCCCTACTCCCTACTCGACGCGTGCGCGGTGCGCCCGAGCGGCCATGCGGTTGCCGCAGCGAGTGCTGCAGTAGCGGCGCGAGGCGTTCTTCGACAGGTCGGCGTAGATGCCCGCGCAGTCGTCGGCCTGGCACGCCCGCAGGCGATCCATGCCATCGGCGCGGATGACGTCGACGAAGGCCATCGCCGCCTCGACGAGGATGCGGGAGGCGAGCGGGGCGTCCTGACTGGTCGCGTGCACGTGCCAGTCGAGGTCGTCGTGCCGCACGAGCCGGGGCAGGGCGTTGGCCTCGTCGAGGATCGCGTTCACCTCGTTCACCGCGTCGTCGCGATCGAGGCGCCAGAGCACCCGCAGCCGGTCGCGCGCTGCGGCGACCTCGGCGACCTCGGCGGCGGTGCCGTCGCGCCGGCCCGAGTACCACCACGCGTCGAGGATCGCGCTCAGCTGCTCGGGCGTCGAGAGTTCGTCGGCGCCTGATTCGGATGCCTCGGGCACGGTGTCGGCCAGGGCGGCGACGAAGCCGAGTGCCGCGATCGCGTCATCGGTGAAGATCATTTGACTCCTGACATCCGTTGGCGGTACTGTCACGAGCATAACGTCGTTCGGTCATGACATGGCCACGAATCCCCGACTGAGAAGGAGACGCCGATGCGCGGCTCGAAGGGTGTCCTCGGCATCGTCCTGGGTCTCGCCGCAGGTCTCGCCTTCGGCGCCGGCGGCGTGGTCGTGAAGCCCCTCCTGGAGTCGGGCTGGTCGCCCGGCGCCGCCGTCTTCGCACGTATCAGCGTCGCAGCGCTCGCCCTCATCGTTCCGGGCCTCATCGCCCTGAAGTTCGACCTCCGGCCGCTCTGGCGAGCCCGCTGGACCGTGCTCGCGTACGCGCTCATCGCCGTCGTCGGCACCCAGGTCGCCTTCTACGCCTCGATCGCGCTCATCCCCGTCAGCACGACGCTCCTGATCGAGTACCTGGCGCCGGTCGCGCTCGTGCTCGTCGCGTGGGCCCGCCAGCGCCGGGCGCCGCAGTTCGTCGTCATCGCGGGCTCGGTGCTCGCGATCACGGGCCTCTACCTCGTGATCGGTCCGGGCGGCGGCGGCCTCGACGTCGTCGGACTGCTGCTGGCTGGCGTCGCGATGGTCGGCGTCTGCGTCTACTACGTGCTCGGCGAGCGAGCGGATGCCTCGGTCCCCCCGATCTCGCTCGCTGCGAGCGGCTTCGTGGTGGGTGCCATCGTGCTCGGTGCGCTGGGCATCGTCGGCGTGGTTCCGTTCTCGGCGGAGCTCGTCGACGTGCAGTACTTCGGCACGGTCGCGCCGTGGTGGCTGCCGGTGCTGACGGTCGGCCTCGTCTCGACGGCGTTCGCCTACGTCGCCGGCATCAGCGCCATCCGCCTGCTCGGTACGCGCCTCTCGTCGTTCCTCGGGCTCTCCGAGGTGATCTTCGCGGCGATCGTCGCGTGGTTCGTGCTGGGCGAGGCGATCGGTCCGCTGCAGGCTGCGGGCGGGCTGCTCATCCTCGGCGGCATCGTGCTCGTGCGCTTCGAGCGTCCACGCGACGCGGCGTCGGTCGCGCTCGACATCGATCTCGTGCCGGTTGCGGTGGACGCTCGCGACTAGCAACCGGCCGTAATACTCGGCGACCCGGGCGTAGCGTCGAGACATGACACGCGCCGACTGGACCGAGCTCGCCGACACGACCCAGGCGGTGCACGCCGGCAATGCCGTCGACGGCGGCTCGGGGGCGATCCGCACGCCGATCGTGATGGCGAACTCGTACGCGCTGCCCGATGACCCGTCGACCATGAGCTGGTCGGGCACCGAGAACCCGCTCTACACGCGCAACTCCGGGGCGAACCAGATCGGGTTGCAGGCGAAGCTCGCGGTGCTCGAGCACGGCGAGGACTCCGTGGTGCTCGCGAGCGGCGTCGCGGCGCTGCACGCGGTGTTCTTCACCTTCCTGAGGTCGGGCGACCACGTCATCGTCTCGGACGTCTCGTACGAGGCGACCTATCGGCTCTTCACCGAGCTCTTCCCCGAGAAGTACGGCATCGAAGCCGACTTCGTCGACACGAGCGACCTCGACGCCGTGCGCGCGGCGCTCCGCGCGAACACCCGCCTCGTGCACATCGAGGCCATCGCGAACCCCACGACGAAGGTGACGGATGTCGCGGCCGTCGCGGTGATCGCGCACGAGGCCGGCGCCCTGCTCAGCGTCGACTCCACGTTCACTCCGCCGCCGTTCTTCCGCCCGCTCGATCACGGCGCCGACCTCTCGGTGCACTCGCTCACCAAGTACATCAACGGCCACGGCGACGCGATGGGCGGCGCCGTCTCGGGGCGCCACGAGCTCATCGCGCAGCTGAAGGCCGACGCGATGGTCGACGTCGGCGGCGTCATCAGCCCCTTCAACGCCTGGCTCATCATGCGCGGCTCGGTGACGCTGCCGCTCCGCCTGCGGCAGACGTTCGCGACCGCCCTGCGCGTCGCCGAAGCGCTCGACGCCGATCCTCGCATCGCGTTCGTTGCCTATCCGGGACTGGCCGGGCACGAACAGCACGAGCTCGCCACGGCGCAGTTCGGCGGCGCCTACGGCGGGGTCATGTCGTTCGCCATCGACGGCGGTCCCGAGGTGCAGAACGCCTTCGTCGCGGCGCTGCGCATCGTGACCTCCGCCGTCTCGCTCGGGCACGACGAGTCGCTCATCGTGCACGTCGGCACGACGGGACCGCGCGTGGCGTTCTACCCCGACGGTTTCAAGGCCCTCGGGCACCTGCGCTTCTCGATCGGCCTCGAAGACGCCGACGACCTGATCGCCGACCTGCTCCAGGCGCTCGACACCGCAGTGGGGCCGCTCACGGTCTGAGCGGCGTGGCGGTGCTGCCTAGACTCTGAAGATGCGATTCGGCGTCATCATCCTTCCGCAGTACGACTGGCCCGAGGCGGCGCACCACTGGCGCGGCGCCGAGGAGCTCGGGTTCAACCACGCGTGGACCTACGACCACCTCTCGTGGCGGGGCCTCGCCGGAGAGCGCTGGCACGCGACGGTGCCCACGCTCACGGCTGCGGCGGTGGTCACCGAGCGCATCGGGCTCGGCACGTTCGTCGCGAGCCCGAACTACCGGCATCCGGTGCCCTTCGCGAAGGATGCCGCGACGCTCGACCAGATCTCCGGCGGCCGCCTGCTGCTCGGCGTCGGCTCGGGCGGCACCGGGTTCGACGCGTTCGTGCTCGGCCAGCCCGAGTACACGCCGCGGCAGCGTCTCGCGCGCTTCGTCGAGTTCGCCGAGGCACTCGACGTGCTCCTGCGGTTCGAGGAACCCGGGTCCGGCGGCATCTCGTTCGAGGGGGAGTGGTTCACCGCATCCGGTGCTCGCATGGTCGGTGAGCCGGCGCAGCGGCCGCGGATGCCGCTCCACCTCGCGGCAGAAGGACCGAAGGGACTCGACCTCGTGGCCCGGCTCGGCGACGGCTGGGTGACGACGGGCGGCACGATCGAAGACACCGACGCGTGGTGGCGACGCCTGGCCGAGCTGAGCGACCGGCTCGATGAGGCGTGCGGTCGGGAAGGCCGCGATCCGTCGAGTCTCGAGCGCATCCTCTCGCTCGACTCGGAGCCGCGGTACAGCCTCGAGAGTGCCGCTGCGTTCGAGGACGCCGTCGGGCGAGCGGCCGAACTCGGATTCACCGATGTCGTCGCGCACTGGCCGCGCGAGCAGGGCCTCTACGCGGGCGACGAATCCGTGCTCGACGAGGTGGCCGAGCTCATGCAGCGGCTGCGCTGACCCGCGCGCGCCCAAGACCTCGGCCGAGGCATCCGCTGGGATCGGGACCTCCGCGCCCGCGATAGCCTGAAGTACATGCCCGCGCTCCGCTCGAAGCCGTTTCTCGCCTGGGAGCCGCTCCCGTACCTCGTCGTGTTCGTGCTGCTCCTGCTGACGGGCGTCGTGCGACCGGATGGCCCGCCGTGGCTGCTGTGGCCCTTCCTCGTGGTTCTCGGGGCGGCGGTCGCGTGGCTGGTCGTCGGCCTCGTGCGCGGGTCACGGCGCTCGAACCCCGATCAATGGGGAGACCTCACGACGATCGACGGGCTCGAGCTCGTCGACGCAGCGCGCGTCGAGCGCGAGGTGCGCGCCGTGGTGCCGGTGGCCGATGCGCACCGCCACCAGCCGGCGATCGAACTCGCTCGGCTGTACGGCGGCACAGAACAGCACGCGGTGCTCGTGCCGCGCTCGAGTCGATGGCTCTCGCGGCGGTACCGCGTTGGGGTGCAGCTCGTGGGCGGCGACCGACCCCGTCATGCCGGCTTCCTGAGCCCGGCCGCCGACGACCGGTGGCGCGAACTGCTCGACGGCTTGCGCGAGCACGGTCGATACGCACGAGTGCCCGCCCTCATCACGGGCGGTTCGCGGCCCTACGGCGTCGAGGTCGACCTCAGTGGACTCGAGCGGCTCGAGGGCTCGGCGGCGGAGTGATCCGTCGGCGCTGGCCGACGCGGCTCAGGCCGAGGCCTCCTCGGCTTCCTGCTTCGCGAGGTCCGCGCGCACCTGCTCCATGTCGAGCGCCCGCACCTGGGAGATGAGCTCGTCGAGCATCGGCCGGGGGAGCGCGCCGGGCTGTGCGAAGACGCCGATGCCGTCCTTGAACGCCATGATCGTGGGGATTGACGTGATGTTCATGGCCGCGGCGAGCTGCTGCTGGTCTTCGGTGTCGACCTTGGCGAAGGTGAAGTCGGGGTTCGCCTCGGCGGCGGCCTCGTAGTTCGGCGCGAACTGCAGGCACGGGCCGCACCAGCCTGCCCAGAAGTCGACGAAGACGGTGCCGCCCTCGAGGATCGTCTTCTCGAAGGTGTCCAGGGTGAGCGCCACGGTAGCCATGCTGCAAGCCTATTCCGCGTCGCTGTGGACGTGCTCGGTGTTCGCTCTGCGCGAGCTGTGCGCCGGCGCCTGCCGCGGGAAGCTGGATCGCATGCGAGTGTGCCGCCCCGCCCCGCCCCAGCGCCGGTATCGTGAAGGCGTGGTCGCTTTCGGAGACGCGCTCGGTTCGTTCCGTCGCCGCGGCTCGGTCTCCGACGAATCGTCGGAACCGGAGGTCGCGGTCGATGTCGCGCGTCCGCATGGGGCCGCGCAGCCCGACCCGGCACGTGCCGCCGACGACGCGATCCCCGACCTCGATTGGCGGGTGTTCCCCCAGGGTGCTGAGCACTCGATGTTCGAGGCACCGAGCGGCATGCTCGCACGCGTCGCGCTCGGACCTCCGTCGGCCCCGCGCATCGTGCTGGTCCCGGGCGCCACGGGCTCGAAAGAGGACTTCGTGCTCATGATGCCGCTCTTCGCCGAGGCCGGATACCGCGTCGAGTCGTTCGACCTCGCGGGCCAGTACGAGTCATGGCGGGCAGGGCCGTGGAACCTCCGCCCGCCGCGGCAGCGCTACGACGAGCGGCTCTTCCTCGACGACTTCCTCGCGGTGCTCGACGACGGCACGGCGCCCGCGCACGTGCTCGGCTACAGCTTCGCAGGCACCCTCGCCGAACTCGCGCTCCTCGCGCGGCCCGAGCGCTTCGCGAGCCTGACGCTCCTCAGCGCCCCGCCCGAACCCGGCCAGTCGTTCCGCGGGGTCAAGCGCATCGGACCGATCAGCGCTTTCACGTCGCCCCGCCAAGGTGCGGGCCTCATGCTCTGGGGCATCCGCAACAACCTCAACCGGGTGCCGCCGCGTCGACTCGAGTTCGTGCGCGATCGATTCGCGCTCACGCGCCGCGAGAGCGTCGACGACATCATCGCGCTCATGATGCAGACGCCCGACCTCCGGGCCGAGCTCGCGGCATCGTCCGTCCCGAAGCTCGTCGCGGTCGGCGAGCACGACCTCTGGCCGCGAGAGCTGCACGAGCGATTCGCTCGCGAGATCGGGGCGCACCTGTCGGTCTATCCCACCGGCCACAGCCCGTGCGAGACCGCGCCGCATCAGCTCGTGCGCGACATGCTCGCGTTGTTCGAGGCGACGGAGCTCACCCCGTAGCCATCGCGGGCGGCGACGGGCGGATGCTCACGCGGGCAGCGGATCCTCACCGTCGGGTTCGGCCGCATCGACGACGACGGCATCCGTGGGCGATGCGTTCGCCTCCCATACCCAGACCGGCGCGCGGCGTCGTTCGGCCCGCCGGGTGAGCGGCGGCCACTCCCGCGACTCGACCGACATCGTGTGGAACGCCATGCGCACCCGTCGGGCAAGGCCGTCGAACGTGTCGAACGGGCGCGCCGAGACGCCCACGAGCATGCGGCGGTCGCGCACGACCGTCATGCCGGGCTGCATCCACCACGCGAGGTCGAGGTCGTCGTGCACGTCGGCTCGCTCGCGGTGCACGAGGTCGCGGAGACGTGCCCACGCGTCGGCCCGCATCGCGTAGTTCGAGCCGAAGATGGGCGGATGCCCGAGCAGCGCACCGATCACGGTGAAATAGCCGCCGATGTAGATGTTCCGTGCGATCCAGCGCACGACGGAGTTGCGACCGTAGAACGTGCCGCCGTTCGTGACGACCGCGGGGCGGTCGAAGGCGGCCATGCGCCGCTCGATCTCGGCGATCCAGTCGGGTGCAGGCACCGAGTCGGCGTCGAGGCGGGCGAGGAGATCGCCGGTGGCCGCGTCGAACCCCGCGGCCGTTGCCGGCCAGATGCCGCGCAGCGGCTCGTGCACCACTCGCGCGCCGGCGGCGAGGGCGACGTCGGCCGTGGCATCCGTCGAGCCGTTGTCGACGACGATGACCTCGTCGGGGAGTCGGGTCTGGCTCGCGAGCGCGTCGAGGCATGCGGCGAGGAAGTCCGCGTCGTTCAAGCTCGGAATGATGACCGAAATCGTGCCCATCACGGCGAGTCTAGCCACGAGGCGCACCGGTCACGCTCGATCCGTGCGCCGATGCGCCGAATCGGAAGCAAGGGCTGTCTTCTGCGCGACGCACCACATATGCTGGCCCCCGACCGGGGGTCAATGGAGACGGACCGGCACGGAAGGGGAGACGATGTACCCATCTGCAACACTTTCCAAGCGCGCCAGGACGGCGGTGATCGCAACCGCGGCGATCGCCGGGCTGGCGCTCGTACCGACCAGCGCGGCGCTGGCGGCGCCGGCGGGCGCCGGGTGCGACAACCGCACGAACAACACCTACGAGAAGCTGCTCGAGTGCGTTCGCGTCGACGGCGTGCTCGAGCACCAGCAGGCGCTGCAGGACATCGCCGATGCCAACGGCGGGAACCGTGCGGCCGGGACCACCGGCTACACCGAGAGCGTCGACTACGTCGTCGACACGCTCGAGGCTGCCGGCTGGAACGTCGAGCTCGACGGGTTCGACTTCACCTACGTACCGCCGCCAACGCTGCAACAGCTCGCACCGACCCCCGCGACCTACGAGTCGGCGGTCTTCACGGGCACCGGCTACGGCGACATCACGGGCAACGTGGTGCCCGTCGACATCGTGCTCGCACCCCCGCGGGACCCTGTCACGAGCGGTTGCGAGGACAGCGACTTCGTCGGCTTCCCGGCCGGGTCGATCGCGCTCATCCAGCGAGGCACGTGCGAGTTCGGCGTCAAGGCCGTCAACGCCCAGGAGGCCGGCGCGGCGGCCGTCATCATGTTCAACCAAGGCAACACCGAGCTCCGTTCCGGGCTGCTGACGGGCACGCTGTTCGGTGTCAACCAGACGCCGCTGTCGATCCCGGTCGTCGGCGCGAGCTTCGCCGATGGCGCCAAGCTCGCGCAGGCGGGCTCGACCGCCCACGTGGTCGTCTCCTCGCCGGAGTCGCGGCCCCAGGTGAACGTGATCGCCGAACTGCCGGGCAAGAACGACGGGAACGTCGTGATGGCCGGAGCGCACCTCGACTCGGTGCAGGCCGGACCCGGCATCAACGACAACGGCAGCGGCTCGTCGGCGCTGCTCGAGATCGCGCAGCAGATGTCGAAGCTGCAGCCCGAGAACACGCTGCGGTTCGCATGGTGGGGTGCTGAGGAGAGCGGGCTGCTCGGCTCGCGGGCCTACGTCGCCGACCAGGTGGCTGCGGGCACGCTCGACGACGTCGCGCTGTACCTGAACTTCGACATGGTGGCGTCTCCCAACTACATCTTCATGGTGTACGACGGCGACGAGTCGGGCTGGGACGCCCCCGAGGGGGTTCCGATCCCCGAGGGCTCGACGCAGATCGAGGACCTCTTCGAGAGCTACTACACGTGGGCGGGCGTGCCGTATGACGACGCGCAGTTCAGCGGGCGCAGCGACTACCAGGCGTTCATCCAGAACGGCGTGCCGGCCGGTGGCCTGTTCACCGGCGCCGAAGTCGTGAAGACCCCGGCGCAGGCGGAGATCTGGGGCGGCACCGCGGGTGCGCAGTACGACCCGTGCTACCACCTCGTCTGCGACACGATCGACAACCTCGCGCTCGATGCGCTCGACGTCAACTCCGACGCGATCGCGACGGCGGTGCTCACCTACGCGTACTCCACCGAGTCCGTGAACGGCGTGGTCGGCGCGAAGGTGCCCGGGAACTTCGTGCTGCCGGCACCTGGCACTCCCGAGGGCACGGTCAACCTGCCGGGCGGCGGCGGGCTCGCGCCCGACCACGGCCACGAGCACGACGAGCTCGACTGACACCGATCGAGCGCGGTTCCAGGGGCGGACAGGCATCGGGCCTGTCCGCCCCGTTCGCGTGCACGGACGGTGCTCGGCGCCTGATCCGTGCGGGGCGCACCGATCGGGAATACTGTGCAGGAGGCATCCGTTTGCTCAGATGTATGCAAAAGCATGCAACACGGAATCTCCCACGAGGATGAGCCCAGGAGGGCACCATGCAGTTCGGAATCTTCACCGTCAGCGACATCACGCAAGACCCGACGACGGGGCGCACGCCGAGCGAGCACGAGCGCATCACCGACGTGCTGACGATCGCACAGCACGCCGAAGAGGTCGGCCTCGACGTCTTCGCACTCGGCGAGCACCACAACCCGCCCTTCTTCTCCTCCTCGCCGACCACGACGCTGGCCTACATCGCAGCGAAGACGTCGAAGATCCAGCTCACGACCTCCACGACGCTCATCACGACGAACGACCCCGTGAAGATCGCCGAGGACTTCGCGATGCTGCAGCACGTCGCCGACGGCCGCGTCGACCTCATGCTCGGCCGCGGCAACACCGGCCCCGTCTACCCGTGGTTCGGCAAGGACATCCGTCAGGGCATCAACCTCGCCCTCGAAAACTACGGGCTGCTGCACCGCCTGTGGCGTGAGGACTTCGTCGATTGGGACGGCCAGTTCCGCACGCCCCTCCAGGGCTTCCAGTCGACGCCGCGCCCGCTCGACGACGTGCCGCCCTTCGTCTGGCACGGCTCGATCAGGAGCCCCGAGATCGCCGAGCAGGCCGCCTACTACGGCGACGGCTTCTTCGCGAACCACATCTTCTGGCCTGCCTCGCACACCCAGCGCATGGTGGCGCTCTACCGCCAGCGCTTCGAGCACTATGAGCACGGCACGGCCGAGCAGGCGATCGTCGGACTCGGCGGTCAGGTGTTCATGCGCAAGAACTCCCAGGACGCCGTACGCGAGTTCCGCCCGTACTTCGACAACGCGCCCGTCTACGGCCACGGCCCGAGCCTCGAGGAGTTCACCTCGCAGACGCCGCTCACGGTGGGCAGCCCCCAGGAGGTCATCGACAAGACGCTCGGCTTCCGCGACTACGTCGGCGACTACCAGCGTCAGCTCTTCCTCATGGACCACGCCGGCCTGCCGCTGAAGACCGTGCTCGAGCAGCTCGACCTGCTCGGCTCGGAGGTGGTGCCGGTGCTGCGCAAGGAATTCGCGAACAACCGACCCGCGACGGTTCCGGATGCCCCGACGCACGAGTCGCTCGTCGCCGCGCGCAATGCGGCGAAGGCCGACGGCGGCACGATCGCAGCTCCGAAGGGCGCCGCGTTCGGCGCCGCAGCAGTGAAGGGAGCCTGACGATGACCACGCGCACCCTCGCCGTCGTCTCGGCCGGCCTCAGCCAGCCGTCGTCGACGCGCATGCTCGCCGACAAGCTGAGCGACGCCACCGTCGCCAAGCTCGCCGAGCAGGGCATCGACACGACAGTCGAGACATTCGAGCTGCGGGATGTCGCGACCGACATCATGAACCACATGCTCACGGGCTTCCCGAGTCCGAAGCTCGAGGCGGTCATCGAGGCCGTGACCGGCGCCGACGGACTCATCGCCGTCACGCCGATCTTCACGACGAGCTACTCGGGACTGTTCAAGTCGTTCTTCGACGTGATCGACAGCGCCGCGCTCGCCGAACTGCCGGTCGTGATCGGCGCGACGGCCGGGACGCCTCGGCACTCCCTCGCGCTCGACTACGCACTGCGGCCGATGTTCACCTACCTGCACGCGATCGTCGCGCCGACTGGCGTGTTCGCCGCGACGGGTGACTGGGGCGAGTCGGCAGACAGCGTGAAGACGCTCCCGGCCCGTATCGACCGGGCCTCCGGCGAGCTCGCCGCGCTCGTCGCCGCGAGCGACCGTTCAGCGAACGTCAGGGACCCCTTCGCCCTCGACCGGCCCTTCGGCCACCTCATCGGCGGCCTCACGGGGGAGTGACGCCTCTCTGGCCGTGCGACGGCGGTCGAGCAGCGCCATCGCCCGGTCGACGGCGAGGCCGAGCACGATCGCGACCGGAACGGAGACCGCGGTCGCGATGAGCGGCGAGTCGAGGAGCAGGCCTCCGACGACTGCGCCGATCCCGATGTTGAAGCACGCCCACACGGCCCCGGCAGCCGCTGTCAGCGGGACGTAGCGCCGGAGCGGGACCCGACCCGCTCCGGCCGCCATATTCACCGCGATGCGGGCGAACGGCACGTAGCGCGCCGTGAACACGAGCAGCGCGGTCCGGCGGTGCACGGCGACCCGGACCCGTTCGATCGCGGCTGCGGTCCGGCGCGTGCGCTGCCAACGCCACCGGTCGAGGCCGACGCGCCGACCGATCAGGTAGCAGAGCGCGTCGCCGACGGCCGCGCCGACGGCCGCCACGGGAAGCAGCAGCCAGAACGGCGGTGCTCCGGTCGTGGCCGACACGGCGCCGAGCGCCACGACGACCGTCTCGCTCGGCAGCACGACCAGGAACGCGTCGGCCACGACGAGCGCGAAGACAGAGGGCAGGAGCCACGGCGACGCGGCGAGCCCGGTGAGCCACGCGTCATCCATGTGCCCGTTCTAGTGGCCGGAAGTGAACGGAAGGCGACGTCGGGACCTCGTCACGAGTGATCATAAAGTGAATGAACCTCATTTTGGGGATGTCGGACGCGGCCGGTGAAGCGTACCGTCGGCGACAGGACGTGGTCAGGTGCGACACCGTCCACGCGGACCGATCGGGGGCGACCCGTGTGAAGGCCGGTGCCTGCGCAGTCCGGCCGCGCACACCCGCCCGAAGGGAAGCAGATCATGCTCATTCGCCGAACACTCGCCGTGCTCGCAGCGACCGCCGCGCTCGTACTCGTGGGCGCCGGTGCCGCCTCGGCCGCCGGCAGCCCGCACTTCATCAAGAACGCCACGGGCGCATCGCTCTCGGGCACCTCGCTCGTGGTCCAGTTCAAGGAAGCGGGACTCTCGTCGGGTTCCACGGAGACCATCACGGCCACCGCGCAGCTCGACGCGACCTATTCATGCGTCAACAACGGCGGCCACGTGCCGTCCGACCCGAAGAAGACGACGATCAGCACCGACGTCTCAGAGAGCGGGGAGTTCACCGCCGGGAAGAACGGGAGCGTGACGGGGATGCTGACCCTCAGTGCGCCGGCAGCAGCCGATGTGCTCGACTGCCCGGGTGGACAGACGTCGACACTCGTCTCGGGAATGTGGTCGAACGTCTCGATCTCCGATGAGGACAGCGGGGCGTTCCTCGCCCTCGCCGGCACGTTCGCCTTCTAGCCGGGGGGTCGCCTTCCAGATCGAAGCACGAGGAGCGGGAGGGCTCGCCCCTCCCGCTCCGCGTCGCGCCCGCCTCAGCCCGCGTGCGCCCGACGTCGGACGGTCACGAGCGCCGCACCGCCGAGCAGCACCAGGACGATCGCGCCCGCGAGCGGCCAGCCCGGCTCGACGCCCGTCGAGGCCAAGCCGGCGCCCGTCACCGCGGGCGACGGCGTGGAGACCTGCGGGGTCGGCGGGGTCGACTCGGTCGGCACGAGGGCGACCGGATTCTCGAGGGCCACGGCGATCGTCGTGCGGTCGCCGATCACGAGCTCAGCAGAGCCGGCATCCGTGCTGACGCCGTCGCCCGAGAACCGGGGCGTTCCGTAGGTCGCTCCGCTGATCGCCTCGGGTTCCGCTTCGCTCAGCGTCACGATGGTGCCCGTCGGCAGGCCGGCGATGCCCTTCGGTGATCCAGGCGAGAGCGTCAGCGATCCGGTGACCGGCTGGCCGCCGCGCAGGTAGGAGTACGTCACCGTGTAGGTCGTGCCGTCGGGCACCGTGGCTGCGCCGTCGCCCGAGAGCGTCTTGGCCACGGTGAATCCGCCGAGCTTTCCGGTTCCGCCGCCCTCGCCGCCGGCGGTGACGAACTCGACGGGCCACGTGGTGAACTCCTCGCCGGAGGCCGTCACGGTGTTGCCGAAGAGGTCGCCCTCGCGCGCGTCCGCGGGCAGCGTCGTGCGGTACTTCAGCATGTAGACGCGATCCTCCGAGGTCACCGGCTCATTGAAGGTGAACTCGAAGGAGTGCGTGGCAGGCGAGTCGACGAGCGTGAAGGTCTCGGGACCGGTGCCCGCGACGAGGTCGTGGTACTCCCACGAGTCCCACTTCGATGCGGGGACCCAGCCTGCCGTGAGGCTCGAGGCGTCGAAGCCCATGCGCCCGTCGTAGACGTCGACGAGCACGGGCGACGGGTCGGCGGCGAGCACGTCCGACGGGACGACGACCTGCCACGTGATCGACGTGCCGTCGTCGTTCAGCCAGCCCCACTTCTTCGGCGAGGTCGGGGCGGTGCTGGGCTCGCCGCCGCCCCCGACGATTCCGCCGCCGGGGATCGGGACGCGGATCTCGAGGCCGTTGCCGGTCGTGAAGACGTACGTGTCGTCGTCGGTCGCGGCCGACGACTGCGCGAAGAAGTGCAGCGAACCGTGCACGTCGTCGTGCGACTCGACGTAGTCGCCGAGCGTGCAGACGATGCTCGATTCCGAGACGACGCACTCGCCGACCGCGGCTCCCGCCGAGTCGCGGAGCACGAAGTTCGCCGAGTAGGCGCGCACCGGGCTCGGGAAGTCGAGGCGGAAGGTGTCGCCCGCGACCGCGGTGGCCGGGACGGCCCAGGTCGCATCGACGGCATAGCGCTGCCCGACCCCGATGGGGCCGTTCGGGGCGTCGGCGTTGATCGCGACGCTCGTGATGGCGTCGAGTTCGCTCGCCTGCGCCGAGGTCGGCACGGTGACGGCCATCGCCAATGAGGCGAGCGCCGCGGCCGCGACGGCCGCGATCGTGCGGAATCCTCGGTGTGGTCGGACGGGGGTGTGCGCATGCGGGTGCACGGTGGATCAGCTCCTTCGGGTGGAAAGCGGAGGGGCTGTGGGTGCAGCCCTCCACCCGAAGAGACGGCCGGAGCCGCGTTCGATGATGCCGATCCGGCGATGCTCATGGAACTCTCAGCTACCGCGAGCGGCGCGGCGCCGCGGTCGCACCGGCACGCGCGCCGGGCATGCCGGATGCCGGTCGCCCGTTCGGTGATCGGACGATCGGCGCGTGCTCGTCGCCGGGCGCTCAGTCGTCGAGTACGAAGGTCACCTCGAGCGTGACCGACCACGACGTGACGGCGCCGTCGGTGACGTCGACCTTCTGCTCCTTGACCCAGGCGCCGGTGACGTTGCGCAGGGTCTCCGACGCCCGGGCGACGCCGGCGGCGACCGCGTCGTCGAAGCCGGTCTCGGAACGAACGGTGATGGTGGTGACACGTGCGACGGAAGTCATTGCATTCCCCCTCGAATCTGTGCGTGCGTACCGACTCATCTTGCGCCTCCGCCGTGCGGAAAGCGAGGGCTTGCGGAGTCTCCGAACCCCCGCCTCGTCGACGGGGCGGCGAACGGCAGTCGACGAGACGATGAATCCTCGGTTCCCGGAGGTGATTCCGTCCGTTCTTCGCCGGAGCACCCCTCACGCTGGAGTCGTGAAGGTCGTCCTCCTCGCAGAATCGTTCCTCCCGCACATGAACGGCGTGACGCACTCGCTGCTGCAGGCGCTGCGCCACCTCGAGCGACGGGGGCACGATGCCCTCGTGATCGCCCCGCGCTCCGGGCCGATCGACCACACCCTCTACGGCGCCCGATCCGTGCTGCTGCCGTCGGTCCCGCTCCCGAGCTATCCCGATGTTCGCGTCACGCTCGCGGGCGCGCATCGTCTGGCCGAGGTGATGCACGCGCACGGGGCCGAGGTCGTGCACCTCGCCTCGCCGTTCGTGCTCGGCTGGCGCGGCGTGCTGGCCGCCGAGTCGCTCGGCATCCCGAGCGTCGCGGTCTACCAGACCGACATCCCGTCATATGCGGAGCGCTACGGCGTCCCGGGCGCGGCGCCCGCGCTCACCCGCCACCTCGGGCGCCTGCACCGGCGCGCCACGCTGACGCTCGCACCCTCGTCGTCGGCCGTCGAACGGCTCGAGTCGCTCGGCGTCGACCGGCTCCGGCTCTGGCGCCGCGGCGTCGACACCGAGCGGTTCGCGCCAGACCGGCGCGACGAGGGCCGGCGCCGCGAGTGGGCGCCGAACGGCGAGATTCTCGTCGGCTACGTCGGGCGCCTCGCACCCGAGAAGCAGGTCGAGGACCTCCGCGCGATCGCGACGCTGCCGGGCGTGCGGCTGATCGTCATCGGCGACGGACCGTCGAGGCTGCAGCTCGAGCGGGTGCTGCCCGAGGCCCGCTTCACCGGGTTCCTCGGCGGCGACGAACTCGCGCGGGCGATGGCGAGCCTCGACGTCTTCGTGCACCCCGGCGAGAGCGAGACGTTCTGCCAGACCGTGCAGGAGGCGATGGCGAGCGGCGTGCCGGTCGTGGCGACCGGGCGCGGCGGCCCGCTCGACCTCGTGCAGAACAGCGTGAACGGATGGCTCTACCGCCCGGGCGACCTCGACGACCTGCGGGATCGCGTGCGCGACCTCACCGGTGACGATGCGAAGCGCCGGGCATTCGGGGAGCGCGCACGCCAATCCGTCGCCGGGCGAGGATGGGACCGGCTCGGTGACGAGCTCATCGGCCACTACGAGTCGGTGATGGGGCACGCGACGGTCACTGCGACGGATGCCGAGGCGCCTCCGAGCCCCGTCCAGGATCAGGGCCCCGTGGCATCCGCACCGCCCGCTCCTGCCCCGCGCCGCTGGAGTCGCTACGTCGCCGTCGGGGACTCGCTCACGGAAGGGCTCTGCGACACGTCTCGCGCGCCAGCGGGGGAGTACCGAGGCTGGGCCGACCGCCTCGCGATGCTGCTCGCGGTCACGAGCCGCGATGCACCGGTCGGATACGCGAACCTCGCCGTGCGCAGCCGCAAGGTGCGGGACGCGATCGACGTGCAGCTTCCCGAGGCCGCCGCGCTCGGCGCCGACCTCGTCTCGGTGCTCATCGGGGCCAATGACCTCGTCGGCCGTCGAGTCGATCCCGAGCGGCTCGCGCTCGACCTCGGCGCCGCCGTCTCACGCCTGCGGTCGACGGGGTGCGACGTGCTGCTCGTGACGCCGTTCCTGCCGCGCCGGCCGGTGACCCGGTTCTACCGGCAACGCTTCCGGACCTACAACGCGAGGCTGCGCGAGCTCGCCGCGGCGACGGGATCGATGCTCCTCGACGTCGAGGCCGACCCCGAGCTCATCGACCTCGAGCGCTGGGCGGAGGATCGCGTGCACCTGAACGCCGCCGGCCATCGCGGCATCGCGTACGCTGCGGCTCGCGTGCTCGGTGTGCGCCATGCCAGCGTGCTCGGCGAGCTCGAGCACGCGGTGCACGATCAGGAGGAGGACCTCGGCCTCACCGCGGTCGGCGACGCCGAGTGGCTCGTGCGACACGCGGTGCCGTGGCTTCGTCGTCGGCTCGCCGGACGTGCCGCGGGTGACGGGCGAACGCCGAAGCGTGCGCAACTGGTGCCCGTCATCGTGCCGACGGCCGACCGCGAGCCTCGGAAGACGCAGCTCGTCACCGTCCAGGGGACGGTGACGAGGGAGTGAGACGGATCAGCCGCTCTTGCGGCGGAACTCGCGCTTGTGGTCGGCCGGGCCCTGCGTGTGCTGTGCTGCGCCGCCCCCGTCGAGGTGGGATTCGCCGGAGCGCTTCTTCGCCGCGCTGTTCTTGCGATCGAGGGCCTCGCGGAACTTGCGCTTCGCCTCGTCGGACGGGCCCTGGTTGGTCTGCTCGTCGGAACTCATGGGTTCGAGTCTGTCACGGATGCCTCGCGCCCGCGCACGTGCAGGCGGTGCCGAGCGGGCTCGCGCCACGCGACATCCGCTGTTCACCGGCCGAAAACGGACGCTCTGCTAGCATTGGGGGAGGTTGCCCGTGCTTTTCGTGCGGGCGATCGCTGGAGCAGGCCGGCAGGAAGCTGGTCCCCTGTGGTGGATTACCGATCGTTGATCGAGTGCGACGAAGTCGTGTTTCGAGATCCGAGCGGTGGACTTCTACTGGTGGCCAGCGTGAACGCGTCGACCGACGCGATTCGTATTGCCTGTTCCTGCTCCTCTGGATGAGTCGCGCCCACACGGGGTGCGACGGTAAACAAAGGAGACGACCTCTTGGAAGGTCCTGAAATCACGTTCGCCGAAACGGTCATCGACAATGGCAAGTTCGGCACCCGCACCATCCGCTTCGAGACCGGCCGTCTCGCCCAGCAGTCGCAGGGCTCCGCCGTCGCCTACATCGACGAAGAGACCATGCTGCTCTCGGCGACCTCGGTCTCCAAGCAGCCGAAGGAGCACTTCGACTTCTTCCCGCTCACGATCGACGTCGAAGAGCGCATGTACGCAGCTGGCCGCATCCCGGGCTCGTTCTTCCGCCGCGAGGGCCGCCCCTCGACCGAGGCGATCCTCACCTGCCGCCTGATCGACCGCCCCCTGCGCCCCTCGTTCGTCGAGGGCCTCCGCAACGAGGTGCAGGTCGTCGTCACCGTGCTCGCGATCGAGCCCGATGAGTTCTACGACGTGCTCGCCATCAACGCCGCGTCGCTCTCGACGCAGCTCTCCGGTCTCCCGTTCTCGGGTCCGGTCGGCGGCGTCCGCGTCGCCCTCATCGACGGCCAGTGGGTCGCGTTCCCGAAGTACTCGCAGATCGAAGAGGCCGTGTTCAGCATGGTCGTCGCCGGTCGCGTGATCACCGAGGCCGACGGCTCGCAGGACGTCGCGATCATGATGATCGAGGCCGAGGCGACCGACAACGCGTGGAACCTCATCCAGGCCGGCGGGGTCAAGCCCGACGAGGCCGTCATCGCGCAGGGCATCGAGGCTTCGAAGCCCTTCATCAAGCAGCTCGTCGAGGCGCAGCAGTCGGTCGCGAAGACCGCCGCGAAGCCGACCGCCGACTACCCGACGTTCCCGCCGTACCAGGCCGAGGTCAAGGCGGCGGTGGAAGCGTTCGCGAGCGCCGAGCTCAAGGACGTCTACAAGATCGCCGGCAAGGTCGAGCGCCAGGACGCCGATGACGCGCTCAAGTCGCGCGTCAAGGAGCACGTCGCGGCCAAGGTCGAAGCGGGCGAACTGCCCGATTCGGCCAACGCCGAGGTCTCCGCGGCCTACAAGTCGGTCACGAAGCACGTCATGCGCACGCGCGTCCTCGAAGAGGGTGTGCGCATCGACGGCCGCGGGCTCGCCGACATCCGCCCGCTCGACGCAGAGGTGCAGGTCGTTCCCCGTGTCCACGGCTCGGCCATCTTCCAGCGCGGTGAGACCCAGATCCTCGGCGTCACGACGCTGAACATGCTGAAGCTCGAGCAGTCGATCGACTCGCTGAGCCCGGTCACCAAGAAGCGCTACATGCACAACTACAACTTCCCGCCCTACTCGACCGGTGAGACCGGTCGCGTCGGGTCGCCGAAGCGTCGCGAGATCGGGCACGGCGCACTCGCCGAGCGCGCCCTCGTGCCCGTGCTGCCCACGCGCGAGGAGTTCCCCTACGCGATCCGCCAGGTGTCCGAGGCTCTCGGCTCCAACGGCTCGACGTCGATGGGCTCCGTCTGCGCCTCGACCCTCGCGCTCCTGAACGCGGGCGTGCCGCTGCGCGCACCCGTCGCCGGCATCGCGATGGGCCTCATCTCCGACACCGTGAACGGCGAGACGCGCTACGCGGCCCTCACCGACATCCTCGGCGCCGAAGACGCCCTCGGCGACATGGACTTCAAGGTCGCCGGCACGTCGGAGTTCGTCACGGCGATCCAGCTCGACACGAAGCTCGACGGCATCCCCGCCTCGGTGCTCGCCGGCGCGCTGACGCAGGCGAAGGACGCTCGCACGACGATCCTCGCCGTGCTGAACGCCGCCATCGACGGCCCTGACGAGATGGCTCCGACCGCGCCCCGCGTGATCTCGGTGCAGATCCCCGTCGACAAGATCGGCGAGCTGATCGGCCCGAAGGGCAAGACGATCAACGCGATCCAGGACGAGACCGGCGCCGACATCTCCATCGAGGAGGACGGCACCGTCTACATCGGCGCGACCGACGGCCCCTCGGCCGAGGCCGCCCGCGCCCAGGTCAACGCGATCGCGAACCCGACCAACCCCGAGGTCGGCGAGCAGTTCCTCGGAACCGTCGTCAAGATCGCGGCGTTCGGCGCGTTCGTCTCCCTGCTCCCGGGTAAAGACGGCCTGCTGCACATCAGCGAGGTGCGCAAGCTCGCCGGTGGCAAGCGCGTCGAGAACGTCGAAGACGTGCTCGGCGTCGGCCAGAAGATCCTCGTCGAGATCACGAAGATCGACGACCGCGGCAAGCTGTCGCTCGCCCCGGTGCTGGCCGAAGACGCCGACACCGAGGGTCGCGAGACCGCAGGCACGCACGCTGAAGAGCCCGCAGAGGGCGCCGACGCGTAGGTCGCAGTCATAACAGCGGATGCCCCGCCCGATTCGTTCGGGCGGGGCATCCGTCGTTTTCAGGCGGTGCTGCTGCGACGTGCACCGCCACAGATTCGGAGATCTCCATCCTCTCGGCGAGATCCGGCTGATCGGAACCGATCGGATGGTGAGCTCCGCCGTTGTGGCGGCGGAGCGGCTCACATGGGCAGGAAGCCGGCGCTGCGGTGCAGTGCATCGCGCTCGGCGAGTGCCGCCTCGGCGGTGGCTCGTGCATCGATGCGGCGCTGCAGACGATCTCGATCGTTGCGTCGAGCTGCGCGCTGCAGTCCCCAGCTCGCAAGGCTGAGACCGCTGCGCACCGCCCAGCCGGAGAGGAGTCCGGAATCGGGGGAGAGGAGAGTGGTCATCGTTCCTCCTTCGGAGAGGTGTCGTTCTTCTGGGTGTCGTTCTTCGACGGGTCTTCGGTGACCTCCCCGCGCACGAGCGGGAAGGCGTTGACGTGCAGCTGCACGGGCCGGGAGCCGGTCGACGGTGTGCGCTTGTAGGCCGCGACGTACTTCGCGATCGCCGCGTCGATGTCGGCGACGAGGCCGCTCAGCTGCTCGGGCGTCAGGCGCAGGTTGATGGTGTCGCTCGTCGCGACGTCGAGCCACGCGTCGTCGAAGACGTGCTCGCCCTCGCTGAGGAACTCGCGGAAGTTCTGTTCGCGCTTGCGGAACCACTCGTCTTCGACGAGCTTGACCGCGAGACGGTCGGCGCTGCCCGGCGGCAGCGAGCGGGCATCGGGAATCGCGATCGAACCCGGCGTGCGCTCCCACCAGCGCTCGCGGCCCTTTCCTCGCGTGGTGTCTTCGCGCACGAGCCCGGCGCCTTCGAGCTGCCGCAGGTGGTAGCTCGTCGAGCCGCTCGATTCGCCGAGTCGTTCGCCGAGCCCGCTCGCGGTGAGCGGGCCGTATGCCGAGAGCTCGTCGTAGATGCGGACGCGCAACGGGTGCGCGAGGGACTTGAGGCTCGCCGACGGCAGCACGTGGTCGATGCCGGGGTGGCGGCTGCTGCTGGGCTGGGCCGTGATGTCGGCGGGGTTCGTGGTTGCCATGTTGCAAAGGTATCGCTGCAAAGAAATCTTTGCAAGCATTTGTTTGCAACTTATCGCGCAGGGCGTGTGCGACGTTCGAACCGGAGGAGGGTCGCCTCGGCGAATCTCGCCGCGCTGCCCGGCGCGAGGCCGAAGTAGAGCATCGGTTCGATGAGCTCCAGTTCGAGCACGGCGAGCCGGCCGTGGACGCGCACGACGTCGACGCGCGCGTACAGCAGGTCGTACGGCAGGCGAGTGAGCATCGCCTGCACCTCCGCGACATCCGAATCGGCGACATCGCTCACCTCGATGGTGCCGCCGTAGATTCCGTGCGCGCGGAAGTCGCCGATCGCAGGTCGCTTGCGCAGCACATGGCTCAGGGATCCGCCGATGAAGATGAACGAGAGCTCGCCCTCGTCGAGGATCGCGTCGGCGAACGGCTGCACCATGACCTCGGCATCGGGTGGGAAGGCGTCGAGGGCCTGCTGAAGGGTTGCGGCGGTCGTGCGCACGACCCCTGATCCGCCGACGCCGACCGCGGGCTTCACGACGAGCTCGTCCCAACCCGACTCGGAGATGTCCGCGCTGAGACGCGCTCCGGTCCTCGGGGTTCCGCGCACCAGCGGCACGATGGGAACGCCCAGGCGATCGAGGTCGTCGAGGTAGTGCTTGTCGGCGTTCCAACGCACGGCCCCCTCGGGGTTCAGCAGCAAGGCGCTCGATCGCTCGATCGCGGCGACCGTCTCGAGGAACTGCGGCAGGTGGTCGACGTAGTCCCACGTGCTCCGGATCACGACGGCGTCGTAGGCGTTCCAGTCGACCTCCGCGCTGCTCCACGCGACGGGCTCGGCGTCCACGCCGCGCTCGGCGAAGGCATCGAGGAGCCGGTGGTCGTCGTCGAACAGCGACTCGACGTCGGGGATCTCCCACGTCACGAAGCGGGGGAGTCGCTCGCAACGCAGCACGGCGATGCGCAGTCGTCTCGCGAGCGATGCCTGATCGGAGCCGGTGCCCGTCATGGCGCCAGACGCTACCACGGGCGCGATCGAGCGGCGGGTGTTCTGCGTCGAGTGTTCGGCGTCGAGTGGGAGGCGCGACGCGTTCGGCGTCAGGCGGGCGGTGCCGTGCTGCCGCGCACGATGAGCGTCGCGTCGACGGTGGTCTGCTCGGGTGTCGAATCGGGGTCGGCGATGACCTCGATCAGATGGCCGACCGCGAGGCGACCGATCTCTTCGAACGGCTGCGCCACGGTGGTCAAAGCCGGGCTGCAGTAGGCGGCGAGGGCGATGTCGTCGACGCCGATGACCGAGACGTCGTCGGGCACGCGGCGACCGTGTTCGTGCAGGGCCCGGATGACGCCGAACGCCATCTCGTCGCTCGAGGCGAAGATCGCCGTCACCTCGGGCATGCGGGCGAGGAGGAGTCCGGCCTGGTAGCCCGACTCCGGTGACCAGTCGCCGCGCAGGATGGGGGGTGCGTCACGACCCGCGGCCTCGAGCGCCGCGCGCCATCCGCTCTCGCGTTCGCCGGCCTCCACCCACTCGCCGGGCCCCGCGAGGTGCCACACCGTCTCGTGTCCCAGTGAGAGCAGGTGCTCGGTCGCGACCCGGCCGACGGTCGCCTGGTCGACGGCGACGACCTGCGTCGACGCGGACCTCGATCCGTCGATCGTCACGGTCGGGATGCGGCGGCTGATCTCCTCGGTCGCATCGCTGCCGACGAGCAGCGGCACGACCAGCACGATGCCCTCGACGGCCTGCTCCGCCAGGCGGGACATCGCCTCGGCGATGGCCTCGGGGGAGAGCGAGGTCGTCGTGGCCATGCTCACGGCGTAGCCGGCCGTTCGCGCGGCGCGCTCCATGCCGTAGCTGATGACGGCGCTCGAGTAGTTGAGGGTGGGCATGCTCACGACGCCGATCGTTCGGCTGCGCCCGGAGGAGAGCATGCTCGCAGCGGCGTTGCGCCGGTAGCCGAGCTGGGCGACGGCCTCCTCGACCTTCGCTCGGGTGCGCGCGGTGACGTTCGGGTGATTGCTGAGTGCGCGGGAGACGGTCTGCTTCGAGACGCCCGCGAGTGCGGCGACGTCGGCCATGTCGGGGGCCCGGCCGGCGGGAGATCTCGGTGTGCTGCTCATGGTCGCTCCATCGGGGCGTCAGTGCGCATGGACCCTCCATCCGCGTCGATGTTACCGATCATACCCATCCGACAGATTTCGGTGGGGATTTCGAGCGGTTCCTTGATCCAATGGGGACTCGAGTTGTTGAGATCGGTAACAATCTGTGTAATGCTGTCCGACGACGGCCCCCGCGGCCAGCACCTCTGCATTCACATTCAAGGGAGATTCAGTGAAGAAGACAGCACTTCGCTCGGCCGGTCTGGCCGGAGCCGTCGCGGTGGGCCTCGCGCTCACGGCCTGCTCGAGCGGGGGCGGCGCGACCGCCGACGGCCCCGCCGAGATCGACTTCTGGGGCTGGGCCCCGGGCTATGCCGACGCGGTTGCGGCGTACAACGCCTCGCAGGACGACGTGAAGGTCAACTACGAAGAGGTTTCCCCCGGAGCCAAGGGCGGCTACGAGAAGATGCTCAACGCGGTCACCGCGGGCAATGCGCCGTGCCTCGGCCAGGTCGGCTACGAGACGCTCACGAGCTTCGCCGCTCAGGGCGCCCTCGAAGACGTGTCCGACATCGCCGCCGACGACGAGGGCGACTTCAGCGCGGCCACCTGGGCGGCGATGAGCGTCGGCGACGCCGTCTACGGCGTGCCCGTCGACCAGGGCCCGATGGCCCTCTTCTACAACACCGAGGTCTTCGACGCACTCGGCATCGCCGTGCCGACCACGTGGGACGAGTACAAGGCGGCAGCGCAGCAGATCCACGCGGCCGACCCGTCGAAGTACATCTCGGCGACGTACCTCAACTACGACTACGCCGGATTCGACTGGCAGGCACAGGCGCCCTGGTTCGGCGTCGACGGCGACTCGTGGAACGTCTCGATCGACTCGCCCGAGGGCGGAGAGGTCGCCTCGTACTGGCAGGGCATGGTCGACGAGGGTCTGCTGAGCCCCGCCCCCATGTGGGACCAGTCCTGGTACACCGGCCTCGGCGACGGCAGCATCGCCACGCACGTCGGCGCCGTCTGGATCGCCGGCATCCTGAAGGGCAGCGCCCCCGACGGCGCTGGCAAGTGGGCCGTTGCGCCGATGCCGCAGTGGAACGCCGGCGACGAGATCACCGGCAACGTCGGCGGATCCGGCACGGCCGTGCTGAAGGGTTGCGACAACCCCGAGGCCGCGTGGGACTTCGCTCACTTCATGAGCACCGACGCCGACACCTACTCGGCGCTCGTCGAGTCGGCGGGCCTCTACCCGGCCGCCACCGACCTGCTCACGCTCCCGGTGCTCAGCGAGGGTGACGACTACTTCGGCGGGCAGAACATCTACGAGGTCTTCGCCGAATCCTCCGAGCACGTCGCCGATGGGTGGGTCTGGGGCCCGAACATGCCCGAGACCGTCGGGTTCCTCGACGACGGGCTGAGCGGGGCGTGGGCCGGCACCGGCACCATCGCCGACGCGCTCGCGACCACACAGCAGAAGACCGTGGACGCGCTCGAGGCCCAGGGCCTCTCGGTCTCCGAGTAGAGCAGGGGTTCGCGGCGATCGCCGCGCACCCGCGGGTGGCGGACCGGGTCGACCGGCCCGCCACCCGGCCCATGATGCACGCACGACAAGGAGCGACATGACCGCGGTCACCACGAACGGAGCAAGTGCGCGCGTGCGCAGGTGGCGCACGCCATGGCTGTTCCTCACCCCGTTCCTCCTGCTGTTCGTGGCGATGTACCTGGCCCCGATCGCGTTCGCGTTCATCCAGAGCCTCTTCACCCTGCAGCGCGACGGGCTCGGACTCACCGCGCCGACCCTCGCCTTCGATCCCTTCGCCAACTACGCGAGGGTCTTCACCGACGACGAGTTCATCGCCTCGCTCGGCCGGGTGCTGCTGTTTGGCGTCGTGCAGGTGCCCGTCATGCTCGGGCTCGCCCTCTTCATCGCGCTGCTCATCGACTCGAAGTCGGCGCGAGGCCGGGGCTTCTTCCGCCTCGGCAGCTTCCTGCCCTTCGCGGTGCCCGGCGTCGTCGCCGCGGTGATGTGGTCGTTCCTGTACTCGCCCGTCACGAGTCCGATCAACGGGTTCCTCGAGTCCGCGTTCGGGTTCACCATCCCGTTCTTCAGCGATGCGCTCGCCCTCTGGTCGGTCGCGAACGTCGTGACGTGGTGCTGGACCGGGTACAACATGCTCATCATCTACTCGGCACTGCAGACCATCCCCGCCGAGACGCTCGAAGCGGCGAAGATCGACGGCGCCTCGTCGTGGCGCACCGCCTGGAGCATCAAGATCCCGATGGTGCGGCCGGCCCTCATCCTCACGACCGTCTTCTCGATCATCGGCTCCGCCCAACTCTTCAACGAGCCGACCGTGCTGAAGCCCATCTCGGGTGGTGCGATCACCTCGACGTACACGCCGCTCATGGCCGCACAGGCGCAGGTGGCGGCGCAGAACTACCCGTACGCCGCCGCGGAGTCCGTCGTGCTCGCCGTGCTCGTCGGCGTCACGTCCTTCGTCTTCTTCAAGATCACCGGAAGGGGAGACCGTTGACCCCGACCCTCGCGTCCGCCACCCGCCCCCGCGGTCAGCGCGACACCACGCCGGCCAGCCGCACCGGCGTCATGGCAGTGCTGCTCCTCGCCGCCTTCTACTTCCTGATGCCGATCTGGTGGCTCATCGTCGCGGCGACGAAGCCCGCAGGTCACCAGTTCAGCGGCAGCGGCCTCTGGTTCGACGGCTTCGGCCTCGTCGACAACATCGCCCTCGTCTTCGACGTGAACAACGGCATCTTCGGCAGGTGGATGCTGAACAGCATCTTCTACTCGGGCACTGCCGCGCTCATCGGCACGGTGGTGTCGGCCATGGCCGGCTACGCCATCGCGAAGTACGCGTTCCGCGGGCGGGGCGTCGTGTTCGGGGTCATCCTCGCCGCGGTGCTGATCCCCAAGGTCATGTTCACCCTGCCGCTCTTCCTCATGTTCAACCAGGTCGGGCTCCTGAACACCCCGCTCGCGATGCTGCTCCCGTCGATCGTGAGCCCGTTCGGCGTGTACCTCGCGAGCGTCTTCGCCGCGCAGTCGGTGCCCGACGAGCTCATCGAGGCCGGTCGTCTCGACGGCGCGGGGGAGTTCCGCATCTTCCGGTCGGTGTCGATGCGCATCATGACTCCCGCCCTCGTCACGATCTTCCTATTCCAGTTCGTCGAGGTCTGGAACAACTACCTCCTGCCGGCGATGGTGCTGAACGACACCTCCCTGCAGCCGGTCGTCGTCGGGCTCGTCGGCTGGTCGGCCTCCAACGGCAACGTGCCAGCGGGCACCGTCGTCGTCGCCGCCTTCCTCTCGATCATCCCGCTCGTCATCGCCTTCCTCTCCCTGCAGCGCTTCTGGCGCGCGGGCCTCACCGCCGGAGCCATCAAGTGACCCGCCCCGCTCCATCCGACACCACCACCGCGACCGTGATCGCAGCCGGCGAGCCCGTCGCGTCGGCGGCGCGACCCGGTCGCGACCTTTCGCCCATCCTCACGTTCCGCGACGGCGAGCTGTTCCGCGACGGTGCGCCGCACCGCGTGCTGAGCGGATCGATCCACTACTTCCGCGTGCACCCCGAGCTCTGGCGCGACCGGCTCGAACGCCTTGCGGCGCTCGGCCTCAACACGGTCGACACCTACATCGCGTGGAACTTCCATCAGCGCGGCCAGGACGCCGCCGACTTCAGCGGATGGCGCGACGTCGAACGCTTCATCGAACTGGCCGGCGAGCTCGGCTTCGACGTCATCGTGCGACCCGGCCCCTACATCTGCGCCGAGTGGGACAACGGCGGCCTGCCGTCGTGGCTGACCGGCGTGCCCGGACTCCGCCCGCGCTCGAGCGACGCGCAGTACATGGCCGCCGTCGAGGAATGGTTCGACGAGCTCATCCCGCGGCTGGCCGCACTGCAGGCGAGTCGCGGCGGACCGATCGTGGCCGTGCAACTCGAGAACGAGTTCGGCAGCTACGGCGACGACTCGGGATATCTCAGCCGGCTCCGTGACGCGCTCGTGCAACGCGGTGTCACCGAACTGCTCTACACCGCCGATGGGCCGACCGAGCTCATGCTCGACGGCGGCACCCTGCCCGAGGTGCTCGCGACCGCGACCTTCGGCTCCCGCGCCCGCGAGGCGGCCGAGCTCCTCCGCTCGCGCCGCGACGGCGAACCGTTCCTCTGCGCCGAGTACTGGAACGGCTGGTTCGACCACTGGGGCGAGCACCATCACGTGCGCGAGCCCCGCGGTTCGGTCGGGGTGATCGACGAGATCCTCGAGGTCGGCGGCTCCGTCAGCATCTACATGGCGCACGGCGGCACGAACTTCGGGCTCTGGTCGGGAGCGAACCATGACGGCCGCGTGCTGCAGCCGACGGTCACGAGCTACGACTCCGACGCCCCGGTGAGCGAGCACGGCGACATCACCGAGAAGGGTCGGATGCTTCGGCAGCGACTCGAGGCATTCACCGGCGTCGTTCCGCCGGCCGTACCCGAGGATCGACCCGTGCTCGCCGCCCGACGGCTCTTCACGACGCCGGCCGCGGCGCTGCTGCCGGCGATGCGGGCGGCGGGCGGCGACGAGGCATCCGTCTCCGTGTCGCCCGCGAGCTTCGAGTCGCTCGGGCTCGACGCCGGACTCGTGCTCTACGAAGCGACCCCGATCCTGCCGAACGGCGCGAGCACGCTCTCGATCCGGGGCCTGCACGACCGCGCCCTGGTCTGGGTCGACGGCCGGTTCGTCGGCGCCGTCGACACCGTGAGCGCGGCTGCAGGTCTCGAGCTCTCCGGTCACGGCGAGCGCGTGCGCCTCGAGGTCCTCGTCGAGAACCAGGGCCGCATCAACTACGGGCCGCTGCTGGGCCAGGGCAAGGGCATCCTCGGCGCAGTGCAGGTCGACCGCCGGATCGTGCAGGGCTGGCGGAGCCGACCGATCGCGCTCGCCGAGTGGACCTCTGCCGAACTCGAGGCGGCTGTCGCGGGCGGCGAGGGGGTCGAGGGGGTCGAGCCAGGTGCCGCGGGGTTCTCCACCGCTGTGCTCGAGATCGACGCCGCCGCCGACACCTTCCTCGCGCTGCCCGGCTTCGTGAAGGGCTTCGTCTGGGTCAACGGCTTCCTCCTCGGCCGGTACTGGGAGATCGGACCGCAGGTCACGCTCTACGTGCCGTCCCCCGTGCTGCGTGCCGGTGTCAACACCGTGACCGTGCTCGAACTCGAGCGGAGCGGCGAGGCGATCGAACTGCGCGAGGTTCCCGAGCTCGGGCCTGCTGAGGAGTACATCGAGTCGTTCGGCTGAGTGCGGGCCGCCGCCCAGTGCGTCCGGCGCGCGCAGCGGGTCAGCGCTCGAGGAGCGGCGCGAGCCGGTAGGGGATGAGCTCGCCCATCGCCAGCGAGGTCTCGGTGCGCTCGACGCCGTCGATCGCGAGGATCTCGCCGTCGATGCGGAAGAGGTCGTGCGCGTCGCGGCAGACGACCCGCACGAGCAGGTCGATCGACCCCGAGAGCCCGTGCGCCTGGATCACCTCGGGAATGCGCCCGATCTCGTCGACGACCTCGCCGAGCAGCTTCTGGCGAACGTGCACGGAGATGAAGGCCTCGATCGGGTAGCCGAGCGGGGCCGGGTCCATGCTGCGCTCGAACGAGAGGAACGCGCCGGACGCCTCCAGGCGCGCCATGCGCGCCTGCACCGTGTTGCGCGAGAGCCCGAGGCGATCGGCGAGCGCCACCACGGTCGCCCTCGGGTCGGGGGCGAGCGCCGTGAGCAGCGCCTTGTCGACAGCGTCGTAACCGGTCATAACGCCACACGATAGCAGCCGACCGGGTGCTGCAACCGTGCAACATGCTCAACGGGGCTTTGGTTGGTTGAGCTGTGTGCGAGATCGACGTACGCTCAGGGTATCCGGCAGTGCCGCCGGGCGCGGGCAGCCCACGAAGCGAGCCCGCCGACAGCGAGGATCGACGATGACCCCATCCGACCGAGACGCCACCGGGCTCCTGACGCAGCGCGAGCTCACCCGGCCCGACGACGACCTCGTGCAGCTCGTGACCCCCACGGGCGAACGCCACGCGAACGCGGAGTTCGATCCGTGGATCGCCGACATCGACCTCGGCGCCCTTGGCCGCCTCTACCGCGACATGGCGATCGTGCGGCGCATCGATGCGGAGGCCACCGCGCTGCAGCGTCAGGGCGAACTCGGACTCTGGCCGCCGCTCGCCGGCCAGGAGGCCGCGCAGATCGGCTCGGGCCGCGCGCTCCGCGACGACGACTTCATCTTCTCCAGCTACCGCGAGCACGCGCTCGCGTGGGTGCGCGGCGTCGAGCCTGCCGAACTCCTCTCGGTCTGGCGCGGAACCGCCGCCTCGGGCTGGAACCCCTTCGAGCACGGCATGGCCGTGCCGCAGATCATCATCGGCGCCCAGGCGCTGCACGCGACCGGTTACGCCATGGGCGCGGCATGGGAGGGCTCGGATGCCGCGGCGATCGCGTTCTTCGGCGACGGCGCCACGAGCGAGGGCGACGTCAACGAGGCATTCGTCTTCGCCGCGAGCTTCGACGCCCCGGTCGTCTTCTTCTGCCAGAACAACCAGTGGGCGATCTCCGAGCCCGTGGGCCTGCAGTCGAAGCAGCATCTCGCCCGCAGGGCCGACGGCTTCGGCATGCCGGGCGTGCGCGTAGACGGCAACGACGTGCTCGCCGTGCTCGCCGCGACCCGCATCGCACTCGACCGCGCTCGCCGCGGTGCCGGCCCGACGCTCATCGAGGCGGTCACCTATCGCATGGGACCGCACACGACGGCCGACGACCCCAAGCGCTACCGCACCGACGACGAGCTCGCCGAGTGGCGCGAGCGCGACCCGCTCGCACGAGTGCTCGCGTTGCTCGAGGCATCCGGAGTCGACATCGCGGGCCTCGAGCGCGACGTCGCGGCCGACGCCGACCGCGCTGCGGCGGAGCTCCGCGCCGCGATCACGACGATCGCCGATCCCGAGGCGCTCACGGTCTTCGACCACGTCTACGCCGAGCCCAACAGCCACCTCGAGCGGCAGCGCGACCACTACACGCGCTATCTCTCGATGTTCGACGACGGGTCGACGCAGAACAGCACGGGCGCCGCGGCATCCGAGACCGCCGAAGGAGGCGCACGATGACCACGCTCACGCTCGCGAAGGCCCTCAACGCCGGACTCCGCCGCGCGCTCGCCGACGACGACAAGGTCGTGCTCATGGGCGAGGACATCGGCACGCTCGGCGGCGTCTTCCGCGTCACCGACGGGCTGAAGGCCGAGTTCGGTGCGAAGCGGGTCGTCGACACGCCGCTCTCCGAGGCCGGCATCGTCGGCACCGCCGTCGGCCTCGCCTACCGCGGCTTCCGACCCGTCATCGAGATCCAGTTCGACGGATTCATCTACCCGGGGTTCGACCAGATCGTCGCGCAGGTCGCGAAGCTGCACTACCGCTCGCGCGGGAACGTCCGCATGCCGATCACGATCCGCGTGCCGTTCGGCGGCGGCATCGGCGCGGCCGAGCACCACTCCGAGTCGCCCGAGGCGTACTTCGCCCACACCGCGGGGCTGCGGGTCGTGGCGTGCTCCGATCCCGCCGACGCCTACATGATGGTGCGCCAGGCGATCGCGAGCGACGACCCCGTGCTGTTCTTCGAGCCGAAGCGCCGCTATCACGTGAAGGGCGAGGTCGACGAGACGGCCAGCCTCGCCGACGCCCGGCCGATGGGCGTGGCGACGACCGTGACGACCGGCACCGACGTGACGCTCGTGACCTACGGCGCGCTCGTGCAGACGGCGCGCGACGTCGCGACGGCGGCAGCCGAAGACGGCGTGTCGGTCGAGGTCATCGACCTGCGATCGATCGCGCCCGTCGACTACGCGACGATCGAGGCCTCCGTGCGCCGCACCGGGCGACTCGTCATCACGCACGAGGCCGGCCAGCAGGGCGGAGTGGGGGCGGAACTCGCCGCCTCGATCACCGAGCGCTGCTTCGAGTTCCTCGAGGCAGCTCCCGTGCGCGTCACCGGCCACGACATCCCGTACCCGCCCGCGAAGCTCGAGCGGCACCACCTGCCCGACCTCGACCGCATCCTCGACGGCATCGACCGGGTGCTCGGCCGGCCGAACTCGCTGAGCGGGGTGGAGGCGTGAGCATGATCCGCGACTTCCCGCTGCCCGACCTCGGCGAGGGACTCACCGAGTCCGAGCTCGTCGCCTGGCGCGTCGCCGTCGGCGATCGGGTCGAGCTCAACCAGATCATCGCCGACGTCGAGACGGCGAAGGCCGTCGTCGAACTGCCGTCGCCGTACGCCGGCGTCATCACGGCGCTGCACGCGGCCGAGGGGGAGACCATCGACGTCGGCGCCCCGCTCTTCTCCTGCGACACCGGCGAAGCGGATGCCTCGAGCCCGGCTCCGATCGCCGGCTCCGCGTCGCCCGCTGCGCAGACCGCACAGCCCGCTCCGGTCGCCCAGGCGGCGCCGGCATCGTCGGGCCGCGACGCGGATGCCGCGGCCGGCTCATCCGCGGCCGACGCCGCGCCCGGTCCGAATCTCGTCGGCTACGGCGCTGCTGCCGAGACCGGCCCGAAGCGACGCGCCCGCCGCTCGGCGCTCGCGGCCGACCTCGTGCCGCCGGTTCCCGAGGTGCAGCCGGCCGAGCCCGCGGCCGTCGCAGCGCCGGCCGCCGCAGCGACCCGCTCCGAACGACCGCGGTCGACGCCGCCCGTGCGCAAGCTCGCTCGCGACCTGGGCCTCGACCTCGAGACCATCGAGGGCAGCGGCGCTCGCGGCCTGATCACGCGAGAAGACGTCGAGCGCGCGGCATCCGCTCTCGCGATGCCGGTGCCCGACGACGTGTCGTCGCTCACGGCGCCCGGCCGCACCGATGCGCCCGCCGAGACGCGGATCCCCATCAAGGGAGTGCGCAAGCACACGGCGGCGGCGATGGTGCGGAGCGCGTTCACCGCGCCGCACGTCACCGAGTTCCTCACCGTCGACGTGACGGCCACGATGGAGCTGCTCCGTTCGCTCCGTGACGATCGCGAGTTCGCCGGGCGCAAGGTGACACCGCTCACGGTCGTCGCGAAGGCGCTGTGCCTGGCCGCGCGGCGCACCCCCGAGGTCAACTCGCGCTGGGACGAGGAGGCGCAGGAGATCGTGCGGTTCGGCGGGGTCAACCTCGGCATCGCCGCGGCGACCGAGCGCGGCCTCGTCGTGCCGAACGTGAAGGCGGCCGATCGGATGTCGCTCGGCGAACTCGCCGACGCGATCGCCGCGCTCGCCGAGACCGCCCGTGCCGGGCGCACGAGCCCGGCCGACCTCTCGGGCGGCACGATCTCGATCACCAACATCGGCGTCTTCGGCATCGACGCGGGCACGCCGATCCTGAACCCGGGGGAGGCGGCGATCCTCGCGATGGGCGCCGTACGCCGCCAGCCGTGGGAGTACCGCGGCGAGATCGCGCTCCGCGAGGTCATGACGCTGAGCCTGTCGTTCGACCACCGGCTGGTCGACGGGGCGCAGGGCTCCCGCTTCCTCGCCGACGTCGGTGCGGTCCTCCGGGAGCCCGGGCGCGCGCTGACCATGATGTGAGGAGCCGGCCCGGCCCGACGTGATCGCCGCTGGCGGCACCGGCGCCCCGGCGAGAGGATGGTGGGCATGAACGCACGCAGCATTCTCTCCCCCGGGGAGACCGCCGACGAGCTCGCCGGCTCGGCCTTCGTCCATGACGGCGACCGGCTCGTCGCGACGTACTCGACCGCCGACTTCGCGAGCGCCGTGCGCGTGCTCGACGCCGTCGCCCTCGTCGCCGACGAGCTGAACCACCATCCCGACGTGCAGCTCGGCTGGGGACGCGTCGGCTTCGAGCTGAGCTCTCACGACGTCGGCGGCGTCACCTCGCGCGACCTCGAGCTCGCGGCGCGCATCTCGGGCATCGCCGCGGAGCACGGGGCTCGCGCGGGCGATTGAGCCCGTCGAGCGGAGCGGCACTCGAGCGGGGCGCCGCATGTCGAGCCGCGGAATCCGCTCGCCGTCAGTCGAGCGTGTAGACGCGTTCCTCGATCTCGACGTCGCGAGCGTTCGCGAAGCTCGACCCGGCGCCGACCTGGCGGAACCCGAGGCGCTCGAGTATCGCGATCGAGGGTGCGTTGTCGCTCGCGACGCGGGCGCGCAGCGGTCGTTGCGGCAGGGTCTCCACGAACAGGTGCACGGCGCGAGTGGCGATGCCCTCGCCCCAGTGTGAGGGGTCGATCCAGCACGTGATCTCGGCCACGCCGTCGTCGAACCACTGGGCGACGCTGCCCGCGATCTCGCCGTCGGCCCGCACCGTGCGGGCATCGACCGTCGGGTCGTCGAGGAGCCGCCGCCAGTGGGCGTCGAACATCGCGCGATCGCTCGGGTCGGGCGGGGTGAACGCGGCCATGCGCACGGCGGTGGGATCCTGCTCGAATCGGAACAGAGCGTCGAGATCGCCCACGCGGGTCGCGCGCAGGGTCACGACATGAGGCTCGCCCATGTCATTTCCTCCAGGATGCCGCGGATGGTGCCGTCGGCGGGTCTGCGTCCAGGGATGCGGGCGCTGTGCGGAGTGGAGTTCAGGAGACCGAAGGCGGCGTGTGCCCGGATCCTGAGCTCCGTCTCGGCCCGATCGGGCCGGAGTCTTGCGAGGGTGTCGACCCAGTGCTCGACGTACTGTCGCTGGAGGAGGCGCACCTCGTGCCGGGCGCCGAGGTCGAGCTGCTCGAGCTCCCGGTCTTGCACGAGGATGACATCGGCGTCGCCGAGGGCGAAGTCGACATGGAACGCGATGAGCTCACGGAGCGAGACAGCCGGGTCGGATGCCTCGACGAGCACGCGTTCGGCTCCGTCGAGGAGCGTGCGGCTCGCACCCTGGAGGATCGCGGCGAGCACCGCGGCCTTGCCCGGGAAGTGCCGGTAGACGGCGGGGCCGCTGACGCCGACCGCAGCGCCGAGGTCTTCGATGGTGACACCGGCGTACCCCCGCTGGGCGAAGAGCGTCGCGGCGGCGGTGAGGATGGCCTGACGCCGGTCGGCTTTCTGGCGGCTGCGTTCGGTCGCGGTCGCGGCGACGGTGACCGCCGCAGGCGACTCGTCGGCGCGCGCGTCGCCGAGGATCTCGGCCGTGCTCGGTGTGGTTGCCATCTCGGTTAATGCTCGCTAACATCGGGAATCGAGTTAGTGCACACTAACCGAAATCCTGCGCCGGCCACAAGTGGGCGCGCCGTCGACGAAGACTGGTGGCACGAATGCCGATCCTGCAGACGAGCATCGACCCGAGCGGCGATGCCGCACGCTCCAACGCCGAGGCGCATGCGACGCTCGTCGCCGGCCTGCGCGAGCGGCTCGCTGCCGCGGCGCTCGGCGGCCCCGAGTCATCCCGCGACCGTCACGTCGCGCGAGGCAAGCTGCTGCCGCGCGACCGGGTCGACCGCCTGCTCGACGAGGGGAGCCCCTTCCTCGAACTCTCGCCGCTCGCGGCCGAGGGCCTCTACGGCGGCGACTCGCCCGGGGCCGGCATCATCACGGGAGTGGGCCTCGTGCACGGTCGCCCCGTGCTCGTCGTCTGCAACGACGCGACGGTCAAGGGCGGCACCTACTACCCGATGACCGTGAAGAAGCACCTGCGCGCGCAGGAGGTCGCGAAGGAGCAGCGCCTGCCGTGCATCTACCTCGTCGACTCGGGCGGCGCCTTCCTCCCGCTGCAGGACGAGGTGTTCCCCGACCGCGAGCACTTCGGCCGCATCTTCTTCAACCAGGCACAGCTCTCGTCGATGCGCATCCCACAGCTCGCGGCCGTGCTCGGCTCCTGCACGGCGGGCGGCGCCTACGTTCCGGCGATGAGCGACGAGACGGTCATCGTGCGAGATCAGGGCACGATCTTCCTCGGCGGACCGCCGCTCGTGAAGGCCGCGATCGGCGAGGTCGTCACTCCCGAAGAGCTCGGCGGCGGCGAACTGCACTCACGTGTCTCAGGGGTCACCGACCACCTCGCCGAAGACGACGAGCACGCCCTCGAACTCGTGCGCGACATGGTCGCGACGCTCCCCGAGCCCGCGCCGAGAGCCTGGACCGTGCGCGAGCCGAGGCCGCCGGCCGTCGACCCGTCGACGCTCACCGCAGCCGTGCCGGTCGACGTGCAGCAGCCCTACGACGTGCGCGAGGTCATCGCCCGCCTCGTCGACGGCAGCGAGTTCGCCGAGTTCAAGCGCGAGTACGGCGACACCCTCGTGACGGGCTTCGCCCACATCGACGGGCACCCCGTCGGCATCGTCGCGAACAACGGTGTGCTCTTCTCGGAGTCGGCGATGAAGGGCGCGCACTTCATCGAGCTCTGCGACCAGCGCGGCATCCCGCTGCTGTTCCTCCAGAACATCTCGGGCTTCATGGTGGGCCGCGACGCCGAGGCCGGCGGCATCGCCAAGCACGGAGCGAAGATGGTCACCGCGGTCGCAACGACCCGGGTGCCGAAGTTCACGGTCGTCATCGGCGGCTCGTTCGGGGCCGGCAACTACTCGATGTGCGGCCGGGCGTACTCGCCCCGGTTCCTCTGGATGTGGCCGAACGCCCGCATCTCGGTGATGGGCGGTGAGCAGGCGGCATCCGTGCTCTCGACCGTCAAGCGCGACCAGCTCGCGGTGAAGGGCGAGACCTGGTCGGATGCCGCGGAGCAGGCGTTCAAGGATCCGATCCGTGCCCAGTACGACGACCAGGGCAGCCCGTACCACTCGACCGCGCGGCTCTGGGACGACGGCATCATCGCTCCGGAAGACACGCGCACGGTGCTCGCCCTCGCGCTCGAGCTCGCGAGCCGCACCCCGCTGCCCGAGCCGGCGTTCGGGCTCTTCCGCATGTAACAGGGTGACGGACCGGCCGATCAGCTCTTCGCCGCCGCCTCGACCTCGCGGATCGCCTCGTCGACCCCGCCGTTCCACGGGGTGCCGTGGCCGGGCAGCACCCAGCTGACCCCCAGCCCCTCGAGTCGGTGCAGCGACGCGAGCGCCTCGGCCGGGTCGTCGGTGAAGGGCGCGGGCTGCGGGCCGGTGGCGCCCGTGAGCACGTGGCGGGTGGTGAGCGCGTCGCCCACGAAGACGGCGTCGGCCACCGGAACGTGAACGGCGATGCTGCCGGGGGAGTGACCCGGCATGCTGATCACCCGCGGTGCGCCCGGCAGATCGAGCACGTCGCCGTCGGTCACCGTGACGACCTCGGTGAGCGGGGTCGTTCGGAGGCCGTTGCGGGTGAGCGCGTACCAGAGGAACTTCGTCGTCGCCCCGAGTTTCATGCCGCCCCACTCGGGCTTCGTCGACTCCTCGCCGCGTGCGCGTGCGGCGTCGGCGGTGTGCACGAAGGCCAGCACGCCGTGCTCGCGGCGCAGGCGCTCGGCGAAGCCGATGTGGTCGGAGTCACCGTGGGTGAGCACCACGCCGCGGATGTCGGCGAGCGAGCGACCCATCGAGGCGAGCTCGGCGGTCAACTCCTTCCACTGGCCCGCGAGTCCCGCGTCGATCACGGTGACGCCCTCGGGGGTGTCGACGAGATAGACGGCGACGATGTCGGAGCCGATGCGGTGGAGGGAGGGGCCGAGCTTCATCAGATGCCTCGCTTGTCGTGAGTGGGTAGCTTGATGGCTATGCTACATAGCTATCAAGGCTAAGCGCAATAGCCTAGAGTCGAATGGTCGAAAGGAACCCGCCGATGCCGACACCCGAACGAACCTCGCTCGACGCCATCGTCGCCGCCGGGCGAGACATCCTCGAGGCCGAGGGGCTCGGCGGGCTCACGATGCAGGCCGTCGCCGAGCGCGTCGGGGTGCGCGCCCCGTCGCTCTACAAGCGGGTGCGCAACCGCAGCGACCTCGTGCGCCTGATCGCCGCATCCGCGGTCGCAGAGCTCGGGCGGCGCCTCGACGCCGAGACGGTTCCGGTCGCCGGTGGCGTCCGCAGTCGCGAGGCGACGGGTGCGACGGATGCTTCGGCGAGCACGGATGCCTCGGCCAGCAGCGGTGCCGAGGCTGCCGAGGTCGCCCGCCTCGCCCGCGTGGTGCGCAGGTTCGCGCACGAGCAGCCGGCGTCGTATCGTCTCGTCTTCTCGCCCGGCGAGGAGTCGGGCCTCGAGGTCGAGACGCTCCGCGAGGCGAGTGCACCGTTGCTCGCCGTCGCGAGCCGGCTCGCCGGCCCCGATCATGCGCTCGACGCCGCCCGCACGCTCACGGCGTGGATCACGGGCTTCGTCAGCATGGAGCTCTCGGGGGCCTTCCGCCTGGGCGGTGACGTCGACCGGGCGTTCGAGTTCGGCGTCGACCGCATCGCCGCGGCACTCGCACCGCGTTCGGGGTGACGGTTCGCCCTCGTGCTTGCGCCCGTGCTCGTGCTTGTGATTTGAGTTAATGCCCGCTAACATCGACTCCAGTTAGTGCGCGTTAACTGAGTTCGCGCACCTCGAGCGCAGGGAGGCGCGAATGGGCACGGTCGACGCCGTCGATGAGGCACGGTCGACTCGTCCGTTCGACCGGGTGCTCGTCGCCAACCGCGGCGAGATCGCCGTGCGGGTGATCCGCACGCTTCGGCGCCTCGGCATCCGCTCGATCGCCGTCTTCTCCGACGCCGACGCCGACGCGCCGCACGTGCGCCTCGCCGACGAGTCCGTGCGCATCGGTCCCGCCGCTGCCGCCGAGAGCTACCTCGACCCTGCCCGCATCATCGCGGCGGCGCGTGAGACGGGCGCCGAGGCCATCCATCCCGGCTACGGGTTCCTCTCCGAGCACGCGGGCTTCGCCGAGGCGTGCCGTGACGCCGGCATCGTCTTCGTCGGCCCCGGGGTCGAGGCCCTCGACGTCATGGGCGACAAGATCCGTGCCAAGCGCCACGTCGAGGCATCCGGGGTGCCGACCGTACCCGGCGTCTCCGATCCTTCGCTCGACGACGCCGCGCTCGCCGCGGCAGGCGAGGCCGTGGGCTTCCCCCTGCTCGTCAAGCCGAGCGCCGGCGGAGGCGGCAAGGGTATGCAGATCGCCCGTGACGCCCGGGAGCTCGCCGCCGCCATCCCCGCGGCCCGGCGCGTCGCACTCGCCGCATTCGGCGACGGCACGCTGCTGCTCGAGCGGCTCATCGAGAGCCCCCGCCACATCGAGGTGCAGGTGCTCGCCGACGACTTCGGCGCGGTCATCCACCTCGGCGAGCGCGAGTGCTCGCTGCAGCGCCGTCACCAGAAGGTCATCGAAGAGGCACCGTCACCGCTCCTCGACGCCGAGACCCGCGCGCGCATCGGCACGGCTGCGTGCGACGCCGCCCGCAGCGTCGACTACCGAGGGGCGGGCACCGTCGAGTTCCTGGTGTCGGATGCCGCGCCCGACGAGTTCTTCTTCATCGAGATGAACACCCGGCTCCAGGTCGAGCATCCCGTCACGGAGCTCGTGACGGGGGTCGACCTCGTCGAGCAGCAGCTCCGCGTCGCGGCCGGTCAACCGCTCACGCTCCGCCAGGCGGACATCGAGCTCACCGGTCATGCGATCGAGGCGCGCCTCTACGCCGAGAGTCCCGAGCGCGGATTCCTCCCGTCGATCGGCGAACTCCTCGTGTGGCGGGAGCCGAGCGGTGCAGGGGTGCGCGTCGACGGGGGCATCCGCTCGGGGCAGGAGATCACGGCCGACTACGACCCGATGCTCGCGAAGGTCATCGCCTACGGCGCCGACCGCGGCGAGGCGATCGCTCGCCTCGATGCGGCGCTCACCGACACCGTCGTGCTCGGCGTCGAGACGAACCTCGGATTCCTCCGCCGGCTCCTCGCCGACCCCGCCGTGCAGCGCGGCGACCTCGACACTGGTCTCATCGACCGCATGCCGGACCCCGAGTCGGATGCCGCGCCGCTCGAGGTGCTCGCCGCGGCCGCGCGGTTCCGCGCCACCGAGGCGATCGACGCCGCACGTGCGGCCGGTGCCCATGCGTGGCAGACGTCACGGGGGTGGCGCCTCGCCGGCTCGAGCGACGCTGTCGCCCTCGGGGCCGCCGACCCCTCTAGTGATGACACAGCACCCGACGTCATCGCGGCCGCAGCCGACGGCGCGGTCTGGCTGCACACCGCCTCGGGCATCTGGCGAGTGCCCGCCACAGGTCGTCGAGCCGCACTCGATGCGCGCCTCGCCATGATCGAACGGGGCGGCCTCGCCGACCCCGAGCTGCGCGCGCCGATGCCCGGCACCGTCACGGCCGTGCTCGTCGCCGATGGCGACACCGTGGCACCGGGCGACGCCGTCGTGGCCATCGAGGCGATGAAGATGGAGCACCGCGTCACGGCATCGGTCGGCGGCATCGTGCGACTCGCGGTCGCGGTGGGGGAGCAGGTCTCGCGAGACCAGTCCGTCGCCCGCGTCGAACCGCAGCCCGAGGCATCCGAGACCGTCTCGTCGACCGCGCAGCCCGAGGCATCCGAGACCGTCAGGTCGAACACATCGCACGAGGCATCCGAGCCCGTGACCGTACCGTCGAACGCGCCCCACGAAGGCGCGCACCCGACTCCGTCCCACCAGGAATGAGGAGCACCACCGTGAGCACCGAGTTGACCGCCGAGGAACAGCAGCTGTACGACATGGTCTGCGAGTTCGCCGACACCGTCGTCGCCCCGCAGTCGTACGAGGCCGATCGCACCCACACGCTCTCGATGGACGTCGTCGCGCAGATGGGCGACCTCGGGCTCTTCGGCCTGCCGTTCCCCGAAGAGGTCGGCGGCCAGGGCGGCGACTACATGGCGCTCTGCCTCGCGATCGAGGCGCTCGCCCGCGTCGACCAGTCGATCGCCATCACCCTCGAGGCCGCGGTCGGCCTCGGTGCCATGCCGGTCTTCCGCCACGGCACCGACGAGCAGAAGGCCGAGCTCCTGCCCGACCTCGTCGCGGGCCGCGCGCTCGCCGGGTTCGGCCTCACCGAGTCCGAGGCCGGGTCCGACGCCGGCGCAACGCGCACGACCGCAGTGCTCGACGGAGACGAATGGGTCGTCAACGGCTCGAAGCAGTTCATCACGAACTCGGGCACGCCCATCACGAAGTTCGTCACGGTCACCGCGGTGACGGGCGAGCGCACGCGCCCCGACGGTTCGGTGTCCAAGGAGCTCTCGACGATCATCGTTCCGAACGGCACGCCCGGCTTCACCGTCGACCCGGGCTACGACAAGTCGGGCTGGCGTGCGTCCGACACGCATCCGCTCACCTTCGAGGACGTGCGGGTGCCCGCCGCGAACCTGCTCGGCGAGCGCGGCCGCGGTTTCGCGAACTTCCTCCGCACGCTCGACGAGGGACGCATCGCGATCGCCGCGCTCGCGACCGGCGTCGCGCAGGGCTGCCTCGACGAGGCGCTCGCCTACGCGAAGACCCGCAACGTCTTCGGCGTGCCGATCGCGTCGCACCAGTACATCGCGTTCACGATCGCCCAGATGCAGGCCCGCGTGTACACCTCGCGGCTCGCCTGGCACGATGCCGCCCGGCGTGTCGACGCGGGCATGCCGTTCAAGAAGGAGGCGGCGATGGCCAAGCTCGTCTCGAGCGACGCCGCCATGCTGAACTCGCGCGATGCCACGCAGATCTTCGGCGGCATGGGGTTCATGAACGAGTCCCTCGTGGCGAGGCACTACCGTGACTCCAAGATCCTCGAGATCGGCGAGGGCACGAACGAGGTGCAGCTCATGGTCATCGCACGCGAGCTGGGCATCGGCTAAGGGGGAACAGACGATGACGGATGCTTCGGCAGAACGGGCGCCGCTCCGCGACGTCGTGCAGCGCGGGCTCTGGTTCGAGGAGTTCGAGGAGGGCGTGCGCTACCTGCACCGCCCCGGCCGCACGGTCACCGAGGCCGACAACGTGCTGTTCACGACGCTCACGATGAATCCGCAGCCGTTGCACCTCGACGCGGCGTGGTCGGCCGAGCAGCCGTTCGGCCAGCGTCTCGTCAACTCGCTCTTCACGCTCTCCACGCTCGTCGGCCAGTCGGTCGGCCAGCTCACGCAGGGCACGCTCGTCGCGAACCTCGGGTTCGGTGCCGTCGCGTTCCCGCACCCCGTCTTCGTCGGCGACACCCTCTACGGCGAGAGCGTCGTCGAGTCGAAGCGCGAGTCGGCCTCCCGCCCCGGTCAGGGCGTCGTGGTGCTCGCGCACACCGCTCGCAACCAGCACGGCGAGGTCGTGGCGACCGCCTCGCGCACGATGCTCGTCTGGCTCCGCGAAGCGGGGGAGCGCATGCCCGCGACCGGTTCGACGACCGGCGCCGAGGATGCGAACGGTGGGAAGAATGCAGAGGTGAGCGGATGACGCACCCGCCCTTCCGCTTCGGCCCGGCCCTGCTCTTCTGCCCGGCCGACCGGCCCGATCGCTTCGCGAAGGCCCTCGATCGCGCCGACGCCGTGATCCTCGACCTCGAAGACGCCGTCGCGGCCGACGCGAAGCACGCGGCGCGACTCGCGCTCCTCAGCACGCCGCTCGACCCCGAACGCGTGATCGTTCGCGTGAATCCGGCATCGAGCCCGGAGTTCGCCGACGACCTCGCCGCCCTCGCCCAGACCGGCTACCGCACGGTCATGCTCGCCAAGTGCGAGGGCACCGCCGACCTCGTCGACCTCGCCGAGTACGAGGTCATCGCGCTCTGCGAGACCGCGCGCGGGGTGCTCGCGGCGAACGAGATCGCGGCGCTCCCGAACGTGTCGGCACTCATGTGGGGCGCCGAAGACCTCGTCGCCTCGCTCGGCGGTTCGTCGAGCCGTTTCGACGACGGTCGATACCGCGACGTCGCGAGGCATGCCAGGTCCCAGGTGTGCCTCGCGGCGGCAGCGCACGACGTCGCCGCGATCGACACCGTGCACCTCGAGATCGGCGATCTCGACGGGCTCCGCGCCGAAGCCGAAGACGCCGTCGCCGTCGGATTCGCGGCAACCGCGTGCATTCACCCGGGTCAGGTCGAGGTCGTGCGCGAGGCGTACCGACCCGATGCCACCCGGTTGGAATGGGCGAGAGCGGTGCTCGACGCCGCTGCCGAGCAGGGCGGCGTGTTCGCGTTCCGGGGCGGGATGGTCGACGAGCCGGTGCTCCGTCAGGCCCGATCGCTCACTCGTCGGGCCCGAGACTGAGCGAAACGATTCGATAACGGTTCACCCGCCGTTCCACGGATCGCACCCTTCGAACGTCGATCGAGACGTATTCTCAGAGTCAATCCTGGGGAGGAGGGGAACGTGGCACGACGACACGTCTATCGGGCGAACGAAGCGAGCGGTGCGGGGGCAGCGCTCGCGCTCGCCGAGTCGCCCGCGCGCGACGAGCCGGCCACGGCCGCCGACCTCTTCGACGGGCTCCACGTCGACGTCATCGCGTCGAACCCGCTCTCCGGCCCCATCATCGTGCCCAAGCGGGTCTCGATCGGCGACTCCGGCATCGAGGTGCACCCGCTCGCGCTCGGCGCCAGCACCTTCGGCTGGACCCTGAGCACCGAGCAGGCGTTCGACGTGCTCGACCGTTTCGCCGGCCTCGGCGGTTCGCTCGTCGACACCGCCGACAGCTACGCCGCCGGTCGCAGCGAATCGATCATCGGCAAGTGGATGGACTCGCGCGGCACTCGCGACCGCATGGCCGTGGCCACGAAGATCGGCCACCACCCCGATCATCGAGGACTCTCGCCCGCCGAGATCTCGGCGGCCGTCGACGACTCGCTGCTGCGCCTCGGCATCGAACGCATCGACCTCCTCTACTTCCACGGCGACGACGGCGAGGTGCCGCTCGAAGAGAGCCTCGGCGCGGTCGACGCCCTGATCACGGCCGGCAAGGTCGGCTCGATCGGTGCCGCCGACTTCACGCCCGACCGTCTCATCGAGGCCCGCGTGCTCGCGGCCAACGGACTGCCGCGGTTCCAGGCGCTCACGACGAAGTACAACCTGATGGAGCGTCTCCCGTTCGAAGGCGCCCCCGAGCTCGTCGCCCATGCGCAGGGGCTCGCCGTGCTGCCGTACTTCGGTCTCGCCAGTGGATTCCTCGGCGGGCAGGTGCGACGACGCGCCGACGTGCGGCATGACGCGAGGGGCGAACGGCAGGCGCGATACCTCGGTCGACGCGGCCACCGCGTGCTCGCGGCGGTCGACGAGATCGCCTTCGCCCACGGCGTGCAGCCGGCAACGATCGCGCTCTCCTGGCTGCTGGCCAAGCCCACGGTCGTCGCGCCGGTCGTCAGTGCGTCGAGGCCCGACCAGGTCGATGCGCTCATGGCCGCGGCATCCGTCGAACTGCAGCGCTCGGAGATCGTCGAACTCGACCGCGCTTCCGCCTGAGCGGCGCGGTGCGCACGCCTCGGCGCGCCCGGGCGTTCGCCCCCCGAGCGCGCCCGACGCGGGTGGCATAGGCTGATCGAGATGAACGGCGCTGTCGACCTCCCACTCGGCCAGGCCGAGCTCTCCTTCACCGCAGCAGGCGACGCGCGAGTTCGGCGCAGCGTGCTCCCATCGGGGGTCCGAGTGCTCAGCGAACAGGTGCCCGGCAGTCGCAGCGCGACCATCGGCTTCTGGGTCGCGGTCGGTTCGCGCGACGAGCAGCGAGCGGATGCCGCGCACCCCGCCACGTACGGATCGACGCACTTCCTCGAGCACCTCCTCTTCAAGGGCACGGCCACGCGGTCCGCGCTCGACATCGCGATCTCCTTCGACGCCGTCGGCGGCGAGCACAACGCGATGACGGCGAAGGAGTACACCTGCTACTACGCCAAGGTGCAAGACCGAGACCTGCCCATGGCGGTCGAGGTGCTCGCCGACATGTTCACCTCGTCGCTGCTCGACCCGACCGAATTCGAGAGCGAGCGCGGGGTCATCCTCGAAGAGCTCTCGATGGCGGGCGACGACCCGGGTGACGTCGCCAACGAGCGCTTCTTCGAGGCGGTGCTCGGCGCCCATCCGCTCGGCCGGCCGATCGGCGGCAACCCCGAGACGATCCGCAGCGCCACGCGCGACGCCGTGTGGGAGCACTACCGTGCGAACTACCGCCCGCAAGACCTCGTCGTCACGGTGGCCGGAGCGGTCGACCACGACCTGCTGCTGACCGAACTCGAGCGGGCGCTCGCGGCAGCCGGGTGGGATCCGCGAGCCGCGGGGCAGCCGGTCGAACGTCGCTCGATCGAGCCCGCGGTGCTCGCTCCAGGAGCCGAGATCTCGGTCGTCGCCCGCCCGAACGAACAGGTGAACCTGCTCCTTGGCGTTCCCGGCCTCGTGGCGACCGACGAGCGGCGCCCGACCATGAGCGTGCTGAACGCGATCTTCGGCTCGGGCATGTCGTCACGCCTCTTCCAGCAGGTGCGAGAGCGCCGCGGGCTCGCCTACTCGGTGTACTCATTCGCTCCGGGCTACTCCGACGCGGGTCTCTTCGGCATGTACGCGGGGTGCGCCCCGGCGAAGGCCGGCACGGTCGCCGCACTCATGCGCGACGAGCTCGAGCGGCTCGCCAAGCACGGCGTGACGGCCGAAGAGCTCCGTCGAGCCTCCGGCCAGCTCGCCGGCGCCTCCGCGCTGGCACTCGAAGACTCCGACACCCGGATGTCGCGGCTCGGCCGCGCCGAACTGACCCTCGGCGAGTTCGTCGACCTCGATGAGGCCCTCCGTCGCATCTCACTCGTCACCGCCGACGACGTGCAGCGACTGGCCGGCGACCTCGTCGCGCGCCCGTTCTCGCTCGTCGCCGTCGGCGCGATCGACGAGACCGCCTTCACCGGAGCGACCGCCGCGGTCGCCCCGCACTCCGACGTCGCCTGACCGCGACTCCCGCCCTCCATCAGAGGAACCGATACCTGTGGCCCATCACCTCTACCTCGTCCGTCACGGCGAGCAGCTCGACGCCGAGCACGGCCTGCCCGACGGTCCGCTCTCGCCGAGGGGTCGTCGTCAGGCCGAACTCCTCGCCGAGCGTCTCGGCGGTGTGCCGTTCGACAACGCCTGGCATTCGCCGCTGCAGCGGGCGACCGAGACGGCGCAGATCATCGCGGCGAAGATGCCGGCACTGAGCCTCGAGCCCTCGCCGCTGCTCTTCGACTGCATCCCGACGGGCCCTGCGCCCGAGACGCCGAAGGCCTACGATGCCTTCTTCGGCTCGGTGACCGAGGCCGAGATCGAGGCCGGCAGCGCGCAGATGGAGGACGCGGCCTCCGAGTTCCTCCGCTCGCACCGCGAAGACCGGCACGAGCTGCTCATCACCCACAACTTCGTCATCGGATGGTTCGTGCGCGAGGTCCTCGGCGCACCCGCCTGGCGATGGGTCTCGATCAACCAGGCGAACTGCGGCCTCACGGTGCTCACGCAGCGGCCGGGCCGCCCCTGGAGCCTCGTCGCCCACAACGACATCGCGCACCTGCCGCCCGAGCTGCGCACCGGCCTCGCGGAGCCCTACGCGATCTGAGCGATCGCGCACGGGCACGCGCGCGTCGCGCTCTCGCGTCAGCCGACGCGCTTGCCGTACCAGTTCGTCGCGTTGGGGTTGGCGTTGTAGGGCTCGATCTCGACGTACCCGCTCGAGCGGTACAGACCGCCGGCGGCCTCGAGGCTCGCGTTCGTGTCGAGCACGATTTCCTGCGCGCCGTACTCGATCGCCCGGCGTTCGAGCTCGGCGAGGAGTCGCCGCCCTTCGCCGCCGCCACGGGCAGCGGGCGCGAGCCAGAGGTGCTTGACCTCGAAGCGCACCTCGAACGTCTCGGGCCGGCGCTGGATGCGTCGCACCCCGCCGCATCCGACCGCGGTTCCCGACTCGTCGACGACGATCAGGAAGACACCTGCGGGCGGCGTGAACTGCTCCGCGGCCGGCCAGGTCGGCCGGTACTCGCCCTGCGCGGCGGGGAACCCTACGGCACGCTCGGCGAAGTAGTCGGCGAGCAGGGCGTGCGCGTCGGCGTCGGTCACGGAGGCGTCTCGGTAGCGCAGCATGCCTCCACACTATTTGCGAATACGGCGGATGCCTCGTGGCCGACGCCTTTCGGCGAGGCTGTCGCCCGGCTCCCGCTTGCTAGGGTGAAGCCGTGACGATACGGGTCGCCGTGGCGGGAGCCACCGGCAAGATGGGGCAGCTGGCGCTTCGACTGATCGAGGAGGCCGAAGACCTCGAACTGCACGCCGCGCTCGATTCGAAGTCGAGCCTCGACCTCATGCTCGGCGCCGACGTGGCGTTCGACGTCACGCACCCGGGCGCGAGCGCCGAGATCGTCGAGTTCGCGGCAGGTGCCGGCATCCCGATCGTCGTGGGCACCTCCGGGTGGTCGAGCGAGCGAATCTCCGAGATCTCCGCGTTCGTGCGCGGTCATGCCGACGCCGGAGCCGTCCTCTTCATCCCCAACTTCTCGATCGGCAGCGTGCTCGGCACCGCCTTCGCGAAGCTCGCTGCGCCGTTCTTCGACTCGATCGAGATCGTCGAAGCCCACCACGCCGGCAAGGTCGACTCGCCCTCGGGCACGGCCGTACGCACGGCGGAGCTTATCGGTGCGGCACGCGGACCGGTCGCCGCTCCGCACGCCGACCAGCGCGCCCGCGGCCAGCTCGTGAGCGGGGTGCCCGTGCACAGCCTGCGCCTCGCCGGCGTCGCGGCCGAGCAGCGCGTCGTCTTCGGCGGCGACGGCGAGACCCTCACGATCACCCACTCCACGCTCTCGCCGAGCTCGTACGAGGCCGGCATCCTGCTCGCGCTCCGCAGCGCCCCCGAGGCATCCGGTGTCACCGTCGGCCTCGACGCGCTGCTCGACCTCGGACTGCCCGGCACCGTTCGATGACCACGAAGCTCGGCGCGCTCATCATGGCCGCGCTCCTCGTGCTCTACCTCGCGCTCGTCGGATGGCGCGCCGTGCAGTTCATGTCGACGGGGGAGCCGGTCGCGATCGCGATGGGCGTCGCGCTCGTCGTGCTGCCGCTCATCGGCCTCTGGGCGCTCTGGCGCGAGATCGACTTCGGCACCCGCTCGCACGAGCTCGTGAAGCGACTCGATGCCGAGGGCGGGCTCGACCTCGAACTGCCGCTCCTGCCGAGTGGGCGCCCCGAACGCGCGGCTGCCCGTGGTGCGCTCGACGGGTTCCGCACCGCGGCCGATGCGGCACCCGAGTCGTGGCAGGCCTCTATGCGGCTCGGACTCGCGTACGACGCCGCCGGCGATCGTCGCAACGCGCGGCAGGCCGTGCGGCGCGCCATCGCACTGTCGCGCGACGCTCGCTGAGACCCGAACCGGCCTAACGCGTCGACGTGCGCGGCGCCGCGAGCATCGCGTCGATCGCCGACTCGACGGTGGCGTGCCGGAACCGGTAGCCGTCGTCGATGAGACGCTGCGGGCGCACCTTCTGGCTCGAGAGCAGCAGCTCGTCGGCGGCACGGCCGAGGGCGACCTCGAGCACGCGCTCCGGCACGCCGAGGGCGTGCGGCCGATGCATCCGCTCGGCCATCGCCGACATCACGCGATCGGCCGTCGCCGGTGTCGGACCGGCGAGGTTCACCGGGCCCGACAGCGACGAACCGAGCAGGTGCACGATGGCGCCGACCTCGTCGTCGAGCGCTACCCACGGCCAGTGCTGGCCGCCGGTGCCGAGCCGCGCCGAGACGCCGAGGCGGGTGAGGGCGCCGACGCGCTTCATGGCCCCGCCGTGCCCGACCACCATGCCGCTGCGGAAGACGACCGTGCGGGTCTCTTCGGGGGCGAGCCCTGCCGCCGCCTCCCAGCGGCCGACGACCTCGGCGAGGAAGCCCGTGCCGGCGCTCGAGTACTCGGTGAGCAGTTCGCCGGGGCGGTCGCCGTAGTAGCCGACCGCCGAGGCGCTGAGGAAGACCGTCGGCGGTTGCCGCGCCTTGCGCATCGCGTCGGCGAGCGTGCGGGTCGCCGTGATGCGCGACTCGAGGATCTCGCCGCGGTACGACTTCGACCACGGCAGGCGGGCGAGCGAGGCGCCCGAGAGGTTCACGACCGCGTCCACGCGATCCATCACGGTGAAGTCGATGATGCCCGCCGCCGGCGACCACGCCGCCTCATCGGCGCCATGGGCGCGCCGCCGCACCAGACGCACGACCTCGTGCCCGTCTTCGGTCAGAGCGGTGACCAGTGCGGTGCCGATGAATCCGGATGCACCGGCGACGAGTACCCGCATGGATCAGGCGAGTTCGGCTTCGATCGTGATCGGAATCCCGGCGAGCGCCTGCGAGATCGGGCAGTTCTTCTTGGCGTCCTCGGCGAGGGCCTCGAACTGCTCTTCGCTGAGCCCCGGCACGCGGGCGCTCACGAGCAGGTGGCTGCCGAGCACGCCCTTGCCGGCCTCGAAGGTGACGGCCGCGGTGGTCTGGATGCTCTCGGCCGGCGTGCCGGCCTGGGCGAGGCCCAGCGACAGTGCCATCGAGAAGCACGAGGAGTGAGCTGCGGCGAGCAGCTCTTCGGGGTTCGTGGTGCCTTCGGCGCCCTCGGCGCGGGCCTTCCAGTTGACGGGGAAGGACGCGAGACCCGAGGAGTCGAGGGCGACATCGCCCGATCCCTCGAAGAGCGTGCCCTTCCAGACGGTGGTCGCTTCACTCGTGACTGCCATGTTTCCTCCTCGTCGAGCCGGGCTCCCAGCCTATCGGCGAGGGACGCCGCAGGTCAGACCCCGGGGACGATCCGGGCGCGTGCGAGCAGCAGGTAGATCTGGCAGCCGAGGCAGAAGTCGAAGGCCGCGTTCAGGAACGCGGCGAAGAAGGCGATCGCCGCGGCGATCGGCACCGCGTACTCGAGGCCGAGGAGCGAGAGCAGCACCCCGGCGAGGCCGACGGCGAACCCGATGCCCTGTGCGAAGGTCGGCGGGCGCGGGTCCTCGAGCTCGGCCGGCGGCGCGAGTCGCGGTCGCACGAGCCTCGCGAAGACGAGGCCGTACGGGTGCCGCCGGATACCCGCGAACGCGCCCCAGGCGAAGAGCGCCGTGATCGCGACGAGCAGCCAGAAGGCCGCGGCATCCGCGCCGGCGACGGCGAGCACGACGGTGATGAGGAGCAACGCCGCGGTGATGGCGGCGCCGAAGCGCGGGCCGCGGGGGTCGATGCCCGCCGATGCGCGGTCGGCGCTCGATGCCGAAGGATCAGCTGGAGATGACATGGGGGCTCCTCAAGAGGTCGTCGAGTCGTTCGCGCACGGCGCCGGCACGGGGGAGTCCGGCGATGCGGGCGCGCACCGCGCCGTCGGCGTCGAGCAGCAGCGTCGTCGGTGTCTCGGTCACGCGGAAGCGGCCGGCGAGGTCTGGGCGATGCGTGAGGTCGACCTCGACGTGCGCCGCGCCGTCGTGCTCGCCCGCGAGCTCGGTGAGCAGGCGCCCGGTCGCCGGGCAGCGGGCGCAGAACTCGGTCGAGAACTGCACGAGCGTGGCCCGTTCGCCGAATGCAGCGACGCCGAGATCGGCCGGCCGCACCACGTCGCCGGAGACGCTGCGGGCGACACCCTGACGAGAGCGCCAGACGAGGCCGAGCGCGGTCGCCGCCGCGAGCAGCGCTGCGCCGGTCGCGAGTGCCGGGAGCCAGTCCATGCGGTCGAGCGTACGCAGGCCGCGACGCCCCGTGCGGAGTGTGACCGACGATGACGGGGATGCCCGCGGCATCCGCTCGCCTTCGCCGAAGTGTCGCAGGTGAGGGTTAGCCTTGTGGAGATGGCCGAGACGATCTCAACTCCGTACGAAGACCTGCTGCGCGACGTGCTCGAGCACGGCGCCGTCAAGACCGATCGCACGGGCACCGGCACGCGCAGCGTGTTCGGCCGCCAGCTGCGGTTCGACCTCTCCGAGGGCTTCCCGCTCGTCACCACGAAGCGCGTGCACTTCAAATCGATCGCGTACGAGCTGCTGTGGTTCCTGCAGGGCTCGTCGAACGTCGGCTGGCTGCGCGAGCACGGCGTGACGATCTGGGACGAATGGGCCGATTCCGAGGGTGAGCTCGGCCCCGTCTACGGCGTGCAGTGGCGCTCGTGGCCGACGCCGTCCGGCGAGCAGATCGACCAGATCTCCGACGTCATCGAGCAGATCCGCACCAACCCCGACTCGCGCCGGCTCATCGTGTCGGCGTGGAACCCGGCCGACATCCCGTCGATGGCGCTCGCGCCGTGTCACGCGCTCTTCCAGTTCTACGTGGCCGACGGCAAGCTCTCGTGCCAGCTCTACCAGCGCAGCGCCGACCTCTTCCTCGGGGTGCCGTTCAACATCGCCTCGTACGCGCTGCTGACCCACATGATCGCGGCGCAGACCGGGCTCGAGGTCGGCGACTTCGTCTGGACCGGCGGCGACTGCCACATCTACGACAACCACGTCGAGCAGGTGCGTACGCAGCTCGAGCGCGAGCCGTTCGCGCCGCCGACGCTGCGCCTCGCCCGCACGCCCGACTCGATCTTCGACTACGAGTACGAGGACTTCGTCGTCGAGGGTTACCAGCACCACCCGCCGATCCGCGCGGCCGTCGCGGTATGAGCGAAGCGGATGCCTCGGCGGCCACGGCCTCCTGGGCCACGGATGCCTCGACCACTGCTGAAGCCACGGGCGCCTCGACCCCGGCCGCGCCGAAGCTCGGCCTGATCTGGGCCGAGGCGTATCGCGGCGTGATCGGTGCCGGCGGCGTGATGCCGTGGCACGTGCCCGAAGACCTCGCACACTTCAAGGCGATCACGCTCGGCAGCCCCGTCGTGATGGGCCGCAAGACCTGGGACTCGCTGCCCGAGCGCTTCCGCCCGCTGCCGGGGCGCGCGAACATCGTCGTCACCCGCAACGAGGAGTGGGCGGCCGAGGGCGCGACGCGCGCGGGCTCGATCGACGACGGGCTGGCGCTTGCCGCGGCATCCGACCCCGAATGGGTCTGGGGCATCGGCGGCGGCGAGCTCTTCGCCCGGCTCATCGACCGGGCCGACCGTCTCGAGGTCACCGAGCTCGACCTCGACATCCCCGGCGACGCCTACGCCCCGTCGATCGACATGAGCTGGCGGCTCGTCGAGGCCGACGGCCCTGCGACCCACGTCTCCCGCACGGGCGTCGGCTACCGCTTCCGCCGCTACGCCCGCCCCTGATCGCTCGCTGCAGACCCGTGCCGACGCGCTCCCGACCGGCCCACCTCGCTGAGTCTCAGGACGATACGGCCGACGCGCCGACAGGCCGCGGCGAGTCGCGTTTCTGATCCTGTGACTCGGCGCGGGCGTTGGCAGCCGACTCATCCTCGACAAGGTCGCTTCAGCGTCGATGCTCCAGAAACCCGGTGATCGCAGCGTCCGCCCGGCGGCCGATCCCGCACCATCGGCGTATGCAATTCCATCCGGTCGAGGTGCGCCGACGGTGCACCGATCTCGGCGGCGTGGCCCGGACAGCCGAGCTCGCCGCGATCGGCATCGATGAGCACTCCCTGAAAATGGCCGTGCTCGGCGGAGAGATCATTCGCATCCGGGAGGGTGTGTACGGGGCGGCCGACGCACCGCACGACGTGATCGCGGCTGTCGCACACGGGGGCCGGCTGGGATGCCTCAGTCGTATCCGGGCCGCTGGGCTGTGGGTGCTCGACCGGAACGACGTACGCGTGCACGTGTCCATGCCGCGCACGGGCAATGCCCGCCGGCACGTCGACTGTCGATGCGTCACCCATTGGACGGGAGGCCCGGCGGTAGGCGGCTTCGCCCCGCTGGTGGAGTCGCTCGCCCAAGTGCTGCAATGTTTCGGCATCGAGGACTTCTTCGTTGCGCTCGAATCTGCGATGAGCAAGCGGCTTCTCAACCATCGCTCGCTCCACGAACTCGGTGGGCGGCTTCCGCGCATGCACCGGTGGCTGGTCGGCTTCGCGCGATGGGACGCGGGCAGCGGGCTCGAATCAGTGCTCCGGTTGAGGCTGCGGGCGCTCGGCATCTCGCTCGTTTCGCAGGTCGAGATACCCGGGGCAGGCCGTGTCGACTTCGTGCTCGCGGGTCTGATCGTGCTCGAGGTCGACGGCATCGTGGGCCACGCCGACCTGGCATCCTCACGGCACAAGGACCTCGTGCGCGACGCCGTCGCGTCGACATACGGCCTCGAGGCGCTGCGCTTCGACTACGCAATGGTGGTGCACGATTGGCCGCTCGTCGAGGCGGCGATCCTTGCGGCGCTCGATCGAAGCCGTCGTCGTCGTTCTCGCTGAGTCGCAGGATGAAACGCATGGCGCGCCGATGCACGTCGGCGTGTCGCTTGGCTGCTCCTGTGACTCAGCGGCTGGGAGGCGAGCAGGGGAGGCGAGCAGTGCCGGGTGCATCCGCCGACCCGCAGCGCGGCCCGCGCCGCGGGGCCGACCCGATACGCTGGAGGGCGTGACTTCAGAGAATCCCTTCGGACAAGTGCTCGTCGCGCTCGTCACGCCGATGACGGCGGACGGCGAAGTGGATTGGCCCGGGGTCGAGAAGCACATCGATCACCTCATCGAGGGCGGCGCCGACGGCATCGTCGTCACGGGCACCACCGGCGAGACGAGCACGCTCACCGACCCCGAGAAGATCCGCCTCGTCGAGGTCGGCAAGGATGTCGCCGCGGGCCGCGCGAAGATCATCACGGGCGGCGGCTCGAACGAGACCGCCCACGCGATCGAGCTCTACAAGCACTCCGAGCGCATCGGCGCCGACGGCATCATGATCGTCACGCCGTACTACAACAAGCCCACGCAGGCCGGCATCCTGACGCACTTCCGCATGGTCGCCGACGCCACCGACCTGCCCGTCATTCTCTACGACATCCCTGGTCGCACCGGTGTGCCCATCAAGTACGAGACGATCCTGCGCCTCGCCAAGCACCCGAACATCCTCGCCGTGAAAGACGCCAAGGGCGACTTCTCCGAGGTGAGCCGGGTGCTGAACCAGACCGACCTCATGTACTTCTCCGGCGACGACGCCAACGTGCTGCCGCACCTCGCGATCGGCGCGACGGGCCTCATCGGCGTCACCGCGAACATCGCGCCGGCGCCGTACCGCACGATCGTCGACGCCGTGAACCGCGGCGACCTCGCCACGGCGACGGCCGCCCACCAGCAGCTCGAGCCGCTCGTGCGCGCCACGATGACCCACGTGCCCGGCACGGTCGCGGCGAAGTACATCCTGCACGGCCTCGGCCGCATCTCGAGCCCGCGCGTGCGCCTGCCGCTCGTCGGCCCCGAAGAGTGGGAGGCCGCCCTCATCGAGGACGAGATCGACCACGTGCAGGGCATCCCGGGTGTCGACTTCCACAACTTCCGCCCCGACCGCAACGCCGCTGCCGGCGGCGCGCTGCCGAAGGTCGCGGGAACCACCCGCTGAACGAGCGGATGCTGCAGCGGGCACCTGCCCGCATCGACATCCGCCCCGAGACATCCGCCGGTCACAGGGCCGGCACCGAACTGAACACCGCAACAGAAGGAGGGCACATGCCCGACGTCGTCATCGATCCCGCCCCGCTCGAGGCCGGAACGCTCCGCATCATCCCCATCGGCGGCCTGGGGGAGGTCGGCCGCAACATGACCAGCTACGAGATCGACGGCAAGATCCTCATCGTCGACTGCGGCGTGCTGTTCCCCGAAGAGCACCAGCCGGGCGTCGACCTGATCCTGCCCGACTTCGGCTTCCTGAAGTCCCGCCTCGACGACATCGTCGGCGTCGTGCTCACGCACGGCCACGAGGACCACATCGGCGCGGTGCCGTACCTCCTGAAGCTCCGCGGCGACATCCCCCTGATCGGTTCGCAGCTGACGCTCGCGCTCATCGAGGCGAAGCTCAAAGAGCACCGCATCAAGCCCTACACGCTCACGGTGAAAGAGGGCGGGCGCGAGACGATCGGCCCGTTCCGCCTCGAGTTCATCGCCGTCAACCACTCGATCCCCGACGCGCTGGCCGTGGCGATCAAGACCGACGCGGGCACCGTGCTCGCGACCGGCGACTTCAAGATGGACCAGCTGCCGCTCGACGGCCGCCTCACCGACCTGCGCGAGTTCGCGCGCCTCGGCGAAGAGGGCGTCGACGTCTTCATGGTCGACTCCACGAACGCGGATGTCCCGGGCTTCACGCCGCTCGAGCGATCGATCGGTCCCGTGCTCGACGAGGTCATCAACCGCGCCCCGCGCCGGGTCATCGTGGCCAGCTTCTCGAGCCACGTGCACCGCGTGCAGCAGGTGCTCGACGCCGCGTGGGCGAACCACCGTCGCGTGGCGCTCCTCGGCCGCAGCATGGTGCGCAACATGACGATCGCCGCCGACCTCGGCTACCTGAAGGTGCCCGAGGGCGTGCTCATCGACTACAAGAAGGCCGGCAACGTTCCCGACGACGAGATCGTCTACATGTCGACCGGTTCGCAGGGCGAGCCGATGGCCGTGCTCTCGCGCATGGCCAACCGCGACCACCAGATCGAGATCGGCGAGGGCGACACGGTGATCCTCGCGTCGAGCCTCATCCCGGGCAACGAGAACGCGGTCTACCGCGTCATCGACGGCCTCACGAAGCTCGGCGCGAACGTCGTGCACAAGGCGAACGCGAAGGTGCACGTGTCGGGCCACGCGGCCGCCGGCGAGCTGCTCTACTGCTACAACATCCTGAAGCCGAAGAACGTGCTGCCGATCCACGGCGAGTACCGGCACCTCTTCGCGAACGCGAAGCTCGCACAGGACACCGGCATCCCCGAGAAGAACACCTTCATCGGCGAGAACGGCACCGTCTACGATCTGCGCGGCGGCGTACTCAGCCCGGTCGGCCAGCTCGACCTCGGCTTCGTCTACGTCGACGGCTCGACGGTCGGCGAGATCACCGACGCCGATCTGAAGGACCGCCGCATCCTCGCTGAAGAGGGCTTCATCTCGGTCATCGTCGTGGTCGACGCCTCGACGGGCCGTGTCATCACCGGTCCCGAGATCCACGCGCGCGGATTCGCCGAAGACGACTCGGTGTTCGACGACGTCAAGCCGAAGATCATCGACGCCCTCGCCGAGGCGGCTCGCAACGGCGTGCGCGACTCGCACGCGCTGTCGCAGATCGTGCGCCGTGTGCTCGGCGGCTGGGTCAACCGCCGGCTGCGTCGTCGCCCGATGCTCGTGCCGCTCGTCATCGAGGCGTAGCCCGCGCTCTGCACGCTACGAACGGCCCGTCCTCGGACGGGCCGTTCGCCGTTTCTGCGCGTGCGGACGCCGGGTGTCGGGGATGACCCCGAATCCTCCCTGAGAAGGATTCCGCCGCCGTCGCCGACTCCATAGGGTGGGTGAGATGCCCGGCGGCCCCTACGCCCGGGCGACCCGATGAAGGAGTGCCGTGGGCGTCTGGCGCAAGTGGATCTTCCCGACGATTCGAATCGTGCTGGTGGCGGTGATCGCGATCGCACTCGCGAAACTCGCGTTCTTCCCCGATCGCGCCGAGGCCGACGCCGAGACGCTGTCGCCGACGGGGAGCGTGTCCGAGCCGCAGGTTCCGGTCGCGCGCGGTTCGATCGCCAACGACGTCGTGCTGACCGGCACGGTCAACGCGGATGCCGCGGCGCCCGTGAAGGCGACCGGCACCGGGGCCGTCGACGAGGTGTTCGCCGCTGCCGGACAGCAGGTCGCCGCCGGGCAGAAGCTCTACGACATCAAGGTGACCGACGAGGTGGAACCGACCGAGACGGTCGGGCCCGACGGCATGCCGACGATGACGGCGCCGAAGCCCTCGTTCCACTTCGAGAAGGTGCTCGCCCCCACGGCAGGCGTGCTCTCGTCGCTCGATGTCATCACTGGACAGCCCGTCGCGACGGGAGACGTGACCGGGCAGGTGGCGCCGCCGAGCTTCAACGTCACAGCGACCCTCAGCCCCGAGCAGCAGTACCGGCTGACGAGCGCGCCGACCGAGGCCCTCGTGACGATCGCGGGCGGGCCCGCCCCGTTCACGTGCGGTGGCCTCGTGATCTCGACGCCGTTGTCCGGCACCGGGGCCGGTGGCGGCGCGGGCGGAGCGGGCGCCGGTGCGGCGGGTGCGGGCGCGGAGGCATCCGGTGGCACGACGGTTCGCTGCATCGTGCCTGGTGACGTCCGCGTCTTCCCGGGGCTCTCCGCCCAGGTGAAGATCTCGGCGGGCAGTGCCGCCGACGTGCTCGTCGTGCCGATCACCGCGGTCGAGGGCGGGGCGGAGACGGGTGTCGTCTGGCTCGTGACCCCTGACGGCGAGCGCGTCGAGCAGCCGGTGAAACTCGGGCTGAGCGACGGCACGCAGGTCGAGGTCGTCGAGGGCGTCGCCGAGGGCGACCAGGTGCTCCAGTTCGTGCCGGGCGCCCCGGGCGAGGCCGGCCAGGAGGGCTGCGTGCAGTCGCCCGACGGCATGATGATGTGCGGGACGCTCACGAAATGACGCTCGTCGAGGCACGCGGCGTCGGCCGCACCGTCGAGCTGCCCGACGGGCGGCCGCTCACGATCCTGTCGGGGGTCGACCTCACCGTCTCCGAGGGCGATCGGGTCTCGATCGTCGGCCGCTCGGGTTCGGGCAAGTCGACGCTCCTGAACCTCCTCGGCCTGCTCGATGCGCCGACCGAGGGCGAGCTCGCCTTCCTCGGCCACGATGTGCGCCGCATCGGGAGCGGTGCTCGCGACCGCCTGCGCGGCAGCGAGGTGGGCTTCGTCTTCCAGCAGTTCAACCTGCTCCCGGGCCGCACCGCGCTCGAGAACGTGCAGACGCCGCTGCTCTACTCGGGCGGCCGCGAGTTCTGGCGGCGCGAGCGCATCGCGCGCGACATGCTCGAGCGCGTCGGGCTGGGGGAGCGGCTCACGACGAAGCCCGAGCGATTGTCGGGCGGAGAGCAGCAGCGCGTGGCGATCGCCCGCGCGCTCGTGCGCAAGCCACGACTCATCCTCGCGGACGAACCGACCGGCGCGCTCGACCTCGAGACGGGCGCCGAGGTCATGGCGCTCATCGAGGCCGTCGCCGCCGAGACCGGCGCCGCGCTCGTGACGATCACGCACGATCCGACGATCGCGGCGCGATCGAACCGCCACTTCCTGCTCCGCGACGGCAGGCTCGAGTCGGCGGATGCCGCAGGCGACGTGCAGAGCGACGGCAACGCGAACGTCGCTGATGCTGATGCCGATATCGACGCCCAGGTCGAGGCCGTGGCATGACCGGCTGGCTGACCCGCACGGCGACGGGCGTCGTGAGCACGATCGTCGAGGCGCTCGAAGAACTGCGCATCCACCGCGGCCGGGTGCTGCTCTCGCTCATCGGGGTCGCCGTCGCCGTCTGCGCCCTCACGACGGTGGTGGGCGCCGGGGCCATCGCCGAGCAGGCGGGCCGGGAGATGTCGGAGCGGTTCGGCGGCCGGCCGGCGACCGTCTCGATGAACGTCGGCACCGGCAGCGGTGCGACCGACAACGAGGCGGTGGCCGCGGCGTGGCAGACCACGCTCGACCGGCACGGCATCGACTATGCGAGCCGGTCCGGCTACGGCACTCTCACGGTGCAGTTCGTCGACGGCGCGGTGCCGGTCGCGATGCAGGTCGTCGACCCCGACTACGGGGTGATGCACCGCGTGCGGGTGATGGAGGGTGCTTGGTTCACCGACGGCGACGGCGATCGCCTGGCGCCGGCGCTCATCGTCAACGAGGCCTTCTGGGAGCGCATCGGAAGCCCCTCGCTTGCGACGCACCCGACGGTCGAGCTGGTCGGCAACGGGCAGGTCACCGGCGTCATCACGGGCGTCACGCCCGCGCAGAGCGAGTGGGAGACCGAACCCGCCGCATTCATCCTGACCGACTCGTTCCTCCCGCTGCAGCCCGAGACCGCCGATCCGATGATGGGCGCGTACGCGCCGTCGTACGAGATGTGGGTCCCCGACGGGTCGGCCGACGAGCTCACCGAATCGGTGAAACGTGCGTTCGAGTCGGAACTCGGCGACGGCGCCACGGTCGACGGATGGCGCAGTGACTACGCCGCTCAGGAGGGCGACCCGTTCCTGCCGATCAAGCTCATGATCGTCGGCGTCGCCGTCGTCATCCTGCTGCTCGGCGCGCTCGGGCTCCTCACGATCGCGCTCGTCACCGTGCGCGGACGCATCCGCGAGATCGGCATCCGGAGGTCGTTCGGCGCCACTGCCGGGCGCGTCTTCTTCTCGGTGCTCATGGAGACCGTCGTCGGCACGTTCGTCGCGGGCGTCGTCGGTGTCGGTGCGGCGATCGCGCTCGTGCGCAGCCCGCTCATGGGCATGGCCCTCGGCGGCGCCGAGGTGCAGGACATGCCCGGATTCCCGGTCGAGGCGGCACTGATCGGCATCGGCGCCGCCGTCGCGGTGGGCGCACTCGCCGGGCTCCTGCCGGCCCTCGGCGCAGTGCGGGTGAAGGTGATCGACGCGATCCGGTTCTGAGCCGCCGCCGACGAGCGCCACGGATGTCGCGCCGCCGATGTCGCAGCTCGGGGGCGCGCAACACGAAACACCGACGTAACACCCGGCCCGTAGCATCCGGGCATGGCGGCATTCACCGTGCGCCCGGCCACCCCCGACGACGGCTCGTTCCTCGCCGACATGGTGGTCGAGGCCGCGAACTGGCGATCGGGCGGCACCCGGCCGCGACCGACGGTGCTCGCCGACCCCGCCTCGCGCGGCTACATCTCGGGATGGCAGCGCCCGGCCGACCGCGGCGTCGTCGCCCTCGACGGCGATGGCCGACCGGTCGGTGCCGCCTGGTACCGGCTCTTCGCGGCCGACGCGGCGGCCCACGGCTTCGTCGCGGTCGGGGTGCCCGAACTGATCATCGGCGTGCGGCCGCTGTGGCGCGCGCAAGGCGTCGGCCGCGCCCTGATGCAGTCGCTGGCGGAGACCGCGCGTGCGGCGGGATTCGCCCGACTCGCCCTGAGCGTCGAGCACGGCAACTTCGCCGTCTCCCTCTATCGGTCGGAGGGTTTCACCGTCGTCGCCTCCGATGCCGGGCGGGACACCATGGTGCGTTCGCTGGCCTGAGCTCAGCCGCTCGTTCCCGCTGATTTCGAGGGCCGAATCGCACATCGGATCGCGAACACTCGCGCCGGGCTGTCGCCCAGTGCGGGCGGGCGGCCGTAGCCTTGTCGACATGGCTACGAGCACCAGGTCGAACGGGCGTGCCTCGGGCGCGTCCTCGCGTGCTTCGAGTTCCCGAACCGCGCCCACGAAGAAGCTGCCGGCCGCGAGCACGCGCGCCGCCGCGACGAAGAAGGCGCCCGCCGCACCCGAGGGGCCGAACCTCTTCGTGCGCGCATGGATGGGTCTCGCGCACCTGACCGGCGGAGCCGCCCGCGCGCTCGGGCCTGAGACGCTCTCGAAGGAGGAGCGTCGCGACGGCCTGCCGTTCTTCATCGTCGTGCTCGCCATCGTCGGCGCCGTCGTCGAGTGGTTCCTCATCAACGAGCCCGTCGCCCAGACGCTCGACTCGTGGACCTTCGGCCTCCTCTTCGGCCGGGTGGCCTTCGCGCTGCCCGTCGTCATGCTGATCTTCGCCGTCTGGTTGTTCCGGCACCCGAGTTCCGTGCACGACAACACCCGCATCGGCATCGGGCTCGGCCTCCTGCTCCTGACCGTCTCGGCGCTCTGCAACATCTTCGGCGGCCAGCCCGAGCCGCGCGAGGGCATGGCCGTGCTCGCGCGGGCCGGAGGCATCCTCGGCTGGATGGTCGCCGCGCCGCTCACGGCGCTCATCACCGAGGCCGGCGCGACCGCCGTCGTGATCGTGCTGCTGCTCCTGTCGCTGCTCATCATCACGAAGACGCCGCCGAACCGCATTCCTGCGCGGTTCCGTGAACTCTACGAATGGCTCTTCGGCGCGACCCACGACGAGCCCGTCACCGAGGTCGGCCCGAAGCCCACGAAGCGCGAGCGCAAGAAGTCGGTGCAGACCGAACTCGACGGCATCGACGCCCTCGGCGAGGGCGACGAGGAGCCGAAGGGCGGCATGCTGCCGTGGTGGCGCCGCAACGACTCCAATCGCGAAGAGGATCCCGCGTTCGAGGCGGCCGGCGTCGAGGGACTCACCGAGGTGTTCGGCGCGGGTTCCGCGGCCGGGAGCTTCGAGACGCCGCTCGAGGGCGTCGGCCAGCCCAGCTACAACACCGAGGTGATCGGCGACCTCGAGCGGGCCGAATCGGCGCTGCAGCAGTTCACGGGCGACGTGCCGCGCGGCGGCACCGGGCTCCGGGGCGACGATGCAGGGGCCACGAACGTGCTCGCGGCCTTCGATCTCGCGGGCGACGCGGGCGATGCCGCCGGCCCGCCGGGCTCCGGCGCACCCGAGGCGTCGGAATTCGATGCGGAAGCGGCATCCGAACCCGATCGCCCCTACAGTCTGCCCGCAGCGTCGACGCTCGCCGCCGGCGCCCCCGCGAAGAAGCGCTCGCAGGCCAACGACGACGTCGTGCGCCAGATCACCGGCGTGCTCGAGCAGTTCGGCGTCGACGCGAAGGTCACGGGCTTCTCGCGCGGCCCGACGGTCACGCAGTACGAGATCGAGCTCGGCCCGGGCGTGAAGGTCGAGCGCGTCACCGCACTGTCGAAGAACCTCGCCTATGCCGTCGCCTCGAACGAGGTGCGCATCCTGTCGCCGATCCCGGGCAAGAGCGCGATCGGCATCGAGATCCCGAACGCCGACCGCGAGATCGTGACCCTCGGCGACGTGCTGCGATCGGGCAACGCCGCGAACGCGACGCACTCCATGACGATCGGCGTCGGAAAGGACGTCGGCGGCGGCTACGTCGTCGCGAACCTCGCGAAGATGCCGCACCTGCTCGTGGCCGGCTCCACCGGCTCGGGCAAGTCGAGCTTCGTGAACTCGATGATCACCTCGCTCCTGATGCGGGCGAAGCCGTCGGACGTGCGCATGGTGCTCATCGACCCGAAGCGCGTCGAGCTCGCCCCGTACGCGGGCGTGCCCCACCTCATCACGCCCATCATCACGAACCCGAAGAAGGCCGCCGAGGCGCTCTCATGGGTCGTGAAGGAGATGGACATGCGGTACGACGACCTCGCGTCGTTCGGGTTCCGCCACATCGACGACTTCAACAAGGCCGTCGTGGGCGGCGAGATCGTGCTGCCCGCCGGCTCCGAGCGGAAGCTCAAGCCCTACCCGTACCTGCTCGTCGTCGTCGACGAGCTCGCCGACCTCATGATGGTCGCCCCGCGCGACGTCGAGGACTCGATCGTGCGCATCACGCAGCTCGCCCGGGCCTCCGGCATCCACCTCGTGCTCGCGACGCAGCGGCCGTCGGTCGATGTCGTCACGGGACTCATCAAGGCCAACGTGCCCTCGCGACTCGCGTTCGCGGTCACGAGCGTCACCGACTCGCGCGTCATCCTCGACCAGCCGGGCGCCGACAAGCTCATCGGGCAGGGCGACGCGCTCTTCCTGCCGATGGGCGCCTCGAAGCCGCTCCGCGTGCAGGGCGCGTGGGTCAGCGAAGACGAGATCGAGCGGGTCGTGAAGCACGTCACCCGGCAGGCTCGTCCCGAATACCGGCAGGATGTCGCGGAATCCGCCCCCCGCAAAGAGATCGACTCCGACATCGGCGACGACCTCGAGCTGCTGCTCGCCGCCGCCGAACTCGTCGTCTCGACCCAGTTCGGTTCGACGTCGATGCTGCAGCGCAAGCTCCGCGTGGGCTTCGCGAAGGCCGGGCGCCTCATGGACCTGCTCGAGTCGCGAGAGATCGTCGGCCCGTCCGAGGGCTCGAAGGCGCGCGACGTGCTCGTGACCGCCGAGCAGCTGCCGGGCGTGCTCGCACGTCTCCGCGGCGAGGAGCCGGCCGCTCCGGCGGTCAGGCCGCCGGCTGCGGCCGCGGCGCCGACGCCCGGTCCGACGCAGACCGGTCCGCTCGGAGGCGGCATCGCGCCCACCGAGGCGTACGACGCCCCCGACGCCCGCTACGACGACCCCGTCGCGCGCATGAGCGAGGGCCTGCCCGAGGTCGAGGGCGACACCGACGAGGACGCCTGGGGCCTCACCGGGCGCGACTGAACCCGGGACGGTTCCACGCCGGCCGAGACGATCGTGGGCCGTTCCGTGGAGCCGCGCGGCCGGTAGTCTGGCCGTATGACCTCTTCCGCCGGCACGCCCGCGCGATCGGCGAACTGGAACCTTCCGAACGCGATCACCGTCGTCCGCATCCTCATGGCTCCGCTGGTCTTCTGGCTGCTCCTCGCCGACGCGGGAGCCGACGGCCCGATGCGCTGGTGGGGCGCCGTGATCTTCATCGTCGCGATCTCGACCGACTGGGTCGACGGGTGGCTCGCTCGTTCCCGCGGTCTGGTCACCGACCTCGGCAAGATCCTCGACCCGATCGCCGACAAGCTCCTCACGAGCGGTGCCCTGATCTGCCTCTCGATCCTCGGCGAGCTGTGGTGGTGGGTCACCATCGTCATCGTGGTGCGCGAGGTGGGCATCACCGTGTGGCGCCTCGTCGAGCTGCGCCGCGGCAACGTGGTGCCCGCGTCGTCCGGCGGCAAGCTCAAGACCCTCGCGCAGTCCGTCGCGATCTCGCTCGCCCTCGTGCCGCTGTGGACGATCGTCGGCGACTGGATCCTCTGGCTCAATTGGGCGACGATGGCGGTCGCCCTCGTGCTCACCCTCTGGTCGGGACTGCTCTACGTGCGCGACGCCGTGCGCCTCGCACGCGCGCCCCGCGAGGCGAGCTGAGACGAGCGAGCGGATGCCTCGTGCCACCGGGGAGCCGGCAGCCCGGCTCATCGCCGAGCTCACCGAGCGCGGCCTGCGGGTCGCCGTCGCCGAGTCGCTGACGGGCGGGCTCGTGGTCGCCGAGCTCACGAGCGTGCCCGGGGCGTCCGTCGTGGTCAGCGGCGGCGTCGTGGCCTACGACACCTCGGTGAAGGGGTCGGTGCTGGGTGTCGACGCCGAGCTGCTCGAAGCCGTGGGCGCCGTGCACCCCGAGGTCGCCCGGCAGATGGCCGACCACGTGCGCACGACGCTCGCGGTCGACGGCCGCGCCGCCGATCTCGGCATCGCGACGACCGGAGTCGCGGGGCCGACCGGTCAAGACGGCAAGCCGCCGGGCACGGTCTTCATCGGCGTCGCATTCGGTGGTGACGTCGAGGCGATCGAACTCGCGCTCCGCGGCAGCCGCGCGGAGATCCGCACCGCGACCGTGCACGCCGCCATCGCGGCGGCGCTCGCGCGAGTCGGACGAACTTCTCCGAAGTCGGCGGAATAGTCTTCGTGAACACCCTGTTACATGTGGCAGGTTCACACGAAAGCCCCAGTGTGCAACGCTAGATTGGTATCACGGAGAGTCGGCTAGACTGACGCTCCCGTTTCCGGCTCCGGGGGAGCCGCAGGCAGAGAGAAGGAGGTTCCCGATGGTCCTGGTTCGACAGGAGATCGGCGATGTGCTGAGGGACTTCCGCCTGCAGAAGGGTCGTACCCTTCGTCAGGTCGCGTCCAAGGCCAGCGTCGCGCTCGGCTATCTGAGCGAGGTGGAGCGCGGCCAGAAAGAGGCGTCCTCCGAGATTCTCGCCTCCGTCGCCGACGCACTCGACACGCCCATCTCGGTGATCATGCACGAGGTCGGCGACCGCATCGCAGTGCTCGAGGGCCTCTCCGTGGTGCCCGACAGCCTGCCCGACGAGCTCGTGGCGGAGTTCGACGCCGACCTGATGGTCCGCTGAAGACTCCACGCACGCAACGCAGATCGGCCGGTCCTCGGACCGGCCGATCGTCTGTCCAGAGGTGATCGGGTGAAGCAGAGCGAGTTCCAGGCGGCGGTCGCGGAGGAGTTCGGCGTCGGATACGGCGGCGCGATCGTCGGCGATCTCGTGCTCACCGCGCTCGGCGGCCGCACGGCCCGTGAGGCGCTGGCCGCCGGGGTGCGGCCGCGCGAGGTCTGGCTCGCGCTCTGCGAGGCGACGGATGTCCCGGAGGAGCGCCGCCATGGCGCCGGCCGTCCGGTGCCAGGGGAGTCGCGCGCACCGCGACACCCGTAGACGACGGCGCTCCGCCGCGCCGCGATCCGGATCGACGCTCGCATCCGCGTCCGAAGGCGTGTTCGACACGCGGGCGTTTCTTCGAACATGCGTTCGGGAGCTGGGGTAGGCTCCTCAACAGCAGGAGCTCCAGTGCAGCTGTCCACATCCGGGTCGAGATCGGCGTCGGATGTCGGTGGCCGACCATACGGTCGATGCAACGGAACACACCGCAAACGCCTTGTCGCAAGACACCGCGAGCCAGCACCCGTCGGTCAGTGCCCGCAACGTGGAACGACAGCCTAGAGGCAGCCGCAATCGAGCAAGAAGGAGCCCCACCCATGGCATCAGCAGCAGACCGCGAGAAGTCACTCGAGACCGCCCTCGCGCAGATCGACCGCCAGTTCGGCAAGGGCTCGGTCATGCGCCTCGGCAGCGAAGATCGCGCCCCCGTCGAGGTCATCCCCACCGGCTCGATCGCGCTCGACGTCGCGCTCGGCATCGGCGGGCTCCCGCGCGGCCGCATCATCGAGATCTACGGTCCCGAGTCGTCGGGTAAGACGACGCTGACCCTCCACGCCATCGCCAACGCGCAGCGCAACGGCGGCATCGCCGCGTTCATCGACGCCGAGCACGCGCTCGACCCCGAGTACGCGAAGAAGCTCGGCGTCGACATCGACGCGCTCCTCGTCTCCCAGCCCGACACGGGTGAGCAGGCGCTCGAGATCGCCGACATGCTCGTGCGCTCCGGCTCCATCGACCTCATCGTCATCGACTCGGTCGCGGCGCTCGTGCCCCGTGCCGAGATCGAGGGCGAGATGGGCGACTCGCACGTCGGCCTCCAGGCCCGCCTCATGTCGCAGGCGCTCCGCAAGCTCACGGGTGGTCTCAGCCAGACGAACACCACGATGATCTTCATCAACCAGTTGCGCGAGAAGATCGGCGTGTTCTTCGGCAGCCCCGAGACGACGGCCGGCGGCAAGGCGCTGAAATTCTACGCGTCGGTGCGTCTCGACATCCGCCGTATCGAGACCCTGAAAGACGGCACCGACGCGGTCGGCAACCGCACGCGCGTCAAGGTCGTGAAGAACAAGATGGCGCCGCCCTTCAAGCAGGCCGAGTTCGACATCCTGTACGGCGTCGGCATCTCGCGCGAGGGCAGCCTCATCGACTACGGCGTCGACCAGGCCATCGTGAAGAAGTCGGGTGCGTGGTACACGTACGACGGCGACCAGCTGGGTCAGGGCAAAGAGAACGCCCGCAACTTCCTGCTCCAGAACCCCGACATCGCGGCCGACATCGAGCAGAAGATCCTCGTGAAGCTCAACATCGGCCAGCCGGCAGGTACTGCGGCGCCGGCGAACGTCGAGCCCATCGCACCGAAGCTCGGGCGCAAGGGCGCCTGAGTCCGAACCACGACATGACCGGGGTGAGTCAGACATGAGCGACGCATCATCAGAACGACTCGCCCCGGTCACGTACCTGCCGTGGGCGAAGGCGGAGGCGGCGAGGCCTGCTGCAGCATCGCGCAGCCGTCCCACGACCGAACCCGATGAGACCGAGGCACCCGTTGCTGCGGCGAGGAGTCGCCCGAAGGCCGACGGAGCGCGTGGTCGCCTTCGTCCGGTCTCGCGCGGAGCGACCTGGGCGGAGTCAGCCGGGTCGGTGGAGTCCGAAGAGCCGGAAGAGACCGGCGCGGAGCGCGATGAGCGCATCGACCGGCTCGTCATCTCACGGCTTCGCCGCTCGGCGCTCTCGGTGTCAGAGGTGCGCGCGGTGCTCGTCGAGCACGGGCTCGACGACATCGAGGTCGAGGAGTGGATCGCGCGCTACGAACGGCTCGGCTACCTCGATGACGCGAAGCTCGCCGAACAGGTGGTGCACAGCCACGGCGTACGTCGGGGCCGGGGCAGCGGCGCGATCATGCAGGAGCTCGGTCGTCGCGGCGTCGACAACGCGCTCGCACGGGCAGCGGTCGAAGATCTCGACCCCGAGACGGAACTCGAGAACGCGCGTGCCGTCGCCGAGCGCCGGGCTCGTCAGTTGCGCGGACTCGACCGTCAGACGGCCGAACGCCGGCTGTCGGCGTTCCTCCAGCGACGGGGGTATCCCGGCGACGTCGTACGTGAGGCGGTGTCGGCGGCACTCGCAGCCGAAGGCTCGTAAACTGGTGCGATCATGAGCACCATTCACGACGTCTCCAGCGATGAGATGGCCGGCGACCAGCTCGCCGAAGCGGCAACGACGCCGCGAACGTACGAGGTCCGCACCTTCGGGTGCCAGATGAACGTGCACGACTCCGAGCGGCTCTCGGGCTCGCTCGAGGCCGCGGGCTACGTGCCCGCCGATGGCGCGGAGCCCGACATCGTGGTCATCAACACCTGCGCGGTTCGCGAGAACGCCGACAACAAGCTCTACGGCAATCTCGGCCACCTCGCGTCGGTCAAGCGCCGCCACGAGGGCATGCAGATCGCCGTCGGGGGATGCCTCGCGCAGAAGGACAAGAACGTCATCCTCGAGAAGGCGCCGTGGGTCGACGTCGTCTTCGGCACCCACAACATGGGTGCCCTCCCGAGCCTGCTCGAGCGTGCCCGTCACAACGCCGAGGCGCAGCTCGAGATCCTCGACTCGCTCGAGGTCTTCCCGTCGACGCTGCCCACGAAGCGCGACTCCAGCTACAGCGGCTGGGTGTCCATCTCGGTCGGCTGCAACAACACCTGCACGTTCTGCATCGTTCCGGCGCTCCGCGGCAAGGAGAAGGACCGCAGGCCGGGCGACATCCTCGCCGAGATCCAGGCGCTCGTCGACGACGGAGTGGTCGAGATCACCCTGCTCGGCCAGAACGTGAACTCCTACGGCGTCGAGTTCGGCGACCGGCAGGCGTTCGGCAAGCTGCTCCGGGCGGCGGGACGGATCGAGGGGCTCGAGCGCATCCGCTTCACGAGCCCGCACCCGGCGGCGTTCACCGACGACGTCATCGACGCGATGGCCGAGACGCCGAGCGTCATGCCGCAGTTGCACATGCCGCTGCAGTCGGGGTCCGACCGCATCCTCAAGGCGATGCGCCGCTCCTACCGTTCCGAGAAGTTCCTCGGCATCCTCGACCGCGTGCGCGCACGCATCCCGAACGCCGCGATCTCGACCGACATCATCGTGGGCTTCCCCGGTGAGACCGAAGAGGACTTCCAAGAGACGCTCCGCGTCGTCGAGGCGGCCCGTTTCGCGTCGGCGTTCACCTTCCAGTACTCCATTCGCCCCGGCACGCCCGCGGCCACCATGGACGAGCAGGTGCCCAAAGAGGTCGTGCAGGAGCGATACGAACGGCTCCTCGCGCTGCAGGACCGCATCTCCTGGGAGGAGAACCAGCGCCTCATCGGCCGGCCCGTCGAGGTGCTCGTCGCCACCGGCGAGGGCAAGAAAGACGCAGAGACGCACCGCCTGAGCGGTCGCGCCGAAGACAGCCGCCTCGTGCACTTCGAGGTTCCCGCCGGATCCGAGCTGCCGCGCCCGGGCGATGTCGTCTCCGTGACCATCACGCAGGCTGCGCCGTTCCACCTCATCGCCGACTCGCTCGACGACGCGCCGCTCCGCATCCGCCGCACTCGTGCGGGCGACGCATGGGATCGCGCACAGGCCGAGAGCTGCGGCGTGCCCGCGGCGCCCGGAGCATCCGCTGCCGGTCGCGTCTCGCTCGGCCTGCCGGCCATGCCTGCGCGCGGCACCGAGCCGCTCGTCGCGCCCGGCGTCGGCACGATGCCGATCTACGACCCCGCCGACGGCCAACGCTGACGTGACGCTCATCGCGATCGTCGGTGCGACCGGCACGGGGAAGTCCGCGTTCGCACTCGACCTTGCCGAGGCCTACGGCAGGGTCGGACGCACGGCCGAGGTCGTGAACGCCGACGCGATGCAGCTCTACCGGGGCATGGACATCGGCACGGCCAAGCTCCCGCTCGCCGAACGGCGCGGCGTGCCGCACCACCTGCTCGATGTGCTCGACGTGGTCGACGAGGCATCCGTCGCCGAATACCAGTCGGCTGCGCGCGCCGCGGTCGACGACGTGATCGCGCGCGACGACGTCGCGCTGCTCGTCGGCGGCTCCGGCCTGTACGTCTCCTCGGTCATCCACGACTTCCGCTTCCCTGGCACGGATGCCGCAGTGCGCGCACGGCTCGAGGCGGAACTCGCCGAACGTGGACCGGGCATGCTCCACGCGCGGCTCCGCGAGATCGACCCCGAGACGGCGGCGAGCGTCGACGCGCAGAACGGTCGGCGGCTCGTTCGCGCGCTCGAGGTGATCGAGGTGACGGGCGAGCCGAAGGCCGCTCGGCTGCCCGACGAACCCGTGCCGTGGCGTCCCCACGGCATCGTGCACCTCCGCAGCGATCGCTCGACGCTCGTCGAGCGCCTCGACGCGCGCGTCGAGGGCATGTGGCGCGACGGCCTCGTCGACGAGGTTCGCGGGCTCGTCCCAGCCGGCATCGAGCGGGGGGTGACCGCGAGCAAGGCCATCGGCTACGCCCAGGCGCTCGGCGAGATCACGGGTCGACTCTCACGCGCCGAAGCCGTCGCCGAGACGCAGCAGCTCACCCGCACGTATGCGCGCCGGCAGGTGAGCTGGTTCAAGCGCTATCGTGATGCGGTCACGATCGACGCCGACGACGCGGTGGCACGTGGCACCGAACTCGCGCGGATCGTAGCGGTCGACTGATCGGATGGCATTCCGTTGCGGGCTGGCCGAGGGCGCCCCGGATCGCAGCCATAGACTGATCGGATGGCATTCGATCTGCGGTTCACCAAGGGCCAGGGCACCGGTAACGACTTCGTGCTCTTCAGCGACCCCGAGGGCGAGTCGGAACTCACCCCCACCCAGATCGCAGCGGTCTGCGACCGGCGGTTCGGCGTCGGCGCCGACGGCGTCATCCGCGCCGTGCGCTCGGCGAACCTCGACGCGGGCGCCGCGTCGCTCGCCGAAGACCCGCAGGCCGTGTGGTTCATGGACTACTGGAATGCCGACGGCACCGTCTCCGAGATGTGCGGCAACGGCATCCGCGTCTTCACGAGCTACCTGATCGATCAGGGTCTCACCGACCTCGGTGTCGACGACTCGATCGCGATCGGCACCCGCGCCGGCGTTCGCACCGTGCGCCGCACGGTCGCGGGGTTCGAAGCCGATCTCGGCGTCTGGCGCCTCGACGGCGGCGAGCCGCTCGTGCGCGGCAAGAGCCTGCCCGTCGCCCGGCCGGGCCTCGGCATCGACGTCGGCAATCCGCACGTCGTCGTCGCCCTCGCCGATGACGACGAACTCGACGGACTCGATCTCGCCTACCAGCCGGTCATCGACCCCGAGCCCGAGACGGGCGCCAACATCGAGTTCGTCGTACCCGCCGAGCCCCTCGTCGAAGACGGCGTCGGCCGCATCCGCATGCGCGTGCACGAGCGCGGCTCGGGCGAGACCCTCTCATGCGGCACCGGCGCGGTGGCATCCGCCCTCGCGGTGCGGTACTGGGCCGGAGCGGCCGCTCCTGACCGTTGGCGCGTGCAGGTGCCGGGCGGGGTGCTCGGCGTGCGCATGTTCCACGCGGCCGACGGGGAGCACGCGGCACTCTCGGGCCCGGCGGAACTCGTCTTCGACGGCGTCCTCAGCCTGGCCTGAGTCACCAGCCCGGTAGGTCGGGCAGCGCGTTCGACGAGCACCCGCCGTCAGCGAGCGGATGCCGCGGCGCTCACCTCGAGCACCCGGAAGCCCTTGTCCTGCGCCGCCCGGTCGATGTCGAGCCCGAGCTCGTCGCCGATCCACTTCTGCAGCGACTCGGCGCCGAGGTGCTTCGCGACGACGAGCCACGCGCTCGCGTCGTCTTCGAGGCGGGGAAGCCAGTGCTCGAGCATGGCGTGCAGCTCGGCCTTGCCCACCCGGATCGGCGGGTTCGACCAGATGCCGGCGAAACGGACGTCGGCGGGAACATCGTCAGGCAGCACCGCGTTGACATTGGTGATGCCGAGGCGTGCGGTGTTGCGCCGCACGAGGTCGAGGGCGCGTTCGTTCACGTCGACGGCCCACACCGTGGCATCCGGTGATCGGAGCGCGAGTGAGATCGCGATCGGTCCCCAACCGCAGCCGAGGTCGAGCAGGTCACCGCTCGCCGGCGGTGCGGGCGCGCGGTCGAGCAGGATGCGCGTGCCGGTGTCGAGGTGCTCGGGACTGAAGACGCCGCCCGAGGTCGAGAGCGACAGCTCGCGCCCGGCGAGCGTCACGGAAATGGTGCGGAGAGTGGCCTCGCCGCCCGGACGAGAGGAGAAGTAATGGTCGGAGGCCATACAGGGGAACCTATCGCAGCGATGGGAACTAGGGTTAACGCGATGAATGACGCCGAACAGAACTCCGCAGACGACGCCGTCGAGCGGGTGCTCAAGGGTGCAGAGACCAAAGCCGGCGTGACCCGCTTCGGGTCCGATTCCGCCGAGGCGCTCATGTCGCCCGACTCGGTCGACCTGTTCGGCTCCGACACCGACGGCGAGCAGTACGACCGCGAGGCACGGGCCGGTCTGCGCCGCGTCGGAGGACTCTCCACCGAACTCGAAGACGTCACCGAGGTCGAGTATCGGCAGCTGCGTCTCGAGAACGTCGTGCTCATCGGCGTGTACTCGCAGGGCTCGCAAGACGAGGCCGAGAACTCCATGCGAGAGCTCGCCGCCCTCGCCGAGACCGCGGGCGCGCGCGTGCTCGACGGCGTGCTGCAGCGCCGCCCGCACCCCGACCCCAGCACCTACCTCGGCCGCGGCAAGGTCGACGAGCTGCGGCACATCGTCGCCTCGCTCGGCGCCGACACGGTCGTGGCCGACACCGAGCTCGCGCCGAGCCAGCGGCGTGCCCTCGAAGACGCCATCAAGGTCAAGGTCATCGACCGCACGGCCGTCATCCTCGACATCTTCAGCCAGCATGCGAAGAGCCGTGAAGGCAAGGCCCAGGTCGAGCTCGCACAGCTCGAGTACCTGCTGCCGCGACTGCGCGGCTGGGGCGAGTCGATGTCCCGCCAGGCCGGTGGCCAGGTCGGCGGGGCCGGGGCGGGCATGGGTTCCCGCGGCCCCGGTGAGACGAAGATCGAGCTCGACCGCCGCCGCATCCACTCGCGCATGGCGAAGCTCCGCAAGCAGATCGCGAACATGAAGCCGGCCCGGGAGGCCAAGCGGGCCAACCGCAAGCGAAACGCCGTGCCGTCGGTCGCGATCGCGGGTTACACGAACGCGGGCAAGTCGAGCATCCTGAACCGCGTCACCGGCGCCGGGGTGCTCGTCGAGAACGCGCTGTTCGCCACGCTCGATGCGACCGTGCGACGCAACACCACGGCCGACGGCCGCGTCTACACGATCGCCGACACCGTCGGCTTCGTCCGCAACCTCCCGCACCAGCTCGTCGAGGCGTTCCGCTCGACGCTCGAGGAGGTCGGCGACTCCGACCTCATCGTGCACGTCGTCGACGCCGCCCACCCCGACCCCGCCGGGCAGATCGCCACGGTGCGCGACGTCATCGGCGAGGTCGGCGCACGCGACATCCCCGAGCTCATCGTCTTCAACAAGGCCGACCTCGTGACGCCCGAAGACCGCCTCGTGCTGCGCGGGCTCGAGCCGGGCGCGATCTTCGCCTCTGCTCGCACCGGCGAGGGCATCCCCGAGGTGCTCGAGGCCATCGCGCGCATGATGCCCGACCCGGCCGTCGAGATCGACCTGCTCGTGCCGTACGACCGCGGCGACGTCGTGTCGACGCTGCACGAGACCGGTCGCGTGCTCTCGATCGAGTACGACGAGGACGGCACCCGCGTGCGAGCGCTCGCGTCACCCGAGCTGGCCGGCCAGCTCGAGGAGTTCTCGGCGACCTCCGCAGGTCGCTGACCCTTCTCGCGTCACTGTGCGTCACAGTCGTGACATCACCGTGCACCCCCGCGTATCGTCGCTCCTGATCGATCAGTGACCGGCCGAAGCAGGTCACTTGGAGCGACCGCCGAGCCCGGCACCCGCCCGCGACATCCACCCGCCGTTCCGGCCGGGGGAACGCGGCCTGCCGTGTTCTTCCCGTTGCCGCTCGCCACGCAGGAGCACCATGGCATCGACCGCAACCGACGGCTCTTCCCGTGGGAGCTCGCCGCGGGCACGCGCCGTTGCATCGACCGCAACCGACGCATCGGGCGCAGACTGTACGCCCCGACTGCCGGTCTCCTTCGAACTCTTTCCGCCGCGCACCGATGCGGCGGCGCTCGCCCTCGGCCGCACGATCGACCGGCTCGCCGAGGTCGACCCCGCATTCATCTCGGTCACGTTCGGCGCCGGGGGAAGCTCGCGTGCCCGATCCCTGACGGTGCTCCGCTACATGCTCGAGCACACCCATGTCGAGCCGATGGCCCACCTGACCTGCGTGGGCTCCTCGCACCTCGAGGCCAACCGCCTCGTACGCGAGTTCCTCGACGCCGGCATCACGAGCTTCCTGGCCCTGCGCGGCGACCCACCCGCTGATGCCGACCCCGATGCGGGCATCGGCGACCTCGGCAGCGCAGCAGAACTCGTCCAGCTCATCCATCGGGTGCAGGAGGAGCGGGAGCCGTTCGCGCAGGTCGGGGTTCCCGGTAACCCCGGCGCCTCGCGCATCAGGGCCCGGCCTCGGCCCGAGCGCGTCGCGGTCGCGGCGTTCCCGACGGGACATCCGCGGTCGCGGAACCTCGGGCACGACGTCGACACGCTCCTCGCGAAGGAGATCGCCGGCGCCAACCTCGCGATCACGCAGCTCTTCTGGAGGGCCGACGACTACTTGGGCTTCGTCGAGCGCGCTCGAGCGGGCGGCGTCACGATCCCGATCCTTCCGGGCATCATGCCGGTGACGACCCCGTCGAGACTCGCACGGCTGACGGAGCTGACGGGCGTCGAACCGCCCGCATCGCTCTCCATCGACCTCGAGATCGAACCGGATGCCGCCGGGCAGACGGAGCTCGGCATCGCCTTCGCCACCCGGCTCGCCGCCGAGGTGATCGCGGGCGGTGCACCCGGCCTGCATCTCTACACCTTCAACCGCCATGAAGCCGTGCTCGACGTCGTCGACCGGCTCGGACTTCGAACCGACCGGTTCGCCGATGAGAGGAACACCGCACGATGACCACCCCCGCACCCGCCTTCCCCGACGCGACCATCCTGGGCTACCCCCGAATCGGTCGCCGCCGCGAGCTCAAGCGGGCCGTCGAGGCGTTCTGGGCCGGCTCGATCACCGCCGAGGAACTCGAGAACCAGGCCGCCGAACTGCGCGCGGCGACCCGGGAGCGCCTGGCCGCCCTGGGCCTCGCCCGCACCGGCTCTGCGATCCCCGAGACGTTCTCGTTCTACGACCAGGTGCTCGACGCCGCTGTCGCCGTCGGCGCGGTACCGGCGCGCTTCGCCGCCCTGGCGGACGAGCAAGGGCGACTCGACCTCGCCGCCTACTTCACGATCGCCCGCGGTGTCGGCGACGACGCCCCGCTCGAGATGACGAAGTGGTTCGACTCGAACTACCACTACCTCGTGCCCGAGATCGGCCCCGACACCGTGTTCTCGCTGCACGCCGAGCGCATCCTCGCCGAGTTCGCCGAGGCGAAGGCGGCCGGGTTCACGACTCGGCCCGTGATCGTCGGTCCCGCGACCTTCCTGCTCCTCGCGAAGGCAGCCGACGGCGCCCCGGCCGGCTTCGCACCGATCTACCGCCTCGCCGATCTCGTGCCCGTCTACGCAGCGCTGCTCGAGCAGCTCGCCGCCGCCGGTGCGGAGTGGGTGCAACTCGACGAGCCCGCTCTCGTGAGCGAGAGCATCGATGTCGATCGCGCTCGGGTGATCGAGTCCGTCGGCATCGCCTACGACGCGCTCGGCGCACTCGATGCCCGCCCGTCGATCTTCGTCGCGGCACCGTACGGCTCGCTCGATGACGCCCTGCCCGCGCTCGCTGCGACCCCGGTCGAGGCGATCGGCCTCGACCTCGTGCGCGGCTCGCTGCCCGAGGGCCTCGACCCCGTCACGGCCGAGTCGCTCGCGGCGAAGACCCTCGTCGCCGGCGTCATCGACGGCCACAACATCTGGCGCGGCGACCTCGCCGCAGCCTTCGATCGGGTCGCGGCCGTGCAGCACCTCTCCGCGGCCGTGTCCGTCTCGACCTCGACGTCGCTCCTGCACGTGCCGCACGACGTCGCCGATGAAGACGAACTCGACGCCCGACTCGTCTCGTGGCTCGCGTTCGCCGACCAGAAGGTCGGCCAGGTGGCCGTGCTCGGTCGCGGTCTCGTCGAGGGACGCGACGCGATCGAGGGCGAGCTCGCCGCGGCATCCGCAGCTCTCGCCGACCGCGACGCCGCACCCGGCGTGCGCGAGCCGTCGGTGCGCGACCGTCTCGCGGGCCTCGCCGAGCAGGACTTCGCCCGCGTGAGCTACGACGAGCGCGTCGCGGCGCAGGAGTCGCTGGGGCTGCCCGAGCTGCCGACCACCACGATCGGGTCCTTCCCGCAGACGGCCGAGATCCGCCGGGCGCGCGCCCGGCTCGTGAGGGGCGATCTGTCGGCTGCCGACTACACGGCGCTCATGCGCGCCGAGATCGAGCGCGTCGTGCGGCTCCAGGAGGAGCTGGGCCTCGACGTGCTCGTGCACGGCGAGCCCGAGCGCAACGACATGGTGCAGTACTTCGCCGAGCTGCTCGACGGCTTCGCGGTCACGAAGCACGGCTGGGTCCAGTCGTACGGCTCCCGCTGCACGCGACCGTCGATCCTCTGGGGCGACGTCTCACGGCCCGCGCCGATGACGGTCGAGTGGTCGAGCTACGCCCAATCGCTGACCGAGCTGCCGATGAAGGGCATGCTCACCGGCCCGGTGACGATCCTCGCCTGGTCGTTCGTGCGCGACGACCAGCCGCTCGGCGACACCGCGCGCCAGGTGGCGCTCGCGCTCCGCGACGAGATCACCGACCTCGAGACCGCGGGCATCCGCATCATCCAGGTCGACGAGCCCGCCCTTCGCGAGCTGCTGCCGCTGAAGCTCGCCGATCAGCCCGCCTACCTCGACTGGTCGGTCGGCTCGTTCCGCCTCGCGACCGGCGGCGCCGTACCCGGCACACAGGTGCACACCCACCTCTGCTACTCGGAGTTCGGCGTCGTCATCGACGCGATCAAGAACCTCGACGCCGACGTCACATCGATCGAGGCGGCACGCAGCCGCATGGAGGTCGTCGACGACCTCGAGTCGAGCGGCTTCGACCACGGCATCGGCCCGGGCGTGTACGACATCCACTCGCCGCGCGTGCCCGGCGTCGCCGAGGTGCAGGCGCTCCTCGAGCGTGCCGCGGGCGCGATCCCGGCGAACCGGCTCTGGGTCAACCCCGACTGCGGCCTGAAGACCCGCGGGTACGACGAGACCGTCGAGTCGCTGCGGCACATCGTCGAGGCGACGGTCGCGGTGCGCGCCGAGCTCGCCGCTCCGGTGCTCGCCGGCTAGCACGAACCGAGCGGATGTCGCGGCTCGCGGCATCCGCTCCACGATCCGAGCGGATGTCGCGGCTCGCGGCATCCGCTCGGCTCATGCCGGGGTGATGCACAGGAGCGACGCGTACCGTCGAGGCATGCAACTCGCGGTCCACGAATCCGGCGGGGGTGCGCGCACCGCGATCCTCATCCACGGCATCATGTCGGACTCGCGCGCCTGGCATCGCGTCACCGCGGAGCTCGAAGCGCAGGGATTCCGCGTGCTCGCGGTCGACCTCGCCGGCCACGGCCGCAGCCCGCGGGCGGTGCACTACTCGCCCGCCGGTTGGGCCGGCGACGTCGTCGAGACGCTCGAGCCGCTCCTCGACGGTCCGCCCGACATCGTCATGGGCCACTCGCTCGGCGGGCTCGTCGCGAGCCTCGTGGCCGACCGGCTCGCTCCGCGAGCGGCGATCTACATCGATCCGGCCTTCTCGTTCCCGAAGGGCGTGAAGGGCTGGGCCTTCAAGGCCTTCTTCGCCGTCGCGCCGCGGCCCAAGCGGTCGGCACTCGTGCGGATGAACCCGAAGTGGAGCGCGGTCGACGTCGACATCGAACTCGCGACGCTGCGCGACTGGGACAAGCGCACGATCCTCGGCTTCACCGACACCCGGCCGCTCGTGCCGCCGGCCCGGCTCGTGGCGCCGACGCTCGTCGTGCTCGCCGAGAAGAGCCTGCTCATCACGGCGAAGGTCGCCCGCCAGCTGCGTCATCAGGGCATGACGGTCGAGACGGTGCAGGGCACCGGGCACACCGTGTTCCGCGACGATCACGCCGGGTTCATGGACGCCGTGCTCGGGTGGCTGCGCGAACTCGCGCCGGTGACGCCGGAACCCGTGCCGGTCGGCATCCGTTCCGCCGCATAGCGGGAGTCATCCGCTCGGTTGTCAGACCGAGCGCAGCACCGCGACGATCTTGCCGAGCACCTCTGCGTGGTCACCGACGATCGGCTCGAACGCACTGTTGCGGGGGAGCAGCCAGGTGTGCCCGTCGCGCTGGCGGAACACCTTGACGGTGGCCTCGCCGTCGAGCATCGCGGCGACGATCTCGCCGTTCTCGGCGGTGCGCTGCGACCGCACGACGACCCAGTCGCCGTCGCAGATCGCGGCGTCGATCATGGAGTCGCCGACGACCTTCAGCATGAAGAGCTCGCCCTTGCCGACCAACTGCCGGGGGAGGGGGAAGACCTCGTCGACCTGCTGCTCGGCGGTGATGGGGACACCGGCGGCGATGCGCCCGACGAGCGGCACCATCGCCGCATCGCCCACCGGCGTGGGGTCGGACTGCGTGGCAGGCCGATCGGTCACGCCGGGCAGCTCGATGAGCACCTCGAGCGCGCGAGGGCGGTTGGGATCGCGTCGGAGGTAACCGGCGAGCTCGAGCTGGTTCAGCTGGTGGGTCACGCTCGACAACGAGGAGAGCCCGACGGCGTCGCCGATCTCGCGCATGCTCGGCGGGTAGCCGCGGCTCGACACCGAGCGCTGGATCATCTCGAGGATGGCGATCTGCTTCGCGCTCAGACTCTTGCGGCGGCGAGGCCTGCCTGCTGCCTGCACGTCGTCGATGTCGGTGCTCAACGTCTCCGCCCCTCGTAGCGGCCGCGAGGCCGGATGTCGGTGGTGTCTGGTCGACTGTCTTCCAGACATTCGAAACTGTATCCGTCTCGCGTGCGTGCGGCAAACATCTGTTCGAGTGTGTCGGAGATCCGGTTCCCCGGGTTTCCGGAGTTCGATCCTTGCATTGTTCGAAATTCGAATGTATGTTCGGAACAGAGTTTCGCATCCGGTCCTCCCGGCCGAGGGCCGGATGCGACTCCTACAGGAGGTGTGACATGAGCGCAGCGATCGCAACGACCGGCTTCCAGGCCTCGCGGGCCCTCCCGCGCGACTTCGACACGAGTGTGCGAGCTCAGGGCGTGTACACGCAGACCGGCGTGGCGCATGCGCCGAGCGCCGTGGTGCGCACCCGCCTTCGCCTGACCCGCCGCGGTCGCGTCGTCTTCACCATGCTCGCAGCGCTTCCGCTCGTGGTCTGGGTCCTCGTGCTCGTCCTCGGCTCGGGCGCCGCCGCCGCCGACGTCGACTCCGCGGGAGCGACCTTCGAATACGTCACGGTCGGTCAGGGGGATTCGCTCTGGGCGATCGCCGAGGCGATCGACCCGAGCGGCGACGTGCGCGAGGTCATCGCCGAGATCGTCCGGCTCAACGGCCTCGATGACGCGGTCGTCGAACCCGGGCAGCGTCTCGCGCTGCCGCTCGCTCCGTGACGATCGTCTGAAACACGGCGCCGGGCCTCGTTAGGCTTGCAGGGTGACGAGTCTCGAAGACCTCCCCATCCGCGACGACCTCCGTGGTCGAGCCCCCTACGGGGCTCCCCAGAAGGCCGTTCCGGTCGCACTCAACGTCAACGAGAACACGCATCCGATTCCCGAGAATGTCGCGCACGACGTCGTGGCCCGCGTCGCGGCGGCGATCATGACGCTCAACCGGTACCCCGACCGCGAGTTCTCCGCACTGCGCCAGGCCCTCGCGGATTACCTCGGGCACGGCCTCGACCCTGCGCAGATCTGGGCGGCGAACGGCTCCAACGAGGTGCTGCAGCACATCATGCAGGCCTACGGCGGGCCGGGTCGTTCAGCGCTGGGATTCGCGCCGACGTACTCGATGTACGGCCTGCTCGCCTCGGGCACCGGCACCGAGTGGATCACCGCCGGCCGCGACGACGAGTTCGAGCTCAGCCCCGCGACGGCCGTCGCGGCAGTGCGAGAGCACGACCCCGACATCGTGCTGCTCTGCGCACCCAACAACCCCACGGGCACTCCGCTCTCGATCGAGACGATCGAGGCGGTCGCCGACGCCGCCCGCGGCATCGTCGTCGTCGACGAGGCGTACTTCGAGTTCGCCGAACCCGGCACCCCGAGCGCACTCACCCTGCTCGCGGGGCGACCGCGACTCCTCGTCTCGCGCACCATGAGCAAGGCCTTCGCATTCGCCGGCGCGCGCGTCGGATATCTCGCCGGAGACCCTGCGGCGATCGACGCGCTGCGCCTCGTGCGCCTGCCGTACCACCTGTCTGCCCTGACGCAGGCGGCGGCCCTCGGTGCCCTCGCCCACTCCGACGAGATGCTCGCGATGGTCGACGAGATCCGCGGGCAACGCGAGCGCATCTCGGGCGAGCTCGCCCGGCTCGGATTCCTCCCGTACCGCAGCGGTTCGAACTTCGTGCTGTTCGGCGGCGTCGACGACCCGCGTGCGGTGTTCGAGCAGCTGCTCGCGCGCGGCATCCTGATCCGCGAGATCGGCATTCCCGGTCACCTGAGGGTCACCGCGGGAACGGAGGCCGAGACCACGGCCTTCCTCGAAGCGATCGCCGTATCGGCCCCGAATAGGATTGCCTCATGACCGCATCGAGCCCTTCGCGCACTGCCCGGGTGCAGCGCGAGACGAGCGAATCCAGCATCGACCTCTCGATCGACCTCGACGGCACGGGGTCGAGCGACATCGAGACCGGTGTCCCGTTCTACGACCACCTGCTCACGGCGTTCGCGAAGCACTCGCTGACCGACCTCACGGTGCGGGCGAGCGGCGACCTCGAGATCGACGTGCACCACACGGTCGAAGACGTCGGCATCGTGCTCGGGCAGGCCATCAGGCAGGCGCTCGGCGACAAGCGGGGCATCTCGCGCTACGGCGACGCACTCGTGCCGCTCGACGAGGCGCTCGCGCAGGCGGTCGTCGACATCTCGGGCCGCCCATTCCTCGTGCACACGGGCGAACCCGTCGGTTTCGAGTACCACCTCATCGGCGGCCACTTCACCGGCTCCATGGTGCGGCACGTCTTCGAGGCGATCGCGTACAACGCGGCGCTCACCGTGCACGTGACGGTGCTCGGGGGCCGCGACCCGCACCACATCGCCGAAGCGGAGTTCAAGGCGTTCGCGCGTGCCTTCCGTCAGGCCAAGGCGTTCGACCCGCTGGTGTCGGGCGTGCCGTCGACCAAGGGTGCGCTGTGACGCGCAGCCGTCGCGTCGTCGTGCTCGACTACGGTTCGGGCAACGTGCACTCGGCCGCGAAGGCGCTCGAGCATGCGGGTGCAGAGGTCACCGTCACCGCCGATCGTGCGGCGGCGCTCGAGGCCGATGGACTGCTCGTGCCCGGCGTCGGCGCCTTCAAGGCGGTCATGGATCAGTTGCAGGCGGTGCGCGGCGGCGAGATCATCGACCGCCGCCTGGCGGGCGGTCGCCCCGTGCTGGGCATCTGCGTCGGCATGCAGGTGCTCTTCGAGCACGGCGTCGAGCGTGGAGCGGACACCGAAGGCCTCGGCGAGTGGCCCGGATCCGTCACCGAGCTCCCGGCCCCGGTGCTGCCGCACATGGGCTGGAACACCGTCGAGGCCGGCGAGGGCTCTGCACTCTTCGCCGGCATCGAAGACGAGCGGTTCTACTTCGTGCACTCGTTCGCCGCGCAGGAGTGGCTGCTCGACGTCGAACCGCCGTTCCCCGCGCCGACGCTGACGTGGGCCGAGCACGGCGGCCGGTTCCTCGCCGCCGTCGAGAACGGCCCCCTGACGGCGACCCAGTTCCACCCCGAGAAGTCGGCGGAGGCGGGCATCCGCCTGCTCTCCAACTGGCTCGGCACCCTCGGCTGAGCCGATCGACCGTCACATGCACTCGGCTCCGACACGGTCGGACTAGGATGCTGTGACTGTGCCGACTCGCAAGGCGCGACCGCGATGACTAGGACAGTGAATGAGTGAATTCAACAAGACCCCCCGCCTCGTGCTGCTTCCGGCGGTGGACGTCGCCTGCGGCAAGGCGGTTCGCCTGACCAAGGGCGAGGCCGGCACCGAGACCAGCTACGGCGACCCCGTCGACGCTGCCGTCGATTGGGCCGATCAGGGTGCGGAGTGGATCCACCTCGTCGACCTCGATGCCGCGTTCGGACGCGGCTCGAACGCGAGCGTGCTGAAGAAGACCATCCGTCAGGTGCGCGGCGTCAACGTCGAGCTCTCGGGCGGCATCCGCGACGACGAGTCGCTCGAGCACGCGCTCGAGATCGGCGCGAAGCGCATCAACCTCGGCACGGCGGCCCTCGAGAACCCCGAGTGGGCGGCATCCGTCATCGCGCAGTACGGCGAGGCGATCGCGGTCGGCCTCGACGTGCGCGGCACCACCCTCGCGGCTCGCGGCTGGACCCAGGACGGCGGCGACCTCTGGCAGGTCATGGAACGCCTCGAGGAAGCCGGTGCCGCTCGCTACGTCGTGACCGACGTCACGAAGGACGGCACCCTGCAGGGCCCGAACATCGACCTGCTCCGTCAGGTCATGGAGCGCACGCACCGTCCGGTGGTCGCATCGGGCGGCATCTCGAGCCTCGACGACATCGTCGCGCTCCGCGAACTCGTGCCGCTCGGCCTCGAGGGCGCCATCGTGGGCAAGGCGCTCTATGCGGGTGCGTTCACGCTCGTCGAGGCATTGGACGTCGCTTCGCAGTGAGCGCCGATGCGGGTGGGGGCCAGGCCGACTCCGCCGGCGTGCCGTGGGCCGGGCGTTCGTTCCAGCCCAACACGCACGCCGCCGACGACGGTCGTGCGCCCGAGGCTCTCGTCGCCGCGCTCGACGCCTTCCGTACCGGCGGCGCCGGGCAGGCGCCCGTGGTCGCGGAGTTCGCGCGATCGCGCCTCCTGATCCCGCTGCTCGCCGATCTCGGCGACGGCGGGTCGGAGGTCGGCGCCCACGGCCTCGCGGTCGACAAGAGCCAGGAGCTCTCGATCGTGACGGTCGAGGGCCCCGACGGTCGCAAGGTGCTGCCGGTCTTCGCGTCGGTCGAGGCGATGTCGCGGTGGAATCCGATCGCGAGGCCCGTGCCTGCAGACGGCGTGCGGGTCGCGCTCGCCGCCGCCGACGACGGCACCGAACTCGTCGTGCTCGATCCGGGTTCGCCGACCGAGTTCGTGCTCCGCCGGCCGGCGGTCTGGTCCGTCGCGCAGGGCAACGAGTGGCTGCCGCCGTTCGAGTCGCCCGTCGTCGGCGAGGCCTTCCGGAACTCGATCGGGCGCGAACTCGCCGTGCTCGGCGTGACCCTGTTGCCGGGTGATCCGACCGGGCGTCTCCTCGGGCCCGAGCTCATCGTCCGCCTCGAGCTCGTCGCCGGCCTGAGCCGCGACGAGCTCGACGCCATCACGGCGCGGCTCGCGCGGCGCTGGGCGGCCGACGACGTCATCGCGACCTCCGTCGACTCCCTGACCGTGAAGCTCGTCGGCACGCCCGTCGGCTGAGCACGACGCGGGCTGCCAATCGGTGTCCTGCGCGACCGGCCGTTGACCGCGCCCGGGAAGCGGCGCACAATCGGTGGTGTGCGCTCGGCGCACGGAATCCAGGTGCGCCATGACCGATGCGAACACGAGGAGCGACAGCGGCTCCGACGACCGGGCAGCGGATGCCTCGTACGACGCGATCATCGAGGCATCGGGTCGCCATGCGCGCGCCTGGCTGTCGGGTGTGCGCGAGCGACCGATCCCGCCGCAGGCGAGCGCGGACGACATCAAGGACCGCCTCGGCCGCGAGTTGCCCGAGGCGGGGGAGCCCGAACTCGAGGTCATCGCGCGCCTGGCCGAGGGCGTCGAGCCCGGTCTCATCGCGATCGGCTCGCCGCGCTTCTACGGCTGGGTGATCGGCGGCACGCAGCCCGTCGCGCTCGGCGCCGACTGGCTGGTGTCGGCGTGGGACCAGAACACGGGACTCCGCGCGATCACGCCAGGGGCCGTCGCCGTCGAGGAGCTCGCCGGCGAGTGGCTGCTCGACCTGCTGGGCCTGCCGCCGCAGAGCGATGTCGGCTTCACGACGGGCGCCACCATGGCCCAGTTCTCGTGCATGGCGGCCGCGCGGAACGAGGTGCTGCGCAGGGCCGGATGGGACGTCGAGGCCGACGGGCTGACCGGCGGGCCGGCCATCAGGTTCATCGCGGGCGAGGAGCGGCACGGCACCATGGACCTCGCGGCGCGGTACCTGGGACTCGGCGCGCCGATCACGGTGCCGTCCGACGAACAGGGCCGCATCCGCGTCGACGAGTTGTCGAGGGCGCTCGCCGACGGCGAGGGGCCGGCGATCGTGGCACTGCAGGCCGGCAACATCCACTCGGGTGCGTTCGACGACTTCACCGGGGCGATCGCGGCCGCCCACGCGGCGGGAGCATGGGTGCACGTCGACGGTGCGTTCGGGCTGTGGGCGGCCGCGTCGCCGTCGCTCCGCCACCTCACCACGGGGTACGAGGCCGCCGATTCATGGTCGACCGATGCCCACAAGACGCTCAACGTGCCATACGACTGCGGCATCGCGATCGTGCGCGACCCGGCCGCGATGCGGCGCGCGCTCGGCATGCATGCGAGCTACCTGCAGGCCACGGAGGTCGGCGCCGATCCGCACGAGAAGGCGCCCGAGCTCTCGCGTCGGGCCCGCGGCGTGCCGACCTGGGCGGTGCTCCGCTCGCTCGGCCGAGCGGGTGTCGCGCAGTTGATCGACGGCCTCGCCGAGGCGGCGCGCGGCATCGCCGACGGCGTCGGCGCCCTTCCCGGCGTCGAGGTGCTGAACGACGTCGTCTTCACCCAGGTCTGCATCGCGCTCGACACTGACGCGGCGACCGAGGCGCTCAGCGAGCGCCTCTGGAACGAGGGTGAGGTGCTCGCCATGACGTCGCGCTGGCAGGACCGTGCCGTCGTGCGGTTCTCGGTGAGCAACTGGCGAACGGATGCCGCAGAGGTGCGCCGAACGGTCGACGCCGTCGCCCGTGCGCTCGAGGCGCTCGAGGCCGAGCGCCCGCCGGTCGAGTAGCGCCCGACGAAGGAGGACGCGTATCGAGACCCTGCTGTCGGCGGCATCCGCTTGAATGGAGACATGACGGAGGCGCTCGATGCGTTCTCGCCCGCGACGCGAGCGTGGTTCACCGAGTCCTTCAGCGCGCCCACCACCGTGCAGAACGGTGCGTGGCAGGCCATCTCCCGAGGCGAGCACTCGCTCGTCGTCGCCCCGACCGGTTCGGGCAAGACCCTCGCGGCCTTCCTGTGGGCGATCGACCGGTTGCATCATGAGGGCGCCGATGCCGAGTCGACGGGCACGCGCGTCATCTACCTGTCGCCGCTGAAGGCCCTCGGTGTCGATGTCGAGCGCAACCTCCGCGCGCCCCTCGTCGGCATCGCCCGCACCGCTGCGGCGCACGGCATCGAGGTGCCCGAGGTCTCGGTGGGGGTGCGTTCGGGCGACACCCCGCCCGCTGAGCGGCGACGGCTCGTGACGCACCCGCCGGAGATCCTCATCACGACGCCCGAGTCGCTGTTCCTCATGCTCACGTCGGCGGCGCGTGAGACGCTCCGCGGGGTCCAGACGGTGATCGTCGACGAGATCCACGCGCTCGCCGGCACGAAGCGCGGCTCGCACCTCGCGCTGTCGCTCGAGCGGCTCGACGAGCTCACCGCCGCGCCGGTGCAGCGCATCGGGCTCTCGGCGACCGTGCGGCCGCATGAAGAGGTCGCACGGTTCCTCGGAGGCACCCGAGCGGTGACGATCGTGGCACCGGCCTCGGGCAAGAAGTTCGACCTGCGGGTGACGGTGCCGGTCGACGACCTCTCCGACCTCGCCGGCGAGACGAGCGCGGGTTCGGTGTGGCCGCATGTCGAGGAGGCGATCCTCGACGAGGTGCTCGCGCACCGTTCGACGATCGTCTTCGCGAACTCCCGGCGCCTCGCCGAGCGATTGACGGCACGGCTCAACGAACTGTGGGCCGAACGCACCGCGATGGCAGTCGAGGTACCGCGCGACGTGACGGTCGAGGCACCGTCGGCAACGGTTCCAGTGTCGGCGACGGTGTCGGCGCCGGCAACGGCGAGACGGACGCCGGCAGAGGCGGTCGGCGCCTCGGGCACCACGGCCGGCGCGGCGCCCGTGATCGCCCGATCGCACCACGGCTCGGTGAGCAAAGAGGAGCGGGCCCTCGTCGAAGACGACCTCAAGTCGGGCCGCCTGCGCTGCGTCGTGGCGACGTCGAGCCTCGAGCTCGGCATCGACATGGGCGCGGTCGATCTCGTCATGCAGGTGGAGTCCCCGCCTTCGGTGGCGAGCGGTCTGCAGCGGCTCGGCAGGGCCGGGCACCAGGTCGGCGAGGTCTCGAAGGGACTCATCTTCCCGAAGCACCGCGCCGACGTGCTGCACTCGGCGGTCGTCGCGGAGCGCATGATCAGCGGTGCGATCGAAGAACTCCGCATCCCGGCGAACCCGCTCGACGTGCTCGCCCAGCAGACGATCGCGGCCACGGCGCTCGACGAGTGGGACGTCGAGGCGTGGTTCGAGCTCGTGCGCCGTGCCGCGCCCTACGCCGCGTTGCCCCGCTCGGCGTTCGACGCGACCCTCGACCTGCTCGCCGGACGCTACCCCTCCGACCGCTTCGGCGAGCTGCGCGCCCGCATCGTCTGGGATCGCGACTCCGGCACGATCGTCGGACGGCGGGGCGCCCAGCGCCTCGCGGTCACGAGCGGCGGCACGATCCCCGACCGGGGACTGTTCGGCGTGTTCATGATCGGCGAGGCCGGGCCTGGCCGCCGCGTCGGTGAGCTCGACGAGGAGATGGTCTACGAGTCGCGGGTCGGCGACGTGTTCGCCCTCGGGGCCACGAGCTGGCGTATTCAAGAGATCACGCACGATCGGGTGCTCGTCGCACCGGCGTTCGGCGAGCCGGGGCGCCTGCCCTTCTGGAGGGGCGACGGCATCGGCCGCCCCGCCGAACTCGGGGCGGCGATCGGCGGGTTCATCGCCGAACTGTCGGGCGCACCGACATCCGACGCCCTCGCCCGCAGCCGTGCCGCCGGGCTCGACGAGCGCGCCGCCACGAACCTCGTGAAGTTCATCGACGACCAGCGCGCGGCGACCCGCGTGGTGCCCGACGCGACGAACCTCGTGGTCGAGCGCTTCCGCGACGAGCTCGGCGACTGGCGCATCGTGCTGCACTCGCCGTACGGCATGCGCGTGCACGCGCCGTGGGCGCTCGCGATCGGCGCTCGCGTGCGCGAGCAGAGCGGCGTCGACGCCAACGCCGTCGCGAGCGATGACGGCATCGTGCTCCGCATGCCCGACACGGGCGACGATCCGCCGGGTGCCGAACTCTTCGCGTTCGAGCCCGCCGAGCTCACCGAGCTCGTCACGGCGAACGTCGGCGGGTCCGCCCTGTTCTCGGCGAGGTTCCGCGAGTGCGCCGCACGGGCGCTCATCCTGCCGCGCACGAATCCAGGCAAGCGATCTCCGCTCTGGCAGCAGCGGCAGCGGGCGTCGCAACTGCTCGAGGTCGCGCGCGACTTCCCCGAGTTCCCGATCGTCCTCGAAGCCGTGCGCGAGTGCCTCCAAGACGTGTACGACCTGCCGGCGCTGACCCGGCTCGCCGAGCGCATCGAGCGACGTGAGCTGCGATTCGTCGACGTCACGACCGAGTCGCCGAGCCCCTTCGCCTCGAGCCTGCTGTTCGGCTACGTCGGCGCCTTCATGTACGAGGGAGACGCCCCGCTCGCCGAGCGGCGGGCCGCGGCGCTCTCGCTCGACCCGGCGCTCCTCGCCGAGCTGCTCGGCACGGTCGAGCTGCGGGAGCTGCTCGATCCCGAGGTGGTCGACGAGGTCGAGAGCATGCTCCAGCGCGTCCACCCCGATCGCCTCGCGCGCGGCGCGGAAGGCGTCGCCGACCTGCTCGGCGACCTCGGTCCGCTCACCGCCGACGAGGTCGCGGCGCGGGTCGACGACGAGACGGATGCCGCGGCGGCTCTCGCCGCACTCGTCGAGGCACGCCGAGCGGCGCCGGTGAGCTTCGCCGGGCAGTCGTGGTTCGTCGCCGTCGAAGACGTCAGTCGACTGCGCGACGCACTCGGCGTCCCGATCCCGCCCGGCCTGCCCGAGGTGTTCGGCGAGGGGGTGCGCGACCCCCTCGGGGATCTCGTCGCGCGCTACGCCCGCACGCACGGGCCGTTCACGGTGGCGGCGGTGGCGGCGCGGTTCGGCATCGGACAGGCCGTGGCATCCGCTGCCCTCGCCCGGCTCGGCGGTGAGCGCCGTGTCGTCGAAGGCGAGTTCCTGCCGCACGGCTCCGGACTCGAGTGGTGCGACAGCGGCGTGCTGCGTCGAATCCGGCGGCGCTCGCTCGCGGTGCTCCGCAACGAGGTCGAGCCGGTCGAGCCGCGCGAGTTCGCGCGCTTCCTGCCGGCGTGGCAGCACGTGGGCGGCAAGCTCAGCGGCGTCGACGGCGTCGCCGCGGTGATCGAGCAGCTCGAGGGCGCGCGCATTCCCGCGTCCGCGTGGGAGGCGTACGTGCTGCCCGCCAGGGTCGCCGACTACCGGGCGGGCATGCTCGACGAGCTGACCGCATCGGGCGAGGTGCTCTGGGCCGGCACCGGGTCGCTGGGCGGCGACGACGGGTGGATCAGCCTGCATCTCGCCGAGACCGCCGAGCTCACCCTGCCGCCCCCGGCGGAGGCGCCCCTCGATCCGCTCGAGTCCGAACTCATCGCGGTGCTCGGGGGCGGCGGAGGGTTCTTCTTCCGACAGTTGGCCGAGGCCGTGGGCTCCGAAGACGACCGCGCGCTCGCCGACGCGCTCTGGCGCCTCGTCTGGGCGGGCCTCGTGACCAACGACACCTTCGCCCCGGTGCGCGGCATGCTCGCCGTCGGCGGAGCGCACAAGACCACCGCGCCCACCCCTCGCGCCCGCCTCCGGGCGGGTTCGCTCTCGCGACGCTCGCTCGCGGCCACCGTGCAGGCCGGACGCACGGCGGCGGCGCGGGCGAACCCGGCGAGGGCCGCCGGCCGTTGGTCGGTGCTGCCGCTCGCGAGCGCGGCGGCGACGCCCCGCGCGCACGCCCTCGGCGAGGCCCTGCTCGAGCGGTACGGCATCGTCACGCGTGGTTCGGTCATGGCGGAGGCGCATGTCGGCGGATTCGCGCTCGCCTACCGCACGCTCTCGGGCTTCGAGGACTCGGGCCGAGTACGGCGCGGCTACTTCATCGACGGCCAGGGCGGGGCGCAGTTCGCGACCGGTGCCGCGGTCGACCGGCTCCGTGCTGCGCCGAAGGGCGACGCGGTCGCACTCGCGGCGACCGACCCGGCGAACCCGTTCGGCGCCGCCCTCGACTGGCCGGAGCTCTCCGGTGACAATGCGCACCGCCCCGGTCGCAAGGCCGGCGCCTTCGTCGCGATCGTCGACGGCGAGGCGGTGCTCTACCTCGAACGCGGTGGGCGCACCACCCTCGTCTTCACCGACGACGAGACGGCGCTCGTCGCGGCGACCGCGGCGCTCGCCGCCGCGCTCACCCGAGGGCGCACCGAGCGACTGCGGGTCGAGACGGTCAACGGCGGCGTCGTCTTCGGCTCGGTGCTCGATCGCCCGCTCCGGGCGGCGGGGTTCCGCGAGACGCCGAGAGGGCTCCGCTTCGATGCCAGGAGCTGACGATGCCAGAGGGTGACACCGTGTACCGGGCCGCTCGCCGGCTCGATGAGGCGCTCGCCGGTCGCGCGGTGACCCGCACCGACTTCCGGGTGCCCGCGCTGGCCGAGGTCGACCTGGCCGGCGAGCCGGTGCATTCCGTCGCGAGCCGCGGCAAGCACCTCCTGATGCGCATCGGCGAGGTCGTCGTGCACTCGCACCTGAAGATGGAGGGGGAGTGGCGCGTGTTCCGCCCGGGTGAACCGTGGCGACGACCCGCCTGGCAGGCGCGCGCGATCATCGAGGTGCCGGATGCCTCGGCCGTCGGCTTCGACCTCGGCACCCTCGAGCTGTTCGGTGCCGCCGACGAGACCGAGCGGCTCGCCTATCTCGGCCCCGACCTGCTCGGTCCCGACTGGGATGCCGAGGAAGCCGTGCGCCGGCTCGCGAGTTCGCCCGAGACGCCCGTCGCCGTGGCCCTCGCCGAGCAGCGCAATCTCGCGGGGCTCGGCAACGTCTACGTCAACGAGCTGTGCTTCCTCCGCGGCATCCTGCCGGCCCGGCCCGTCGGCGACGTCGAGCTCGTACCACTCGTGGCGCTCGCGAGTCGGGTCATCCGTGCCAACCGCGATCGTGCGGTGCGCACGACGACCGGTGACACGCATCGCGGCCGGCAGCTCTGGGTCTACGGCCGAGGCGGCGAGGCCTGTCGGCGTTGCGGCACGCTCATCGAGCACGGGCGCCTCGGGCGCACCGAGCTCGAACTGCGCGAGACCTGGTGGTGCCCGAACTGCCAGCGCTAGCGTGCAGTCAGTCAGCCGCCTGGTCGGTCTCGATGCTCGAATCCGTTCAGGTCAGCGGCCGGTCGATCAGCTGACCGGGCCCGTCCACTTCTCGCCGGGACCCTTGCCGATGGGGTCGGGAATGACGGAGGCCTCGCGGAACGCGAGCTGCAGTGAACGCAGGCCGTCGCGCAGCGAGCGCGCGTGCATGTCGCTGATCTCGGGAGCGCCGGCCGTGATGAGCCCCGCGAGCGCGTTGATGAGCTTGCGCGCCTCGTCGAGGTCGATCTGATCTTCGGGGTCTTCGGCCAGCCCGACCTTCACGGCGGCGGCGCTCATGAGGTGCACGGCGGCGGTCGTGATGATCTCGACTGCGGGGACCTCGGCGATGTCGCGGGTGGCGCCCTCGACCGTGGTCTCGTCTGAACTACTGTTCACGGATTTCCTCTGCTAGACTACTTCGGGCTCCGGGGCTTCACCCCGGTACGAAAGTGGAGATTCTCCCACCCGCGCATACCGCTTCATCAAGGTTACCGGGTCATTGCACTCCGCTCCCACGTCGCAAGACGGGGGAGTAGGTAGGGTGCCGCATGAAAAAGCACGGTGGGATTCCGTGCACGCATGCGTGGATTTCTCCTTTCGTCGTCGGGCGGCATCCGCCTTCCGACCGAGCGAAACAGCTTGAGTAGAGGAGAACACGCATCAGCGATCCCCGTACAAACGACCGTATCCGCGTCCCCGAGGTTCGACTCGTGGGGCCTGCCGGAGAGCAGGTCGGCGTCGTGAAGATCGAGGTGGCCCTGCGGCTCGCGCAGGAGGCCGATCTCGATCTCGTCGAGGTCGCTCCGAACTCGAAGCCGCCGGTCGCGAAGATCATGGACTACGGCAAGTTCAAGTACGAGGCTGCGCAGAAGGCGAAAGAGGCCCGGCGCAACCAGGCGAACACCATCCTCAAAGAGGTCCGGTTCCGTCTCAAGATCGACAAGCACGACTACGAGACCAAGATGAAGCGCGCCATCGGCTTCCTCAAGGCCGGCGACAAGGTCAAGGCGATGATCCTCTTCCGCGGTCGCGAGCAGTCGCGCCCCGAGATGGGCGTCCGTCTGCTCCAGCGCTTCGCGGAAGACGTGGCCGAGTTCGGCACGGTCGAGCACAACCCGACGATCGATGGCCGCAACATGGTCATGGTGATCGGACCCCTCAAGAACAAGGCCGAGGCCAAGGCCGAAGCCAATGCACAGCGTGCTGCAGCGAAGGCGCGACCGGCGGCTGACGCCCCGGCCGACGGCGACGCGCAGACGGCCGAGCCCGTCGAGGGCTGAGCCAAACATCCCCGTCCGTCACTCGCGTGACGGCAGAACCAAGGAGAAATACGAGATGCCGAAGCAGAAGACCCACTCCGGGTCCAAGAAGCGCTTCAAGATCACCGGCAGCGGCAAGATCAAGAAGCAGCAGGCCGGTATGCGCCACAACCTCGAGGTCAAGTCCTCGAAGCGCAAGGCCCGTCTGAACCAGGACAAGATCGTGTCGGCTCCCGACGCCAAGGTCATCAAGAAGCTTCTCGGCCACTGAGCCGGCAGCATAGACAGCCGATTCAGGCCCATTAAGGAAGAAACAGAGTCATGGCAAGAGTGAAGCGGGCGGTCAACGCCCACAAGAAGCGCCGGGTCATTCTCGAGCGCGCCAGTGGTTACCGCGGCCAGCGTTCGCGTCTCTACCGCAAGGCCAAGGAGCAGGTCACCCACTCCCTCGTCTACGCGTACCGCGACCGCCGCCAGAAGAAGGGCGACTTCCGTCGCCTCTGGATCCAGCGCATCAACGCCGCGTCGCGTGCGAACGGCCTCACGTACAACCGCCTGATCCAGGGCCTCGGCCTCGCAGGCATCCAGGTCGACCGTCGCATCCTCGCCGACCTCGCGGTCAACGAGCCCGCGACGTTCGCCGCGCTGGTCGAGTCGGCCAAGCAGGCGCTCCCGGCCGACACGTCGGCCCCGAAGACCGCCGCGTAAGCAGCGACTTCAGCTTCGAACGGCCCGGCACCTCTGCTGCACAAGCAGGGTGCCGGGCCGTTCCGCGTTCCCCCAATAGAATTGGAGGCATGCTCGAGAATCCCCGATCGCCGCGCGTGCGCGCAGTAGCGAAGCTCGCCCGCAAGGCAGCACGTGCCGACAGCGGGATGTTCCTGCTCGAGGGCCCCCAGGCGGTCGCCGAGGCGCTCACCTTCCGTTCCGAACTCGTCGTCGAGCTCTTCGCGACACCGAGCGCGCTCGAACGCCACCCCGAAATCGCCGAGGCCGCAGCCTCCTCCGACGTCGAGATCGAGTTCGTCACCGAAGAGGTGCTCGACTCGATGGCCGACACGGTGACGCCGCAGGGCTTCGTGGCGATCTGCCGCCAGTTCCCGACCGCGGTGAAAGACGTGTTCGCGGCGAAGCCGAAGCTCGTCGCCATCCTCGAAGAGGTGCGCGATCCCGGCAACGCTGGCACCATCGTGCGTGCGGCCGATGCCGCGGGCGCCGACGCCGTCATCTTCACCGGTCGCACCGTCGACCTCTACAACCCGAAGGTCGTCCGATCCTCGACGGGGTCGATCTTCCACCTCCCCGTCGCCATCGGCGCCGAGCTCGCCGACGTGCTCGCGCGGGCACGGGCCGCCGGCCTCACGGTGCTCGCCGCGGACGTCAAGGGCGACGACCTGCTCTCCGCCCGCAACGACGGAGTGCTCGCCGGGCCGACCGCCTGGGTGTTCGGCAACGAGGCCAGAGGACTGCCCGACGAGCAGCTCGAGCTCGCCGATCGAGTGGTCACCGTGCCGATATACGGGCACGCGGAGTCGATGAACCTCGCGACCGCGGCATCCGTCTGCCTCTACGAGAGCGCCTTCGCGCAGCGCAGCGCTGATCACGGTTAGGTAACCACTGCTCGGCAGCTTGTCGCGACACCGCCGCTGGCCGTAACTTGGGGACATGGAGCCCACGCAGCCTGCCCCGCCGACCTCCAACATCTCGGTGCGTCGCGGTGAGCCGCTCGTCGTCGTCGACCACGTCGACAAGCACTTCGGCGAGTTGCACGTGCTCAACGACATCAACACGGTCGTCAACCGCGGCGAGGTCGTCGTCGTGATCGGCCCGAGCGGGTCGGGCAAGTCGACGCTCTGCCGTGCCATCAACCGCCTCGAGACCATCGACTCGGGCTCGATCGCGATCGACGGCGTGAAGCTGCCCGAAGAGGGCGCGGCGCTCGCGAAGCTGCGTGCCGACGTCGGCATGGTGTTCCAGTCGTTCAACCTGTTCGCACACAAGACGGTCCTCGAGAACGTCACCCTCGCGCCCATCAAGGTGAAGCGGATGTCGCGCAAGGCCGCCGAGGCGGAGGCGATGAAGCTCCTCGAGCGGGTGGGCGTGGCGAACCAGGCCAAGAAGCTCCCGGCCCAGCTCTCCGGCGGCCAGCAGCAGCGTGTCGCCATCGCCCGTTCGCTCGCGATGAACCCCAAGCTCATCCTCATGGACGAGCCGACGAGCGCGCTCGACCCCGAGATGATCAACGAGGTCCTCGACGTCATGATCGGTCTGGCCAAAGACGGCATGACCATGATCGTCGTCACGCACGAGATGGGCTTCGCCCGGAAGGCCGCCGACCGGGTGCTCTTCATGGCCGACGGCAAGATCGTCGAAGAGGCGACGCCCGCCGAGTTCTTCGACAATCCTCAGTCCGAGCGTGCACAGGACTTCCTGTCGAAGATCCTCGAGCACTAGACCTGCGCTGCCACGAGCGGCGAGGAACCACCACACAGGAGAAGAGGCAGAGACATGAAACGCATGAGATTCGCACTCGTCGCAGCAGCTGCGGTGTCGGCGCTCGCGCTTGCCGGCTGCGCCGGCGGCGGCGGGGAGGCCACCGAGGAGCCGACGGCTGAGCCCGCGCCCACGTTCGCGGCCGGCAGCACCATGGAGAAGCTGTCCGAGGCCGGCAAGGTGACGATCGGCACGAAGTTCGACCAGCCGTTGTTCGGTCTCGTCGGCCCCGACGGCGTGCCCGTCGGATTCGACGTCGAGATCGCCAAGATCATCGCGAGCGAGCTCGGCATCGACGAAGAGAACATCACCTGGACCGAGACGGTCTCGGCGAACCGCGAGCCGTTCATCGAGAACGGCCAGGTCGACTTCGTCGTCGCCACGTACACGATCAACGACAAGCGCAAGGAAGTCATCTCCTTCGCCGGGCCGTACTACATGGCCGGCCAGTCGATCCTCGTGCTCGCCGACAACGACGACATCAAGAGCGAAGACGACCTCGTCGGTCAGCCGGTCTGCTCCGTCACGGGTTCCACCCCGGCCGCGAAGCTCGCCGAGATCGGCGCCGAGCCCGTGCTCACCGACACGTACTCCAACTGCCTCGAGCCGCTCCGCAGCGGCGCCGTCGTCGCAGTGTCGACCGACAACGTCATCCTCGCGGGTCTCGCGGCCCAGAACGAGGGCGAGTTCAAGGTCGTCGGCGAGCCGTTCACCGAAGAGCCCTACGGCATCGGCCTGACGAAGGACGACACCGACTTCCGCATGTGGATCAACGACGTGCTCGAAGAGGCCTACGCAGACGGCCGCTACGAAGAGGCGTGGAACTCCACCGCCGGAACCGTGCTGCCGTACGTCGAGCCGCCGGCTCCCGACCGCTACTGATCGGAACGCGGCCCGGGCGAGCATCGTCCGGGCCGCGTGCCCTCCCCACTGACCGGAACGGAGACGCGTGGACGCCGTCATCGAGAACCTGCCGACGTACTGGCGCGGCTTCAGCATGACCTTGCTGCTGCTCGGCGTGAGCGGCCTCTCGGCGCTCGTGCTCGGCACGATCATCGCGGCGATGCGCATCTCGCCGGTGGCCTCACTGCGCGGCTTCGCAACGGTCTACACCGAGCTCGTGCGGAACACCCCGCTGACCCTCGTGCTCTTCTTCTGCGCGGTCGTGCTGCCCATCCTCGGATCGCGGCTCGAATTCGCAACGGCGGCGATGATCGGCCTCGCGGTCTACACCTCACCGTTCGTGGCCGAGGCGCTGCGGTCGGGCATCAACGGCGTGCCGATCGGGCAGGCGGAGGCCGCGCGGAGCGTGGGCCTCGGTTTCGGACAGACCGTGGGCCTCATCGTGCTGCCGCAGGCCTTCCGCATGACGATCCCGCCGCTCATCAACGTCTTCATCGCCCTCACGAAGAACACCTCAGTCGCGGGCGCCTTCTTCGTCTTCGAGCTGTTCGCCGGCACGCGTGAACTCGCGAACGCGAACGGCGATGCCGTCATCGCGATCCTCCTCGGTGCAGCGACCTTCTATCTTGCGATCACCATCCCGCTCGGTGCGGTCGCAGCCCAACTCGAGCGCAAATGGGTGGTGCAGCGATGAGCGGAACGAGCGTCCTCTTCGACGCCCCGGGCCCGAAGGCGCGTCGTCGGTCGCTGATCTCGTCGATCGTCGCCGGCGTCCTCATCCTCGCCGGCCTCGCCTGGATCGTGATGACCCTCGCGGCGCCGCGCGAGAGCGGCGGCATCACGCTTCCCGGCTACTTCGACCCGAGTCGATGGGACATCTTCGCCGACCCCGCCTTGTGGAGCCGCATCCTCACCGCCGGCGTCTGGGCCACGCTCAGTGCGGCGCTCACGGCATCGGTGTTCGCGATCGCACTCGGCATCCTGCTGTCGCTCATGCGGAGCTCCGCCATCGCGTGGATCAGGATCCCCACCGCGGTCGTGCTCGAGTTCGTGCGCGGCATGCCCGTGCTGCTCATGATGCTCTTCATCCTCCTCGTGCTGAACACCGGTGCCTTCTGGGCGGTCGTCGCGGCGCTCTCGCTCTACAACGGTGCGATCATCGGGGAGGCGCTCCGAGCAGGGCTCGCAGCACTGCCGCGCGGGCAGCGGGAAGCCGGACTCAGCCTCGGCATGCGTCCGTTGCAGTCGAAGATGCTCGTCGAGTTCCCGCAGGCGTTCCGCCAGATGCTGCCGATCATCGTCGCCCAGCTCGTGGTGCTCCTGAAGGACACCTCGCTCGGAGCGATCGTCGGCTACGTCGAGCTGCTGCGGCTGAACATGTACCAGCTTGCGACCTTCTACGGCAACCGATACCTGTTCTCGTTCTTCATCGTCACCCTCGTGCTGTACCTGATCATGAACCTCTCACTGTCGTGGTTCGCACGCTGGCTCTCGAAGCGCACGGCATCGAAGTCGAGCGGGACGAAGCTCGATCCCGACAACCCGAATCAGGCGATCCTGGTCGCCGAGGCGTCGGCGGCGGCGCGGCAGATGGGGAACGCTCCCGGCAGGATCTGACACGGGGCGTCGCATCGCGCCGGTAGACTCGGTTCTCGTGTCCGAGCCCCGTGAAATCACCGAGAGCGCCGTCCAGACGGCGGTCGATGCAGCCCTCGCGGCCATCGCATCGGCCGGCGACTCCGCCGCGCTGAAGCAGGTCCGCACCGAGCACACGGGCGAGAAGTCCGCCCTCGCGCTCCTGAACGCCGAACTCCGCAACGTCCCGAACGAGCAGAAGGCCGCACTCGGCAAGCTCGTCGGGGGTGCCCGCGGCCGGGTGAACCAGGCGTTCGCCGCCCGCGAGTCCGAGATCGTCGAGGCCGAGGCGGCCGCACAGCTCGCGGCCGAGACGGTGGATGTCACGGCGCTCGCGTCGCGATACCGGCCGGGCGCGCGGCATCCGCTCTCGCTGCTGCAAGACCGGGTCTGCGACGTGTTCACCGGCATGGGCTGGGAGGTCGCCGAGGGTCCAGAGGTCGAGAGCGAGTGGTTCAACTTCGACGCGCTCAACTTCGACGCCGACCACCCGGCGCGCGCCATGCAGGACACCTTCTTCGTCGACCCGCCCGAGTCGCACCTCGTGCTCCGCACCCACACGAGCCCGGTGCAGATCCGCTCGATGCTCGAGCGCGAGCTGCCGCTCTACGTGCTGGCACCGGGCCGCGTGTACCGAACCGACGAGTTCGACGCCACGCACCTGCCCGTGTTCATGCAGTTCGAGGGCGTCGCCGTCGACAAGGGCCTCACGATGGCGCACCTGAAGGGCACCCTCGACCACTTCGTGAAGTCGATCTTCGGCGACGAGGCGAAGATCCGCCTGCGCCCGAGCTTCTTCCCCTTCACCGAGCCGTCGGCCGAGCTCGACTTCTGGCACCCGACCTTCAAGGGCGGCGCTCGCTGGATCGAGTGGGGCGGCTGCGGCATGATGCACCCCAATGTGCTGAGGGCGGCCGGCATCGATCCCGAGGTCTACACCGGGTTCGCGTTCGGCATGGGCATCGAGCGCGGGCTCATGCTCCGCAACGACGTGCAGGACATGCGCGAAATGGTCGAGGGAGACATCCGCTTCTCCCAGCAGTTCGGAATGGTGGTCTAGAAGATGCGAGTTCCACTGAGCTGGCTCGCCGAGTACGTCGAGCTCGTGCCCGGCACGACGCCTGAAGACGTGCACGCCGCACTCGTCAAGGTCGGCCTCGAAGAGGAGGACGTGCACACGTTCGACCTCGAGGGCCCGATCGTCGTGGGCGAGGTGCTCGAGTTCGTCGAGGAGCCGCAGTCCAACGGCAAGACGATCCGCTGGTGCCAGGTGCGCGTCGCCCCCGAGGGTGAGACGGCGGCCGACGGCGGCGACGCCGTGCACGGCATCGTCTGCGGTGCCCGCAACTTCTTCGTCGGCGACAAGGTCGTCGTGACGCTGCCGGGCGCCGTGCTGCCCGGCCCGTTCCCGATCGCCGCCCGCAAGACCTACGGTCACGTCTCCGACGGCATGATCGCCTCGGCGCGCGAGCTCGGCCTCGGTGAAGACCACGACGGCATCCTGCGGCTCTCGACGCTCGGCATCGACGCACCCGTCGGCACCGACGCGATCACGCTCCTCGGCCTCGACGACGCCGCGATCGAGATCAACGTCACGCCCGACCGCGGCTACGCGTTCTCCATCCGCGGTGTCGCTCGCGAGTACGCGCACGCCACGGGGGCCCGCTTCCGCGACCCCGTCGAGCAGGCTGTGCCGGCGGATGTCTCCGATGACGCGTTCTCCGTCGTGATCGACGATGCGGCTCCGATCCGCGGCAAGATCGGCTCCTCGGTCTTCGCCACGCGCATCGTGCGCGACGTCGACGCCTCCCGCCCGACGCCGGCGTGGATGATCGCACGGCTGAAGCTCGCCGGCATCCGCTCGATCTCGCTGCTCGTCGACATCACGAACTACGTCATGCTCGAGCTCGGCCAGCCGATCCACGGCTACGACCTCGACCAGCTCCGCGGCGGCATCGTCGTGCGGCGCGCCACGGTGGGGGAGAAGTTCACCACGCTCGACGGCAAGGAGCGCACGCTCCACGTCGAAGACCTCGTCGTCACCGACGACCGCGGCCCGATCGGCCTCGGCGGCGTCATGGGCGGCGCGGAGACCGAGATGGGCGACGAGACGCGCAACGTGCTCGTCGAGGCCGCCAACTGGGACCCGGTGTCGATCGCGCGCACCGCACGTCGCCACAAGCTGCCGAGCGAAGCGGCCAAGCGCTACGAGCGCGGCGTCGACCCCGAGATCGCGGCCGCGGCCGTCTCCCGTGTCGCGCAGCTCATGGTCGACCTCGCCGGCGGCACCGCCGATGCAGGCGGCTCGCTCATCTCGACCGCGCCGGCGCGCGAGGCGATCCTCCTTCCCGCGGGCTTCGTCTCGTCGATCATCGGCGTCGAGTACACCGAAGACGAGGTGCACGATGCCCTCGCCGAGATCGGCGGCGTCATCACCGCCGTCGACGGCGGCTTCTCGGTCGTGCCGCCGGCCTGGCGACCCGACCTGACCGGCCGCGAAGAGCTCGCCGAAGAGGTCGCCCGCCTGATCGGCTACGACCGCATCCCGTCGGTGCTTCCCGTCGCGCCGCCCGGTCGCGGGCTCACCCGCTCCCAGCGCCTGCGCCGGCGCACCGCTGACACGCTCGCCGCAGCCGGATCGGTCGAGGTGCTCTCGTTCCCGTTCGTCTCCGAGGCCGACAACGCCGTGTTCGGCAGCGCCGACGGTGCCCCCGTGGCATCCGTGCGCATCGCGAACGCCCTCGACCAGACGGTGCCGTTCCTGCGTCGTTCGCTCGTGCCCGGCCTGATCGGCGCCGCGCGTCGCAACCTCTCGCGGGGTCTCACCGACCTCGACCTGTTCGAGATCGGCACGGTGTTCCTGCCCGAGCCGGGGCGCAGCTACGGGTCGCTCGAGCTGCCGGCGGGCAACGCGAAGCCGAGCGACGAGCTGCTCGCGGCGCTCGACGCCGGCATCCCGCCGCAGCCGCGCCATCTCGGTGCGCTCATCCTCGGCGACACCGTGGCGAAGCAGCCGGGTCAGCCCGCGGTTCCGGCCGGTATCGCGGATGCGCTCGACATCGTGCGCCAGGTCGAGCTCGCGACCGGTGCCCGTATCGACGTTTCGCAGGGTTCTCACCGGGCGATGCACCCCGGACGCACGGCCGAGCTGCGCGTCGACGGCACGCTCGTCGGTTTCGCCGGTGAACTGCTGCCGGCGCTCGCGATCGAAGCCGACCTGCCACGCGTCGTCGCGGTCGTCGAGCTCGATCTCGACGCCGTCATCGCGCTGACCGATGCCGCTCTGGAGGCGCGCACGATCGACACGATGCCCGCCGCGACGCAGGACCTCTCGCTCATCGTGCCCGTCGGAGTCGCGGCCGCGGAGGTCGCCGCGGCGATCCGCGAGGGAGCGGGCGCGCTGCTCGAGCAGCTCTCGATCGTCGACGACTACCGCGGCCAGGGCGTGCCCGCCGACGCGAAGAGCCTGACGTTCGCGCTCAGGTTCCGCGCCGACGATCGCACATTGACGGCCGCGGAGGCGAGCGAGGCGAAGCTCGCCGGTGCGGCGCTCGCGAACGAGCGCTTCGGGGCGACCATCCGCGAGTGAACCCTGTCGCCTGATCCGCTGATCGCGCGCGATTCCGAGGAGATCTGCGATTCAGAGGGTGATCGAGCTCCGATCCGCCCTCGGAATCGCAGATCTCCTCGTTTCGGAGATGGCCGCGACGCCAGCCGGTCATGCGTTTGCGCAGCGCGACCTGCCCCGGCTAGGGTCGCTTGTATGTCCGCCGCTCGGTTCGCAGCCCCCGCACGCATCTCGCGTGTCGTCGTGGTGCGCAGCCGACGTCGTGGCGAGCGCCGACTCTAGGCGACCCCGGCATGCGGCAACGAAGCCGAAGCAGGTGTCGCCGGAGCCATCCCTCGACCTCCTCGACCATTCAGGTCGTGAGCGTCGCCGGGAGTCACTCGACCACTCCGACCTTTAAGGTGGAACCATGACGTTCACCGTCGCCGTTTCCGGCGCGTCCGGCTATGCCGGAGGCGAGATCCTTCGCCTCCTCGCCGATCATCCCGATTTCGACGTGCGCACCGTGACCGCGCACTCCAACGCCGGCCAGCCGCTCATCGCGGTGCAGCCGCACCTGCGCAGCTACACGCACCTCACCCTGAAGGACACGACGGCCGAGAACCTCGCCGGTCACGACATCGTGTTCCTCGCGTTGCCGCACGGGGCTTCCGGTGCGATCGCCGCGCAGCTCCCGGCCGAGACCCTCGTCATCGACTGCGGTGCCGACCACCGCCTCGAGAGCAAGTCCGATTGGGCCGCGTTCTACGGTGGCGACTTCCACGGGGCGTGGACGTACGGCGTGCCCGAACTGCCGCGCCTGTCGGGCACGCAGCGCGACCGGCTCGCGAAGACGAAGCGCATCGCGGCCCCGGGCTGCAACGCGTCGACCGTCGCATTGTCGCTCGCGCCCGGCATCCGCGCCGGGGTCATCGAGGCGTCCGATGTCGTGTCGGTCCTCGCCGTCGGCCCCTCCGGAGCCGGCAAGAGCCTGAAGGCGCACCTGCTCGGCTCGGAGATCCTCGGATCGGCGAATCCCTACTCGGTCGGCGGCGTGCACCGGCACATCCCCGAGATCCAGCAGGCGCTGCGCTGGGCGGGGGGTGGCAACCCGACCATCTCGTTCACTCCGGTCATCGTGCCGATGTCGCGGGGCATCCTCGCGACGTCGACGGCGCGCATCGTGCCCGGCACGGATGCCTCGGCGGTCCGCGCCGCGTGGGAGGACGCCTATGCCGGCGAACGCTTCGTGCAGTTGCTGCCCGAGGGCCAGTTCCCGCGCACCGCCGACGTGCTCGGCGCCAACACCGCGCTCCTCGGCCTCCAGGTCGACGAGAACTCGGGCCGCGCCGTCGTGGTCGCTGCCGTCGACAACCTCGTGAAGGGCACCGCGGGTGCCGCCATCCAGTCCGCGAACATCGCACTCGGGCTCACCGAGTCGACCGGGCTCCCCGTGAACGGAGTCGCCCCGTGACCGTCACCCAACCGCAGGGATTCGAAGCCGCCGGCATCGCGGCGGGCATCAAGCGCTCGGGAGCACTCGACCTCGCACTCGTCGTGAATCGCGGCCCGGCGCAGGAGGCCGCAGTCGTCTTCACCTCGAACCGCGCGCAGGCGAACCCGATCATCTGGTCGAAGCAGGTCGCGGCCGACGGCATCGTCTCGGCGATCGTGCTGAACTCCGGCGGCGCCAACTGCTTCACCGGCCCCGAGGGCTTCCAGGTCACGCACCGCACGGCCGAGGCCGTCGCGTCGGGCCTCGGCATCGCGGCCGGCGACGTGCTCGTCTGCTCGACCGGTCTCATCGGCGACCAGCTCGACGGCGAGGTGCTCGAAGAGGGTGTCGTCTCGGCGATCGCCCGTCTCGCGACCGACGGCGGCGACGACGCGGCTCGCGCGATCATGACGACCGACACGACGCCGAAGCAGGTCGTCGTCGAGGGTGACGGCTGGTCCATCGGCGGCATCGCGAAGGGCGCGGGCATGCTGGCACCCGGCCTCGCGACGATGCTGGTGGTCCTCACGACGGATGCCGCGTTGCCGGCCGGTGCCCTCGACCTCGCGCTCCGCTCCGCCACGCGCGTGACCTTCGACCGGCTCGACTCCGACGGCTGCATGTCGACGAACGACCAGGTCTCGCTGCTCGCCTCCGGTGCCTCGGGCGTCACGCCCGATCTCGCAGAGTTCACCGCGGCCCTCACCGAGGCCTGCCGGAGCCTCGCATTGCAGCTCCAAGCGGATGCCGAGGGCGCGAGCCACGACATCGCGATCGAGGTCGTCGGCGCGGTCACCGAAGACGACGCGGTCGAGGTCGGCCGTTCCGTCGCCCGCAACAACCTCTTCAAGGCGGCGATCTTCGGCAACGACCCCAACTGGGGCCGGGTGCTCGCCGCGATCGGCACCACGAGCGCGCCGTTCGACCCGTACCTCGTCGACGTCTCGATGAACGGGGTGCGCGTCTGCCACGCCGGTCGCCCTGACGCCCCGCGCGACCAGGTCGACCTCACGCCGCGTGCCACGCACGTGCTCATCGAGCTGCATGCCGGCGAGGCATCCGCCACCATCTTCACGAACGATCTCACGCACGACTACGTGCACGAGAACAGCGCCTACGCGAGTTGAGCATGAGCGACGAGACAGAATCAGAAGACACGAACGACGCCGCCGCGAAAGCCCAGGTGCTCATCGATTCGCTGCCCTGGCTGAAGCGATTCCACGGCGAGACGATCGTCGTCAAGTTCGGCGGCAACGCCATGGTCAGCCCCGAGCTGCAGCGCGCGTTCGCGGAAGACATGGTCTACCTGCGGTACGCGGGCATCAAGCCGGTCGTGGTGCACGGCGGCGGCCCGCAGATCTCGGCGATGCTCGAGCGGCTCGGCATTCCGAGCGAGTTCCGCGGCGGCTACCGCGTGACGACGCCCGAGACGATGGACGTCGTGCGTATGGTGCTCTCGGGCCAGGTCAACCGTGAACTCGTCTCGCTCATCAACGAGCACGGGCCGCTGGCGTCGGGCCTTTCGGGCGAAGACGCCGGGCTCTTCACGGGTCGACGGCGCGGCGCGGTCGTCGACGGCGAAGAGGTCGACCTCGGGCTCGTCGGCGACGTCATCGCCGTCGACCCGGCCGCGGTGCTCGCCGAGCTCGACGCCGAGCGCATCCCCGTGGTCTCCTCGATCGCACCCGATGGCGACGTCACCGGGCAGTCGCTCAACGTCAACGCGGACTCGGCAGCAGCATCGCTCGCGGTCGCACTCGGCGCGGCGAAGCTCGTGATCCTCACCGACGTCGCGGGCCTCTACCGCGACTGGCCGAACCGGGACTCGCTCGTCTCGGTCATCGACGTGCCCTCGCTCATCGAACTGCTGCCGAGCCTCGAGTCGGGCATGATCCCGAAGATGGCTGCGTGCCTCGAAGCCGTCGAGGGCGGTGTCGCGAAGGCCGCGATCATCGACGGCCGCGTGCCGCACTCGATCCTCCTCGAGGTCTTCACGCAATCGGGCATCGGCACGGAGGTGGTGGCGGCATGAACGACTGGCAGCTGCGGTTCGACCAGCGCATCATGCGCTCCATCGGCATGCCGCTCGCGAAGCTCGAGCACGGGTCGGGTGCGTGGGTGACGGATGCCGCGGGCACGACGTACCTCGACTTCCTCGCCGGTATCGCGGTGAACTCCCTCGGCCACGCGCATCCTGTCTTCGTCGAGGCGGTGACGGCACAAGCGTCGAAGCTCGCGCACGTGTCGAACTACTTCACGACCGAGCCCGCGCTCGAACTCGCCGAGCGGCTCGTGCGCCTCGCCGGTGCCGGGCCCGACGGGCGCGCCTGGTTCGGCAACTCGGGCGCAGAAGCCAACGAGGCGGCGTTCAAGCTCGCCCGCCTGAACAACTCCGGCGGCGCGCGCACCCGCGTGATCGCGCTCGTCGACGCCTTCCACGGGCGCACGATGGGGTCGCTGGCCCTGACCGGCAAGCCGCACATGCGGGCGCCGTTCGAGCCGATGGCCGGGGGAGTTGAGCACATCCCCGCCACGATCGAGGCCCTCGAGGCATCCATCGACGACGCGGTCGCGGCCGTCTTCGTCGAGCCCATCCAGGGCGAGGCCGGCGTCGTCGAGCTCCCGCCGGGCTTCCTCGAGGCCGCGCGCGAGCTGACGCTCCGCCATGGCGCGCTGCTCGTCATCGACGAGATCCAGACCGGTGCCGGGCGCACCGGCGAGTGGTTCGGATTCCAGCACGCCGGCATCACGCCCGACGCGATCACGGTTGCGAAGGGCATCGGCGGCGGCATGCCGATCGGCGGTCTCATCACGTTCGGCCGCGCCTCCGGGCTCTACCAGAAGGGCCATCACGGATCGACGTTCGGCGGCAATCCGCTCGCGACCGCCGTCGCGAACGCCGTGCTCGGCGAGATCGAGCGCGCCGGCCTCGTCGACAACGCCGCCGTGCGCGGCCCGCAGTTGCGCCGGCGCATCGAGGCGATCGGTTCGCCGCTCGTCGAGGGCACGCGGGGCCGCGGACTCCTCGTCGGCGTGGCGCTCTCCGCGCCGGTCGCCGGCGACGTCGTCGCCCACGCCATGCGTCACGGCCTGATCGTGAACGCCGCCAACGACACCACCATCCGCATCGCGCCGCCGCTCATCATCGGCGATGCCGAGATCGACGAGTTCGAGACGCGCTTCACTCGCGCCCTCGCCGATGCACACCCGTACTGACCCGACCGACCTCCCCACGAACGGACGCACCACATGACCCGCCACTTCCTCCGGGACGACGACCTGACCCAGGCCGAGCAGACCGAGATCCTCGATCTCGCGGAGCAGCTCAAGGCCGACCGCTGGTCGCAGACGCCGCTCGCCGGCCCGCAGACCGTCGCCGTGATCTTCGACAAGTCCTCGACGCGCACGCGCGTGTCGTTCGCCGTCGGCATTGCCGACTTGGGCGGCTCGCCGCTCATCATCTCGACCGCGAACAGCCAGCTCGGCGGAAAGGAGACCCCCTCCGACACCGCTCGCGTGCTCGAGCGCATGGTCTCGGCGATCGTGTGGCGCACCTATGCCCAGTCGGGGCTCGAAGAGATGGCCGCGGGCACCACGGTGCCCGTCGTCAACGCGCTGTCCGACGACTTCCACCCGTGCCAGCTGCTCGCCGACCTGCTCACGATCCGCGAGCACAAGGGCCGGCTCGCCGGGCTCACCCTCACTTTCCTCGGCGACGGCCGCAGCAACATGGCGCAGTCCTACCTGCTCGCCGGCGCCACCGCGGGCATGCACGTGCGCGTCGCGGCTCCGGCGGAGTTCGCCCCCGAGGCATCCGTCGTGGCAGATGCCGAGCGCATCGCGGCGACCACCGGCGGTTCCGTCGCCGTCGTCACCGACGCTCGCGAGTCCGTCACGGGCGTCGATGTCGTCGTCACCGACACCTGGGTGTCGATGGGCAAAGAGGAGGAGAAGGCGCATCGCGTCGCCACCTTCGGCTCGTACCAGGTCGATGCCGAACTCATGTCGCTCGCGGCATCCGATGCGGTGTTCATGCACTGCCTGCCCGCCGATCGCGGCTACGAGGTGAGTGCCGACGTGATCGACGGCCCGCAGTCGATCATCTGGGACGAGGCCGAGAACCGCCTGCACGCGCAGAAGGCGCTGCTCGTGTGGCTGCTCGCGAGGAAGGACGCCTGATGAGCGACGTGAACGGCACCGACGACAACACTCGCGCCGACGACGCGAACGACGCGCACGGCACCAACGAGGGCTCGCTCTGGGGCGCCCGATTCGCGAGCGGTCCGTCGCCCGAGCTGCAGCGGCTCTCGAAGTCCACCCACTTCGACTGGCAGCTCGCGGGCTACGACCTCGCGGGATCCCGTGCGCACGCTCGCGCGCTCGCTGCGGCGGGGTATCTCGAAGCCGACGAGCTCGAGGCCATGCTCGCCGGGCTCGACACCCTCGAGGGCCGAGTGATCTCGGGCGAGATCGTCGCAAGCGATGCCGATGAAGACGTCCACGGAGCCCTCGAGGCGGCGTTGATCACGATCGTCGGCCCCGAGCTCGGCGGCAAGCTCCGCGCGGGACGCAGCCGCAACGACCAGATCGCCACGCTCGTGCGCCTGTACCTGAAAGACCATGCAGCGACCATCGGGCGCGACCTCGTGCACCTCATCGACGCGCTCGCCGCGCAGGCCGATGCGCACCGCACCGCGATCATGCCGGGGCGCACGCACCTGCAACACGCGCAGCCCGTGCTGCTCGCCCACCACCTGCTCGCCCACGCGTGGGCGCTCTCGCGGGATCTTGAACGGCTCGTCGACTGGACGAAGCGAGCGGATGTCTCGCCGTACGGCGGGGGAGCCCTCGCCGGGTCGACGCTCGGTCTCGACGCGGCATCCGTCGCCCGCGACCTCGGCCTGGCCCGTCCCGCCGAGAATTCCATCGACGGCACCGCGAGCCGCGACGTCGTCGCCGAGTTCGCGTTCGTGACGGCGATGATCGGAATCGATCTCTCGCGATTCGCGGAGGAGATCATCCTCTGGAACACCCGGGAGTTCGGCTTCGTCACGCTGCACGACGGCTACTCGACCGGGTCGTCCATCATGCCGCAGAAGAAGAATCCCGACATCGCCGAGCTCGCGCGGGGCAAGTCGGGCCGTCTCATCGGCAACCTGACGGGGCTCCTCGCGACGCTGAAGGCGCTGCCGCTCGCGTACAACCGCGACCTGCAGGAGGACAAGGAGCCCGTCTTCGACTCCGTCGAGACGCTCGAGGTGCTGCTGCCGGCGTTCACGGGAATGATGGCGACGCTGACCTTCCACACCGAGCGCATGGCCGAGCTCGCGCCTGCCGGGTTCTCCTTGGCCACGGATGTCGCGGAGTGGCTCGTGAAGCGGCGGGTGCCGTTCCGCGACGCCCACGAGATCACCGGCGCCCTCGTCCGGTACGCCGAGGAGCACTCGCTCGAGCTCGACGAGGTCGACGACGCAGCCCTCGCGACGATCTCGCCGCACCTCACGCCCGAGGTGCGGGAGGTGCTGACGGTCGAGGGATCCGTCGCGAGCCGCGACGGCATCGGCGGCACGGCGCCGGTGCGCGTCGCCGAGCAGTTCTCCCAGCTCGCCGACCGCGTGCGGCATCTCGTCGGGAGCCTCCCTGAGGCGCACAGCCCGGCGGCGCACAGCGCGGAGGCGCGCAGCTGAGCGGACTCGTCACCCCCGACCGGGAGTTCTTCGCACAGGACCCCGTCGTGCTCGCACCGCTCCTCCTCGGAGCGGTGCTGAGCTACGACGCCCCCGACGGACGGGTGGCGATCCGGCTCTCGGAGGTCGAGGCGTACCGAGGCGTCGGCGAGGATCCCGGTTCCCATGCATTCCGTGGCCGCACCCCGCGCAACGAGGTCATGTTCGGTGCGCCGGGGCACCTGTACGCGTACTTCAGTTACGGCATGCACGTCTGCCTGAACATCGTCGCCCGGCCCGCCGGAACCTCGTCGGGCGTCCTGATGCGCGGGGCCACGATCGTCGACGGACTCGAGCTCGCGAGGAGCCGTCGGCCCGGTGTGAGCGATCGCGACCTCGCCAGGGGCCCCGGCAGGCTCGCGAAAGCCCTCGGAGTGCCGCTGGAGGCGGGCGGCAGCGATCTGCTGTCCCCGCCGTTCGCGCTGCAAGTGCCGGCGACGGCCCTGCATTCCGCGAGCGGCCCGCGCACTGGCGTCGGCGGTGAAGGCGGCGGGTCGCAGTACCCGTGGCGGTTCTGGCTCCCCGGCGACGAGGGGGTCTCGCCGTACCGGCGCCACAAGCTCGCCGCGGAGTGAGCAGCGCGGGCGCGCGACATCCGCTGCGCTCGACGAGGCTCAGCTCAACGCGAGATGCACGACGAGTGCGCCCGCGCAGGCCCAGATGAGGCTCGCGAAGGTGCCGATGATGAATCGTTCGCGCGCTTCAGGTGCCTCGAGTTCGGTGAAGCGCCCCACGCCCTTGATCGCGACGACGATCGCGAGCGCCTCCGGGAATCCGGCGATGATCGCGCCGGCCGAGGCGACGCGTTCGAGCACGCCGATCGTGAGCCCGCCGCGCAGCACCTCGCGCCTGGTGGCGGCCTGCACGCCGCGATGCTCCTCGTCCGCCGACCGTTTCTCGGCGACGATGATGCCGCCGTGGAGGCCGGGTGCGACGGTGCCGCCCATCGCGAGGTCGAGCGCCGTGGCCGCGGCCGGGCTGCCGCCGAAGACGGCGACGGTGAGGCCGAGCACGGTGATGAGGGGGGCCAGGCCGAATTGGGCCGGCCCGGTCGCCGATGCCGCTGCGAGCAGCGCGACGCCGAGCGTGCCCGCCGCGAACCAGATGTAGGCACGGCGCGGTCGCAGGTAGGCGAGCACCGAGAGTGCCGCCGCGGCGACCAGCGACATCACCAGGGCGGACCAGGTGATGGCATCGGCGATGACGAAGAGGTTCATGCGCGGGCTCCCGTCGAGCTGTCGAGGTTCTCGAGCAGCCTAGCGAGCGCCGGCACAGCGTCGAGCTCCGCACGGATATTGGCCGACTTCATGCGCGAGCTGATCGCCGGCGCGCTCACGCCGAGCTCGTCGGCGATCTGCGACTGCATGGCACCTGCCACGATGCGGTCGTAGACCTCCCAGCCCTGTTCCGATCTGCGCTCGCGCAGGAGGAGGGCGAGCTTGAACAGCGACTCGACGTGTTCGGCATCGTCGTGCGCCGCCTCGATCGCGAGCCGGGGCGAACTCTTCTTCGCACGCTCGACCGCGTCGCGAGCGGCGAAGAACGCCTCGCCGCTCGCCTCCCGGATGTCCGACGGAAGCGGGTCCCGCACGTCACCGCATCCGATGCCGACGCTCCAGGCGCCGTCGCGGGTGAGTTCGAAGACGACCTCCACGACGGTGCGAGCGTCGCGGGTGAGCAGCTGGATCTCGTCTCCTGCGTTGCGCGCGACCGGCAGGAGCAGCTTCTCGCCGTGGTCGCGCTGGATGCGGTCCCGCTCGGCGCCGGCGAGATCGGCGTTCGTGCGGCTCGCGACCTGGTCCGCGGTGACGACGATCATGTGGCTCCTTCAGGTTGCAGCCTTCATCTGCTAGTGAATAAGCATACAACATTAATCACGAATCGGTTAGAGATGGAACCTAATCCACTCGCTGATACCCTGACGGAGTGTCAGACCCAGTGATCCTCGAATCCCAGCAGAACGACGCCTCCTTCGCAGACGTCTGGGAGGAGCTCGTCTGGCGCGGCCTCGTGCACGTGTCGACCGACCAGGCTGCGCTGAAAGAGCTGCTCTCGGGCGAGCCGATCACGTATTACTGCGGGTTCGACCCGACAGCACCGAGCCTGCACCTCGGCAATCTCGTGCAGCTGCTGACGATGCGCCGTCTCCAGCTCGCCGGTCACAAGCCGCTCGGCCTCGTCGGCGGTTCGACGGGCCTGATCGGCGATCCTCGGCCGACGGCCGAGCGCACGCTGAACACGAAGGAGACCGTCGCCGAGTGGGTCGGCTACCTGCAGGGCCAGGTCTCGCGGTTCCTCTCGGGAGAGGGCGACAACGCGGTTCGGCTCGTCAACAACCTCGATTGGACCGGCGGGCTCTCCGCCATCGACTTCCTGCGCGAGATCGGCAAGCACTACCGCGTCGGCACGATGTTGAAGAAGGATGCGGTGGCGTCGCGCCTGAACTCCGACGCCGGCATCAGCTACACCGAGTTCAGCTACCAGATCCTGCAGGGCTTCGACTACCTCGAGCTCTACCGCCAGTACGGCTGCGTGTTGCAGACGGGCGGCAGCGACCAGTGGGGCAACCTCACGAGCGGCACGGATCTCATCCACAAGGTCGAGGGCGCGAGCGTTCATGCGATCGGCACCCCCCTCGTCACGAACTCCGACGGCACGAAGTTCGGCAAGAGCGAGGGCAACGCCATCTGGCTGGATGCCTCGATGTGCAGCCCGTACGCGTTCTACCAGTTCTGGCTCAACACCGACGATGCCGACGTGATCTCGCGCCTGAAGATCTTCACGTTCCTCAGCCGGGAGCGCATCGAGGAGCTCGAGTCCCTCGTCTCGACCGAGCCGTTCAAGCGCGAGGCGCAGAAGGTGCTCGCGACCGAGGTCACCACCCTCGTGCATGGAGCGGAAGCCACGCAGGCTGTGATCGATGCATCGCGCGCACTGTTCGGCCAAGGCGATCTCGCCGCGCTCGACCCCGCGACCCTCGAGGCCGCGCTTCGCGAGCTTCCGAACACCACGGCGGCGACGGATGCCTCGATCGTCCAGCTCCTCGTCGACACCGGGCTCGTTTCGAGTCAGAGCGAGGGCCGGCGCGCTGTTGCCCAAGGTGGAGTGTCGCTGAACAACGTGCGCATCGACGATGACGCCGCGACGCTCGACAGCTATGTCGAGGCCGGCGGCATGGCCGTGCTGCGCCGTGGCAAGAAGACCCTCGCGGGCATCTTCGTCGGATAGTCGCCGCAGACCTCGTTCCGGGCCCCGGTCATTCATGTCGATGAGTGCCCGGGGCCTTGTGTTTTAGGGGTTTGTGGGTGCGACACGCCCGGGTTGCATGGGTGATTTGCGGTTGGTTGTGGTGTCCGCGTAAAGTAATCCTTCGTTGCCCCACAGGAGCGCAGAGCGGGATTGCTGAGAAGCGTCTGGTTCTGATCCTCAAGTTGGCACGATGATCCCAAGCTTGTGAAGGTGTTTTCTTCCGGGTTTGAAGCGTTCGGATGCGTCCCTGGTGGGATGGCCGGATGAGAACGATGAGCTCCGGTGGTTCGGCCCTGTTGTGGGTTGGTTGTCGGGTGCGTCCGTTCCTTGAGAACTCAACAGCGTGCACTATGTTCAATGCCAATTTTATTGAACCCCAGCT
>NZ_SDPO01000003.1 GCF_004134865.1 Agromyces fucosus | reverse complement strand
ACGATGCACCGCGGTCACGATCGGCACCGCACTGCTGGTCGGCGTCGCCGGCATCGCGATGGCCGAGGAAGGCACCAACGGCGACCACGACGTCGCCGTGAACGTCGCGATCACCGAGATCGCCCAACCCGGCGTCCTCGCCATGACCGTGGCCGGCACCAGCACCGACCTCGTCGAAGACGGCTCCACCGCCACCGTGCGCCAGTTCACCGGTGCACTGCCCACCGTCACCGTCACCGACACCCGCGCCGCCGAGGACATCCCAGCCGACGCCGCCTGGTACGTGCTCGGCAGCTCCACCGACTTCACCGGCAGCGCCGGACAGGCCCCGATCAGCGCCGGACACCTGGGCTGGACCCCCGACCTCGTCGACGGCGGCGAATCCGGACAGGTCTCCGAAGGCGACCAGGTCGACACCGTCCTCGATTCCGGCGCCAACGCCGTCGGCCTCGTCGACCAGGAGCTCCTCGCCTCGGCCTGGAACTCCGGCGACATCGCCACCGAAGGACAGTGGACCGCCACCGCGAACCTCTTCCTCCGCACCCCCGCAACCGTCGCCGCCGGCGACTACACCGCCAACCTCACCCTCTCCCTCTTCGAGTAGAACGGGTCCGAAAAGGAGCACCAGCACTGCAGACGCCGAACGGGCGAGCACGGCGACCTCCGCCGGGCTCGCCCGTTCGGCGTTCAGCGATGTTCGCGGCAGTCAGCCCTTGTGCACGCCGAGCCGCGGCAGCCGCGGCACCTCGACGGCAGCCCCCGAATCGGCCGGCACGATCTCGACCTGCGCCGCGGCGACCTCGGTGCCGTGGCTCAGCACGATGAGCGGCAGGTCGGCCGGCACCGCGCGCTTCACGACCGCGAGCGCGACCGGGCCGAGCTCGTGGTGCATGACCGCGGTCGTGATGCGGCCGACGACCTTGCGCTCGGGCGCCTCGCCGGCAGCGGGTTCCGGGCGCACCTTCTCGCCGACGACCTCGTCGCCCGGCGCGGGAAGCACGGTGTCGCTGCCGTCGAGGTGGAGCAGTACGAGTCGGCGAGGCGGCCGGCCGAGGTTCAGCACCTTGGCGACGGTCTCCTGACCCTTGTAGCATCCCTTGCCGAGGTCGACGGCGCTGCGCAGCCAGTCGAGCTCGTGCGGGATCGTGCGGTCGTCGACCTCGGTCGCGAGCCGCGGCCGCCAGGCGGCGACCCGCAGCGCCTCGGACGCCAGCGACCCCGCTGCCTCGACGGAGCCGGCCCGAACGGCTGCGGCCGCTTCGGCGAGCGCGGCGCGCGGCACGATGCGCTCGATCCAACGCCAGTCGGATGCCGGGTGGCCGGTGTCGTGCGCGTACTGGTGCGAGCCGGGCCGCGGGTGCGCCCACGGGTCGACCCAGTCGAGCGCGACGCCCGCAGGGGCGAGAGCCGGAGCTGCAGCGTCGAGCGCTGCCGTCGACATGGCGCCGAGGACCGCGACGTCGCCGCTCGCGTCGGCGACCTCGACACGGAGCATGAAGCGCATGCGGTCGAGGAAGGCGGCCACGGCTGCAGCCTCGTCGCCTTCCACGATGAGCCAGGTCGTCTCGCCGTCGTCGATGACGTGCGCGGCGTGTTCGACCCGGCCGGATGCGTCGAGCAGGAGTGCTTCGGTGCCCTCGCCCGGCTGCAGGCGCGCGAGGGCCTGGCTCGCCATCGAGTGCAGCCACGACAGTCGATCGGGACCGGCCACGGTCACGACCCCCCGGTTGGACAGGTCGACGATCGCCGCGCCGCGCTCGAGGTGGCGCTGTTCGATGATGGGGTTGCCGTAGTGACCCGCGACACCGGTGTCGACGCCTTCCGCCGCGACGGCGCCGGGAAGTGCGAGGAACGGAGTGGTGGGCATGAGTCAGTCGACCTTCGCGAGACGTGCCGACGCGTGGGTGCGCAGGTCTTGGCCGAGGGCGGCGATGTCCCACGCCCAGAGCAGGTGTCCGTCGACGAGGCCGTAGAGACGCGTCGCCGCCGAGTAGTCCTTCGCGCCGCTGCCCCGCATGACGGCGTCGGTCGCGAGGTCGATGCGCGGTCCCTTGACCTGGCCGAGGTAGAGCTCGCTGACGCCGCCGGGGTGCACGAGCGACACCTCGACGTCGAACCCGCCGTCGGCGTTACGGAGCCCCTCGACGGACTCTGCGTCGGCGTACCGCGGCTCGCCGCGCGCCGGCAGCATCGCGGGGCCCTGATCGCCCTCGCCGAGTTCGCGGGCGAGGCGCCAGTAGCCGGTCTCGGTGACGAGCGGAGTCGGCTCGCCCCCCTCGTCGTCGGGGAACAGCCAGGTGTACGAGGTGTAGTTCAGGTGCGGCAGGCCGTCGTGGCTGAAGCTGACGCGCTGACCGAACTCATGGGTCACCGACTCCTCGCCGACCGTGTAGTCGATGACGCCCGATCCCTCCCAGACGCCGAGCAGCCAGGAGAGCGGCACGAGCTCGGCCGGAAGGTCGACGGGCAGATCGATCATCGCCACGTCTTCACCTGCTAGCGCTGGCCCTTGAAGAGCTTGTAGACGACCACTCCGCTGATCCACGCGATCGCGAGGCTCGCGAGACCGAGCAGGCCGATGAAGAGGAGTTCGAGGGCGAGCAGCTCAGACATGCTTCGAGTGTATCCCGCTCACGACACCACGAGGGGCGCGACGACGAGAGCTGCGATCGCGACGATCGCCGCGGCGCCCGTGATGCTCCAGCTGACCCGCAGCACGAACCCCTCGGGGCGTCGCGTCGCGAGCTGCACGATGAGGGCGCCGATGACGGATGCCGCGAGCACGATGCCGAGCGCACCGTAGACGCCGAGCCGCGACTCGTCCCCGAACCACGCCGCGGTTCCGGAGTAGGCCAGCGCCACGACCACGATCGCGCCGACGAGCGCGATCGCCCACACGACGGCGATTCCGAGCCATCCGCTGCTCGTGTCGGTCTGATCCAAAACGTCTCCCCATTCGTGTCGCGGAGCGCCGCTTCGCGTCCCGTAGTATTGACCGCACCTTACTACTGGAGGGTATGCGTGGCGCAGCTGCTGATCTTGTCGCCGGCAGCCAACGATGATGTTCTTCCGGCCCTGTCACTCCTGACTCACCGAACGCGGATCATTCCCGCTTCGCCTGAGCAGCTGGTCAGAGCGCCGGAATCCGATCTCGTCTTCCTCGATGCCCGCACCAATCTCGCGGGCGCGAAGGCCCTCTCCCAGATCCTCCGCACGACGGGCCTCTCGGTGCCGCTCGTGCTGATCGTCACCGAGGGCGGCCTCATGGCGGTCACGCCCGACTGGGGCATCGACGACGTCGTGCTCGAGCATGCCGGCCCCGCAGAGCTCGATGCCCGCATCCGGCTCGCGATCGGGCGATCGCAGTCGACGCAGCCGAGCGAGCGCATCCAGACCTCCGGCGTCGTGATCGACGAGGCGAGCTACTCGGCGAAGGTGCACGGTCGCACGCTCGACCTGACGTACAAGGAGTTCGAGCTGCTGCGCTTCCTGGCCGCGCACCCGTCGCGCGTCTTCACGCGCGAGCAGCTCCTCAGCGAGGTGTGGGGCTACGACTACTTCGGCGGCACCCGCACCGTCGACGTGCACGTGCGACGTCTCCGGGCCAAGCTCGGCGACCTCGACAGCCTCATCGGCACCGTGCGCAACGTCGGCTACCGCTTCAACGTCCACGAAGACGACGAGGACGCCCCCGTCACCGCACGTTGACCGCCGACTCATCTGCCGGACACACCCCAGTGGCATGATGTCAGGATGACCGCCGACAGCATCCTCGACGACCGCACGTCGAGCGACTTCGACGACGACTTCGAGCCGTTCGACCTCGAAGGCGCACCCGAACTCGAACCCGAACGCTATCTCGACCGCGAGCTCAGCTGGCTCGCGTTCAATCAGCGCGTGCTGGAGCTCGCCGAAGACCCGCGGGTCCCCGTGCTCGAACGGGCGAACTTCCTCGCGATCTTCGCGTCGAATCTCGACGAGTTCTTCATGGTGCGGGTCGCCGGGCTGAAACGGCGCATCATGACGGGCCTCGCCGTGCCCTCCAACGTCGGCCGCTCGCCCCTCGACGTGCTGAGCGACATCTCCGCCAAGGCGCATGAGCTGCAGGAGCGGCACGCCGCCGCCTACCAGCAGCTCGTGAAGCCGACGCTCGCCGAGTCCGGCATCCGGGTCATCACGTGGGCCGAGCTCGGCGACGTCGAGCGCGAGCACTTGCGCGACTACTTCTCGAAGCAGATCTTCCCCGTGCTGATGCCGCTCGCCGTCGACCCCGCCCACCCCTTCCCGTACATCTCGGGGCTTTCGCTCAACCTGTCGGTGCGCGTGCGCAACAGCCGCACCGGTCGCCAGGAGTTCGCGCGCGTGAAGGTGCCGCAGATGCTCCCCCGGTTCGTGCGCGTCGATCCGAGCGAGTCCATCGAAGACGCCGGGTACATCACCCTCGAAGACCTCATCGCCAATCACCTCGGCGACCTCTTCCCCGGCATGGAGATCGTGGAGCACCACGTCTTCCGCGTGACGCGGAACGAAGACGTCGAGATCGAGGAGGACGAGACCGAGAACCTCATCAAGGCGCTCGAGAAGGAGCTGCTGCGACGCAGGTTCGGCCCGCCCATCCGCCTCGAGATCACCGACGACATGGACGACGTGACGCTCGGGCTCCTCGTGCGCGAGCTCGACGTCACCGAGCAGGAGGTCTTCCGGCTCCCGGCGCCGCTCGACCTCGGCGGCCTGTTCGACCTCTCCCGGCTCGACCGCCCCGAGCTGCACTACCCCACGCACGTGCCGACGACCGCGCTGCAGCTGCAACCGAGCGACTCGAACCTGCGCGCCGATGTCTTCACGGCGATCTCGCGTCAAGACGTGCTGCTGCACCATCCCTACGAGTCCTTCGCGACGAGCGTGCAGGCCTTCCTCGAGCAGGCGGCCGCCGACCCCGACGTGCTCGCGATCAAGCAGACCCTCTATCGCACATCCGGCGACAGCCCGATCGTCGAGGCGCTCATCGACGCCGCCGAGTCGGGCAAGCAGGTGCTCGCCCTCGTCGAGATCAAGGCGCGCTTCGACGAACAGGCCAACATCTCGTGGGCGCGCAAGCTCGAGAAGGCCGGCGTGCACGTCGTCTACGGCCTCGTCGGGCTGAAGACGCACTGCAAGCTGGCGCTCGTGATCCGGCAGGAGAAGGGCGGCCTGCGCCACTACAGCCACATCGGCACCGGCAACTACAACCCCAAGACGAGTCGCATCTACGAGGACCTCGGCCTGCTCACCGCCGACGACCAGGTCGGCAAGGACCTGACCCGCCTCTTCAACGAACTCTCGGGCTACGCCATCGAGAAGAAGTTCAAGCGACTGCTCGTGGCTCCCCTGCACCTGCGCAAGGGGCTGCTGAAGCTCATCGCGGGCGAGATCCGCAACGCGGAGGCCGGTCGGCCCTCCGGCATCCGCATCAAGGTGAACTCCATCGTCGACGAGGCCATCATCGACGCCCTCTACCGCGCGTCCAACGCCGGGGTCCCGGTCGAGGTGTGGGTACGCGGCATCTGCAGCCTGCGCCCCGGCATTCCGGGGCTGAGCGAGCACATCACGGTGCGATCGATCCTCGGCCGCTACCTCGAGCACTCGCGCATCTTCTCCTTCGTCAACGACGGCGACCCGCAGGTGTTCATCGGCTCGGCCGACATGATGCACCGCAACCTCGACCGCCGCGTCGAGGCGCTCGTGCGCCTGACCGACCAGAACCACCTGACCGAGATCGACTCGCTCTTCGACCTCGCGATGGCGGAGACCACGAGTTCCTGGTGGCTCGACGGCTCCGGCGAGTGGGTGCGCCACGCGACCGACGAGTCGGGACATCCGCTCGACGACATGCAGAATAGGCTCATGCAGCAGATCGGCCAGCGCACGCGCTCGGGGCAGCGCCCGCGATCGGGCTCACGGCGGTGACGACGGCGATCTACGCCGCGGGAGCCGTCTGCTGGCGCCTCATCGACGGCAAGGTGCACGTGCTGGTCATCCACCGCACCGTCTACGGCGACGTCACGATCCCCAAGGGCAAGGTCGACCCGGGCGAGTCGCTCCCCCAGACCGCCGTGCGCGAGATCGCCGAGGAGACCGGGCTCGCGGTCGCCCTCGGCGTACCGCTCGGCGTCTCCCGGTATCCGCTGCCGAGCGGCCGCGAGAAGATCGTGCACTACTGGGCGGCCGAGGTGAGCGACCGCGCCGTGCAGCGTTCGACCTTCAAGCCCAACGCCGAGGTCGCAGCGCTCGAATGGGTCACGGTCAAGCGAGCCCGGGGCTACCTCAGCTACGAACCCGACGTCGAGATCCTCGACGCCTTCGCCAAGCTCCTCGATCAAGACGTCACCTCGACCTTCTCGCTCGCCGTCGTACGGCACGGCAAAGCCGTCAGCCGCTCGTCGTGGTCGGGCGACGACGCGACACGGCCGCTCACCGAGCGCGGCGTCGAACAGGCTGCGGGCCTCGTCGCGACGCTCAGTGCGTGGGCGCCGAAGCGCATCGTGTCGAGCCCGGCCGTGCGCTGCGTGACGACCGTCACCCCGCTCGCCGCCGCCGCCGGCCTCGAGATCAAGCGCGACGCCGGCATCAGCCAGGACGCTTGGGAGTCCGGCGAAGACGAGGTCCGACGGGTCGTCGGCAAGCGGGTGCGCGCCGGCAAGAGCGCGATCATCTGCAGTCACGGACCGGTGCTCCCCGAGATCATGCGCGAGGTGGCGCTCGCCACCGGCACACCGCTCGGGTCCTATGTGACGGATGCCGCGGGGCTCGAGACCGGCGCGTTCAGCGTCGTCCACCTCTCCGCCACGAGCCCCGGGTCGGGCATCATCGCCATCGAGACGCACGCACCACGCGCCTGAGACCGCGGACACCAGCGGCATCATCGCCATCGAGACGCACGCACCACGCGCCTGAGACCGCGGACACCAGCGGCATCATCGCCATCGAGACGCACGCACCACGCGCCTGAGACCGCGGACACCAACGGCATCATCGCCATCGAGACGCACGCACCACGCGCCTGAGACCGCGGACACCAGCGGCATCATCGCCATCGAGACGCACGCACCACGCGCCTGAGGCCGTGGACACCAGCGGCATCATCGCCATCGAGACGCACGCACCACGCGCCTGAGGCCGTGGAATTCCTGGGAACTCCCGGTGCGAGTCCAGTGCGACAGCGGTCGTTCACCTGCTGTTTACCGTCGTAACGGATGCTCGTAAGGCGCGCTCATTAGCGTCGCAGGCGGGTCGGCACCGGCCCACACCCTGCAATCGAACCCCGGAAGGGAATTCACGTGAACTTCAAGCGTCTCGGCGTGCCCGCCGTCATCGCCGTCACTGCGGCGATCGCGCTCAGCTCCTGTGCCTCGAACGAAGGCGGCGCAGCGCCGTCGGAGTCGGCATCGACGCTCTCGGGCAACCTCGTCGGCGCGGGCGCGTCCTCGCAGGACGCCGCCCAGCAGTCGTGGATCGCCGGTTTCCAGACCGCGAACCCCGACGTCACCGTCGACTACGACCCCTCCGGCTCGGGCGCTGGTCGTGAGACCTTCCTCGAGGGCGCGAGCGACTTCGCCGGTTCCGACCGCGCGTTCAAGGACGAGGAGCTCGCCGCCGGCGGCTTCAAGAAGTGCGCCGCCGACTCGAGCATCGTCGAGCTCCCGCTCTACATCTCGCCGATCGCGGTCATCTTCAACCTCGAGGGCGTCGACTCGCTCGACCTCGACGCGGCGACCGTGGCAGGCATCTTCGCCGGCACGATCACGAACTGGAACGACCCGGCCATCGCCGCGACGAACCCCGACGCGACCCTGCCCGACCTCGCCATCACGCCCGTGCACCGTTCGGACGACTCGGGCACCACTGAGAACTTCACCGAGTACCTCGGTGCCGCAGCTGCCGACGTGTGGACCTGGGAAGCCGACGGCGTGTGGCCGTTCGAGGGCGGCGAAGCCGCACAGGGCACCTCGGGCCTCGTCGACGCAGTGAGCAACGGCAACGGCACCGTCGGCTACGCCGACGCATCGCGCGCCGGTGACCTCGGCACCGTCTCGATCAAGGTCGGCGACGAGTTCGTGCCGTACTCGCCCGAGGCCGCTGCCGCGATCGTCGACCACTCGCCGTTCGCCGAAGGCCGCGCCGAGGGCGACCTCGCCATCGAGATCGACCGCACCTCGGAAGAGGCCGGGGTCTACCCGATCGTGCTCGTGAGCTACCTCATCGCGTGCGGCCAGTACGAGGACCCGGCGAACGTCGACCTCGTCAAGGGCTACCTCTCGTACATCGCGAGCCCCGAGGGCCAGGAAGTCGCGGCGACCGACGCCGGTTCGGCTCCGATCTCGGACTCGCTCCGCGAGAAGATCACTGCTGCGATCGACTCGATCCAGTAGTAGGTTCGTGCCCGACCCCGATCGCTCGCGACGGGGTCGGGCACGATCGCGCGTCTCCAGAACCCGACTCAAGAACTCCGAGGATCGCACCAGATGACGTCCGCACCGGCCCCGATCAAGGCGAAGCTCCGCATCGGCGACCTCGTCTTCTCCCGCTCGGCGGTGTTCGCAGGATCGATGATCCTCGTGACGCTGGCAGCGGTGGCCATCTTCCTCATCGTGCAGAGCATCCCGGCCGTGGTGGCCTCGAGCGAGGATGCCTCCATCCTCAAGACGAACTTCTGGGACTACGTCGGTCCGCTCGTCTTCGGCACGGTCTGGGCCGCGGCCCTCGCCCTCCTCGTCGCCCTGCCGATCTCCATCGGCATCGCGCTCTTCATCTCGCACTACGCGCCCCGCCGCCTCGCCTCCGTGCTCGGCTATGTCGTCGATCTCCTCGCCGCGGTGCCGTCGGTCGTCTTCGGCCTCTGGGGCATCGGCGTCTTCGCACCGGCCCTCGTCGACGCCTACGCCTGGCTGAACGAGAACCTCGGCTGGATCCCCCTCTTCAGCGGCACTCCCTCGGCCACCGGCCGCACGATCCTGACCGCCGCGCTCGTCCTCGCCGTCATGGTGCTGCCGATCATGACCGCCATCTGCCGCGAGGTGTTCCTGCAGACTCCGGTGCTGCACGAGGAGGCGGCCCTGGCACTCGGCGCCACCCGCTGGGAGATGATCCGCACGGCGGTGCTGCCCTTCGGCCGCTCGGGCATCATCTCCGCCTCCGTGCTGGGCCTCGGCCGCGCACTCGGCGAGACGATGGCCGTCGCGATGGTGCTCTCCGCATCACCGGTGATCACGTTCCAGCTCCTGACCTCGGTCAACCCGAACACCATCGCGGCGAACATCGCGCTCAGCTTCCCCGAGGCGTACGGACTGAACGTCAACGTCCTGATCGCCACGGGCCTCATCCTCTTCGTCGTGACCTTCGCGGTCAACGCCTTCGCGCGCTGGATCGTCAGCCGCCGCAAGGAATTCTCGGGAGCCAACTGATGACCATCCAGACCACTCAGGCTCCCGAGACCGGCGTCGCCATCGCCAACTCGCTGACCGCCGGCCGCCTCCCGAAGTCGGCGCCCTGGACGATCCTCGTCGCCGCGATCGCGGTCTCCGCGTCGGTGTTCGCGGTCGTCTCCTTCGGCTCCGGCGTCGGCTACAACTGGGGCGGGGCGCTCTTCATCGGCGCGCTGCTCTACATCCCCGCCATCTGGTTGTTCTCGACGCTCGTCGAGGGCCGTCGACGCGCGATGGACCGCCTCGTCACCGCGCTCGTGACGGGCGCCTTCCTCCTCGCCATGATCCCGCTCGTGTCGCTCGGCATCACGGTCGTGAGCCTCGGTGCCGCGCGCTTCGACGCCGACTTCTTCTCGATGTCGATGCGCAACGTCACGGGCGAGGGCGGCGGCATCGTGCACGCGATCGTCGGCACCCTGCTCATGACCGGCGCGGCCGCCGTCATCTCCATCCCGATCGGCCTCATGACCTCGATCTACCTCGTCGAGTACGGGCGCGGCCGCCTCGCCCGCGGCGTCACGTTCCTCGTCGACGTCATGACCGGCATCCCGTCGATCGTCGCCGGCCTCTTCGCCTACTCGCTGTTCGCGATCTTCCTCGGCCCCGGGACCCGCACCGGCATCGCGGGCGCCGTGGCGCTCTCGCTCCTCATGATCCCCGTGGTCGTGCGCTCGAGCGAGGAGATGCTCCGCCTCGTGCCGAACGAGCTCCGCGAGGCCGCCTTCGCGCTCGGCGTGCCGAAGTGGCTGACGATCGTCAAGGTCGTGCTGCCGACCTCGATCGCCGGCATCACGACGGGCATCATGCTCTCGATCGCCCGCGTCATCGGCGAGACGGCGCCGCTCCTCATCGCCGCGGGCTTCACCGCGAGCGTGAACTACAACCTCTTCGACGGGCGGATGCAGTCCCTGCCCGTGTTCGTCTACACGCAGTACGCGAATCAGGGCAACCCGCCGCAGGCGTACCTCGACCGCGCGTGGGCAGCCGCCCTCACCCTCATCCTCATCGTCATGGTGCTGAACCTCATCGCGAGGCTCGTCGCCCGATTCTTCGCGCCGAAGTTCGGCCGCTGACCCCGCAAGCAAAGGAAACCCGTGTCCAAGCGCATCGAGGTCCGTGACCTCAACGTCTACTACTCGAAGTTCCTCGCCGTCGAGGGCGTGAACCTCGCGATCGAGCCCCGCAGCGTCACCGCCTTCATCGGCCCGTCCGGCTGCGGCAAGTCGACCTTCCTCCGCACGCTGAATCGCATGCACGAGGTCATCCCCGGGGCCCGTGTCGAGGGCGAGGTGCTCATCGACGGCAACAACCTCTACGACCCCGACGTCGACCCGGTGCTCGTGCGCCGTCAGGTCGGCATGGTCTTCCAGCGGCCGAACCCGTTCCCGACGATGTCGATCAAGGAGAACGTGCTCGCGGGCGTGAAGCTCAACAACAAGCGCATCTCCAAGCCCGACGCCGAAGAGCTCGTCGAGAGGTCGTTGCGCGGCGCGAACCTGTGGAACGAGGTCAAGGACCGTCTCGATCGCCCCGGCTCCGGACTCTCGGGCGGTCAGCAGCAGCGACTCTGCATCGCTCGTGCGATCGCCGTCTCCCCCGAGGTCATCCTCATGGACGAGCCGTGCTCGGCGCTGGACCCCATCTCGACACTCGCGATCGAGGACCTCATCGAGGACCTGAAGCAGAAGTACACGATCGTGATCGTGACCCACAACATGCAGCAAGCCTCGCGGGTCAGCGACAAGACCGCGTTCTTCAACATCGCAGGCACTGGCAAGCCGGGCAATCTCATCGAGTACAACGACACCACGACGATCTTCTCGAACCCCTCGGTCCAGGCGACCGAGGACTACGTGTCAGGCCGATTCGGCTGATCCGCGAGTCGCGGAGATGACGGATGCCCCGGAGCGAACTTCGCTCCGGGGCATCCGTGTCGGTGGACTCGTCGTGACCGGCGGGCTAGCCGACCGGAGGACGCGTCAGCATGCTCCCTTCAGCTCCCACGGGCCCCATTGCTCGGCGCCGGGAGTGTTGTTCTGCGTCCACCACTTCGCCTGATACGTCGAACCGCCGTAGCTCACGAGTGCGCCGCCGCTGTACGCCGTGCTCGCCGCCCAAGCCGCTGCGGCGCAGTCCCCGGGATCGGTCGGGTCGGTCGGATCCGTCGGGTCGGTCGGGTCGGTGGGATCAGTGGGATCGCATGCGCCGATGAGCGCCCAGACGGCTGCCGCTCCGGGCGTCTCGCCCTGCGTCCACCACTTGGCGGAGTACTCGGAGCCGTTGTACGACACCTTCTGACCCCCGGTGTACACGCCGGTGACGGCCCACGCCGCCGCGGCGCAGTCCCCGGGATCGGTCGGATCCGTCGGGTCGGTCGGATCGGTCGGATCCGTGGTCCCCACCGGGTCGGTCGCCGGGCCCTGCTTCGAGGCGCGCAGCTTGTCGGCGAGGGTGCCGACGAGCTCGCCGTTGCGGTCGCCGTCGAGCTCCCACCACATGCCGCCGCCGAGCCCGTTGTCGACGATGTACTGCGACTTGCGCGTGGTCGACCGGGTGTTGTCGTAGCTCCACCACTGGTTGCCGTCGTAGCGCCTTGCCGCGCCGAGCGCGGCGTCGTAGTGGTCGGTGCCGAGGGACTTCAGCTTGTCGTAGTCCTCGTTGCCCTTCTCCCAGGTTCCGGGTGCGGCATCCGTCGCGGTGCCCCAGGCGTTCGCCGACGTCGCGCCCTGCCAGCCGCGCCCGTAGGCGGCCAGGCCGATGCCCAGCTGCTTCGGCGAGATGCCGGTCTTCAGGTACTCCTTGACGGCCTTGTCGACGCTGAACCTCTGCGTCGCCGGCCGGGTGTCGGCAGGGTCGTCGAACAGGTTGGCCTGGTGCCCGGTGAGGGTCGGGTTCCACGCTCCGTGCAGGTCGTAGCCCTGGATGTTGCCGAAGTCGAGGTAGCGGAACTTCTCGGGGTCGTTCCAACCGCCGGAGGCGATGTCGGCGGGATTCGCCGGCAGGAACGCGGAGAGCTGGTACGGGTGGCCGTTCTCGGCCGTGAGCGCATCGACCTGCGTGCGGAACTCCTTCAGGAGCGCCGTGAAGTTCGCCTTGTCGTTGACCGTGTCGACGAAGTTGCCTTCGAGGCCGTTCGGCGAACCGGGCCACTCCCAGTCGATGTCGATGCCGTCGAAGACGCCCGCCGCCGCACCTGCGCCGCCGCGCCCGTCGACGACGGGCAGGTTGCCGCGCAGGTACAGGTCGACGCAGCTCTTCACGAACTTCTTGCGCGAGGCATCCGTCGCCGCGGCCTTCGAGAAGTTCTTCGACCACGTCCAGCCGCCGAGCGAGATCATGACCTTGAGGTTCGGGTGCTTCGCCTTCAGCTGCTTGAGCTGGTTGAAGGAGCCCGCGAGCTTCTGGTCCCAGGTGTCGGCCACGCCGGCGACGGAGTTCGCCGCGGTGTAGCCCATGCCGAAGTCGGCCCACGCGTCGCCGGCGCCGTCGGAGCCGTTCGGCCCCGTGCCCTGCGCCTTGTTCGCGATGAAGCACGTGAGGTCCTGGTGGTGGATGTTGCCGAACGCGTAGTTGATGTGGGTGAGGTCGGCTGCCGCGCCCGAGGTCTCGAGCTGCTTGGCCTGGAAGGCGCGTCCGTAGACGCCCCACTGGGCGAAGTAGCCGACGTTGCGATAGCCGTTGACGGCACTCGGCGCCGTCTCGGCGGCGACGGCGGGGGCGGCCGCACCGACCGCGGCGAGACCGGCGACCATCGCGCCGGTGGCGAGGGTGGCCAGCGCTGTGCGCAGGCCCCGTCGCGTGCTTCTCTGTCTCTGCATGGTGTCCTTCGTCGAGGAGGAACGGGCGCGGTCGCGCCCCTCATCGCCAAGCTACGAGCGGATGCCTCGGCGCTGCGTCCGCACGATCCACACATGTTCCGGTGAACGCGACGGAGCCGAGTACGTAGGAGTACGTACTCGGCTCCGTCAGGTCCGCCTGCAGATCAGCAGGCGGTCGCCGTGCCCCAGACATCGGAGGATCCGGGGGTGTTGCCCTGCGTCCACCACTTCGCGGTGTACTCGGCGCCGCCGTACGACACCTGCTGGCCTCCCGTGTACACGGTCGCGGCGCTCCACGCCGCCGCGTCGCACGTGCCCGTGCCTCCGCCGGGGCCGCCGCCCGATCCGCCGGGTGCGACGACCAGCGCGTTCCGCGGCAGGTCGTACAGCGTCGCGAAGGTCTCGGCCCCGATCTGCACGCGGAGGTTCGAGAGCTGGGCCATCGGCATCGACCACGACAGCTTCGTGGACAACGAACCACCGGCCGGGATGCCTCCCGACGGAACCGTGATCGAGTACGTGTGGAAGTCGCCCTTCAGCCCGCCGACGTTGTTGCCGGTGTGCCCGGTGGCGACCTTCGTGATGCCCCAGCCGTTCTGCTCCTTCAGCTCGCCGGTGTCGCTCGTGCCGGTGTCGAAGGTGATCTTCGTCCCGGCGGGGATCGCCGCAGTGGACCTGTTGGTGAAGGTCACCTTCGGGTTGATCGGGTAGTTGTTGTCGCCGAGCGCGAACTCGTCGTACGACACCTGCAGATCGATCGCCTTCGTCGGCGTCGCGGCGGCCGCCTTCGACGGTCCGTACGGCTGGGATGTCGAGAGCGTCTGGTGGATGCGGTTCACGAGCGTCGAGCCCATCGTGTACTGGCCCTTCGCGGAGTCGTACCCGTAGTCGCCCGCGAGTTCCCAGATCATGACGCCACCGAGACCCTTCTGCGCCACGTAGTCGGCCTTGGCCTGGATCGCCTGGTCGCTGTCGCCCGAGAGGAAGGTCTTCGTGGCCGAGTTCCACCACCACTCGGTCTTCGACACCGGGTCGAACCTGTGCGCGTACGTGCCGACCAGCGGGGCCGTCGGTGAGCCGTAGCTCGCCGCGTAGTCGCCGACCGTGCCGTTCTGCAGGTTGAGGACATGCCAGATCGGGTTCGCGCCGGCGGCCATCTGGATACCGAACGCGTCGTTGTCGTGCCACAGGTTGTCGATGCCGCTCGCACCGTTGCCGCACTTGTCGGTGCCGCCGATGGTCGGGCCCGTGCCGAACGCGCACTTGGTCTGGTCCGCCAATGGCGCCTTGCCTCCGAGTCCGTCGGTGCCGCCGGTCACCCCGGTCCATCCGCGGGTGTAGAAGGGCACGCCGATGTTGATGCGACCGGCCTGCATCGCGCCGCGGAAGTAGTGGTAGGCCCAGTCGGTGTTGAGGTAGCCGATGCCCTTGTAGGCGGTGTAGACGCCACCCGCGGTGAGCTCGGCGTCCTTGCCGTCGTCGTAGAGCGGTGCGTTGCCGCCGACGTATTCGTTCCACGCCCCGTGCAGGTCGTACGACATCATGTTGACGTAGTCCAGGTACTGCACGACCTGGTGCACCTCCTGGCCGCGGAGCAACCAGCCCGAGGCGGGCGCGGCGACCGTCAGCAGGTAGTGCTGACCATCGGCGGCACCGGCGCGATCGAGCTTCTCGCGCAGCGTCTTCATGAGCTTGGCGTAGTTCGCCCACAGGGTGGCGCGGCGAGGGTCGGAGACCCCGAAGTCGTCGGGGTTGCCCGCCTTGTTGTTGCTCGTCGCGTACTCGTAGTCGATGTCGACCCCGTCGAAGCCGTACTGGCGGATGAACGCGACCGCCGAGTCCGCGAACACGTCGATCTTCGCCTGCGACTCGGTCATCGTGTAGAAGCCGCCGTTCGCGACGCGGGCGCCGTCGGCACCGAAGTATCCGCCGGTCTCGGCCCAGCCGCCGACCGAGACGAGCGACTTCACGCCCGGGTTGGCCTTCTTGTACTTCTCGAGCAGGTTGAGGTGGCCCCGGTACGGCAGCGCCGGGTCCATCTCGGCGCCGGCGACGCCGGGCCAGGTCAGCTCGGTCGCCGCGTCGTTCGCGTTCTCCGCACCCACGGACACCTTTCCGGCGCCGTCGATGTGCGCGAAGGCGTAGTTGATGTGGCTCATCTTGGTCCACGGGATGTCGCTCGCGAGGTACCGCGGGGTGCCGTCGACGCCCGTGCGCCAGCTGGTGAAGTAGCCGATCACCCGGTGCTCGAGTCCGTTCGGGAGCTTCTCGCGACCGTTCGCGTCGTACACCGTGCAGTACGGCACGTTCACGCCCGGCGTCTGGTAGAGACCGTCGGGTCGGCACTTCTCGTCGGGGTTGGCGGTCCACGGCGTGCCCGGCTCGGGCGTCGGCGTCGGCGTCGGCGTCGGAGTCGGCGTCGGCGTGGGCGTGGGCGTCGGCGTCGGCGTGGTCGTTCCGCAGGCACCGTCGCTCCCCCACGGCCCCCACTGCTCGGTGCCCGGCACGTTGTTCTGCGTCCACCACTTCGCGGTGTAGTTCACGCCCTCGTACGAGATCTTCGCCCCGCCCGAGTACGCCGTCGTGGCACTCCATGCGACGCTGCACGGCTCCGCCGCGTTCGCGATCGCTGGTGGGATGAGGGCTGCCAGGAGCAGGCCGATGCCGGCCGCGGCGGTCACGAGCCGCGCGCGCATTCGATGGGGTGTTCGCATGTCGTTCCCGTCCGATTCGGATGTTTCGGCCCACGCGACTCGCGGGCAGCCCGACGCTAGTGGAGGCAGGACGACGGCGAATCAGCACATCCACGCATACGCAGGACTACGTATGGGTGCCCGACATCCGTCCGTGCATCCGGTGCGCGAGCACCGCCAGCTCGACACGCGAATGCACCGCGAGCTTGGAGAACACCCTCCCGACGTGCACCTCGACCGTGCGGACGGAGACGAACAGCCGTGCGGCCGCGTCGCGGTTGGAGATGCCCTCGACCACGAGCATGGCGACCTCGAGTTCGCGGTCGGTGAGCACCTGGGCCCACGCCGCTCGGCAGTCCGCGAGATCCCACGTCTGCCGCGAGGCCTCATCGGCGGGTGCGGAGGCGGCCTCACGTCGGTATGGTGCCGACGCCGCACGCGGTGCCCCTTCGGCGTTCCCGGCCTCGATCGGCGGCGGGATGCGGCCGACCCCGCGCGCGCCCGCATCCCATTGCTCGGTGGCCTCGGATCCGATGCCCGGCGGTTCGAGCGAGCCGGCCGCGGGCGCGCCGGCCGGGATGCCTCCGCCGTGCGACTCCCGCTCGGCGGCGACCGCCTGCAACCATCCGATCGCACCGCAGTCGCCGAACAGGTGCTCCGCCGCCACGAGGTGCCGCTCTGCCAGGTCGCTCGCGCCGAACGCGGCGCAGGTCCGAGCGAGCATGAGCTCCGTCCGCGCGCGCTCGTACGGCGAGACGATCGCTCGCGCCAGTTCGGCGACGGCCGCGTGGTCGGCGTCGAAGCCGGCACGGTCGATGCACCGCATCCGATGCCGGAGCTCGCTCGCCAGCCGGGCGTCGGGCGTGCGCCGCCCTGCACCATGGGCCGGCTCGGTGCGCCCGACGCCGTGCACGGGGGCATCGCCGGAGCCTCCGAGGTCTTCGGAGGCGGCGTCGAGACCCGGCACGTGCAGGCCGCAACCGAACTCGCGAAGGGACCGCTCGTCAGCGAGCGCGACGAGGGTCTCCGCTTCCGCCCTGCGCCCGTGCAGGTGCGCCGAAACGGCCCGATCGATCAGGTCCTCGCGCCGCACGCCGAGGACCGGCTGCGGCAGCACGGACTCGATCGCGCGCGCCCACGGCCCGATCTCGCCCGTCGAGACGAGTTCGATCCGACGCGCCAGGGCGGCACCGAGTCCGCCGAACGCGAGCGCGATCGGCAGGTCGGATGCCGCCTGCCTCAGGCCGTTCGCCGCGCGTCCCACCTCCCCCGCCCAGAGTTCGAGCAGTGCGATCGCGACCGCTCGCTCGGCGCGCATGAGCGGCGACCGTTCGACCGCGGCGGCGACCCCCTCGGTCGCGCCGACGACGTCCCGGTGCACGGCGAGCCGACGCGCCGCCCCGACGGCGTCTCCGGCCAGTCCGCGCTCGAGGGCGAGGGCGAGCACGCGGACGGCACCGAAGTACGTCGTCTCGGGAATGGGCCCTGACTCGAGTGTCGGGCCGCCCGTTGCGAGCTCGGAATCGCAGCCCGCACTGCCGAACAGCGCGCACCAGTCGCGCATTGCGCGCCACTCGTCGCGCGGGAGGCCCGATCGGTCGAGGAGTTCGCGTGCCTGCGCGAGTCGTTGTACTGCCCGGTGCATCGCGCCCCGCTCCGCGAGCAGGCCGGCGGCGATGAGCAGTGCCCGGGCGAGTGCATGCCGCCCGCCCTCGGTGCAGGACTCGACATGCTCGAGTCGTTCGTCGAGTTCGAGGTCGGGCACGTCGCCGCTCAGCATCGCCACGGCGATGAGGTACTCGCCGAGCACCGCGGTTCGGCAGGGCTCATCTCCCCGGCGAAGCACGTCGCCGAACCAGCGTTCGGCTTCCTCGACGAATCCGGCGTGCAGCGCGGCGCGACCGGCGATGCTCCGGGCCCGGACCGCCTGCTCGCCGCCGGCGTGGCTCGCCGCCTCGCGTGCGACGGTGTGCGCCCATTCCGCTTCACCCGCGGCATCCGCTCGCTCCGCGATGTCCAGCAGCGGCCCGACGAGGTCGCTCGACCCCTCGAGCGTGGCGAGCGATCGGTGCCAGGTCTCGTGCTCGGGGATCCGCATGATCCGATACGCGTCGGCGAGTGCGCCGTGCGCCGCGGTGCGATCGGCCAGCGACGCATGCCCATGAACCCAGACGCGGGTTCGCGGGTCCGCGAAGGCGAAGTGTCCGGCGACGAGCAGCAGGTGCCGGCTCAGGGCACTCTCGACGAGTTCGGCCATCGAGCGGCCCGTGGCCGCGAGCAGCACGTCGATGCGGTCGTCGATGCAGACGGCTGCGATCACGAGGGCCTGTCGTTCCCAGCTGACGAGCCGTTCGCAGTCGGGCCCGATGGCCACGTCGACCGCCGGTACGGTCGGAAGCGGATCGGGGAGCGAGGTGAGCCCCAGCCGCTGCGATGCGCGCAGGGCCGTCGCCACCTCGATGATGGCGCCGGCGTCCCCGGCCAGGCCGAGTCCGAGTCGGGCCGCGACGTGCGGCGCGACGGTGATGCCGTGCTGCGAGAGCAGCTCGACGATCGCATTCGAGCCCTCGAAGACCTCACCGCTGGAGCGGGGGCGGGGGTCGTGACGCGGAGCCTCGCTCATGGGTGCCACCCTCCGCTCGCTCACTTCACTGATCGCGTGCGGTTATGTTAGCAACATTTACAAACGGGCGTCGAGGGCGCTTTCCGCGGCGCGCAATTCCCCGTTCAGGGGACGCGAGACCGCGCCATCCGCCTCGGCACCGAACGGAAAGTGGAGCGCCGGTCTCGCGAGGATCAGTCGCGAGGCGAGAGCAGGTAGTCGTTGAATCCGCGCGTTTCGGCGGCGTCATAGGCGACGGGTGCGCCATCGAGGCTCGTCACCCCGGCGGCGAGCCGCACGCTCGAGACGAGCCAGATCGCATCAGCGGTGGAGAGCTCGGAGATCGGGATGTCGCGGTACTCCGTCGCCCGCCCGGTCGACTCGAGGTGCTCGAAGAGGCTCTGCTGCGTGGTGCCGTGCAGGATCGCGCCCGAGGGCGCCGGCGTCGAGTAGACGTCGCCATGGCGGAGGATGACGCTCGACGTCGGCCCCTCCATGACGTAGCCGTCGGAGGAGACGAAGATGGTGTCGTCTGCGCCGCGGCGGTGGGCCTCGCGAAGCGCCGCCATGTTCGTGGCGTAACTGAGGGTCTTCGCGCCGAGCAGCAACCAGGGCGCGCGTTCCGCCGCGTCGTGCGCGTACCCGCGGTCGAGCGTGACGACCGCCACACCGCGTTCACGCACCCCGCTGAAGTCCGCAGCAGGCACGGCGTGCAGCCAGGCGGTGGGGGCGGGACCGTGCTCGACGCCGCGGCTGAGCACGAGCTTGATCGCGAACTCGCCGCGTTGCGGCAGTCGCGCAACTGCGGTGTCGATCGCAGCCTGCCACTGGTCGAGGTTCGGCTCCGGGAGTTCGCAGATGAGCGCGGAGTTGCGCAGGCGCGCGAGGTGCGGCCCAGCCTCCTGCGCATGCCCGTCGACGACGCCGATCGTCTCGAAGATGCCGTCGCCGCGCTGGGTCGACAGCTCGCCGACCCGCAGTGCGGGCGCGGTCGCGTCGACGTCGCGCAGGGTCCCCGCGACGTCGAGGTCGCGTGCGTCGGCGGGAGCGGGTTCGATGAGGAGCGTGACGGTCTCGGGCATCCTCCGATGCTACGCGGATGCCGCGGGCTCGCGCGGGCATCGAGGCATCCGCTCACCACCTGAGGATGCGGCGCAGGACGCTCCCGGACATGCAAGAGGCCGGCCGCAGAACGCCTCTCGGCGCGAGGCCGCTCGGAGCGGCGAATATTGGAGCCCGGGGTTACTGCGGCCGGCCACGTCAATTCTAAACGACGTCGGGAGGCGGTTCATTCCCGCCCGGCCGCTGACGCACGTCAATCGAGCGCGTCGCGCCGCCAGAGCCGTGCGCAGGAGGTCAGCTCGTCGGCGAGCTCGACGAGCCGATGGGCCCGGATCGTGAGCTTCGCCGGCCGATCGGGGTGCACGGCATCGGACTCGTCCGCATCGTCGGCCAGGCTCACCGAGCCGGTCGCCGCGACGCGCGCGAATGCCGCGGCGCGTTCGAGGGCGACCGCGAAATCTCCCGTGAACAGCCCGTGCAGGATGCGATCGGCGAGTTCGACGACCTCGTCGGGCCCCGCCGGGATGGCGGCTCCGGCGACGACCTGATCGATCGTGTGCGAGACCTCTGAGCCGCGCTGGAACGCGAGGCTCATGCTGCGCGGGTCCTGACGGATGAGCGCGCGGAGCAGGTAGACACGCCACAGCGCCCCCGGCAGGCTCTTCGCCGACGCGCGCGACCACAGCTCGGCGATCGCATCGATGCCGTGCTCGTCGGTGTAGGCGACGAGACGGGCGACGACCTCGGGGTCGGGGTCGGCCTGCACGCGCGCGAGCAGGGCTGCGGCGGTGTCGTGGGCCACCCGGCTGAGGTGCGCCGGATCCTCGGCACCCTTGAAGGCCTCGAACATGCCGGGCGGGAACTTGGTGGGGCGGGAGAATTCGGAAGCCATCGCCGCACACATTACTCGCGTTGGCCGGGAGCCTTCCGGGTTCCCCGTCGATCCCGCGTGCCGGCGATCCCGTGCTCGAACGCCCAGATGACGACGTGCACACGGTCGGCGAGGTCGAGTTTCGAGAGGATCGAGCGGACGTGCGTCTTGACCGTGTTGCCGGTCAGGTAGAGGCGCGCGGCCACCTGTTCGTTCGACGCGCCGGTCACGAGTTGCATGAGCACCTCCCGCTCGCGCGGGGTCAGGTCGGCGAGCAGCTCGGTGGGGTCGGCGGGCGTCGGTGCCAGTGCGACGAACTCGACCAGGCTCGCGGTCGCGCGCGGCGCGAGCACGGCATCACCGCTGTGGACGGCCCTGATCGCCGCGGCGATCTCGTCGCTCGAGGCGTCCTTCGTGAGGAACCCGCTCGCTCCTGCCCGGATCGCGGCGAACACGTACTCGTCGAGGTCGTAGGTCGTGAGGATGAGCGTCCGCGTCGCGGGATGCTCCCCGGCCAGGCGGCGCGTGGTCTCGATGCCGTCGAGGCGGGGCATCCGGATGTCCATGAGCACGACGTCGAGGCGATGCGCCCTGGCCAGTTCGAGGAGCTCGCCACCATCGGCCGCCGCACCGACGAGTTCGAGGTCGGCATGCGCCTCCACCATGACGGCGACGGCGGAACGGATGAGTTCCTGGTCATCGGCGATCGCGACGCGAATGCGAGCGGATGACGCGTGGCCGAGGTCGCTCATGGCACCATCTCCATCGGCGCGGAGGGCAGAGACAGGCGAGTGCGCCAACCTCCTCCGACGATCGGACCGCTCTCGAGGGTGCCGTCGAGCTGCCGTGCCCGCTCGCGCATGCCGCGGATGCCGCGGCCGTCGTGCCGATCGGCCGGGGCTCGACCGCCGCCGCCGTCGTCCTCCACGACCACGTCGACCACGTCGACTCCCCACTCGAGTCGCACGATGCTGCGCGTCGGTGGATCCGTGTGCTTCAGGATGTTCGTGAGCGACTCCTGCACGATGCGGTACACCGTCAGTTCGGTGCCCGGGCTGACCTGACGGGGCGACCCGAGCTCTTCGAACGCTGCTGCGCGTCCGGGTGCCGTAGCGCGTGCGACGAGCTCAGGCAGGTCCGCGAGGCCCGGACTGGGCTCCATCGGAGCGGCACCGTGCTCGGCGTCGCCCGTCGGCGCTGCGAGCACGGCGACGAGCCCGCGCATGTCCGACATCGCGCTGCGACCGGTCGACACGACGTGCTCGATGGAGATGCGGGCCCTCGCGTCGTCGCGGCCGAGCAGCAGGCGCGACGCCTCGGCCTGGGCGACCATCACGGCGAGCGAGTGCGACACGACGTCGTGCAGATCGCGGCCGAGCCGGCGACGCTCATCGGCGGCGGCCTCGCGCTCCCGTTGCAGCCGGAGCTCCGCGCCCTGTTCTCGAGCGAGTTCCCGGGCCGCGCGAGCGCGACGGAGCTCGAGCCGAGAGCGGCCGAGCGCCCATGCTGCCCCGATCGACGCGACGAGGAAGCCCGCGAGCGTGATGATCGCACCGGGTTCGGATGCGATCGCATCGACCGCGTCATGCGCGATCGCCACCGCCGTCATCATCGCCGCGCCGGCGAGCCCCAAGGCGATCGCGGCGACATCGGCCAGCCGCGTGCCGCTCTCCGCCGCCGTGAAGACGAAGACGAGGTAGACGACACTGCTCGGCAGGAGCACCGCGACGGTCGGGCTCCCGGGCAGGCTCGCCGCGGTGAGCGCCAGCATGATGACGGAGGCGACGAAGATCCCACCGATCGGCGAACGCCGACGCAGGGCCGCGGCCGCGTGCAGCAGCACGAAGAGCCCGATGACGACGGTCGTCCAGCCCGGGTTCGACGGCGCGGCACCGAGCACCTCGACGATCGTGAGCGGCAGCAGCGCCGCGGCCGCGGCGAGCGCGGCGACCAGATCCGCGAGCGAGGGGTTCCGCGACGATCGAAGGGTGGCGTCTGGGCCGGACGGTGCATCCATATCGCCGCTCACGCTACCCGGGTCGCTTCGGCGTGCGCCTCACCCGTCGGGGTGAGGCGCACGATCCGTCGCGCTGGCACGCTGACCGTTGCCGCACCGTGCGGCCGAACGCCGATCACGAGGAGATGCACCGTGACCACCGCAGAATCCGCCGCCCGCGCCGTTCCTGGACGGCCCGGCGCGACCCGCCGCCGGACCCCGGGACGAGTCCGACCGCTCGCCTACGCCGCACTCGTCGCCTCGGCGGTCATCACCGGACTCTCGATCGCCTGGCTCGCCGATCCCGCACTCAGCCCGTTCGTGAGCCCCGTGACGCCGAGCCTCGCGACGCTGTTGCTCGACCCGACGGCGGCGGCGCTCCTCGCCCTCGCCGCCGGCGCGGCGGGAGTGGCGCTCGCCGCCCTGCTCGCGCGAGCACGTGCGGCACGTCCACGCTCGGTGGCGGCGGGCGTCGCCGCCGGCGGCGTCGCCATCACGTTCTCCTTCCTGTTCGGCAGCATGTCGAGCATCTCCCTCACCGGGTACCTCTTCGGGGCCGCCGCCGTGATCGCCGGCCTCGTCACCATCGGGGTCACCGTGGTGCGAGCGCCGCGCCTCGGTGCCTCGCTGCTCGCCGGTCTGATCCTCCTGGTCGCGACAGCAGTGCTATGGGCCGGGCTGAACATCGACGGAGTCGTAGCATTCGCAGTGACGGTGGGCGGCGCACTCGTCGCCGGCCTCCCCGGCTTCGCGATCGTCGCACTCGGCCTGATCTCCGCCCTGGTCTGGGCGGCGCTGGCGATCATGACACTCCGCTCCGCGGGCTCGGGCCGCCTGGCGTCGTGGATGGTTCGCCACCGCAAGACGATCACGATCCTCGCTGCCCTTGGCCCGCTCCCCTACGTGGTGGCTCGTGCGAGCTGGGTGACACCCTGGCCCCTCTTCGCACCGAGCACCGTGCACCACGACCCGGCGATGCTCGTCACCGGGCTCGTGATCGGCGCGGGCGCTACCGCCGCAAGTCTCCTCACGCTCGGACTGATCCTCCCGTGGGGTCGGGTCTTCCCCGAGTGGATGCCGCGGATCGGCGGTCGACCGGTGCCGGTCGGGGTCGCAGCGGTCCCCGGCTTCATCGCGGCCGGGATCCTCTGCATCGCCGCGGTGCCGATGCTGCTGACGACCGTCGGCCGGACGGATGCGCCGATCGACGCCCTGCTCGTCAACCTCGTGCTGCCCTTCTGGTTCTGGGGCCCGATGCTCGGGCTCGCGGTCGCGGCGTACGTGGAGTGGCGTGCGCTCGATCGTGAGCCGTAGGAGCCGAGGGGTGCCCCCCTGTTCTGGGTAGAGGCACTCCCTCGACGCCCACGAAAGCGAGGAATACTCTGACACCGACTGGCGCAGACGACGCCACCGGGGAAACGCCGTCCGGCATGCCCTAGAACCACTCCATCCCGAGGAGATCGTTTCATGCACACGCGTATTCCACTCATCGGCGTGGCGATGGCGGCCGCCATCACGCTCGCCGCAGCGACACCCGCGCTCGCCGCCCCGCCCGGTGCCCCCGTGACGATGGCCGACGACCTCGACGCTCCGCTCGGACTCGCCATCGACGGATCGGGCCGGGCGATCGTCTCGCAGAACTTCGCCGGCGTGCTCTCGCTCGTCGACAAGAAGGGCGGCGTCACCGAGCTCGCCGCAGCACCCGGCGAGGAGATCAGTGCTCCCGCGGTGGACGGCGGCACCGTCTACTTCGTGCGCACGAGCTTCGACCACACGAGTGCGTGGCTGACCTCGCTCATCGACGGCGTCGAGACGCCCATCGTCGATCTGGCGGCCTACGAGGCCGCCGAGAACCCCGATGCGGTCAACACCTACGGGTTCAGCGATCTCAGCGCCGAATGCGAGGCCGAGTTCGTGCCGTTCCCGGAGTTCCCGCCGCTCGGGATGCCGAACTACACGGGCATCCTCGACACGCACGCGTACGGCGCGACGGTCGTGAACGGCGAGGTCTACATCGCCGATGCCGGCGCGAACGCGGTCGTGAAGGTCGATGCGGAGGGCGTCGTCTCGACCGTCGCCGTGCTGCCGCCGGCGGCACCGATCACCGTCACTGCTGAGAACGCCAGCGGGACCCCGTGGCCTGCCTGCGTCTACGGTCACGAATACAGCGCCGAGCCCGTGCCCACCGACGTCGAGATGGGCCCCGATGGCCTGCTGTACGTGACGAGCCTGCCTGGAGGTTCCGAGGACCCGACGCTCGGCCCGCGCGGCGTCGTGTACGCGATCGACCCCGGCACCGGTGACCTCGAGGTCGCCGCGACCGGATTCGGTGGCGCGACCGGCATCGCCGTGGCACCGAACGGCACGCTCTACGTCGCCGAACTCTTCGGCGGGCCGATGGGTGCCGGACAGGTCGCGGTCGTCGCCCCCGGTGCGACCTCGGCGACGTCCGTCATCGAGGTCGTGATGCCCTCGGCCGTCTCGATCCGCGCCGAGTCGCTCTACGTGACGACGGAATCGCTGGCGCCGGGCGCCGCGAAGCTCACCGTCGTCCCGCTGAAGGGCGGGGCGCACGCCAAGAAGTGACATCGAACGACGGGTGGGTCGCGCGCACGCGCGGCCCACCCGTCGTTCATTCGTCGCCGGCCGTACGTCGCATGAGCGTCGTACGCCAGTTGTCTCCCAAGCGTTCGTACGTCACCTTGGCGTGGCAGTTCCGACAACGCACGTCGCATTTCGCGATCTCGGCCATGACGCGAGTGACGGAGTAGCCGTTCTGGACCAGCCGCATCACTTCGGCCTGCTTGCCGCTCCCGACGCGATGGTCGAAGTCGAGCACGCGCACGTCTGCCTCGCCGCAATCGACGCACGGATGCGCGAGCAGGTACGCGCCGACAGCCTCGATCGCGAGCCTCCGCTGCTCGGCCCGGCGCGCCATGACGACGCGAACGTGTGCGTCGCGATTCCGTGCGTAGTACTCGCGAGCCTGTGCCCGATTGCACTCTCGGCAGACGTTCTGGACTCCGTCGGGCGACGCGGACTTCACGTTGAACTGGGATCGCGGCAGGCTTCGCCGGCAGATGCAGCATTCCTTCACGTCGGCACGGTAGCCGCACCTCCCGACACGTCCCCGAGGGCCACCGTCGGAATCGGCCTGTTAGGCTGTCTCCGCCCCCATAGCTCAGTTGGTTAGAGCAACGGACTTCAACAAAAAATAGGAGCGCCAGCGTCGAAATACGCTGGATGACCGCCGCTATATGCTGGAACACCCTGAGAGCCCGAGGTACTCGCCCGAGAGGGCAGTGACAATCCGAGGGATTGGGCAATCAGCAGGTAACCGCAAGGGAACCTCAGAGACTACACGCGGCGCACCTGACCGGCTCGGCCGAAGGTGAAGATATAGTCCAGACTGCAAGCCGGTGACGGTGGCTAGGGAAACCTAGTGCAGCAGGTTAATCCGTGGGTCGAGAGTTCGAGCCTCTCTGGGGGCACCAGAATGACGAACCGAGCGTACATCGCTCCAACGAGTCGAACGCACGCCGCAGCGGGCCCGTTCCCGGGCACCGCCTCGGCGGGCGCTCGAACTACTCGGTCTGGTCGACGATGGATGCGTCGGCGGCGTTCGTTCGCACCGACTCGATGCCGTTCTTCGCGGCTGCCTTCGTCGTGTAGGCCTCGGATGCCGCGATCGTCTGACCGTTGCCGGACTTCAGTCGGAACCTGAACTGCCCGCTCGCATCCTCGTAGAGCTCGAACGTTCCCGCCATGGCGGCTCCTCCCCAGGTGTCCCTTGCGCCCGCGTCATCGCGAGCACGATCTCACGGTAGCCCCGTTCCCGGCCCGTGCGCCAGAGGCAGTTTCAGCCGACGATCGCGCGCAGCCCGCCCATGAGCGCGATGCGCTCTGCCGAGGTGCGAGCGAGCGGGGTCACGGCGAGCGTCGTGACACCGGCCTCGGCGAAGGCGGCGACCCGCTCGGCGACATGGCCGGCGGGGCCGATGAGCGAGACCGCGCTGACGAGCTCGTCGGGCACCGCCGCGATCGCCTCGTCTTTTCGGCCCTCGAGGTAGAGGTCTTGGATGTGCGCGGCCTCTGCCTCGAACCCGTAGCTCGAGATCAGCTCGTTGTAGAAGTTCTTGCCGCGGGCACCCATGCCGCCGATGTAGAGCGCGAGCTGTGGCTTGACGAGCGGCAGCACCTGCTCGGGGTGGTCGGTGATCGCGAACGCGGGGCTCGCGAAGATGTCGAGGGGCGCGAGCTCGGGTGCGCGCTTCGCGGTGCCCGCGGCGAGCGCGTCGCCCCAGACGCCGGCTGCACGCTCGGGGTGGAAGAACATCGGCAGCCAGCCGTCGGCGATCTCCGCGGTCTGCTCGACCGACTTCAGCCCGAGGGAGGCGATCGTGATCGGGATGCGCTCCCGCACGGGGTGGTTGATGAGCTTCAGCGGCTTGCCGAGGCCGGTGCCCTCCCCCGCCGGCAGCGGGATCTTGTAGCGGCGCCCCTCGTGCACGACGGGTTCGCGGCGCCAGACCATGCGGCAGATGTCGACGAGCTCGCGCGTGCGGCCGAGCGGAGCGTCGTAGGGCACGCCGTGGAAGCCCTCGATGACCTGCGGACCGGAGGCCCCGATGCCGAGTTCGAACCGGCCGTCCGAGACGAAGTCGAGACCGGCGGCGGTCATCGCCGTGAGCGTGGGCGTGCGCGTGTAGAGCTGCAGGATGCCGGAGGCCAGCGTGATGGTCGAGGTGCGAGCCGCGAGGAAGCCGAGCTGGCTCACGGCGTCGAACGAGTACGCCTCGGGCACCGCGATGAGGTCGACGCCCGCGCGCTCGAGTTCGACGACCTCGTCGGCCACCTCACGGAAGCCGCCCGCGTAATTCAGGAACATGCCGACGCGCATCCGTCACTCCTCATCGTGTGCTGGCCCGGCCGATCGGCCACGGGCACTCAGACCCTAACCGAGGTGCATCGGCACCGGGGCATCCGTTGTGGCAGGTCGACTACGTCGGGATGACGACGATGGGTTCGGTCGTGGGTTGCGCTGAACCGCCGGCGGGTTCGACGGTGACGCCGACCGCGACGCCGGGCGCGAAGTCGCCGTCGAGCACGCGCCACGTCTCGCCGTCGGCCACGTCGAACGTTCCGGCCGACTGCGCACCCGCATCGTCGATGTACCAGAGCTCGTACGTCGACGTGTCGCCCACGTCGGGCAGGCCCTCGACGACGACTCCCGAGCGGCCCTGCTCGGCCGACCAGTAGAGCGTGACGGCGCCGCCGCCCTCGATTTCATGGGTCGACGATTCGACGTCGGGAGCCTCGGCGATCGCCGCCATCTCGCGCTGCGCACCCCAGCCGTTGGGTCCGGCCCACCCGATGCCGATGATGGCACCGGCGATGAGCACGACGGATGCCGCCGCTGCCGCGATGATCGCACCCGGACGCTGGAACCAGCGCCGACGCGCGGCCTGCTCCACCGGGCCGGGCTCGCGGGGCGCCTGCAGCGGCGCAACGGTCGCCGGATCCGGAATCGCAGACGCCGCCGCCGGAACCACGGGCGTCGGCTCCGGAACCGTGGGCGCCGAGGCATCCGGAAGCTGCTGCGGCAGCCCGTCGAGCTGCGCCATGAGGCGGGACTTGAGCGCGGGCGGCGGCTCGACGGGAGCGGCCATGCCGGCGAGCAGGGCTGCCGTCTCGGCGAAGCCGTCGGCGTCGCCGCGGAGATCGGCATCGTCGGCGAGCGCACGCTCGACGGCCGCCCGCTCGTCGGCGTCGACCGCGTCGAGCGCATACGCCGCGACGGCGTCGCGGAGCGCGTCGAGCTCATCGGGCGCGGACTCGCCGCGCGTCTCACCGCGCTCGTCTCGCGGTTCGTTGGTCTCGCTCATGTCGTCACCCCCAATGCGGTTCGCAGTCTGATCATGCCGTCTCGGAGTCGGGTCTTCACGGTGCCGAGCGGCACCTCGAGGCGGTCGGCGATCTCGCTCTGCGTGAGTCCGCCGTAGTACGCCAGCGAAACACACTCGCGTTGCAGTTCGCTGAGATCCCCGAGCGCGCCGACGACCCGTTCGTGCTCCACTCGGATCTCGACCGTCTCGGCGACGGTGTCGACGGGAACGTCGAGGTCGCGCACGCCGATGCGGAGGTCGCGATCGCGCGCGGCCTGGGACGCCCGGATGCGGTCGACGGAACGCCGATGGGCAAGCGTGAACATCCAGGCGAGGGCGCTTCCGCGGGTCGCATCGAATCGCGGCGCGGTCTGCCAGATCTCGAGGTACACGTCCTGCGTCACCTCCTCGGCCTGCGCCGGGTCGACCACGAGTCGGCGCACGAGGCCGAAGATCCTGGCCGACGTCTGGTCGTAGAGCTCGCCGAACGCCTCCCGGTCGCCTGCGCCGACCCGCGTGAGCAGTTGCTCTGCGGTCGAGACGGACGCCGGCGCAGTGAGGTCACTGTCGCGGTCGGCCACGCGCCCCAGCATGCCAGATCTGACGGCGGTCGTCGTGCGGGCCACGTCGGCCCCGCGGTGCTCCGTGATCGCATGGCTCATCCGAACGTGAAGGAGTAGGCGTCGACACCGGGACTCACGGTGACGGTGATGGTTCCGGATGCCGCGGCATCCGTCTTCACGAGCTCGTACGAGCGGGGCACGCCGCTGATCGCGATCGCTCGGCGCTCCTCGCCGTCGTCGACGACGATCGTGCCCTCCCCGCCGAGCACCATCCGCACCTCGCTCGCGGTGTAGTCGAGCCGCACGCGGGCGTCGTCGGCCGAGGGCGAGATCGACTGCGTGTCGAGCGCCCAGGCGCCATCGAGCGCGAAGGAGTCGGCGACGAGGTCGCCCGGGAAGGCGAACTCGATCGTCGCCCGGCGATACGGTTCTGCGCCGCCGAAGTTCTGCCGCTTCGTGGTGCCGAGGAAGGTCTCGGGCGTCGTGGAACCGGCCTCGGGGGTGTCGTCCGCCTGCTCGGTGACCGGGGGCAGGGCGACGGCCGGGTCGGCGTCCTCCAGCAGCTCGCGGATGAGCGCCTCGGTCGCCGCGTAGTTGCCCTCGCCGAACGAGATGTGCCGTACGACGCCCTCGGCGTCGATCAGGTAGTGCGCCGGCCAGTAGCGGTTGCGATAGTTCGTCCACGTCGAGAGCGAGTTGTCGAGGCCGACCGGGTAGTCGATGCCGAAGGCTGAGATGCCCGCCTCGACGTTGCGCGGCTCCTTCTCGAACGCGTACTCGGGCGAGTGGATGCCGACGACCGCGAGGCCGGCATCGCGATACGCCTCGTCCCAGGCGACGACGTGCGGGATGGAGCGCTGGCAGTTGATGCACGAGTACGCCCAGAAGTCGACGAGCACGACCTGGCCGCGCAGTTCGGCGAGATCGACGGGCGCACCGGCCTCCGTGTTGAACCACTGCTGGATCCCCTTGATCGACGGGGCCGTGCCGCACGACTCGAGCTCGGCGGCGCCGTTCGTGCACTCGTCGAGCTTCGCGTTCTCGTCGTTGACGAGACCGCCCAGGTCGAGCGCCCGTGTGACCTCCTCCGAGTCGGCGAGCTCCTGCTGGAACGCGCTCGTGTAGTCGGGCACGAGCCGCTGCAGCAGTTGCGGCAGGTTGAAGACGAGCCCCACGGCGAGCGCGATCATGACGACGCCGCCCGTGATTCGGATGCCCTTCTGGTGCTTGCGGAAGGTCTTCACGCGCTCGGCCACCCGACGGCCGGCGAGCGCGAAGACGAGCAACGGCAGCGCCGCGCCGATCGCGAACGAGACGGTCAGCACGACGGTCTCGACGCCGATCCGCCCGGTGGACCCGGCGACGGTGATGGCCGCGAGCACGGGTCCGGCGCACGGCACGTAGACGGCGCCGAGCGCGAGGCCGAGCGGGAACCCGCCCTGCTCCGTTCCGACGTTCTTCCGCGGGATCCACGAGAAGGGCTTCTCGAGCAGCTCCTCGAAGCGCGGCACGATGAGCCCGACGCCGATGAGCACGAGCACGACGATGCCCGCCCACCGCAGCACGTCCTGCGGCAGGCCGAGCAGCGCGAGCAGGAGCGAGCCGACGAGCGTGAAGACGCTGAAGCTCACCACGAGCCCCGCGATCACCAGGTACGGCCGCCATCGGCCAGCCGCCGGGACATCCGCCGTGCCCCTCGCGCTCTGCGCCCCGCCGGAGAGGAAGATCACGGGCAGCACGGGAAGGATGCACGGCGAGATGCCGGTGATGAGGCCTCCGAGGAGGCCGATGAGGGCGAGGGTGATCACGGGGTCCTGCTTTCTCGGGTCGACGGTGATTCGCAGCGGAGGCCGGATCCGATTGGTCGGAAGGCCCGTGATTCCCGTTCCAATCCGATCCGCGACCCGTGCCGAATCCCTCGCAACGACCCGCTTCCGCGGTCGCCATTCACGAAGGAGTCGACCGATGCGTTCCAAGATCCGCAGCACCCGCACCGCCCTCGCCGCGTTCTCGATCACGGCCGTCGCCGTGCTCGGGCTCGCCGGCTGCAGCATGGGCGGCAGCGCCGCCGAGAACGACGAACCTGCGATGTCGTCGGAGGAGACCACCCCCAGCGAAGAGCCCATGGCGGCAGACCCGGCGGCCGACCTCGTCGGACCCGGTTGCGCCGCCTACGCCGAGGCCGTTCCCGAAGGACCGGGATCCGTGGTCGGCATGTCCACCGACCCGGTGGCCGTTGCAGCCTCGAACAACCCGCTGCTGACGACGCTCGTCGCCGCGGTCTCTGGGCAGTTGAACCCCGACGTCGACCTCGTCGGCACCCTCAACGGCGACGAGTTCACCGTCTTCGCCCCCGTCGACGAGGCGTTCGCCAAGATCGACGCAGCGACGATCGAGTCGCTGAAGACCGACTCGGCGACGCTCTCGAAGATCCTCACCTACCACGTGGTGCCGGGTCAGCTCTCGCCCGATGAGGTCGTCGGCACGCAGACCACCGTCGAGGGCGGCACCGTCGAGGTGACGGGCTCGGGCGACACGCTCATGGTCAACGACGCCGCGGTCGTCTGCGGCGGCGTGCACACCGCGAACGCGACGGTGTACCTCATCGACTCGGTGCTGATGCCGACGATGTAGCCCCCGTGCACGGCCGAACGACCTCGTCGACCCGAACGACGGGGTCGTTCGGCGTGTGCGCTGCGCCGGTCGCGCCCGCCGCAGCCTGCGCGCCTTCAGGACTCTCGAAGACGGATGCCGCAGGCTGGAGTCCCCGGCCGCGAAGGGAGCCCCATGGTCTGGAGCATCCTGCTCGACATCGCCCTCGTGCTCGTCTTCATCGGCGCGATCGTGAACGGCTGGCGCGCCGGGCTCCTGCGCACCGCCGCCGGTCTCGTGGGTCTCGTCGCAGCGGGCATCGCAGCGTACTTCGTCATGCCGTGGATCGCGGGCATCGTGCCGTCGCCCGAATGGCGGGTGCCTGCGGCCATCGCCGCGGCCATCGCGCTGCTCTGCCTCGGCACCTGGCTCGGCGCGGTGGTCGGCCGGCTGCTCAGCCGCGGCGTGCGCGCGGTCAAGCTCGGCGTGCTCGACCGCATCCTCGGCGCCATCGGCAACCTGCTCGTCAGCGCCTTCGTCGTCGCGCTCGTCGCGTCCGGCGTCTCGGCGATGGGCGTGCCCGTGCTCTCCCCGGCGATCGCCGGATCACGAGTGCTCCAGGGCCTCGACGCCGTCACTCCCGCGCCGACGAAGACGCTGCTCGCCGAGATCCGCACCGCCGCGCTCGGCAACGGCCTGCCGTGGCTCGTCGACGTGCTCGGCGGACCGACCGAGGCCCCTGCGCTGCCCACATTCGAGGTCGACGACGTCGAGCTCGCGCGTGCCGCGGCATCCGTCGTGCGCATCACCGGCAGCGCCTTCCAATGCGGCTCGACGCTCTCGGGCAGCGGCTTCGTCGTCGCCCCCGACCGCATCGTGACGAACGCGCACGTCGTCGCCGGAGTGACCGAGCCCATCATCGAGGCGCCCGGCCAGCCCGCCGTGCCCGGTCGCGTCGTGTCCTTCGACCCCGAGCACGACCTGGCGCTCATCGCGGTCGACGGCCTCGCGACCCCGCCCCTCGCCCTCGCGACGCCGGCGCTCGGCCAGGAGGTCGCGATCGCCGGCTACCCCTTCGGCGGTCCGTTCGAGCTGCGCCCCGCGAACATCATGTCGAGCGGCCCGCTCAGCATCCGGACCGACGGCGTCACCTCGACCCGCGACGTCGTGACGCTCGCCGCCGATGTCGATCACGGCAACTCGGGCGGGCCGGTGCTCACCGGCGACGGGGAGGTCGCCGCAGTGGTCTTCGCGAAGTCCGAGTCGGTCGACAACGTGGGCTTCGCGATCCCGACGTCGACGCTCTCGCCGCTCGCTGATGCCGCGGCAGGTCTCGAGGCGACCGTCGACTCGGGGTCGTGCGTCGTCGGCTGAGAGCCGAGCTCGACTACTCCGCTACTCCGCTGCGAAACCCTCGAAACGGATGCCCCACGAGATCTGCCACTCTTCACCCGGGTCGAGCCAGCGCAGGCCGCGCCCGGAGTTGAACGCCTCCGCCGGCGCGGTCATGGGCTCGATCGCGATCGCAACGTCGCCGTTCTCACCGGGGAACGTGGTCGTGGTGTAGACCTGCACGTACTCGAACGCCGAGTCGGCCCAGATCGAGACCGTGCGGCCATCGGGCGCGGTGAGCGTGTGCAGCACCTGGCCGTCTTCGCTCGCGATCTCGCCGAAGGCGTCGTCGAGCGAGACGTCGCCGACGCGGCGCCCCTCGCGGAAGTCCCATTCGGTGCCGTCGACCGGAACCTCGCCCGTGGGCAGCAGTCGCTCGTCGACCTCGATGTGGCTCGCGGCGTCGAGGCGCAGCTCGAGGTCGGCCGTCGGCACGCCGTCGATCTTCAGGTACGGGTGGGTGCCGATCGCGACGGGCGCGGCCTCGGCACCGAGGTTCTCGACGAAGTGCGTGACCTTCAGTCCGTCGGAGACGAGCTCGTAGTGCACGGCGGTGCCGAGCAGGTACGGGTAGCCGAGCTGCGGGTACACCGTGGCCGAGAGCGTCACCGAGTCGCGTTCGCGGGCGATCGGGCGGTATTCGGTGTTGCGCAGCAACCCGTGGATGGCGTTGTTCTTCGCGGGCTCGGAGATCACGAGCTGGTGGTCGACGCCGTCGTGGCTCCACCGGCCGTCGCGGATGCGGTTGGGCCAAGGCACGAGCACGATGCCCGCCCCGGCCGGCGGCGTCTGGTCTTCGCCGAACGGCGGCACGAGGTCGATGCCGTTGATGCTGAGGGTGCGGATGCCTGCGGCGACGGCGGTGATCGTGGCGCGGATGTCGCCGCTCGACGTCGACGTCTCGAGGGCGAACTGCTCGCCCGTGGGAAGGGTCATGGATCCACTCTAGAGTCTCGCGCGTGGTGCACCGCGAGCCCGGCGTCGAGGAGTTCGGCGACGATCGACGGGGGCGCAGCGGCATCCGTGACGAGCGCGTCGAAATCGTCGACGGGCGCGATGCGGCCGAGGTGGACCTCGCCGAGCTTCGAGGCGTCGGCGACGACGATCGAGCGGGCCGCCGACCGCATCATGAGCGACTTGACCGACGCCTCGGGGAGGTTCGCGTTCGTGACGCCGTGGGCGGCGTCGACCCCGTTGCATCCGATGAAGGCGAGGTCGACGTGCACCTCGGCGAGCATCGAGCCGGCGAGCGGATGCACCAGTGAATGCTGCTTCGGCCGCAGCGTGCCACCGGTCACGACCACCGTGAACCGCGGGATCTCGGGCTCGAGCTCGAGGGCGATCGACAGGCCGTTCGTGAAGACCACGAGGTCCTCGAGGTCGGTGCGGGCGCGCAGCGCCCTGGCGACTTGCAGGGTGGTCGTGCCGACGTCGAGGATGATGCTCTGCCCGCTCCGCACGAGCGAGGCGGCGTGCTCGCCGATCTGCCGCTTCGGTTCGACGGATGCCTCGAGCGCCTCTTCGAAGCTCGGCTCGCGTTCCGGGCGTTCCACGGCGAGCGGCGACGACAGCGGAACCGCACCGCCGTGCACCCGCCGGATGCCGCCCTGCCGCTCGAGCGCGTCGAGGTCGGCGCGTGCCGTGACGGTCGTCACTCCGAACGCGCGCGAGAGCTCGGCGACGCGCACGAAGCCGCGCTCGGCGACGAGGGCGAGTGCGAGCTCGCGACGTCGCGGTGCGTCGAGCGGCGCGTTCGGGGCCGCGGTGTCGATGGACATACCGGCATCATGCGCGCTGCATCCCGACTTTGCAATACGAAATGCGTTTGTTTGCGAAACGAAAGGCGCGTAGGGTGTGCGCGTGACCGACTCGAACGACGTGACCGGCGCGGCATCCGCTGCCCTGGTCGACCCGCGCATCACCGTGACCTCGACCCTGCTCGCCGACGGCCGCGAGCTCATCTACTTCGACGACGCCGACTCGACGCTGCCCGCCGAGCGCGCGGTCGACGAGCGCGTGCTCGACCCCCGGCCCGCGAACGCCGAGATGCGGCAGGATCCGCTCACCGGCGAGTGGGTGTCGATCGCCGCGGCGCGCCAGAACCGCGTGTTCCTGCCGCCCGCCGACCTCGACCCGCTCGCCCCGCAGCGCCCCGGGAACCCGTCGGAGATCCCGAGCACGTACGACGTCGCCGTCTTCGAGAACCGCTCGCCGTCGTTCGGCCCAGCCCTCGCCGATCCGGATGCCTCGGACGCCGACGCCCTCGCCGACCTCCGCCGCGTCGGACTCGAGCGGACCCACCCGTCGATCGGGCGCTGCGAGGTCGTCTGCTTCAGTCCCGCGCACGAGGGCTCGTTCGGCACGCAGACCGTCTCCCGAGCCCGCACCGTCATCGAGGCGTGGGCCCAGCGCACCGCGGCCCTCTCTGCGCTGCCGGGCGTGCAGCAGGTCTTCCCGTTCGAGAACCGCGGCGAAGCGATCGGCGTCACGCTCGGCCACCCGCACGGCCAGATCTACTCCTACCCGTACGTGACGCCGCGCACCGAGCGGCTGCTCGCCTCCATCGACGCGTACGGACCGACGCTCTTCGCCGACCTCCTCGAGCGCGAACGCGGCGGGCCCCGCGTCGTGCTCTCCGGCGAGCACTGGACGGCGTACGTGCCGTTCGCCGCGCGCTGGCCGATCGAGGTGCACCTGCTCCCCCACCGGCACGTGCCCGATCTGGCCGAGACCACCCTCGCCGAGCGCGACGAGCTCGCCTCGCTGTACCTGCGCCTCCTGCGCGGCATCGACCGGCTGTACGACACCCCCACTCCCTACATCGCCGCCTGGCACCAGGCCCCGGTGCACGAGCACCGGGACGAGGTACGGCTCATGCTGCAGCTCACGAGCCCGCGGCGCGGCGCCGACAAGCTGAAGTTCCTCGCGGGCTCCGAGGCCGCGATGGGAGCATGGATCGGCGACGTCACCCCCGAGTCCCAGGCGGAGGCGCTGCGCACCGCGATCGCCTCCGTCCCCGACTCCGACCCCGAAGGAACCCGCTCGTGACCGACGCCACCACCGCTGCCGCAGAGACCGCCGACGGCTTCGCGAAGCGATACGGCCGCCCGCCGCTCGGCGTCTGGTCGGCGCCGGGCCGGGTGAACCTCATCGGGGAGCACACCGACTACAACGACGGGTTCGTCTTCCCGTTCGCGATCGACCAGCGTGCGAACGTCGCCCTCGGCTCGCGGGACGACCGTCTCGTGCGAGTCTCCTCGACCTTCGCGCCCGAAACCGTCGAACTGCACCTCGACGACCTCTCGCCCGAGTCGCTCGCCGGATGGTCGGCCTACCCGCTCGGCGTCATCTGGGCGCTCGGGCAGTTCGGCGCCGACCTCACGGCACTCGCCGGCGTCGACCTGCACATCTCCAGCACGGTGCCCGTCGGAGCCGGCCTGTCGTCGTCGGCCGCCATCGAGTGCTCGGTCGCGCTCGCCCTCGACGAGCACTGGGGGCTCGGCCTCGATCGGCCCACGCTCGCCAAGGTCGGCCAGCTCGCCGAGAACCGCGTCGTCGGCGCACCCACGGGCATCCTCGACCAGTCGGCCTCGCTCCTCTCCCACGCGGACGCGGCCGTCTTCCTCGACTGCCGCAGTCTCGACGCCGAGGTGATCCCGCTCGGCCTCGCCGCCGACGGCCTCTCGATCCTCGTGATCGACACCAACGTGTCGCACGCGCACGCCACGGGCGGATACGCCGCCCGGCGCGCGTCCTGCGAGGCGGGTGCCGCGACGCTCGGCGTCGAATCGCTGCGTGACGTGCACGTCGGCGACCTCGATCGCGCCGCCACGGTGCTCGACGACGAGACCTTCCGCCGGGTGCGCCACATCGTCACCGAGAACCAGCGCGTGCTCGACACCGTGCGCACCCTGCGCGAGCATGGCGCAGCCTCGATCGGCCCGCTGCTCGACGCCTCGCACGTGTCGATGCGCGACGACTTCGAGATCAGCGTCCCCGAGATCGACCTCGCCGTCAGCACCGCGCAGGCGAACGGTGCGATCGGCGCCCGCATGACCGGCGGCGGCTTCGGCGGTTCCGCGATCGCGCTCATGATCGACGCGCTCGTGCCCGTGATCGAGCGCGCGGTCCGCCGCGAGTTCGCCGAGCAGGGCTACCGCGAACCGACGATCTTCGTCGTGCGTCCGAGCGAGGGCGCCAGGCGCGACTCCTGACTGTGCGTCCGGGCCACTGCTGCGTCGTCGAGGCGGCGGGTCAGAGGCGCGGCGCCTCGACGGCGTGCGGCGTACCGCCCGTGATGCGCACGAGCTCGTCGAAGGAGGTCGGGAAGACCGTCTTCGCGTGGCCGGCCGCCGCCCAGACCACCGGGTAGTCGGCGAGCTGCACGTCGACGACGGTGCGCACCGGCGCGGGATGGCCGAGCGGGGCGACGCCGCCGATCACCTGGCCGGTCGCCTCCTTCACCGTCTCCTTCGAGGCACGACGGATGACGCCGCCGAGCTGCTGCCCGAGCCACTCGGTGTCGACCCGGTGCGACCCCGACGTCAGCACCAGGATCGGCTCCTCGTCGATCGTGAAGACGAGGGAGTTCGCGATCTGGCCGACCTCGACGCTGAGCGCCTCCGCGGCGAGCGGGGCGGTCGTGACGGCATCGTCGAACCAGACGATCTCGGGCGTGAGCCCATGCCCGGCGAGGGCATCGGCGACTCGGTCGACGGCGGTGTGCGAGGGCGACGGCATGCCGAAGATCCTAGCGACCGGCGCGGTCGCGCGGACGCCGTCCCAAGAGCACCCCGCTCGTCACCTCCATGCTCTAATGTGCGAGCGTGGACCAGCCTTCCCTCGCCCGCAGACTGGGTCTCCGAAACGCCGTCGCGATCGGCCTCGCCGCGATGATCGGCGCCGGCGTCTTCTCGGTGTTCGCCCCCGCGGCGCAGGCCGCCGGCGCGGGGCTCATGATCGGGCTCGCGATCGCGGCGTTCGTGGCGCTCGCCAACGCCGGCTCGACGGCGCAGCTCGCGGCACGCTATCCGGAGTCGGGCGGCGCCTACCGGTACGGGCGCGAGCGCCTGGGCGAGTGGCCGGGGTTCCTCGCCGGCTGGAGCTTCGTCATCGGCAAGACCGCGAGCTGCGCCGCCATGGCGATGACCTTCGCGGCCTACCTCGCCCCGCCCGAGTGGCAGCGGCCGCTCGCGATCGTCGCCGTCATCGCGATCGCGACCGTGAACCTGCGGGGCATCACCCGCACCGCGCGAGTGGCGACGGTCATCGTGATCGGCGTGCTGGGGGTGCTCGCGCTCGTCGTCGCCGCGGGCGCGACGGCGACGTACGGCGGTGCGGCGGGCGACGGGGTACCCGTCCTCGGCGCCGGAGCATCCGGCCAGGACTGGCTCGGGATCCTCCAGTCGGCGGGCCTGCTGTTCTTCGCGTTCGCGGGGTACGCGCGCATCGCGACGCTCGGCGAAGAGGTGCGCGAGCCCTCGAGAACGATCCCGAGGGCGATCGGCATCGCGTTCGCCGTCGCCGTGATCGTCTACGCCGCCGTCGGCGCCGCGGCACTCGGCGCCCTCGGCCCGGATCGGCTCGCGGCATCCGTCGCCCCGCTCGTCGACGTCGTCGACGCCGTCGGCTGGGACTGGGCCGCACCCGTCGTGCGCGTCGGCGCCGCCGTGGCGGCGCTCGGGGCGCTGCTCGCCCTCCTCGCGGGCATCGGCCGCACCGCCCTCGCGATGGCCCGCGACGACGAGCTGCCGCGACCGCTCTCCCGGATCCACCCGAGGTTCCAGGTGCCGCACGTCGCCGAGATCGCCGTCTCGCTCGTCGTCATCGTGCTCGTCGCGACGGTCGACCTGCGCGGCGCGATCGGCTTCTCGTCGTTCGGCGTGCTGCTCTACTACCTCGTCGCGAACGTCGCGGCGATCACCCAGCCGCGACCGGAACGGCGCGTCCCGCGGGCGCTCTCCGCAGCAGGCGCGATCGGATGCCTCGTGCTCGTCGCAACCCTTCCGCTCGTCTCGATCGTCGCGGGAGTGGCGGTGCTCGCGATCGGCGCCGCGTACCGCGTCATCGCCCGAGGGGTGCGGTCCGCGCGACGGCGTCGCGGTGGGGCCGGGCCGCACGAGGGCCCGCGCGATGGGCGCGCGTAGGCTGTGCGCATGTCTGCAGATCCCTCGGCTCGCATCCTGACCATCGCCGGCATCGCCGCACCCTCGCTCGACGAGACGGCGTTCGTGGCCGCCGGAGCCGTGATCGTCGGCGACGTGCGCCTCGGCGCCGGATCGAGCGTCTGGTACAACGCCGTGCTCCGCGCCGAGGCCGAGCCGATCAGCATCGGCGAGGGGTCGAACCTGCAGGACACGGTCGTCTGCCACGTCGACGCCGGCTACCCGCTGACCGTCGGCCGGGGCGTGTCCGTCGGGCACGGCGCGGTGCTGCACGGCTGCACCGTCGAGGACCACAGTCTCGTCGGCATGAACGCGACGGTGCTGAACGGCGCCGTGATCGGCGCCGGCTCGCTCGTCGCCGCGGGCGCCGTAGTGCTCGAGGGCACGGTCGTTCCGCCCGGCTCGCTCGTCGCCGGGGTTCCCGCGAAGGTGCGCCGTGAGCTCAGCGACATCGAGCGCGCCGGCATCCAGCGCAACGCCGCGTCCTACCTCGCCCACGTCGAGGAGCACTCGGCGCCGGTCGACTGAGGCGCCGGCCGACCTCGCTCGCCTCCGCGGGCGTGCCCCGCCGCCCCGCCGTCCGCCTGTGTCAAGCCCCGGCAGCAGTCACGCGGCGAGCGACGAGCAGCGCACGCACGCGGCGGGCGCGGCGCACGACCCAACGCGTCGGGATGGCCACGACCATCGCTGCAGTGCCCGCGAGCGAACGGTCGTGCTCGCCGAGCATGCGCTTGCGTTCGAAGGCCCGGCGCAGTGCTCCGCCCGAGAGGTTGTGCGCGCGCATCCGCAGCGGCAGCTCACCCGCGGCCCGGCGATCGAGCAGCACATCAAGTCGCGCGGCCCAGTCGTCGTGCTCGCCGCCGTGGAAGTAGTTGTCGGCGAGCCACACCTCAGCCGGGCGCCGGAACTCCCAGCCGGCGACCGCATCCGCCCCGCCGAACAGCCCGCTGCCCTCGAAGACCGTGTTGATGAGCTTCGGCGTGACGCCGAACTCGTCGATCAGCAGGGTCGGCAGGCCCGATGCCACGGCCTCGAGCGCAGCTGTCGAACTCACGGTCACGAGTCCGGCGGCGCGCGCGAGATGGTCGGCCATGGGCCCGTCCTCCACCACAAGGTTCGGCGGCAGCGAGCCGCCGAGCGCGCGGCGCACCCCGGGGTCCCCGAGCAGTTCGGCGTAGTCGTGGGCCTCGGCATGGGTCTGGGCCTCGCCGCGCCGCGCGCGCACCTTGACGACGACGCGCCGCGAGGGGCGCCGTCGAGCCGCATCGGCGAGCCAGCCGAGCAGTCGAACCCGATCGTCGCGCTCGGCGGGCACCTTGGCCTGCGCCGCGAAGACGAGGTCGGTGGCGGGCTCGGGCGCCGCGGCATCCGCTGCCCTGGCGCCGTGCAGGAAGGCGAGCGTCGCGAGCCCGAACTCGACCGGGATGCCGAGTTCGACCGCGTTGGCGCGGAATGCTCGCACCTCGCGCCGGCTGTGCAGCACGATGAGGTCCACCTGCTCGCGGTACACGATCGCCTTCGGCTCGGCCGGGATCGTCAGCCCGGGGAACCCGCTCACGAGCACCGGCCGTCCCGGCCCGCGGGCGGCGATCGGCGCGACGACTCGCACGAGGGGGCCCCGCAGCGCGAGGAGCACGGCGTCGGGCCGGATTCGGGCGAGGAGCTCGGGAAGTTCGTCGAGGCCCACCGTCGGCACCGCCGTTGCCTCGAACGAGGTGCCGGCGAGTGCCGCGTGCAGCTGCCGGACGCTCGGCTGCACCGGCGTCGTGAGCACGACGAGTTCTGCGCTCCACCCGCCGGGTAGTCGCGAGGCGAAGGCGGCACCCCACTTCACGTACGAATCCGAGTCGGCGATCACGAGCAGACGGCGGGCCCTGTTGGGTCGGCCGCGACTCACAGCGCGGGAACCCGGCGGAGCTTGGCGCGCGGCGCCTCCTCGCCGGGGAAGACGCGCTTGACGCCGTCGCCCATCGCCTCGCCGATCACGCGGATGTCGCGCACGAGGTGGTCGAAGCCGGTCGGCTCCAGCGAGGCCGCTTGGTCGGATCCCCACATCGCCCGGTCGAGCGTGATGTGGCGCTCGACGGCGACGGCACCCAAGGTGACCGCGGCGAGCGAGATCTGCAGGCCGCGCTCATGACCCGAATAGCCGATCGGCACGCCGAGGTAGCGACCCCGCAGCGTCTCGATCGTTCGGAGGTTCGCCTCCTCGGGCGGCATCGGGTAGCTCGACGTGGCGTGCATGATGACGAGGCGATCGGTGCCGAGCACCTCGACGGCCCGGTCGATCTCGTCGAGCGTCGACATGCCGGTCGAGAGGATCACGGGCTTGCCCGTGCGGGCGATCGCGTCGAGCAGCGCCAGGTCGGTGACCGAGGCGGACGCGACCTTGTGCGCGACGACATCGAGCCCCTCGAGGAACTCGACCGAGGGCACGTCCCATGGCGACGCGAACCAGTCGATGCCGGCACGCAGCGCGTACGTGGCGATCTCGAGGTACTCAGGTTCGCCGAACTCCACGCGCCGCCGGTAGTCGAGGTAGCTCATCGTGCCCCACGGCGTCTCCCGCGGCACGTCGCGCATGTGCTCGGGCGTCGCGATCTCGGGGGTCCGCTTCTGGAACTTCACCGCCTGCGCCCCCGACTCGACGGCCACGTCGATGAGGCGCTTGGCGATCTCGACGTCGCCGTTGTGGTTCAGGCCGATCTCGCCGATGACGTAGACCGGGTACTCGCTGCCGACGACCGATCGGCCGATGCGCACGGACATGTTCGCTCCCTCATTCAGGATCGCGCGCTGGCGCGGGATCGGGTTCTTCGTCCGCCGCGGCGTCGCGCGCGGCGAGGATCAGGTCGGCGAGTTCGCGCACCGCGCCGCGGCCGCCCGTTCGGGAGAGCACGTGACGCGCAGCGGCGAGCGCCTCGGGAGCCGCGTCCGGCACGGCGATCGGCCAGCCGACGAGTTCGAGGGCAGGCAGGTCGCCGCGGTCGTTGCCGAGGTAGGCGATGCGATCGAGGGGGATGCCGCGGCGCTCCGCCCACTCGCGTAGCACCTCGCCCTTCTCACCCACGCCCTGCGCGCACTCGACGCCAAGCTTCTCGGCACGGCGCCCGACGACCGGGTTCTGCTCGGCCGACAGGATCAGCACCGGGATGCCGGCGGCGCGGAGGCGCGCGACGCCGGCGCCGTCGCTGCGGCTCACCCGCACCGACTCGCGGCCGAGCTGGTCGACCATGACGGTGTCGTCGGTGTGCACGCCGTCGAAGTCGGTCACGAGCGCGTCGACGTCGACCAGCGGGCCGTTCGGGCCGAGGCCGCGATCCACGTGCGGCGCGATCGCCCTCGCCCGCTCGAGGTCGGCGGGGTCGTCGATCTCGACGGCGTGGTCGGCGTCGACCGGCTGCACGCCGATACGTCCGAAGAACCGGTGACCTGCGGCGCGGAACCCCTCGGTGGTGAAGACGTAGAACGCACCGGTCTCGAGGTACTCGGGCTCGCGTTCCTGACGACGGAGACGGCGGGATGCCTCGTGGTTCACCCCGGCCATGGAGCCCGCGTCGGCGTCATCGCGCCAGAGGAACGCGTGGGTCGGCGCACCCGAGAAGACGACGTCTCGCTCGCCGGAGGCGACACGGTGGATCGCGGCGTCGAGATCGGCCGGGTCGATGAAGGGCGAGGTGGCCTGGATGAACACCGTGACGGGGCGTCCGTCGCCGACGTCGAGGTCGCCGTCCTGCGCTTCGGGCGGGAGCACCTCGAGCTCGCCTCGCAGCTCGAGTTCATCGAGCGCGTGGAGCAGCGCCGACTCGCTCGACGCGGTGGATCCCGCGAGGCCGGCGGGCCGATCGACGACCGTCGCCCCGGCCGCCCGGGCGGCGTCCGCGATGCCGGCGTCGTCGGTCGTCACGACGACCCGGCCGATGCGTTCCGCGGCGAGCGCGGCGCGGACGGCCCTGGCGATGAGCGGCACTCCGCCGACCCGTGCGAGGTTCTTGCCGGGCAGCCCCACCGAGCCGCCCCGAGCCGGGATGATGGCGGTCGCACGCGCGGGCGCGGCATCCGCTCGCCCGGTGCCGGAGCTCACTTCGCTGCCGTCGACCCGAGTCGCCGCAGCGCGCCCGGCCAGGACCGCTGCGCGCGGCGCTTCGACGAGTTCGACACTGGCCATGGCGCGAAGCTACGCGCGCCAGACGGCCGCCCGGTGCACACGTGGTGAACACCGGGCGACCGGCAGGTCGACTAGCGGTGCAGGCGCTGCTCCGCGGCCTTGACGACGTTCGCGAGGAGCATCGCGCGGGTCATGGGCCCCACGCCGCCGGGGTTCGGCGACAGGTGCCCGGCGACCTCCGCCACGGCGGGATCGACGTCGCCCGTGAGCTTGCCCTTGCCCGTGTCTTCGTCTTGCACACGCGTGATGCCGACGTCGAGCACGGCGGCGCCGGGCTTGATCCACTCGGGCTGCACGAGGTGCGGCACACCGACGGCGGCCACGACGATGTCGGCTCGGCGCACCTCGGCAGCGAGGTCTTCGGTACGCGAGTGCGTGAGCGTGACGGTGGCGTCGAGTCCCTTGCGGGTGAACAGCAGCCCGAGCGGGCGGCCGACGGTGAGCCCGCGGCCGATCACCGTGACATGGCGCCCGCGGATGGGCACGTCGTAGCGACGCAGCATCTCGACGATGCCGGCCGGCGTGCACGGCAGCGGCGACTGCAGCTCGCCCTCGATGCCGAGCACGAGACGCCCGAGGTTCGTCGGGTGCAGCCCGTCGGCGTCCTTGTCGGGGTCGATGAGCTCGAGCATGGCGTTCTCGTCGTGCCCTGCCGGCAGCGGGAGCTGCACGATGTAGCCGGTGACCTCGGGGGCCGTGTTGAGGTCGCGGATCGCGGCGCGCACATCGGCCGTGGTGGCCGAGGCGGGCAGGTCGATGCGGATCGACTCGATGCCCACCTCGGCGCAGTCGCGGTGCTTGCCCGCGACGTACGACCGCGAACCCGGATCGTCGCCCACGAGGAGCGTGCCGAGGCCCGGCACGACGCCATGCGCCTTCAGCAGCTGGATGCGCGAGGCGAGTTCGGACTTGACGGCCGACGCGGTGGCGACGCCGTCGAGCGTGATCGCGGTCATGGGATTCCCTACTGCGCGAGGCCCGGGTACAGCGGGAACGCCGCTGTGAGGGCTTCGACGCGCGAACGGAGCGACGCGACATCCGCTTCGCCCTGGAGCGCGAGCGCGATGATGTCGGCGACCTCGGTGAATTCGGCGTCGCCGAAGCCGCGGGTCGCGAGCGCCGGCGTGCCGATGCGCAGGCCCGAGGTGACCATCGGCGGGCGCGGGTCGAACGGCACGGCGTTGCGGTTCACCGTGATGAGCGCCTCGTGCAGGAGGTCTTCGGCCTGCTGGCCGTCGATCTTCGAGTTGCGGAGGTCGGCGAGCACGAGGTGCACGTCGGTTCCGCCCGTCAGCACGTCGATGCCCGCGGCGCGCGAGTCGTCGGAGGTGAGGCGCGCGGCGAGGATCTGCGCACCGCGGATGGTGCGCTCCTGGCGGTTCTTGAAGTCCTCGGATGCCGCGATCTTGAACGCCGTGGCCTTCGCCGCGATGACGTGCATGAGCGGGCCGCCCTGCTGGCCCGGGAACACGTTGGAGTTCAGCTTCTTCGCGAGCTCCATGTCGCGCGAGACGATGAAGCCCGAGCGGGGGCCGCCGATCGTCTTGTGCACGGTCGAGGAGACGACGTCGGCGTAGGGAACGGGGCTCGGGTGCAGGCCCGCCGCCACGAGGCCGGCGAAGTGCGCCATGTCGACCCAGAGCTTCGCGCCGACCTCGTCGGCGATCGCGCGGAACGCGGCGAAGTCGAGGTGGCGGGGGTAGGCCGACCAGCCGGCGATGATGACCTGCGGCTTGTGCTCGAGGGCCTTGTCGCGCACGACGTTCATGTCGACGAGGAAGGTCTCGGGGTCGACGCCGTAGGAGACGGCGTTGTAGAGCTTGCCCGAGAAGTTCAGCTTCATGCCGTGCGTCAGGTGACCGCCGTGGGCGAGCTCGAGGCCGAGGATGGTGTCGCCCGGGGTCGCGATCGCGGAGAGCACCGCGGCGTTCGCGGTGGCGCCCGAGTGGGGCTGCACGTTCGCGTACTCGGCGCCGAAGAGCGACTTCGCCCGCTCGATGGCGAGCGACTCGGCGACGTCGACGTACTCGCAGCCGCCGTAGTAGCGGCGGCCGGGGTAGCCCTCGGCGTACTTGTTCGTGAGGACGCTGCCCTGCGACTGCAGGACGGAGACGGGAACGAAGTTCTCGCTCGCGATCATCTCGAGGTAGTCGCGCTGGCGACCGAGTTCGAGCTCGAGAACTTCGGCGATCTCGGGGTCGACTTCGGAAAGCGGCGCATTGAAAACGGACTCGGCCAAGACTGGCTCCTTCATGACAAACGGACCTACGTGGGGTGCTGCCTCGCGCGCGCCAGCGCCGAGGTATGCGTACCGGCCCAGGCGTGCGGTCGGTCCGTGCCAGTCGCTCCCCGATGGTATCCATCTCAACGCCAGTCGCGACCCTCGAAGCTTAGCAACGGATGCGCCTGCATGACGACGACCGCACTGCCGCCCGGCGGTGATTCGTGCCACGATGAGGGTTAGGAATCCTTACCTTTGTTCGCCTCCCGACCGAGCGAGGACGCATGCAGCGCCGCAGCCGCACCCGCACGAGCACCCGCACCGCCGCGCACCTCGTCGCCGCAGCGCTCATCGGCACGACCCTCGCCCTCACCGGCTGCACCGCCCAACAGAACGGAGACGCCGTGACCGGCATCATCCCGGCCCCCGTCGAATTCGAGCTCACAGGCAGTGGCCCGTTCACGCTCACGGAGGAGTCGCGCTTCGTCGCGGACGGTGAGGCGGCGACCGTCGCGGAGACCTTCGCCGCGCAGGCGCGCATCGCCACCGGGTTCGACCTGCCCGTGGTCGGCGGCGAGGCCGGGGCATCCGACCTCGCGCTCGCCATCGACCCGGCGGCCGGCGACGATCCCGAGGCGTACACGCTCGACAGCGGCGCCGACGGCGTCCGCATCGCCGCACCGGCCGCGCCCGGGCTCTTCCGGGGCACCCAGACACTGCGGCAACTGCTGCCGGCCGAGATCGAACGAACGGATGCCGCGAGGGCACCGGCCGAGGGATGGATCGTGCCCGCGGCATCCGTCGTCGATGCCCCTCGTTTCGCCTACCGCGGCTCGATGCTCGACGTGGCCCGACACTTCTTCCCGGTGGAGGACGTGCTCGACCACATCGACCGCATCGCGCTGCTGAAGCTCAACGTGCTGCACCTGCACCTCACCGACGACCAGGGGTGGCGACTGCAGATCGACGCATGGCCCGAGCTCACGGGCATCGGGGCGTCGACCTCGACCGGAGGCGACGGCGGCGGCTTCTACTCGAAGGCCGACTACGCCCGGATCGTCGAGTACGCCGCAGAGCGATTCGTGAACGTCGTGCCCGAGATCGACCTGCCCGGCCACACGAACGCCGCCCTCAGCGCCTACCCCGAGCTGAACTGCGACGGCGTCGCGACGAAGCCCTACGAGGGCCTCGAGGTCGGCTTCTCGTCGCTCTGCGCCTCGCCCGAGCGGGCGGTGGCCACCGACCGGTTCCTCGCCGATGTCCTTGGCGAGGTCGCGGCGATGACGCCCGGGCCGTGGCTGCACGTCGGCGGCGACGAGTCGCTCGCGACCTCCGAGGCCGACTACCTCGACCTCGTCCGGCGCATCACGGCGGCCGGCGCGGCGACCGGCAAGACCGTCATCGGCTGGCACGAGATGGGCGCGTCACGGGAGCTGCCCGAGGGGACCGTCGGACAGTACTGGGACTTCGTCACCCCGCGCGACGATGCGGCCGAGCTCACGAACTCGTTCGTGGAGCAGGGCGGCAGCGTCATCCTCTCCCCCGCCGATGTCGCCTACCTCGACATGAAGTACCCCGACGACCCCGACGGCCCGCTCGGCGGCAAGGTCGGGCAGCTCTGGGCCGACGGACCGACGACCCTCGAGGAGTCGTACTCGTGGGAGCCGTCGGCCGTCGTGCCCGGCCTCGCCGAGTCCGACATCCTCGGCGTCGAGGCGCCCGTCTGGACCGAGACGATCGCGACGGCGACCGACCTCGAGTTCATGGTGTTCCCGCGCATCGCGGCGATCGCCGAGATCGGGTGGTCTCCCGCGCCGGCCGGCGGTGCGGCGCGCGACGAGGCCTCGTTCCACGCCCGGCTCGCCTCGCTCGGCACCCATCTCGACGCGCTCGGCGTCGCCTACCGCAAGGTCGGCGGGGTGCCCTGGGCCGAGTGAGTCCGGGGCAGCCCGTCCCGCGTGCACTGTCGGCGTCGCTCCGCCGGGTCTATCCTCCCGGCAGGCGCGGTCGTGCCGCGCCCCGACGAAGGAGGCGAAGATGCCCGGCATCGTGCACTTCGAGATTCCGGCCGACGACCAGGATCGTGCGCGCGAGTTCTACCGTGCGGCGTTCGACTGGTCGCTCGACCCCATTCCGGGCATGGACTACACGAACGTCGTCACGACGCCGGTCGACGAGGCCACCCAGCAGCCGCTGGAGCCCGGTGTCATCAACGGCGGGATGTTCCAGCGAGCCGATCGGCTGACGACGCCGATCCTCACGGTCGACGTCGAGGACATCGACCGCTCGCTCGAACGGATCGTCGAGATCGGCGGTTCCGTCGTGTCCCCGCGCGCACCGGTGCCCGGCATGGGCTGGTTCGCGTACTTCGAGGACTCGGAGGGCAACGTGCTCGGGCTCTGGACGACCGACCCCGGCGCCGCCTGACCGGACCGGCGGTTCGAGCGGAGATCTGCAGATCAGAGGACGGGATCGCGCCGATCACTCCTCGGAATCGAGGATCTCCTCGAAATCGGGGAACTCCTCGAAGTCGGCTGGAGCCTTTGCCTCAGCGCCGTGGCCGGAGGGCGAGCACAGAGAAGCGGATGTCGCGGGGCAGGCGGCACCCGCGACATCCGCTGGTTCTGGTGGTTACTTGACGCTGCCGGCGGTGAGGCCGCCGACGAGGCGCTTCTCGATGATCATGAAGAGGATGACCACCGGCACGATCGCGACGATCGAGACGCCGAACACGTACTGCCACGAGGTCTCGTACTGGCCGACGAACTTCGTGAGGGCCACAGAGAGCGGCTGGTTGCCCGCCGTCGAGAGGATCACGAGCGAGGCCGCGAACTCGTTCCAGCACGCGACGAAGGTGAACACGATCGCGGTCACGATGCCGGGCCAGACGAGCGGCAGGCTGATGGTGAAGAGCACCCGGAGCCGGCCCGCGCCGTCGATCTGAGCAGCCTCGTCGACCTCCTTCGGGATGCCGGCGAAGAACGAGTGCATGATCCACACGGCGAACGAGAGGTTGAACGCGGCGTTGATGAAGATCATCGCGGCCCACGTGTCGATCATGTCGAACGCGAGGAACTGGCGGAACAGGCCCGAGGTCAGCACGGCCGGCTGCAGCATCTGCGTGACGATCACGAGGAAGAGGAACACCATGCGGAACGGGAACTTGAAGCGGGCCGTGTAGTACGCCGCCGGCATCGCGACGAGCAGCACGATCAACGTCGCGAAGACCGAGATGATGATCGTCGAGATCAGGTTCTGCGGCAGCGGCGTCTCGGGCGTCGACCACATGTTGACGTAGTTCTCCCAGTGCCACTCCGTGGGGAAGTAGGTGGGGTCGACCGAGCGGATCTGCGCCTTCGTCTTCACCGATCCGAAGAACATGATGACGTACGGGAGCACGAAGATCGCGAGCACGATGAAGCCCGCGATCATGCGCACGATCACCTTGCGGAGCGGCACCTGGTCTTCGGTGTAACGGCGCTTGCGAGCGGATGCCGCGGGCGGGGCGATCGTCTCGAACGCGGGTGCGGTGACGGCCACGATCAGACCTCCTTCATGGGCTTGACCACGCGCACGTAGACGGCGACGATCACGATGACGATGACGAACGCGACGACCGAGAGGGCGCTCGCGACATCGACCTTGTGCTGGTTCTGGATGTACTTGAAGATCATCGTCATGATCGTGTCGGCGTCGTAGCCGGGGATCGACCCGGTCATCACCTTCAGGATCGGCAGCGAGTTGAAGACGTTGATGATGTTGATCAGCACCGCGACGGCGAGGGCGCTGCGCAGTTGGGGCAGCACGACCCCCCAGTAGGTGCGAATGGGCCCGGCGCCGTCCATCTTGGCGGCCTCGAGCACCTCGCCCGGCACCGTCTGGAGCCCCGCGAGGATCGTGTACGTCGTGAACGGCAGCGACACGAAGATCGCGACGACGATCGACCACGCGAAGGCGGTCACCGGGTTCCGGGTCCAGCCGTAGCCCTCGGGGGTGTCGACGAGGCCGATGTCGACGAGGAACTTGTTGATGATGCCGAAGTAGGGCTCAAGGCCGTAGTAGACGACCATCGTCGTCATGACCACGGATGCCGCCCACGGGATGATGACCGCGAGGCGCACGATGCGGCGGCCGGGGAAGGCCTTGTTCAGGATCTGCGCGAGGCCGAGCGAGATGACGACCGTCGCGACGACGACCACGACGACCCAGATGATCGTGCGGCCGAAGATCGGCCAGAAGTAGGGGAAGTTGAAGACCTCGATGTAGTTGTCGAGGCCGACCGATCCCTTGTCGACGCCGCTCTGGGAGATGTCGCGGGTCGAGTTGTAGAACATGACGACGGCCGGGAACAGCACGACGCCGAAGATGAGGATGAGGGCGGGGCCGATCCACGGCAGGGCATGGAGCAGGTCGCGGCCCCTGGGGCGAGGAGCGGCGGCTCCACCCTTGGCGGGTGCTCCGCTCCCGGGACGGGGGCGGCCGTCGGCCGCCCCCGCCTGGATCGGTGACGCATCGGATGTGGTGCTCATGGTTCGGTGGTCACCGATCCCTCCGGGTAGTGCGAACGAACTGCTGGTCGAGGCGGGATCAGCCCGCGTCGGCCTGCGCCTGGATCTCGGTCAGCACGTCCTGTGCGGGCTTCGTCTGAAGCTGTCCGAACAGCGCCTTGAACGCGGCATCCGTCGCCGACCACTGCGGGTTGGTGCTCGGGTAGAACTTCGCGTCCGGCAGGACCTCGAGGAACGGCGCGAGCGCCTCTTCACCCGAGAGCGCCTCAGCACCCGACTTCGTGACCGGGAGGAAGCCCTCGGCCTGCACCCACGGCACGTACACGTCGGAGGTGTAGTAGTAGTCGAGGAACTTCGTGATGGCGTCCTGCTTGTCGCCGTCGTTCTCGAAGGCCATCAGCTGGTCCATGACGCCGACCGTCATCGGGCTGCCGTCCTGCGTGGGGATCGGGACGATCGAGTAGTCGAGCTCGGGGTTGTTCTCCTCGATCTGGCCGACGGTCGGCGGGAGGCCGACCTGCATGCCGATCTTGCCCTGGATGAAGATGTCCATGAGCGGCGAACGGTCGGTCGAGCCCGGGTCGGCCTGCGTGGCGCCCGCGTCGATCATCTTCTTGATCTGGTCGGCACCGGGCAGGTTCGCCGGGTCGTCGACGGTGATCTCGGTCGCGTCGCCGAACGTGCCGCCGCCGCCCCAGAGCCACACGGCCGCCTCGGCCTGCGCCTCTTCGGAGCCGAGGGGCATGCCGTACCCGGCGATGCCGCCGCCGAGGGCGGAGACCTTCGTGGCAGCGTCGAGCAGCTCGTCCCAGTTGGTGGGCGGCGCCGTGACGCCGGCCTGCTCGAGCAGCGCGTTGTTCACGAACAGCGCACGAGCCGAGGCGATGAGCGGCAGGGCGTACGCCGTGCCGTCGACCTCGGCGTTCGCGATGAACGAGTCCTGGAAGTCGCTGAACGTGTCGGGCGAGACGACGTCTTCGGCCGGGTAGAGCAGTTCGTCGGCTGCGAAGCCGGCGAAGGGGCCGCCGTTGTAGATGTCGGGTGCCTCACCGCCCTGGATCTTGGTGGCGATGACGGTCTCGAGGTTGTCCCACGACTGCACCTCGAGCTTGACGTCGATGTCGGTGTTCTCGGCTTCGAACCCCTCGATGACGTCTTCCCAGAGGCCCTGGGTGTTGTCGGAGTAGCTCGGCACGAGCAGGTCGAGGGTGGTCTTCCCACCGGCTTCGTCATCGCCGGAACCGCCGCCGAAGCCGCAGGAGGCGAGTGTGAGCGACGCCGTGGCGGCGAGCGCGACGGCCGTGCCGAGGCGCAGAGACTTCTTCATGGATGCTTCCTCACTGTGGTGGATGGTGCACCTACGCCCGGATGGAGCCTCGCGCGACGGTGCGTGTGTTCGAGAACCTCGCACCCGACGACTCTGCCCGAGTGCTGTTTCCTGAACGTTTCGCCGTGTAAACGATCATGTTCGTTCACTCGACGCACGAAATCTATGTCGAATCCGGATCGGCCGTCAAGCCGTGCAACTGATTCGTTATGAGATTTTGTTCAGATCCCTCACAAATTCGCAACTGTGATCGATGTGATCGAATCGATCGTTTGACTGATCGTTGGACATGGATTGCAGTCATCTGCAATCATGAGTAGTCATGTCGGCGCCGATATCGTGCGCCGGCCGCCGAACACCCGTCTGGAGCCGTCTTGACCGAGCATTCGACCACCGAACACACCGCTGCCGAACACATGTCGGCCGAGCTCGACTCGCAGCCCGAGACGTGGGCGAAAGCGGAGTCGCTCCGCGCCGAGCAGGCACTGCTCCCCGCTCGCGGAGCACGCATCGCCGTGGTGGGCTGCGGCACCTCCTGGTTCATCGCGCAGTCGTACGCCTGGCTCCGCGAAGCCGGCGGCCACGGCCAGACCGACGCCTTCGCGGCATCCGAGGCCTTCGTCGACCGCGGCTACGACGCCGTCGTCGCCCTTACCCGGTCGGGCACGACCACCGAGGTGCTCCAGCTCGTCGAGGGCCTGCGCGGCCGTGTGCGCACCGTCGGCGTCATCGGCGACGCATCCTCGCCGCTCGTCGGCCTCGTCGACGACGCCGTGCTGCTGCCGTTCGCCGATGAGCAGTCGGTCGTGCAGACCCGCTTCGCGACGACCGCGCTGGCGCTCTTCCGCGCGTCGCTCGGCGAAGACCTGAGCGGTGCGATCGCCGACGCCGAGCGCGCCGTGGCCGAAGAACTCGCACCCGAACTGACCGATGCCGAGCAGTACACCTTCCTCGGCCGCGGCTGGTCGGTCGGGCTCGCGCACGAGGCCGCCCTGAAGATGCGCGAGGCCTCCCAGTCGTGGACCGAGTCGTACCCGTCGATGGAGTACCGCCACGGACCGATCGCGATCGCGGCTCCGGGCCGGGTCACCTGGCAGTTCGGCGAGACGCCCGAGGGCCTCGCCGGCGACGTCGCCGCCACCGGCGCCCACTTCGAGGCGGGCACGCTCGACCCGATGGCCGAACTCGTGCGCGCGCAGCGTGTCTCGCTCGCCCGCGCCCGCGCGAAGGGCCTCGACCCCGACGCTCCGCGCAACCTCACCCGCTCCGTCATCCTCGACGCCTGATGACCGAACGCCCCTCCCTCGACGCGACCCGGCTCGGCCCGGGCGATGCGGTGCTCGCCTTCGACGTCGGCGGCACCGACACGAAGTCCGCGCTCGTCGACGCGTCGGGGCGGGTGCTCGGCCTCCGCCGCACGCCGACGCCCCTCGACCCCGCGGATCCCGCCGGCACGATCGTCGCGTCGCTCGCCGTCCTCGCGCGCGAGCACCTCGCGGCCGCTCCCGGCATCGTTCCGGTCGCCGCCGGGGTCAGCGTGCCCGGACTCGTCGACGAACTCACCGGCGTCGGCATGTTCGCCTCGAACCTCGGCTGGCGCGACGCCCCGATCCGCTCTCTCGCCGAGGCCGCCCTCGACCTGCCGGTCGCCTTCGGCCACGACGTGCGGGCCGCCGGCGACGCCGAGCACCGGCTCGGTGCCGCTCGCGGCTACGGCGACGTCGTCGTGCTGGCGATCGGCACGGGCATCGCGAGCGCGCTCGTGCTCGACGGCCACCCCTACGCGGGCGGCGGCTTCGCGGGCGAGATCGGCCACTCCCTCGCCGACCCGCTCGGCGAGCGCTGCCCCTGCGGTGCGATCGGATGCCTCGAGACGATCGCCTCGGCCGGTGCGATCGCCCGCCGATACTCCGCCGCGACGGGCACGCCCGTCAGCGGGGCTCGTGAAGTGCTCGATGCCGCGACCGCGGGCGACGCGCTCGCGCGCAGGGTATGGGACGACGCCGTCGAGGCGCTCGCGGAGGCGATCGCGCGTCTCGTCGCCGTCGTCGCGCCCGAGGCGGTCGTCATCGGCGGGGGCCTCGCCCAGGCCGGTCCCGCGCTCTTCGGCCCGCTCGGGGCACGGCTCGACGCCCTGCTCAGCTTCCACCGCCGCCCGGCCCTCGTGCACGCCGAGCTCGGCGACGACGCCGGCCTCCTCGGCACGGCGCTCGCGGCCCGCGATCTCGCATCCGCCCGGCTCGGCGGCGGTGCCGCGTGATCCTCACGGTGACGCCGAACCCGGCACTCGACCTGACCTGGCACGCCGACCGCCTGCTGCCCGGCGAGACGCACCGCGTCGATGCCGGCGCCGCGCGTGCCGGCGGCAAGGGGCTGAACGTCGCCCGCGTGCTGCACGCCGAAGGACATGAGGTGCTCGCCCTCACGACCTCCGGTGGCGCGGTCGGCGAGGAGTTCGCCGCGGAGCTCGAGTCGAGCGGCATCCCGCATCGCCTCGTCCCCGTCGCGGGCGCGACCCGGCGCAGCATCGCCCTCGTCGACGAGTCGAGCGGGGAGACGACGGTGCTGAACGAACGCGGCGACGGCCTCGCGCCCGATGAGGTCGCCGCGCTGACCGCGAGCGCACTCGAGCTCGGCCGCGGCGCCGATGCCGTCGCGATCTGCGGGAGCCTGCCCACGGGATTCGGCCCCGACGAGCTCGGCGCACTCGTCGGTGCGCTCCGCGACGCCGGCGTGCCCGTGATCGTCGACACGAGCGGGCCCGGCCTGGCCGCCGCCGCGCGCGCCGGCGCCTCGGCGCTGAAGCCCAACGCCGAGGAGCTCCGCGCCGAGACCGGGCTCGACGAACCCGCAGCAGGAGCGCGCGCACTGCTCGCGCTCGGCGCAGGCATCGTCGTCGCCTCGCTCGGCTCCGAGGGCCTCCTGATCCAGACGGCGGATGCTCCGGGCGGCATCCGCGCCGGCCTGCCCCGCAGGCTGCACGGCAACGCGACCGGCGCGGGCGACGCCGCGGTCGCCGCGATGGCCGCGGCACTCGCCGAGACCCCCGACCTCGCCGCCGACAGCCCCGCCTCGGCCGATGCGCGGGCACGACTCGCTCGCCGCGCGACCGCCTGGTCGGCCTCGGCCGTGCTCATGCCGCTCGCGGGCGACCTCTCCCCCGAACACGCCGCCCTCGAACACGAGGTCGTCGTGACCACGACCAGCACCGGCAACGCCGGACCATCCGATCGGGAAGCGACCGCATGACCCTCACCCCCACTCGCGCCATCCTCACCGACGCCGTCGTCGCCGGCCGTGCCGTCGGCGCCTTCAACGTGCTGCACCTCGAGACCGCCGAGGCCCTCGTGCGGGCGGCCGAGTCGACCGGACTGCCGGTGATCCTGCAGATCTCCGAGAACGCGATCCGGTACCACGGCGGCTTCGAGCCGATCGCCCGCGCCACGCTCGCCGTGGCCGAGGCATCGAGTGCCGCCGTCGCGGTGCACCTCGACCACGCCGAAGACCCCGAGCTCGCACTCCTCGCGATCGACCACGGCTTCGGTTCGGTCATGTACGACGGCGCCAAGCTCGACTTCGCCGACAACGTCGAGACGACGCGCAGGGTCGTCGCGCACGCCGCGACCACCGGCGTGCTCGTCGAGGCCGAGCTCGGCGAGATCGGCGGCAAGGACGGCGCCCACGCGCCCGGCGTGCGCACCGACCCCGCCGAGGCCGCGCAGTTCGTCGCGCAGACGGGCGTCGAGGCCCTCGCCGTCGCCGTCGGGTCGTCGCATGCCATGACCGAGCGGAACGCGGCGCTCGACCTCGAACTCATCGCCCGCCTCCGGGCGGCGGTGCCCGTGCCGCTCGTGCTGCACGGGTCGTCGGGCGTGCCCGATGAGACGATCGTCGCGGGCATCCGCGCCGGTCTCGTGAAGATCAACGTCTCGACGCACCTGAACGCGCAGTTCACCGGCGCGATCCGCAGATTCCTCGACGAGCATCCGACGGTCGTAGACTCGCGAAAGTACCTCGCCGCCGGACGAGACGCCATCGAGGCGGAGGCGGCCCGCCTGCTCCGCCTCTTCGCCGGGAAGGACCCCAACGGATGAATCGTTCGGAAGCCGACTGGCGGCTGAGCGCCGTGCTCGATCTCCTCGCAGGGAAGGACCCCAACGGATGAATCGTTCGGAACGCCACTCGCGACTGAGTGCAGTCCTCGATCTCCTCGCCGGGAAGGACCCCAACGGATGAATCGTGCCGAGCGTCTGAGTGCAGTCCTCGACCTCCTCGCGGAGGGCGGTCAGGTCGATGTCGACCAGATCGTCGAGCGCCTCGAGGTGTCGCCCGCGACCGCCCGTCGCGACCTCGACGCCCTCGCCAGTCAGCAGCTGCTGACCCGCACGCGCGGCGGAGCCGTCGCGCACTCGGTCGCCTACGACCTGCCGATCCGGTACAAGAACCAGCAGAACCCGAACGCGAAGGCCGCCATCGCCCTGGCGGCGAGCGCGCTCGTGCCGCGCGGCGCCGTCATCGGCCTCTGCGGCGGCACGACGTCGACCGCGATCGCCGACGCGCTCATGTCTCGCGCCGACATCATGGAACCGGCTCCCGACCCGAGCCTGACCGTCGTCACGAACGCGATCAACATCGCCATGCAGCTCGCGATGCGTCCGCAGATCAAGACCGTCGTGACCGGTGGCGTCGTGCACGCCCGCTCGTACGAGCTGGTCGGCGCCTATACCGACGCGGTGCTCGGCAGCATCACCCTCGACCTCGCGTTCATCGGCGTCAACGGCATCGACCCCATCGTCGGGCCGACCTCGCACGACGAACGCGAAGCCGCGGTCAACGCCCTCATGGCCGCGCGTGCGACGCAGGCGGTGCTCGTCGCCGACTCCTCGAAGATCGACAAGCGGGCGTTCGCGGCGATCGGCCCGAGGCGCCTCTTCTCGACCGTCATCACCGACGCCGGGGCCACGCAGGAGCAGCTCGAGCGGCTGTCCGACGCGGGCTACGACGTTATCGTTGCTTAGGTGAGCACCCCACCCGTCGTCATCCACTCCGCACGCCTCGTGAGCGGCGCCGACACCGTCACCGACGCGTGGGTGCGGTTCGACGGCGATCAGGTGACCGCGCGCGGCATCGGCGACGGATGGCGCGACGGCCTCGCCGCCTCGTCGGCGACGGTGACGGATGCCGCGGGGCGCTTCCTCACTCCCGGATTCATCGACCTCCACTGCCATGGTGCCGGCGGCTCGTCCGTCGACGACGGCGATGCGGCCATCGAGGCCGCCCTCGCGGTGCACAACGCCCACGGCACGACCCGTTCCGTGCTCTCCCTCGTGACCTCGTCGGTCGATCGACTGGGACGCGATCTCGCGACGATCGCCAGGTTCGCCGAACGAGACCCGCGCGTGCTCGGCGCACATCTCGAGGGGCCGTTCCTCGACTCCGAATTCCGCGGAGCGCACGACCCGGGGCTCCTGCGCAGCGCCGACGAGGCATCCGTCGAACGCCTGCTCGAGGCAGCCGCCGGCACCCTGCGGCAGATCACCATCGCACCTGAACACCCCGGAGCCTTCGAGGCGATCGCCCGATTCGTGGCAGCTGACGTGCGCGTGGCCGTCGGCCACACCGGCGCCGACTTCGAGACCGCCCTCGCCGCGTTCGACGCCGGCGCCTCGATCCTGACGCATGCGTTCAACGGCATGCGGGGCATCCACCACCGCGCTCCCGGTCCCGTGACCGCGGCGATGCACGCCGACCACGTCACGCTCGAGATCATCAACGACGGCGTGCACGTGCATCCCGATGTCGTGAAGCTCGCCTTCGCGGGCGCGCCGGGCCGCGTCACCCTCATCACGGATGCGATGGCGGCGACGGGTTCCGCCGACGGCGTCTACATCCTGGGCTCGCTCGAGGTCGTCGTCACCGACGGCGTCGCCCGACTCCGCGAGGGCGGATCGATCGCCGGCTCCACGCTCACGCAGGACGACGCGCTCCGCCGGGCGGTCTTCGACTGCGGCATCCCGATCGACGAGGCGGTCGGCGCGCTCACCGTGACGCCCGCTGCGGCGATCGGTCGAGCCGGCGACCTCGGCCGTCTCGACCCCGGGTTCGCCGCCGACGCCGTGCTCCTCGATGCCGAGCTCGGCGTCGAGGCCGTGTGGGGCGCCGGGGTACGCCTGGCCTGACCACGCCGAGCCCTCGCCGCGCCATGACACGTTCGGGCGAGACGGGGATCGACCGGCCCGCCGTGTGGACGCTCGGGCGAGACGGGGCCCGGAGGCGTGTTCCCCTTCGCCTCCGAGACCCTCGCCCGTTCGAGCGGATCGCATCGTTCCCCCGATGCACTCCGCTCATTCGCCGACTGGGCTGCCGGCATCCGTCTCGGGGGTTCGGGTCGCCTGAGACGGCGGTTGTTCCGGAAGGCGGTTGAGTGCCTTCCACCTGAGAGACGGCGGATCGGCACTTCTATGACGCGAGATCCGGAGAAAATTTTCCGCACCCGTTTCTCAGGGATTTCTGCTGGAATAGGGGCACCCGAATCGCGCGCGTCATGAATCCCGTCCGGGCGCAACCTCAGGTGAGCCGCTTCCCCCATCCGAGCGCATCCCACCTGCTACCCGAAGGAGACCGTCGTGCCGCCGCTGCGCACCGACCGATCGGCCGACGCCGCGCTCATCGAGCGGACGCGCAAGGGCGACGGCTCCGCGTATGCCGAACTGTGGGAACGACATGCCGCGTCGGCACGCACCGTTGCGCGTTCGTACAGTTCACTCGACCCCGACGACCTCGTCGCCGAGTCCTTCACGAAGATCTACAGCGCGATCCTCGCCGGTGGCGGGCCCACGGGCGCCTTCCGCCCGTACCTCTTCACGACGATCCGCAACACTGCCGCCGGTTGGGGCCGCGCGCGCCACGAGACCACGCTCGAGACCCTCGAGTCCTTCGAGGACCCCACGACCACCGAGTCCGCCACGCTCGACGCCCTCGACCGCAGCGCCACCGCGCAGGCGTTCCGCGCCCTGCCCACGCGCTGGCAGGAGGTGCTCTGGTACTCCGAGGTCGAGAACATGACTCCGCAGCAGATCGCACCGCTCCTCGGCATGAGCGCGAACAGCACGGCGGCGCTCGCGTACCGTGCCCGTGAGGGCCTCCGTCAGTCCTGGATCCGGGTGCACCTCCGCAACCCGGCCAACGCCCCCGAGTGCCAGTGGAGCATCGACCGGCTCGGCACGTACACGCGCGGCAAGCTCCGAGCCCGCGAGACGACGCGTCTCGAGGCGCATCTCGACGACTGCGCCCGCTGCACGATCGTCGCCGCTGAGGCACGCGAAGTGGGCTCCCGTCTCGCGCTCGTGCTGCTGCCGCTCACCGCCGGCATCGGCGGCGCCACCGCCTACTCTGCGTGGCTCTCGCAGGGAGCACCGGTCGCCGAGGTCGCGATGGGCGCCGCCGCGATGCCCGCCGCCATCATCGGGCACGGCGCAGGGGCCGGCGCGTCCGGCACCGCGGGCTCCGCCGCAGGAGCCGGCTCGACGGCAGGCGCGGGTGCCGGCGGCGCAGGCACTGCGGGCGCGGCCGGCGGGGCCGCCTCGGCGACCGGCCTCGGCGCACTGGGCGGCACCGGAGTCGTGGTCGGCGTCGGAGCCGGTGCCCTCGTCGCCGCCGCCGCGGTCGCCGCAGTCATCGTCGTGCCCGGCCTCGTGAATCCGGTCGTGCCGGAGTCGCCGCCCGCTGCGGTGGCCGCTGCGCCCGCCGATGCCGGAACGAACGGGTCGATCGACGCCCCGGTCGTGGTTCCGCCGGCGCCTCCGGCACCGGCACCCGTCGTCGATCCGGCACCGGATGCGATTGAAGACGGCGACGCGCCGACGACAGACCCGGCCCCACTAGAGTCCCTGCAGGCGCTCCCGGAGCCCTCACCGGCCCCGTCCCCCGAGCCGACCCCGACTCCGACTCCGACGCCCACGCCCACGCCCACGCCCACGCCCACGCCGACCCCGACGCCCACGCCGACTCCTGATCCGGTCGACACCGAGGCGCTGCCGCCCCGGGTCTCGGCACCGGACACCGCCGGAGGACTCGTCGATCCTCGCCTCTCCGGCACGGCGGAGCCTGGCGCGGCCATCCGCGTCACCGCCCAGTCGGGTGGCATGGCGCTCGCCTCCGCATTCGGGGACCCCGCGCCGGACGCCGTCGCCGATGCCGCCGGCCGCTGGTCACTCGTCTATTCGGGCTTGTCGGCCGGTCGGCACGTGCTCAGCGTCACGCAGACCGACGTGGCGGGCAACCGCTCCGAGCCGAGCGCGCCGATCGAAGTGACCCTGCAGGCCCCGACGGCGAAGCGCGTGCCCTTCAGGCTCGACTTCACGGGAGTCCCGGGCGCGACGATCCGCATGGACATCGACGGCACGCCGTATCGGACCTTCGTGCTCGACGCGAAGGGTCGCGCCCGCGAGTCGAACGATTCCTGGCGATGGATGTTCAGCACGGTGACCGTTCGCTACGTCACCGACGACGGGAGAACGGGCCCGAGCACCGTCGCGACGCCGACGTGGGGTTCCGACCGCGCGAGCGCACCGGCGAGCGCGCCCGAGACGGCTCCTCCGGCGCCCGCGACGGACCTCGCTCCAGCGACCGCCGAGCCCGATACGACGACCGATGCGACGCCCACACCGACACCGACACCGGCGCCGCTGCCGACGTTGTCGCCGACGCCGACTTTCGAACCGTCGCCCGGTAGTCTGACGGGATGACCGAGCACGTTCCCGGCGCAGCACCCGAGCACCTCCACCACTGGGTCGTCACACTCAGTTGCACCGACGGCCCCGGTATCGTGCACGCGATCAGCGGAGCGATCGTCGCGGCGCGCGGCAACATCACCGAGAGCCAGCAGTTCGCGAGCCTCGACACGGGCAACTTCTTCATGCGCCTGCAGGTCGAGTCCTCGGCCGGACGCGACGAGTTCGAGGCCGCGCTCGCGCCGGTCACCGAGCGGTGGAACATGCAGTGGCACCTCGATGAGGTCGGCCGGCCGCTGCGCACCCTCGTGCTCGCCTCGACCGCCGGTCACTGCGTCAACGACCTGCTGTTCCGCCAGCGCGCCGGGCAGCTGCCCGTCGAGATCCCGCTCGTGCTCTCGAACCACGGCACGCTGCGCGACCTCGTCGACTTCTACGGCGTGCCCTTCGAGTCCCTCGCCGTGACGGATGCCGCGTCGAAGGCGGCCTTCGAACGACGCGTGCTCGACGCGGTCGACGAGCACGACATCGAGCTCGTCGTGCTGGCCCGGTACATGCAGATCCTGTCGCCCGAACTGTGCGCCGCCCTCGAGGGCCGCTGCATCAACATCCACCATTCCTTCCTTCCCGGATTCAAGGGCGCGAACCCGTATCGCCAGGCGCACTCGCGCGGCGTGAAGCTCATCGGCGCGACCGCGCACTTCGTGACGAGCGACCTCGACGAGGGGCCGATCATCGAGCAGAACGTCGTGCGCGTCGACCACTCGCGCAGTCCCGGTGAGCTCGTGGCCATCGGCCAGGACGAGGAGAGCCGCACGCTCAGCCAGGCGGTGAAGTGGTTCGCCGAACGCCGGGTGCTGCTCGACGGCGTCCGCACGATCATCTTCCGCTGAACCCGCCGGTAGGATCGAGGGTTGTGAGCGACGCACAACAGCACCAGCAGCCGAAGATCGGACCGAACGACATCCTGCGGTTCTTCCTCGAGCTCTTCGCGTTCGTCTCGCTCGGCGTCTGGGGCTTCCTGGCCTTCCCGCTGCCGTGGCCGGGCGTGCTCGTCGGCATCGGCGCACCGCTCCTCGCGATTCTCGCGTGGGCGCTCTTCGTCTCGCCGAAGGCGGTCTTCCGCATCGACCCGTTCGGCAAGGCGATCGTCGAGATCGCGGTTTTCTCGGCCGCTGCGATCGGTTGGTGGACCTTGGGCCAGCCCGTCGTCGCCGTCGTCTTCGCGGTGGTCGCTGCGGTGAGCGGCATCATCAACGGCCGCAAGGAACTCGCGGGCTGACCGGAGACGGCTCGGCCTGAACCGGGCTGCCTCGTCGCCTGCGACTCAGTCGGCGACGGCCGCCTCCGCGTCGGGCTCGGCGCCGCCCGCGGTGCGGAAGTGGCCGACGACTGAGAGCAGCAGCCCGCCGACGGCCCACGCCCCGAGCACGAGCCACGGGAAGGTCATGTCGGCCGACGGGAAGTAGGAGAGCTCGCGCACGAGGGTCGCGGCCGCTCCCGGTGGGAACCACTGCCCGATCTCGCCCCAGGGCGCCGGATAGAACTCCTTCGGCACCGCCGCGCCCGAGATCGGGTTCGCGAAGAGGAGCATGACCACCGGTCCGACGGCGATGCCGGCGCGGCCGATGAGCGCCACGAACCCGGTGATCGGTGCGGCGATGGCCGCGAGCGCGAGTCCGATGGCCGCAGCGTTCACGAGGTACTCGCCCTGCAGTGCCCCGAACCAGCCCTGCAGGATTCCGGCGAGCACGAGCCCGCCCGCTGCCGAGTAGAGCAGCACGGCGAAGACGCGGCGCATCGCACCGATGACGGCGATCGAGATGGCGATGCCCCCGAGCATGCCGCCGAGCACGAGCGGGAAGAGCGCGGCCGTGAGACCGGTGCCCCGCGGGTCGCTCTCGGCGAGCGGCACGACATCGGTGACGGCGACCTCGATGTGCGGCGGCGCCGTGGGAGCACCCGCTGCCGCAGCCGCGGCCGCGGCCTGGGCGTTCACGCCCTCTTCGAGTCCGCTCGCGATGCCGGTGAGCAACTGGGCGACGACGAGGCTCGACGCCGACGACGTGAGCACCTCGGGCTCGGCACCGAGCACGATGGCTCCGTACACCTCACGGGATTCGATCGCGGCCACGGCGGCGTCGCGATCGTCGACGGTGTCGAAGGCGATGGCGCCCGGCGACTGCTCGTCGACCGTCGCCTCGACCGCTGAGACCGCCTCGTCGGGGCCCGCGATCGCGATGGGCAGGTTCTTCGCGTCGGCCGTCACCGATGGCCATGAGAACGCGAGCACGATGACCGCGACGACGGCCGCGAGTGCGAGTGCGAGTCCGACGACGCGGCCGATCGGGGTGTGCCTGCTGGCGGCATCCGGGTGGGCCATGATCTCCTCCGAAGAAAAACGAATGTTCGTTCTTTATAATTCTGCGGCCGCCGTCTAGGCTTGTCAAGACGACAACCAGCTCATCGACGGGGAAGCCGAGCATGCCGAAGGTCACCGCCGCGTACCGCGAGGCCCGCCGTGACGAGATCATCGACGCCGCCCTCCGCGCCTTCGCCGCGAAGGGGTTCCAGGGCACCTCGATGGCCGACGTCATCGCAGAGACCGGCCTGTCGGCGGGCGCCATCTACGGCCACTTCGCCGGCAAGAAAGAGTTGTTCGCCGCCGTCGCCGGCCGGGTGCTCGACTCCCGCAGCACCGAACTCGAGGCCCAGCGCGGAGGCGGGGAGCCGCTCCCGCCCGGTCAGATCATCGCCACCCTCCTCGACGGCATGCGCCGCGAGCCGTTCAGCAACGTCATCGTGCAACTCTGGGCCGAAGCCGCCGTCGACGACGAGATGCGCCTGCTCGTACAGGGCGTGTTCCACCGGTTGCGAGAGACCGTGCGAGCCCGGCTCCTCGAATGGGCCGCCGCCGATCCGCGGCGCGTCGACGGCGACCCCGAAGAGTGGGCCACGCGGCTCGCTCCGGTCGTGCTCGGCCTCGGTCCCGGCTACATGGTGCAGCGACTGATCGTCGACGACTTCGACGACGAGGCGTACCTGCGCACCCTCATCGAGGCACTCCCCCACTGATGAAGAGCGGATGCCGCGTGGCATCCACTCGCCAGACGCGACGAAGAGCAGACGCCGCGTGGCATCCGCTCACCAAACGCGACGAAGAGCAGACGCCGCGTGCCATCCACTCGCCCGACGCGACGAAGAGCGGATGCCGCCTGGCATCCGCTCTTCGTCGACGACCGCTCGGGTCAGATTCCCTGCCAGGCGGGCTTGTTCGCCCACGCGTGCCGGTAGTAGTCGATGTTCTCGAGTTCGGCCGCTGCGGCTGCGTCGATGATGACGGTGGCGTGCGGGTGCAGCTGGATCGCCGAGCCCGGCTGGCTGGCGGTCACCGCTCCCTCGACGGCCGCCGCGACGGCGTGGGCCTTCGCCGCACCGAACGCCAGCAGCACGAGGTGGCGGGCGCGGAGGATCGTGCCGATGCCCTGCGTGATGCAGTGCATGGGCACGTCGGCCGGGGAATCGAAGAATCGGGCGTTGTCGAGGCGGGTTGGCTCGGTGAGGGTCTTCACCCGCGTGAGCGACGCGAGCGACGAGCCAGGCTCGTTGAACCCGATGTGGCCCGTGCGGCCGATGCCGAGGATCTGCAGGTCGACGCCACCTGCCGCCGTGATGGCCGCCTCGTAGTCGGCCCCTGCGTGCTCGATCGAGGCGGGATCGCCGTTCGGCACGCGTACGAGCTCCGGGGTCAGGCCGAGCGGCTCGACGACCTCGCGCGAGATGACCGCGCGATAGCTCTCGGGGTGGCCGGCGGGCAGCCCCACGTACTCGTCGAGCGCGAAACCGCGCACGCCGCGCACGTCGATCCGGTCGTCGGCGATGCGTCGCGCGAGAGCGCGGTAGCTCGCGAGCGGCGTCGAGCCAGTCGCGAGGCCGAGGACGACATCGGGCTTCGAGCGGATGAGCGAGACGATCGTGTCGGCCACGAGTGCGCCTGCGGCGTCTTCGTTCTCTACGACGACGACTTCAGCCATGGGTGTTCTCCTACGAGGGCGGCGCCGACGGCGGCCGCTGGGAATCCGGGTGGGACGACCTGCACGCGAGCAGCAAGGTCGATCGATGCGAGGAAGGCCGAGTCGGCCGCCCACCGATTCAGGATACGGCGTGTGCCGTCCATGAGTCGCCCGCCGAGCGCGGCGAGCCCGCCGCCGATCACGACCGCATCGACGTCGACGGTCAGCACGAGCAGCCTGACCGCGGTCGCGACCCCCGAGAGGAACTCCTCGCGCACGACGATCGCCCGCGCGTCGCCCGCGTCCGCCGCGTCGAAGAGCTCACGAGCCGGATGCTCCGAGGCCGTCGGCCAGGTACGGGCGATCGCGAGGCCAGATGCCACGGTCTCGAGGCAGCCGCGCTGACCGCAGCCGCACCGGACGCCGGCCGGGTCGATCGGGATGTGGCCGATCTCGCCGGCGATGCCGTGGCCGCCGCGCAGCAGCCGGCCGTCGAGCACGACACCCGCCGCGAGCCCGGTGCCGAGGTTCAGGTAGGCCATCGACGTCGCCGGGCGTCCCAGTTCGTCGCCGGAGTCGGCACCCGCCCGGGCACCGGCGCCAGCCGCCGCGCCGAGCAGGTGGTGGGCCCCGAGGGCGGCCGCCTTCACGTCGTTCTCGACGCGCACGTCGATGCCGAGACGGTCGGAGAGGCGACGTCCGAGGTCGAGCCCTTCGAGCCCGAGGTTCACCGCGTGCTCTACCCGACCCGTCGCGCTGTCGACCGCGCCGGGGATGCCGATGCCGATCGAGGTGAAGGACGCCGTGCGCAGGCCGGCGAGCTCGCTCATGCGCTCGACGGTGCGGAGGGCGGTCGCGACGACCGCCTCCGCGCCGAAGCCCGTGGGCATGCGAACCTGGTCGCTCAGCTCTCCGTCGGCACCGATCGCCACCGCCGCCGTCTTCGTGCCGCCGATGTCGATGCCGAGCTTCACGGCGTCGCCACCGCAGCCCTGAGCGCGTCGTCGACGAACTCGATGACGGCCTCGCCGAGGAGGCGCGAGGCGCCGAACGTCGAGATGTCGGCGTAGGCACGATCATTCGACGGCCAGCCCATGTCGATCGTCACGACGTCGTCGCGCACCGCACGCAGCGCGTCGATCGCAGCCCGCGCGAACGCGAACCGGTGCAGGTCCTTGCCCACGACGAGCACGGTGCCCTCGAGTGCTGCGGGATCGACGAGACCCTGCCGCTCGGACACGGCGACCGTGACGGCCTCGCCGAGCCACGACGTCCGCGTCGCGACGTCCTCAGCTGCGAAGGGACCCCACGGCGCGACGCCGACGGCGATGTTCGCGACGGTGTCGACCCGCACGACCGTGCCGACCCGAGGCGACCGGGCAAGGCGGTCGCGCGAGGCATCCGTCACCTCGAACGCGCCGATGACCCGGCCGATCTCGTCGGCGTCGTGCTGCGGCTCGATCACGGCGGGCAGGACCGGCCCGGCCGGCACCCGCACGGAGTCGACCGCGAGCGCGCGCACCCTCGCTGCGGAGTCGCGCACGCGCTCCTCCGGCAGCCGGCCCGACGCGATCGCGGCCTCGACCGCGTCGACGATCTCGGCCATCTCGGCGGCCGAGTTGTCGGAGCCGATGCAGAGCAGGTCGCAACCGGCGGCGAGGGCGCGCACAGCGGCTTCGGGGATGCCGTGCACGCCGCTCGCCCCCTTCATGTCGAGGGCGTCGGTGACGATGACGCCGTCGAACCCCAGCTCCCCGCGGAGCAGGCCGTTCAGGATCTGCGGAGAGAGGGTGGCCGGGTTCTCGGGATCGAGGTCGGGGATCAGGATGTGGGAGGTCATGATCGTGCGGCTGCCCGCGGCGATCGCGGCCCGGAACGGCACGAGCTCGCGCTCGCGCAGGGTGGCGAGCGGCACGTCGACGACGGGCAGGGCGAGGTGCGAGTCCGTCGCGGTGTCGCCGTGCCCCGGGAAGTGCTTCGCACTGGCGGCGACGCCCGTCTCCTGCAGCGCACGCGTCCAGGCGGCCGAGTGACGGGCGACGAGCTCGGGATCCGCCCCGAAGCTGCGCACGCCGATGACGGGGTTGTCGGGGTTCGCGTTCACGTCGACGTCGGGCGCGAACGTCACGGTGCACCCGGTCGCGGCGAGCGCCTCGCCCACCGCCCTGGCGACGCGAGCGGTCAGCTCGACGTCGTCGATGCGGCCGAGCACGGCGTTGCCCGGGAAGGGCGCCCCGCGATCGTAGAAGAGCCGGGTGACGTCGCCGCCCTCTTCGTCGATCGCGATCACCGCGAGCGGATTGGCACCCCGGAGCTCGGCGTTCAGCGCGCGGAGCTGCTCGGGAGTCTCCACGTTCGGCCCGAAGAGGCAGACGCCGCCGAGGCCTTCGCGGAGGAGCTCCAGCACCCAGCCGGGCGCCTGCAGCCCCTCGAAGCCCGGAAGCAACGTCGTGAGGATGTCCCGGCGGAGGTCGGTGCCTGCGCCGGTCGAATCGAGCCGGGTCATCCCTTGACCGCGCCGCTCACGAGCCCGCCGACCATCCGGCCCTGCACGAACAGGAAGAAGATGACGACCGGGAGGGCGATGAGCGTGGATCCGGCCATGACGGCACCCCAGTTCGTCGCCTCGGTGGCTGATTGGAAGGAGTTCAGCCACGGGGGCAGGGTCAGGTTGTAGCCCTTGAGCAGGAGGAGGGCCATCAGGAACTCGTTCCAGCTCTGGATGAAGGCGAAGATGCCCGTGGCGACGAGACCCGGGGCCAGAAGCGGGAAGGTCACCTTCCAGAAGGCCTGCGCCTTCGAGCAGCCGTCGATCTGGGCCGCCTCTTCGAGCTCGGCCGGCACACCCCGCACGAAGCCGCGCAGGGTCCAGATCGTGAACGGCACGACCGAGGCGAGATGCACGATGAACAGCCCGATGAGGGTGTTCATGAGACGCCAGTCGTCGATCATGTTGTAGATCGTGAACATCATGGCCTCGCCCGGCACCATCTGCACCACGAGCACGCTGACGATGAAGACGTAGCGGCCCCTGAACGCGAAGCGCGCGATGGCGATCGACGCAAGGAACGCGATGATCGCACCGACCACGACGACCGCGAGGCCGACGGTGAGGCTCGAGACGAGCGCGTGCGGGAAGTCGGTCTGCCCGGGTGCTGCCTCGCGAGTCCACGCCGTGACGTAGTTCTTCCAGGTGAAGTCGAACGGCAGGAAGCTCGGGTTGCGGCTGATGATCTGGTTCGGCGGGGTGAACGACATGTTCACCATCCAGTAGACCGGGAAGATCGAGCAGACGATCACGATGAATGCGAAGACGTTGAGGCCGAACCGGCCGGCGCGGCCCTTGGCGCGGCCCGCGCGTCGCCCGAGGCGACCTCCGTCGCCGATCATGGAGGCGGCACGCGTGGAGGTCGTGGTCGACGCCGGAGTCTCGGCGACCTGGATTCCTGGGCTGACGGTCACAGCTCTGCCTCATCCTTCAGGGAGGAACGGACGTTGAAGTAGGAGATGGCCATGAGGAGGATGACCATGAACACGCCGATCGCGGCGGTCACGCCGAACTCGCCGAGACCCTGCCGGAACAGGTACGTGGGCAGGATGTTCGTCTCGCTCGCGAGCCCTCCTTGCTGCTGCAGTGCGTACACCTGCGTGAAGATCCGGAGGTTCCAGATGGTCTCGAGCACCAGCACGGCGGTCAGCACGCCCCGCATGTACGGCAGGACGATGAGTCGGAACCGCTGCCACGGGCCGGCGCCGTCGAGCGACGACGCCTCGAGCACCTCGTCGGGCACCTGCCCGAGACCCGCGTAGAAGGTGACCGCGGCGAACGGCACGCTCTGCCACACGACGATGATGACGAGCACCATCATGAACGACCACGGGTCGATGAGCCAGGAGTGGCCCCGGAAGTCCTGCGTGCCCGTGATCGTGTTCAGCGCCCAGTTGACGAGCCCGTAGTCGGTGTCGAAGATCCAGCCGAAGACGACGGTCGCCGACAGCGGCGGCATCGCCCACGCGAGCATCAGTCCGATCGACACGGCGAGGCGCCAGCCCTTCGACAGCTTCGTCATGAGCAGCGCGACGACCATGCCGATCGCGGTGATCAGCACGGTGAGCACGACCATCAGGCCGAGGCTGCGGGCGAGCACTGCTGGGAAGTCGGACTCCGTGAAGACCTCGATGTAGTTGTCGAAGCCCACGAAGTCGGGCGCGGTGCCGAGCATCTTGTTCTTGATCTCGAGGTTCGTGAAGGAGTTCACGAACATCACGATCGTGGGGTAGACCACCATGACGCCCAGCAGCGCGATGCTCGGGCCGAGCAGCAGCCACGGAGCCCACGGCAGGGGCTTCTTCTTGCGGGGGCCCGCGGCGGAGCCCTTGGGAGGACGGGGTGGCTTGGTGTTCGGCGTGCGCGGCGCTGCGTCAGGCTCGGTGAGGGTTGCGCTCATGGCTGCTCCTCGGATGTATCGCGGGGGAATCGCGGTTTGACTGATGGTACGTCTCGGGCGCGGCGACGGCGGCGGGCCGGAGGAAATCGCGGGAACGGGGGCGGAGCTGTGTGGGACTCCGCCCCCGCGGGGCTCAACAGGCTAGCTGTTGAGGATCTCCTCGATCTGCGCGTCGAGGTCGGCGGCGATCGCCGCGACATCCCCACCCTGGGCGATCTTCACGAGCGCCTCCTGGATGATCTGCGCAGCCTCGACCTCGGCCCACTTGGGCGTGGTCGGGGTGACCTTCGAGTTCTCGAGCGCGACGGCCTGTGCCTTCGCGATCTCGGTGTCGGGCAGCGACGATGCCGCCGCGGTGAGGCCCGGCGTCAGGCCGCCCTCGGCGAGCAGGGTCTGGTAGCCCTCGCCGGCCATGATGTCGAGCGCGGCGCGAGCCTGCTCGGGGTTGGCGCTCTTCGTCGCGACGGCGATGTTCGAGCCGCCGGCGAAGATCGGGGCGGTCTCGCCCGCTTCGAGGCCCGGCAGCGGGAAGGCGCGGAGGTCGGAGCCGTAGGTGTCGGGGCAGCCCGGCGCCTCGGCGTCGGCCGGAGCCGTGATCGACCACTGCACCCACGCGGGAGCCGAGAGCAGTGCGATCTCACCGGCGCAGAACGGCACCTGCGGGTCGGTCTCGTCGCCGTCCTTCGGTGCGTTGGACGCGTTCATGTAGACGCCCTGCAGCTGCGTCAGGCCCTCGATGCCGCCTTCGCTCGAGAAACCGGCCTTCCACTCATCGCCCTCCTGCTCGGCGATGAAGCCGTCGTGAGCCCAGACGTAGGGAAGCGCGTTGTACCAGTCGCGACCCGGTGCCCAGATGCCCGAGACCGTGTCGGTCTTCAGCGCCGTGCCCGTCGCGACGTACTCGTCGAGCGTCGCCGGAAGCGGCGTCGCTCCGAGCACCTGCTCGCTGTAGAACACGATGCGCCCGCCGGCGTAGTACGGCGCGGCGTAGAGGTCGCCGTCGTAGGTGGCGGACTCGACGAGGCCGGGCAGGTAGTCGTCGGCTGCGAAGTCGCTCAGGGGCAGGAACAGGCCCTGGTCCGCGAAGCTCGCGGTCTGGGTGTTGCCGACCTCGACGACGTCGGGCGAGTCGTTCGACTGCAGGGCGGCCGCGTAGGTGTCGCTCACGTCGGCCCAGGTCTTCTCCTCGACCGTGAGGGTCCAGCCTTCGTTCTCGGACTCGAACGTGTCCTTGAGGTATTCGCGAGCCGTGTCGGGCGTGTCCGTGCCGACGACCCAGACCGTGATCTTGCCACCGTCGGCCGAGTCACTGCCACCACCGGCGCTGCAACCGGCGAGGGTCAGGGCAGCAACGGCGCCGAGCGCCACAATGCCGAGTTTCCTCATTGTCGTTTCCTTTCGTGGGGTGTGGGAGGCAGCGGGGGTTCGCTGTCACCCTTGATGCGTGGAGTCCCTCACGAGACTCCGAGTTGTCCGGAGAGGACCATGACGGCCGCGCCGCGCAGAACGATGTCCTGCCCGTGCTCGGTCATCCGGAGCCTCAGATCACGGTTGAATTCCGCCATGGTCCGGGTCCGGAGCGTGTCGACGGTCGCCTCGTGCAGCGGTCCGTCAAGCAATTGGGTCGGGCCGCTCAGCACGACCTCGGAGAGGTTCAGCGCGCCCACGACCGGTGCGAGCACGATGCCGAGTCGTCGGCCGGCTTCGCGGAGGATGTCGTCGCGAGCGGATGCCGCGGTGCGACCCGCCCCGTCGAGCTCGGCGAGCTGCGCGGTGAGCCGCGGCACGGCGAGCCAGGCCTCGAGGCATCCGTCCTTGCCGCACGCGCAGCGCGGGCCGCCGTCGGTGCCGACGACGACGTGCCCGATCTCGCCGGCCGCGAACCCTCCCCCGACGGCGGGGCGCCCGCCGATGATGAGTCCGGCGCCGACGCCGTGGCCGACCTTCACGAGCAGCAGGTCGTCGTGGTGGGAGGAGCCGTGCTCGGCCAGGACGGCGACGTTCGCGTCGTTCGCGACGTGCACGGGCAGCGCGAACCGGGCGCCGATGCGATCCTGCAGGGCGACGTCACTCCAGCCGAGGTTCGGGGCCGAGCGCACGACGCCGTGCTCGTCGACGACGCCGGGCGAGCCGATGCCGATGCCGAGCACGGGGGTCGTGGTGCGGGCGAGCAGTCGCTCGACGAGCTGCTCGACGAGCAGTTCGGCCGCTTCGGCGGTGGCACCGTCGCGGGCGACCTCGTCGCGCCCGATGATCTGGCCGTCGAGGCCGACCACCGCGCCACGGAACACTTCGTGCTCCGAGAGGTCGACGCCGATGATGTGGAAGGCCTCGCGGTCGATGTCGATGAGCGTGGCCGGCTTGCCGGGGCGGGCGTCTTCGCGCTGGCCGAGTTCGATCACGAGGCCTTCGGCGATGAGGTCGCCGACGAGGTCGGAGATCGTGACCCGGGTGAGACCGGTGCCGCGCGCGACATCCGCTCGGCTCTGGGCTCCTGCCGTGTAGAGCGTCTGCAGCACGAGGGCGCGGTTGTGCGTGCGGGCGTGCTCGGGCAGGACCTTGCCGGTCGGCCGGAGCGCGCGTGAGCGACCGAAGATCGCAGCGCCGGGAGCGGATGCGGCATGCAGCTCGGACGCCACCGGGGAGGTGGGGGGCGTCGGCTCCATGGTGACGGGGCCTCGCTGCGCATCCGTTGCAGTCACGTTTGTTAGTAAACCTTACGAACAAACCCGACGCAAGAGTGCGCGTCGATTTCCCGGGGGCGTTACCGAGTTGTGACCAGTGAGCGGATGTCGCGATCCGCCGCCTCGGCCTTCGCATCGAGTCGCCCGCCGATCGCGCGGAGCGCCGCGAGGATCGTCACGAGGTCGACCACCTCCTGCAGGAGCGCGCCGATCGTCGCCGGGATCACCCCGAACGCGGCGATGACCATCAGCCCGATGCTCACCGCGATGCCGATCCAGATGCTCTGCAGCGCGATGCGCACGGTGTCGCGCCCGATCTCGACCGCCTTCGCGGTACGCGAGATGTCATCGACCAGGATCACCGCCGACGCCGACTCGCTCGCCGCCGTCGCGCCCTTCGCGCCCATCGCGATGCCGACGTCGGCGGCCGCGAGTACGGGTGCGTCGTTGACGCCGTCGCCGACCATGATGACCGGTCGCTCCGCGATCGCCGCGACCTCCGCGACCTTGTCGGCGGGCAGGCAGTCGGCGCGCACGCGGGTGATGCCGAGCTCTGCGGCGATGTGATCGGCGGTCGCCTTCGCGTCGCCCGTGAGCATCATGGTCTGGTGAACGCCGAGCTCGCCGAGGCGCGCGAGCGTGGCCGCCGCGTTGTCGCGCAGCCGATCGCTCGCGAGGATCGCCCCGGCGAAGCGCCCGTCGACCGCGACGTAGACGGCGAGCTGCCCCGGTGCGATATCCGTGCGCTCGGCCTCCGGCGCGTGCTCGTGCACGAACGCGAACTTGCCGACCACGACCTCGCGCCCGTCGAGCTCGGCCGTGACCCCGTTCGTCGCGGCCTCGCGTGCCCAGTCCGCCTCGGCGAGCGGCAGTCCGCGCTGCTTCGCCGCCTCGATCATCGACGTCGCCAGCACGTGCGAAGAGTACTGCTCGGCCGAGGCGACTGCCGCGAGCAGCTGGTCCTCGCCGAATCCCGGTTCGGGGCGGATCGCGACGAGCGTCGGTGCTCCGTAGGTGAGCGTGCCCGTCTTGTCGAACACGGCGGTCTTCGCGGCGGCGAGCTGCTCGAGCACTCCCCCGCCCTTCACGATGACACCGTTCCTCGCCGAGCGGCTCATGCCGCCGATGAACGCGACGGGCGCCGCGATGAGCAGCGGGCACGGGGTGGCGAGCACGAGCACCTCGGCGAACCGCGTGGGGTCGCCCGAGGCCCACCAGGCCACCCCGGCGAGCGCGAGCGAGAAGACCGTGAACGGCACGGCGTATCGATCGGCCAGGCGCACGACGGGCGCCTTCGAGTCGGCGGCCGCGGTGACGAGGGCGACGATCTGCTGGTACTGGCTGTCGGCGGCGGATGCCGCGGCGACGACTTCGACGGCGGCCTGGCCGTTGATCGAGCCGCTCAGCACGAGGTCGCCTGCATGCTTCTCGACGGGAACGGACTCCCCCGTGATCGAGGACTCGTCGAAGCTCGCCTCATCCGACCGCAGGGTGGCATCGACCGGAACGATCTCGCTCGGTCGTACGAGCAGCACGTCGCCGACGCGCACGTCGCTCGCGAGCACCTCGACGATCGACTCGCCCTCCATGCGGTGCGCGTGCTGCGGCGAGCGGGTCAGGAGTGCGTCGAGCTCGCGCTTCGCCCGGCGGTTGGCGTAGTCCTCGAGCGCCGCGCCGCCCGAGAGCATGAGCACGACGAGGAGTGCGGCGACGTACTCGCCCACGAGCACCGTCGCGACGATCGCAGTGACCGCGAGGATGTCGAGGCCCCAGTGCCCCCGCAGGATGTCGCGCACCATGCCGACGGCCTGCCAGGTCGCGACGCCGAGGGCGTAGACGCTGAAGATCCACGGCACGGCGGCGCCGGCCCCGGTGAGGGCGAGCACGATGCCGAGGAGGCCGATGCCGAGCGTGAGCGTGACGATCCAGTACCTGCGGGCGAGCTTCAGGAGGCGTGCCATGCGTCCATCCTCCCGCGGAAGCGACGCATCAGGGGCGCCCGCAGCTGCGAGGCGCAGAAATGCGAACGGGGGTCGGATGCCAGCGGCATCCGACCCCCGTCTCGAGGCGTGTCGACTACGCGGCGATGCGCGCCTTCAGGTTGTCGGCCAGCGTCGCGAGGAACTCCTCGGTCGTCTGGTAGCCCTGCTCGGGGCCGACGAGGAGCGCGAGGTCCTTCGTCATGGCGCCCGACTCGACCGTCGTGATGACGACGTCTTCGAGGGTCGCGGCGAACTCGATGAGCTCCTGGTTGCCGTCGAGCTTGCCACGGTGCGCGAGGCCGCGCGTCCAGGCGAAGATCGAGGCGATCGGGTTCGTCGAGGTCGGCTTGCCGGCCTGGTGCTGGCGGTAGTGACGCGTCACGGTGCCGTGCGCGGCCTCCGCCTCGACGACCTTGCCGTCGGGCGTGGCGAGCACCGAGGTCATGAGACCGAGCGAGCCGAAGCCCTGTGCCACGGTGTCGGACTGCACGTCGCCGTCGTAGTTCTTGCAGGCCCAGACGTAGCCGCCCTCCCACTTCATGGCCGAGGCGACCATGTCGTCGATGAGGCGGTGCTCGTAGGTGAGGCCGGCGGCGTCGAACTGCGCCTTGAACTCGGTGTCGAAGATCTCCTGGAAGATGTCCTTGAAGCGGCCGTCGTACGCCTTCAGGATCGTGTTCTTCGTCGAGAGGTACACGGGGTAGTTGCGCGAGAGGCCGTAGTTGAGCGAGGCGCGGGCGAAATCGCGGATCGAGGCGTCGAGGTTGTACTGCACCTGCGCGATGCCGTCGCCCGGCGACTGGTAGACCTCGAACTGCTGCGGCTCGCCGCCGTCCTTCGGGGTGAACGAGACCGAGAGGGTGCCCTCGCCCTTGAAGAGGAAGTCGGTGGCGCGGTACTGGTCGCCGAAGGCGTGGCGGCCGATGATGATCGGCTTGTTCCAGCCCGGCACGAGGCGCGGGATGTTCGAGATGATGATGGGCTCGCGGAAGATGACGCCGCCGAGGATGTTGCGGATCGTGCCGTTCGGCGACTTCCACATCTTCTTCAGGCCGAACTCCTCGACGCGCGCCTCGTCGGGCGTGATCGTCGCGCACTTGACGCCGACGCCGTGCTTCTGGATGGCGTGGGCGGCGTCGATCGTGATCTGGTCGTCGGTCTCGTCGCGCTTCTGGATCGAGAGGTCGTAGTACTCGAGGTTCACGTCGAGGTACGGGTGGATGAGCGTGTCTTTGATGGCCTGCCAGATGATGCGCGTCATCTCGTCGCCGTCGAGCTCGACGACGGTGCCTGCAACCTTGATCTTCGACAAAGTGGATGTCTCCTTGATTCTGGTGGGGAACTGGAAAGCCTCTGGGCGGTCGGACACGCCGTCTGCCAGCTTACCGCGTCCACGAGACTGTCTCGACTTCGAGAGAGTTCGGGTCCGATCCCGAGCGCGTCCCGGGTCGATGCCGAGGCCCGGAGGCCGCGCCATCCGCTCGTTCGCTCTGGGCATGTGTCGTCTCGGCTACCGACGCGACGGCCCCACGGGTTAGCCTTGGCGCATGGCTGAGCTGAGACTGGAAGATCTGTCGGCGTCGAACATCGTGGCGGCGAACTCGTTGTCGCTCAAGCCCGGCCAGGAGCAGTTCATCGCCCCGGTCACCTACTCCGCCGAGTCCTCGGTCGTGAACCCGGCCACCGCGTGGCAGCGGGTCGCGCTCCTCGAGGATCGCGTTGTCGGCTTCATCCACGGCAACTTCGACCCCGAGAACGAGCACGAGGAGTTCCGGGCCTGCATCTGGCGCATCAACGTCGACGCCGAGGTGCAGGGCAAGGGCGTCGGCCGCTTCCTCGCGACGGCGCTCGCCGAAGAGGCGAAGCGTCGGGGCTTCGACCGCATCACCGTGCTGTGGGAGCCGGGCGAAGAGGGCCCCGAGGCGTTCTTCCACCGCATCGGCTTCACCGACGTCGGCGAGACCGCGTACGGCGACGTCATCGGCGCGCTCGAACTCTGACCGAGACCCCGCAGCACGACGAGGGAGGCCGGGCGAAGCGGATGCCGCAGCAACACGCTGAAGGGTTCGTCGAGGCCGTGCTCGTGGTCGTCGCCGACATCCCGCCGGGGCAGGTCGCGACCTATGGCGACGTCGCGGCGCTGCTCGGCTCGCGCGGCGCGCGTGCCGTCGGGCAGGTGATGGCGCGCTCGGGCGGCGACGTGCCGTGGTGGCGAGTCGTGCGGGCGGGCGGGCGACCGCCCGCCGGGCATGCCGAACGCGCGCGGCAGCACTATCTCGACGAGGGTACTCCGCTGCGCCCGGCCTCCGATGACGACGGGTATCGCATCGACCTCGCGGCGTGCCGCTGGCGGGCCTGAGTCCGAGCCCGCAGCCGCGCGGTCAGTGCGCGAAGCCCGCGAGCGGGATGTGCACCGTGATCGTCGTGCCCGCCCCGTGCTCGCTGTCGAGGCGGAATCGCCCGCCCACGGCGTCGACGCGGTCGGCGATGCCGAGCATGCCGCTGCCCTCGGCCGAGGCCCCGCCCACGCCGTTGTCGCGCACCACGAGTTCGAGCTCGCCGTCGACGAGCGCGGCGCGCACCCAACCGCGGGTCGCCTGCGCGTGCTTCGCGACGTTCGCGAGCGCCTCCGAGACGACGAAGTACGCCGTGGACTCGACGACCTCGGGCAGCCGCCCCTCGGGCTGCACGTCGATCTCAACCGGTACCGGGCACCGGCCCGCGAGCTCGGGCACCGCGAGGGCGAGCCCGCCCGACGACAGGAGCGAGGGGTGGATGCCGTGCGCGAGCTCCCTGAGTTCCTTGAGCGCCTGGTTCAGCATCATGATCGTGCCGTCGAGCTCGACGCCGAGCGGCTCGACCCCGCGGTCGCGCGCCTGGTTCGCCGCGAGGCGCAGGCGCATGCCGAGCGAGACGAGGTGCTGCTGCGCCCCGTCGTGGAGGTCGCGTTCGATGCGGCGACGCGCCTCGTCGCCGGCCTCGAGGATGCGGCTCCGCGACTGCCGCACCTGCTCGAGGGTGCGCTCGATCTCCGAGCGGAGGCGCCCGTTGTCGACGGAGAGGCGCAGTGCGCTCGAGACGCCGTCGAGCAGGCGCATGTTGTCGGTGAGCACGCGGTCGTGGCGGATGACGGCGATCGGCATGCCGGTCGGCGACGAGACGGGCAGCAGGCCGTGGTCGCCGCGCCGGGCGGCGGGGGTGTCGTCGTCGAGCGGCTCCCCCGAGGCATCCGCGTATCTGGCGCGCTCCTCGTCCCACCAGTAGACGCGCACGGAGGCGTCGCGCAAGGTGCGGGCGAGCGACTCCGCCCAGAGTCCCCGGTCGGCGCCTTCGCGGGTGATGCGCATGAGGTCGGCGACCCGGGCGCGCATGTTGCGCGCGTGCGCGATGCCCGCGACGAAGCTGACCGGGATGGAGGCGATCGCCACGAGCGAGACCGTGTCGAGCACGAGGTCCGCTCCGCCCGACGCGTACGCGGCGGCCTGCGTGGCGAGGGTGATGACCCAGGCGATGAGGGCGATCGGCATGAGGAAGGCGACGGTACGGGCGGGCACGCTGCCCCGCACCCACCGCACGAGCAGCCGCACGGCGATGACGATCGCGAGCAACACGCCGATGAGGCGGTACCCGACGTCGATGACCGCGAACACGCCCGGGGCGTCGGCGACCAGGTAGGGGTTGGCGGTGCAGTCGCAGACGGCGGGCGAGGGCTGGCCGAGCAGCAGCACGCCGAGCAGGTACCCGACCGACGTCACGAGCGCGATGCCGGCGATCCAGCGGTCGACGCCGTCGATCAGCCGGCCGCGCGGGTAGAGCAGCACGAGGATGCCGGTGAGCACCGCCCACCACAGGTGCACGCCGTAGACGAAGGGCCACAGCCAGGCGACGTGCTCGATGACGCGGAGGAACGAGAGCGGGATCCACACGAGGGGGAAGACGACCATGAGGCGTGCCGGCAGCCGCGACGGGCCGATCGCCCACGCCACCCCGGCGCATGCGGCGAAGACGAGCGGCACGATCGTGTGCAGCGTCGTCCACGACACCTCGCGTCGCAGCGCCTCGGGTGTCGCGATGAAGCCCGTGATCTCCATGGTGAGGCTCGCGGCGACGACGAGCGCGATGACGATCGTGCGCCTGATGATCCGGCCCTTGCGGCCGGGGGCCATCACCTCGCGCCGAGGAGCGTCAGCACCGCGAGCACCCGGCGGTGGTGCTCGGGCGACTCCTCGAGGTCGAGTTTCTGCAGGATGGAGCGCACATGCGTCTCGACGGTCTTCAGTCCGAGGAAGAGCGTCTGCGCGATGCCGCCGTTGGAGTAGCCCTGCGCCATGAGTTCGAGCACGGAGCGTTCGCGCTCGGTGAGGCGCGAGAGCGGGTCGTCGGCGCGCGTGCGCTGCACGAGCTGCTCGACGACCTCGGGGTCGACGACTGATCCGCCGGAGGCCACGGTCTCGACCGCGCGCACGAGGGTCTGCGGCTCGGAGACCCGCTCCTTCAGCAGGTAGCCCGTGCCGCTCCCGGCGCCCATGACCCGCAGTGCGTACTCGGGGGTGGCGTACATCGAGAGCAGCAGCACGCCGATGGTCGAACCCTGTGCCCGCATCTCCTCGAGCGCGACGATGCCCTCGTCGCGGTAGCTCGGAGGCATGCGGATGTCGAGCACGGCCGCGTCGAGCCCGCCGCGCGCGGCGACCTGGAGCAGTTCTGCGCCCGTGCCGACCGAGGCGACCACCTCGAGTCCGCCGTCGGCGAGGACCTTCGCGATGCCCTCGCGCAGGAGCAGCGCATCGTCGGCGATCGCGACGCGAAGGGGACGTTCGGGCGTCTCCATGTCTCCTCCAATCAGAGGGCAGGCGTGACCATGGCGATGTGCCCGCCTGGGGCGAGCGTATCGTGAGCGGGGCCCCTGCCGCGCACCCTCTTCAGGGGGTGCCCGGAGGCGCGCACGTTGAAAGGCCGTCAAGCTGGATGATTCGGATGCCCCGCGCCGAGGGTTCGGCGCGGGGCATCCGCTCGTCCTGATCGGCCGGTCGGGCTCAGACCAGCGAGTCCCGCCACGCCGCGTGCAGGGCCGCGAAGTGACCCGTGCCCGCGATGAGCTCGGCGGGCGAGCCGTCTTCGACGATGCGACCGTGCTCCATCACGAGCACCCGGTCGGCGATCGCGACCGTCGAGAGACGGTGGGCGATGATCACCGCGGTGCGGTCGGCGAGGAGCTTCGTGAGTCCCTCCTGCACGAGCCGCTCGCTCGGGATGTCGAGCGAGGACGTCGCCTCGTCGAGGATCAGCACCGCCGGGTTGGCGAGGAACGCCCGCGCGAAGGAGATGAGCTGGCGCTGCCCGGCGCTCACCCGCCCGCCGCGCTTGTTCACGTCGGTGTCGTACCCGTTCGGGAGCCCCTCGATGAAGTCGTGCGCTCCGACCGCCATCGCGGCGCGCACGATCTCGTCGGACGACGCGTCGGGCTTGCCGAGCGCGATGTTGTCGGCCACCGACCCCGAGAAGAGGTACGCCTCCTGAGTGACCATGACGATCGCGCGACGCAGGTCCTTCGGGTGCAGGTCGGTGAGCGAGACGCCGTCGAGCGTGACCGCGCCGTCGCTCGGATCGTAGAACCGCGCGATGAGCTTGGCGAGCGTCGACTTGCCCGCTCCCGTGGACCCGACGAGGGCGATCGTCTGCCCTGCCGGGATCTCGAGGTCGAAGCGCGGCAGGATGACCCGGTCCTTCGTGTACGCGAACTCGACGCTGTCGAACTGCACGCGACCCTCAGCGTTCCACAGGTCGACCGGCTTCACGGGGTCGGGCACGCTCGGCTCCTCCTCGAGCACGCCCGAGATCTTCTCGAGCGCCGACGAGGCCGACTGGTACCCGTTGTAGAACATCGCCATGTCCTCCATCGGGTCGAAGAACCGCTTGGTGTAGAGCACGCTGGCCAGCAGCACGCCGACCCCGAGGGCGCCGTCGACGACCCGGAAACCGCCGACCACGAGGGTGACCGCGACCGCGGTGTTGCCGATGAGGGCGAGCCCCGGGTTGTAGACGGCGAAGAGCCCGAGCACCTTCGCGTTGACGTCGCGGTAGTCCTCGACGAGCTCGCCGAACTCGGTCTCGTTGCGCCGCTGCTTGCGGAAGGCCTGCACCGCGCGGATGCCCGTCATGGTCTCGACGAACTGCACGATGAGCTTCGCCGACGCCACGCGCGAGCGACGGAACAGCGACTGCGACCGCACCTGGAACCAGCGGGTGAGGATGCCGAGCGGGATCAGCGCGACGAGCAGCACGAGGGCCGACGGAGCGTCGACGATCACGAGCATGACGCCCGTGAACACCATGTACATCAGGCCGCGCACGAGCAGGGTCAGCCCCTCGTCCATGAGCTCGCGGATCGCGTCGAGGTCGCTCGTCTGCCGCGAGATGATGCGCCCCGAGGTGTACGACTCGTGGAACTCGAGCGAGAGCTTCTGCGTGTGCAGGAACACCCGTGTGCGGAGGTCGATGAGCACGGCCTGGCTGATGCGCGCCGACATCCGGATGTAGACCGAGATGAGGAACGCGCCGGCGAGCCCGGTCAGCAGGTACGCGACGCCCGCGAACGCGACCGGGAACCAGTCCTGGTTCATGAGTGCCGGGATGCCCTGGTCGATGCCGTAGGCGATCAACGCGGGGCCCGCGACCTGGGCGGCCGACGAGATGACGATGGCCACCGCCGTCAGCCACAGCTTGACCTTCAGCGGGGAGAGCAGCGAGCCGAGGAGCCGCCGCGAGCGGGCGCGGATCTGCGCCGACTCGGCCTTCGAGTAGTCCTGGCGTTCTTCGCCCTGCACACCGGTGACGCTCATGATGCCGCCTCCTCTCGGATCGTGGTCTCGACGTCGACGGCATCGACGCCGCTGCTCCTGCGTTCCTCGTCTTCGAGGCTCGTGATGACGAAGCGGTAGTGCTCGCTCTCCCGGAGGAGTTCGGAGTGGGTGCCGACCGCCGTGATCCGGCCGTTCTCGAGCAGCGCGACCCGGTCGGCGAGCATGACCGTCGACGGGCGGTGCGCCACGATGAGCGCGGTGGTCGAGGCGAGCACCGAGCGGAGCTCCGCCTCGACCCGCGCTTCGGTCGCGACGTCGAGCGCCGACAGGGGGTCGTCGAGCACGAGCACGGCGGGCTTGGCCGCGACGGCGCGCGCGAGCGCGAGCCGCTGGCGCTGGCCGCCCGAGAGGCTCATGCCCTCTTCGCCGACCTTGGTGTCGAGCCCGTCGGGCAGGTCGTAGGCGAAGCCGGCCTGGGCGATGCGCAGTGCCTCGTCGAGCACGCGATCGGCCTCCGCCTGCACGGCGGGGTCGTCGACCGCGAGCTCGGGCCGGCCGAGCAGCACGTTGTCGCGCACCGAGGCACTGAAGAGCGTGGCATCCTCGAACGCCATCGCGATGTGCGTGCGGAGCTCGTCGCGGCTGAACGCGCGCACGTCGACGCCGTCGAGCATGACCGAGCCCGCGGTGACGTCGTAGAGGCGCGTGGTGAGCGCGGTCATCGTCGTCTTGCCGCAACCGGTGAGACCGACGAGCGCCATCGTCTCGCCGGGTTCGAGCACGAGGTCGACGCCGTCGAGCAGGTCGCCGAACCGCTCCGGCGAGTCCTGGTAGCGGAAGTGCACGTCGCTGAAGGCGAGTTCACCGCGCGGCCGCTCGAGCGAACGCGGCTCGGCCGGGTCGACGATCGTGTTCTCGCTGTCGAGGATGTCGAAGAACCGATCGGTCGCGGTGCGGGCGTCGAGGGCGAACGCGAGCATGAAGCCGATCGACTCGATCGGCCAGGCGAGCACGGTCGCGGTCGCGAAGAACGCGACGAGCTCGCCGACGCTGAGCTGACCCTGCGACGCGAGCCAGACGCCCACCACGAGGCAGAGCGACAGGGCGATCGCCGGCACCACCATGATCCAGACCCAGATGTTCGCGTCGAGGCGCGCTTTCTCGATCTCGGTGCTGCGCAGCGACTCGGCCTGCGCACGGAAGGTCGAGAGGGCGTGCTTGCCGCGGCCGAACGCCTTCAGCACGCGGATGCCGTGCACCGACTCCTCGACCGCGGTCGCGAGGTCGCCCGCCTGGTCCTGGCTGAGTCGCGACATCTCGGAGTAGCGACCCTCGAAGCGCCAGCCCGCCCACCACAGCGGCAGGGAGCAGACGAGGAAGATGAGCCCGAGGAACCAGTTCATCGACATCAGGATGCCCACGCCGACGACGATGATCACGACATTGGCACCCGTCAGCACGAGGCCGAACGACAGCCACCGACGGATCAGCCCGAGATCGCTGACGGCGCGCGAGAGCAGCTGGCCGCTCGGCCAGCGGTCGTGGAAGTTGACCGGGAGGTCCTGCAGCTTCGCGTAGAGGGCGTTGCGCATGCGCGCCTCGACCCTGGTGCCGGGGCCGACGACGAGCCAGCGCCGTACTGCGAAGAGGATCGCCTCGACGGCGCCGAGCACGAAGACGAGCACGGCGAGCGGGATGACGGCGTCGGCCTCCTGGTTGGCCAGGGGACCGTCGACGATCTGCTGGAGCACCTGCGGGATCGTCAGGGCGATGAGCTGCGCCACGAGCGCGGCGGCCATGCTGCCCGCGAACGCCGGCATGGCGGGACCGGCGTACTCGCGCAGCCGCCAGAGCGCGCGGACCGTGGAGAGTCGGGGAGGCTGCGACACGGGTTCGGGCGCGTCAGGTGCGGTGGGCGTTTGCAGGGTTACGGACACAGCCGGTTTCCAATCGGAATGGAGCGCCGAACGCCCATGGAAGGGCCAGGTCGGCGAAAAGGAGAGGAGTGGAGGAAGCCGCGGATCGCGAGATCGCGTGAAACCGCGGAGCAGGCGGAGCCTGCGCGAAGGACGGGCGGTCTACCCTGCGAACCCGACGAGGTACGCCGGGCGGGCAGAGCCGGAGGCCGCAATCGTGCGGGCGTCGGTTTCTGTCTGCATGGTGTCCTCCTGCGTCATCGTCTCTCGAACCCTCGAGGCCGGACGGAACTCACTCCTCGGCCAGCCCTACAGACTATGGGTTCGACGAGGTGGCGCGCAAGACCCACCACGGCGTTAGGCTATGCGGATTCGTCGCTGCGCGCTGTCGACGTTCACACCCGATGCGAACCGTTCGGCCCGGCCCCTATGCCGCCGCGCGTGCGACCCGATCGACGAGGAGCGCGCGTGGGAGCGGCACGGACAGCGTTCGCCCGTGCGAACGCCCGTGCCGGTGTGCTCGTCGCGATCGCCGCGGTCGTCCTCCTGCTCTCCGGACTCTCCACCGCCGTGATCGACGCCCTCGCCGGGTCCTCCACGAGCGGGCTCCGCAGCGGCCTCTCGTCGGCACAGGGCGCTGCGGGCGCGGCACGGTGGCAGATCCGCGTGGCACAGGACCCGGAGGCGCAAGCGGATGCCGCGGCATCCGTGCTCGATCGCATGATCACCCCGTACCACGCATCCTGGAGCCGCAGCATCGAGACCGCGCCGGTCGACGCGACCAGCGACGGTGCAGCCTTCGGTGCGGTGCTGCTCGCCGATCCCGGTGCAGCTGCGCGCTCGGAACTCGTCGAGGGCAGCTGGCCCGACGACCCGGCGGCAGTCGCCGCGGCCGAATCCGACGCTGCCGAGCCCGCCACGCTCCACGCGGCCGCGGCCGAATCGCTCGGCCTCGCGCCGGGCGACGTCGTCGAGCTCGCCGGCGCCTCGGCACGGCGCCTCCTCGTCGTCGGCACGTGGCTGCCGCTCGAGCCGAGCGACCCGGCGTGGTTCGGCGAGGGCGTCGTCGCCACGGGGGCGACCGCCGACGGCGCCGGCCCGTTCCTCGTGGCCGAGTCGTCGACCCTCGATCTGCCCGCCGCGATCGTCGTGCGCTGGACCGCGGTCGTCGACCCCGCCGCCGTGACCCCCGACTCGGCGCGACTGCTCCGCTCTGAACTGCCCGACGTCGAACCCGCCCTCCGCGCCGAACCCGCGATCGGAACCGACGGCCTGAGCGCGGTCGGCGGGCTGCAGGCGACGCTCTCCCGGCTCCTGGCGGGTCTCGGTGCCGTGCGGGCCATCGCCCCGTTGCCGCTCCTGCTCCTCGCCTTCACAGGCTTCGCGGCCCTGACCCGACTCGCGATGCTGCTCGGATCGGCCCGGCGGGGCGAGACGGTGCTGCTCCGCGCCCGCGGCGCCTCCTCGGCCCGCCTCGCCGGCGACACCGCGATCGAGGTGCTCGTGCTCGGCGTGCCCGCCGCGATCCTCGGCGCCGTCGCCGCGGAGGCGGTGCTCATGGCGGTTCGTCCGGGCGAGGCCCGCAGTCCTGGCACCGCCGTCGTCGTGGCATCCGTCGTGGTCGTCGGCACCCTGCTCGTCGTCGCCGGTCGCGCGTGGCTCGACGCCCGTCGCCCCGTCGTCCGCGGCTCGGGCGACGAGGTCGGCAGGGTGGCGCGCGGTCTCGCGACCGGTGGCGGCGTGCTGCTCGTCGTCCTCGCGGCCGTCGCCGTCTGGCAGTTCCGACTGTACGGTTCGCCCCTCGTGGCGAGCGCCTCGGGCACCATGGAGGTCGACCCGATCGCCGTGCTCGCACCGATGCTCGTGCTCGTCGCCCTCGCGTTCGCAGCGCTCTGGCTCATGCGCCCGATCGACGCGCTGCTCGAGCGAATGGCCGCGACCCGCCCCGGGCTCGTCCCGTCGTTGCCGATGCGTCAGCTCGCTCGGCGTGCGTCGCTGTACGCCGCCGCATCGCTCGTGACGATGCTCGCCGTCGCGGGCCTCACGCTGTCGGCGGCGTTCTCGGGTGCGTGGCAGGGCATCGATCGCACCGCCTCCGCGCTCGCCACGGGCGGCGAGGTGCGCGTGGCGTACGCGGGTCGCGACGTCGTGCAGGGCCCCGACCCGCTGGCCCTCGACGACGGTCTCGACGGGCTCGACGGGATCACGGCGGAGGGCCCGGTCTTCCGCGGCGAGGTGCGGATCGGATCCGAGCAGGCGACGGTGGTGGCACTGCCCGCCGGCGAAGCCGATCGGGTCGCGCCGGGCACGGGCGCGGCCGGTGGCGCCGCAGCGCTCGACGAGTCGGCGGCCGACGCCGGAACCCCAGTGCCGGAGGGCACGGCTGCACTCGAGGTCGCCGTCGCGCTCGACGCCCCTGCCGGCACGGGCGGCGCCGTCGCCGTGAACGCCTGGTTCCTCACCGGGAGCGGGGCGGCGACTCCGGTGACCCCGGTGCCCGTCGGCGTCGCGGAGGGCGGCGGCGCGGTGCGCCTCGATGTTCCCGATGCCGAGGGGCTGCGCTTCATCGGACTCGACGCCTCGCTCTCGGGAGCCGCAGGCGCCGATGTGCTCGTCTCGTTCGGGGCGATCACCCTCGACGGCGCGAGCGTCGCGGGTCCCGGGTTCGAGGTCGAGCGCGAGCACCTCCTCACCTCGAAGTCGCCCACCGCCCTGGCGACGCTCACCGAGGGCGGCAGCGATCCATTACCGGTCGTGCTCGGCGCCGACCTCGCGAAGCGCATCTCGGCGGGCATCGGAGACGCGTTCGCGTTCCGGGTGCTCACCGGCGGCGCCGAGGTCGACGCCGTCGTGGCCGGGGTGATCCCGGTCGTGCCGACCGCGGGTGACGACGGCGTGCTCGCCGATCTCGCAGCACTCGAGCGGTACGCCTTCGACGCCGATGCGGGGGTGCCGGCGTTCGGCGAACGGTGGATCGCGACATCCGAGCCCGAACGGCTCGCCGCCGATCTCGACCGCGCGCACGGTTCGACCGTGACCGCCGACGCCAGGTCGGCGGCGTCGTCGGCGCCGTTCATCGCCCCGGCGATCGCCGTCCTCTGGGTCGGCGCCGGCGGAGCGCTGCTCTTCGCGCTCATCTCGGTCGTGGCGCTCGTCGCCGCCCTCGGTGCAAGCCGCTTCGGCGAGATCGTCGTGCTGCGTGCGCTCGGGGTTCCCGCGCGCACGCAATCGCGAGCGCGCATCGCGGAGCTCGCGGTGACCCTCGGCACGGCGGTCGTGATCGGCGCGATCGTCGGCCTCGCGACGGCGCTGCTCACCGCGCGCGAGCTCGCGAGGGCCGCCGTCGCCGACGTGCCCGCCGCCGTGCCCGTCGAGTTCGCCGTCGACCCGGCGCCGTGGCTCCTCGGCATCGCCGCCTTCCTCGCGCTCGCCGCCGTGATCGCGGGCGGCGCCGCGGCATCCGTTCGCGCCATCGCCTCGCGCCCAGGACTCAGGCAGGAGGAAGGATGACCGCCGGCCACCGTTCGCGGCTCAGCGCTGCCGGGCTCCTCCGACGCCAGTTCTTCGCCGGGCCGGTCGCGTCGATCATGCTCGCGCTGCTCGTGCTCGGCGGTGCGCTCCTCGCGACCGGCGTGCCGCGGGCGGTCGCCGCGATGCACACCGCGGCGCTCGAGGACTCGCTCGGGCAGTTCCCGGGGCGCGAGATCGACGTCGTCACCTCCAGCCGCAACCTGCCCGAGCTCGGGGCGTCGACCGGCGGCACCTCCCTCGAGCCCGACATCGAGGCGATCTGGGGCGCGCAGGAGCAGCGCCTGCTCGACATCCGCGCCGGCATGCCCGAGCTGCTGACGCACGTGACCGCCGACCCGCTCACGGTGCTCGTCGCCGGACCGACGAAGGCGAGCGTGGCGGGCGCTGCGGAGGGCTCGACCTCCTATCAGCTCTTCACGGCGTTCGATCCGCGGATCCGGGAGCACATCGAGCTCACGGCCGGCGAGTGGCCCGCCGCCCTGACCGACCAGGTGCCGGGGCCGACCCCGCTCGAGATCGTCCTCGCCGACGCCGTCGCGGAGGAGATGGAGTGGGCGCTCGGCGAGGAGCGCTCGATCCCCATCGGCACGGCCCCGCACGACGTGCGACTGGTCGGCACGTTCGCGGCGATCGACCCCGACGACGGCTTCTGGACGCACGTGCCTCCGGTGGCGCTCGAACCGTCGGTCGCCTACACGCCCGGCGGTTACATCGAGGTCACCGGCCTCGGCTTCGCCGACCCCGTCTCGTGGGCGGCACTGCAGGAGTCGAAGCTGCCCACGACCATGGACGCCTGGTTCCCGGTGCTGCCCGAGCGCATCCGCGCCGCGGACTCGTCCGAGCTCACCGCGCAGCTCGGCGAGTTCACGAGCCAGGTGTTCGTGCTCGGCGGCGGCTCATGGGAGTACTGGTTCGCGACCGTCGGCGAGGTCGCGTTCACGAGCGGTCTCACGGAAGCGCTCGACGACGCCGCAGTCGCTGCGAGCGCGAGCGACGCCGTGCTCGCCACGATCGCGTCCGGGCCCATCGGGGTGATGATCGCGGTGCTCGTGCTCGGGGCCCGCGTCGTGTTCGAGCGACGTCGCACCGGCCTCGAGCTGGCCGCAGCACGGGGCGCCTCGCCCGGCCAGCTCCGCGGCATCCTCGCGCTCGAGGGGCTCGCGATCGGCCTGCCGGCCGCGATCGTCGGCGGCGTGCTCGGCACGCTGCTCGTCGCAGCCGACGGCGGCGTCTCCGGGTGGGCGATCGCGGCGCTGTTCGCGCTCACTCCGGCGGCGCTGCTCGTCTCGGCAGAACCAGGCCTCAGTCCGCTCCGCCGTGCCCGAACCGACCTCGGCGGGCCCGCGACCGGACGCTTCCGCTGGATCGCCGAGGTGCTCGTCGCCGTGCTCGCGGTCACCGCCGTCGTGCTGCTCTACCGGCGGGGTCTCGCAACCTCGACCGCCTCGACCGGGGTCGATCCCCTGCTCGCGGCGGCACCGCTCCTGCTCTCGCTGCTCGTGTGCCTCATCGTGCTGCGGGTCTACCCGGTCCCGCTCGCCGCCCTCGTCCGCCGCACCGCGCGCAGGGCGGGCCTCGTCCCGTTCCTCGGTTCGGCGCGGGCGCTCCGCGACCCGTCGGCCGGACTCGTGCCCGTGCTCGCCGTCGTGGTCGGCGTCTCGGTCGCCGTGTTCTCGTCGGTGCTGCTCGGCACGGTGCAGGCGGGCGTCGAGCGCGCCGCCGACGCCCAGGTCGGAGCCGACGCCGCCGTCGGCGGCACGCCGTTCACCCTCGAGCAGCTCGACCGGTTCGCGGCCGTACCGGGCGTCGCGGCCACCGCGCCCGTGTACTCGGCGAAGCCGACCAAGGTCACCGCCGACGGGCGCACCCGCACCTCGACGCTCATCGTCGTCGACACCGACGAGATGCGCGAGGTGCAGGCCGGCCGCGACTCCGCCACGCCCCTCCCCGACGGGCTGTCGCAGACCGGCGCCGACGACGTGCCGGTGGTGCTGTCGAAGACGGTGGCCGACTTCGTCTCCGCGGCCGACTCCGCGGAGCTCGACGGCGAGGACTTCGAGGCGCTCGGCGTCGTCGACGGCCGCACCGCGTATTCGCCTCGCGCGAACTGGGTGCTCATGGACGTCGCCAACGCGAAGCCCTTCACGGCGACGCTCGTGCCGCGCACCGTGCTCGTGCGCTTCGAACCCGGCGCGGACGCCGACGAGGTCACCGCAGCACTCGCAGCGATCGCCGGCGATGATGCCGTGGTCGTCACGCCCGAAGCGCTGCTCGCCGAGCTGCGCGAGCGACCGACGACGCAGGGCCTCGTCATCTCGCTCGTCGTCGCGATCGTGCTGGCGAGCCTGCTCACGGCTCTCGCGATCGTGCTCACCCTCGTCGTGGGCCGTCCGGCCCGCGACCGTCTGCTCCCGCTGCTCTCGACGCTCGGCCTCGGCCGCCGCGGCGAGCGTGCACTCGTCGTCTGGGAGATCGGCCCGGTGGCCCTCATCGCCCTCGTCGCCGGTGCGCTGCTCGGGGCCGCCCTGCCCTTCGTCGTGCTCGCCGGCATCGACCTGCGGGCGTTCACCGACGGAGACGCCCAACCGGCCGTGACGCTCGACCCGTGGCTCATCACCGCGGTGCTGGCGGGCAGCGTGCTCGTCACGGTCGCCGCGGCCACCGTGGCATCCCGCATCGACGGCAGCGTCAACGCCGCTCGCGCGATGCGCAAGGAAGAGGAAGGATGACCCCGTGACCAGCACCGACCAGCCCGCCTCGGCCCAGGCGCAGACTCCGGCCCAGCCCCGGACTCAGGCTCAGTCCCCGGCGTCGCAGCACCACGGCTCCCCCGCCGCTGCGGCACAGCCGCACGTGCTCTGCACCGACCTGGTGCGCATCTTCAGCGCCGACGGTGTGGAGGTGCAGGCACTCCAGGGCCTGAACCTGCGGGTCGACCCGGGCGAGATGGTCGCGGTCGTCGGCGCCTCGGGGTCGGGCAAGTCGACGCTCCTGACGATCCTCTCCGGTCTCGACACCGCCACGGCCGGTGTCGCCCGGGTCGCCGGCCACGACCTCCTCACGATGGGTGCCCGCGAACGCGTCGCCTACCAGCGCCACACGGTCGGCTTCGTCTGGCAGCAGACCTCCCGCAACCTCCTCCCGTACCTGACCGCGGCCGAGAACGTCGCGCTCGCGATGAACGTCGCGGGCACGCTCCGAGGTGCCGCACGGGCGAGCCGCGTCGCGGAGCTCCTCGAGCTGCTCGATGTCGGCGAGCTGCACGACCGACGACCCGGTGAGCTCTCGGGCGGCCAGCAGCAACGCGTCGCGATCGCGGTGGCCCTCGCGAACGCGCCGCAGGTGCTGCTCGCCGACGAACCGACCGGCGAGCTCGACGAGGCGACGTCGGCCGCGGTACTCGAGGCGATGCGCGGCGTCAACGAGGAGCTCGGCGTCACCACGCTCATCGTCACGCACGACCCGACGGTGTCCGATCACGTGCGCCGCACCGTGCAGATCCGCGACGGGCGCACCTCGACCGAGGTGCTGCGGTCGACGCGACTCGACGAGCACGGCGAAGAGGAGCACATCGCCGAGGAGTTCGCTGTGCTCGACCGGGTGGGGCGGCTCCAGCTGCCGCACGACTTCATGCAGAGCCTCGAGCTCCGCGACCGGGTGAGACTCGCGCTCGAGGCCGATCACGTCGGCGTGTGGCCGGGCGACGAGGGGCGAGCGGATGCCGCGGCGTGGCGCCCGACCGATCAGCAGGCGTCCCCCGATGCGGCGGACAGCGGTCGTGCTCCGAGCGGCGCGCACACGGATGCGTCGACCGCCTCCAGTCCGACGAGCCCACCGCCTGCCGCCCCCACGACCCGACGTGCTCGACGCGCCGAGGAACGCGCGGCCGAGGCATCCGTCACCGATGCACCGGAGGAAGAGCGATGAGCACGCTGCGCGCCGATTCGATCAGCCGCGTCTTCGAGGCGAAGGCGGGGGCCGTGCACGCGGTCGCCGAGGTGTCGCTCGAGGTGCGGCCGGGCGAGCTGCTCGTCGTGACCGGCCCGTCGGGCGCCGGCAAGACCACCCTGCTCAACCTGCTCGGCGGCCTCGACCGGCCGACGAGCGGGCGCGTGCTTCTCGGCGACGACGAGCTGTCGGCCCTCGACGACGACGAGCTCGCCGCCGTGCGGCGCGACCGGCTGGGCTACATCTTCCAGTCGTTCGGCCTCATCCCCGTGCTCTCGGCGGCGGAGAACGTCGAGGTGCCGCTGCGTCTCCAGCGCATGGACCCCGCCGAACGCGACGCCCGCGTCGCCGAGTCGCTCGCCCTCGTGGGGCTCGCCGGTCACGCGGCCCAGCGCCCCTACGAGCTCTCGGGCGGCCAGCAGCAGCGGGTGGGCATCGCCCGTGCGCTCGCTGCGCGTCCGCAGCTGCTCCTCGCCGACGAGCCCACCGGTCAGCTCGACAGCGGCACCGCCGCGACCGTCATGGACCTCATCGGCGAGCTCGTGCACACACGCGGCGTGGCCGCCGTCGTCACGACCCACGACCCCGCGCTCGTCGGCCGCGCCGACCACGTGCTCGAGCTGCACGACGGCCGGGCGGTCTCGCTCAGCGCACCCGCACCGACAGGCATGTGACGCAGCCCTCGAGCTTCTCGAACTCGGAGATGTCGACGGTCACCACCCGGTAGCCGAGGCTCGCGACCATCGCAGCCGTCTGGGGCGCCGACGACGACATGAGCAGCGACTCGCGAGACAGCTCGACGACGGCGACGCCCTGCGGCTCGAACACCGGCAGGAATCGCGGGAAGAGGCTGGTGACGTCGAGCAGCGCCGGGTCGCCGATGATCGTGCCGTCGGGCAGTGCCGTGGCGGCGCTCTTCAGATGCAGCGCCTTCGTGATGGGCACGGCCACGACCGTGTACCGATGCGGGGTGAGCAGCGTTCGCAGCTGCCGGATGCCCTCGGCGTTCGTGCGATCCGACGCCCCGACGTAGACCGTCGAACCGACCTTCAGCACGTCGCCGCCGTCGAGGGTGCCCGGCAGTTCGATGCGCGTCACCGTGAGTCCGGGCACCTCGCGCAGCGCGCGCTCGACCGCCTCGACCTCGGGGCGACGCGACTCGGCGCCCGGGCTCGCGATCACGGCCAGATCGCCGAACATCACGACCGTGTCCTCGACGAAGACCGAGTCGGCGAGCTCGGGCGCCGCGTCGACCTCGATCGTCTCCCACCCCTCGGCCACGAGGGCGGCGCAGTAGTTGTCCCACTGCTGGTCGGCGAGCGCCTGGTCGGTGGGCTGCCGCTCCCGATGCGTGAGCACCGCCTCGTCGAGGTTCGATGCCGGGATGCGCACGAGCGCGATGCGCCGCTCGATCGCCTCGGGCGAATAGGCGAGGATGCCGCGGAACACGATGGGGGCGAGCAGCATCTCGCCGACGATGATCGAGATGATGAAGATCAGGTTGAGGCTCACGAGGGAGCCGACGACGAAGAGGAAGATCGGTCCCGAGAACGGGTAGCCCGCGGCACTCGCGGTCACGGTCGTCGCGATGAGCGCCGCCAGGCAGCCCGAGGTGAAGCCCGTGATGAGCGTGAGGAACCAGGCCCGGGTCGCCCCCACGGCGTTCGCGAGCGAGAGCAGCACCCACGCGACGAAGGCGGCGAGCGCGAAGTGGCCGAACACGTCGCCGAGCACCTGCGGCGACTGCCCGCTGCCGATGAAGAAGGCGAGGAGCGAGACGAGCATCGCCGCGAGCGCGACGGCGGCCGAGGATGCGAGCACCGCTGCCACCCGCCGCCCCGGGGTGATCGCCGGGGTGAACCTGGCCGGGGCGGTCGGGGGCATGGCGGGGGACGTCATGGCACGAGCCTACTGGCGGGCCGGAGCCCTCCGCTCATCCTCCGGGCGCGCGGGCATGCGCTGATCGGCGCGCCGAGAAGCGGCACCCGGAACATCCGGATGCCGCTTCAGCACGCAGCTCAGCGTGCCGCGTCGAGACGGGTGCGGGCGAGCCGCTCCGCCGCTTCGAGCGTCGTCGTGCCATCGGCACGGGCGCTGCGCAGCACGGATGCCACAGTGTCGCCGATGCCCTCGATGCGGGCGTCGAGCGCGGCCTGGTCGGCGCCGGGCGCGCTCGCCACGTCGAGGTAGATGACCCCGCCCGCGTTCACCACGAAGTCGGGCGCCCAGACGATGCCGCGCTCCTGCAGCAGGGCGGCGACGTCGCGCGAGGCCAGCTGGTTGTTCGCGGCGCCGACGACGGCGGCGACGCGGAGGTCGCGGACGACCTCGGGGGTGAGCACGCCGCCGAGTCCGCACGGCACGAAGACGTCGGCCTCGACGAGGTGCGCCTCCGCCGGGTCGACCCAGGCGGCGCCGAGGTCGCCTGCGAGGGCGCGCTTGCCGTCCGCGACATCCGTCACGGTGAGGCGGGCGCCTGCGGCGGCGAGGCTGCGCGCCAGACGTCCGCCGACCTGCCCGAGTCCGGCGATCACGAAGTGACGGCCGGCCGGGTCGTTGGAACCGAAGACCTCGCCGAGGGTCGCGAGGATGGAGGCGTGCACGCCCGCGGCCGTGGCATCCGCCGGCTCGCCGACGCCGCCCTGCTCGGGCGGGAGGCCGCAGACATGCTCGGTGCGCTCGTGCACGACGGCCATGAGCTCGGCGCTCGTGCCGACGTCTTCGGCGGTCATGTAGGCACCGCCGAGGGACTCGATGGCGTCGCCGAGGTCGAGCATGGCGTCGTGGGTCGTCGCGGCGTCGATCGTCGTGCCGGCCGGGATCGCGATGACGGACTTGCCGCCGCCGCGCGCGAGCCCCGCCGCGGCGTTCTTCATGGTCATCGCCTGCGAGAGGCGGAGGGCGTCGGCGAGGGCGTCGGTCCACTGGCCGTAGTGCCAGAGCCGGGCGCCGCCGAGGGCCTGGCCGAGCCGGGTCGAGTGCACGGCGACGATGACCGTGAGCCCGGAACGGGCTCCCCGGGTGATGAGCACCCGTTCGTGGTCGGGTGCCTCCGTCGGCAGTGCTGCGCTTGCGCCGGTCGCGGGGGTCGCCGGTGCGTGGGTGATCGTCATCGATCGTTCTCCTTGAATCATCCGCTTCGTGGGCGGAACCTTCCCTGCGCCTCATGAGCACGGGTTCGATTCAAGGGTACCGCCGTCAGGGCCGGGCGGATGCCGCGGCATCCGCCCGTCGGGCGCGCCCTGGCACCCCGCTCCACGCACTCACGACGCCCGCCAACCACAGGTGCGGAGATCGCCGCAGATTCGGCATCACATGCGCTGATGCATCCGAATGGGTGCAGATCTCCGAAGCTGCGGCGGAACCGCGCCGCAGCTCAGTGGAAGAAGTGGCGCTCGCCCGTGAAGTACATCGTGACGCCGGCCTCGCGGGCCGCCGCGATCACCTCTTCGTCGCGGACCGAGCCGCCCGGCTGCACGACGGCGCGCACGCCGCCGTCGAGGAGGATCTGCAGGCCGTCGGCGAACGGGAAGAACGCATCGGATGCCGCGACCGAACCCGCCGCCCGCTCCCCCGCGCGCTCGACTGCGAGCTTGCACGAGTCGACGCGATTCACCTGGCCCATGCCGACTCCGACCGAGGCGCCGCCTGCGGCGAGGAGGATCGCATTGGACTTGACCGCGCGGCACGCGGTCCAGGCGAACTCGAGGTCGGCGAGGGTCGCCTCGTCGGCGGGCTCACCCGCGGCGAGGGTCCACTCCGATGCCGGCGCGAAGTGACGGTCGGCCTGCTGCAGCAGCATGCCGCCCGAGACCTGGCGCAGTTCGACCGCCGTCGGAGTGAATCCCTCGGGGAGCGTCAGCAGCCGGATGTTCTTCTTCTGCGAGAGCAGCTCGAGCGCCTCGGCCTCGAAGGCCGGTGCGATGAGCACCTCGGTGAAGATGCCCGAGACGGTCTGCGCCATCTCGACGGTCACGGTGCGGTTCGCGGCGATGACGCCGCCGTACGCCGACACCGGGTCGCACTCGTGCGCCCTGCGGTGGGCGTCGGCGATGGGATCGGATGCCCCGGCCGAGGCCACCGCGATGCCGCACGGGTTCGCGTGCTTGATGATCGCAACGGCCGGCTCGGCGAAGTCGAATGCCGCACGCACCGCGGAGTCGGCGTCGACGTAGTTGTTGTACGACATCTCCTTGCCGTGCAGCTGCACGGCCTGCGCGATGCCGGGGTGCCCGCCGTTCGAGGCGTACAGCGCGCCCTTCTGGTGCGAGTTCTCGCCGTAGCGGAGGTCGGCATCCTTCGTCCACGTGCCGCCGACCCACGCCGGGAACGGCGACTCGTCGGCGGGCTGGTCGGGCGCGACGACACTGCCCAGCCAGGAGGCGACGGCGACGTCGTACGACGCCGTGTGCCGGAACGCCTCGCGCGCGAGCTCGGTGCGCTGGGCGAGGGACGTACCGCCCGCCGCGACCGCGGCGGCGATCTCGTCGTAGCGATCTGGCGAGACCACCACGGCGACGTTCGCGTGGTTCTTGGCCGAGGCGCGCACCATCGCGGGGCCGCCGATGTCGATCTGCTCGATGACCGCGTCGGGGGCAGCGCCCGCCGCGACGGTCTCGGCGAACGGGTAGAGGTTCACGACCACGAGCTCGTAGGGTGCGATGCCGAGGCCCGCGAGCTCGGCTTCGTGGCTCTCGAGGCGGAGGTCGGCGAGGAGGCCCGAGTGCACGGCGGGGTGGAGCGTGCGCACGCGGCCGTCGAGGTGCTCGGGGTAGCCGGTGACGTCGGCGACCTGCGTGACGGGCAGGCCCGCGTCGCCGATGGCCTTGCCCGTGCCGCCCGTCGAGACGATCTCGACGCCGGCGCCGACGAGCGCCGTGGCGAGCTCGACCAGGCCGCGCTTGTCGCTCACGGCGACGAGCGCCCGCTTCACGGGCACGACATCGCGGTCGCGGTAGAGGCTCGGGTCGTGCGTGGCGCCGCTCATGATCGTGCGAGTTCCTTCAGGTCGAGGTGCTGGTTGGCGATGTCGAGCACGGCCTGGATGAGCAGGCGTCGTTCGACGGGCTTGATGCGATCGTGCAGGCTCGACTCGGTGTCGCCCGGCAGCACCGGGATGCGCTCCTGCGCGATGATGGGGCCGCCGTCGACGGAGTTGTCCACGACGATGAGGCTCGCGCCGGTCTGGGTGACGCCCGCGGCAAGCGCGTCGCGGACCCCGTGCGCGCCGGGGAACTCGGGCAGGTAGGCCGGGTGCGTGTTGATGAGGTGCGGCGAGAACGCGTCGACGACGGCGGGCGGCACGAGCCGCATGAGGCCAGAGAGCACGACCACGTCGGGCTCCCAGCGCGCCACCTCGGCGATGAGGGCGTCGCCCCAGGAGTTGCGGTCGGGATACGCCGTGAAGGGCACGGAGAAGGTCGGCACGCCGAACTCCTCGCCGAGGGCGAGCCCTTCGGCGTCGCGATCGGCACCGATCGCCACGACCCGCGCCGGGAACTCCGCATCGGCGGAGGCGTCGAGCAGGGCACGAAGGTTCGATCCGGTGCCCGAGATGAGGACGACGAGCTTCAGCACCCTTCGAGCCTACCGGCGCCGAAGGTTCGATACCGCGCCGCAGTGACGCTACCGGCCGAGCACTTCGGTCGTGTTCGGATCGAACGGCGGCGGCTGCTCGTCGAAGCGGCGATCGAACGACGGTCTAGCGGATGCCTCGTGGTCGCCCTCCGACCGGCCGCGCGCCCTCGCCGAGTACGCGCCTGCGAGGGCGCCGATGCCGAACACGAGTGCCGCGACGCCGCCGACGGCCAGCGGATCGGGGCCGACCTCGGCGAGCCGGCCCGGACCGACTGCGCCGCCCGACCACCAGGCGAGGAGGCCGAGCACGAGTCCGGCCGCCGCCCCGGAGCCGATGCCGATCACGACGGGGAACCACCAGGCGGCGCGCACGTCGTCGCGACCTCGCGGATTCCACGCCGCCGACGACCGAGCCGGCACCACGAGCCACGCGCCGAGGAACCCGAGCAGCACCGGCACGATGAGCCAGAGCGCCCCGAACGGCTGGGCCTCGCTCGGCAGCGCGCCGAGCAGCGGAATGCCGGGCACCGGCCCGAGGAGCGTGCCCGTCGGAGCGACGGAGGATCCCGCGCCGAGCGCGAACCCGGGCCCGAGCAGCCACGCAGCACCCCAGATGACGAGGTTCGGAATGAGTGAGAGTTCGGCGACGGTCAGGGCGATGCCGCCGTCGATCCCGCTGCCGAGCGACTGGTAGAGCCCGGCGATCGTCGCGTAGTCGACCGTGATGAGCCCCGCGACGAGCACCCCCGCGACCGCGAGGAGGCCGAACGCCGCACCGGCGCCGATGCGCACGACGATGCGCGCCGTGTCGACGAGCGCCGGGGGCAGCTCGGCGACGCGGCGACGCACGAAGCCGCCCGCGGCATCCGTCATCGGGTCGTCTCGGAGCGTCTCGATGACCGCTCCGATCACGACGCCGACGCCCATCACGAACGCGGGCAGCAGCGCGGCCTGCCAGAGCGAGGACCTCGCGCCGTCGACGCCCGCTGCGCTCGCCAGCACGAAGCCGACCACCGCGTAGACGGCGACGGCGGCGATGCCTCCGGTGAACGAGTGCCCCTCGGCGGCGGAGCGCCGGCCGATGCGACGCGCGAAGGCGACCGAGATGAGCGCGAAGCCGAGGAGTGCGATCGTGATCGGGAACGGGTCGCCGGCGCCCGGCAGACCGGTCTGCTCCGCGGTCATCGGGTCGAGTTGCAGCACGAGGTCGACGCCGTGGCCGAGCAGCCACACGTCGGCTGCCGCACGGAGGAAGAGGGTCGCGTCGATCGCGAGCCCGAAGTGCACCGCCCACAGCAGCATGAGCGGCACGAGCGCGATGCCGAGGCCGATGAGGGCGGCGACGGATGCCTCGAGGCCGGCGAGCAGGGCGATCGTCGTGCGTCTCATTCCACCGGGAGCCTATCCCGCCCGGCGCTCCTCAGTCGGCAGGACGTGCGGGGTCGGCCCGACTCGACGACTCGACCTCGACCTCGTCGACGACCGTCGCGACCGCCTCGCCGTCGGGCCCGACCGTGACGAGCACGGTCTCGTCGGCCTCCTCGACGTCACCGATCGACGCGACTCCGGAAGCCCCCACCTCGGATTCCGGTCGCCGGAGCAGCTCGACGATCAGCAGTGCGAGGAGTGCGAGCAGCACGGTCGTGACGACGAAGCTCGTCGAGACGGGACGCGAGAACAGCACCACGAGCGATGCAATGACCGCGATCGCGATGTACGCGATGACCCGCCAGCGATCGAGCCAGATGCCGAACCGCCCCGTCGTGACACCGTGCGATGCCGCGGCACGCCGAACGGCCGCGAACCCCGAACCGGCGAATCCGCGCATTGCACGGGCCGGACGCCACGGGCCCGAGAACCAGGCCACGACGGCCACGAGCACGCCGAGCACGAGGAGCGCCACCACCGTCGACATCATGATCTCGATGAGCCCCGAGTAGATCGCCTCCGCGGCGTTCGCCGGCATCACCGACGGGCTCACGGTGCCGACGAAGTACCAGCGGCCGATGCCGACGCCGGCGGCGAGGAGCGCCATCGAGAGGGCGAAGCCGCCGGCCGTCCAGACGAGCGCCCTGATGCGGTTGCGTGCCACGACGACACCGATCACGAGGAACGCGAGCATGACCCACGGCAGCCAGGTGCCGACGCCGACGGCGAGCGCGTAGAGCGTGCGGATGAGCGCGAACGAGTCGTCCTGCGCGATGACCACGCTCCGATCCACGTCGGGGATCGCCTGCGCGAAGCCGACGCCCTGGTCGACGAGACGCTGCTTCACGGATTCGACGATGGGCCCGAGCTGCACGGAGATGGTGCCGTCGCTGCCGATGGCGAGCGCGGCATCGGGATCGCCTTGCATGGCGGCCACGAACTGCGTGTGCGTGATGCGCAACGTGTTCGCCCAGATGTCCTCGAACGCCTCGGACGTGACCAGCCGGTCGACGACGTCGGAGACGAGCGACTGGATGCCTTGCGTCGCCGGGCCCTCCAGCAGTCCCAGCGCCGCATCGGCCTTCGGCGGCAGCCCGAGCGAGCGGATCCCGTCGAACACGTCGGACGTGAGCCCCGGGATGTCGACCTGCTCCTCGATGGCAGCCGTCACCTCGTCGCCGATGTACGCCTGGACCGCAGGGTCTTCGGCGATCGGCGCGAAGGTCGCCACGAAGCGGTTCGTGTCGGCCAGCTCGAGGCGAGCCCATGCGGTGATCACGGCGACCGGCGCGAGCAGGAGGCCGACCACGATGAGCACGACGGCCGTGAGGCTCCGGCCCCAGCTGCGCCTGGGCTTCGGCGCAGCGGATGCCGCGGCATCCTCGACCCCCTGCTCGAGGCCTGCGCGAAGCGCTGCGTTCTCGGACTCGAGCGCGGCGATCCGCGCCTCGAGCTCGTTGTCACCGTTCTTGGCCATGAGGCACCCCTGCCCTTGACCCTAGCGCCCGCCCGTTCCTCGGCGCATCGTCCCATTCGCGTGAAGGGGTCGTGTCGCGTCACTCAGTGGATGACGGCCTTCAGCACGATGAGGGCGATACCGAACCCGGCGGTGATGAGGGAGCCAAGCACCTTCACCGGCCACGACGCACCTCGTCGGTGGAAGGCGATGTACCCGAGCACCGCGAGCACGACGACGCCCGCCCAGAGTGCCGTCCAGATCGCCACGGGGTCGGGGATCGCCCGGGTCGCGCCGAGCAGGAGGATGAAGAGCGGGATCGCCGACGAGAGCAGGAGCCCGCGCGAGCGGAGAAGTGCGAGACCGAACGACTCCCGGAGGCCGACGACCCGGTCGTTGTCGAGACCGTGGTGGGCGACGGTTCCCGCGTACACGTGCGCGGCCCAGAAGACCACGACGGTGATCGCGACGCTCCAGAACACGCGCCACGAGCTCTCCCCATGGCCGCCCGAGGCGACGATCATGCCCGAGACCAGAAGCACTCCGTAGACGGATTCCTCCGTGACGAAGGTGGCCCGGACGATCCGGTGGGCCTGGCTCATGCCCTGCTCCGACGACTGCTGCTCGTTCATCCTCCAACTCTGGCATGGGAGCCCGGTCGCACGGAACGGCTCCCGCGCGGCTGCTGCGGATCGGCTTCCGGCAGTCCGGCAGAGCGACACCCCCCGTTCTGGAGGGTGAGGATCTTTCATCTTTCCGCTCGGCCATTCCTCGCCGGGTGTAGCCTGCGCCTGACAAGCGTAAGACTCCTCTTCGGGTCTTGATGCTGCCGGTCGTCGCTTACCCGAGGCGGCCGGACTGACGACAGGCACTTACGCGCTTCGCGCGCGCCGGCACACCGCCGCCCATCACGCCCAAAGGGGACCCGATCGGCCATCCCGACCGATCGGAAGTTTGCAACACCCCCCAACGGAGGCGACGATGTTTCGACGCGACCACACCCTGCCAAGCCCCACACCACCAGATCACCCCGTGCGCAGGCCCATGCGCATCGTCGCGGCCTCGGCCGCCGGCGCGCTCATCCTGACCGGGGTGATCGCGGCCGGACCAGCGCAGGCATCCCATCCCGAGGTCAGCCTGGCGGGCAGCAACTTCGAGATCGACACGAACGCGAACCTCGTGGTCGACGACGGGGCACCGTCGCTCGACTGGGCGGGCGTCACCGAGAACCGCAAGGCCGACTTGCCGACCGGCTCGGGCGACGATTCGTTCGGTCAGGGCGCGAAGGAGGACACCTTGGTGCCCTCGGTCGTCGACGGGAGCATCCCGCCGAACAAGAGCGACCTGAAGAACTTCGGCACCTACCTCGAGACCACAGCAAACGGCACCAAGTTCCTGCACATGTTCTGGCACCGCGTTCAGGAGCCGAGCGGCACGACCAACATGGACTTCGAGTTCAACCAGTCGTCGACCATCTCGGCCAACAACGTGACGCCGGTCCGCACTGCGGGCGACCTGCTCATCCAGTACGACCTGTCGCAAGGTGGCACGAACCCCGTGCTCTGGGTATCGAGCTGGATCACGGCGGGCGCAGGCAACCAGTGCGCGGCGAGCAACGCGGTTCCCTGTTGGAGCACGCGCAACAACCTCACGTCCGCGGGCAACGCGACCGGATCGATCAACACGACGGCGATCACCGCCGGCGCTGCTGACGGCCTCGGAGCGATCTCGGCTCGCACCTTCGGCGAGGCATCCGTGAACTTCACCGCCCTGACAGGCGGGTTGGGAACGTGCGTCTCCTTCGGCAGCGCGTACCTGAAGAGCCGGTCCTCCGACTCCTTCTCAGCGGCGATGAAGGACTTCATCGCACCCGCGCCGACGAACATCTCGAACTGCGGCTCGGTGACGATCCGCAAGGAGACGCTCCCTGAGGAGAACCCCAACGTGACGTCGTTCGGCTTCACGAAGGCGTTCACGACCTCGCCGGTGGTTCCGAACACCTTCAACCTGACGGATGACGGCGTGAAGGTCATCCCCGGAGTGCTCACGGGCCAGGCCGGTACGGTCTCCGAAGACCTCCCACCGGACGGATGGGATCTGCTGAGCATCAACTGCAGTGCGAGCTCGGCCGGGGCGAACGTGACGACCGATGTCGCCACACGCACGGTCTCGTTCAACCTCGCGAGCGCAACCGACACCGTGGACTGCACGTTCACGAACCGCCCACGCGGCACGATCATCATCGAGAAGGTCACCGCTGACGGACAGGGCGCCTTCGACTTCACGTCGAGCTCCCTGACGCCCGCCGCATTCACGCTCACCACGACGGCACCCGGGGCTGCCGGCAAGGACTCGAAGACCTTCGCCGAGCTGACTCCCGGAACGTACGACGCCGCCGAGACCGTGCCAGCGAACTGGAATCTCCAGTCGTCGACCTGCAGTGACGGCTCCGCCGTCGGGGCGATCGCCGTGTCCGCGGGTGAGACCGTGACCTGCACGTTCACCAACAGCAGGGAGGTCGGCGCGATCAAGATCGTGAAGACGCGCAAGCACGCGGCGACCGGATCGGGCGACTACCCGCACCAGGGCGTCACGTTCACCGTCACCGGTGGTGGCCTGCCGCCCGCCGGCGTGCAGGCCGTGACCGATGCGAACGGCGTCGCCTGCGTCCCCGGGCTGCTCGTGAGCGCGTTCGCTGGCGACTACACCGTCACGGAGACCGTACCGACCGGTTACCACCTGGTCGGCGCGAACGGCAAGACGGCGACGGTCGTCGAGAGCGAGGGCGATTGCGATCCGATCACTCCCGCCGCGACGGTGTCGTTCAAGAACATGCCGTTGACGAACCTGACGGTCTCGGTCGACTCGCAGATCGACGGCGGCACGGCATCGACCATCGACTGCGTCCCCGGCCTGCCGGACCCGGACACGTCGACCGGTGCGAACGGCGACGGTTCGCTGACCCTCAACAACCTGGAGCCGCAGACCGTGACGTGCACGATCGTGATCGACCCGTGACGGGAGGATGAGTCGAACGACTGAATGAACGAAGGCCCCGCCGGCATCGCCGACGGGGCCTTCGCCACGGGTTGAGCGCTTATGCGCCCAGCGCCGCGTAGACCTCGCGAAGCAGCTGGGCGGTCTCGGACGGGGTCTTCCCGACCTTGACGCCAGCGGCCTCGAGGGCCTCCTTCTTCGCCTGCGCGGTGCCCGCGGAGCCCGAGACGATGGCGCCGGCGTGGCCCATGGTCTTGCCCTCGGGCGCCGTGAAGCCTGCGACGTAGCCGACGACCGGCTTCGTGACGTTCGCCTTGATGAAGTCGGCCGCGCGCTCTTCGGCGTCCCCGCCGATCTCGCCGATCATCACGATCGCCTTCGTCTCGGGGTCGGCCTCGAACGCGGCGAGCGCGTCGATGTGCGTCGTGCCGATGATGGGGTCGCCGCCGATGCCGATCGCGGTCGAGAAGCCGAGGTCGCGCAGCTCGTACATCATCTGGTACGTCAGCGTGCCCGACTTCGACACGAGGCCGATCGGCCCCTTGCCGGTGATGTTCGCCGGCGTGATGCCGACGAGCGCCTCACCGGGGCTGATGATGCCGGGGCAGTTCGGGCCGATGATGCGCGTCGCGTTGCCCTTCTCCTGCGCGTAGGCCCAGAACTCCGCCGAGTCCTGCACGGGCACGCCCTCGGTGATGATCACGAGGAGCGGGATCGACGCATCGATGGCCTCGACCACGGCGTCCTTCGTGAAGGCAGGGGGAACGAAGGCGATGGAGACATCCGCCCCCGTCTGCTCCATGGCCTCGGCGACCGAGGCGAACACCGGAAGCTCGACCGGGTTGCCTGCCGCGTCGTTGTGCAGCACCTTCGTGCCGGCCTTGCGCGCGTTCACGCCGCCGACCACCTGGGTGCCCGCCGCGAGCATGCGCGACGTGTGCTTCGAGCCTTCGCCACCGGTGATGCCCTGGACGATGACCTTGGAGTCCTTGTTGAGGAAGATCGTCATGTCTGAATCCCTTACTTACGCGGCGTTCGCCAGCTCGGCGGCCTTGTCGGCGCCCTGGTCCATGTTCTCGGCGAGGGTCACGAGCGGGTGCGCGGCCTCCGCGAGGATGCGGCGACCCTCGTCGACGTTGTTGCCGTCGAGGCGCACGACGAGCGGCTTGTTCGCGGCCGAGCCGAGCTCGGCGAGCGCGCCCACGATGCCCTTGGCGACCTGGTCGCATGCCGTGATGCCGCCGAAGACGTTCACGAACACGCTCTTGACCTGCGGGTCGCCGAGGATGATGCCGAGGCCGTTGGCCATGACCTCGGCCGAGGCTCCGCCGCCGATGTCGAGGAAGTTGGCGGGCTTGACGCCGCCGTGGTTCTCGCCGGCGTAGGCGACCACGTCGAGCGTCGACATGACGAGGCCCGCGCCGTTGCCGATGATGCCGACCTCGCCGTCGAGCTTGACGTAGTTGAGGTCGAGCTCCTTCGCAGCAGCCTCGAGCGGGTCTGCGGCGGCCTTGTCCTCGAGGAGGGCGTGGTTCGCGTGACGGAACTCGGCGTTCTCGTCGAGCGTGACCTTGCCATCGAGGGCGACGACGTTGCCGTCTTCGTCGAGGATCAGCGGGTTGACCTCGACGAGCGTCGCGTCTTCGCCCTTGTAGACCTCGTAGAGCTTCACGAAGACGTCGGCGACCTTGTCGACGAGCTCGGCCGGGAAGTTCGCGGCGACCGCGATCTCACGGGCCTTCGCCGTGTCGATGCCGGCGATCGGGTCGACCTCGACGCGTGCGAGCGCCTCGGGCTTCTCGACGGCGAGCACCTCGATCTCCATGCCGCCTTCGACGCTCGTGAGCGAGAGGTAGGAGCGGTTGGCCCGGTCGAGCAGCACCGAGAAGTAGAACTCCTGCGCGATGCGTGCGCCGCCGGCGACCATGACGCGCTTGACGACGTGACCCTTGATGTCGAGTCCGAGGATCGCCTTCGCGGCCTCGTATGCCTCGTCGGGGTTCTTCGCGACCTTGACGCCGCCGGCCTTGCCGCGGCCGCCCGTCTTCACCTGGGCCTTGACGACCACGACGCCGCCGAGCTTCTCGGCGGCCGCGCGCACCTCATCGGCGGTGTCGGCGACGATGCCCGGAAGCACGGGAACCCCGTACTGCTCGAACAGGTCTCTGGCCTGGTACTCGTAAAGATCCACGCTCTACTTCCAATCGATCCGCACGCGCGAGAGCGCACAGGGGCTGGTGGGTGTCGGCCCGACCCGCCGAAGAATCTCGACGTCAAGATAAGTTGGGCCAACTTCCATGCTACTCCTCCCGTTCCGCGCGTCCGAACCGGCGCCGCTGCACCGAATCGCGGGCGGAGGGTCGCGCCGGCGGCGCATCCGTTGAAGACTTGGATGCATGACGCGCTCGGCGAGGGCTCGCATCGGCATCTCGGGGTGGGTGTACCCGCCGTGGCGAGGCGTGTTCTATCCGAAGGGCCTGCGCCAGGCGGACGAGCTCGCCTACGCGGCCGAACGAGTGGACTCGGTCGAGGTGAACGGATCGTTCTACTCGCTGCAGAAGCCGGCATCCTGGGTGCGCTGGCGGGATGCCACCCCGCCGGGATTCGTCTTCGCCGTGAAGGGGCCGCGCTTCATCACCCACGTCAAGCGACTGAGCGGGTTCGAAGCGCCGCTCGCGAACTTCTTCGCATCCGGCGTGCTCTCGCTCGGCGAGAAGCTCGGACCGGTGCTCTGGCAGCTGCCGCCGACCCTCGCATTCGAACCGACGAAGCTCGAGTGCTTCCTCTCTGCCCTACCCCGCACCCACGGCGACGCCGCCGCGCTCGCGCGGCATCGCGACCGGCGGATGTCGGGCCGGACGGCGTATGCGCTCGCCGCGTCGCCGGAGCAGGCGCTCCGGCACACGGTCGAGGTACGTCACCCCAGCTTCGAGTCCGACGCGTGGCGCGCACTCCTCGAACGCCACCAGGTCGCATCCGTCACCGCGGACACCGCGGGGAAATGGCCGCGCATCGATTGGCCGACCGCGGACTTCGCCTATGCCAGGCTCCACGGCGACACCGAGCTCTACACCTCGGGCTACGACGACGCCGCGCTCGACCGGTGGGAGGCCTGGGTGCGCACGAACCTCTCGGCCGGTCGCGACGTCTACGTCTACTTCGACAACGACGTGAAGGTGCGGGCCCCGTTCGATGCCATGAGCCTCATCGACCGCCGCGCGGGCTGACGACGACCACACGCTGCATGTTTCGGCGCCGGGGCGGGGCGTCGTAGCCCCAGGGCCGGAGCCTCTCAGCCGACGCGGCCGAGCGCTGCTGCGGCGTAGAACAGCGCCGCGATCGTCTCGCCGTCGGTGATCTCGCCCTCGGCCACCATGCGCACCGCCTCGGCGAACGGCACCGCCTGCACCGCGCTGATGCCCTCTTCGGCCTGCGAACCCGCGACGGATGCCACGTGGCGCAGGCCGGTGGCGAGGTACACCGTCTCCGCGGCGCGGCAGATGCCGTTGAGCGCCGTCATCCGCCCGATCTCGCGCCACTCGGCCGCCTCGTGCCCCGTCTCCTCGAGCAGCTCGCGCTGCGCGGCGACGAGCGGATCCTCGCCGTCGGTGCCGCCCGCGGGGACCTCGATCGAGGTGCCGACGGTGTGCCGGTCGATCGTGACGAGCAGGACCTCGTCGTCATCGGTCATCGCGACGACGAACGCGGCGTCGTTGCGGAGCTCGACGACGCCGTAGATGCCGTCGGTGCCGTCGGGTCGCACGACGTCGTCTTCGGTGACGGTGATCCACCGGTTCTCGTAGACGGTGCGACGTTCACGTGTCGGCCAGCTCATGGTTGCTCCTCGGGTTCGATGCTCGGGGTCGCGACGGTCGGCGGCGGCATCGGCACGAACTCGACGAACCGGCGGGCGGCGAGCACCGCGGCGACGCCGAGCGCCGCACCGATCACGGTCTCGACGAGCCGGTCGCCGAGCAGCACCGGAAGCGGAGCCGACCCCGCGAGATGGGCGACGGTCAGGGCGAGCGGCGTGACGAAGACGAGGGCGGCGCCGTAGTGGCGGCCGACGAGGAGTTCGGCGCCGAACTGGCAGATCCCGATGACGACGACGAGCACCCAGATGGGCGGCTCGGGCCACAGCACGAGCCCGGCGACGCCGACACCGACTGCCGTGCCGATGACCCGATGCCACGCGCGCTGCACGGTGTGCGCGGCGCGAGCGGGCGGAATCACGGCGACGGCGCTGACGACGGCCCAGTACGGGTGGCCGATGCCGAGGAGCAGTGCTGCTCCCCCTGCGGCGAGTGCCGCGACCACGTTCTGCACGACGTTCAGCCAGACGCGCGGGTCGGCTGAGGCGCGCACGCGCACCGGCGCCTGCCGGGGCAGCGGCTTGAAGATCGTCCGCGCTCGCCTGGGGGCGGCCCTTCGCAGCAGCCAGCCCGACATCGCGAGCAGCCATGCGAACGCCGCCGCCGCCGCCGCGACGCCCCAGCGGAGCCATCCGCTGCCCTCGTCGACGGGCTGGGCGGCGCAGACCAGCACGGCGAAGACCGCGAACAACGGACCCGACGGCGTGACGCCGAGCGTGTTGTACCCGATGATCACGACTGCGATCACCGCGGCGAGCACGGCGGCTTCGATCGCGAGCGGGGCGTCTGTCGCCGAGAGCAGGATGCCGGCGCCGATCGCCGTGAGCTGCGCCGCTCCGGCGGCGGTCACGGTGCGCACGCGCGTGCGATACGGCTCGCTCCGGCCGAAGATCGCGGTCATGCCGCCGAACGCCGCGTACGCCGCGAGGTCGACCCGGCCGAGCACGACGAGCACCGTGAGCGGCACGACCGCGGCGAGCGCGGCCCGCAACGCCACCTCGAGGTCGAGCGCCCCGAGCGAGCGGAGCCGCGCGACGAACCCCGCCGGCCGCGGCGCGCCCTGCGGGTCGGCCATCAGAGCTTCTCGATGGGCGCGATCTTGATGAGGAGCTTCTTCTGCCCCGCGGTGTCGAAGCTGACGTGGGCGATGCGTTTCGTGCCCTCGCCCGTCACCTGGGTGACCTTGCCCTCGCCGAAGTCGGTGTGGCGGATGCGGTCGCCGGCCGCGAGCGTGAGGTCGCCGTTGTCGCGCACCGTGCCGGTGACCCGGTTCGCCCACTCGGTCTTGGGCTTGTCTGAGCGTGTGACGCTGAACCGCTCGAGGTCGCGATCGCGAGTGCCCCAGGCACCTCCGGGGGCTCCCCGACGGGCGTTGAGGGCGCGGGGCTGGGTGCCGCCGCGGGAGGTCGCCATGCCCGGCGACTGGCGCCAGTCGATGAGGCCCTCGGGGATCTCCTGCAGGTAGCGCGACGGCATCGCGACGGCGACCTCGCCGAACTGCGCCCGGCTCATCGCGAGCGAGAGGTAGAGGCGCTTGCGGGCGCGAGTGATGCCGACGTAGAAGAGCCGGCGCTCTTCGGCCGGGCCACCGGGTTCCGAGGCCGACATCTGGTGCGGCAGGAGTCCCTCCTCGATGCCCGTCAGGAACACCGCGTGGTACTCGAGGCCCTTGGCCGTGTGCAGCGTCATGAGCGAGACGGTGCCGGATGCGTCGTCGAGCTCGTCGGCCGCGGCCACGAGCGAGACCTGGGTGAGGAAATCGACGAGCGTCGCGCCGGGGTTCTCGCGATCGAAGTCGCGGGTCTGGGCGACGAGCTCCTCGACGTTCTCGGCACGGGTCTCGTCTTGCGGGTCGCGGCTGTTGCGGAGCGCGTCGAGCAGGCCCGACTTCTCGACGAGGAACACGAGCACGTCGGAGACCTTGGCAGCGCCGACGTTGGTGCCGGCCGCGAGGCCCTCGGCGGAGGGCACGAGCATCGCCGCCGCTTCATCGAGCACGTTCGCGAGGGCCGAGATCGCGCCCGTCACCTTCGGTCCGAGCCCGAGTCCGTCGGCCGCCCGCATCGCCTGGCGGAAGGTCAGCTCGTTCTGCTCGGCGAAGGAGGCGAGCGCCGTCTCGGTGGCCGGGCCGATGCCGCGCTTCGGGGTGTTCAGAATGCGCCGGAGCGCGAGCTCGTCGACGGGGTTCGCGACTGCGATGAGGTAGGCCATCGCGTCCTTGATCTCGGCACGCTCGTAGAACTTCGTGCCGCCGACGACGCGGTAGGGCAGCGCCGAGCGGACGAAGATCTCCTCGAGCGCACGGGTCTGCGCGTTGGTGCGGTAGAACACGGCGATGTCGCGGTAGGCGACGCCCTCGCGGTGCAGCGACTCGATCTCGTCGGCGATGAACTGCGCCTCGTCGTGAGCGGTGTACCCCGTGTAGCCGGTGATCTTGTCGCCATCTCCGTCGGCCGTCCAGAGTTTCTTCTCTTTGCGGTCGAAGTTGTTCGAGATGACGGCGTTCGCCGCCGAGAGGATGTTCTGGGTCGAGCGGTAGTTCTGCTCGAGGAGCACGACCTTGGCACCCGGGAAGTCGCGTTCGAACTCGGAGATGTTGCGGATGTCGGCGCCGCGGAACGCGTAGATCGACTGGTCGGAGTCGCCGACGACCGTGAGGCTCGCGCCGGGGATCGCGCCCGAGGCATCCGTCAGCCCGCGCACGAGGATGCCGTGCTCGTCGAGCTCGGCGACGACGTCGCGCGGCACCGCCCGCGTCAGTTCGTGGATGAGCGAGTACTGGGCGTGGTTCGTGTCCTGGTACTCGTCGACGAGGATGTGCCGGAAGCGGCGCTGGTAGAGCGCCGCGACCTTCGGGAAGGCCCGGAAGAGGTAGACCGTCTCGGCGATGAGGTCGTCGAAGTCGAGCGCACTCGCCGCCCGGAGCCGCCGCGTGTACTGGCGGAAGATCTCGAGGAACATGACCTCTTGCGGGTCGTTCATGTTGGCGTTGCGCGCGTGCGTCTCGACGTCGGCGAGCTCGTTCTTGAGCTTGGAGATCTTGGCCTGCGCGCTCGCGGGCGTGAAGCCCATCGTGTCGGCGTCGAGCTCCTTGATGATGCGCTTCAGGATCGTGCGCTGGTCGGCGGAGTCGTAGATGGTGAAGGTCGACGACAGGCCGATCGACTCGGCCTCGCGGCGGAGGATGCGCACGCACGCCGAGTGGAAGGTCGAGATCCACATGCCGGAGGCGCTCTCGCCGAGCAGTGCCTGGACGCGCTCGCGCATCTCGGCGGCGGCCTTGTTCGTGAACGTGATCGCGAGGATCTGGCTCGGCCACGCCTCTCGACTCTCGATGAGGCTCGCGATGCGGTGCGTGAGCACACGCGTCTTGCCGGAACCTGCGCCCGCGACGATGAGCAGCGCGGGCCCGCGGTACTCGACCGCCTCGCGCTGCTCGGGGTTCAGGCCGTCGGTCAGCCGGGAGCCGCCGGTGCCGGTGGAGTCGGTGCCTGCATCGACGGCGGAGGGCGCCTCGCGCCAGCCGGCCGGGTCGTCGGGGTCGAGGATCAGCGTCATATCGCCTTCAAGTCTAGGCGCGCCCGCCGACAGCCGCCCGGTGAGCGCGGTCGGGCTCCCCCGGCACTCAGATCGCGGCGGCGAAGGCCCGGCGCGCCTCGACGCCGAGGTCCGGATGATCCAGGAACACCCCGTCGACGCCCATGGCGATGATCTGGTCGAACTCCCCCGCCCAGTCGCCGAAGGCGGCCCGAACGGTGCCGCGCCGGAACGGGACCGTGAGGAACGCGTTCTCGGGCCGGAGGGTCCACGTGTAGATCTCGAGGTCGGCCGCGTGCGCCGCGTCGACGAGCTCGGCGCCCGAGAGCGGTGCGCCGGCGACATCCGCTCGCCTCGCCTTCGCCCTGCCGACGAGCCGCGCCTTGCCCACGCTCACGCCGTCGAAGCGCCCGGCGAGCCGGAGAAGCCCGGCCTCGGTCACGAAGGAGTCGTACGTGGGGGCGCTCCGGCCCTGCTGGAGCACGAGGTCCCACGGAGCCCCGGAGCCCTCGATGAGGAAGACCCGCTTGCCCCGGATGCCGCGCGCCCCGAGCCGATCGAGCAGTGTCGGCTCGAACGCCTCCATGATGAGCCGCTCGTCGCCGCGGCCCCATCCCGCTGCGTCGAGCTCGGCCTGGAAGAGCTCGTCGAGCGGCAGCCCGAGCGCGTCGAAGTGCGCGGCGTGCTTGAACTCGGCGACCATCCGCAGCGTGCGGCGCTGTTCGTCGGAGGCGACGTCGATGATCTCGAAGAGCTCACGCAGCCGGATGATCGGGAACCGGTCGTCGAAGCTCGCGCTCGACTGGCGGATCGCGCCGAGGCGCTCGCGCGCCCGCAGGGTCGCGAGCTCGGCCCACGTGAAGTCCTCCGTGAACCAGCCCGTGAGCGGCGCGCCGTCGATCTCGCGCGTCGTGCGGCGACCGGCGAACTCGGGGCGGCTCGCGACATCCGTCGTGCCCGAGATCTCGTTCTCGTGGCGGAGCACGAGCACGCCGTCGCGCGTGGCGACGATATCGGGCTCGACGGCATCGGCCCCGAGCGCGAACGCGAGTTCGTACGCCGAGCGCGTGTGCTCCGGCCGGTACCCGGGCGCACCGCGGTGACCGATCACGAGCGGGCGCGGAGCGTCGTGGTGCTGCATGCGCCAAGCGTAGTCAGCGCCCACCATGCCGAGCCGGGAATGTCGCGGAAACTCAAGGCGTTGTCACGGACAACTCGGGTAGGTTGGTAGTCGAGCGGATGCCGCGTGCGACCGCCGCCCGACCCCCGAACACAGCCGAAAGCAGAGGAAACCCATGGCTCTCGACAACCCCGCATTCTCGCGGAACTCCGCGTTCTCCGCGCAGGGGGGCGTGGCCGCAGCGCAAGACATCTCGGCCCAGCAGCTGCAGGAGATGTACAACCAGCCCGCGACGCCGCCCGCCGGCGAGACGATGTCGGTCGAGACGACCGTGCAGAAGTCGGCCGTCTCGTTCGGCCTGCTCCTCGTGGGCGCAGCCCTCGGCTGGGTCACGACCGAGTCGATGCCGTTCCTCTGGATCGGCGCCGGCCTCGTCGGGTTCGTGCTCGCGCTCGTCAACATCTTCAAGAAGGAGCCGTCGCCGGCCCTCATCCTCGCCTATGCGGGCGTGCAGGGTGTCTTCGTCGGCGGCATCTCGGCGTGGTACGAGATGACCTATGGCGGCGGCATCGTCGCCCAGGCGGTCATCGCGACCCTCGTCGTCGTCGGCGTGACGCTCGCGCTCTTCGCCTCGGGCAAGATCCGCGCGTCGAAGAAGGCGACGAAGATCTTCCTCATCGCGATGGTCGGCTACGCCGTCTTCTCGCTGGTGAACTTGGGTCTGATCCTGTTCGGTGTGACCGACGACCCCTGGGGACTCCGCGGTGCGGAGATCATGGGCATCCCATTCGGACTCATCCTCGGCGTGCTCGTCGTCATCATGGCCGCGTACTCGCTCGTGCTCGACTTCGACTTCATCCAGCAGGGCGTGCGCAACCGCGCCCCGAAGAAGTACGAGTGGTCGGGTGTCTTCGGCATCATGGTGACGGTCATCTGGCTGTACCTCGAGATCCTGCGCATGCTCGCGATCGCTCGCGACTGACGCTCGCCAAGCAGCACGACAGAACGGCCGCCCCTCGGGGCGGCCGTTCATCGTTTCGGTGCCACGGTCGGAGCGCTCAGATGCCGAGCGTCGCCACCGAGGCCGTGATCGCGTCGGCCGAGGCCCGGAGCAGCAACTCCTCCTCCGTCGAGAACGGCGTCTCGGCGACCGGCACGGCGCCATCGCCGCCGACGACGCTCGGCAGCGACAGCGCGACGCCGTCGAGACCACGGATGCCGCGGAGCACCGTCGAGACCGGCAGCACCGCCCGCTCGTCGTTCAGCACCGCTTCGACGATGCGCGCCCCGGCGAGGCCGATGGCGTAGTTCGTCGCGCCCTTGCCGCGGATGACCGTGTACGCCGAGTCGCGCACCTCGCGGGCGATCTCGTCGAGTTCGCCCGCCGAGAACGGCTCCGCACCGCGCCACTCGAGAATCGGCACGGGCCCGATGCGGGCGTTCGACCACAGCGGGAACTCGGTGTCGCCGTGCTCCCCCACGATGTCGGCGTGCACGCTCGACGTGGTGACCCCGGCTCGACGGGCAAGCAGCCAGCGCAGGCGTGACGTGTCGAGCACGGTGCCCGAGCCGAAGATGCGGTGCGGCGGCAGGCCGGTGATGCGCTGCGCGGCGACGGTGAGCACGTCGACGGGATTCGTGACGAGCACGATGACCGCGTCGGGGGCGCGTTCGAGGAGGGCAGGCAGCAGGTTCTCGAGGATGCGGACGTTGGTGCCCGCGAGCTCGAGGCGGGACTGGCCGGGCTGCTGCTTCGCCCCGGCGGTGACGACGATGACGTGGGAGCCCTCGACGACGCCGAGGTCGGCCCCGCCGCTCACAGACGATCCGGTGAACTGCGTGCCGTGCGCGAGGTCGAGCACCTCGGCCTCGACCTTCTCACGTGCGATGTCGTAGAGCGCGACCTCACTCGCACTCCCACGGATCAGTGCCGAGTACGCGAGACTCGTGCCCACGCTCCCGGCTCCGACGACGGTCAACTTCGAGTTCTCGACGACGCCCATGCTCCCAGTCTGGCAGCACCGCGAATCCGCAGCCCTGCCAGGGCACGCCAGAAGGCCGGCACCCATCGGGTACCGGCCTTCGTCAGCGGTCGAGCGGGAGACGCGATGGCGCCCCGTCCGGCCTCACTCCCACTCGATGGTGCCCGGCGGCTTCGACGTGACGTCGAGCACCACGCGGTTCACCTCGGGCACCTCGTTCGTGATGCGGTTCGAGATCTTCGCGAGCACGTCGTACGGCAGGCGCGTCCAGTCGGCGGTCATCGCGTCCTCCGACGAGACGGGGCGCAGCACGATCGGGTGTCCGTAGGTACGGCCGTCGCCCTGCACGCCCACCGAGCGCACGTCGGCGAGCAGCACGACGGGGCACTGCCAGATCTCCTGGTCGAGGCCGGCGGCGGTCAGCTCCTCACGGGCGATCGCGTCCGCCTCGCGGAGCAGATCGAGACGATCACGGGTGACCTCGCCCACGATGCGGATTCCAAGGCCTGGCCCCGGAAACGGCTGGCGGCCGACGATCGCCTCGGGCAGCCCGAGCTCGCGGCCGATGGCGCGCACCTCGTCTTTGAAGAGCGTGCGAAGCGGTTCGACGAGCTCGAACTGCAGGTCTTCGGGCAGGCCGCCGACGTTGTGGTGGCTCTTGATGTTCGCAGTGCCCGTGCCGCCGCCCGACTCGACCACGTCGGGGTAGAGCGTGCCCTGCACGAGGAACTTGATCGGCTCGCCGTCTGCGTCGGCCTCGGCGATCAGATCGCGCTCCGCCTGCTCGAAGGCGCGGATGAACTCGCGGCCGATGATCTTGCGCTTCGTCTCGGGGTCGCTGACCCCGGCGAGCGCATCGATGAACGTGTCGGCGGCATCGATCGTGACGAGACGGATCCCCGTGGCTGCGACGTAGTCGACCTCGACCTGGCGGCGCTCGTCTTTGCGGAGCAGCCCATGGTCGACGAAGACGCAGACGAGCTGGTCGCCGACGGCCTCGTGCACGATCGCTGCGGCGACCGCGGAGTCGACGCCGCCCGAGAGGCCCGCGATGACGCGGCCGGTGCCGACCTGCTCGCGGATGCGGGCCACCTGCTCGGCGATGACGTTGCCCGAGTTCCAGTCGGCGGGGATGCCCGCGGCCCGGTGCAGGAAGTTCTCGATGACCTTCTGGCCGAACTCGGAGTGCTTGACCTCGGGGTGCCACTGCACGCCGTAGAAGCCCTGCTCGTCGTTCGCGAACGCGGCGACCGGGGTCGTGGCCGTCGAGGCGAGCACCTCGAACCCCTCGGGTGCCACTGCGACGGAGTCGCCGTGGCTCATCCACACGATCTGCGCCTCGGGCTGGCCGCCCAGCAACGCGTTCTCGTCGTCGGTTCGAGCCGTGACGGCGGTCGCGCCGTATTCGCGGTGGCCGGTGTGCGCGACTTCGCCGCCGAGCTGCTGCGCCATGACCTGGAAGCCGTAGCAGATGCCGAGCGTCGGCACGCCGAGCTTCAGGATGCCCTCGTCGAGTGCCGGGGCGCCCTCTTCGTAGACCGAAGACGGTCCGCCGGACAGCACGATGCCGATCGGGTTCTTGGCAGCCACCTCGGCCGCGGTGATCGTGTGCGGCACGATCTCGGAGTAGACGGATGCCTCGCGCACGCGCCGGGCGATGAGCTGGGCGTACTGGGCGCCGAAGTCGACGACGAGTACCGGCCGCTGCTCGGTGGGCTGATCGGTCACTGCTGGGCCTCCACGGGGTCGGAAGTGTCGGTGGTGTCGGATGATGCGGCGGCCGCGGCCTCTGCCGCCTCGCGGCGGTCGAGGTACCCGCGCACCTCGCGGCCGATGCGAGCCTCGAGGAAGAACGAGAGGAACGGCACGATGCCGCCGAGCGCGATGACGATGAAGCGGCTGAACGGCCAGCGCATGAGGCTCCAGAGCCGGAAGTCGCTGAAGAGGTAGACGACGTAGAACCAGCCGTGGGCGATGAGGATGCCGGTCGAGAGGTTCACGCCGGTGCCGGTCGACTCGAGGCCGGCGGCCGTCTCGATCACCGGCGTGAAGGCGAGCACGCCCTGGTCGCCGAAGGCGTAGAGCTCGAGGTGGAACGCGTACTTCATGATCATCTCGGCGCACAGCAGCAGGAGCATGACACCGGTGATCACCGAAGCGACCTGGTAGAACTTCAACGCCCCGCGAATGCGCGGCAGATCGGCGGATTTCGGCTCGAGGGGCATGACACCAGTCTACGCGGCGTCGAGCGCGGGATCGTCAGTCGTCGCCCGGCGCCCCTGCGGCGGGCGGGGCAGCGGATGCCTCGGCCGCCTCCTGCTCTTCGCGCTCGCGTTCGACGGCGTCGCGCACGAGCCGGTACCAGAGGTAGATCGCGAAGCCGGCGAAGACGGCCCACTCGATCGCGTAGAAGACGTTGAGCCAGTCGAGCTGCTGCTCCTGCTCGGGCGGCGGCGAGACGATCGCGTCGAGACCGGCTGGCGCCTCGGCCGCGGTGACGTAGCCGAAGTAGACGGGCCGGTCGTCGTAGTCGGCCCAGATGTTGATGAGTTGCGCCACGGCGACCGTCTGCATCGCGAACGGGTCGCCCTCGTCGTCGGGGGCGATCGGCGCCTCGCTCGGCAGGAAGCGGCCGACGATCGTGACGGGCTCGGTCGGGTCGATCGATCGTTCGAAGTCGTCGGCGGCCTCGCGCGCGGCCTGCTCATCGGCGGACCAGCCGAGCGCGACGGGCAGGCCCGCCGGGGTGCCGTCGGTCACCTCGAGGTGCACGACCGGCCAGAATCCGGCGACGCCCTCGTTCAGGCGGCCTTCGACGATGACGGTGTCGCCGGGCACGACGGTGCCGGTGACCTCGACGAGCTGGGCGGTCGCCGCCTGCGTCGTCGGTCCGTCGGGTTCCGCGATGCCCGCGAACGGCCGCACCTCCTCGGTCGGGCGTTCGACCACGACCGATGACTCGACGGCTCGCTCGAGCTGCCACTGGCCGAGCAGCGCGAACGCCGCGGCGATGCCGAGGGCGAGGAGCAGTGCGAGCACCCATCTCGGGCGCAGCATCATCTTGAGCATCAGTCGCCGGCCGCCGTCGAGGGCGTGATTCGGGGGCTGACGAGCATGCCCTCCAGTTTAGGCGTTGGGCCGGCACCGCCGTTCCACGCTCAGCGCGCCGAAGGGCTCCGCGCACTCGCGCGGAGCCCTTCAGGAGTGCTGGATCGCGGGTCAGCGGTCGCCGAGCAGCGCGCGACGGCGCACCGCCCGGAACGCCATCATGCCGAGTCCGAGCGTCAGGAGAGCACCGGCCGCGCCGAGGGCGCCATCCGTCTCGGGGCCGGTCGCAGCGAGCGCCGGCTTCGCCGGGGTGACCGGCGCGACCGCGACGGGCACGAAGTTGTAGCGCACACCGTTGAATGCCACCGTGGCGACCACCGACGGGGTGATCTCCTGCGCCAGAACACCGAAGGCGAGCACGTTCACGGTGCCGTTCGCCTCGATCGCCTCGATGAGGTCTCCGAGCAGCGCCGGAGTGTTCGCGGCGATCGCCGCGGTCGTGCCCGTGGCCGGGATCTCCTTGCTCGAGACCCACTGGTCGCCGAGGGCGAACGTGGTGGTGCCGGGTCCGGCACCGAACGCGGGTCGCAGCGTCGTGAAGATCGCCGACTCGCCGAAGGTGATGGGCACCTGGTAGAACACCTCACCGCTCACGACCTCGACGTCGGCCGACGTGATGAGCTGGGCGAGGTCGGCATCGGCGAGCGGAGTCGCGAGGCCGTTGATGATCTGGGAGTTGGCGCCGTTGCCGAAGCTGAGCCCGGTGTCGGTGATGCCGAACGCGGGCGTGGGGTTCGCGTAGCCCTCGTGCCAGCCCGTGTAGGTCGACTCGTCGGGGCGGATCTCGGCGGCCGTGACATCGACCGTCGAGGTGACCGGGATCGCCGTCACGGCACGCGTGAACAGGAACGTGTCCTCACCCCAGGTGATGGACTCGACGCCGCCCGGATCAGTGCTCTCGGCGAGGACGCCGAATCCCGAGTATCGGAGGTCGCCGTCGGCCTCGAGGCTCGCCAAGAGGGCCGCGAGTTCGACCGGCGCGTCGGCGATGACATCGCCGATGGTGCGGCTCGAGGTCCAGAGGTCGGTGAGTTGCGCGCTGTGCGGGCCGGTCTCGAACGGCGTCACCGGCCGAAGCGTTCCCCACCCTGCGGCGGTCGAGACCGCGACCTGCGAGTAGACGACGCCCTGCGTCACGCCGATCTCGGAGCCGTCGATGAGGGCGCCGAGCTCGGCGGAGGTCGTCGACAGTCCCGGCTCGCCGCTGTTGACGAGTCCGTTCAGGATCTGCGAGTTCGCTCCGTCACCGAAGAAGAGGCCGTTCCAGTGCAGCGAAAAGGCGGGGGTCGCGTTCGCATACCCTTCGTGCCATCCGAGATAGCTCGATTCATCGGGCGCGATGCTCGTCACGTGGGTCGTCGCCGCTGAAGCGGGCGCTGCCACGGCGAGTGCCGCTCCGGTGAAGACGAGAGCGAGAGCCGTGGCTCCCGCAACGCTGCTGGCTGGACGCATGACTGGTACTCCTCGAGGCGCATCGGACCGCACCCAGCCCTGGGCGCATACTGGGGAGTATAGGCCCGCAACCGGATGAACATGTCCGATTCGTTACCGAAACGTGTTCTGCGGTCGGAGCGCCGGGCCTCGCTCGTCCACCTTCACGATGCTCGCTAGTCGACCTTCACGATGTCGGGGGCCTCCAGCCGCACCCGGTCGGCCGACTCGTCGTCGGGCTGCTCCTGCGATGCCCGCTCTGCGGCGACCCGCTCGAGGTAGCGCTCCACCTCGAGGGTCTGGCGCGCGGCGTCCCAGCCGAGCGCCCCGGCCATGAGCCTCGCGGCGACGGGCGCTGCGGAGACACCGCGATCCCACGCCTCGATCGAGATGCGCGTGCGGCGGGCGAGCACGTCGTCGAGGTGCAGGGCGCCCTCGTGGGTGGCCGCGTAGACGACCTCCGCGCCGAGGTAGTCGTCGGCGCCCGGCAGCGGCTCGCCGAGCGACGGGTCCTCACGGATCAGGTCGAGCAGCTCGTCGGTCATCGTGCCGTAGCGGTTCAGCAGGTGCTCGATGCGCACCTCGTGCACGCCGAACGCCCGCGCTATCTTGCCGCGCTTGTTCCACGCCGCCTGGTATCCCTCGGCGCCGAGCAGCGGGATGTCCTGCGTCGTCGACTTCGGCACCTTGCCGTCGAGGGCGTCGGCGGCCGCGTCGATGGCGTCCTTCGCCATGACCCGGTACGTCGTCCACTTGCCGCCGGCGATGACGACGAGGCCCGGCACGGTGTGCGCGACGAGGTGCTCGCGCGAGAGCTTCGAGGTCTGGTCGCTCTCCCCGGCGAGCAGCGGCCGGAGGCCGGCGTAGACGCCCTCGACGTCCTCCCGCGTCAGCGGGATGCCGAGCACGGCGTTGACGTGCTCGAGCAGGTAGTCGATGTCGGCCGCGGTCGCCGCCGGATGGGCCTTGTCGAGGTTCCAGTCGGTGTCGGTGGTGCCGATCAGCCAGTGGCGGCCCCATGGAATGACGAACAGCACGCTCTTCTCCGTGCGGAAGATCATGCCCATCGCCGACTGGATGCGGTCGCGGGGCACGACGAGGTGCACGCCCTTCGAGGCGCGCACCTTGAACGTGCCGCGTTCGCCGACCATGCGCTGGGTGTCGTCGGTCCAGACGCCGGTCGCGTTCACGACCTGCTTCGCCCGGACCTCGAAGCGCTCGTCGGTCTCGAGGTCGTGCGCCTTCACGCCCACGACGCGCTCACCGACCTTGACGAAGCCCTCGACCTTGACCCGGCTCGCGACGTGGGCGCCGTAGAACGACGCGGTGCGGGCCAGGGAGGCCACGTAGCGGGCATCGTCGACCTGCGCGTCGTAGTACGTGAGACCGCCCACCAGTACGTCTTTCGAAAGCGACGGGATGGCCCGCAGCACCTGCCGCTTCGAGAGGTGTCGGTGGTGGGGCACGCCCGGAGGCCGGCCGCCCGTGTAGCTGAAGATGTCGTAGAGCATCATGCCCGCGCCCACGTAGCACCGCTCGATCAGGCGGGTCTTCAGCGGGTACAGGAACCGCACGGGCTTCACGAGGTGCGGGGCGATGCGCTGCAGCAGCAGGCCCCGCTCGATGAGCGCCTCGCGCACGAGTCGGAAGTCGAGCTGTTCGAGATAGCGGATGCCGCCGTGCACGAGCTTCGACGAACGGCTCGAGGTGCCCGACGCCCAGTCACGGGCTTCGAGGAGACCGGTCGAGAGACCTCGAGTGACCGCGTCGAGCGCGGATCCGGTGCCGACGATGCCGCCGCCCACCACGAGGATGTCGAGCTCTTTCTCCTTCAGCCGCGCGATCGCGGCCTTCCGTTCCTCAGGTCCGAGCTTGGTCGAACGCGTCACCGGCTTGAGTCTCGCCGACTTCTGAGTCGCCATCGTGCCACCCCATCCCCGCGGCCTCACGGCGAGCCGCGCGATCCGCTTCCCACGCTACCCGAAGCGTCTGCGGAATGAGCGAGGAGATCTGCTGATCGAGCGAGGAGATCTGCTGATCGAGCCCGTCGGAATCCGGATGCCGGTTTCGACGGGCCCGACCGCAGTCGTCAGGAGGACTGGTAGGGAGCGACGACCACGTCGACGCGCTGGAACTCCTTGAGGTCGGAGTATCCGGTGGTCGCCATCGAGCGCTTCAGCGCCCCGATGAGGTTCGTGACGCCGTCGGCCGACGGTGCCGGTCCGTACAGCACCTCTTCGAGCGGCGCGACCTGGCCGACGTGCACGCGCTGGCCGCGCGGCAGCTTCGGGTGGTGCGCCTCGGCGCCCCAGTGGTAGCCGCCGCCCGGAGCATCCGTCGCCCGTGCCAGGGCCGTGCCGAGCATCACTGCGTCGGCGCCGCACGCGATCGCCTTGACGATGTCGCCCGACTTCCCCACGCCGCCGTCGGCGATGACGTGCACGTAGCGGCCGCCCGACTCGTCGAGGTAGTCGCGGCGCGCGCCGGCGACGTCGGCGACGGCGGTGGCCATGGGTGCGTGGATGCCGAGGGTCGCACGCGTCGTCGACGCCGCTCCCCCGCCGAAACCGACGAGCACGCCGGCCGCCCCGGTGCGCATGAGGTGGAGCGCCGCGGTGTAGGTCGCAGCGCCGCCGACGATCACGGGCACGTCGAGCTCGTAGATGAACTTCTTGAGGTTCAGCGGCTCCTGGTTCTTCGAGACGTGCTCGGCGGAGACCGTGGTGCCACGGATGACGAAGAGGTCGACGCCGGCGGCGACGACGGTCTCGTAGAGCTCCTGTGTGCGCTGGGGCGAGAGCGCGCCGGCGACGGTGACCCCTGCCGCGCGGATCTCGGCGAGGCGCGCGGTGACGAGCTCGGGCTTGATCGGCTCGGAGTAGAGCTGCTGCATACGAGTCGTGGCGTTCTCAGGCGAGAGGCCCCGGATCTCGGCGAGCACGGGCTCGGGGTCCTCGTAGCGGGTCCAGAGGCCTTCGAGGTCGAGCACGCCGAGGCCGCCGAGCTGGCCCATCATGATCGCCGTCTGCGGCGAGACGACGGAGTCCATGGGTGCGGCGAGGAACGGGATGTCGAACTGGTAGGCGTCGATCGTCCACCCGACCGAGACGTCTTCGGGGTCGCGAGTGCGCCGGCTGGGCACGATCGCGATGTCATCGAATGCATAGACGCGCTGGCCCCGCTTGGAGCGGCCGATCTCGATCTCCTGGGTCACCACTCAACCCTACCCAACCCGGTCGCCCGGCAGCCGCTCGCGCTCCGGCGCCACCGTCAGCGGGCGCGCACCACCCGGGACTCGTCCCACACCGGGGCATCCGACTCGTAGACCTCGCCGTCGCTGCCGAAGACGAGGAAGCGGTCGAAGCCCCGTGTGAACCAGCGGTCGTGGGTGACCGCGAGCACCGTGCCCTCGAAGCGCGACAAGCCCTCTTCGAGCGCCTCCGCCGAGACGAGGTCGAGGTTGTCGGTGGGCTCGTCGAGCAGCAGCAGCGTCGCTCCGGAGAGCTCGAGCAGCAGGATCTGCAGGCGCGCCTGCTGGCCGCCCGAGAGCTGCTCGAAGTTCTGCAGCGCCGAGCCGGCGAGCCCGTAGCGGTCGAGCGCCGAGCTCGCGGCCTCCCTGGCCATCCCGTCGCGGTTCGCGTCGCCGCGATGCAGGACGTCGAGCAGGGTGCGGCCTCGGTACTCGGGGTGCTCGTGGTTCTGCGCGAACCACCCCGGCACGACGCGCGCGCCGAGCACCGCCCGGCCGGTGTGCGGCACGCGGGCGAGCGACTCCCCCACCGTCGTGATGTGGCCGAGCGTGCGGTCGGGCTCGGTTCCGCCGCCCGCGAGCAGGCGCAGGAAGTGGGACTTGCCCGAGCCGTTCGAGCCGAGCACGGCGACGCGGTCGCCGTACCAGACTTCGAGGTCGAAGGGCTTCATGAGCCCCGTGAGCTCGAGTCGCTCGCCGACGACGGCGCGCTTGCCGGTGCGGGAGCCACGCAGTCGCATCGACACGGCCTGCGCCGGCGGCCGCTCCTCGGGCGGCCCGGCCTCCTCGAACTTGCGCAGGCGCGTCACCGCGGCCTGGTAGCGCGAGGCCATGCCGTCGTTGTAGGTCGCCTTGACCTTCAGCGTGGCGACGAGGGTCTTCAGTGCTGCATGCTGCTCGTCCCAGCGTCGGCGCAGCTCGTCGAGGCGCTCGAAGCGCTCGTCCCGGGCACGGTGGTAGCCCTCGAAGCTGCCGCCGTGCACCCACGCCGTGTTGCCCGCCGCGCCGACCTCGAGGGTCACGATGCGGTCGGCGGCGCGCGCGAGCAGCTCGCGGTCGTGCGAGACGAGGAGCACCGTCTTCGGCGTCGCGCGCAACTGCGTCTCGAGCCAGCGCTTGCCCGGCACGTCGAGCGAGTTGTCGGGCTCGTCGAGCAGCAGCACCTGCTCGGGGCCGCGGAAGAGCGCCTCGAGCGCGAGCCGCTTCTGCTCACCGCCCGAGAGGGTCGAGAGCTCGCGCCACTTCGCACGTTCGAATGGAATCCCGAGCGCGGCGGTCGTGCAGTGGTCCCACACGACCTCCTGGTCGTATCCGCCCGCCTCCCCGTACTCGGCGAGCGCGGTGGCGTACCGCATCTGCGCCGCGGTGTCGTCGCGTTCGATGAGTGCGGCCTCGGATGCCTCGAGCTCGATCGCCGCCGCACGGATCCGGGTCGGCGCGACCGAGACGAGCAGGCCCTGCACCGTGGCATCCGTGCCCTCGATGGTTGCGCCCGTGCCGACGAACTGGTCCATGACGCCGAGCCCGCCGTCGACCTGCACGCTGCCCTCGTCGGCGCGGAGCTCGCCGCGGATGATGCGCAGCAGCGTCGACTTGCCTGCGCCGTTCGCGCCGATGAGCGCGGTCGTCGCGCCATCCGTCACCCGGAAGGCGAGGTCGGTGAGGAGCGGGCGCCCGTCGGCGAGCGAGAAGGAGACGCCGTTGACGTCGATGAAACCCATGGGAGATCCGTTCGGTCCGCGGCCGGGCCACCTCGCCCGGTTCCGCACCGCCCGATGGGCAGCCGACCAGACTAGCGTGCCGCGATTGCCACTGCCACCCGCAGCCGTTCTGCGGCAAGCTGGAATCATGCAACGCATCGCAGCAGAGCCGCTCGACGTCCTCCGCACGCGAACCAGTGCGAAGTGGCGCCTGTACGACGCCGACGTGCTGCCGCTGCCCGTCGCCGAGATGGACTACCCGCTCGCCGACCCCATCAAGGCCGCGCTGCACGCGGCGGTCGACCGCTCCGACACGGGCTACTCGGCCGGGAGCCTCCCGGTCGCCGAGGCGTTCCAGGGGTTCGCGGCGACCCGCCTCGGGTGGGACGTCGACCCGACGCGGGTGACCTGCACCGCCGACGTCAGCATGGGCATCGTCGAGGTGCTGCGCCGGGTCACCGCACCGGGCGACGGGGTCGTCATCACCCCGCCGATCTACCCGCCCTTCTTCGATCTCGTGACCGAGGCGTCGGGCCGGGTCGTCGAGGTGCCGATGCTCGGCGGCATCGACGAGGGGTGGGCGCTCGACCTCGACGGCATCGACGCGGCGTTCGCGGCCGGCGCGCGGGCGATGGTGCTCTGCAACCCGCACAACCCGATCGGCCTGGTGCCGGCGGCCTCGCAACTCGCCGCCCTCGCCGACATCGCCGCCCGTCACGGCGTCACGATCGTCGCCGACGAGGTGCACGGGCCGCTCGTGCAGCCGGGAGTCGACTACACGCCGTTCCTCACGGTCTCGGACGCAGCTCGCGAGCACGGCGTCGCCGTGACCGCGGCCACGAAGGCGTTCAACATCGCGGGGCTGAAGGCGGCGCTCATCGTCACCGCGAGCGAGCGCGGCGACCGCGTGCGCACTGCGCTCCCCTACGAGGTCGAGTGGCGCATGAGCCAGTTCGGGTCGATCGCCTCCATCGCGGCGTTCCGCCACGGCGGGCCCTGGCTCGACGGCGTGCTCGCGAGCCTCGACGACAATCGACGCCTGCTCGCCGAACTCCTCGCCGACGAGCTTCCCGGTGTTCGCTACCGCATGCCCGATGCGACCTACCTCGCGTGGCTCGACCTCTCGGCGCTCGGCTGGGGCGATGATCCGGCGGCGTATGCACTCGAGCACGCGCGGGTGGCCCTCGGCATCGGTCCGACGTTCGGTGCGAGCGTCGGCCGCGGACACGCACGACTGAATTTCGCGTGCACCCCCGAGGTGCTCGGCGAAGCCGTCACGAGGCTCGCCGACGCGCGCTGAGCGAACGCCGGCGCCCCTGGACGGAAGGGACCGAACCAGTTGACCGCATCGAACCCCGCGCACGGGATCCGCTTCGCGGTGCCCGACGACGCCCCCACCGCCGCCCGCCTGCAGGTCGAGTTCGCCGTCGAGTTCGACTCGCCCACGCCGAGCCGCGAGGTGCTGACGCCGCGCTACCGCGAACTCATCGCCGACGAATCGGCGTTCGTGCTGTTCGCAGGTGCGCCGCCCGAGCCGCAGGGCTACGCGGTCGTCACGCTTCGCCCGACCGTGTATTGCGACGGACCCCTCGCCGTGCTCGATGAGCTCTACGTCGCGCCGGGCCTGCGCGGCGGGGGTATCGGCACCGCACTGCTCCAGCACGCGATCACGGAAGTGCTCCGTCGAGGCGGCGGCGAGATGCACATCAACGTCGACGAGGACGACGTCGATGCCCGGCGATTCTACGAAGGCCACGGATTCGTGAACGTCGAGCCGGGCACCGACTACCGCATGCTGTGCTACATCCAGGAGCTCTAGCGGGTGTAGTTCGGCGCCTCGACGACGATCTGCACGTCGTGCGGGTGCGACTCCTTGAGCCCCGCCGGCGTGATGCGCACGAACCGGCCCTTTGTCTTCAGCTCGGCGATCGTGCGCGCGCCCACGTAGAACATCGACTGACGGAGGCCGCCGATGAGCTGGTACGCGACGGCCGCCAGCGGCCCGCGATAGGGCACCTGGCCCTCGATCCCCTCGGGGATCAGCTTGTCGTCCGACGGGACATCCGCCTGGAAGTAGCGGTCCTTCGAGTAGGAGGTCTTCTGTCCGCGGGTCTGCAGCGCGCCGAGCGAGCCCATGCCGCGGTAGGCCTTGAACTGCTTGCCGTTCTGGAAGACGAGCTCACCCGGGCTCTCGGCGGTGCCCGCGAGCAGCGAGCCGAGCATGACGGTGTCTGCGCCGGCGACGAGCGCCTTCGCGATGTCGCCCGAGTACTGCAGGCCGCCGTCGGCGATGAGCGGCACGCCGGCGGGCTTCGTGGCCTTGGACGCCTCGTAGACGGCCGTGATCTGGGGCACGCCGACACCCGCGACGACGCGCGTGGTGCAGATCGAGCCGGGACCCACGCCGACCTTCACGGCGTCGGCGCCCGCGTCGACGAGCGCCTGTGCACCCTCGCGCGTCGCGACGTTGCCGCCGATGACGTCGATGTGGGCGAACGTCGGGTCGGTCTTCAGCCGGCGGATGATGTCGAGCACGCCGGCGGACTCGCCGTTCGCCGTGTCGACGACGAGCACGTCGACGCCGGCATCGCGGAGCGCCTCTGCGCGCTCCCACGCGTCCCCGAAGAAGCCCATCGCGGCGCCGACCCGGAGGCGGCCCTCGCTGTCCTTCGTCGCGTTCGGGTACTGCTCCGACTTGTCGAAGTCCTTGACCGTGATGAGGCCGGTGAGGTGGCCCTCGTCGTCGATGAGCGGCAGCTTCTCGACCTTGTGCTTCGCGAAGATCGCGAGCGCCTCATCGGGGTTCATGCCGACGCGGCCCGTGATGAGCGGCATCTTCGTCATGACGTCGGCCACCGTCGTGGTCGGCTTCTCGAAGTCGGAGACGAAGCGCATGTCGCGGTTCGAGATGATGCCGACGAGCTTGCCGTCGGTGTCGACGACCGGCAGGCCGCTGACACGGTACGTCGCGCAGAGGGCGTCGACATCGGCGACGGATGCCTCGGGCGTCGTCGTCACCGGATTGGAGACCATGCCCGACTCGCTGCGCTTGACGCGGTCGACCATGTCGGCCTGATCGGCGATCGAGAGGTTCCGGTGCAGGATGCCGATGCCGCCCTGACGGGCCATGGCGACGGCCATGCGCGCCTCGGTGACGGTGTCCATCGCGGCCGACAGGAGCGGCGTCGCGACGTTGATGCGGCGGGTGAGGCGCGAGGTCGTGTCGGCCTCGCTCGGGATCACGTCGGTGTGACCAGGCAGCAGGAGGACGTCGTCGTAGGTGAGTCCTGTGAGTCCGAACGGGTCGGCCTGGTCCATGTCGCTCCTTGTGTCGAGTTCTGCCCGAGATACCGCGCGCCGGTGGTCGGGCTCGCAGTATCAATGTTAAGCGAGTTTGCATCCCGGGCATTCCCGGATAACAATCGAACGCCGTTTGCCTCATGAGCGAAACACATGAGACATAATCGGCACGTACTGTCGACGACGTTGTCGACAGGTAAGGACCGAACCCCGAAGGCCACCAGCTGGAGGGGCGCCCTTGGAGGTGCAGTGAAACCCACACGAACGCTCGCCCATCGGTCTCCAGGGAGGTGGCTCGTTCTCCTCGGAATCCTCGTGTCCGCACTCACTCTGTCCGGCATCGCAGCGTCCCCTGCGATGGCGGAGGATGGGAGTACGGCCCAGGCTTCCGAAGAATTCGAGTACTTCTTCACGGGGAACGTGCAATTCGATCGCGAGCCGCTCGAAGGCGTCAAGATCTCAGTCGAAGGCGGTGGCTTCGAAGCCGACGCCGAGACCGACGTCGACGGCAAATGGCGCATCGGCGTGCCCGAGAAGGGCGAGTACAAGGTCTCCCTCGACGAGGACACCCTTCCCAAGGGCGTCGTCGTCGCCAAGGGCGACGCGACCGTCACCGCCGAGTTCGGGCTCACGAAGCTCAAGGCCGTGAACTTCTTCCTCGGCGAGGGTGAGCGCACGACCACGAACTTCGGCGCGCAGCTGCTCGAGCGAGTGATCAACGGCCTGAACTTCGGCCTGCTCCTCGCACTCGCGGCGATCGGCCTCTCGCTCATCTTCGGCACGACGGGCCTCTCGAACTTCGCCCACGCCGAGATGGTGACCTTCGGCGCCTTGATGGTGCTGAGCTTCGGCGTCGACCTGGCCTGGCCGATCTGGCTGGCCATCGCGATCGCCATCGTGCTGAGCGCCGCTCTCGGCTGGACCCTCGACGCGGTGATCTGGAAACCGCTCCGCAAACGCGGCGTCGGGCTCATCCCGCTCATGATCGTGAGCATCGGTCTCTCGCTCGCGATCCGCTACACGTACCAGTTCTTCTACGGCGGAGCGACCCGGCAGCTGCCGGGTGCCACCGCCCCGAAGGAGCTGTCGTTCGGCGGGGTCCAGCTCTCCTGGATCGACGTGGGCAGCATGATCGTCTCGGTCGTGGTCCTCCTCGCCGTCGCGTACTTCCTCGTGAAGACCCGCATCGGCAAGGCCACCCGCGCCGTCGCCGACAACGCCAGCCTCGCCTCCGCGAGCGGCATCGACGTCGACCGCGTCATCCGCATCGTCTGGGTGCTCGGCGCAGCACTGGCCGGCCTCAGCGGCATCCTCTGGGCCTACTTCCGCCCCGGCGTCAGCTGGGACATGGGCTTCCAGATCCTGCTGCTGATCTTCGCCGCAGTCACCCTCGGCGGTCTCGGCACCGCCTTCGGCGCCCTCGTCGGCTCCCTCATCGTCGGTCTCTTCATCGAGATCTCGACGCTGTGGCTGCCGAGCGACCTGAAGTACGTGGGCGCGCTCGTCGTGCTGATCCTCGTGCTGTTGTTCCGACCGCAGGGCATCCTCGGTCGCCGCGAGAGAATCGGCTAAGGAGGACCGACCATGATCGACTGGATTCAGATCTTCTCCAACGCGGCGCAGGAGCTCATCAGCCCCACGACCGCGGCATACGCACTGGCGGCCCTCGGCCTCGCGATCCACTTCGGATACACGGGACTGCTGAACTTCGGGCAGGCGGGCTTCATGGCCCTCGGCGCGTACGGTTACGCCATCTCGGTGCTCTCCTTCAACCTGCCGGTGTGGGCCGCGGTGCTCGTCGGCATCGGCGCTTCCGTCGTGTTCGCACTGATCCTCGGCATCCCGACCCTGCGTCTCCGTGCCGACTACCTGGCGATCGTCACGATCGCGGCCGCCGAGATCCTGCGGCTCGTCTTCACGACGAACACGTTCGAGGCCATCACCGGCTCGGCGCAGGGCCTCAACGGCTACAAGGGCAGCTTCGCGGCCCTGAACCCGATTCCGAAGGGCACCTACGGCTTCGGCCCGTTCCAGTACAACGAGTACGACTGGTGGCTGCGGATCGTCGGATGGACCGTCGTGGTGCTCCTGGCACTGCTCACCTGGCTCATCATGCGCAGCCCCTGGGGCCGCGTCATCAAGGGCATCCGCGAAGATGAGGACGCGGTTCGCGCCCTGGGCAAGAACGTCTACTCGTACAAGATGCAGAGCCTCATCCTCGGTGGTGTCTACGGCACCCTCGCCGGAATGATCTTCATCCTGCCTCGAGCGGTCGTGCCGGCGAACTACCAGACGTCGCTCACCTTCTTCGTCTACGCGATCCTGCTCCTCGGCGGGGCCGCCACGATCCTCGGGCCCATCATCGGCTCGATGATCTTCTGGGTGCTGCTCTCCTTCTTCTCGGGCTTCATCTCCCGTGCAGTGGAGGCGGGCTGGCTCCCGTTCATGACGCAGGTGCAGGCCGGACAGCTCCGGTTCATCCTCGTCGGAATCGCGATCATGCTGATCGTGATCTTCAGGCCTCAGGGCATCTTCGGAAACAAGAAGGAGCTGGCCTTTGTCAAGTGATGTCACTCCCACGTCCAAGCCGGTGAAGACCACCGGCCTCCACATCGGCGAAGCAGAACCGGGATGCCGCAAGGTCGACCCGATCCTCATCGCCGACGGGGTCACCCGCACGTTCGGCGGCCTGAAAGCGGTCGACGTCGACCACGTCGAGATCCCCCGCGGTGCGATCACGGCCCTCATCGGCCCGAACGGCGCCGGCAAGACCACGTTCTTCAACCTGCTCACGGGCTTCGACAAGCCCGACACCGGCAAGTGGGAGTTCGAGGGGCGCTCGCTCGCGCATGTGCCCGCCTATCGAGTGGCTCGCATGGGCCTCATCCGCACCTTCCAGTTGACGAAGGCACTGGGCCTGCTCAGCGTGCTCGACAACATGAAGCTCGGCGCGAAGGGCCAGAGCGGAGAGAACCTCTTCCGCGCGGTCTTCCCGTTCATCTGGCGCAAGCAGGAGGAGGAGATCGAGGCGAAGGCGGTCGAGCTGCTCACGCGGTTCAAGCTCGACGCGAAGCAGACCGACTACGCGGCGAGCCTCTCGGGCGGGCAGCGCAAGCTGCTCGAGATGGCTCGGGCCCTCATGAGCGACCCGACGCTCGTGATGCTCGACGAGCCGATGGCCGGTGTGAACCCGGCGCTCACGCAGTCGCTGCTCGACCACATCCTCGACCTGAAGTCGCAGGGCATGACGGTGCTGTTCGTCGAGCACGACATGCACATGGTCCGCCACATCGCCGACTGGGTCGTGGTCATGGCCGAGGGGCGCATCGTGGCGGAGGGCGATCCGCACACCGTCATGGAGAACCCCGCCGTGATCGACGCCTACCTCGGCGCGCACCACGACACCGATCTCGGTGCCACCGAGACCGAGAACGTCGAAGCCATCAAGGAGCTCATCGATGACGAACAGTGAATCCGCCGCGAGCGCGGTGATCGAACCCGTCGGCGACGAGGTCGTCGCGGTCGACGCCGTCACCGCTGGCTACCTGCCGGGAGTCAACATCCTGAACTCGTGCTCGCTGGTGGCGCGACAGGGTGAGCTCATCGGCATCATCGGCCCGAACGGTGCCGGCAAGTCGACGCTCCTCAAGTCCATCTTCGGACTCGTGAAGGTGCGCGAGGGGCAGATCCGCCTGAACGGCGAGGAGATCACGAACCTGAAGGCGAACAAGCTCGTCGCCAAGGGCGTGGGCTTCGTGCCGCAGACGAACAACGTGTTCCCGTCGCTCACCATCCAGGAGAACCTCGAGATGGGCCTGTTCCAGAAGCCCAAGGGGTTGAAGGAGCGACTCGAGTTCGTGACCGAGATCTTCCCCGAACTCGGCAAGCGGCTCGGCCAGCGCGCCGGCTCGCTGTCGGGCGGTGAACGTCAGATGGTCGCCATGTCGCGTGCGCTCATGATGGGCCCGCACGTGCTGCTCCTCGACGAGCCGAGCGCCGGCCTGTCGCCGGTGCGTCAAGACGAGGCGTTCCTGCGCGTCAAGGAGATCAACCGCGCCGGCGTCACGACCATCATGGTCGAGCAGAACGCCCGGCGCTGCCTGCAGATCTGCGACCGCGGGTACGTGCTCGACCAGGGCCGCGACGCCTACACGGGCACTGGCCGCGACCTGCTGAACGATCCGAAGGTCATCGGCCTCTACCTGGGCACGCTCGGGCAGGACTGACCGGCACACCGGTACGACAAGAGGGGCGGATGCTGCGGCATCCGCCCCTCTTCGCTGCCCGCCGCGCCCTGCGGTCGCGCCGCCGCTCGCCCGATCACGCCATCGAGGTGCTCGGCCCTGCCGCCGGTGTCCTGCTGCCGGCGCCGTGAGCCCGCCTGAGTGCCGCTCGACGCCGTCAGCGGCGGGATACTCGGCGCAGGCCACAGCGTCCCGCTGTCGCCCGCCTGCGGCCGTTCACGCCGGTCGAGGCCTCGACGAGCCTTCGCGAATGCCGCAGTGATCGACCGACGCACGAGACAGCGGGCGCGAGCGCGAGCGCTTCGCCGGGTCGCAGGACGAACATCGCCGGCACGCCGTGACACGACGGCGTGTCGCGCGTCCGAGTCCGGCGGCGACTCGGCTTGGTGGGTTGCGTCGACTCGCGACGGCACGGCCGTTCAGGGCGCCGGGCTCCGGGCATGCGAAAGCGGGCCCCGGCCGAAGCCGGGACCCGCTCACGTTGTACCCGTACTAGTTGATGCGGGTGTACTTGTTGTCGTCGCCGTACTCGTAGACGCCGATGGTCGCCTCGGTCGGGTCACCGTGCTCGTCGAGCGTGATGGGACCGGAAGCACCGTCGAAGTCGATCTGCTTGCCCTCTGCGAGCAGCGCAGCGCCGTCTTCGAAGGTCGTGACCTTCTCGCCGTCGCCCGAACCGCCAGACACCTGACGCAGGTACTTGGCGATGTCGGCACCCTCGGTGCTGTTCGCCGCGTACGCCGCGAGGGCGATGAGGACCGTTGCGTCGTACGACTCGGGGCCGTAGCTGAAGTCGGCGAGGTCCGGGTCGACTCCGAGGAGTCGGTCGCGGAAGTCGTCTTCGAGCTTCGGGCCGGGCAGCGTGCCCTTCGAGCCGGCGATGAGGCCGGGCGCGAAGTCCGCGCTGTAGTCGGACAGGTTGCCGTCGACGAAGTAGAGCTGGTCGCCGGGGTAGCCCGAGCCGACGAGCGCCGGCACGACGACCTTCGCCTCGTCGAACGTGATGACTGCGACGGCGTCGGGGTTCGAGGCCGAGATGGCCGAGAGCTGCGCGTCGAAGTTCGAGTCGCCCGTGTTGAAGAGCTCTTCGGCGACGACTTCGCCACCGGCTGCTTCGAACGACGCCTTGGTCGCGGCCGCGAGGCCGGTGCCGTAGGGGTCGTTCAGCACGAGCAGGCCGAGCGTCGAGTGACCGTCGTCGGCGATCTGGGTGCCGAGCACCTCGCCCTGGAGCAGGTCGGAGGGCGCCGTGCGGAAGTACAGGCCGGCGTCTTCGTACTCGGTGAAGTCGGGCGAGGTGTTCGCCGGGGAGAACTGCACGACTCCCGCCGAGGTGATCTGGTCGATCACGGTGAAGGAGACACCCGACGACGCGGCACCGATGATCGCCGAGACGTCCTGCGAGAGCAGGTCGGTCACGGAGACGGTGGCGATGTCGGTCGTGGTGTCGCCGGAGTCGCGGTAGACGACCTCCATGCTCAAGCCGGAGTCCGCGTCGTTGACCTCCTGTGCGCCAAGGCCCACACCGGCCTCCTCGGGCGGGCCGAGGAATGCGAGCGTGCCGCTCTGGGGAAGGATCGTGCCGACCTTGAGGGTCAGGTCACGGTCACCGGCCTCGATGGGCAGGGCGTCGCCGGCGGTGTCGTCGCCCGGCTCTTCCGTCTCGGTCGACGGCGTGCCGCCCGACGCGCACGCAGACAGGAGAAGGGTGCTGACGCCGGCAATGGCGAGACCCGTCCAGGCTGCGCGAGCCGAACGCTTGGCCGTGGCCTTCGCGAATACGCTCATGTTGCTCCTTGGGACTGAAGGAATTGGTACACAATGCAGCGCCATGGTGACGCCGTTGTCTGACAGTATTCCGCGCCCATGGCGGAAACAAGACGCTGCGGTCACAACCGTGTAACACCGCATCAATCGTTACCCTGCCGACACCTCGGCGGGGTTCGACGCACGGAATCGGCGGAAACGCGAGCTTTCACGCGAGGATCGCGCGCACGCGGCATCCGCTCGCCCGACCGCGTCGCCGCGTCGTTCGCAGGGCTCGACGACGCCTCAGGCGGGCTCGGCGATCACCCTGCGCGAGGCGTGCACGCCGCGGATGAGGTCGACCGTCAGCACGATGAGCGCGAGCCACACCAGTCCGAATCCGACCCAGCGCTCCGGCGGCATCGGCTCCTGCAGGATGAGCACCCCGACGAGGAACTGGATGAACGGCGCGAAGTACTGGATGAAGCCCATGAAGATGAGCGGCAACCGGCGCGAGGCCGCGGCGAACAGCAGGAGGGGCACCGCGGTGACCGCGCCGAGCCCGATCAGGAGGAGCGTGTGCCACACGCTGACGGTGCCGATCGTGAGCCCGGTCGTCATCGCCACGAAGACGAGCTGCACGACCGCGAGCGGCGCCAGCCAGACGGTCTCGAGCGTCAGGCCCGAGACGGCATCGACCTTGGGCCCGACGCGCTTCTTGATGAGGCCGTAGAACCCGAACGAGAACGCCAGGACGAGCGCGATCCACGGCAGCTGCCCGTAGCCGATGGCGAGCACGATCACCGCGACGATCGAGATGCCGACGGCGGTCCATTGCGTCGGATTCAGTCGCTCGCGCTGCACGAAGACGCCGAGGAACACCGTGACGATGGGGTTGATGAAGTAGCCGAGGGACGCCTCGACGACCTGGTTCGTCGTCGCGGCGAACACGTAGGTCTGCCAGTTGATGAAGATGAGCACGCCCGCGAGGCCCATCGTGAGCACGATGCGCCGATCGCGGAGCAGCACGGCGAGCGCACGCCAGGCCCGCGTCACCAGGATGAGCAGGGCGCAGAAGACGAGCGAGAAGAGCACCCGCCACGCCACGATCTCGACCGGGCCGGAGGGAGCCAGCGCGATGAAGTAGATCGGCAGGAAGCCCCAGAGCCCGTAGGCGGCGATGGCGTAGACGAGCCCCGAGCGGCTGACGCCGTCCGGCGGACTCGCCGCAGAGGGGATCTGGGTCTCGGAGCGGGATGACACCTGCACAGACTACGCCCGAGCACCGACCGCGATCGGCGGCCGGTCAGCCCTGCCGGGTCGAGGCGCGGCGGTGCGCGGGCATATTCCCCGACGCAGCGGATGGCGCGGCGCTCGGGGCCCGGAATACGACGAGGCCCGGGCACCCCATGGGGTGTCCGGGCCTCGGATCGATCGTGTCGCGCGTCAGCGGACGACGACTGCGAGCACGTCGCGAGCCGACAGGACGAGGAGGTCCTCGCCGCCGAACTTGACCTCGGTGCCGCCGTACTTCGAGTAGATCACCTTGTCGCCGACTGCGACGTCGAGCGGGACGCGGTTGCCGTTGTCATCGATGCGGCCGGGGCCCACTGCCACGACCTCGCCCTCCTGGGGCTTCTCCTTGGCGGTGTCGGGGATGACCAGACCGGATGCGGTGGTCTGCTCGGCCTCGACCTGCTTGATGACGATGCGATCCTCGAGCGGCTTGATGGAAACCGACACGGTTGACCCCTTCTCTCTGTGAAGAAAACTGTCTTGACGAAGACTTGGTTAGCAGCCTCAGAGCGAGAGTGCTAAGGCGAGTCTAGGCGCGATTTGGCACTCGTGCAACGTGAGTGCCAGCCCGTTCAGCCACTGGCGAAACACAGCCCGACGCTCGGCTCCACCGCAGCCGAGCGTCGGGCTCGCGGTGCTAGCGTTGCCGCCGGGGTGGGGATTCGTATCGCACCGTGCCGTCGGGCCCGCGGTGCTAGCGTTGCCGCCGGGATGGGGATTCGCATCGCACCGTGCCGTCGGGCCCGCGGTGCTAGCGTTGCCGGGTGGATCGCGCCGAACTCGTCGAACTGCTCTCCCCCGAGGGCCTCACCCTGCTCGACGGACTGCCCGACTGGGACTCGAAGGCCGACATCGTCAAGACCGTCGCAGACCTCCGCAAGCAGGGGCACCCGCCGACCCTCGTCGCCGCCGTGCTCAGCCAGGCGAAGCTCCGCGCGAAGGCCGAGGCGAAGTTCGGCCCGTTCGCCTCGCGCATGCTCTTCACCGAGGCCGGGCTCGAGCAGGCCACCCGACTGAAGGTCGCAGCCCTGCATGCCGGCCGATTCTCCCGCGCCGGCGTGCGCCACGTCGCCGACCTCGGTTGCGGCATCGGCGGCGATGCGCTGGCGATGGCCGCCATCGACCTCGAGGTCACCGCGGCCGAGGCCGACGAGGTCACCGCCGCGATCGCCGCCTACAACCTCACGCCGTTCTCCCACGTCCGCGTGCTGCACGAGCAGGCCGAGAACGTCGCCCTCGGCGGCATCGACGGCGCCTGGCTCGACCCGGCGAGGCGCACCACCGCCGGCGGCACGACGACGAGGCTCGCGGATGCCTCGGCCTACTCCCCCTCGCTCGACTTCGCCTTCGGCCTCGGCGAGCGCATGCCCGTCGGCGTGAAGCTCGGTCCGGGTACCGACCGCGACGTGATCCCGTCCGAGGCCGAGGCGCAGTGGGTCTCGGTCGACGGCGATCTCGTCGAGCTCGGGGTCTGGTTCGGCTCGGTCGCCCGGCCAGGGATCCGCCGCGCCGCGCTCGTCATCCGCGGCGACGCCGCGCAGGAGCTGACCGCCGACGCCGACAGCGAGGATGCTCCCGTCGGGCCGCTCGGCGAATACGTCTACGAGCCCGACGGCGCGGTGATCCGGGCTCGCCTGATCGGCGACCTCGCGCGCGCGAACCGCGCGTGGATGCTGAGCTCGGGAATCGCCTACCTGACGTCCGACACCGCGTTCGACTCGCCGTTCGCTCGCGGATTCCGCGTGCTCGAACGGCTGCCGGCCGACGAACGCCAGTTGCGCCAGGCCCTCTCGGCACGTGGTGTCGGCACGCTCGAGATCAAGAAGCGAGGCGTCGACGTCGACCCGGCGCAGCTCCGCACACGGCTGAAGCTGAAGGGCGCCGCCTCCGCGACCATCGTGCTGACGCGAGAGGCCGGTCGACACGTCGCACTGCTCGTCGAGCGAATCTGACGACGCGCGGGATCAGCGCGGGAGCGCCCCGAAGACGATCGCGTAGTAGCCGATCCAGACGGCCGAGAACACGAGTCCGGCGAGCCCGGTGCCGATGCCGACGAAGGCGAGCGTGCGGCCGTGCTCCTCGCGGCGGAGCCCGAGCACGCCGAACACGATCGCGGCGATCGAGAGCGGCAGCATCCAGCCGACGAAGAGCGAGGCCGCCGCGCCGAGGATGCCGACGACCGCAGCCACCCAGCTGTACACCCGCCGCTGCGTCTGCTCCTCGGCCTCTTCGACCGTGTCGAGGCCCGGTCGGTGCACGATGAGGAGCTGGCCGGTCGAGATCGACTGCAGCTGACCCGTGTCGAACGGCACCTCGAACTCGCGCACGGCCGGCTCGGCCCGGAACGTCGGCTCCGCCGGCTGGAACGGGGCGAGCGGGTCGGTCGGCGCCAGAGCGTCGGCCGACTCATCGGCCGAAGCCGACGGCGCCCGGAAAGGCGGCGTCGGCATGGCCGTCGACTCGCCGCCCCCCGAAACGCGATCGGTGGTCTCGTGGGTCTCGCCGTCGGGCGAAGCGCGCTCCCCCGAAACGCGATCGACGGACTCGTGGGTCTCGCCGTCGGGCGAAGCGCGCTCCCCCGAAACGCGATCGGGGGACTCGCCGTCGGGCGAAGCCCCCTCACGCGCGGTCATCGGATGCCCCTCAGTAGTAGTAGTCCCCGTAGCCGGCGAAGAACACGCCCCACAGCACGAGCGACAGCAGCGCGATGCCGATGCCGACGAAGCCGAGGATGATGCCGGTGAGCCACATGCCCTTGGCGGCGGGTTCCTTCTTCTTGCCGAGGAAACCGAGCACGACGGCGGCAGCCGGGATGAAGAGCTGCAGGATGCCTCCGATGAACGGCATGAAGACGACGAAGAAACCGAGCACGCCCACGATGCCCGCGATGAGCGAGATCAGGCTGAGCACGGGCGTCGGCTTCGACGGCGCGGCAGGAGCGTACGCGCCACCGTAGGCGGGCTGCGCGGGAGCGCCGTACGCCGGTGATGCCGGCTGCGCCGGAGCGCCGTAGGCCGGCGGGGCGGGCGGCGTCGGAGCGCCGTAGCTCGGCGGAGCGGGCGGCACGGGTGCGCCGTAGCTCGGAGCAGCGGGCGGGGCAGGCGGAGCCGGCGGCGCGGGGGGCTCGGGCGCTGCGGGGGGCTCGGGCGCCGACGGGACCTCGGGCACGTCGGGCGCCGAGGCGACGGGAACCGCCTCGACGGGGACGACGGGTTCGGGCTCGTTCGGCGCCGTCGGCTCCGGCACGCTCGGCAGGTCGGGCTCGGGCTCGCTCGGCACCAGGGGCTCAGGCACCTCAGGCACCTCGGGCACCTCGGGCTCCTCGGGGAGATCAGGGTTCTTGGGGTCGCTCATGGCTGCCTCAGTAGTTTCCGTACGTGTTGCCGTAGCTCGCGAGGACGGCGAACGCGATGATCGCGATGATGATGAAGATGACGCCGATCAGGATGCCCACGAAGCCGAGGATGATGCCGGTCAGCCACATGCCCTTCGACGCCGGCTCCTTCTTCTTGGCGATGAAGCCGAGCACGACCGCGGCGATCGAGAAGAGCAGGCCGAAGTAGAAGAACGACCCGACGATGCCGACGATGCCGCCCACGAGCGACAGGATGCTGAGCACCTGCGCCGGCTTGGCCGGTGCGGAGGCGTACGCGGGCGCGGCGGGCGGGGCCTGCCCGTAGGCGGGTGCGGCGGGTGCCGGCTGGCCGTACACCGGCGCCTCGGGAGCAGCGGGAGCTGCGGCCGGCGGCACGGGTGCGGCAGGTGCGGCCGGCGGGACCGGCGCAGAAGCCGGCGGCACGGGCGGGACCGGCGGAACGGCGGGCTGCTCAGGAAGGTTCGGATCGGTCACGGTGTGGGTTCCCCTCGATGTGGACGAATGCGTTCCCGCCACAGTGGCAGGCGCAGTCGGGCGCCGTCAGCGACGGCGGCATCCGGTCTCCCGCACACACTATCGCGCCGCGCGCGCGGGCGCACGGACTACGCGGTACCTGCCGCCATCTGGATCTCGGTGGCCGGCAGGGTCGAGTCGGCTCCGAAATCGAGCGTCGACGGCGGATGCCCCGCCATGACGAGCTGCGCGCCGAGTGCCGCGATCATCGCGCCGTTGTCGGTGCAGAGCGACAGCGGCGGAATGCGGAGGGCGATGCCCGCGGCATCCGCTCGCTCGATCGCCACCTCGCGGAGGCGCGCATTGGCGATCACGCCGCCGCCGAGCAGGAGGCGCGGAACGCCGAGCTCGGTGCATGCGGCGATCGCCTTGGAGACGAGCACGTCGACGACCGCCTCGCGGAAGCTCGCCGCGACGTCGGCGAGCGGCACGGGTTCACCGGCCGCCTCACGCTGTTCGACCCAGCGCGCGACGGACGTCTTCAGGCCGGAGAAGCTGAAGTCGTAGCGGTGGGCCGCGAGGTCCTTCGGCTGCGTGAGTCCACGCGGGAAGCGGATGGCACGCGGATCGCCGCCGATCGCGGCCCGGTCGATCTCGGGGCCGCCCGGGTAGCGCAGCCCGAGGAGCCGGGCGACCTTGTCGAAGGCCTCGCCGGCCGCGTCGTCGATCGTCTCTCCGAGCAGCTCGACGTCGGAGACGAGATCGCGCACGAGCAGCAGCGAGGTGTGCCCGCCGGAGACGAGCAGCGCCACCGTCGGCGTCTCGAGCGGCGCGGCGGTGTCGAGCAGGTCGGCGCCGACGTGGCCGACGAGGTGGTTCACCGCGTAGATCGGCACGTCGAGCGAGAGCGCGAGGGCCTTCGCGGCGCCGACGCCCACCATGAGCGCGCCGGAGAGGCCCGGGCCGCTCGTCACCGCCACGGCGTCGAGCTCGTCGAGGGAGACGGATGCCTCGGCGAGCGCCGCGCGGATCGTCGGGCCGAGCGCTTCGAGGTGGGCCCGCGCGGCGACCTCGGGGACGATGCCGCCGTAGCGTGCGTGCTCGTCCATCGAGGAGGCGATCGTGTTGGCGAGCAGCGTCGTGCCGCGGACGATGCCGACGCCGGTCTCGTCGCACGAGGTCTCGATGCCGAGGATCAGCGGCGCCTCGCGGTTCATCGCTTCGACTCCGTGTCTCGCGAGTCGATCGCGACCCGCTCGGCGGATGCCGCGCCCGTCGCGCCTGCTGCGCCGGCCCCGGCGGGCCGGGCCACCGCCGGCGGCACCGTCAGTCGCATGTGCACGGCGTCGATGCCGCCGCGGTAGTAGCGACGGCGGATGCCGATCTCCTCGAAGCCGAGCGACTCGTAGAGTGCGCGAGCGATGGGATTGTCGGCGCGCACCTCGAGGAAGATCTCGGCGACGTGCCTGCGTCGGGCCTCGGTGATGAGCGCATGCATGAGCCCGCGTCCGAGCCCGATGCCGCGGATCGCCGGCGCGACCGCGATCGTCTGGATGTCGCCCTGTCCGCCGCCCTTGGGCGCGAGGAGGCCGGCGTAGCCGAGCAGCCGGGCCGACTCGTCGTCGGCCTCGTCATCGACCGCGATGAGGTAGAACGCATGGGGGCTCTCGAGCTCGCGGCGCATCGCGTCTTCGGGCCACGCATCGTCTTCGAAGGTCTCGCGCTCGAGCACCATGATGCGGTCGAGGTCGCCGACCTTCGCACGCCGCATGAACACGCTCATCGCAGCACCTTCTTGCCGGCCGATGGCGTCACGTCGGGCGCGCGCAGGTAGATCGGCGCATCGGTCGTGAGCGGCAGTCGCCGCGCCGCGTATGCGAGCTCGGCGAGCATGCCGATGGCGCCTGCCGACACGATCGTCGCGTCGAAGCGGATGCCGCGTGCCGCGGGCACCTCGCCGCGCGGCACGAGCCCGGGGCCCGAGATGCGCACGGGCAGCCCGTCGCCGTCGAGTCCGTCGTACTCGGAGACGGCGAACTCGCGTCGACGCGCGTCGGTGACGACCTGCAGCGGTCCGGCGTCGCCGGACGAGTACCTGCTCCAGGCGATCGCATCGTGGCTGACCACGGGCACGAAGGGCCGGTCGATGCCGAGGGCGAAGGCGTGGGCGGCCGCGATGCCGACGCGAAGGCCCGTGAACGGCCCCGGCCCCATGCCCGCGGCGACGCCTGACAGCTCACGGCGATCGATGCCGGATGCCGCGAGTGCATCCCTGATGAACCCGCCGATCACTTCGGCGTGCCGCATCGTGTCGTCGGTGCCGGTCTCGGCGAGGCGGCGCAGTTCGCCCGTGGCCTGATCGCGATCGACGACGGCGACACTCGTGCCCGTCGAGGTGTCGATCGCGAGAAGCATGCCCTCAAGCCTACGCGGGCGGAGCGTACGGGGTGTCCGCCCAGCGGGGGCCGAGTCCGGTCGCGGTGACGATGCGGGGTTCGTCGGCGTCGAGTGCCGGCTCGAGGCCGACGCGGTCGTCGGCGTCGACGTCGCCGTCGATGGACGCGCTGCCCGCGACATCCGTTGGCGGATCGACGACGCTCGCTCCCGTCGGTCGTTCGATGACGATCTCGAGCCAGGAGTCGGTCATGTCCTCCACGAGGCCGGCGCCCCACTCGACGACGACGACCGAACGGTCGAAGTCGAGGTCGAGGTCCTCGAGCAGGGCCGCGCTGCCGAGCCGGTACGCGTCGACGTGCACGAGCGGAGCACCGCCGACGAGACTCGGGTGCGTGCGTGCGAGCACGAACGTCGGGCTCTGCACCGGCCCGCGTATGCCGAGTCCGGCGCCGATGCCACGGGTGAGCGTGGTCTTGCCCGCGCCGAGCGGGCCGGTGAGCACGACGACGTCGCCGGCCCGCAGCACGCCGCCGAGTTCGCGACCGAAGGCCTCCATGGCCTCTGTGTCGGACGCCTCGAACCGCATCAGGCCTCGCCGAGGTAGCGGCGGGGCACGCGCGGGCCGATGCGGGTGACGATCTCGTAGCCGATGGTGTCGGCGGCGTCGCCCCAGTCGTCGGCCGACGGCGCTCCCGTTCGCGGGTCGCCGAACAGCACGACTTCGTCGCCCGTCGCGACGTGATCATCGCCGACGTCGACCACGAACTGGTCCATCGCGATCCGGCCGACGACCGGGCGCCGGGCACCCGCGATCCAGACCTCGGCTCGGCTCGAGGCCTGGCGCGGGATGCCGTCGGCGTAGCCGAGCGGCACGAGCGCGAGGTTCGTCGGGCGATCGGCGCGCCAGGTGTGCCCGTAGGAGACGCCGGTGCCGGGCTCGACGCGTCGCACCGCGGCGACTCGCGCCCGCAGGGTCATCGCCGGGCGGAGGCCGAGCTCCGCGGCGGTCGTGCCGTCGCAGAACGGGGGGATGCCGTACGCGCCGATGCCGATGCGCACGAGGTCGAGACGTGTAGCGGGCAGGCGCAGCGCCCCTGCCGTCGAGGCGAGGTGCCGCAGCTCGGGTCGGAGCCCGGCGGCGCGCGCCTGCTCGACCCCGTGCTCGAACGCCTCGAGCTGCGCGGCGTCCTCGTCGGGCGAGGTGTTCGCGAGGTGACTGAACACACCGCGCACGAGCACGTGTTCCGCGACCTCGAGCTCGGCCGCGCGCGCGACGGTGCCCGCCCAGTGCTCGGGTGCCACGCCGCTGCGGCTGAGTCCGGTGTCGAGCTTCAGGTGCACCCTGGCGGTTCGACCGACGGATGCCGCGGCGTCGGCGACCGCCTCGAGCTGGCCGAGCGAGGAGACGCCGAGGTCGATGTCGCGCGCGATCGCGGGACCGAAGTCGGCACCCGGGTCGTGGAGCCACGCGAGGACCGGCGCACCGATGTCCGCGTCGCGGAGCGCGTGCGCCTCGGCGATGTCGGCGACGCCGAGCCACTCGGCTCCGCCCTCGAGCGCGGCTCGGGCCACCGGCACGGCGCCGTGTCCGTAGGCGTTCGCCTTGACCACGGCCATCGTGCGCGCGGGCGCCACGGCCGCGGCGAGCATGCGGATGTTCTCGCGCACGGCATCGAGATCGACGACCGCTTCGCGGAACGGCGACGCCGCGGCATCCGGAGCCGCTGCGTGCGGCGCCGCGGTCACGATGCGCTCCCCGTGCCGGTCTCGAGCACGACGAAGGCGCTCGCGATGCCCGCGTCGTGGCTCATCGTGAGATGCACCCGATCGATGCCGAGGCTGCGGGTGAGCTCGGCGATCGCGCCCGACAGCTCGAAGTCGGGGTTGCCGTGCACGTCTTGCACGACGCGCATGTCGTGCCACCTGATGACGGGGTTGCCGCCGAGCGCCTTGATCAGCGCCTCCTTCGCTGCGAACCGGGCGGCGAGCGACCGGGCCGGGCGGTCGCGTTCGCTCTCAGCGAACAGGCGTTCGCGGAGTGCGGGAGTCCGGGCCAGCGACCGCTCGAACCGGGCGATGTCGACGACATCGATGCCGATTCCCGCGATCACGGCGCCGTCTCCCGCACCCGCACGCTCACTCGACCGTGACCGACTTCGCGAGGTTGCGCGGCTGGTCGACGTCGAGGCCCTTCGCCTGCGAGAGCTCCATCGCGAAGATCTGCAGCGGCACCACGGCGAGCAGCGGCTCGAAGAGCGGCGCCGCGAGCGGGATGCGCAGCACCTCGTCGGCGAACGGCAGCACCGCGGCGTCACCGGCCTCGGCGATCGCGATGACCCGCGCGCCGCGAGCGCGGATCTCCTGGATGTTCGAGACGACCTTCGGGTGCAGGGTCGCCGAGCCGCGCGGGCTCGGGACGACCACGAAGACGGGCTGGCCCGGCTCGATGAGGGCGATCGGACCGTGCTTGAGCTCGCCCGCGGCGAAGCCCTCCGCGTGGATGTACGCGAGCTCCTTGAGCTTCAGCGCACCCTCGAGCGCAATCGGGTAGCCGACATGGCGACCGAGGAAGAGCACCGAACGGGTGTCCGCCATCCAGTGCGCGAGCTGCGCGACCTTCTCGGATTCGGCGAGCACGAGTTCGAGCTTCTCGGGCACCGCCTGGAGCTCGTGGAGCTGAACGGCGATCTCCTCGGCCGACAGCGTGCCGCGCACGCGCGCGAGGTGCAGCCCGAAGAGGTAGAGCGCGGCGATCTGCGCGACGAACGCCTTCGTCGAGGCCACTGCGACCTCGGGGCCGGCGTGCGTGTAGACGACGGCGTCGGACTCGCGCGGAATCGTGGCGCCCTGTGTGTTGCAGATCGAGATCGTGCGGGCGCCCTGCTCGCGGGCGTACTTCACGGCCATGAGCGTGTCCATGGTCTCGCCGGACTGGCTGATCGAGACGACGAGCGTGTGGTCGTCGAGCACCGGCTCGCGATAGCGGAACTCGTGGCTGAGCTCGATCTCGACAGGCACCCGTGCCCACTGCTCGATCGCGTACTTCGCGACCATGCCGGCGTAGGAGGCGGTGCCGCACGCGATGACCGTGATGCGACGGATGCCGCGGAGCTCGTCGTCGCCGAACGACTCGAGTTCGGGGATCACTACCTGGTCGTCGACGACCCGGCCGAGCAGGGTCTTCGCGACGGCCTCGGGCTGCTCCGAGACCTCCTTGCGCATGAACGACGACCAGCCGCCCTTCTCGGCGGCCGAGGCGTCCCAGGCCACGTCGAACGGCTCGACCTCGACGGGCTGCCCGTAGAAGTCGGTGACGACGACCTCGTCCGCGGTGATCGCCACGATCTGGTCCTGGCCGATCGCCAGGGCGCGCTTCGTGTACTCGACGAACGCCGCGACATCCGACCCCAGGAAGTTCTCGCCGTCGCCGAGGCCGATCACGAGCGGCGAGTTGCGGCGCGCGCCGACGACGACGCCCGGCTCCGAGCGGTGCACCGCGAGCAGCGTGAAGGCGCCGTCGAGGCGCGAGACGGTGTTGCGGAAGGCGGCACGCAGGTCGCCGGTCGACTGGTACTCGCGGCCGAGGAGCACCGCGGCGACCTCGGTGTCGGTCTCGCTCTCGAAGGTGTGCCCCTCGGCGAGGAGCTCGGCCTTCAGCTCGGAGAAGTTCTCGATGATGCCGTTGTGGATGAGCGCGAGCCGGCCCTCGTCTCCGAGGTGCGGATGGGCGTTGCCGTCGGTCGGACCGCCATGCGTCGCCCAACGTGTGTGGCCGATGCCGGTGCCGCCCCGGTGCAGGGGGTTCGCCTCGAGCTCGTCGGCGAGCACCTTGAGCTTGCCGGCTCGCTTGGCGGTCTCCATGACGCCGTCGTCATCGACGATCGCCACTCCTGCCGAGTCGTAGCCACGGTACTCGAGGCGACGAAGGCCTCCCATAAGGACGTCGAGGCTGTTGCGCTCTCCGACGTATCCGACGATTCCACACATGGAGGCGATTCTACTGGCGCGCTGCTGGGTGCCCGCTCCGCCTGACTACACTGGCACGGTGCCCGATCCGCAGAGTCCGTCGTCGCACGCGGCGCAGATCTCTCCCTTCATCGAGCTCGATCGTGCCGATTGGGCCGCGCTCGCGCCGTCGATGCCCGCTCCCCTGCGTGAGACCGAGATCGTGCAATTGCGCGGGCTCGGCGAGCCGCTCGATCCGCGCGAGGTCGCCGAGGTCTACCTGCCGCTCAGCCGACTGCTGAACCTCTACGTCGGCGGAACGAAGTCGCTGCACAAGGTCACGAGCGAGTTCCTCCGAGAGCGCTTCGAGTCGACGCCCTTCGTGATCGGCGTCGCCGGCTCCGTCGCGGTCGGCAAGTCGACCATCGCGCGCCTGCTGCGCGAGCTGCTCGCCCGCTGGGAGCACACGCCTCGCGTCGAACTCATCACGACCGACGGATTCCTCTTCCCCAACGCCGAGCTCGAGCGCCGAGGGCTCATGGCGCGCAAGGGCTTCCCCGAGTCCTACGACCGTCGGGCGCTCCTGCGGTTCGTGAGCGAGGTCAAGGCGGGCGCCGCCGAGGTGCGCGCACCGTTCTACTCGCATCTCGCCTACGACATCGTGAAGGATGCGCAGATCACCGTGCGCCGGCCCGACGTGCTCATCGTCGAGGGCCTGAACGTGCTGCAGCCTCCCGGCCCCGGCCACCGTCTCGCGGTCAGCGACCTCTTCGACTTCACGATCTACGTCGACGCCCGCACGAGCGACATCGCCCGGTGGTACGAGGAGCGCTTCCTGAAGCTGCAGCGGGGCGCGTTCGCGAACCCGCGCTCGTACTTCCACAGATTCGCGAGCCTCACCGAGGCCGAGGCGCGGGCGAGGTCGCGCGAGATCTGGCACTCGATCAACGAGCCGAACCTGCTGCAGAACATCCGTCCGACGCGTTCACGCGCGTCGCTCGTGCTCCGGAAGGGCTCCGACCACACGGTCTCGAGCGTGCTGCTCCGCAAGCTCTGAACGAGCGCATCCCTCCGAGCGCGAGGCCCGGAGGGATGCGTCGGATCAGGCGATGGAGAGTCGCTCGCGCACCACGGCGGCGAGGGACTCGGCGTGCCGCTCGGCGGCCTCCTGGTCGGCGGCCTCGACCATGACGCGAACCATCGGCTCGGTGCCCGAGGGGCGCAGCAGCACTCGGCCGCTGTCTCCGAGCTCGGCCTCGACGGCGGCCACCGCGGCGGCGATCTCCGCGTCGGCGCCGAGGGCGTGGTGGTCGACCCCGCGAACGTTCACGAGCACCTGCGGGTACACCGTCATGACCGAGGCGAGCTCGGCGATCGACTTGCCCGTGCGCGCCATCTCGGCCGCGAGATGCAGGCCCGTCAGCACTCCGTCGCCGGTCGTGGCGAACTCGCTCATGATGACGTGGCCCGACTGCTCGCCGCCGAGCGCGAGGCCCTCGGCCGCCAGCGCTTCGAGGACGTAGCGGTCGCCGACCTTGGTCTCGACGACGCGGATGCCGTGCTCGGCCATCGCACGTCGCAGGCCGAGGTTCGACATGACCGTGACGACGAGCGTGTCGTCGGTGAGCGTGCCGCGCTCCTTCATCGAGACGGCGAGGATCGCCATGATCCGGTCGCCGTCGATGATGTTGCCGTCGGCGTCCACCGCGAGGCAGCGATCGGCGTCGCCGTCGTGGGCGATGCCGAGGTCGGCGCCGTGCTCGATGACCGCGGCCTGCAGCTGCTCGAGGTGCGTCGAGCCGACGCCGTCGTTGATGTTCATGCCGTCGGGGTCGGCCCCGATGACGATGACCTCGGCGCCGGCGTCCTTGAACGTCTCGGGCGAGACGCCCGCGGCCGCGCCGTGGGCGCAGTCGAGCACGACCTTGAGGCCGTCGAGGCGGTGCGGCAGCGTACCGAGCAGGTGCACGACGTAGCGGTCCTCGGCATCGGCGAACCGACGGATGCGACCGACGCCGTCGCCGACGGGAGCGAGCTTCTGCTTGCCGAGGAACGACTCGATGCGGTCTTCGACCTCATCGGGAAGCTTCGTGCCGCCGTAGGAGAAGAACTTGATGCCGTTGTCGGGCGCAGGGTTGTGCGACGCCGAGATCATCACGCCGAAGTCGGCGCGGATCGAGTCGATGAGGAACGCCGTCGCGGGGGTCGGGATGACCCCGGCGTCGAGCACGTCGACACCGGAGCTCGCGAGTCCGGCCGACACGGCGGCCGTGAGGAACTCGCCGGAGACACGCGGATCGCGTGCCACGACGGCGACCGGACGCCGGCCGGCGGCGCGAAGCTCGTCGGCGTGGCGCCCTTGGGTGAGGACGGCGGCAGCCGCCTGGGCGAGGCCCAGGGCCAGGTCAGCCGTGAGTTCACGGTTGGCCAGGCCCCGGACCCCGTCGGTTCCGAAAAGCCGAGGCATGTACGGAGAACCGGACGCTGGGATCAGCGCTTCGAGAACTGCGGCGCCTTGCGGGCCTTCTTGAGACCGGCCTTCTTGCGCTCGATGACGCGAGCGTCACGCGTGAGGAAGCCCGACTTCTTGAGCGTCGCGCGGTTGTTCTCGCGGTCGATCTCGTTCAGTGCACGGGCGATGGCGAGACGCAGCGCGCCTGCCTGGCCCGAGGGGCCGCCACCCGTGATCTTCGCGACCACGTCGTACGAGCCGATGAGCTCGAGCACCGTGAACGGGTCGGTGATGAGCTGCTGGTGCAGCTTGTTGGGGAAGTAGGCCGCGAACTCGCGGCCGTTGACGGTGATGTTGCCGGCGCCGGGAACGAGGCGCGCGCGGGCGATCGCCTGCTTGCGACGGCCGACGGCCGCGCCCGACACGTTGAGCACGGCCCGGGGGGCGGTGGGAGCTGCCTCGGGGGCACTCTCGGTGGTGTAGCTCTCGGGAGCCGCTTCGATCTGGTCTGCGATCTTCGCCATGGTGGTGTGAATCCTTATTTCGAGAACGTCGAGGGTGCCGGAATTACTGGGCGACCTGGGTGAGGGTGTACAGCTTCGGCTGCTGAGCCGCGTGCGGGTGCTCCGGGCCGGTGTAGACCTTCAGCTTCTTGAGCTGGGCCCGACCGAGCGAGTTCTTCGGGAGCATGCCGCGGATCGCCTTCTCGACGGCGCGGACGGGGTTCTTCTCGAGGAGCTCGGCGTAGCTGACGGCCGTGAGACCGCCCGGGTAGCCCGAGTGGCGGTAGGCCTTCTTCTGCTCGAGCTTCTGGCCGGTGAGGGCCACCTTGTCGGCGTTGACGATGATGACGAAGTCACCGGTGTCGACGTGGTTCGCGAAGATCGCCTTGTGCTTGCCGCGCAGCAGGGCTGCGGTGTGGCTCGCGAGGCGACCGAGAACGATATCGGTTGCGTCGATGACGACCCAGTCGTGCTGGATGTCGGACGGCTTGGGAGTGAACGTGCGCGTCACGGAACTACTGCTTTCTGATCGAGTGAGGGGTTCGTGAATCCCACTCCGGTGGGTGTTCGACCGCGATGCGTTCGAACGCCCTGGTGGAGGGCTCAACTTCGGATGCCGCCGCAGAGGACGGCACCAAAGGGCAAGCTTAGCGGCTCCAGGGGCACGCGTCCAATCGACGCCGCCTCACTCCCCCGCATCCGCCTCATCGTCGACCTGGACGTTGAGTCGGCGCCGCGCTCGCGTCTGCGCCGCCCGGATCTCGAGTTCGTGATCATCGGGGTAGCCGACCTCGGTGAGCACGAGCCCCTTCGCCGGCATGACCATGAACGCGTTCGTCCGCTCCCCGGCGCGCAGCAGCTCGGCGGGAGCATCGACGTCGAGGCGGCCCTCGCCGACCGCGACCGCGGCTCCGATCAGCGCGCGAACCATCGAATGGCAGAAGGCGTCGGCTTGCAGCGATGCCACGAGCACGCCATCGGCGTCGCGTCGCCATCGGAAGGACTCCAGGGTGCGGATGGTCGTGGCACCGGCCCGCGGCTTGCAGAACGCGGCGAAGTCGTGCAGGCCGAGCAGGGTGTGCGCTGCGGCATCCATTCGCTCCGTGTCGAGTCCGCGCGGCCGCCAGACGGTACGGTGCCGATCCAGCGGATCGCGCGCGGCGGCGGAATCCGCGATGCGGTACTCGTAGCGGCGCCAGATGGCGGAGAAGCGCGCGTCGAACCCGTCGGGCGCGAGCGAGGCCGCCGTCACCACGACATCGGAATCGGATGCCCCGATGATCCCGGTGAGCCGGCGGAGCAGCACTCCTGGGGGCTCCGCGTCATCCGACCCGGAGTCGTGCCCACGGCGCGGCCGCGTCACCGACGCCAGTGCCGCCGGCGGAACGTCGAAGTGGGCCACCTGTCCGACGGCGTGCACGCCGGCATCGGTGCGCCCGGCGACCGTCAGTCGCGGCGACGTGCCCGTGCGCCGGAAGAGCACCCCCAAGGCGTCTTCGACGACCCCCTGGACCGTGCGCAGCCCGGGCTGACGGCTCCATCCGTTGAAGTCCGTGCCGTCGTACGCGATCGCGAGCCGCAGGCGGACCTGCTCGGCGTCGGAGGCACCGTCGCCGGACGCGCCGGCGCCTGGCTCCGGGCGGGGACCGGGGCCTGGCGATGCGACGGGTTCGGGGGCGACCATGCCCTCAAGCCTACGAGCGCGCGACGGTGGACGACGCCGGGCTCCGCACCTCGGGCGCCGTGACGGTGTTCTGCACGCGCGATCCGGGGCCGCCCACGATGAGCGCGACCACCGCGACGGTCACGAGCGCCCACCCCAGCAGTCCGTTCTGCCACGGGAGGTAGCCGAGCACGAGCAGCACCCCGACGCCGGCCACCGCGCACGCACTCCACAACAGGACCGCAGCGAGCGGGGTTCGCCGGTCGATCGGCTTCGGCCACCGCGACTCGACGCGCGGCACGATCATGCAGCATCCGGCGATCACGACGGCGATGGCGGCGATCCAGAGCGGACGCGTCGCCCACCACGCCGGCGACAGCACCGGCGGGAACGGCAGCCCGAACGCGAGGTCCAGGGCCGTCACGACAGCCATCGCGAACGTGTGCCAGAGATAGATGACCATGCCGTAGACGCCGAAGACGAAGACCGCGCCGAGCATCGGCCGCCACTGCATCATGCGCCGGATGAGGGGCTGGGCGAGCGCGAACAGGCAGGCCTGCCCGAGCGCGAGGGCGAGGATCGCCAAAGTCGGCGGATTGAGGTTGTCGAGCATGTCGTGCGAGTACCCGAACCAGGTCACGAGCACCCCGATGACGACGTACGCCCCGGCGGCGGCGGCGAGGAGCACCAGTCGCGAGCGACGGGCGAACCAGCCGTCGCGGAGGCCGAATCCGAGCTGCTGGGCGAACAGCCACACGAAGATCCAGTTGAGGGCGCCGACCGGCACGTCGAACCCGCGCGTGAGCACGTCGACGACGACGACCGCCCCCACGAGCCCGAGGTAGGCCGACCATGGAGCGTGGCGATGCAGCCACGACATCATCGGCACGAATGCCGTACAGATCAGGTAGACGGGAATGAACCAGAGCGGTTCGGCGAGCCGCACCGCGAACGTTCGGAGGAACTCCGTGTCGACGCCCGCGAGGAACATGACCGAGAGCACCGCTCCGACGGCCGCGACGACCCCCACCACGGGCTGCGCCAAGCGGATGGCGCGGATCCGGACGTAGTGGGCGACGGTCTCGCCGTGTCCGCGCAACCGCCGCCACTGCGTGATCGAGGCGAACCCTCCGCAGATGAAGAACACGGGCATGATCATGAGCGGCCAGGTCGCCCAGGCGAGCGGTTCGAAACCGTCGAGCGCATTGAACGCGCGCAGCGGATCCCCGCCGATGCCCATCTGCAGGGCGTGCAGGAGCACCACGATCGGCAGACAGAAGGCACGGGCGAAATCGATCGAGAGATCCCGGTCGACCGGGATGCGAACGGCGGCCACGCTGCTCCTCTTCGAGCACCGTTGACGGCGGTACCGAGAACAGATTCTGGCACATCGTCATCAGCCCCGAAACGCCGGAACGGCGTGTTCGCGGCACTCGCGCCGCGGCATCCGCGATCGTCTTCGGTGGTGTCAGACGACGATCGTGTAACTGGTCTCGGTGGTCGCCGCACGGAATCCCATGCGCTCGTACAGCGCGAATGCGCCGGTCGGGCTCGCGGCATCGACCTCGAGCGTCGAGTACTCGATCCGTGCGGCACGAGCGGCGACGAGATGTGCCGCCAGGAGCACCTTGGCGACGCCGCGCCCGCGATGGCCGCGCACCACGCCGACGAGCGGAACGTGCACGCTCGAGAACCCCTGCCCGGTCCAGTCGGCTTCGTTCACCTCGGCCAGCACGAACCCCACCACGCGATCGCTCGCCTCGTCGACGGCGATGACGGAGAGGTCCGCGCGGAACACGGCGCTCGAGGCGAACACGCGCCATTCCTCCTCGGATCTCGGCTGGCTGCCCCAGTGATCGCGGAAGGCGTCGTTGCGCGCCGCCCTCACCTCGTCAACGCGTTCCGGTCGCAGCGCCTCGACGCGGATCCCCTCGCCGGCGCGGACGTCGGCGAGCGGTTCACCGAGATCGCGCCGCAGCCCGGCGAAGTACCGAGCCGGGGCGAAGCCCGCCGACTCGAACATCGGTCCGGCCCCGCGGGCACGGTCGTCGGAGAAGGCCATGATCCACCCGGGGAGCCGGAGCGCGGACGCGGCGAGCTGCTGTTCGCCCCGAGCACGGAGCCACGCCATGAGCACGCGGCCGATGCCGCGGCCGCGCAGCTCGGGGTGCACCCCGCCGACGAGGATCGAGCGCACGAGCGTGTCGCGGCCGGGCGGGTGGTAGGCCGCGCCCCACGCCACTGCGCGACCACCGGCATCGAGGGCGACGATCGTGTCGCGCTCACGGTCGACGAACGACATCCCGAGATCATCGGCGAGCTCGTCCCGCGGCGCGGCGTACTCGGGATGATCGACGGCCGCCATGGCCGCCTCGAGTGCCTCGATCAGGTCGAGGTCGTCGTCGCCCACGGGGCGCCAGGCGGTGACGTCGGGATGCGCGAGGCTCGGGAGCGAGTCGGGGGGCGAGACGCGCTCGGAGAGGGGCGAGAGTTCGTGCTCGGTCACCGCTCAAGACTAGACGGCGACCTCGCTGCGGGGACGACGAAGGGCCCCGGTGCTCGCACCGGGGCCCTTCGTGATGAAGCGAGAGACTACTTGGCCTCTGCGGCCTCGGCCTCGTCGGCGACGACCTCGGTCGTCTCCTCTGCGGCTGCGTCGGTCGCCTCGACCTCGGTCGTCTCCTCGACGACCTCGGCCGGAGCCTCCTCGGCGACGGGCGCCTCGGCGGCGGCCGGCTTCGCGGCGCGCTTCTTCGGGGTCACGGGCTCGAGCACGAGCTCGATGACCGCCATGGGCGCGTTGTCGCCCTTGCGGTTGCCGATCTTCGTGATGCGGGTGTAGCCGCCCTCACGGTCGGCGACCTGGGGGGCGATGACCGTGAACAGCTCGTGCACGACGGTCTTGTCGCCGATGACGGCGAGCACGCGACGGCGCGCGTGCAGGTCGCCGCGCTTGCCGAACGTCACGAGACGCTCGGCCAGCGGGCGGAGGCGCTTGGCCTTCGTCTCGGTGGTGGTGATGCGCTTGTGCGTGAACAGCGCTGCAGCGAGGTTCGCGAGCATCAACCGCTCGTGGGCGGGGCCGCCTCCGAGGCGGGGGCCCTTCGTGGGCTTCGGCATGGTTCGTTCTCTCCAGTAGGTGGGGGTTGGTGGGCGACCGCGAGGTCTGCCTAGTTCTCGTCGTCGAAGCCCGTGTAGAAGTGGGCCCCGTCGAATCCGGGGACGGAGTCCTTCAGCGACAGGCCCATTTCGGTGAGCTTGTCCTTGACCTCATCCACCGACTTCTGGCCGAAGTTGCGGATGTTCATGAGCTGCGACTCCGACAGGGCGACGAGCTCGGACACCGTGTTGATGCCCTCGCGCTTCAGGCAGTTGTAGCTGCGCACCGAGAGGTCGAGGTCTTCGATCGGGATCGAGAGTTCGCTCGAGAGCACGGCGTCGACCGGCGCGGGGCCGATCTCGATGCCCTCGGCAGCGGTGTTCAGCTCGCGGGCGAGACCGAACAGCTCGGTGAGCGTGCGGCCCGCCGAGGCGATCGCGTCGCGCGGCGTGATGGCCGGCTTCGACTCGACGTCGACCACGAGGCGGTCGAAGTCGGTGCGCTCGCCGGCGCGGGTGGCCTCGACGCGGTAGGTGACCTTCAGGACCGGCGAGTAGATCGAGTCGACCGGGATCTGGCCGGCTTCGGAGTACTCGTTGCGGTTCTGGCTGGCCGAGACGTAGCCGCGGCCGCGCTCGATCGTGAGCTCGAGCTCGAACTTCGCCGAGTCGTTGAGCGTCGCGATGACCAGCTCGGGGTTGTGCACCTCGACGCCCGCCGGAGCGGAGATGTCGGCTGCGGTGACCTCACCGGCACCCTGCTTGCGCAGGTACGCGGTGATCGGCTCGTCGTGCTCGCTGGAGACGACCAGGTTCTTGATGTTGAGGATGATCTCGGTGACATCCTCCTTCACGCCCGGAACGGTCGAGAACTCGTGGAGCACGCCGTCGATGCGGATGCTCGTCACGGCTGCGCCGGGGATCGAGGAGAGGAGGGTGCGACGGAGCGAGTTGCCCAGGGTGTAACCGAAGCCCGGCTCGAGGGGCTCGATCACGAAACGCGAACGGAACTCCGAGATGTTCTCTTCGGTGAGCGTCGGGCGCTGTGCGATCAGCACTGTTGATTCCTTTCGGCAGGGTGTCCGCTATATGACACCTGCGAGTACGAGGATCTTGAGTTGTGTGAGAGAACGGATGTCCCGGCGATCGAGGAGAGCCCGGCTGAGCCGGACTGCTCCTCGATCACCGGGAGGGAATCAGACGCGGCGACGCTTGGGCGGGCGGCATCCGTTGTGAGCCTGGGGCGTCACGTCGTTGATGCTGCCGACCTCGAGGCCCGCGGCCTGGAGCGAGCGGATCGCGGTCTCGCGGCCGGAGCCGGGACCCTTGACGAACACGTCGACCTTCTTCATGCCGTGCTCCTGCGCCTGGCGCGCGGCCGACTCGGCGGCGAGCTGTGCGGCGAACGGGGTCGACTTGCGCGAGCCCTTGAAGCCGACGCCACCGGAGGAGGCCCAGCTGATCACGGCACCGTTGGTGTCGGTGATCGAGACGATCGTGTTGTTGAACGTCGACTTGATGTGGGCCTGGCCCACGGCGATGTTCTTCTTTTCCTTCTTGCGCGGCTTGCGAGTAGCCGCCTTGGGTGCTGCCATGTGTGAAATCTCCTAGATCTGGCGACGAGCGGTTACTTGCGGCCGGGCTTCTTCTTGCCGGCAACGGTGCGCTTCGGGCCCTTGCGGGTACGAGCGTTGGTCTTGGTGCGCTGGCCGCGGACCGGGAGACCGCGACGGTGGCGGATGCCCTCGTACGAGCCGATCTCGACCTTGCGGCGGATGTCTGCTGCGACCTCGCGGCGGAGGTCACCCTCGACCTTGAAGTTGCCCTCGATGTAGTCGCGCAGCGCGACGAGCTGCTCGTCGCTGAGGTCCTTCACGCGGATGTTTCCGTCGATGCCGGTCTCGGCGAGCGTGGTGAGCGCTCGCGTGCGGCCGACGCCGTAAATGTAAGTCAGTGCGATCTCCACGCGCTTCTCGCGCGGGATGTCGACTCCTGCCAGACGTGCCATGTGTGGCTTCTCCTGTTTCGAAGTGGAGGTGTGGAGCAACGCCGGTGCCCGAGCCTCCGACCCGAGGTGTCCCCGCGACATCCGTGGATGTCTGCGGTTCTGGCGTTGCCGATGTATTCAGTTATGGGGATGCGGGGCGCGTGCGCCCCGCCGTCTGGTGACTAGCCCTGGCGCTGCTTGTGGCGCGGGTTCGACTTGCAGATGACCATGACGCGGCCGTGGCGGCGAATCACCTTGCAGTGGTCGCAGATGGGCTTGACGCTGGGGTTGACCTTCACGATTGTTCCTTGATGTGTCGCTGTCCTCGTACCCGCGAGATGTCGCGGGCCGTTACTTTCCGAGCAGCCGTTACTTGTAGCGGTAGACGATGCGGCCGCGCGTCAGGTCGTATGGGCTCAGCTCGACGATCACGCGGTCCTCGGGGAGGATGCGGATGTAGTGCTGGCGCATCTTTCCTGAGATGTGCGCGAGGACCTTGTGTCCGTTCGTGAGTTCCACCCGGAACATCGCGTTCGGGAGGGCCTCGACAACCGAGCCTTCGATCTCGATGACGCCGTCTTTCTTGGCCATAGCCTCACTATCGCTTGGAGTTGGGATGCTGGTCGTGCGATGGTTCCGCTCGCCGAGCCGATTTCCCCTGGAGAGGGGCCGTCAGGCATGCCGAAGCAGGCGTGCAGAACACCAAGGGTCAACTCTAGGTGATTCCGAGCGTTTTCGCCAGTCGAGGGCGCGAAGGGCGCCGGCGACCCGACCTGCTAGGTGCCGGATGCCTCGCGCGAGACGATCTCCGCGGCCGCAGAGGCCGCAGCTGCTCGCGCCTCGAGCGCCCCATCTGCGACGAGAGCCGCTCGCGCGAGCGTCTTCGCCTCGCTCAGGTTGAACCGGGACAACGAAGCCCGCACGTCGGCGAGCGCCGAGGGCGACATCGACAGGCTGGTGGCGCCGAGGCCGACGAGCACGACGGCCAGCAGCGGATCGGCCGCGGCCTCGCCGCAGATGCCGACGGGCTTCCCCTGCGCCGCGCCCGCCGCCCCGACCTCGGCGATCAAGCGGAGCACCGCGGGGTGCCAGGGGTCCTGCAGCGCTGCGACCGTCCCGAGCAGGCGGTCGGCGGCCATCGTGTACTGGGTGAGGTCGTTCGTGCCGATCGAGGCGAAGTCGGCCGCCGCGAGAATCCGGTCAGCGATGAGTGCGGCCGACGGGGTCTCGACCATCACCCCCGCGACCCGAATGCCGAGCTCCTTCGCAAGGGCGGTGAAGTACCGCGTCTCCTCGACCGTCGCGATCATCGGCGCCATGACCCAGAGCTCGGCCTCCGTCGCGGCGGCGGCGGCGGCGAGCGCCGTGAGCTGGTCGCGCAGGACCGGCTCGGCACGCCTCAGTGCACGGATGCCGCGGAGCCCGAGGGCGGGGTTCGACTCGGGGGCATCGTTGACGAAGGCCAGCGGCTTGTCCGCACCCGCGTCGAGCACGCGGACCACCACCTTCCGCCGAGGGAATGCCGCGAGCAGCCGCGTGTACTCGGCCTGCTGGCGGGATGCGGTCGGCGCGGTCTCGGCATCGAGGAACAGGAACTCCGTACGGAAGAGCCCGACCCCTTCTGCGCCGAGTCGGACGGCGTCGGCGGCACCCGCGACGGAACCGAGGTTCGCGAGCAACGGCACCGGCGTGCCGTCGGCGAGTGCACCGGGTGCCAGCGGCGCGGCGGCCCGGCTCGCGCGCTCGGCGATCCGGGCCTGCGCGGCCGCCAGCACCTCGTCGGTGGGCGAGGCGACGACGACGTCACGGGCGGCGTCCACGACGACGGTGTCGCCGTCGACGAGGTGCGCGGCATCGCTCGCACCGACCACGGCGACGATGGACTTCTCGCGAGCGAGGATGGCCGTGTGCGACGTCGGTCCTCCTTCGACGGTCACGAGGGCGAGCACCAGGTCGAGGTCGAGCACCGCCGTGTCGGCAGGAGCGAGATCGTGTGCGACGAGCACGAACGGATGCCCGGGATCGGGGACCCCCGGAGCCGGCACCTGCATCAACTCCGCGATGACGCGCTGCGAGATGTCGTCGAGATCGGCGGCCCGCTCCCCCATGTACCCGCCCATGTCGGCGAGCAGACCGCGGAATGCGGCGAACGCCTCGAACACCGCTCGCTCCGCCGTCGCCCCGTTCGCAAGCCTCACGGTCACGAGATCGAAGAGACTCGGGTCTTCGGCCATCATGGCCTGCGCCTCGAGCACGTCCTTGGCCGCACCTCCGGCTGCCGCTCCGCGCTGCGTGAGATCGACGGCGACGGCGGACAGCGCGTTCGTCGCGCGCTCGGTCTCGCGTTCGGGATCGAGCGATGTCGGCACGTCGGCCGGTTCGGGCAGACGGTCCGCCATGCGCACGACTGCACCGATGGCCACCCCCTGGCCGATCCCGATGCCCGTGATCTCCATCATCCGCCCGGCCTCCGTCGTGAGTATCCGTTCTCCATTCACCCTAGTCTTCGGGGAGCGACGACCGGGAGGGACTCCGTACATGCAACGGTGATCCACGGCGGGCGTGACCTGCGGATTCGGAGTGGACTCGCGAACGACTCAGCCGATGGGCGCGGGACGGATGCCGAACGGCGCGAGTCCTGCGGCGCCCCCGTCGGGCGCCGTCAGCACCCAGATGCCGCCGGCGTGCACCGCGACCGAATGTTCCCAGTGGGCGGCGTCCGCACCGTCGGAGGTCGTCACGGTCCAGTCGTCGTCGCGTGTGAACGTGTCGATGGAACCGGCGACGATCATCGGCTCGATCGCCACCACGAGCCCCGGCTTGACCGCGGGCCCCCGACGATCCACGCGATAGTTGAAGACGGGCGGCTCCTCGTGCATCGAACGCCCGATGCCGTGTCCGACGTAGTCGGTGAGGATGCCGTAGGCGCCTTCGCCCCGAACGAAGTCCTCGATCTCGGCGCCGACGTCGTTGAGGTGGGATGCGCGTGCGAGTGCCGCGATGCCGACCCACAAAGCCTGCTCGGTGACGCGGCTGAGCTCTTCGCGGGAGGCGACGACGTCGGGTCGCGCAACGTCCGGCAGCACGACCGTGAACGCCGAGTCTCCGTTCCAGCCGTCGAGCTCCGCCCCGCCGTCGACCGAGACGATGTCGCCGGCACGGAACGGACGATCACCGGGAATGCCGTGCACGACGTCGTCGTCGACCGAGACGCACAACGTGTGTCGGTAGCCGGGGACCAACTGGAAGTTCGGAATCCCACCGCCGTCGCGGATCACGCGCTCGGCTGCGGCGTCGAGCTCGAGCGGTGTCGCTCCGGGCGCCAGCAGCCTGCGCGTCTCCGCGAGTGCCGCAGCGGTCAGTTCACCGGCCGCTCGCATCGAGCGGAGCTCTGCAGGCGACTTGTAGATCGACCGACGGAACACCGAGGGCTCAGGCCGAGACGCCGTTGGGCGCGAGGCCGCGTGCAGCGAGTGCCGAGAAGATGCGCTCGGTCACCTCGTCGAGCGAACCGACGCCGTCGATGCGCACGACGATGCCGCGTGCGCGGTAGACATCGAGGATCGGAGCGGTCTCCCGCTCGTAGATCGCGAGTCGGTTCGCGATGACCTCTTCGGTGTCGTCGGTGCGTCCCTGGTCTGCAGCGCGCTGCTGCAGACGGGCGATGCTCTCCGCGCGCGGGACCTCGAGCTCGATGACCGCGTCGAGCGCTTCGCCGCGAGCGGTGAGGAACGCGTCGAGGTCGTCGACCTGGCCACGGTTGCGCGGGTATCCGTCGAGGAGGAAGCCGTGCGCGGCATCCGGCTGCTCGAGGCGATCGCGCACGAGCTCGCTCGTGAGCGCGTCGGGCACGAGGTCGCCCGCCTCGATGATCGCCTGCACGCGCTTGCCGAGTTCGGTGCCGCCCGCGACGTTCGCGCGGAAGATGTCGCCGGTGGCGACCTGCGGCACTCCGAACGCGTCCGCGACGAGCACACCCTGCGTTCCCTTGCCGGAGCCCTGGGGTCCGACGATCAGGAAGCGAGCAGAGCCGCTTGCAGCGGTGTCGTTCGAGGCGGCCGGCGTCATCGGAGGAGTCCTTCGTAGTGTCGCTGCTGGAGCTGGGCGTCGATCTGCTTCACCGTCTCGAGGCCGACGCCGACGATGATCAGGATGGAAGCGCCGCCGAAGGGGAAGTTCTGGTCGGCGCCGACCATCGCGAACGCGATCAGCGGGATCAGGGCGATGAAGCCGAGGTAGAACGAGCCCGGCAGCGTGATGCGGGTGAGCACGTAGTCGAGGTACTCGGCGGTCGGACGACCGGCACGGATGCCGGGGATGAACCCGCCGTACTTCTTCATGTTCTCGGAGACCTCGTCGGGGTTGAACGTGATCGCGACGTAGAAGTACGTGAAGCCGACGATGAGCAGGAAGTACATGAGCATGTACAGCGGGTGACCGCCCTGCGTCAGGTTGTTCGTGATCCAGACGACCCAGGGCTGCGGCGTCTCGCCGGCGGCCGGGGTGTTGAACTGCGCGATGAGGGCGGGCAGGTACAACAGCGACGAGGCGAAGATGACGGGCACGACGCCGGCCATGTTGACCTTGATCGGGATGTACGTGTTGTTGCCGCCGTATGTTCGACGACCGACCATGCGCTTGGCGTACTGCACGGGGATCCGCCGTTGCGACTGCTCGACGAAGACCACGGCGACGACGACGAGGAGGCCGATCGCCAGCACGATCGCGAAGACGTCCCAACCGCGGGCGATGCCGATGGCCCAGAGCGAGCCGGGGAAGGTCGCGGCGATCGAGGTGAAGATGAGGAGCGACATGCCGTTGCCGATGCCGCGCTCGGTGATGAGCTCACCCATCCACATGATGAGGCCGGTGCCGGCGGTCATGGTGATGACCATGAGCAGGATCGCGTACCAGGCGTCGTTCGTGATGAGCTGCGAGCACTCGGGGGCGCTCGAGGGGAACAGCGCGCCGGAGCGGGCGACCGTGATCAGCGTGGTGGACTGGAGCACACCGAGCGCGATCGTGAGGTACCGGGTGTACTGGGTCAGGCGGCTCTGGCCGGCCTGGCCCTCTTTGTAGAGCGTCTCGAAGTGAGGGATCACGACGCGCAGCAGCTGCACGATGATCGACGCCGTGATGTAGGGCATGATGCCCAGCGCGAAGATCGAGAGCTGCAGCAGCGCACCGCCCGAGAACAGGTTCACGAGGTCGTAGAGCCCCGCTGCACCCGACTGGTTCGCGGCGAGACACGCCTGAACGTTGCCGAAGTCCACGAACGGCGCGGGAATGAACGAACCCAGCCGGAACAGGGCGACGATGCCCAGCGTGAACCCGAGCTTGCGGCGAAGATCCGGCGTGCGGAAGATCCGCCCGATGGCGTTGAACACTCGTCCTCCTGTTGCTCCGTGTGGAGTCAGTCCATATGCGGCTCGAGCCAGTCGAGACCCCCGTGAATCATACGCGAGGTCCCGACTGGCTCGTGCAATCGGTGCTGTACCGGTCTACTTGACCGAGCCGCCAGCGGCGACGATCTTCTGCTCAGCCGAGCCGGAGACCTTGTCGACCGCGACGGTGAGCTTCACCTGGATGTCACCGTTGCCGAGAACCTTGACGCGCTCGTTCTTGCGAACGGCGCCCTTCTCGACGAGGTCGGCGATCGTGACGTCGCCGCCCTTCGGGTACAGCTCGGCGAGCTTCTCCAGGTTCACGACCTGGTACTCGACGCGGAACGGGTTCTTGAAGCCGCGGAGCTTCGGCGCACGCATGTGGTACGGAAGCTGGCCACCCTCGAACCCGGGGCGGATGTTGTTGCGAGCCTTCGAGCCCTTGGTACCGCGACCTGCCGTCTTGCCCTTCGAACCCTCACCGCGTCCGACGCGGGTCTTGTCCTTCTTGGAGCCGGGAGCGGGGCGGAGGTGGTGGACCTTCAGCACCTGCTCGCGCTTCTCCGCGACCTCCGCCTTGGCAGCGGCCGACTTGGCGGGCGCAGCCTTGGCGGGGGCCTTCTTCGCCGGAGCCTTGGCGGCGTCGGCCGAGTCGGCCTTCGCAGCTGCGGCCTTGGCGGGGGCCTTCTTCTCGGCAGCAGCCTTGGGGGCTGCCTTCGCGGCGGCGGGCTTGTCGGCCGTCTTCTTCGCCGGAGCCTTCTTGGGGGCTTCGGCGGCGACGTCCTTCTTCTCGTCAGCCATTAGTCAATCTCCTCAACCTTCACGAGGTGCGCGACGGTGTTCACATAGCCGCGGTTCTGCGAGTTGTCCTCGCGAACGACCGACTGGCCGATGCGCTTGAGTCCGAGGCTGCGCAGCGTGTCGCGCTGGTACTGCTTCTCGCTCACCTTGGACTTGATCTGGGTCACCTTCAGCTGCTTGGCCATCAGGCACCTGCCTTCGCTGCTGCGGCGGACTCTGCCGCCTGGGCCTCGGCACGCAGCAGACGGGCCGGAGCGACCTCGTCGTAGGCCAGGCCACGACGGGCAGCGACTGCACGCGGCTCTTCGAGCTGCTGCAGGGCGGCGACCGTGGCGTGCACGATGTTGATGGTGTTCGACGAACCGAGCGACTTGCTCAGGACGTCGTGGATGCCGGCGCACTCGAGCACCGCGCGCACGGGACCACCGGCGATGACACCGGTACCGGCCGAAGCGGGGCGCAGCAGGACGACGCCGGCTGCAGCCTCACCCTGGACGGGGTGCGGGATGGTCGCTCCGATGCGAGGGACGCGGAAGAAGTTCTTCTTCGCCTCCTCGACACCCTTCGAGATCGCGGTCGGGACCTCGCGCGCCTTGCCGTAGCCGACGCCGACGAGTCCGTTGCCGTCGCCCACGACGACGAGCGCCGTGAAGCTGAAGCGACGGCCGCCCTTGACGACCTTCGACACGCGGTTGATGGTCACGACGCGCTCGAGGAACTGGCTCTTCTCGGCGTCACGGCCACCGCGGTCGCGGCCACCCTGGTTGCGGTCTCGACCACCGCCGCGACGGTTGTCGCGCTCGTTCCGAGCCGGCTCCGAAGCTGCTGCCGTCTCGACGGGTGCCTCTGCGGTCACCTCGGTCTCCTTCGTAGTGTTCTCGCTCACAGGTTGAGCCCTGCCTCTCGCGCTCCATCGGCGATCGCTGCGACACGACCGGCGTACTTGTTGCCGCCGCGGTCGAAGACGACGGACTCGATGCCGGCCTTCTTCGCACGCTCTGCGACGAGCTCGCCGACCTTCTTGGCCTTGGCGGTCTTGTCACCGTCGAACACACGGAGGTCTGCCTCCATGGTCGAGGCGCTGGCGACGGTCAGGCCCTTGCTGTCGTCGACGACCTGGACGAACACGTGACGTGCCGAACGGGTGACGACGAGGCGCGGACGCAGCTCGGTGCCGACGACCTTCTTGCGAAGGCGGGTGTGGCGGCGCGAACGCGCAGCCGTCTTGGTCTTCACAGCCATGATTACTTACCTGACTTTCCGGCCTTGCGACGCACGACCTCGCCGGCGTAGCGGATGCCCTTGCCCTTGTACGGCTCGGGCTTCTTGATCTTGCGGATGTTCGCGGCGACCTCGCCGACCGCCTGCTTGTCGATGCCCGCGACCGTGATCTTGTTGTTGCCCTCGACGGTCAACGTGATGCCGGCGGGAGCGTCGACGACGACGGGGTGCGAGAAACCGAGCGCGAGCTCGAGCGACGAGCCCTTCTGCGCGACGCGGTAACCGGTGCCGACGATCTCGAGGCCCTTGGAGTAGCCCTGCGTCACGCCGATGATCTGGTTGGCGATGAGGGTACGCGTGAGGCCGTGCAGCGAACGCGAGGTGCGCTCGTCGTCGGGGCGGGTGACGAGAACCTGGTTCTCTTCGAGCTTGACCTCGATGGGGGCGGCGACGGTGAGCGCGAGCTCGCCCTTCGGGCCCTTGACCGAAACGGCCTGGCCGTCGATCTTGACGTCGACGCCCGCGGGGATGTCGATGGGAAGTCGTCCGATTCGTGACATGGAACTACCACACGTAGGCGAGGACTTCTCCGCCTACGCCCTTCTTCTCGGCCTGGCGGTCGGTGAGCAGACCGCTGGAGGTGGACAGGATGGCAACGCCGAGGCCGCCGAGCACCTTGGGGAGCTCCGTCGACTTCGCGTACACGCGGAGGCCGGGCTTGGAGACGCGCTTGATGCCAGCGATCGAACGCTCGCGGTTGGGGCCGAACTTGAGCTGCAGCGTGAGCGTCTTGCCCACGCGAGCGTCAGTCAGCTCGAAGTCCGCGATGTAGCCCTCCTTCTTCAAGATCTCGGCGATGTTCGCCTTGAGCTTGGAGTTGGGCATCGACACGGAGTCGTGGTGTGCGGAGTTCGCGTTCCGCAGACGGGTCAGCATGTCAGCGACCGGGTCGGTCATCGTCATGACGAGTGTTTCCTTACGTTCACCAGGTTTCAGCGCCCGTTACACGAGCGATGACCTGTGGTGTCGGTCTCCCGCGGATGCGGAGGACCGGGGTCGGATGCTGCGGGCGTGCGCCCGCAGCATCCGTGGTTCAGTTGGCCGCGTCGGCCGACTTGAAGGGGAAGCCGAGCTGCTTGAGCAGCGCGCGGCCCTCTTCGTCCGTCTTGGCGGTGGTCACCACAGTGATGTCCATGCCGCGGACGCGGTCGATCTTGTCCTGGTCGATCTCGTGGAACATCGACTGCTCCGTGAGACCGAAGGTGTAGTTGCCGGTGCCGTCGAACTGCTTGTCCGAGAGGCCGCGGAAGTCGCGGATACGGGGCAGTGCGAGCGAGAGCAGGCGGTCGAGGAACTCCCACATGCGGTCGCCACGAAGCGTGACGTGGGCGCCGATGGGCTGTCCCTCGCGCAGCTTGAACTGCGCGATGGACTTGCGAGCCTTCGTGACCTGCGGCTTCTGGCCGGTGATCTTGGTGAGATCGGCGATCGCGCCGTCGATGACCTTGCCATCGCGCGCGGCTTCGCCGACACCCATGTTCACGACGATCTTCACGAGACCCGGAATCTGGTGCACGTTGGTGTAGCCGTGCTCCTCGGTGAGGGCCTTCGAGATCTCGTCCCGGTACTTGGTCTTCAGGCGCGGCTGGATTTTGCCAGCCTGCGTAGCCGTGTCGGTCATTACAGGTCCTTACCTGACTTCTTTGCGTAACGGACGCGGACGGTCTTGTCGACGCCGTCCTTCGTCACGGTCTCGATGCGGAAACCGACGCGGGTCGGCTTCTTCGACTCGGGGTCGACGAGCGCGACGTTCGAAACGTGGATCGGGGCCTCGACGGTCTCGATGCCGCCGGTCTTCGAGCCGCGCTGCGTCTGGCCGACGCGAACGTGCTTCGTCACGAAGTTGATGCCTTCGACGACGACGCGGTTCTCGGCGACGAGCACCTCGAGGACCTTGCCCTGCTTGCCGCGATCTCCGCCGCGAGCCTGGCTGCGGCCCGAGATGACCTGAACGAGGTCACCCTTCTTGATGTTGGCCATGACTAGATAACCTCCGGTGCCAGCGAGATGATCTTCATGAACTTCTTGTCGCGGAGCTCGCGACCGACCGGTCCGAAGATACGGGTGCCGCGGGGGTCACCATCGTTCTTCAGGATCACTGCGGCGTTCTCGTCGAACTTGATGTAGGAGCCGTCGGGACGACGGGTCTCCTTGACGGTGCGGACGATGACGGCCTTGACCACATCGCCCTTCTTGACGTTGCCGCCGGGGATGGCGTCCTTGACGGTCGCGACGATGGTGTCACCGAGGCCGGCGTACCGACGCTTCGAGCCACCGAGCACGCGGATCGTGAGGAGCACCTTGGCGCCGGTGTTGTCGGCGACCTTGACTCGTGATTCCTGCTGAAGCACTTTGAATCTCCTTCTTTCAAGTAAGCCCGAGGCTTACTTGGCCTTCTCGACGATCTCGACGAGGCGCCAGCGCTTCGTGGCGGAAAGGGGACGGGTCTCGCTGATCACGACGAGGTCGCCGATGCCGGCGGTGTTCAGCTCGTCGTGAGCCTTGACCTTCGAGGTGCGGCGCAGAACCTTGCCGTACAGCGGGTGCTTCACGCGGTCCTCGACCTCGACGGTGATGGTCTTGTCCATCTTGTCGCTGACGACGTAGCCGCGACGAACCTTGCGGTAGCCGCGGACGAGCTCGGCCGCGGTGTCGACCTCGGCCGAAGCCTTCTTGGTCTCAGCCATGATCAGGCCTCCTTCGTCTCTTCGACCTCGGCTGCAGCATCAGCGGATGCCTCGGCCTTGGCCTTCTTCGTCTTCTTCTCGGCCTTGGCCGGAACCTCGACCGGCGCGGGCGTTGCCCGGATGCCGAGTTCGCGCTCGCGGATGACCGTGTAGATGCGCGCGATGTCGCGCTTGACCGCCCGGAGGCGGCCGTGGCTTTCGAGCTGACCGGTGGCCGACTGGAAGCGCAGGTTGAACAGCTCTTCCTTGGCCTTCTTCAGCTCATCGACGAGTCGCTCGTCTTCAAAGGTGTCGAGCTCGACGGGGCTGAGCTCCTTGGTGCCGACGGCCATTATGCGTCGCCCTCCTCGCGCTTGATGATGCGTGCCTTGAGGGGCAGCTTGTGGATGGCACGGGTCATTGCCTCACGAGCGAGTTCCTCGGAGACGCCGGAGACCTCGAAGAGGACTCGACCCGGCTTGACGTTCGCGACCCACCACTCGGGCGAACCCTTACCGGAACCCATGCGGGTTTCGGCCGGCTTCTTGGTGAGCGGACGGTCGGGGTAGATGTTGATCCACACCTTGCCGCCGCGCTTGATGTGACGCGTCATGGCGATACGAGCGGACTCGATCTGACGGTTCGTCACATACGCGGGGGTCAACGCCTGGATGCCGAACTCACCGAAGGTGACCTTCGTGCCGCCGGTGGCGTGGCCCGAACGGCCGGGGTGGTGCTGCTTGCGGTACTTGACTCGACGGGGAATCAACATGGTTATGCCTCAACTCCTGCTGCCACCGGCTCCTGCGCCTTGGGCGCACGGCGGGGACGGTCACTGCGCTCGGGGCGCGACGACTTCTGGTTGGCCTGCTCGCGGGCGAGCTCCTTGTTGGTGATGTCGCCCTTGTAGATCCAGACCTTGACACCGATGCGACCGAAGGTGGTCTTCGCCTCGTAGAAGCCGTAGTCGATGTTCGCGCGGAGCGTGTGCAGGGGCACACGGCCTTCGCGGTAGAACTCCGAACGGCTCATCTCGGCGCCGCCGAGGCGGCCGGAGACCTGGATGCGGACGCCCTTGGCGCCGGCGCGCTGTGCACCCTGCAGGCCCTTGCGCATCGCGCGGCGGAAGGCCACACGAGCGGAGAGCTGCTCGGCGATGCCCTGAGCGACGAGCTGAGCGTCGGCCTCGGGGTTCTTCACCTCGAGGATGTTCAGCTGGATCTGCTTGCCGCTGAGCTTCTCGAGGTCGGCGCGGATGCGCTCGGCCTCGGCGCCGCGGCGGCCGATCACGATGCCGGGACGTGCCGTGTGGATGTCCACGCGGACACGGTCACGGGTGCGCTCGATCTCGATGCGCGAGACACCGGCGCGGTCGAGCGACGTCTGCAGCAGTCGACGGATCTTGATGTCTTCTGCCAGGTAGTCGGCGTAGCGCTGACCGGGCTTCGTCGAGTCGGAGAACCACCGCGACACATGGTCGGTGGTGATGCCGAGACGGAAGCCGTACGGGTTTACTTTCTGACCCATTACTTCGTACCCTCCTCGGGCGTGGCGAGCACGACGGTGATGTGGCTCGTTCGCTTGTTGATGCGGAAGGCACGACCCTGAGCACGCGGCTGGAATCGCTTGAGGGTGGTGCCCTCATCGACGTAGGCGCTGCTGATGTAGAGGTCCTGCTCGTCCAGGTAGGTGTTCGTTGCATCGGCCTTGACGCGAGCGTTCGCGATGGCCGAGGCGACGAGCTTGTACACCGGCTCGCTCGCACCCTGGGGGGCGAACTTCAGGATGGCGAGTGCCTCCTGTGCCTGACGGCCGCGGATCATGTTGACGACGCGACGGGCCTTCATGGGGGTGACGCGGATGTGTCGCACGCGTGCGATCGACTCCACCATTTCTTCTCCTCCTTCACGTCACCGCTTAGCGGCGACGGCCCTTCTTGTCGTCCTTCACGTGTCCACGGAAGGTGCGGGTGGGGGCGAACTCGCCGAGCTTGTGACCCACCATGGTCTCGGTGACGAACACCGGGATGTGCTTGCGGCCGTCGTGCACCGCGATGGTGTGACCCAGCATCGCCGGGATGATCATCGAACGGCGCGACCAGGTCTTGATGACGTTCTTGCTGCCGGCCTCGTTCGCCGTGATCACCTTGCGAAGCAGGTGGTCATCGACGAAGGGGCCCTTCTTCAGACTGCGTGGCATCTTCTACAACTCCTACTTGCGCTTCTTGCCGACGTTACGGCGGCGAACGATGAGCTTGTCGCTGGGAAGATCGCGCTTGCGCGTACGGCCTTCCTTCTGGCCCCAGGGGCTGACGGGGTGACGTCCACCGGACGTCTTGCCCTCGCCACCACCGTGCGGGTGGTCGACCGGGTTCATGGCGACGCCACGCACGGTCGGGCGGACGCCCTTCCAGCGCATGCGGCCGGCCTTGCCCCAGTTGATGTTCGACTGCTCGGCGTTGCCGACCTCGCCGACGGTCGCGCGGCAGCGCGCGTCGACGTTGCGGATCTCGCCCGAGGGCAGACGCAGCTGGGCGTAGGGGCCGTCCTTCGCAACGAGGCGAACGGATGCTCCGGCCGAGCGTGCCATCTTGGCACCGCCGCCGGGGCGCAGCTCGATGGCGTGCACCACGGTACCGGTGGGGATGTTCTTCAGCGGCAGGTTGTTGCCGGGCTTGATGTCGGCGCCGGGGCCCGACTCGACGACGTCGCCCTGCGAGAGCTTGTTCGGAGCCAGGATGTAGCGCTTGGTGCCATCGACGAAGTGCAGCAGCGCGATGCGCGCGGTGCGGTTGGGGTCGTACTCGATGTGAGCGACCTTGGCGTTGATGCCGTCCTTGTCGTTCCGCTTGAAGTCGATCACGCGGTACTGGCGCTTGTGGCCACCACCGATGTGACGCGTCGTGATGCGGCCCTGGTTGTTGCGACCACCGGTCTTCGGCAGCGGGCGGAGCAGCGACTTCTCAGGCGTGGAGCGCGTGATCTCCGCGAAGTCGGCGACCGACGAACCGCGACGACCAGGAGTCGTGGGCTTGTACTTACGAATAGCCATTCTTATTCCTCTGCTCCCTAGCCGACAGCCGTGAAGATGTCGATCGAGCCGGACTTGAGGGTGACGATCGCGCGCTTGGTGTCCTTGCGCTTGCCCATGCCGAACCGGGTACGGCGGGTCTTGCCCTGGCGGTTCAGGGTGTTGATCGACGCCACCTGGACGTTGAAGATCTTCTCGATGGCGAGCTTGATCTCGGTCTTGTTCGAACGGGGGTCCACGATGAACGTGTACTTGCCCTCGTCGATCAGGCCGTAGCTCTTCTCCGAGACGACGGGCGCGATGATGATGTCGCGCGGGTCCTTGTTGTTCGCGGCGGCGGTCATGCCGAGACCTCTTCCTTCTTCGCCGTCTTCGAAGCCACGAAGGACTCGAGGGCAGCGGTGCTGAAGACGATGTCGTCCGAGACGAGCACGTCGTAAGCGTTCAGCTGGTCGACGCGCAGCACGTGCACGGTCGGGATGTTCCGAACGGCGCGCTGCGAGAGCTCTTCACCGGGCGCGAGCACGATGAGGAAGCGCTTCGCCGGAGCGATCGCGGCGAGGAGCGCGACGGCTTCCTTGGTCTTCGGCGTCTCGCTGGCCGTGAAGGCGGTGACCGCGTGGACGCGGCCGCCGCGAGCGCGGTCGGAGAGCGAGCCGAGGAGGGCTGCTGCGATCATCTTCTTGGGGGTGCGCTGCGAGTAGTCGCGCGGCTGCGGGCCGTGCACGACGCCACCACCGGTCATCTGAGGAGCGCGGATCGAACCCTGACGGGCGCGGCCGGTGCCCTTCTGCTTGAACGGCTTGCGACCGGCGCCGGAAACCTCGCCGCGGGTCTTGGTCTTGTGCGTGCCCTGGCGCGCTGCTGCGAGCTGGGCGACGACGACCTGGTGGATGAGCGGGACGTTGGTCTGCACGTCGAAGAGTTCGGCGGGCAGCTCGACCGAGCCGGACTTCTTGCCGGTCGCGTCGAGCACGTCAATGGTGTTGGCGGTAGCCATGGACTACGCCCCCTTCACTGCGTTGCGGACGAAAACGAGACGGCCGCGAGCACCGGGAACCGCGCCCTTGACGAGCAGCAGGCCCTTCTCGGCGTCGACGGCGTGCACGCGGAGGTTGAGCACGGTCACGCGCTCGCCACCCATGCGGCCGGCCATGCGCATGCCCTTGAAGACGCGGCTGGGCGTCGACGAGGCACCGATGGAACCGGGCTTGCGGTGGTTGCGGTGCGAACCGTGCGAAGCGGAGACACCCTTGAAGTTGTGGCGCTTCATGACACCGGCGAAGCCCTTGCCCTTGCTCGTGCCGACGACGTCGACGAGCTGGCCGGCCTCGAAGGCACCCTCGACGGGGAGCTCCTGGCCGAGGGAGTACGACGCGGCGTCCGCGGTGCGGACCTCGGTCAGGTGGCGACGGGGGGTCACGCCTGCAGCGGCGAAGTGGCCGGTCGCGGGCTGGTTGACCTTGCGCGGGTCGATGGCGCCTGCAGCGATCTGCACAGCCTCGTAGCCGTCGTTCGCGACGGTGCGGAGCTGGGTGACCACGTTGGGAGCGATCTCGATGACGGTCACGGGCACGAGCTTGTTGTTCTCGTCCCACACCTGGGTCATGCCGAGCTTGGTGCCGAGCAGACCCTTCACGTTCTTGGTAGCGGAAGACATCTGTTACCTCAGAGCTTGATCTCGATGTTGACGTCTGCCGGCAGGTCGAGTCGCATGAGCGAGTCGACGGCCTTGGGCGTCGGGTCCACGATGTCGATGAGGCGCTTGTGGGTGCGCATCTCGAAGTGCTCGCGGCTGTCCTTGTACTTGTGGGGCGAGCGGATGACGCACACCACGTTCTTCTCCGTCGGAAGCGGCACGGGGCCGACGACCGTGGCACCCGCGCGGGTCACCGTGTCGACGATCTTGCGCGCCGAGGTGTCGATGACCTCGTGGTCATACGACTTCAGTCGAATGCGGATCTTCTGTCCCGCCATTGCTGACTCTCTCTCTGTCAAGGCGTCTTACCCCTTCCGAGGGCATCGGACGCCGCGTAGCTACTCCGTGTGAAGCACCACTGTTCTTCTGTCAAAGGCCGGTGATCGAGCCTGTCGAAACCACCCGCCCGGATGTACCGGGGCGGTGCTCTCGACACGCTCGACCTTCGAACCCGCCGGCGCGCACGCGGACATGGTCGCCCATGGCGTTGTGTGTGTCGGTTTGTCTGTTCTCCTGCCTGCGGCCTAACCTGACCCCTGCGTGAGCCCCGTAACGGGGTGAACCGGGTGGTTATGCACTGCCTGACAGTGATCCGATCAGCGCGCACGAGTGCACGCGTTCGAAATGTTGAACTCAACGAGTTTGCCACAATGAGGGGCTACTTGCAACCCGGGCGTGTCGCGCCCGGGCGGGTTCACAGGGATGTCGCAGACGAGGCCCCACGCGGCCCACGACATCCGTGATGGAATCGACGTGACGACCACGTCTGGAGGGCGAACATGACCGAGCACGCGCATCAGGTGAGCGACCGCATCGGACCGGGCAGCATCTCGGTCACCCGCACCGGCGAACGCACGTTCGAGGGCATGAACGAACGTGGCTCGACGGTGCGCATCGGGCCGGCCGAGGCCGAGGGCCACTTCACTCCCGGCGAGTTGCTGAAGCTCGCCCTCGCTGGCTGCGCCGGGATGAGTGCCGACCGCGTCGCCGCTCGGCGCCTCGGCGAGGACTTCGCGATGACCGTGTGGGCGCACGGCACCTCGGACTCCGAGAACCGGTACTCGCGGGTCGATGAGGAACTGCTCCTCGACCTCTCCGCACTCGACGAGGCGGAGCGCACGAAGCTCATCGAGATCATGGTCAAGGCGATCGACCGTGGCTGCACCGTCGCCCGCAGCGTGCACGGCAGCATCGACCTCGAGACGACGATCGACGGCACCGCGGTCTGAGACGGCGCGACGGCTGTCGCTGCTCAGTCACGATCGCTACGCGAGCACGCGACGGTGCGCTCGGCGGCGACGCTCGGGGCGACCACGCCGGCCCCGACGACGAGGGCGATGACCGCGGCCAGTGCACCGATCACGATCGAGGGGCGAGCCTGCACTCCCTTCGCCGGCGTGCGGAACGGGTCCTCGATGTACCGCTTCGAGAGGCTGGCGACGAGGAACGAGAACGCCACGAGCAGCACCATCAGCCACGGCGGGCTCGGCACACCCGTCAGGTACGGCACGAACATGAAGATCGGCCAATGCCAGAGGTAGAGCGAGTACGACACATCGCCCATCCACTGCACCGGACGCAGCGCAGCGAGGCGCGACGGCGACCAGGCGAGTCGCGGCATGCCCGCCCAGATCACGGCGAGCGTTCCGACCACCGGCAGGAGCACGACCGTTCCCGGGAAGACGTCGGGCGAGCGGAAAGCGACGATCGGCACGGCGATGAGGACCAGCCCGGCGAGTGAGGCGGCTGCACGCACCCGCTCGTGGCCGCGGAGCGGTGTCGCGGCGAGCAGTGCGAGCAACCCGCCGACGCCGAACTCCCAGGTGCGCGTGAACGTCGAGAAGTACGCGAGGTCGGGGTCCTGCGCTGTGAGCACGATGCAATGCACGAACGACGCGAGGGTGACCGCGCCGAGCAGCGGCAGGAGCACGCGTCGCGATGCGACTCCCCATCGCGCCGCGAACCAGATCGCGACGATCAGCAGGAGAGGCCAGAACAGGTAGAACTGCTCCTCGACGGAGAGCGACCAGTAGTGCTGCACGGGCGTGGACTCGAGATCTGCGCGTCGCGGGATCTGGGAGTCGATCGCGAGCTGCCAGTTCTCGGAGTAGAGCGCGCTCGCGACGATCTCCCGGAACCACGACCGCCATTCGCGCTGGGGCACCACGGCGATCGTCAGGACGGAGACGACCGCGAGCACCGTCACGGCCGCCGGGAGGATCCGCCGGGCCCGGCGCAGGTAGAAGCTGCCGAGCGGGATGCGGCCCCGCTGCTCCGCGTCGCGGAGGAGGAGCCCGGTGATCAGGAACCCGGAGACGACGAAGAACACGTCGACGCCCATGTAGCCGGCCGGCGCGACGGCCGGCCATCCGTGATGGAGCACGACTGCTCCGACGGCGAGCGCCCGAAGAGCCTGAATCTCAGGGCGAACCGTCGACCGAACGAATGGCTGAGGGGGAACTGCCATCCGTCACAGCGTAGGTCGATCGTCACACTCGCGGAAGGGGTTGACGCCGGGTACACGAAAGGGGCCCGGTGCCCTGAACTCACCGCCCCGACCCCGCGGTGGGTACACGAAAGGGGCCGGTGCCCTGAGCTCACCGCCCCGACCCTGCGGTGGGTACACGAAAGGGGCCGGGCCCGAAGGCCCGACCCCTGTCGGCGATCAGTAGGTGAACCTACTTGACGATCTTGGTGACCGTACCGGCACCCACGGTGCGTCCACCCTCACGGATGGCGAAGCCGAGGCCCTCCTCCATGGCGATCGGCTGGATCAGCTCGACCGTCATGTCGGTGGTGTCGCCGGGCATGACCATCTCGGTGCCCTCGGGCAGCGTGATGACGCCGGTGACGTCGGTGGTGCGGAAGTAGAACTGCGGGCGGTAGTTCGCGTAGAACGGGTTGTGACGCCCGCCTTCCTCCTTGGAGAGGATGTACGCGGTGCCCTCGAAGCCCGTGTGCGGGGTGACCGAGCCGGGTGCGACGACGACCTGGCCGCGCTCGACGTCTTCGCGCTTGGTGCCGCGAAGGAGCAGACCGCAGTTCTCGCCGGCCCATGCCTCGTCGAGCTGCTTGTGGAACATCTCGATACCGGTGACCGTGGTCTTCTGCGTCGGGCGGATGCCGACGATCTCGACCTCGGAGTTGATCTTCAGCGTGCCACGCTCGGCGCGGCCCGTGACGACGGTTCCACGACCGGTGATCGTGAAGACGTCCTCGACCGGCATGAGGAACGGCTTGTCCTTGTCGCGGATCGGGTCGGGGATGTTGTTGTCCACGGCCTCCATGAGGTCGAGGATCGACTGGACCCACTTCTCGTCGCCCTCGAGCGCCTTGAGGCCCGACACGCGGACGACGGGGGCGTTCTCATCGAAGCCCTGGCTGGCGAGCAGCTCCGAGACCTCGAGCTCGACGAGCTCCAGGATCTCCTCGTCGTCGACCATGTCGGACTTGTTGAGCGCGACGAGCAGGTACGGCACGCCGACCTGCTTGGCGAGCAGCACGTGCTCGCGCGTCTGAGCCATCGGGCCGTCGGTCGCCGCGACCACGAGGATCGCGCCGTCCATCTGAGCCGCACCGGTGATCATGTTCTTGATGTAGTCGGCGTGACCCGGGGCGTCGACGTGCGCGTAGTGGCGCTTCGGCGTCTCGTACTCGACGTGCGAGATGTTGATCGTGATGCCGCGCTGGCGCTCCTCGGGAGCGGAGTCGATCGACGCGAAGTCGCGCTGCACGTTGGTGGCCGACGGGTACTTGTCGGCGAGCACCTTCGAGATCGCTGCGGTGAGCGTGGTCTTGCCGTGGTCGACGTGACCGATCGTTCCGATGTTGACGTGCGGCTTGGTCCGCTCGAACTTGGCCTTAGCCACTGTGGGTCCTCCTCAGGACTCGTGTAGATCCGCCGGGCGCTGGATTGCGACCGGTGGTCTACGGGGGTTGTGTTGATATGTTACGCGAACCGGAAGGTTCGTGCGTATCGGACTATTCGCCCTTGTTCTTCTGGACGATCTCGTCGGCCACAGCCTTCGGGACCTCCGCGTAGCTCTGGAACTCCATCGAGTACACCGCGCGACCAGAGGTCTTCGACCGAAGGTCGCCGATGTAACCGAACATCTCCGAGAGCGGGACGTGCGCACGCACGACCTTCACGCCTGCAGCATCCTCCATGGACTGGATCTGACCGCGACGCGAGTTCAGGTCGCCGATGACGTCGCCCATGTACTCCTCGGGAGTACGGACTTCGACGGACATCAGCGGTTCGAGCAGGACGGGGTTCGCCTTGCGAGCGGCTTCCTTGAAGCCCATCGAGCCGGCGATCTTGAACGCCATCTCCGAGGAGTCGACGTCGTGGGCGGCACCGTCGAGGATCGACGCCTTGACGCCGACCATCGGGTACCCGGCGAGGATGCCGTACTGCATGGCATCGCGGAAGCCGGCATCGATCGAGGGGATGTACTCGCGCGGGATGCGGCCACCGGTGACCTTGTTCTCGAACTCGTAGATCTTGTCGCCTTCGATCTCGAGCGGCTCGATCGCGAACTGGATCTTCGCGAACTGGCCGGAACCACCGGTCTGCTTCTTGTGGGTGTAGTCGTGCTTCTCGACCGCGCGCTTGATCGTCTCGCGGTACGCGACCTGGGGCTTGCCCACGTTGGCCTCGACGTTGAACTCGCGCTTCATGCGGTCGACCAGGATGTCGAGGTGGAGCTCGCCCATTCCCTTGATGACCGTCTGACCGGTCTCCTGGTTCTGCTCGGTGCGGAAGGTCGGGTCCTCTTCGGCGAGCTTCTGGATCGCCGTGCCGAGCTTCTCCTGGTCGGCCTTGGTCTTCGGCTCGATGGCGACCTCGATGACGGGCTCGGGGAAGGTCATCGACTCGAGGACGACCTGGTTGTTCGGGTCGCAGAGGGTGTCACCGGTGGTGGTGTCCTTCAGGCCGATCACCGCGTAGATGTTGCCGGCGGTCACCGAGTCGATCGGGATCTCCTTGTTGGCGTGCATCTGGAAGATCTTGCCGATGCGCTCCTTCTTGCCCTTGGTCGAGTTGACGACCTGGGCGCCGCTGTCGAGGCGACCGGAGTAGACGCGCACGTAGGTGAGGCGACCGAAGAACGGGTGCACCGCGACCTTGAACGCGAGAGCCGTGAAGGGCTCCGTGGCGTCGGCGTGACGCATGACGACCTTCTCTTCGTCGCGAGCGTCGTGCGCCTCGATGGCGGGCACGTCGAGCGGCGAGGGGAGGTAGTCGATGACGGCGTCGAGCATCGGCTGCACGCCGCGGTTCTTGAACGCCGAACCGCAGAGCACGGGGTAGATCTCGGAGTTGACGGTGAGCTTGCGGATCGCGGCCTTGATCTCGGCCACGGTCAGCTCTTCGCCGCCGAAGTACTTCTCCATGAGCGCGTCGTCGGTCTCGGCGACGGCCTCGAGCAGCGCGGTGCGGTACTCGGCGGCCTTGTCGACGAGGTCGGCGGGGATCTCCTCGATGGCGTACTCGGCGCCCATCTTGACGTCACCCTTTGCGTCGCCGCGCCACGTGAGTGCACGCATCTCGACCAGGTCGACGACGCCTTCGAAGTTCGACTCCGAACCGATCGGGAGCTGCAGCACGAGGGGCTTGGCGCCCAGTCGGCTGATGATGGTGTCGACCGTGAAGTAGAAGTCGGCGCCGAGCTTGTCCATCTTGTTGACGAAGCAGATGCGGGGCACGTCGTACTTGTCGGCCTGGCGCCAGACGGTCTCGGACTGGGGCTCGACGCCCTCCTTGCCGTCGAAGACGGCGACCGCACCATCGAGCACGCGGAGCGAGCGCTCGACCTCGACCGTGAAGTCCACGTGGCCGGGGGTGTCGATGATGTTGATCTGGTTCTTGTTCCAGTAGCAGGTCACGGCGGCCGACGTGATCGTGATGCCGCGTTCCTTCTCCTGCTCCATCCAGTCGGTCGTCGAGGCGCCGTCGTGGGTCTCGCCGATCTTGTGGTTGACGCCCGTGTAGAACAGGATGCGCTCGGTCGTGGTGGTCTTGCCGGCATCGATGTGCGCCATGATGCCGATGTTGCGGACCTTGTTCAGGTCGGTGAGCACGTCTTGTGCCACGAGGGTTCCTCCGGGATGTTCAGGAACGAAAGGTGTGAGGTGAGCGGATGCCGCCGCGTGCTGCCGCGGCATCCGCTCGGCCTGCTACCAGAAGTAGTGGGCCCGAACGAATGCCAGCCGCGATCGGAGGCATCCGCTCGGCCTGCTACCAGCGGTAGTGGGCGAAGGCGCGGTTCGACTCGGCCATCTTGTGGGTGTCTTCGCGGCGCTTGACCGCGGCACCCAGGCCGTTCGATGCGTCGAGGATCTCGTTGGTGAGACGCTCGGTCATCGTCTTCTCGCGACGAGCCTTGGCGTAGCTGGTGAGCCAGCGGAGGGCCAGGGTGTTGGCGCGGTGCGGCTTGACCTCGACGGGGACCTGGTAGGTCGATCCGCCGACGCGACGCGAACGCACCTCGAGGGTCGGGCGCACGTTGTCGAGCGCCTTCTTCAGGGTGGCGACGGCGTCCTGGCCGTTCTTCTCGGCGACGTTCGAGAGCGCTTCGTAGACGATGCGCTGCGCGAGGTCCTTCTTGCCGTCGACGAGGATCTTGTTGACGAGCTGGCTGACGACGGGCGACCCGTAGACGGGGTCGGCGACGACGGGGCGCTTCGGAGCGGGTCCCTTACGAGGCATTACTTCTTCTCCATCTTCGCGCCGTACTTGCTGCGGCCCTGCTTGCGGTTCTTCACGGCCTGCGTGTCGAGCGCGCCGCGGACGATCTTGTAGCGCACACCGGGGAGGTCCTTGACACGACCACCGCGGATGAGCACCATCGAGTGCTCCTGGAGGTTGTGGCCCTCACCGGGGATGTAGGCGGTGACCTCGGTGCCGTTGGAGAGCTTCACACGAGCGACCTTGCGGAGCGCGGAGTTCGGCTTCTTCGGGGTGGTGGTGTACACACGCGTGCACACGCCGCGCTGCTGGGGGTTCGCCTTGAGGGCGGGGGCCTTGGTCTTGGTGACCTTCGGCGAGCGGCCCTTGCGGACCAACTGCTGAATGGTTGGCACTGCTTCTCCTTGTTGGTGCTGCACGGTGACAGCGTTTGATGGAATTCACATCACGACCCACCGGCACCGCAGAGTTGCAGCGCCTTGGTTGGTGGGTATGCCGTGGGGGCGAATCGCCCGACGTGTGCGACTTCTCTCGGCCCGTCTCGCGCCGGTCTTGCAGGCACGATTCGAGCGCGCGACAACGCGCACACCCGATCAATGGTAATGCGCCGTAACCTCGCGGTCAAATGGCGGCGGATGCAGCGGGGCCGCCGACTCCCCTGCGGCCCGTCAGCTCGGCCATCCGGGCGAGTCGAGCTCGCGGTCGAGATCGGCGAGCAGATCCTCGATCTGCGGCTCGACGAGGCGCTCGACGGCGTTGCCGATGCGGTAGCGGTGCTGGGCGAGCTCGACGCAGATGCGGCGGCCGAGCTGCTTCGCGAAGTCGTCCGCGAGACGGACCTCCTCGCGGAGCGCTTCCTTCTCTTCGGGCGTGAACGGGCGAGGGGCGGGCTCGGCGGCCTCGGCCGCGGTATCGGCCTCGAGGCCCGACAGCGTGAACAGGAACGGCTGGTCGGGCACCGGCTCGGGGTCGACGTCGAGCCCGAGGAACTCGGGTTCGAGACCCTCGCCCGCACGGTACGGCCGGCGGGCCTTGCGCTCCTCGGCGAGCCTGATCTCGCGGTGCAGCATCGGGAGGTTCCGCGCCGTGTAGTCGTCGACCGCGAGGTCGATGACCCCCTTCATGCGCATCGAGAAGGCGTGCTGCACGGGGTGCGGCACGTCGACGTCGAGGCCGGCGGCGGCGAGGATCGGCGAGCCGAAGCAACGCGTGCAGAGGCGCACGCGGGCGCGATGCGTGCCGGGTCGCCACCGGGGCAGCCATGCCAGCCACCGGTCGACCTCGTGGCTCACGCGCGCCTCGATCGAACCCTGCATCAGGTTCACGATACTGCGAGCGCGCGTTCTGCGTCACGGAACCGCGAGCGGATGGCGCGGCGACACCCTTCACTCGTCGTCATCGCGCTCCCACGGCCACTTCGGGCGTTCCATCCCGGAGTCTCGACCGCGAGCGACGAGCACGGCGAACGACGCCGTGACCGCTGCGAGGGCCGGGATGAGCAGGCCGAACCATCCGATGCCGAATCCGAGGCCGAACAGCAGCGCCGCGATCAGGGTGCTGCCCTCGCTCGCGATGGCGTAGCCGATGACGGAGACGACGACGAACGCGAGCCAGGTCCAGACCGCCGAGAGCACGACGCTCGACCAGATGCGGTCCGGTCGTCGGAGCGTGACGGCGAGGGTGAGCAGCAGGGCGATGACGGATGCCCCGATCGCGGCCGGTGCCACGAAGAGTCCGGCCTCGGGGTCGACGACGACCTCGACACCCGTGAGGAGGCTCACGAACCCGTACGCGCAGACGACGAGGGCGAGATCGAGTGCTGCGGCGAAGGCGGCCACGATCCAGGCCGTGCGGCGCGGGTCCATGCTTCGAGGCTACGCCGTGAGCCGGATGGGCGCGGCTCCCGAAAGGTAGGCTGACTCCCCGAGAGCCGAGCGTCGGCCCGATCAGACCGCGAAAGGGTGACGATGGTCACGCCGATCCTCGAGGCATCCGTCGATCGTGCCAAGGTCGACACCGTCGGCCGCTGGAACTCCGGCATCATCCTCGTCAGCATCGTGGCCGGATGCCTCATCACCGCCGGCCTCGTCTTCGCCGTCGCGTCGGGCATGGGTTGGTTCACGGTCACCGTCGCCGCCCTCGGCGCGGGGGCTTGTCTGCTCTCGACCGTCATGGCGCTCCGCCGGCGACGGGCGCTCATTCTCCTCGTGACGGACGTCGACGTGGCGCTGACGATCACCGACGCCGGCGTGCGCCTGGCGGGCGCTCCGTTCATCCCCTGGCACGAGATGGTCTTCGTGGGTGTCCTCGACGACCGTGCGCGCTCGGCTCGGATGCAACGACTCCCGCTGTCGGGCCCGCTCGCGACCGCGGCACTCAAGGCCGGGAACGGCACACTGCTCTGCGAGATCGCCGTCCGCGACGGGGCGGCGCTGAAGCGCGCGTTCGGGGGCGATCCCGGCGCCGACCGCGTGACGCTGTTCGACGAGTTCGACGGTGTGCGGCGCGGGCTGATCCCCCTCATGCTCGACGCCGTGATCGAGGACTCGGCCGCGCACCGATCGGCCAAGGTCCTCGTCGACGAGGCGACGCGCCGCGGCGTGCCGACGGGTGCGTTCACCTCCGTCTTCGGATACTTCGACTGGAAGGGACCGATGATCGACCGCAAATGGCCGGTCTCGAATGAGGAAGGCACCCATGGAACAGCTTGAACGCCCTCTGGCCACCCTCACCGGCGAACTGCGACGGGTGCGCTCGCGCGGACTCATGATCACCGCCGCGGCGTTCATCGTCGCCGGGCTCCTCGGGCTCGTCGTCTCGCTCACGCAGTACGACGCCATCGTCGCGATGTCGTCGGACTACGAAGGACGGCGTTCGGCACTGCGCGGTCTCGTGGCGCCCGCGCTCGTGCTGTTCAGCGCCGCCGCGCTCATCGGCGGCATCGTCTGGCTGACGGCCTGGTCGTACCGCTGGGAACGCGTCGCGACGGGCTCCCGGGTGAAGCAGAGCGTCAACGCCTACGCGCACGTCGCCCCGCAGGACGCCGCCGCGCTGCTCGAGCGGTTCCGCACCGGCGACCCGCGCGTGTACCTTCCGGTGCCCGCGGCCAAGAGCGGACAGGTCACCTTCGGCATCTGGCTGTCGCCGAGGGATTCGGTGGCCTACGTGACCGTCGTCGCGCGATCGGGCAATGGCTGGCAGCCGCTGCCGCCCGTCGTGCTGCGCGAGAACGCCTATGCGGCGATCAGCCAGGTCACGGTCGACAACTACGGCGCCCGCGCCAGCCAGACGATCGTCAACGGATTCCTCGATCCGTTCCTCCGCGGCTGACGGCGCGGCTGGCGACCCGCACCGGTGGCGACGCCACCCGGGTTCAGGTCGCCGACCACCCCGGGAATCCGGCGCAGCCGTCGGTGAGGCGGATGAATCCGTCGACCTTGTCGGTCAAGATCGCGTACGACGTGGCGGCATCGCCGCCGGCGACCGCTTCGTCCATGCGCTGCAGGTTGCGCAGCGCCGTCGGCAACCAGTCGAGGAAGGCGCCGGGCGGAATCTCGGAGGTGTCTTCGCCGAGGATCGCCTGCACGTCGGCGATGGCCGCCCGCAACTCGGGCAGGTCCTGCGGGCGGAGGGTCGCGGAGATGCTCACCGCGACGAGCTCGGTCACCGGCTGGCGCAGTCGTTCGCAGCGCTGTTCGAGCACCGAACTCACGAGGTGGCCCCGCCGTCCCGACGTTCGAACATGACGTGCGGCGTGCGCTCCCCCGACCGGAAGGCGGCGAGCCCGGCGTCGAAGTCCATCGCGGAGGCGACGAACAACACGGACTCATCGGGCGCGACGTAGATCTTGCCGCCGCCGCGCACGGCGTGGACTGCGCAGATGCCGAGACCGTCGGGCAGGTCGATGATGTTGAGGTTCGGCGCCTCCGTGAGCTTGTCGAAGAGCCCTCGGGCGACCTCGACGAGGCGGTCACGGTCTGCTGCGGCATCCGGGGCCGCCGTGGGCGCGCCGTTCGTCGGAAGCGGCAGTGCGCCGCGCACTCGCGGCTGACCGGCGAGTTGCGTGATGAGGGCGATGTGCTCGTAGAGCCCGCCGAGCTGGAGGTGCTCCGCGTCGTTCGGACCGCCGAGGGCGAGCAGCGGCACGAATCCGAAGCACTGCTCGAACGCCGGAACACCGTCGCGGTCGCGCGCGGCCGGATACGGCTGCCACTGCCACACGACGTCCCGGTGACGCTCGTCTTCGATGAGGGAGACGACGTCGTCGAAGGGGACGCCCTGTGCCACGTCGATCGCACCGAAGCGGAACTTCACGACGAAGAACGCGCCACCGGCGTGGAAGACGACGTCGCCGAGGGCCGTCGTGAACAGCACGGTCGAGCCGTCGGGCATGGCGAAGACGCCGTCGAGCATCTGTGCCGCGCGATCCGGATCGACGACGCGGAAGAACCCGTCGGCGCCGACGAATCCGGCACCCTGACGCCGCCACAGGTCGACGATCTCGGCGGGAACCTGCCCGGCGAACCGGGCGATGGTCTCCTCGCCGATCGGCGCCACCTGGGTGAACGTGTTGAACGTGGTCATTCCGGTCCTTCCTCAGCAGGCTTCGCACGGCGCTCCACGCGGCGAAGGCTTCCACGACACCACAGATCGAGCCGCCGGGCGATGGGGAGCGCTCCCCATCCTGTCGCAAAGACGGCGTTCACGCCGACCTCATCGTGAGGCTCAAACGGGGTCGGAACCCCATATCGGGACGTCCGCCCCCACGGCGAGGAACGGTCGGATGAGCGTCTCGTACTGTTCTTCGGAGAGTTTCGTCCGCTGCACGACACCGAGCGCAGCGGTCATCGTATCCATTATCGCGTCGTGGAGATCCGCGCTCGGGTCGGCTTCGAGTTGCTCATGCATCGGAACGAACGCATCGCGGACGCGCTTGTCGAGCGCACTGCGTTCCGCCGCCGAGAGCTTCGCAGCCTTCCGCGCCGAGGTGCGAGCGGATGCACCCGTCGCGAGTGCACGCTCACTCACCTCGGTGAAGTCGGCTGGGGTCAGCTTCTGCACCGATGCCAGAAAGCGATCGAGTCCGTGGTTGTCCGAGACGGTCATCTTCTCTCCCGTGCCGTGCCGATGATCGGGTCGTTCGAGAACTCTACCCGGCGCGGAGCTGGAGCATCAGCCGGCTGGAGCCGCCACCGGAGTCATCGCCCTGACCTTCTTGGCATGAAGGTTGCGCAGCCCCTCGTGAACCTCGCCGGTCTCCTTGTTGATGAAGATCACCCGGTTGTCCCAACGCGCGAACGCTTCCCGCCCCTCGACGAGGAACTCACGTGCTCCCCAGACCGGCAGGTAGTCGGAGGCATCCTCGTACCATTCGGGCGCGATGTAGAGCTCGCCCGACACCGCCGGGGGGTGCGCGGCGAAGAACTGCTCGAGCAGGGTTCGTGCTTCCTGGATCGTCACCATCTTCCCAGTCTCTCTCAGTTCTCGCCCGAGCCCGTTGTCTGGGGCTGGGTCTGCGGCGGGGGCGGGGGCGGGTTCACTTCGAGTTCGAACCGGCTCGCTCCCTCTGCCAGTCGTCGGTTCTGGTCCTCGAGGATCCACACCTCGTCGGCTGCGCGCTGACGATCGGCCATGTCGGCGTCGGGATCATCGCGGATCTTGACGCGTTCGGCGATCAACTCGTCATTGCGCGCCTGCCAGCGGTCGTTCGCGGCGCGCTCGCGATCGATCATCACCTGCGGGCGATCCGGCATGGCCGGATTGCTGCCCCAGTCCACCAGCAGTTGATACTCGTCCTCGCGGCGCGGCTTCGACGTCTTCAGCACTTCGGAGGTCGGGACGAGGTCGTCGACCCGGATCACCGAGATGTCCTTCCATGGCGCTGACGATCGCTCGTCGAAGAACATGTCGCCGAGATACTCGGAGACGTCGGCGTCGTTCACCTGTCCATCTGAGAGCCGGACTCCGTCAGCGTCCCTCGTGATCGAGAAGATGTGCCCGCCACCATCACGCCAGTACCCCGCGATGAAGCCACGGCCACCCTCGGGCCACGAACTGGTCAGCGCGTCCAATGCCTGCGCAGGCGTGTCGCCGTCGAAGTCGCTGAGGTTGTCGAAGTCACGGCGGGTGCCGTCGACCTGCACCCAGTCGGCGGCGATCGCGGGCAGGAACCGACCTTCGAAGGCATTGTCGAAGGCGCCGGTCTGCTGATTGACCACGACGCTCTGGACGGTCGGACTGGCGATCACGTCGTAGCCGCGAGCGCGCAACTCGAGCGCGTTGACCACGTAGTGGCAGTTGTTGCCGAATCGCCCGGGATCGGCCCAGAGACCCATCTCGTTGACGAGGCGGATCGACAGCGCCGGCGTCTCAGGGGCATTCAGGCGGTCGAAGTGCGCGTCGAGGAGAGGGTGGAACATGGTCTCGGGCACGGGCGGCTGCTCCGGCGTCGACGCACCGTCGGTGCCTGACGTGGCATCGGCGGCGGCATCTCCGCTCGCGGGTGCAGTGTCAGACGTCTGCGACTCAGCTGGGGAGAGCTCCGACTCGGCGGACAGATCGGGCTCGGCCGCGTCGGACTCGGCAGCTGGATCGGGCTCGGCCGCGTCGGACTCGGCAGCGTCGGACTCGGCAGGATTCGGCTCGGCAACGTCCTCAGGGGTGGACACCTCCGCGGAATCGGAAGGCTCTGTCGAATCAGTCGGATCCGACGAGTCCTGCGAAGGCGTGATGCTCGAATCGGCCGGATCCGTCGTCGACGCCTCGGACTCCCCATTGGAATCACCGGGACTTGTTGGACTGTCGGCCGCAGGAGAGGCCGGCGTTGCAGCGTCCGCCGGCGCCGAGCTGTCCGCCGCGCCATCGGGAGTCGGTGCTTGCGTCACGGCTCCCGATCCGGCTCCGGCCCGCGTCGTCGGCGATGCCGGAGTGGTGGGCGACGCCGGAGCGGTGGGTGTTGCCGGAGCGGTGGGTGACGCCGGAGCGGTGGGTGTTGCGGCGACCGTGCTCCCCGAGGTGATCGGCCGGGCAGCGTTCAGGGTCGCCTGGGTCGCGGCCGGGCCGCCGTCACGAACGTTGGTGGCGCCGAGCTCGACCTTCAGGTGGACGTGGGGCCGCAGTGCCGCAGGCACCGATGCGGCGGCGTCGCGAACGCCATCGCTCAGTTCGACGATGCGATCCTGCCATTGACGGCCCATGGAGCTGTTGATACCGAGCGAGCCTCCACCGTCGAAGCGATCCGCGCGACCGCCCGCGACCTGGTCGGGGCCGTGCAGCACGGCCTGACCCGCCATGTTCACGCCAGACCCCTTCAGCAGCTTGTTCTCGGCCTTCTGCTCAGCGAAGGCGACACGCTTGTTGCTGTCGTAGAAGTTCACGTTGTGGCGCCATTCGGCGATCGTGAGGTTGTTGAGGCCCTGTTGCTGCAGACCCACCTGACGCTGGAACTCCGCCCAGTCGTGGTTGTCGTTGGTCAGCTCGAAACTGCTGACGTCGATCGGCTCGCGCAATGAGAACGAGCCGTCGGCGTTGCGAATGATCGGAGAATCGGTCTTCCCCGCCAGGTCGTTGAGCTGCTGTCGGATCTCTGGGGTCAATTCGGGGATGGCGTACCCGTTGAACGTCGTTCCCGCTCCCTGCGAACCGTCGGAGGCATGGTCGGGATCGACGGTCGCCTTGCTCTGGTAGGTGGAACCGGCCGATCGGTCGCCGTCGGGGGCGGTGCCGTCGGGGGCGGTGCCATCGGGAGTCGTGCCATCAGCGGTCGAACCGTCCGGGGTCGAACCCGGCGCAACCGTCGTCGGCGTCGATCCGTCGGGAGCCGTCGACGGTGCCGCTGGAGTCGTGCTCGAGGGAGCCGCCGGAGCGACGTTCTCGGGGGTGATCGAGGCATCCCAGTTGGTGGCCGTGGGCTCGTTCGGCGGCCACGGCGACATGTCGCCGGTCTGCGCGTCGAGTGTCCACACCTGATCGCCGTCGAAGAACGCGTTGAACCAGTGGCCATCGCCGCTGGACCGGTCGATGCCGACCACGCAGTGCGATCCGGGGCCCATCGCCGTGAGCGAATCGGCGATCTGCTGCGGCGTCATCGGCGTCTGGGGCAGGCCGGTGCGCGCCTCCATCTCGGGCACGTCGAGGGTGCCCGTGGGTGCCTCCGACGTCGAGTCGCCGTTCAGGAAGTCGTTGAGGATCGCGGAGGTGTTGCCGCAGTTCGTCGCGTACCCGTTCGCCGGGTTGTGCGGGTCGAAGTTCGGGTTGATCTCGGTGAGGGCCTGGCGGATCTCCGCTTCAGTGCGAGTCGACTGCTGCGGTGTCGCATCGGCGTCGGGCGAACCACCGTCGGATCCGTCGCCGCTCGTGCCGTCGGCACCTGCGCCATCGGGCGTCGAACCGTCGGGCGTCGAACCGTCGGGCGACGAACCGTCGGGCGACGAACCGTTCGGCCCCGTGCCGCCTGTCGGTGCGGTCGGGGCGGACCCATCGGGGGTCCCGCTCGTCGGCGTGGTGCTTCCGGGGGCGGCCGGCGAACCGTTCGCCGCTGCCGAGCCGGGCAGGGTGGGGCGCATCAGCAGGCCTGCTGCCGCCGCCGCGCCGGCACCGGCCATGGCGGTCGCCGCCTCGGGCGAGAGGTCGCTCAGATCGACACCCTCGTCGGATGCGGGCTCAGGAGCGTCGACAGACGACTCCTCGGGCGTTGCGCCATCGGCGTCGGCCTCGTTCGAACCCACCTCGGAGCCATCGGCATCGCTGCTCGACGAGCTCGTCGAGTTCGAGGTCGAGGTCGAGGCACCCTGCGTGGCCGCAGCGCCGCCCTGAGGAGCGCCATCCGCGTCCACCTCGAGCGTACCGGCGTCAGGCGTGCCGGCGTCAGGAGTACCGGCGTCGGGCGTGCCCGCATCGGGGGTTCCAGCGTCAGGGGTACCGGCATCCGGGGTTCCAACGTCAGGAGTACCGGCATCCGGGGTACCAGCATCCGGAGTACCCGCATCCGGCGTGCCGGCGTCAGGAGTACCGGCATCCGGGGTACCAGCATCCGGAGTACCCGCATCCGGCGTGCCGGCGTCAGGAGTACCGGCATCCGGAGTACCAGCGTCAGGAGTCCCGGCATCCGGGGTACCAGCGTCAGGAGTACCCGCATCCGGAGTACCAGCGTCAGGAGTACCCGCATCCGGAGTACCAGCGTCAGGAGTCCCGGCATCCGGAGTACCAGCGTCAGGAGTACCCGCATCCGGGGTACCAGCATCCGGAGTACCAGCGTCAGGCGTACCAGCATCCGGAGTGCCAGCATCCGGAGTACCTGCGTCGGGCGTACCCGCATCCGGAGTACCAGCGTCAGGCGTACCAGCATCCGGAGTGCCAGCATCCGAAGTACCAGCGTCGGGAGTACCACCGTCAGGCGAACCGCCGGTCGAGGGACCGCCATCGCCCAGGTCGATCGGCGCGCCGTCTCCGGACGTGTTCGAGCCGCCATCGCCGGAGCCCGGCGTCGGGATGCCAGAGGAGTCGGTGTCGACGCTCGTGCCGCCGCTGCTGTTCGAGTTCGACGAGGAGTTGCCCGATCCGGGAGTCGGCGTGCCGTCGGTCGACGGGTTGACGCCCGTGTTCGTGCCCGGCGACGCAGTGGACGTGCCGGACCCGTTGCCGAGTGCAGCGCTGAGGCCGCGGCCGCCGGCGGTGAGCCCGCCGCCCATGAGGGAGCCGAGGACCATCGCCGAGATGGGGTTGAAGTCGTTGCCGGTGATGCCGGACTCGACGGCGGAGCTCGCGAGACCGTCGATCGCACCCGCACCCGCCTCGCCGGAGATCTGGCGCACGCCGGGCCGGAAGCCGGGCCCGCCGCTGCCACCGAGGAGCCGCGACGCAGGCGACGCCACTGCACCTCCGGCGAACGCCGAGATGAAGGCCGTACCGACGTCTTGCGCCTTGTAGTCCTTCTCGTCGGATCGTGCGCTGTTGACGACCGTCGTCGAGATGGCGCTCGCGAGACCGGCCTGCAGACCCTCCTTGGCGGCGCGGAGGCCGCCGCGCACGAGGGCGCCCTTGATGCCGCGGATGCCCTTGAGGAAGTCCTTGAGGCGGTCGATGAGCTTCGCGATCTTGACGCACCAGCGCATCACCGTCGTGGTGACCTTGGCAGCGGTCGCGAGGGCGCCGATGCCCGCGGTGACGACCGTGAGCAGGCCGCCGATGGCGAGCTCCGCGGCGATCTCGATCGCCATCTGCTTGAGGAACCAGCCGAGCTCTTCGCGCATCGCACGCAGCTGCGTGCGGAAGTCCGCGATCCAGTCCCGCATGCCCTCGGCCGAGGTGATCATGCTCTGGAGACCGGTGGTGATGCCCTGGCGGCAGCTCAGCACCGACGCCGACTGGGGGAAGGTCATCGCGCCGACGTTGGTCATGCTCGACGAGACCTGGCTGCGCGCGCTGCGGATGCTCTGGGCGAACTCCCCCCACGCCTCGGAGGCGTTCTGGAGCTTGTCTTCGTCACCCGTGGGAATCACGACGCCGAGCTGCTGGAGGCCCCACTCGAGGAACTCCTGGAACTCGCCGAGCGCGCCGGGCCAACCAGCACCCAGGGCATCGGGCGGGTTCGACTTCGCGTGGTCGATGGTGGCCTCTTCGGCCGAGGGCGAGGCCGATGCCGGGTCGAGACCCGCGCCCGGCTTCTGTGCGGCATCGTACGCACGAGCGGTGTTGTTCAACGCCGCGTCGAGGATGCGGAGACCGTTGGAGAAGGAGCGGACGCCGTCGATCGACGGCCCCGCGAGGGCGTCGTAGCCCTCGCTCCCCTGGCAGAACTCCTCGGCGGCGTTGTCGTCGCCGGCCATGCCGCCGCTGCTCCCGAGGCTGCTGTTCAGCACCGAGATCGCCGTGTCGAGCGATTTGGCGATGCCGAAGAGCTCTTGGCCGTCTTGCACGAGACGTGCAGGATCGAGTTTCACGTTGTCCGACATGAGGTCCCTATCCCAGTTCTGCTTCGAGGCTCGACCACGAGGTCGTCAGCTGCTCGATCGTCTTCGAGTACGAGTTGTGCGAGGTCTCGACCTGTGCGCGAAGCGACTCCGCCACGCCCTCGAGGGTGGTCGCACCGACGGCCCAGGCCTCGAACGAACCGAGGAACGCCTGCATGGCCGGTCCCTGCCATTCGTTCGGGAGCATGTACGCGAATCCGCTCGCGCCCTGCTTCAACGCCCCGCAGTAGGCGACGAGTTCACTCATCGTCTGCATCAGCGCCTGCAGTTCGGAGACGTCTGCCTGCTGTTCAGCCACGGTCTTCTCCGTCGTGATCGGTGCCGGCGTCGGTGGTGGACGCGGCCGGCGTGCCGGGGTCGGCGGCACTCGCCGCGGGCGTCTCGCCGGATTCGGAGAACGCCTGAATCGAATCGGGGGCCACGGCGGGCTCGCCGTCGGCGCCCAGGCGGAACACGCCCGTGCCGATCGAGTCGTCGTCGCCGTCGCCGTCGGTGTCGCCGGAGCCGCCCCCAGTGGCTTGGCCGCCGGTCTTGCGCGGACCGAGCATGCCCCCGCCGAACTGCTCGACCTCGTTGTCGCCGGCGTAGTCGCGACCGAAGAACTCGGCCATGTCCTCGGCCTTCTCCTCGCCCGACGCCACCCGCGAGCCGAGCCCGCCGGACGCGTTCTTGACGGCGACGAGGCCCTGCCGACCGCCCTTGAAGCTGCCGCCCACGCCCGATTCCGTTCGGGTGTAGGAGCTGTCGGCGGAGATCAGGCCCTGCTGCAGGCCGGTGAGCGCGAGGCGCACCTGCCCGGACATCGCGACGAACGAGGCCCAGTTCTCACCGAACTTGTCGGCGTCTTCACCGACCCAGGTCGCATCGACGGTTCTCCCGACAGTGCTGTCGACCGCCGCAACGTTCGCGTCGAACGCGACGATGACGTTTCCGATGAGCGCTGCCACCTCGCTGAGCGAGTCGGCGCGTACCTTGAAATAGACCATGCGAGCTCCTGAGGGGTGAACGACTCAAGCGCCGACGCGCAGATCGCGTCGGCACCTGAGAATGGGGTTCGTCAGCCGTTGAAGGTGCCGGCGATCGCGTTCTCGCTGTCTTCGTACGACAGCGCAGCCTGGTTGAGCAGGTCGCTGATGCCCTGGAGGGACTCCTTGAGCTGCAGACCGGCCTGGTCCCACTGCGAGTAGAGCTCGTTGAAGCTCTGCGATGCGGTGCCCGACCAGTCGCCCGAGATCAGGCCCTCGACGAGGGACTTCAGGTTCGAGAGCTGGGACTCGATCGACTGCGAGCCGCTCGAGAGCTGCCCGGCGACGCCGGCCAGCGAGTCAGAAGTGACGCGGATTTCCGCCATGGTTTCCTCCGTGGGATCAACAGGAACGTTCGGTTCGCACGTGGGCCGAGGCATCCGCTCTTGGATGCTCTGACGACCCGACACCTGTACGTTACCGGGCGATCGGCGATGAGCCCATGGGGAGCACTCCCCATGGGCGGAGCGGAAGGTCTCCCGCCTCGGGGACGCGGCAGCGGCCGCGATCCGCCTCAGGCGGCGTGGATGACGAAGTTCACGTCGCCGACCCAGACGGTGTCGCCCGGACCGACCTCCACCTTCGTGCCGCCGCTCTCGAGCGGGACGAGCACGCCATCGCGCTGCACTCCGGAGCCGTTGCTCGAACCCGCGTCGCCGACCACCAGCACGCCGTCGTTCAGCTCGAGGAAGAGATGCACCCGCGACATCGACCGGGTGTCGTCTTCGACCTCGATCGCCTGCGCACCGGTCGCCTGCGCCGTCTGGGCCGGCTTGCGCCCGATGACGGCGTTGCCGGAGATGCGGACGCGCTGCCCGGTCGAGAAGACGAGTTCGGCGCGGGTCAGGTGCGGCCGGACCTCGACGGCCGCCGCGGGCTCCGCGGCGGGCGCCTCGGGCTGCGCGGTGCCGCGCTGCTGCCACGGGAGGGTGCCGGGAAGCGGCACGGGCTCGACCGCCGACACGGCGGTGGGAGCCTTCTGCTGCGGCGAGGCAGCTGCCAGCGACGCGCCGGGAGAGAACTGCGCGGGCACCGGCGGCTTGGCCGACTGCGGGATCAGCTGCCCGCACTCCAGACAGAACATGCTGTTCGGCTGCAGGGTCGCATCGCAGTAGACGCAACGCGTGGAGGCCACGGGCGAACTTCCCTTCGTCGACGATCGGGGCGTTCGCCCCGGGGTCCGGCATCCAGTGTACGGCGACGGACGGATGCTCCGGTCACTGGCGGATGTCGGGCACCCTCACCGGCATCCATCCGGCGGAGGTCGTGAAGACCCCGCCACCGGCGGAACCGCGTCCGAGCATGAACTTCGGGATCGGACTGCCGATCGCCTGGGTGCCCATGACGGCGGACTCGGGGCGCAGGACGAGCGCGCGGCGCGCCTTCTTCGCCTCGACGAACGGGCCGCCGAACAGCGTGGAGACGGACTCCGCGTCGGCGGCGACGACGAACGAGGCCCGGTGCTTGACCCCGACCAGCGAATGCTCGATCGGTGCGTTCTTCCAGTTCTCGGCGTCATCGACCACGATCGTGGCCCGCTCGCCGAGGGCATCGAGGATCTCGTCGAGCTGGGCCGGCGTGGTGTCGCCTGCCGAGATGACGGGAACCGAGTGCCCGGCGGCGACCTCGGTCAGCACGGACGGCCGCGCCGAGACCACGAGCAGCGGCTCCTTGCGCCATGCGAGCTGGTGCAGCAGTGCGGCCAGCGTCGAGGAACGACCCGACTTGCGACCGCCGGTGACGATGAAGCCGCCCTCGGCCGGCCAGTCCAGCGTGAATCGCGACAGGTGGTCGCCGCCGACGGCGACCACCGGCCCGTCGGCCGCCCCTGAGTCGCCGAGCGGCAGCTCGTACGCCGCGGTGAGCGCCATGTAGTTGGGCAGCGGGTCGACCCGGAACGGCTGGGCGAGCTCCGCGAGCTGCGGATACTGGTCGAAGTGATCGCGGACCTGCTCGACGACCCGGCGCAGCGCCGTGGTCTGGGCCTCGCCGCTCGTGTCCCGTGCGAGCACGGCGAGTTGCGCTTCGGTGCCCGCAGCTCCGAAGAGCACACGGCCCGGCGGCAGGTCGAGCGGAATGTCCTTCGCCATGATGCCGGCGGTGCGGTAGTCGCTGATGTCGCGGAGCGGCAGCACGTACTGCTCGTCGATGAACGAGCTGACCTTGTCACCGGAGATCGACCGGTCGCCGGTGATCAGCACGCGCACACCGACCGCCGGTCCCTCGCGCAGCACGCGCATGAACTGGTCGCGGAAGGCGATGAGCTGGTCGGCGTTCATGGTCGAGAGCATCCGCTCCCACCCGTCGAGGGCGATGACGGCGTACGGCAGCGCGTCGGCGACTCCGGCCTGCGCGCGCTGCTCGTTGATGTGGCCGACGCCGGCCGCCGAGAGGATCGACTGCCGGCTCGTGAGCTCCTCGAGCAGCCGCTGCACGAGTCGCGGCAGCCGGTCGGCGTCCAGTTGCGTCACGACGGCGCCGCAGTGCGGGGCGTCGGCGAGCGGAAGCAGGGCGCCGTTGCCGAAGTCGATGACGTAGAGGTGCAGGTCGGCTGGAGAGAACTGCTGCACCGTCTGGGCGAGCATCGTTCGCAGTGCGGTCGTGCGGCCCGACATCGAGCCGCCGATGAACAGCACGTGGGAGCCGTTCGCGATGTCCCACGTGAGGCTCCGCTGCGACTGCTCCCCCGGCACGTCCTCGAGGCCGAGCACGAGCGACGTGCGCGCGACCTGCTGGTCGGCGAAACGCTCGAGCGGGAGCACGGCGGGCAACGGCAGCAGCCACGGCGACGGGTTCTTCGCGATGCCCATCTGCTGCGTGGCGAGCGTGATCACGTCGACGAGGGCTCGCAGGTCGGTGTCGTCGTGATCGGTGTTGGCGGCGTGCGTGGGCCCGGCGCTCGGGTACCGCGCGGGGAAGCCGAGCGACTCCCACTCGAGCGGAGCCTTCGGCGGCAGCGACTTGACCGCACGCTGCACGCCCGGCCGGATGCCGGCGACCCGGGCGGTCTGGAAGCCGGCCGGCGCCGCGGACGGACCGAGCCGCACGAAGCCCCGACCCGGAGTGGACGAGCTGATGAGCGCCGCCTCGCCGGATCCGAGGATGTCGGAGGAGTCGGCCCGGTCGGTGACGCGCAGCGCGACCCGCAGGCTGATGTTCGACTGCATCTCGGGCGTGACGACGCCGGACGGACGCTGCGTGGCGAGCACGAGGTTCACACCGAGCGAACGGCCGACGCGAGCGATGCGCACAAGTCCGTCGATGAACTCGGGCAGCTCGGTCTTCAGCTCGGCGAACTCGTCGATCACGATCATGAGCCGGGCGAGACCTCGCTTGGCCGCGGTGTCGGCGTCCTTCGCCCAGGCACCCTCGACGTCCTTCGCGTTCATGTCTCTGAGCACGCGTTCACGCCGCTTCAGCTCGGCATCGAGCGAGGCGAGTGCGCGCTCCGTCTCGCGCGCGTCGAGGTTCGTGACCATGCCGACCGTGTGCGGCAGGCGCTCGCAGTCGGCGAACGCGGAACCGCCCTTGTAGTCGACGAGCACGAAGTTCAGCGCGTCGGGCCGGTTCGCCATCGCGAGGCTCACGACGAGCGCCTGCAGGAACTCGGACTTGCCCGAACCCGTCGTGCCGGCGACGAGCGCGTGCGGGCCGTCGCGCGAGATGTCGAGCGCGAACTCGCCGTCGGCGTTGGCGCCGACCACGACGAAGGTGTTCCGGGGCTGCTTCGTCCAGCGCTGCATGATGGGCGCGGGGTCGTCGAGATCGATCTTCAGCAGGTCGACCATTCGCACGCTCGTGGGGAGCATGGCGTCGTCGCCGACTCCGCTGACGTGCTGGATGGAGCAGAGGCTGCGGGCGATCCGCTCGGCGGCGCTCAGGGAGACGCCGTCGAGCAGCACCGTCGGGAAGTACTCCTTGCCGGTCTCGAACCGGCCGATCGACGGGTCCGTCGAGTCGACGACCACGACGCTCGCGGCCTCCTCGGGCAGTCGAGCGCGTTCGGAGTCGAGCGCGATGATGTGGATGCCGTGCGCAGCGCCGTGCTCGAGGAGCGGCACCATGCCGGGAAGCATGCGGTACTCGCGGATGCCGTCGACGACGATGAGGATGTCGGTCGGGACGACGGCGCCTCGCTGGCCCGACAGGCGCATGCGGGTCTCGAGCGTGACGGCGGCCTCGCGGAGTCGCTCGCGGCGGCTGTCGTCGGTGTTGCCGATCATCGCGGTGACCGAACCGCTCGCCTGGACATGCGGAAGCCATTGGGTCCACGCCCATTCGGCGTCGGCCGCGGCATCGCAGATCACGACGAGTTCGGCGTCGCGCGGCGAGCGCAGCGTGGCGAACGAGGTGACCATCGCGCGAGCCAGGTTGCGCACGGCGTCGGAGGGCCCGGCGATACCGACGACGCCCGACCGCAGATCGGCCGCGACCGGCTCGGGCGTGACGCCGACCCGGGCCGGCGCGGAACGGTCCTTGCCACCGCCCTCGAAGCGCACGTCGAGGGTGACCTCCGTCACGCCCACGCGGAGCTGCAGGGCGTCGGCGTCGGACTTGCGTCGCTCCCACAGCCTCGAGAGGGGTCGCAGCGCGATGTCCGCGATCACGACCGGGTCGGGCATGCGATACCAGCCCTGGAGTCGCTGCATCCGAGCGAGGTCGCTGATGCGGCGCTCGGCGACCTTGATCTCCTCGATCCACTGCTTCTCGGTCTTCAGCCCCTTCTTCTTCGCGAGCTTCCGGTTCGCGATGAAGGAGCCGACGACCATGATGGGGCTCGCCGCCGCCATGAGCAGCATGATGGGACGCGCGAACACGATCGCCATCGTGACGCCCAGCACGACCGGGATGATCGCGGACAGCCACGGCATCGGCGACTGGTCGGGGTCTTCGGGCTTGTCGCCGGGCAACTGCACGACCGGCTGCGCCTGCGAGGGCTCGATGCGCGACGGACGGTTGAACCCGCGACCGCCGAGCGCGTCGCGCGTGAGGTCCGCGTCGGAGCCCGGGGCCATGCCGATGCGGAACATGCTGCTGCCGATCTGGAACAGGTCGGCCGGCACGAGCGCGACCTCGCCGTCGATCGGCTCGCCGTTCACCCAGATCGGCGCGCCCGCGACCGCCGGCGCCAGGGTCGCCGCGAGCGGAGCGGGCCGACCGTTCTCGAGCGTCGCCGCCGCGTTCAACGCGAGGGCGGCGTGCTGCGGCGCGAGCGCGGGGTCGGCGATGGTCAGTCCAGCGGATGCCGCGGTGCCGATCGTGATCGTCGCGCCGCGTTGGATCGGCACGCTCTCGCCCGCGAACGGGCCGCCCACGACCTCGAGGCGGAGGGTACCCGGCGAGAGCAGCGGCGAGCCCGCGACCGGAACGGTCGACCCCGACAGGAGCGCCGACTCCGCCAGCGGGGTCGCGGTGCCCGCGTGGGGGTCGAGCACGCTCGGCACGACGCCGAGCGACTCCGCGACCTCGCCGACGGTCGTCGCCTCATCGACCTTCAGGAGCCACGATGCCGGCTTGCCCGCCGCGACCGGCTCGCCGATCGTCAGTCGAACGCTCATGCTGCACACCTCTCTGTCGCGGTCCGCCCCGCCATCGTCGTCATCGCACACCGGCCCGGTCGAACGTCTCGATGAGCGACGCGAAGATCCCGCCACGCGGACCGGATGCGTCGCCGTCGACCGGCACGCGCGGAACGATCTTCGACGGTACGCCATCATCGCCCTGCGTCGCGGAACCCGGCACGAGCGACGGCTCGGGCGGAGCATCCGCGACGAGGGTCACCGAGCCGGTGGCGTGCTCGCCGTCGGCGGACACGACGTGGTAGCTGAACTGATCGACCGAGGCGGTGCCCGGAGCGTACACGGCCGAACCGTCGGGTGCGCAGACCACCGTGCCGTGCACGGCCGAGCCGCAACCGACGAGGCTGACCTCGGCGTCGCCTCCCCCGAAACGGAAGGCCAGCGGCAGCAGGTCGATGTTCTGCGGCGCGTCGGAGAGCCCGACGAACACGCTCGTCGCGACCAGGCGGTTCCGCGGCGAGTAGACCGGAACGGTGATCGCGGCATCGGCCGACCAGGTGCCGAAGTCGTCGGCGTAGCGAACGACGATCTCGGCGGCGCCCTCGAACCGCTCCGACGGCCGGAAGACGAGGTGGGTGCCGTTCGACGCAGCCGTGCCGGCGGAAGACGGCCGCACCTCGACGACGTCGAAGGCTCCGCCGTTCACGCAGACCGCGCACGCGATGCCCAGGTCGCTGAACGGCAGCATGACGGTCGAACCTGCGGCGACCGGGAAGCCGTACGCGCTCTCGGCGACCGTGGGCGGTTCGGGCGGCGCGAGCGACACCGAGTAGTCGACGGTCATCGAGGTGCGCCCGTTCGAGAGCGGCACCGGCACGGTCACGACGCCGGCGTCGTGATCGTAGCTCGTCGCGCTCAGGGTGATCTTCGTGGGCTCGCACGCCACCACGAGCGCCGTCGCGGTGCTGGGTCCCGCGCAGTCCGTGATCGACCAGCCCTCGCCCGGCTCGATGGCAGCCGAGCCGAGATAGGGCACCGAGATCGCCGTCGGACCCGACGCCGAACCGGGAGCCGCGGCATCCGTGCCTTCATCGGCATGCACCGGCGCCGCCGCCGACCACGCCGCGAGGGCGCACGCGAGCGCGAGAGAAGCCGTCACGGCCCGACGGCCGCTCGCTCTGCCCACTGCTCTCCCGTCGTCGTGCACGATCCGTGCCCCGGCGTTCGGGATACCATGGTACGCGGTCGGCCGGAGCCGGCCGTTTCGTTCGGCGCCGCCAGGGAAGGACCCGATGCAGAACACCTCGCTCGGCACCGCGCCCGGACAGACGCACCTGCCTCAGACCGGAGTCACCCGGCCGCTCGGCACGACGGGTTCCGTGCTCCCCGAGCTGGCGGAGGCGCCGGCCCGGGAACGCAAGTGGTGGCGGCATCCGGCATTCATCGTCTCGATCGCACTGACGTTCGTCGCCCTCGCCGGCGCCGTCGCCTGGTTCGTCATCTCGGCCCTGAACGACGACTCGGTCGCGGTCAGCGGCCTCTCCCTGAGCGTGGACGGCGGCAACGCCCACCTCGACTGGAGCGGCCCCGACGCGGCGTACAGCGTGTACGCCGTGCACGGCGACGGCGAATCGACCGACCTGACCCAGTGGGTGACGGGCACCGAGGCCTGGCTCCCCGCGGCACTCGGCATCTACGAGAACGACACCTGTTTCGTCGTGCGGCCGACCGCCACCTCCGGCGACGTCTCGCTCGACGCCTCGACTCTCGGCTCGCAGCGCGCGCAGAGCGCGTGCGTCGCCGACGCCGCGTCGTGAGGCGGAGCGCCCCGCTCGTCTGCATCGCAGCGCTCGCGCTCGCGGGGTGCAGCGCCGCGCCGCAGGAGGCGCCACCGACGCCGACGCAGTACGACCTGGGCGACCTCGACCCCTCGCAGATCGACGGAAACGGCCTCTGGCTGCTCTCCGGGGTCGATGCCGCCGGCGAGATCGTCGACGCCGTCGAAGCCGCCGGCAGCGTCGCGTACTCCGGCACGTTCACGGAACTCACCGCCGCGACGCCCGAGGTCGAAGCCGCGCCCGGCCGGGCGCTCGCCGTCGACTACCGGGGGCGTCCGGGTGAGTACACCGCGACGGTCACGGCGGGCGGACTGAGCTTCGAGGTCGTCGCCGCCGCCGGACGCACCTACCTCCGCGGCAACGCCGCGTACGCCGCGCAGATGGGCATCCCCGAGCTCGAGCAGGGCTTCGTGTGCGCCGCATCGGGCGAAGGGCTCGCCGAGCAGTGGTCACCGCTGCTTCGCCCGGGCGACCTCGTCGGCGCGCTCCTCGAGTCCAGCGACTCCGTGAGCGTCCCGTCGCCGCCCTCCGACGCCGAGGTGCTCGACGTCGTGCTCGGCGGGGAGACCGCTCCCGCGGGCATCATGCACGTCGCGCGCGTGGGCGCTCCCCTGCCGACCGACTTCACCGCCGGCGATCGCACGGGCGATGGATCCTTCACGTTCAGCGCATGGGGCGACGACCAGCCGGTCGCCCCGCCGAGCGAGATCGTCCGCCCCTGCGGGGTGTCCGACTAGCTGCGCGTCCGCCCGACGGGCGTCTGCCCGACGGGCGTCTGCCGATCAGTACCGCTGCACCTGGGGCCCGGCCGCGAGCTCGCGGTCGTACGCCTCGAGTGCGAGCCGGTTGCGCTCGGTCACCGCGCGTCCGCGAGCGGCGATCCATCCGCCCAGCCAGATCGGGATCTCGCGGGCGATGACGGCTGCGACGATCGCGTACGGGTCGAGCCACCGCTCGGCGATGAAGTCGTTGGCCTGCTCGAGCGTGAGCGTCCAGGCCTCCACCCCGAGCAGCGAGCCGCCGATGTAGGCGAAGTACACGAGCACGCCGACGAGCAGGCCGAACACCGCGTAGGCCCACCACGGACCCCGGTTCACGATCGCCGCGAGCAGCGCGAAGCCGATGAAGAAGGCGACGACGGGAACCCAGTACATGGGCTCGAGGAGGAAGTCGGCGATGCCGATCGCCTCACCGGCAGGTGCCCCGTAGTTCAGGTAGAGCGCATAGCCGATGGCTCCGTAGAGCACCCCGAACGCGACGGTGCCGATGAGCGCGACGAGCATACCGAAGCCGCGGTTGCCCCTCGCCTTCGGCGGTGTCGGCGCCTGCACGTAGATGGTCTGCGGGCCGGGCTGCGGGGCGACGTAGACGGGTTCGGGCTCGTCGGCGAGGGTCGCGGCGCCGGCGGCGGTTCCCGCTGCCATGGTCGCGGACGGCACATAGGTCTCACGACGCACGGCGTCGGCGGCGACGGGTTCAGGGGTCGCGGAGGCATCCAGGTCGTCGATGCCGTTGGTCTCCTCCGGCGCCGGGTGCGCACTCGCCCGCTCGACGGCCTCGTCGAGGCGCGACGTGGCGGCCAGGTCGGAATCAGCGGTCCCGGGCTCGACCGCATCGACCGAGGCCGCTGATGAGTCGCCCTCGACGCGCGCCGGCTCGTCGACCGGTCCCGTCTCGTCCACCGCGGGAGCGGGCGCGGGCGCGGCCTCGTCGACGAAGGCGTCGTCGACCGGACCGGTCTCTTCCTCGTGACGTTCCGGGTCGGATCCGGGAGTCGTGCTGCTCATGATCGCGCTCCTTCCGGGCACCCCGCGCACCCGTGATCGGCCAACTGTAGCAACGCATCCGGTCGTCGTCCGGGAGCGCGCGCGGCGCTTCGCACACCCCGTCGGGCGAGCGGATGTCGCGGCGGACACCCATTCCGAAGAGTGGATGCGGCACCGCCGCCGAGAAACGAAGCAGGGCCCCGGATCGCTCCGGGGCCCTGCTGTCGTATCGGCTGACTAGCTGTAGTTGCCGGGGGTGAAGTCGTCGCTCGAGAACGCGTCGAAGTCGACGAAGCTCAGGTCGCCCTCGGTGAACGCGGCGTCGTCGGTGAAGATGCGGTTCGGGTACCGCTCCGCCTTCGCCTCCTCGGTCGCCTCGACCGCGACGTTCCGGTACTTCTGCAGACCGGTGCCGGCGGGGATCAGCTTTCCGATGATCACGTTCTCCTTGAGGCCGACGAGCGGGTCGGACTTGCCCTCCATGGCGGCCTGCGTGAGCACGCGGGTCGTCTCCTGGAAGGACGCGGCCGACAGCCACGACTCGGTCGCGAGCGAGGCCTTGGTGATACCCATGACCTCCTGGCGAGCCGACGCCGTCTTCTTGCCCTCGGTCAGCGCGGCACGGTTGATGCCGTTGTACTTCAGGCGGTCGACGAGCTCACCGGGCAGCAGGTCGGTGTCGCCGTGGTCGACGACGGTGACCTTGCGCAGCATCTGGCGCACGATGACCTCGATGTGCTTGTCGTGGATCGGCACGCCCTGCGAGCGGTAGACGTCCTGCACGCCGTTGACGAGGTGCTTCTGCACTTCGCGCACACCCTTGACCCGGAGGACTTCCTTCGGGTCGACGGTGCCGACGATCAGCTGCTGGCCGAGCTCGACGTGCTGTCCGTCTTCGACCAGGAGGGTCGAACGCTTGAGCACGTTGTATGCGATCGGCTCGTCGCCGTTGTCGGGCGTGAGGATGACCTTGCGCTGCTTGTCGGTCTCGTCGATCGTGATGCGACCCGGGGCCTCGACGATGGGCGACGCACCCTTGGGGGTACGCGCCTCGAAGAGCTCCTGCACGCGGGGAAGACCCTGCGTGATGTCGTCGGCCGAGGCCGAACCACCGGTGTGGAAGGTACGCATCGTCAGCTGCGTGCCGGGCTCACCGATCGACTGGGCCGCGATGATGCCGACGGCCTCGCCGATGTCGACGAGCTTGCCGGTCGCGAGCGAACGGCCGTAGCACTTCGCGCAGACACCGACGGCGGACTCGCAGGTGAGCACGGAGCGCACCTTGATCGTCTCGACGGCGGCCGTGATGAGCTTGTCGATGAGCACGTCGCCGACGTCCTCACCGGCCTCAGCGACGACCTCGCCCTTGGCGTTGACCGCGTCGGCGGCGAGGCTGCGGGCGTAGACCGCGTTCTCGACGTTCGGGTCGCGGACCAGCTCGCCCGAGGCATCCGTGGTCGCGATCGGGAGCTCGAGGCCCTTGCTCGTGCCGCAGTCGTCCTCGCGGATGATGACATCCTGCGAGACGTCGACGAGACGACGCGTGAGGTAACCCGAGTCGGCCGTACGGAGGGCCGTGTCGGCCAGACCCTTGCGGGCACCGTGCGTCGCGATGAAGTACTCGGCGACCGAGAGGCCCTCGCGGTAGCTCGAGATGATCGGGCGAGGGATGATCTCACCCTTCGGGTTGTTCACGAGGCCTCGCATGCCGGCGATGTTGCGCACCTGCAGCCAGTTACCACGAGCACCCGACGTCACCATGCGGTTGATGGTGTTGTCGGTCGGGAAGTTCTCCTGCATGGCCTTTGCGACCTCGTCGGTCGCCTTGGTCCAGATCTGGATGAGCTCCTGGCGACGCTCGAGGTCGGTCGTCAGACCCTTCTCGAACTGGCCCTGGACCTTCGCGGCCTGCTTCTCGTACTTCGAGACGATCTCGCCCTTGTTGGGCGGCGTCAGGATGTCGGAGAGTGCAACCGTCACGCCCGAACGGGTCGCCCACTTGAAGCCGGCGTCCTTGATTCGGTCGAGGGTCGCTGCGACCTCGGTCTTCGGGTAGCGCTCGGCGAGGTCGTTGACGATCTCCGAGATCTGCGTCTTGCCCGCCTGCGCGTTCACGTAGGGGTAGTCGACCGGCAGCGCCTCGTTGAAGAGGGCGCGACCGAGGGTCGTCTCGAGCAGGTACGGCTTGCCGGGAACGAAGTTCTCGGGGGTCTCGCCCTCGGCGAAGTGCAGGCCCTCGAGGCGGATCTTGACCGTGGCGCCGAGGTCGAGCGCGAGCTCGCCCGGACGGTTCTGGTCGAACGCGAGGATGGCCTCGGAGATCGACGAGAACGCGCGACCCTCACCTGCGGCGCCGGGCTTGCCGGTCGTCAGGTGGTGCAGGCCGATGATCATGTCCTGGGTGGGCAGGGTCACCGGGCGGCCGTCGGACGGCTTCAGGATGTTGTTCGAGGCGAGCATCAGGATGCGGGCCTCGGCCTGCGCCTCCACCGAGAGGGGAAGGTGCACGGCCATCTGGTCGCCGTCGAAGTCGGCGTTGAACGCCGCGCACACGAGCGGGTGGAGCTGGATGGCCTTGCCCTCGACGAGCTGCGGTTCGAAGGCCTGGATGCCGAGGCGGTGCAGCGTGGGTGCACGGTTCAGCAGAACCGGGCGCTCACGGATGATCTCCTCGAGCACGTCCCAGACCTGGGGACGCGAACGCTCGACCATGCGCTTGGCGGCCTTGATGTTCTGAGCGTGGCTCAGGTCGATCAGGCGCTTGATCACGAACGGCTTGAAGAGCTCCAGCGCCATCTGCTTGGGCAGACCGCACTGGTGCAGCTTCAGCTGGGGGCCGACGACGATGACCGAACGGCCCGAGTAGTCGACGCGCTTGCCGAGCAGGTTCTGGCGGAAGCGACCCTGCTTTCCCTTGAGCATGTCGCTCAGGGACTTCAGGGCGCGGTTGCCGGTACCGGTGACGGGGCGACCGCGGCGGCCGTTGTCGAACAGCGCGTCGACGGCCTCCTGCAGCATCCGCTTCTCGTTGTTGACGATGATCTCGGGGGCGCCGAGGTCGAGCAGACGACGAAGACGGTTGTTGCGGTTGATCACGCGACGGTAGAGGTCGTTGAGGTCGGAGGTCGCGAAGCGGCCGCCGTCGAGCTGGACCATCGGACGAAGCTCCGGCGGGATCACCGGCACGACGTCGAGCACCATCGCAGCCGGCGAGTTGCCGGTCTGCAGGAAGGAGCTCACGACGCGCAGGCGCTTGATCGCGCGGATCTTCTTCTGGCCCTTGCCCTCGGCGATCTGCAGGCGCAGGTCGTCGGCCTCGGCGGCCAGGTCGAAGGCCTCGAGGCGCTTCTTGATGGCCTCGGCGCCCATGTAGGCGTCGAAGTACATGCCGAAGCGGTCCTGGAGCTCGTGGAAGACCGAGTCCTCGGGCTTGAGGTCGCCGACCTTGAGGGTGCGGAAGTCTTCCCACACGCGCTCGAGGTGCGCGATCTGCTCGTCGCCCGACTTGCGGACCTGCGTCATCTCCTTGTCGGCGGCCGCCTCGGCGCGCTTCTTCTGGTCGGACTTGGCGCCCTCCGCCTCGAGTGCGGCGAGCTCGTCTTCCTTGCGCGCCATCAGCGTCGCGATGCGGGCATCGCGCTGGTCGCCGATGGTCTTGATCTCGAGCCGGAGCTCGTTCTCGAGGCCGGGCATGTCGGCGTGACGACCCTCGTCGTCGACGTCGATGACCATGTAGGCGGCGAAGTAGATGACCTTCTCGAGGTCCTTCGGCGCCATGTCGAGCAGGTAGCCGAGACGGCTGGGCACACCCTTGAAGTACCAGATGTGCGTGACCGGCGCGGCGAGCTCGATGTGGCCCATGCGCTCACGGCGCACGGAGGACTTGGTGACCTCCACGCCGCATCGCTCGCAGACGATGCCCTTGAAGCGGACACGCTTGTACTTGCCGCAGGCGCACTCCCAGTCGCGGCTCGGGCCGAAGATCTGCTCACCGAACAGACCGTCCTTCTCGGGCTTCAGGGTGCGGTAGTTGATGGTTTCAGGCTTCTTGACCTCACCGTAGGACCACTTGCGGATGTCCTCTGCGGTGGCCAGGCCGATGCGAAGCTCGTCAAAAGTCGTTGCGTCGAGCAATTTCTCTCCTTGGAAAGTCTCTGGAATCGTTACTGGCCTGGCTTAGATCTCGTCGATGTTCGACGATTCGAAGCGCGCGGAGATGTTGATGCCGAGCTCTTCCGCAGCGCGGAAGGCCTCGTCGTCGGTGTCGCGGAGCGAGACCGCGGTGCCGTCGGCCGAGAGCACCTCGACGTTCAGGCAGAGCGACTGCATCTCCTTCATGAGCACCTTGAAGGACTCGGGGATGCCGGGCTCCTGGATGTTCTCGCCCTTGACGATCGCCTCGTACACCTTGACGCGGCCGAGGATGTCGTCGGACTTGATCGTGAGGAGCTCCTGCAGCGCGTATGCGGCGCCGTAGGCCTGGAGCGCCCAGACCTCCATCTCACCGAATCGCTGGCCACCGAACTGCGCCTTACCACCGAGCGGCTGCTGGGTGATCATCGAGTACGGGCCCGTCGAACGCGCGTGGATCTTGTCGTCGACGAGGTGGTGCAGCTTCAGGATGTACATGTAGCCGACCGAGACCGGGTACGGGAACGGCTCGCCGGAGCGGCCGTCGAGGAGCTGGGTCTTGCCCGTCGAGTCGATCAGTCGCTCGCCGTCGCGGTTGGGGAGCGTCGAGTCGAGCAGACCCGCGATCTCCTCCTCGAGGGCGCCGTCGAACACCGGGGTCGCGACCTTGGTGCCGGGCGCGGCCTCGTGGGCGTCCTTCGGGAGCTTCTTGGCCCACGCCGGGCTGCCGTCGACCTTCCAGCCCTGCTTGGCGACCCATCCGAGGTGGGTCTCCAGCACCTGGCCGAAGTTCATGCGACCGGGGATGCCGAGCGGGTTCAGGATGACGTCGACCGGAGTGCCGTCGGCGAGGAACGGCATGTCCTCGACCGGCAGGATCTTCGAGATGACGCCCTTGTTGCCGTGGCGGCCGGCGAGCTTGTCGCCCTCGGTGATCTTGCGCTTCTGGGCGATGTAGACGACCACGCGCTGGTTGACGCCCGAGCCGAGCTCGTCGTCGCCGTCCTGCGAGTCGAACACCTTGACGGCGATGATCGTGCCGCGCTCACCGTGGGGCACCTTCAGCGAGGTGTCGCGGACTTCGCGGCTCTTCTCGTTGAAGATCGCGCGGAGCAGGCGCTCCTCGGCCGACAGCTCGGTCTCGCCCTTCGGCGTGACCTTGCCGACGAGGATGTCGCCGGGGCGGACCTCGGCGCCGATGCGGATGATGCCGCGCTCGTCGAGGTCGGCCAGCAGGTCGGGGCTGACGTTCGGGAGATCACGGGTGATCTCCTCCTTGCCGAGCTTCGTGTCGCGGGCGTCGACCTCGTACTCCTCGATGTGGATCGACGAGAGCACGTCGTCCTTCACGAGGTTCTGGCTGAGGATGATCGCGTCCTCGAAGTTGTGACCCTCCCACGGCATGAACGCCACGAGGAGGTTCTTGCCGAGCGCGAGCTCGCCGTTGTCGGTCGCGGGACCGTCGGCGATGACCTCGCCGACCTCGATGCGGTCGCCCGCGTTCACGAGGACGCGGTTGTTGTACGACGTGCCCTGGTTGGAGCGGTCGAACTTGCGCAGGAAGTAGGTCTGCGTGCCGCCCGCGTCGAGCTGCACGGTGACCGAGTCGGCCGAGACCTCGGCGACGACACCGGCCTGGTCGGCGGTGATGACGTCACCGGCGTCGATGGCCGCGTAGCCCTCCATGCCGGTGCCGACGAACGGCGAGTCGCTGCGGAGCAGCGGCACAGCCTGACGCTGCATGTTGGCACCCATGAGGGCGCGGTTCGCGTCGTCGTGCTCGAGGAACGGGATGAGCGAGGTACCGACCGACACCATCTGGCGCGGCGAGACGTCCATGTAGCCGATCAGGTCGGCGGGGACGAGGTCGACCTCGCCGCCCTTCTGACGGGCGAGGACGCGGTCTTCGGAGAAGTGACCGTCGGCCTTCAGCGGCGCGTTGGCCTGGGCGACGATGTAGTCGTCCTCTTCGGACGCCGTGAGGTAGTCGATCTGGTCGGTGACCTTGCCGGCGACGACCTTGCGGTACGGGGTCTCGATGAAGCCGAACGAGTTGATGCGCGCGAACGATGCGAGCGATCCGATGAGGCCGATGTTCGGGCCTTCCGGGGTCTCGATCGGGCACATGCGGCCGTAGTGCGAGGGGTGGACGTCTCGGACCTCGACGCCGGCGCGGTCGCGCGAGAGACCGCCGGGGCCGAGCGCCGAGAGGCGGCGCTTGTGGGTCAGACCCGCGAGCGGGTTGTTCTGGTCCATGAACTGCGACAGCTGCGAGGTGCCGAAGAACTCCTTGATCGCGGCGACGACGGGTCGCACGTTGATCAGGGTCTGCGGGGTGATCGCCTCGATGTCCTGCGTGGTCATGCGCTCGCGGACGACGCGCTCCATGCGGGACAGGCCGGTGCGGACCTGGTTCTGGATGAGCTCGCCCACCGCGCGGATGCGACGGTTGCCGAAGTTGTCGATGTCGTCGACGTCGAGGCGCAGGTCGACCGCCTTGCCGGCACGGCGGCCGGGCAGGGTGGTGCGCTCGTCGTGCAGCGCGACGAGGTACTTGATCGTGGCGACGATGTCTTGCACCGTCAGCACCGAGTCGGTGAGGGGAGCCTCGAGACCCAGCTTGTTGTTGATCTTGTACCGGCCGACCTTCGCGAGGTCGTAGCGCTTCGGGTTGAAGTAGAAGTTGTCGAGGAGCGCACGCGCGGCCTCGGCGGCGACCTGCTCGCCCGGACGGAGCTTGCGGTAGATGTCCTTGAGCGCCTCTTCCTTCGTGAGGATGTTGTCCTTCTCGAGGGTGAGGGCGATGGACTCGTAACCGGCGAACTCCTCGAGGATCTCCTCGGAGGTGAGGCCGAGGGCCTTCAGGAAGACGGTGACGCTCTGCTTGCGCTTGCGGTCGATGCGCACGCCGACCTGGTCGCGCTTGTCGATCTCGAACTCGAGCCATGCACCACGGCTCGGGATGACGCGAGCCGAGTAGATGTCCTTGTCGGACGTCTTCTCGGGGGTGCGCTCGAAGTAGACGCCCGGCGAACGCACGAGCTGCGAGACGACGACGCGCTCGGTGCCGTTGATGACGAACGTGCCCTTGGGGGTCATGAGCGGGAAGTCGCCCATGAAGACGGTCTGCGTCTTGATCTCACCCGTGAGGTGGTTCATGAACTCCGCGTTCACGTACAGCGGTGCGGAGTAGGTCTTGGACTTCTCCTTGCACTCGTCGATCGTGTACTTCGGAGGCTCGAGCTCAGGGTTGGTGAACGAGAGCTGCATGGTCTCGCCGAGGTCTTCGATCGGGGAGATCTCCTCGAAGATCTCCTCGAGACCGGTGGTCTCCGGCAGGTCTTGACGACCGGCCGCCTTGCCCTCGGTGAGGCGTGTCTTCCACGCCTCGTTTCCGACGAGCCAGTCGAAGCTCTCCGTCTGGAGAGCGAGCAGGTCGGGTACCGTAAGGGTGTCGGTGACCTTGGCGAACGAGAGACGGCTTGCACCGCGTCCGTTCTTGGGGGTGGGCGTGGTCGCGTTGCGCGCAGCAGCCAAGTGAATAACCTCCATGGCCCCGTCGGGCCGGTTCACTGTCGGTAGCGGAGAGTGGAACCCCTCAGACGAATGCGGATGTCGGAGACCTCAGGATCTCGACACGCACGAAAGCCGACCGCAATATGAAGGCATGGTGGGTCTGGGAGCGCAAAGGTTAACTATATGTCGCCAGGCGCGCCGTGTCCAGTCGATTCTTGATTTGTCTGCGATTCTCCGGTATAACGCCGAAATCGATGCACCTGTTCCGCGCAGCTGCGCCTGATCACCCGAGCGCCGACGGGCCGCCGCATGGCACGATGCAGGCATGGCGCTGCACATCGAGTTCGAGGCGGACGTCTTCTCGAAGCACGGACTGACCCTCCTGGTCGACGGCACGGCCCAGTCGCACGTCGACCTCCTCGACCCGACGCACCTCTTCTTCGAGTACACGCGTCGCCTGGGGCACGTCATCGACGCCGCCGGCACGTCGTCCGAACCATTGCGGGTGCTGCACCTCGGCGGAGGCGCCCTCACGCTCGCACGGTACGTCGCGGCGACTCGCCCGGGCGCGAGGCAGCTCGTGGTCGAGCTCGATCGAGAACTGCTCGATCTCGTGCTCGAGCGGCTGCCGTTGCCCGAGGGTGCGCACATCGAGCTCGTCGTCGGCGACGCGGCATCCGCCATCGAGGCCGTCGACGGCCCCTTCGACCTCGTCATCGTCGACCTCTATACGCTCCTGCAGGCGCCGGCCTTCGTCGAGACGGTCGACTTCATGAGCGGATGCCTCGCGCTCCTGGCACCCGGCGGCGTGCTGGCCGTCAACGTGGCGGATGCCGCGGGGCTCGACCGGCTCCGCAGGCAGGCGCGCGCGATCGCCCGGGCCGACCCCGGTGCCGCGCTCCTCGTCGCGGGCGACCCGAGCGTGCTCTCGGGCGCGGAGGAGGGCAACGCCGTGCTCGTCGCGTCGCCCGGTGGGCTGCCGCGCGGTCTTCGCGAGCGACTGCTCGCCCAGGGGCCGCATCCGGCGGAGGTGCTCGACGGCGATCGGCTCGACTTCGTGCTCTGGGGCGCCTGCTGACCGCAGCTCCGCTCCACGGCGAGCGCGGCGCGAGTAGGCCCGCGCGGTAGCGTGGCATCCGTGTCAGAGCTCGAACGCCGCCTCGCCGTCAGCGGCCACCTCGCCCGGCTCGAGGAGTCGCGCCAGTCGCCCGGCTCGTGGACCCTCTACGTCGACGGCACGCCGCAGTCGCACGTCGAGGTTGACCGACCCGACTGGCTCGGGTTCGAGTACGTGCGTCGCATCGGGCACGCGGTCGACCTCGTGCGGCCCGAGGGGCAGTCGATCACCGCGGTGCACCTCGGCGGCGGCGCGCTCACGCTCCCCCGCTACGTCGCGGCCACCCGGCCCGGTTCGCGCCAGCAGGTCGTCGAGCTCGAGTCCGACCTCGTCGAGTTCGTGCGCGAGCACCTGCCGCTGCCCCGCGGCGCGCAGGTGCGTGTGCGGCACGGCGACGCCCGCGAGGTGCTCGCGAAGCTGCCCGCCGGCCTCGACGGCGCGGTCGACATCGCGATCGTCGACATCTTCTCGGGCGCGCGCACTCCCGCACACGTCACGAGCGCCGAGTTCTACGGGCTCGTGTCGCCGCGGCTCGCTCCCGGCGGCATCGTCGCCGTCAACGTCGCCGACGGCGCCGGCCTCGCCTTCGCACGATCGCAGGCCGCGACCCTCGCGCACGTCTTCGAGCACCTCGCGATCGCCGCGGACACGTCGATGCTGAAGGGCCGCCGCTTCGGCAACGTCGTCATGTACGCCTCGCATGACGAGCTGCCGTTCGGGGGCCTCCCCCGCCGCCTCGCGAGCGACCCGTCGCCGGCGAAGCTCGTCGACGGCGAGGAGCTGCGCCGTTTCATCGCGGGCGCTCCGGTCGTCACGGATGCCACGGCGGTGCCGTCTCCCCCGCCCGCGCGCTCGGTGTTCCTGTCGAAGCCGTGATGCGCGAGCGCGCGGCAGCTCGCGCTCAGTCGGCGAAGGTCGCCGCGTCGATGACGAAGCGGTACCGAACGTCGGAGGCGAGCACGCGCTCGTAGGCGGCGTTGATGCCCGAGGCCGGGATCACCTCGATCTCGGCGCCGATGCCGTGCTCCGCGCAGAAGTCGAGCATCTCCTGGGTCTCGCGGATGCCGCCGATGTTCGAGCCGGCGAGGGTCTTGTTCCCGCTGATGAGCGACATCACGCCGACGCCGAGCGGTTCGCCGGGCGCGCCGACGCACACCATCGCCGCGCCGGCGTCGAGGAGCGACAGGTACGCGTCGAGGTCGATCACGGCGCTGACGGTGTTGAGGATGACGTCGAACGAGCCGCGGAGCTCGGTGAACGTCGCGGGGTCGGAGGTCGCGCGGTAGTGGTCGGCGCCGAGGCGCAGGCCGTCGTCCTGCTTGCTCAGCGTCTGGGACAGCACGGTCACCTCCGCACCGAGGGCGTGCGCGAACTGCACGCCCATGTGCCCGAGGCCGCCGAGCCCGACGACCGCGACGCGCGTGCCGGGGCCGACCTTCCAGCGCCGCAGCGGTGAGTAGGTGGTGATACCGGCGCACAGCAGCGGCGCTGCGACGTCGAGGGCGAGTGCGTCGGGAATCCGCACGACGAACGCCTCGGTCACGACGACCTGCTCGGAGTAGCCGCCCTGGGTGACGGTGCCGTCGCGGTCGGTGTCGCCGTAGGTGAAGACCGGACCGTCCACGCAGAACTGCTCGTCGCCGCGAAGGCAGTTGCGGCACTCGCCGCACGAGTTCACCATGCAGCCGACGCCCACCCGGTCGCCGACGGCGTGCCTCGTCACGGCCTCGCCGATCTCGGCGACGGTGCCGGCGATCTCATGGCCGGGCGCGAGCGGGTACTGCTGCGACCCCCAGTCGCCTCGAACCGTGTGGATGTCGGAGTGGCAGATGCCGGCGTACGCGATGTCGATGCGGACATCGAGCGGTCCGAGCGCGCGGCGTTCGATGCGGGTGCGCTCGAGCGGGGCGGCTTCACTCGGCGCGGCGTAGGCGTTGACGATGGTCATCTCGATCTCCTCGGTGCTGGGGTCGCGCCTCGGGCGCCTGTTCGACGCTACACGCGCCCGCCGAGGGGAACGGTCACGCGTGCCGGAACCGCACCTCCTGGCCGGGTCGCAGCTGCGCCACGGCGTCGAGCGAGGCGGGCGAGAGGATCGCGACGACGGGGTACCCGCCGGTCACCGGGCGGTCGGCGAGGAGGATCGTCGGCCGTCCGTCGCCCGCGACCTGCATCGAGCCCGGCACGGTGGCCTCGCTCGCGAGCTCTCCCGGCACCCGCCGCTCGAGTCGGGGGCCGTCGAGCCGGGCGCCGACCCGGTCGGCCTGCCCCGAGAGGCGCCAGGCGGCGTCGAAGAGCGTCGCGCGCGCGGCATCCGTGAACCAGTCGGCGCGCGGCCCGGGCAGGAGGGCGACGGTGACACCGCCGGCGGGCGGCGGGAAGGCGGCCTCGCGATCGAGCAGGGGCACGGATGCCGCGGGCGCCCCGCCGATCTCGAGCACCCGCCCCTCGGCCACGGGTGCCGGGCCGATCGCCGAGAGCGTGTCGCGCGAGCGGGAGCCGAGCGTGGCCGGCTCGTCGATGCCGCCGCGCACCGCGAGCACGTAGCGCGCACCGCGTTCCGCCGGGCCGAGTTCGAGCACGGCGCCCGCGAGGGCGCGGGCCGCGGTGTACGGCGCGATCCGGCGACCGTCGAGCGTCACGCGACCCCATGCGCCCGTGACGGCGATCCAGGCCCCCTCGTCGAAGCGGGCGCGGAAGCCGCCCATCAGGATCTCGAGCCCGGCAGCACCGTCGGGGTTGCCGACGAGCCGATTGGCGAGCGCGAGGGCGGCTCGGTCGAGCGCGCCGGACCCTGCGACACCGAGGTGCGCGAGGCCGGGCCGGCCCAGGTCCTCGACGAGGGTGAGCGCACCCGACGCCTCGACCGTGAGGCGGGTCATGGCCGGCCGGCCTCGGTGAAGCGCACGCGCCGCCCGGGCACGAAGAGCGCCGGAGACGGAGCGCCGGGGTCCCAGAGCGGCGCCTCGGTGCGCCCGATCAGGCGCCAGCCCCCCGGGCTCTGTCGCGGGTAGACGCCGGCGAAGGTGCCCGCGAGCGCGACGGCGCCCGAGGGCACGCGAGGGCGGGGCGCGTCGAGCCGGGGCACCTCGAACGGCCAGTCGTCGCTCACGAGGTAGCCGAATCCCGGCGCGAAGCCGATGAACGCGACCCGCCATTCGGCGGCCTGATGGCGGGCGACGAGCTCCTCGGCCGAGATGCCGAGCAGCGCCGCGGTGCTCCGGAGGTCGTCGCCGTCGTACACGACGTCGACCGTCACCTCGCCTGCGACGTGACCCGGCCTGCGGGCCGCGGCCTCGATCGGGATGCGCCGGACCCACGTCGCGGCGGACTCGAGCGGCAGCCGGTCCGGGTCGACGGCGACGAGGACCGTGCGCGCCGCCGGCACGAGCTCGACGAGCCCGGCGGGCGGCTCGGCCGCGAGCGCGTCGTGCAGGGCGAGCACCTCGTCGAGGCTGTCGCACTCCACGAGCAGGGCCGCGTCACCGCTCGGCAGGAGGCGCCGACTCACGCGAACGCCTCGATCCGGTACCCCGCGCCCTCGAGCGCGGCGCGCACCGCTCGAGCGATCGCGACGGCGCCCGGGGTGTCGCCGTGCAGGCACAACGAGTCGGCGCCGAGCTCGACCCGGCTGCCGTCGTCGGCCGTGATGCCGCCGGTCTCGACGATCTCGAGCGCGCGATCGGATGCCGCGGCCGGGTCGTCGACCACGGCACCGGGCTCTCCTCGGGGCACGAGGGAGCCGTCGGCCACGTAGCCCCGGTCGACGAAGGCCTCGCGGGCGTAGCGGAGGCCCGCGGCATCCGCCGCCCTGGCGATCGCGCCCGCGGGCTGGCCGAGCACGGTGAGCGACGGGTCGAAGGCCGCGACGGCCTCGACGAACGCGTGGGCCGCCGATTCGTCCGAACCGAGCCGGTGGTAGAGGGCGCCGTGCGCCTTCACGTATCGCACCCGGGTGCCGGCCGCCCGGGCGAGGCCGTCGAGGGCGCCGAGCTGGGCGAGGAGTTCGGCGGCGATCTCGGCGGGGGCCGTGTCGAGTGCGCGCCGCCCGAACCCCGCGAGGTCGCGGTAGCCGGGATGCGCGCCGAGGGTGACCCCGTGCTGCGCCGCGAGCCGAGCGCTCGCGAGCATCGTCACGGGGTCGCCGGCGTGGAAGCCGCAGGCGACGTTGGCGCTCGACACGAGGGCGAACATCGCAGCGTCGTCGCCGAGGCGCCACGCCCCGAAGGACTCTCCGAGGTCGCTGTTCAGGTCGATGCCGATGGCATCGTTCTCGGCGGGCATGCTCCCATTCTGGCGCGGAGTCGGGGCACACTGGGAAGAGGAGGACGGGATGGCGCGCACTCGGGTTCCGCATGGCGACGGCGACGGCCACGGCGACACCGGCATCGCCGGCGCGCCGCGACGGCGGCGCACACGGCACGTGGGGCGCGGGGCATCCGCTGCCGGGCTGATGCTCACGATCTCGTTCGTCGGGCTCGCAGCCTGCACCGCCGACCCGCCGCTGCCGACGCCGACCCCGCTGCCGAGCTCGCCGGCGTCGACGGCCCCGCCCCCGACCCCCGCGCCCCCGCCGCCCGTGCTGGAGCCGTCGGGCGCTCCCGAGTCGATCGCCGCCGACCTCGACGCGCCGTGGTCGATCCTCGTGCTGCCGAACGGCGGCGTGCTCGTGAGCGAACGCGATCGCGGCGACATCGTCGAGGTGCTGGCCGACGGCTCGCATCGTGTCGCGGGCGCCGTGCCGGGCGTCGCGGCGGGCGGCGAGGGCGGACTGCTGGGGCTCGCATTCCTGCCGGGCGACGGCGCGCGCGACGACCAGGTCTACGCGTACCACACCGCCGACTCCGACAATCGGGTCGTGCGGATGCCCCTGGCCGGCGCCCCGGGCTCGCTTTCGCTCGGCGGCTCCGAACCCGTGCTCACGGGCATCCCCCGCGGCGGGGCGAACCACAACGGCGGCCGCATCGCCTTCGGCCCCGACGGCCTCCTCTACGTCACGAGCGGCGACGCCGGCAACCGGGATGCCGCGCAGGATCCGGCATCGATGTCGGGGAAGATCCTGCGGGTGACGCCCGACGGCGCCGCCGCACCGGGCAACCCCTTCGGCAACGCGGTGTGGTCGCTCGGCCATCGCAACCCGCAGGGCCTCGCGTGGGATGCGAACGGCGAGCTCTGGGCCGCCGAGTTCGGCCAGAACACGTGGGATGAGCTGAACCGCATCTCCCGCGGCGCGAACTACGGCTGGCCGATCGTCGAGGGCGTCGCCGGCGACCCTCGGTTCGTCGACCCGGTCGTGCAGTGGTCGACGGCGGAGGCGAGCCCGAGCGGGCTCGCCGTGATCGGCGACACCCTCTTCCTCGCGTCGCTGCGCGGCGAGCGCCTCTGGACGATCGCGCCCGCCACCTCCGGCGCCTCCCTCGCCGCGACACCGTGGTTCGCCGAGGAGCTCGGCCGCATCCGCGACGTCGCCGCGGCCCCCGACGGCGCCCTGTGGCTCATCACGAACAACACCGACGGTCGCGGCTCGCCGCGGGACGGCGACGACCGGCTCTACCGGGTGGCGCTCGCCGCCGCAGGCTGATCGCGGCGCACCGGAATCCGGCACCCGATCTGGGGTCCCAGCCTCTTCGCCGGTGACACCCGTCGGGTCTATTCTCGGTTCCATGGCGGATCTCGAGCGGGTGCGACGATGGGCCGAAGCGCTCATCGTGCTGCACCTCGACGCCGCGACGTGGAGCTTCGCGTTCGACAATGCGAAGAAGCGCGCCGGCCTCTGCAACTACACCGAGAAGCGCATCTCGGTGTCGCGGTACCTCGCCGCCCGGTACGACGACGACGAGATCCATCAGATCCTGCTCCACGAGGTGGCGCACGCGCTCGCCGGCCCGCGTGCCGGGCACGGTCCGAAATGGGCGTCGGTCGCCGCCGACCTCGGCTACGTCGGCCAGCGCACGCACGACGGCGAGGTCGCGCACGAGCTCGCACCGTGGATCGGGCGATGCCCGGCCGGCCACGAGCACTTCCGATACCGCGAGCCGCAGCGGCAACTGAGCTGCGGCCTGTGCCGACGCGGGTTCGACCGCGCCAACCTCATCGTGTGGCGCCGCCGGGAGATCACCGCCGCCGTACGCCGCAGGGCCGCGAGCGCCGCCACCGGCTGACGGATATGCCGGCGCGCGCATGCACGTCGTCGGCCCCGGTCGCACCGTCGGACGACGCCCTGCGCACCGGCTAGATTGGTGGCGTGCCCGTCTCAACCGTCTCGATCCCCGTCGGGCAGTGGTTCACCACCGCCGAGGGCGTTCGCTGGTGGTTCGACTCGGGTTCGTTCGCCCTCGATTTCGCCTACACCGGCCAGATCGGCGGGCTCCGCACGGACGAGCAGCTGCACGCGCCCGACGACCTCACCCGGTGGCTGCACGAGCGCTTCCCGGTCGCGGTCGGCGCCGCGCGCTCGCGCGACCTCTTCGACGCGATCGCCCTGCGCGACGCGATCAGCCGCATGGCCGTCGCGGTGAGCGTCGGCGAACCGTTGCGTCCGGCCGACATCGACCTCGTGAACCTCTACGCCGCGACGCCCGACGTTCCCCCGTCGCTCGCGGGGGGCACCCGTCAGGCCGGCCGGTCGGTGCAGACCGTGGCGCAGGCGCTCTCGACGATCGCTCGTGACGCCGTCGACCTCTTCTCACTCGACAATGCCGAGCGCGTGCGCTGCTGCTCGGGCGCCGACTGCGACGTCGTCTACCTCGACACCTCGCGGGCCGCGAGCCGTCGCTGGTGCTCCATGCAGCGCTGCGGCAACCGCGCCAAGGTGCGCGCGCACCGCGCGCGCAAGGCGGAGCGCGCGGCGGCCTGACAGCACGTCCCCTGCAGACGCGCGAGACGGACGGATTTCAGGAGATGAGCCCGTTTGCACTCGCATCCGGGACCGTGAGGCTGAATCGCCTGAATTGTGCTCGACCGCCTGTGCTGTTCGGCGTAGAGCGGCTCAAGCGCGGAAGACCCCGTCGACGAGCTCGGGAACGACCGTGGTGATGTCGCGCTCGGTCGCGATCCTCACGTCTCCGCGGTAGCCCATGGCATTCAGTTGGGCGGCGCTGCCCGACGCACCGATGAGATGCACCACCGCGTGCCCCAGCCCCTCGTACGCTGCGCACGCCACCGCGGCTTCGGGCGACGTGTGATCGAGGCCGAGCGTCACGAGCGCGTCGATGACTGCGCCCGCGACGAGCTGGTCCTCGATCGCGAACCGCAGCCGGCCGTCGTTCGCGTCGTCGCCCCGTTCACCGGCGGCGATGACCGCGACGACCATCCGCTCGCCTCGCTCCTCCTGCAGGGAGAGTATCCGCGAAGCGACCGCCGAGCGGTTCCGCATGGATGCCGCGAGCACGACGGCGCCATCCGCCTCCAGTCCGCGGACCAGCGCTCCGCCGTTCGGCGACGGCAGCACGACGACCGCCGGCTGAACGCCAACGGCGAAGCTCGCAGGAGAGAGCGTCGGCCCGGCCTCGCCGCGCCGGTTCGCGATCACCGCGCCGAGCCCTGCCGCGAATTCCGCGACGCCGTCCTCGTCGAGCGAGTTCCACGGTGCGATCGACACGCCGTGTTCGGCCGCGACGACGACGGCGGTCGTGAAGGACAGCGCGTCGACGACGACCACGATGTGCGCACCCGGCACGATGCGCGCTGCGCCGTCGACACCCCAGTCGAAACGGACCTGATACTTCGACTGGCCGAATGCCGCGCTCGATTCGCTCACCGCAGCAGAGTAGCGGTTCACCGTTCCGTGCCCGCCCCGCCGGAGGTCAGAACCCGCGGTACAGCGCGAGCGCCTCGGCGTCGCTCGCGCGCGACGTCGCCCGCCGAGCGGCATCGAGTGCCGCGACCGGGTCGGGCTCCTGGTGCGCGATCACGAGCTGGCGCTCGGCCTCGGCCAGCCGCGTGCGCGCATCCGCCCCGACCGGGTGGCCCCCGCGCTCGATCGCCGCCCGCGCCACCCGCAGTTGGCTCTCGGCGATCGCGATCGCCCCGCCGAGCGCACCGCGAGCGCCGTCGAGCCGGCCTTGCGCGTTGCGTGCGGCCGCGCGGGCCACCTCGAGGCGGTCGCGGCACGCGCGGAGCCGGTCGCGGTCGATGAACGGGTCGCCGGCGAGTGCGGCACGATCCGCCATCGCGGCCGATCCTGTGCCGATCGCCGTGCCGAGGGCCTCGGCGGCGTCGGGGTCCTCCTGTGCGTCGCGCTCGCGTCTCGCGGCGACGAGTTCGCCGTCGAGCGCGGCGGCCTCCTCCGAGGCATCCGCCTGCGCCCTCGCCAGCGCGAGTTCGAGCGCGTCGATCTCGTCGAGGTCGCGGCCTGCACGGGCCAGCGCGTCACCGGCCGACCCGAGCAGGTCGGCGGCGGGTTCCGAGCGCGCGAGTCTCGCCTCCGCCTCGTCGAGCGAGGCCGTGGCCGCCGCGAGCGAGGCGTCGATGCGAAGCTCCGCCCCTCGGGCGGTGGCGAGTGCCGACTCCGCGAAGCGGGTCGCGAGCCGGCCGAGCATCGCCTCGGCCTCGACCCGTCGACGGGCGATCCGACCGGCCTGCGCGCGAAGGGCGGGCAGTTCTGCGTGGGCACCGCGTTCGGTGCGCCGCCGCCCGGCGAGGGCGGACTCGGCGTCCTCGAGGGCGCCGATCGCCGAGATGCAGAGCCCTTCGATGCGGGAGGTCCACGTCCGGCGCTCAGCGGCCGTGTCGGCATCGGCGTCGTCGAGCCGCTGCTGCAGGATGAACGCCTCGCGCATCCACGCGCGCGCCGAGTCGATCGCGCCGCGCAACGCGCGCGATTCGTCGGCGCCGAATTGCGCCTCGGCGAAGGCGAGCTCGCGGTCGGCGTCACGCAGGGCGTTGTCGGCCTGCACGATGAGGCCCTTCGCACGCACCTCGGCCGCAGCGCCGGCGGCGAGCGCGGCACGTTCACGACGGGCACCGCCGCGTCGCAGCGCCACCATGCCGACGACCAGGGCGGCCGTCGCCGCGCCGAAGACGAGGAGGGAGGGCAACCACCAGAGTCCGTCGGGCATGTGCCGGAGTCTAGGCGTTCGGGGTTCGCGCTCGCCGAGTACCCGCCTCGAATGCGGCGCGGCGCTTGGCTGGGGCATCCGGGCGCACTACCGTCGGCTCATGCGGGTGCTCCTGAAACTCACGCTCGACTGCGCTCCGGATGCCGCGTGGCGGGCGCTCCGGAGCCCGGCGGTGCTGCGCGAGGTGGTCGCGCCGTGGCTCGACTTCGAGTCGCTGGAACCCGGCGGCCTGCCGACGATGTGGCCGGAGGGGCGCCATCGCCTTCGCGTGCTCGCCTTCCGCAGGTTCCCCGCGGGTGAGGAGCGCGTCGACCTGACGAGCCCCGCTGGTCTGCCCGACGGCGTGCGCATGCTCCGCGACGGCGGCGGTGCCGACAGCGGCGTGTTCTCCGCCTTCCGCGAGTGGGACCATCGCATGGCCGTCTCGGCGCTGCCCGAGGGCCGCACGCTCTACCGCGATCAGCTGCGCGCGACTGCCGGGGCGCTCGACGCGCTCGCCTGGTACCCGACGTGGGCGTTCTGGCAGTGGCGCGGCATGCGGTTGCGGCAGCTCGCGCCGACGTGGCGCTTCGACCCGCCCGGCACGGCGGATGCCGCTGCGACGGAGCACCCCGGCGGTGCGCCGACAGCCGGGAGAGCCGGGGCCGCCTCGTGACCGACTCCATCGCCGCGCTCCAGCTCGCCGACTGGCGCCGACGCGTCTTCGGCCTCTACTCGGGCGTGCGCCAGCTCAGCGTGCACTCGCCCGCGTCCGGGCACGAGTTGTGGAAGTCCGCACGCGACGAGCTCTTCGCAGGGCATCCGCAGTCGCCGCTGCTGCCCGACGACCGTGCTGGCTTCACGGGACTCACCGTCTCCCGGTACGACCCCGACTGGCGGTTCGAACTCGAGGTGCGCCGCCCCGACGAGCCCGTGAAGCTCGTCGTCGAGAGCGCGAGCGACGGCCGGATCCCGTTCTCCCTCATCGGCGAGGTGCGCGTGCCCTACCTCGGCTCGCTCGACGTGTGGCGCCTCACGAGCTACGGCGGCGGGCTGTTCGTGCCCGTCAAGGACTCGCTCGCCGGCGCCCCCGGCGGCACCTACGGGGGCGGACGCTACCTGCTCGACACCGTGAAGGGCGCCGATCTCGGCCCCGGCGCCGACCCCGACTCCCTCATCATCGACTTCAACTTCGCCTACAACCCCTCGTGCGCCTACGACCCCTCGTGGTCGTGCCCGCTGGCGCAGCCGGGCAACACGCTGCGTCACGAAGTGCCGGTCGGCGAGCGGATGCCCCGCTGACCCCGAGCACTCGCGACCCCGCCGTCTCCCAGCCGCCACGCGCCGGTTTCCGGGCGCTCAGGGCATGCACAGCGCGGCATCCGCTAGACTGCTTCCCGGTGTGCGCGATGATCGCGCCGCCTGCGTCGTAGAAACGCTTTCCGGGCACTGTGCGCTCTTATGAAATCGCACAGGGGTCCGTGACTCTCATACGGCGAACGGATGCGCCGACCGGCGCCTTCGCCAATACCCACCGCCGGGTCTCACCTTCCGTCCATGGAAACCTCGATCCTGCGGTGTGCTCTGCCCTGAAAGGCACCAGTGACCGACATCACCTTCAGCACGCTCGGCGTGCCCGCCCCCCTCGTCTCCGTACTCGCGGCCGACGGCAAGACCACCGCGTTCCCGATCCAGGTCGACACGCTGCCCGACACGCTCGCCGGACGCGACGTGCTCGGCCGCGGCAAGACCGGCTCGGGCAAGACCATCGCCTTCGCGCTGCCCATGGTGGCCCGCCTCGGCACCTCGCTCGCCGGCGGCCGTCGTCGCCCGGGCCGCCCCCTCGCCCTCGTGCTCGCTCCGACCCGTGAGCTCGCCACGCAGATCGACGCGGTGCTCGCGCCGCTCGCCGCCGCCTACGACCTGAAGACCACGACGATCTTCGGCGGCATCAGCCAGAAGCGCCAGGTCGACGCGCTCCGCGCCGGCGTCGACATCGTCGTCGCCTGCCCCGGCCGCCTCGAAGACCTCATGAAGCAGGGCTTCGTCACGCTCGACGCCGTCGAGATCACCGTGCTCGACGAGGCCGACCACATGGCCGACCTCGGCTTCCTGCCCGTCGTCACGCGCATCATGGACAAGACCCCCAACGACGGCCAGCGCCTGCTGTTCTCGGCGACGCTCGACAACGGCGTGGACAAGCTCGTCAAGCGCTTCCTCCACAACGAGGTGCTGCACTCGGTCGACGAGGCCACCTCGCACGTCGCCGCCATGACCCACCACGTGTTCGAGGTCGCCGACGTCGACGCGAAGAACGACCTCGTGAAGGCCCTCGCCTCGGGCACCGGCCGCCGCATCCTCTTCATGCGCACGAAGCACCACGCCAAGAAGCTCGCGAAGAAGCTCACCGAGCAGGGCATCCCCGCGGTCGACCTGCACGGCAACCTGTCGCAGCCGCAGCGCGACCGCAACCTCGCCGCGTTCTCCGACGGTTCGGCCAACGTCATGGTCGCCACGGATGTCGCGGCCCGCGGCGTGCACGTCGATGCCATCGAGCTCGTCATCCACGTCGACCCGCCCATGGAGCACAAGGCGTACCTGCACCGCTCGGGCCGCACGGCTCGCGCCGGCAGCGAGGGCGACGTCGTCACGATCAGCCTGCCCGCGCAGAAGCAGGACCTGAAGACCCTGCTCCGCAAGGCCGCGATCACCGTCACGCCGCAGCAGGTCACCGCGACCTCCCCGGCCGTCACCGCCCTCGTGGGCGACGTGGCACCGTACGTCAAGCCCGCTCCCCGCTCCGAGGCCCAGCACCAGGGCGGCGGCGGTCGCTCGCAGGGCGCCAACGCCCAGCGCAAGCGCGCCGCTCGCGACGAGCGCGGCGGCGAGCGCAGCGGCGAGGCGCGCACGGGCGCCGGTCAGGGTCGCGGTCGCGGCCGCGGCGGCAACGCCGGTCAGTCGGATGTCGCCGGCGCGCCCCGTCGCGACCGTTCGGGTCGCCCGGCCGAGGCTCGTGCGAACGCCCCCAAGCAGGGCGGCGGCCAGGGCCGCGGCGCGCAGACGACGGGTGCGCAGCGCTCGACCTCCAACCGCTCCTCCGGCGGCAAGGCGCCCCTGCGCGTCGGCAGCCTCGTCTCGCCCTCGGGCAACTCGCGCGGCAACCGTCGCGCGCAGGGCTAGCCCCGACGCTCCACGGCACAGACGCCGAACGGCCCCGACGAGCTCGCTCGTCGGGGCCGTTCGCGTTCGCGCCGCCATCCCGGCGATGCCGGCCAGAGTCCCCCGACGGGCCGGCACCGGCGACATGGCGGCGCGAACGTCAGCTGCCCGACGACATCACCCTCCCGATGTCGCCGCCGACCACGAGCGCGATGACGACCGCCGCAGCCATTGCCGCAGCGATCATCGTGGTCGTCAGCATCGTCACTCGTCGCATCCGCAGCCTCCATCGCTCAGAAGGGAATGTCCGGCTCGCACGCGGCGGTTCCATCGGATTCGAGGGAACTCCACGGGCCGTGTCGGACATATCCGTGCACGACCGCCGCCCGGGCGGGCGTGAAGAGGAGACCCGATGCCTCGCATCATCGTCATCAGCGCCGCGCTCGCGGCCTCACTCGCCTTCGCCGGTCTCGGTGCCGTCGCGCCCGCGACTGCGTCAGAGACGCTCGGCACCGGCTCGAAGTCGGCCGCGGCCGAGCACTGCGCCGTGGAGGTGCGGGCCGTCGGCGAACGGGCCGCACCGTCCGCCCCCGTCTGCTTCAGCGAGCCTGAGGGCGTCGAGCGATACCTCGACGCGATCGGCACCGCCGATGCATCCGGACGCGCCGTCGCCGCCTCCTCGACCGCGCTCGGCACCGTGTACGCCAACAGCAACGGCGGCGGCTCCAGTCTCACGTTCTGGGGATCGAGCGGATGCTACGGCGTCCTGTTCGGCTTCTCGAGCATGCCCTCGGGGTGGAGCAGCAATGTCAGCTCCGCCGGCGGCTCCAACGGGTGCTGGGTGACCGTCTACGGCACGACGGGGTACGGCGGATCGCGCCTGAACTGCACGCCGTGGTGCGGCGGCGTCGGCGGACTCAACGATCAGGTGAAGTCGATCGTGTTCCGTCCGACCGGCACCTTCGGCTAGTCGTCGAGGGGCGCGAGTCCGAGCGCAGCGCAGATCGACGCATTCGACGACGGCACCACTGCTGCTGTTCCGTCGGCCATCACGCAGGCCTGCAGCTCGTCTGGCACACGGCCCGGCGGGTTGCTCGCCGACGTCGGGTCGAACCCCTCGTCGAAGACGCCCTGCTCCCACATGAGCGAGCAGAGCCCGACCGCGTCGGCGACGCGACCGGCGCCGCTTGGTGAGGCGATCGTGGCCGACGAGCCGGGGTAGCTGCCGTCGGCGGCCCGCTCGGCCTCGCTCATGCAGAGCACCAGCTCGGTGTTCGACACCGCAGCCGGCTGCAGCAGCACCGCGCCGGCGGTCGCCGCCACGCCGATCGCGAGCACGCCGATGCCGCTCCAACCGAGCACTCGGCGCCGGCGGCGCTTCGCCTGCGCGACCGGCTCGGTGCGCACGTGGTCGATGAGCATCGCGCGGATCGCCGCGTCGCGTTCGGGGCGCATCTCCGGCGGGGTCATCGCGTCACCTCCATGCCGAGGTCGTCGGAGGACGGCGCCTCGGTCGAGGGCGTGTCGGTCGACGTCGCTGCAGCCGACGGCGCGGGCGCCTCACCCGGTTCGCGGAGCGAGCCGAGCTCGGCCTGGAGCTTCGCGCGGGCCCTCGACAGCCGGGACTTCACGGTGCCGACCGGCAGGTCGAGCACGCTCGCGACGGCGGCCATCGGCAGCTGGTCGACGAGGCAGAGGTCGACGATGCGGCGGTCGTTCGCGCCGAGACGTTGCAGTGCGGCGGTGATCTGCTGCGACATCCGCTCGCTGTCGAGACGGTCGCCGACCTCGTGGCTCGGGTCGACCGCATGCTCGGCCGCCGGCAGCTTCGCGAGCAGGCGCCGGTAGCGGCGCCCCGATCGCTCGGTGTTGAGCGACACGTTGGTGGTCACGACGAGGAGCCACGGCAGGAGGGAGCCGTCGACGAAGCGCACATCGCGGCGCCGTCGCCACGCCTCGAGGAAGACGACGGCGACGACGTCTTCCGCGTCGGTGCGATCGAGCACGCGGGAGTACGCCTTGCGGAAGATGCGCGCGCGGTACCGGTCGTAGACGACGCCGAACGACGACTCCGTGCCCGAGGTGGCCTCGAGCCAGAGCGCCGCGTCGGATCGGGCGTCGTCAACCATGGTCGAGCCAGCCTAACCGGGCTTCGCGTGACCCCGGACTGCGCAGCGTCGCCCGAATGGCGGCCGGCATCTCGCGCGGCATCGTGGTCGACCAATCGACGCTCCCCTCCGAGCCCGGGGCCGATGGGGACCGCCTCGCTCACAGGGGAATGTCCGGATGCCGCCGGCGGGTTCCGCCGCCGGTGCGCGATCATCGTCAGGCGGGAGCCTGGGAGATGCGCACCGTGTTGCCCGACGGGTCGCGGAACGCGCAGTCGCGCGGACCCCAGCCCTGGTCGATCGGCTCCTGCAGCACCTCGGCACCTGACGCGCGCACGGTCTCGAACGTGGCGTCGACGTCGTCGGAGCTGAAGACGAACAGCGGAAGCACGCCCTTGGTGAGCAGCTCCTGCAGCGTGTCGCCGTCGGCCTGCGAGCGACCGGCATGCGGCACCGAGAGCACGATGCCGAGGCCGGGCTGCGCGTCGCTGCCGAGCGTGACCCAGCGATACTCGCCGGAGGTGACGTCGTTCTGCACCTCGAGGCCGAGCGCGTCGCGATAGAAGCCGAGCGACTCGTCGACGTCGTTGACGGTGATGTTGGTGTACTGGAGTGCGATGGTCATGTCTCGACGTTATGCGGCCGTGCCGTCGGTCGCTTCTCCGTTCCTGCTCGATGCCGGCCGGGCCGGTCGGGTGAGCGTCCTCGCCACGAACGGCGGCATCGCCTTGACCGCTTCGTGCTCGTGACGCCGGTACTCGGTCGGCGTCTCGCCGACGATCTCGGTGAATTTCGAGCTGAACGAGCCGAGCGAGGTACAGCCGACCTGCATGCACGCATCGGTGACGCTCACGCCGGCCCGCAGCAGCGCCATCGCGCGCTCGATCCTGCGGGTCATCAGGTGGCTGTACGGCGTCTCGCCGTAGGCGGCGCGGAACTGGCGCGAGAAGTGCGCCGGCGACATGAGGGCCTTCGCGGCCATGGTCGGCACGTCGAGCGGCTTCGCGTACTCGCGGTCGATCAGATCTCGAGCACGGCGCAGGTGTGCGAGGTTCTCGAGCTCCTGCGGAGTCATGCTGCCACGGTAGCACCGGCGCCACGGCCGCTCGATTTCGCGCGACGCGCGAGCTGGCTTAGTCTCGGGGCATGAGCACCGAAGTCGTTGCCGAAGTCGTCGTCCGCCCCATCCGGGACTCCGATGTGGAAGCCCTGGGCCGCGTTCACGCGACCTGCTGGCACGAGACCTACGACCACCTGATCAGCGCCGCGGCGTTCGAGCACCTCTCCCCCCGCCGCATGGCCGAGCTGTGGAACCACTACGCCGAGCGAGGCGAGGAGTACTCGCAGTTCGCCGCACTCGTCGACGGCGAGATCGTCGGATTCGTCGGCTCGGGCCCGGCGCGCGACGAGAACCCGCCGCGGGAGCGGGAGCTCTACTTCATCTACCTGCTCGACGCGTACCACGGCACGGGCATCGGCCAGAAGCTCTTCGATGCCGCGTGCGGCGACCGTCCCGGCTACCTATGGGTCGCCGAGGACAACCCGCGCGCCCACCGCTTCTACGCCCGCAACGGCTTCACGCCCGACGGAGCGGCGCAGGACGTGCCATTCCTCGGCGAGGAGATCCACGAGGTCCGACTGGTCCGCTGACTCAGCGCCTCAGCGCAGTGCGCCCACCGACGCGAGCGCCTGCTTCACGAGCGTGCCCCGGCCGCCCTCCATCTCGGCGGCGATGCTCGGGCTCACGGCCTCGGCCGGCGTCATCCAGGTGACCTCGAGGGCGTCCTGGCGCGGTTCGCAGGTGCCCGTGACCGGCACCACGAAGGCGAGCGACACGGCGTGCTGCCGCTCGTCGCTGTACGGCGTGATGCCGGGCATGGGGAAGTACTCGGCGACGCTGAACGGCACCGAGCTCGCGGGCAGCAGCGGGAACGCCATCGGTCCGAGGTCCTTCTCGAGATGGCGGAACAGCGCGTCGCGGATGGTCTCGCCGTACATGACGCGGCCCGAGACGAGGGTGCGCGTCATCTCGCCCACGGCGTTCGCTCGCAGCAGCACGCCGACCTCGGTCACCTGCCCGAGCCCGTCGACGCGTACGGGCACCGCCTCGACGTACAGCAGCGGCAGCCTGCCCCGCACCTCGGCGAGTTCGAGGTCGGTCAGCCACCCCGGATTCGCCGGCGGCCTGACGACGGGTTCGTCGTCGGGGTTCCAGTCCGGGTCGGGGGTGCGTACGCTCATGCCTCGATTCTGCCCCACACCGCTAGCGTTGACCTCATGACGAGCGTGCAGATCGATGACGAGGCGGTCCTGTGGTCGGCCTCCGCGGCCGATCGGGAGGGTCGCCCGCTCCTCCTCCTGCTGCACGGCTACAACTCGAACGAGGGCGACCTGTTCGGCCTCGCGCCCTACCTGCCGCTCTCGCCGGCGGTCGCGTCGCTGCGCGCTCCGACGTACACGGGGTACGGGCACGCGTGGTTCCCGCTCATGAACGAGGGCATCGAGTTCTCGATCGAGGGCGCGGATGCCGCGGTCACCGCGATCATCGAATGGCTCGATCGAGCCGCTCCCGACGCGACCTCGGTGGGCCTCCTCGGCTTCTCGCAGGGCGGGGCGATGGCGCTCGAACTCCTGCGCCGGGCACCCGAGCGCTTCGCGTTCGCCGTGAGTCTCGCCGGATTCGCACTCCCGGGCGATCGCGAGGGCGACGAGCGGATGTCGCAGCTCCTGCCGCCCGTCTTCTGGGGACGCGGCACGGTCGACCAGGTCATCCCCGAGGCATCCGTCGCTCGCACGCAGGACTGGCTGCCCGGGCACTCATCGCTCGACGAGCGCATCTACGAGGGCCTCGGGCACTCGGTGTCCGAGCTCGAGCTCGCCGATGCCGCGGCGTTCCTCGCCGCACGCTACGCGGCCCCGCCGGTCGAGTAGCGAACCAGCCCCGCCGGTCGAGTAGCGAAGCCGATCGAGACCTAGACGCCCGAGCCGCCGCTGCGGCGCGCGGCGCGCTCCTTGTCGCGGTCGGACACGCGGATCTTCTCGGCGCGCACCTCGGCCTGCGTGGCCCGCTCGGTCACGAGCCATGCCGGCGGGGCCTCGAGCAGCGCCTTGATCTCGGCCGTCGTGAGCGGGTCGGTCACGCCGCTCCGAGCGAGTCCGGAGTTCGAGATGCCCAGCTTCGCGGCGATGACGGTGCGCGGGTGGGGGCCCTCGCGGCGCAGCTTCTCGAGCCACTCGGGCGGCTCTGCCATGAGCGCCGCGAGCTCGTCGCGCGTGATCGGCCCCTCGCGGAACTCCTCGGGGGCGGCCTCGAGGAGGATGCCGAGCTTCTTGGCTGCGGTCTCCGCCTTCATGGTCTGGGAGTTCTTCGACTTGCTCACTCCCTCACCGTATCCCGTCTCGCCCCTTCCGCCCACCGGGAGGCCCGTCGGCCATCGTCTACGCTGGGAACAGGCTGAACACGGCCGCATTGGAACGGGGGCCGAGGTGACACTGCGACTCCGCTACGTCGCCGGGGTGAGCCCGTCGAAGTGGTTGCGGGTGTGGAACGATCTGCGCCCCGACCTGCCCCTCGAAGCGATCGTCGTCGAGGAGTCCGCTCAGCTCGACGCCGTCGTCGCCGGCGAGGCCGACATCGCGTTCGTCCGTCTTCCGGTCGAGACCGAGGGCATGCACGCCGTCGCGCTCTGGGAGGAGCTCGCGGTCGTCGTGCTGCCGAAGGAGCATCCGCTCGCCGACGCGGAGTCGCTCACGCTCGCCGACCTCGAGGGCGAGACCCTCGCGCCCGTGCAGCCCGACCCCGCCATGACCATCGAACTCGTCGCCGCTGGCACCGGGCACGCGATCCTGCCGCACTCGGTCGCACGCCTCCACCGGCGCAAGGACGTCGTCGCGATTCCGGTGACGGATGCCCCGCCGACGCAGATCTCCCTCCTCTGGCCACGCGAGCGCGACGACGCCGACATCCAGCAGTTCGTCGCGGTCGTGCGCGGCCGGGGCGCCAAGAGCTCCCGTGGCTCGGCCGACGACCCGCCCCCCATCAAGCCGGCGAAGGCCGCGAAGCTCGCCGCCGCCGAGCGTCGGGCCGCCGCGGCGAAGTCGGGCGAGGGCAAGGGCAAAGGCAAGAAGGGCGGCGCGAAGGGCGGTCGCCCGGCACCGCGCACCGGGGCGGGTGCAAAACAGCGCAGCCGCAGGAGAGGTCGATGAGCGGCAAGCCCTTCCTCTTCCTCTCAGCACGCCCCGAGGTCGAGGCCGTCGGCCCCGAATACGAGTCCGTGCGCCGCGCCATGGGCGTCGACGCCGATCGGCTCGACCACGTGCGGCTCGACGTCGACCCGCTCGGCGATCTCGCGATCGACGCCTACGCCGGCATCGTCGTCGGCGGCAGCCCGTTCAACGTGACCACGCCCGAGGCAGGCAAGCACGAGGTGCAGCGCCGAGTCGAGGCCGATCTCACCCGCCTCGCGGAGCGATCGGTCGCTGCAGACTTCCCGCTCCTCTTTACGTGCTACGGCATCGGCGTCCTCACGCGGCTGCTCGGCGGCGAAGTCGGCACGATGTACGGCGAAGACGCGCAGGCCGTCGAGATCCGGCTCACGGCCGACGGCACGGTCGATCCCCTCGTCGGCGGGCTCCCCACCCGATTCGACGCGCTCGTCGGGCACAAAGAGGCCACCGACCGCCTGCCCGACGACGCCGTGCTGCTCGCCTCATCGGCTGCGTGCCCCGTGCAGATCTACCGCGTCGGCGCCCGCGTCTACGCGACGCAGTTCCACCCCGAGGTCTCGACGAGCGACTTCATCGCCCGCGCCCAGGTGTACCGCCATCACGGCTACTTTCCGGCGAGCGAACTGCGCGAAGTCGGCGAGCGACTCGCCGCGGCATCCGTCACGGAACCGCAGCGGATGCTCCGCCGCTTCGCCGAACTCGCCGACGACCGGGCGGCCGTCTGAACGCACGACCGAGCCGCGCGTCGGCCGGGTGCGACTGATCGCACCCGACCGACCCGCGGCGGTCCCTCGTGCAGTGGGAGCTAGGCGGCCGTGCTCTTGCTGCGGCCGCGGGTGATGAGCCCCCAGATGAGCAGCACGATGATCGATCCGGCGATGGCGAGGAGCCACGTCCCGAGATCCCAGAACTGGTCCATGCCGATGCCGAAGATGGCACTGCCGATCCAGCCGCCGAGGAGTGCCCCGACGACGCCGAGCAGCAGTGTGACGAACCATCCGCCACCCTGGTTGCCCGGCAGGATCAGCTTGGCGATCGCCCCGGCGATGAGGCCGAGGATCAGAAACGCGAGGAAACTCATGTTGTGCTCCTTCGTTCGATACCCCAACGAAACCACCGCGGATCGGCCGGTGCAAGCCCCTTGCCCCGCGTGGCGTCGATGCGATATCACGCCGGTCCCGCCATCGATCAGGCCGTTCGGGGCGTTCCCGCCTCGAAGAGCGGGTACCGGCGCCGCAGCAGCACGCGCTGCACGAGCGTCCAGGAGACCGTGACGAACAGGTAGAGCGCTGCCGCGAGCGGCACGAAGACCGCGATCACGGCGGTGATGAAATGCAGTGCTCCGAGCGCCCGGGTCATGCCCGGCCCGGCGAGCAGGGCAGCGGATGCCGCGGCGGCATCGCTCGGCGCCGGGGCATCCGCTCGGCTCGTGGCGGCGACTGCGCCGGTGGCCGGCTTCGGCTGGAAGACCCGTCGCGTGAGCTCGCCGACGACGGCGATGCCGGCGATCACGACGCCGAAGACGAGGAGCGCGCCCGGGGTCAGGGAGCCGGAGGCGATCTGTCCGGCGAGGCTCGAGCCGAGCGGCACGCCGAAGAACGTCTGCTCGAGCAGCGCGTTCGGGTGACCGGCGATCGTCGGGAGGATGAAGAGCGCGTAGATCACGCCCACGATCGGCGCCTGCACGAGCATGGGGAGGCAGCCGGCGAACGGCGTCGTGCCCTCGTCGCCGTAGAGCTGCATCGTCTCGCGCTGCAGGCGTTCGGGGTCGCCCTTGTGCCGTTTCTGCAGCGCGGCGAGCTTCGGGGCGAGGCGGGAGCGGGTCTGCTCGGCCTTGGCCTGCGAGAAGCCGACGGGGATCAGCGCCGCGCGTACGAGCAGCGTGACGAGCACGACGGCCGCCGCGGCGCTCGCGATGCCGATGACGGGTTCGAGGAGTGCGGCGAGGGCCATGAGCACGGCGTGGGCGCCGTCGAGCAGGGCCGCGATGGGTGGGAAGGCGTAGAGGTCCAAGAAGTTTCCTTGCGGTCGATGGATGACTGAATCCGTCTGGCCGCGAGGGAACGCCGAGGGCACGCCTGAATGGGCGGTGCACGGGGCTCGATGAGCGCCGTGCGGGGTCGGTCGAGTGTCGCTACGCGGCCACGAGGCCGCGTGTCGGCGCCCGGGGACGCGCACGCCCGGGCGCGTCGGGATCGCTCTGCGCGAGAAGACGCCATGGGTCGGCCGTCTGGCGGAACCTGGTGGCGGCGCCGCTCGCGTCGGCCGCGACCAGCGCGGGCAGCGACTGGCAGGCGACGACGACCACGGCGACGGCCGCGGCGCCGACGACGCCGACGAGCACGACCGACATCTGCGCGTTCGACGCGAGCGCGATCTCGAGCGAGGCCTGCGCGACGCGGAACAGCGCGACGAGGAGCTCGATCATGTCGACTCCTCTCGTCGGGCGTGCCGGTCTCGGTGCGTCAACGCTAACACCGGTGCGCGGTCACTCGTCGAGGAGCTCGATCATGTCGACTCCTCTCGTCGGGCGTGCCGGTCTCGGTGCGTCAACGCTAACACCGGTGCGCGGTCACTCGTCGAGGAGCCGCTCGAAGAGCACGTGATCCTGCCACTCCCCCGCGATGCGCAGGTAGCGACGGGCGAGGCCGAAGCGCTCGAAGCCGTTGTGCGCGAGCACCGCCTGCGACGCGGCGTTGTGCACGAGCGTTCCCGCCTGTACTCGATGCAGGCCGATGCCCCGGGCCGCGTGCACGGCGAGGCCGACGGACATCGTCGCGAGCCCGCGCCCGTTGTACTCCGCGTCGATCCAGTAGCCGAGGTGGGCGTTCTGGAATGCGCCCCGCACGATATCGGAGAGGTTGATGCGGCCCACGATCGCATCGCCGTCGACGATCACGAAGGGCACCGCGAGCCCCGCCTCGAACCGGAGGATCGTCGCCTCGACGTCGCGGCGATGGGTCTCGACGTCGAAGAACGCCTCGCTGCGGGCCGGCTCCCAGGGTGCCAGGTGCTCGCGATTGCGCACGTACGCTGCGGCGAGCGCGGGGCCGTCGCCGGGCGCGAGCTCGCGGAAGACGAGCCCGTCGCCGAGTTCGACCGGTTGCTGCACGTGCCTGCCTCTCTCTCTCTCTCTCTCTCCGACGCCGGGCGCGGATGCCGCGGGGCCGGTCAACCACGCTAACACCGCGCGATCCGGTGCAGACTGGTGTCGTGACCCGCACGTCATGGGTGCTGCATGTCGACCTCGACCAGTTCGTCGCGGCCGTCGAGGTGCTGCGGCGCCCCGAGCTCGTCGGCAAGCCGGTCATCGTCGGCGGGCGCGGCGACCCGAGCGAACGAGCAGTGGTCTCGACGGCCTCCTACGAGGCGCGCGAGTTCGGCGTCGGCTCCGGGATGCCGCTGCGCATCGCCGCTCGCAAGGCGCCCGATGCCGTGATCCTGCCCGTCGACGCGGAGGCGTACGCCGAGGCATCCGCTGCCGTGATGGCGACCCTGCGCGTGCAGCCGGGCGCGATCGTGCAGGTGCTGGGCTGGGACGAGGCGTTCGTGGGCGTCGAGACCGCCGACCCGGAGGCCTATGCCAGGGGGATCCAGCAGGCGGTGCTCGACCGCACCCGGCTGCACTGCAGTGTCGGCATCGGCGACTCGCTCGTGCGGGCGAAGGTCGCGACGGGGTTCGGCAAGCCGCGCGGCGTGTACCGGCTCACGGCCGAGAACTGGCTCGAGGTCATGGGCGACCGGCCGACGATCGAGCTCTGGGGCGTCGGCTCGAAGATCTCGCGGCGGCTGGCCGGTCTCGGCGTCACGACGGTCGCCGAGCTGGCCGAAGCCGACCCCGACGCGCTGGTCGCCGAGTTCGGCCCGCGCATGGGGCCCTGGTACGCCGAACTCGGTCGTGGCGACGGCTCGGCCGTCGTCGACGACACCCCATGGGTCGCTCGGGGCCACAGCCGGGAGACGACCTACCAGCAGGACCTCACCGAGCCCTTGCAGATCGAGGCCGCCGTGCGCGAGCTGGCCGCCCACGTGCTGGACGACGTCGCTGCAGAGGGCCGGCCGGTCATCGGCCTCACCCTCAAGGTGCGCTACGCGCCGTTCGTCACCAAGGTCTTCACGAAGAAGATCCCCTCGACGAGCGATCGTGCGGTCGTGGTCGAACGCGCCCTCGAGCTCGTCGGCCGCATGGAGCCCGACCGGCCGATCCGCCTGCTGGGCCTGCGCGCCGAGATGCCGATGCCGGACGATGCGCGCGAGGGGCACACGCCGACCCGCGGCGGGTGGTGAGGCCGGCGGGACGCACGCGGGTATCGATGTCGCGGGTATTGATGCCCCGGGTATTGATGCCGCGCCCCGCGGCCGCGAGACTTGCGACATGGATCACACGGAAGAAGCACGCGCCGTCGACGAGGTGATCGACCGACTCGTCGGCCGGTTCCCCGATGTCTCCCGGGACCGCATCGCCTCCGTCGTCGAGACGGCCCACCTCGAACTCGAGGGCAACCCCGTGCGGGACTTCGTCCCCGTGCTCGTCGAGCGCACCGCGAAGCAACGCCTGAAGCAGGAGGCGACGCTCGCGCCGGTACCGACCGCCGCGGCGCCGACCGAGCTCGGCGGGCCAGACGTTGAGGCCGAGGTCGTCGAGCTGGATCCCATGGAGATCGAGCGCCGTGCGCGCGAACGGGAGTCGGGCTTCCTCTTCGGCGATCTCGGAGGCGGACCCGCCTGAACCGCGGCACGGAGCCGCCAGGACCGAATCGACCGCGACGGAACGGCTGGTCCCGGAGGGTTTCCTCCGCCTTGCGTCATCTTGCGTCATGAGAGCGGGGGCACCGGCGACATCCGTCTCGAATCGTTGCCGCCGCTCATGACGAGCGCCAGACTGTTGCCGAGCCGTTCCCCCTGCGGTTCCGCGCGTCGCGACGGCCCGGCTGAGCCCCCAATCGCCCGCCGTCGCGACGCGCACTCTCAGCGATCGGATCTCCTGTCCGCGGCGCAGCGGAAGGTCTATGCTCTCGGGCACGGCGCCGTGGCCCGCTGCGGGCCGCCGGGGAGGGACCGCGATGGACTGGGTGATCCTGATCGCCTCGGGCGTGCTCGAGGCGGTGTGGGCGACCGCGCTCGGCGCGTCCAAGAACTTCCGGCGCCCCTGGCCGACGGCGCTCTTCGTCGTCGCGCTCGTGCTCAGCATGGCCGGGCTCGCGTTCGCGATGACCACTATCCCGGTCGGCACCGCCTACGCGGTCTGGGTCGGCATCGGCGCCGTCCTCACCGTCGCGTACGCGATGATCTTCGGCGGCGAGCGTGCGAGCGTCGTCAAGGTGCTGCTCCTCGTCGGCATCATCGGATGCGTCATCGGGCTGAAGATCGTCGGGGAGGCCTGACATGTACTGGCCGGTCCTCATCGTCAGCGCCGTGCTCGAGGCCGTGTGGGCGACCGCCCTCGGCTACTCGGACGGGTTCTCGAACCTCGTTCCCACCATCGTCTTCTTCGTCGCACTCGTCGGGAGCATGGCGGGCCTCGCCTTCGCGATGCGCGGCATCCCGATCGGCACCGCCTACGCCGTCTGGACCGGTCTCGGCGCCGCGCTCACCGTGACCTACGCGATCACCTTCGGCGGCGAGTCGGCGAGTGTGCTGAAGGTGCTCTTCCTCGCCGGCATCATCGCGTGCGTCATCGGGCTGAAGCTCGTGCATTCCCGCGAAGAGCGGGAAGAGGCGGAGGCGGGCGCCCTGCCGACGTCCGACGGGTAATATGCTACTGATCGCACGTTGAGCGACTGCTCCGCGAGAATGCCGCGTCGACATCGGAGGCCGAATGCCCATCCACCAACCGGCGCAGGATGAGACCGAGCTCGACTCGATCGCGTTCGCCTTCTTCTCCGCGTTCTCCTCGTCGGATCTGAAGCCGGTCGATCTCGCAGAGCTTCGGCAGCTGTTCCTTCCCGGTGCCACCATCGTCGCGGTCGCCTCGGACGGGGCGATCAATCGGTACGAGGTGGAGGGCTTCGTCGAACCGCGAGAGGCGCTCTTGACCGGCGGGCGTCTGCTGGGATTCTCCGAGCGGGAGATCACCGCCGACACGCGGATCTTCGGGGACATCGCGCAGCGCTGGAGCCTGTACAGCAAGACCGGCACCCTCGATGGCGGGCCTGCAGACGGCTGGGGCCGCAAGGCGACGCACTTCGTGCGCACCTCGGCCGGCTGGCGGATCAGCGCCATCGTCTGGCAGGACGGCGCAGCGGGCAGCGAGATGCCCACGGCCTTCTCCTGAAAAGCAGAAAGCCCCTGACGAGTCAGGGGCTTTCCATGGCGGTACCGGTGGGATTTGAACCCACGGTGGGCTTTCACCCACACAACTTTTCGAGAGTTGCACCTTCGGCCGCTCGGACACGGTACCGAGGACAATCGTAGACGACGAGGCCGTAAGAACAAAAACGAGCGGATGCCTCAGCCGACGCTCAGCCGGCATGCAGCTCACGTGAAGCGTGCAGGAATACGTTCTGCTCGTGACCGTCTCCCCCATCTCCCGTGCTGACGCCCCGCGCCAGAGCCTCACCGCCGGCGCCCGGCTCGCCGCGTCGACCGTGCTCGGCACGTACGGCGTGCGTCCGTTCCGCGAGCGGGTGCGCGAGAACCGTTCGACCCTGAACGAGACCCTGCCCGTGCACTCCAAGTGGTGGCGCGACCACGCGAAGGCCGACGGCGAGCTGCTCTACGTCGCGATCGGCGACAGCGCCGCCCAGGGCATCGGCGCCTCCCGACCCGACCGCAGCTACGTCGGCCAGATCGCCGACGAGCTGCGCGAGACGACCGGTCGCAGCATCCGCGTCGTGAACCTCAGCGTCTCGGGGGCGACGACCTCGCTCGCGGTGCGCGACCAGCTGCCGCGGTTCCGAGAGCTCCGCAGCCTCCGGCCCGACGTGGTCACGGTCTCGATCGGGGCGAACGACATCGCCGAGTGGGATCCCGTGCGATTCGATCGCAACATCCGCTCGATCTTCGCCGAACTGCCGCTGCACGCCGTCGTCGCCGACCTGCCGTGCTTCTACTTCCCGCAGAACGAGCGCAAGGTCGCCGAGGCGAACCGGATGCTGCGCGCCGCCGCCCGCGAGCACGGACTCGTCGTCGTGCCGCTCCACGAGGCCACCCGGCGCCAGGGGCTCCGCGGCATCCTGACGCAGTTCGCGCGCGACATGTTCCACCCGAACGATCACGGCTACGCGGTGTGGGCAGAGGCCTTCCGCCCCGGGCTCGCCCGCGTCGTGTCGCGCGCCGGCGAGCGCGCCGGAGCGCTCACTGTCGGCGGCCGCGGCTAGTCTCGGGGCATGGCCCGCTCCACCTCCACGTTCCGCTGTTCCGAGTGCGGCTGGAGCACCCTCAAGTGGGCCGGGCGGTGCGGTGAGTGCCAGCAGTGGGGCACCGTCGTCGACGTGGCCGAGGCCACGGGCATCGTGCGTGCGGTGCAGGCCGTGCAACTCGGTGAGGCGCGCATGGCGCGATCGATCGTCGACGTGCAGACTGAAGACGCCGCGCATCGGCCGAGCGGCATCGGCGAGTTCGACCGCGTGCTCGGCGGCGGCATCGTCGCGGGCGCCGCGATCCTCCTCTCGGGCGAGCCCGGCGTGGGCAAGTCCACGCTCCTCCTCGAGGTGGCAGCGCGCGTCGCCGCCGGCGGCCGGCGGGTGCTCTACGTCACGGCCGAGGAATCGGTCGCCCAGGTCCGCCTTCGCGCTGGGCGCACCGGCGCGCTGCAGAGTGAGCTCTTCCTGGCAGCCGAGACCGACCTCGCGACGATCCTCGGGCAGGTCGATGCGATCCGCCCGGCCCTGCTCATCGTCGACTCGGTGCAGACCGTCTCCTCCTCCCTCTCCGACGGCCTGCCCGGGCAGCCGAGCCAGGTGCGCGAGGTCGCGTCGACGCTCATCAGGGTCGCGAAGGAGCGGCAACTGCCCGTGCTGCTCGTCGGCCACGTCACGAAAGACGGCTCGATCGCGGGCCCCCGCCTGCTCGAGCACCTCGTCGACGTCGTGTGCCAGTTCGAGGGCGACCGCCAGACCGCCCTGCGCTTCGTACGTGCCCTCAAGAACCGCTTCGGCCCGACCGATGAGGTCGGCTGCTTCGAGATGACCGGCGAGGGCATCGCCGAGGTGCCCGACCCCTCCGGTCTCTTCCTGTCGAGTGGCCGCAGTGCCGTGAGCGGCACGTGCGTCACCGTGGCCCTCGAGGGGCGGCGCGCGCTGCCGGTCGAGGTGCAGGCGCTCGTGGTCTCCACGAAGGCGCCGCAGCCGCGGCGCGTCGTGAACGGGGTCGACCCGTCACGCGTCGCCATGATCATCGCCGTACTCGAGCGTCGGGCCGGGCTCAAGACGCTCGGCGAGCACGACGTCTACGTCTCGACCGTGGGCGGCGTGCGGCTCGCCGAGCCCGGCGCCGACCTCGCCATCGCCGTCGCCATCGCCTCGGCCATGCGCGACCGTGCGGTGCCGCACGAGCTCGCGGCGTTCGGTGAGATCAGCCTCGCCGGCGAGGTGCGCCCCGTCACGGCGGCCAAGCAGCGCGGCGCCGAGGCCAAGCGGCTCGGTTATACGACGATCCTCGACGTCGAGGCCGGCAGCGTTCACGCAGCCGTGCAGCGCGCCATGATGGCCGCAACCGGCCCTCGCGAGCGAGAGCTCGACGCCGCCTTCTGAGCGGACCGTGGCCCGTCTGGCGGCCGCCCGGCGACCCCCGCGACCCCTCCGGCCCGCCAGGCCACCATCGCAGTCAGGCGATGGCGTCGATCACCGGGCACGTCGGGTGCACCGGCGACTCGACCAGCAGGGCGAGCGCTGCACGCACGCCCTGCAGGTCGGCGATGCGCTGGTCGAGCTCGGTGAGCTTGTCGGCGACCTGATCCGCGACGTCGTCGAGCACGATGCGCTCGGGCTCATCGGAGAGCGCCAGCACCTCGCGCACCTCGCGCAGGGTGAACCCGAGCTCCTGGGCGCGGCGGATGAACCGCACCCTCCGCACCGAGTCGGGCGAGTACTGGCGATAGCCGCCACTCGAGCGACCCTCGGGCGAGAGGAGCCCCTGCCGTTCGTAGAACCGCAGGGTGCTCACCGCGACGCCCGAGGAGCCCGCGAGCGGGCCGGTCGTCAGTGGCGACGCAGTCGGAGCAGACCGCTGAGCTGCAGGATGAACCATGTGACCTCCCCGATCAGGAACACGACGATCGTCGCGCTCTGCCCATTCAACAGTGCCCAGATCATCCAGAGCGAGAACACCGCGCGCCCGACCGTGTCGATCGCGATGAATCGGGCTTCGGGCCGCAGGATGCGTGCGATCGCCCACATCGTGACGGCTGCTCCGAACATGCTCGTGAACATGAGCGCGGCGGGGTCCAGCTCTGGCACTTGCGCACCCGGCAGGTCCAGCGCATCGTGCAGGGGGCGTGTCAACGCGAGCAGCAGGGGCGCGGTGAACGGCGTTGCGAACCCGACGGTGACGATGAGGTCGTAGACGGCGCCCGCCCGGCCCCATCGAACGGGGGTGTAGGAATCGTCGATGGTGGCGCGTGTGCGAACTGAAGTGGTGGTCATCACGTCAGTGTCGACGGTGAACCATGGTGCAGGGTCAAGCGGTCGCGCGATCGGTGCTCGGAGTCCCGCCCTGCCGATACGGTGGAGCGTTGCCTGCGACGCGAAGGAGCGCCATGAACGACCATGCCGAACGCACGAGCGGACACCCGCGGAGCGACCCGATGAGCACGCTGCTCGAGCCGAGTCTCGAGTTCGTCTTCGAGCTGCGCGTCGAGGTCGACCTCGAGCGCCGCATCGGCCACGGGACATCCGAAGCGCTGGGCTTCACGCCCATCACGGGCGGAACCGTCGTCGGCCCCCGGCTGAACGGCCGCGTGCTGCCCGGCGGCGGCGACTGGTGGATCGCGCGCGGCGACGTCACGCAGCTCGATGCGCGGTACCTCCTCGAAGCCGACGACGGCACGGTGATCGACGTCGTGAATCGCGGGTACTACGTCGCCTCCGACGACCTCGAGCAGCGGCTGGCGGCCGGTGAACCGGTCACCGAGCAGGAGCTCTACTACCGGACCGCGCCGGTCTTCCAGACGGATGCCGCGGCACACCGCTGGCTCGCCGAACGTCAGTTCATCGGCATGGCGAGGCCGGAGCCCGGCATGGTCTGCATCCGGGTGTTCGAGTTGCGCTGAGCGCGTGCGGTCGAGCGGTGCCGAGGCGGGCTCCGGCGCGGGCTACGCCTCGAGTGCCTTGAGCAGCTCGGCCGGCGGCGCCTGCATCGGATGCGGCCCCGCGATGTCGAGGAACACCGTGGTGATCGTCGACTCGTGCCGCTTCAGGAAGCTGCGCAGCCACGCAGGGCTCTGCAACCCCACTGCAGGCGGCAGGTTCTCGGGCTTGTTGGCGGCGTCGCTGAAGAGCAACAGCGCGACATCGCCGGTCTTCGCGTCGCGGTAGGTCCACACCTCGCCGCCGTCGAGCGGCTTGTCGCGGGGCCCCGGCTTCACGAGCGGCACCACGGTGTTGCCGTGGCGCAGCGCGAGCGCGACCGCCGCGATGTCCTGCCGTTCGAGCGCCTCTGCGAGCGCCTGCGAGCGGAACTCGAGGGGCTCCGCCGCCTGCTTCCGTCGTGCCTTTCCTGCCATTCCTCAAGGGTACCGAGCGGATGCCTCGCGCCCCGCCTCCGTCCGCCGAGGGCGCACTCCGGGGCATCCGTTCAACGACTTCAGGGCACCGCCGAATCCGGATGCGGAGTTCCGGGGAAAGCGGCCTATGATGTCTGTGCCGGACCGTGAGGGTCCGAGGTGTCGACGAAGACGACGGCGTTCTCGTAGACCCCACGGCGCCGGCGCATTCACCCGATTTCCTGCTCTGCGACCGTGTCGCCGGGCGCTCGTACCATCGAAGCACTCCCGCCTGCGACCACGTCGCCGGCGCTCGTACCATCAGCAATCCCGCGCGGGCCGGCGCGCTCCTCTCCGAAGGAGCCCAGTGACCAGCAGCCTCCCGAAACCGATCCGGTTCGACGGCGACACCTGGTTGTGCATGCGCAACGACCCGGCCGTGCCGAAGGCCATCATCCGCCGCTACCGCGACGTGAAGCGCGGCGATGTCTACCTCGTCGTGAAGTGGGCGCTCGACCCGGCCGACCAGAAGCTCATGTCGTCGGCGCCATCACTCGAGGCGGCCAATGCGCTCGTGCGCTTCGACCCGCCCGCGGGCTCGACGCAGGCGTTCGCCGGCTACCCGCACGGCCGGCAGGGCGGAGGTCCTCCGCGCAGCGGCACGGGCGCCACTCAGTAGAGCAGGAACTGCTTCTGCTCGGCCGAGGCGAAGCCATCGACCGTCACCGCGAGGTGGTACGAGGCGCCGCCCGCCGGCACCGTCTCGCGGGCGCCGGTGCACGTTTCCGGCGTCGAGTACGTGCGATCCCAGATGATGGGCACGCTCGAGCTGACCGGGGTGCCGGGCGTCAACGAGACCTCGGCGTCGATCGCGTCGACCTGGCAGTCCGTCGACGTCCAGTACTGCTCGGATCCGCTCGTGACGGTGAAGACCTGCGCCTTCGTGCCGGCGTTCAGCACGCACACGTTCTTGCCGGTGTTGGTGATCGTGACCGAGAGTTGCGGCGACTCCCCCGGCTCGTACGACGACTTGTCGGTGACGGCCTCGACCAGGATCTTCTCGGGGGCGCACGGGTCCCCGTCTGCCGCGGTGGGTTCCGTCGGGATCGAGGTCGTCTCGGGTGCCGACGACGGCTCAGCGCTCGGCGAGGCGACGGGCTCCTCGCCCTGGCTGGCCCCCGGCCGAACGATGACGAGCACGATCGCGATGATCACCGCGAGCAGGCCGATGAGTACGACGATGCGGCGACGACGGTACACCTGCGGTGACTGCCGCCCGGTCGGTGTGTTCGTCGACATGCACACAGGGTACGGCCGGGACGGGCGCGCCCCCGGCATCCGCCCGGCGTGCCGCATCTCGTCTCAGCGACGTCCCAGCGCTCGCTCAGCTCGGGTCGGACCGTTTCGGATCGGCCGTGACGCGGATCCCTCGGATCGAGCTGTCGCCGCTCGTCAGAGATGCTTCAGCATGCGCGTGTTCCCGAGCGTGTTCTGCTTCACCCGCGCGAGATCGAGGAACTCGGCGACGCCCTCGTCGTTCGACCGTACGAGCTCGGCGTACACCGAGGGGTCGACCGTCTCGGAGCCCATGTCGACGAAGCCGTGGCGGCCGAAGAACCCGGTCTCGAAGGTCAGGCAGAACAGCCGCGAGAGGCCGAGCTCACGGGCCTCCTGCTCGAGTGCCGCGAGCAGGGCATGGCCGACGCCGTGGCCGAGCCACGCATCGTCGACCGCGAGCGTGCGCACCTCGCCGAGGTCCTCCCACATGACGTGCAGCGCGCCGGCGCCGACGAGACGGCCGTCGGGGGCCTCCGCCACGCGGAACTCCTGCACGGCGCCGTAGAGGTCGACGCGCTCCTTGCCGAGCAGGATGCGTCGCTGCACGAGTGGCTCCACCAGCTCGATGATCTTCGGCACATCGTTCGTGCGCGCGCGGCGCACGTGGAACTCGGTCATCCTGCCATCGTATTCCCGCACGACGGCGGGAACGACGAAGGGCGGATCCCGCAGCATCCGCCCTTCGAATCGTGTCGGCTACTCGCCCGACGCGGCCGCCAGGTCGGGGCTCACCGGACCGGTGCCGATCGCAGCGGCGGTGTTCACGCCGACCGCCACGGGCAGCTCGCGCTGCGTCGTAGTGAAGAGGAACTCGCCGTCCTTGAAGTCGACGTGCACGTGGTCGCCCGCGTTGAGCTCGCCGTGCAGGATCTTCTCGGAGAGACGGTCTTCGACCTCGTGCTGCACCGCGCGCCGCAGCGGACGGGCACCGAGCGACGGGTCGAACCCGACCTCGATGAGCCGCTCCTTGGCCGACTGCGTGAGCTCGATCGTCATGTCGCGGTCGAGCATGCGCTCGCTGAGCCGCTTGATGAACAGGTCGACGATCTGCAGGAGCTCGGGCTTGGAGAGCTGCGGGAAGACGATGATCTCGTCGACGCGGTTCAGGAACTCGGGCTTGAAGTGCTTCTTCAGCTCCTCCTTCACCTTGCCGCTCATGAGGTCGTACCCCGTGCGGGAGTCGCCCTCGAGCTGGAACCCGACGGGGCCGCCCGAGATGTCCTTCGTGCCGAGGTTGGTCGTCATGATGATGACCGTGTTCTTGAAGTCGACGACGCGGCCCTGGCCATCGGTCAACCGGCCCTCTTCGAGGATCTGCAGGAGCGAGTTGAAGATGTCGGGGTGGGCCTTCTCGATCTCGTCGAAGAGTACGACGCTGAACGGCTTGCGGCGCACCTTCTCGGTGAGCTGGCCGCCCTCTTCGAAGCCGACGAACCCGGGAGGGGCGCCGAACAGGCGCGAGACCGTGTGCTTCTCGCCGTACTCCGACATGTCGAGCGAGATCATCGCCGCCTCGTCGTCGAAGAGGAACTCGGCGAGCGCCTTGGCGAGCTCGGTCTTGCCGACGCCCGTGGGGCCGGCGAAGATGAACGAGCCCGAGGGCCGCTTCGGGTCCTTCAGGCCGGCACGGGTGCGGCGGATGGTCTTGGCGAGGGCCGAGATGGCCTCCTCCTGACCGATGACGCGCTCGTGCAGGGCCTTCTCCATGAAGACGAGTCGCGAGGACTCCTCTTCGGTGAGCTTGAAGACGGGGATGCCGGTGGCCTGCGCGAGCACCTCGGCGATCAGGCCCTCGTCGACGACCGCGGTCGTCTTGACGTCGCCCGACTTCCACTGCTTCTCGAGGCGCAGACGCTCACCGAGGAGGTTCTTCTCCTCGTCGCGGAGCGATGCGGCCTTCTCGAAGTCCTGCTCCTCGATGGCCGTCTCCTTCGCGGCGCGAACGACGGCGATCTTCTCGTCGAACTCGCGCAGCTCGGGCGGGCTCGAGAGGATCGAGAGGCGGAGGCGCGCTCCGGCCTCGTCGATCAGGTCGATCGCCTTGTCGGGGAGGAACCGGTCGGAGATGTAGCGGTCGGCGAGGTTCGCCGCGGCGACGATCGCACCGTCGGTGATCGAGACCTTGTGGTGCGCCTCGTAGCGGTCGCGCAGCCCCTTGAGGATGTTGATCGCGTGGGGCAGCGACGGCTCGGCGACCTGGATCGGCTGGAAGCGACGCTCGAGCGCGGCATCCTTCTCGAAGTGCTTGCGGTACTCGTCGAGCGTCGTGGCGCCGATGGTCTGCAGCTCGCCGCGTGCGAGGAGCGGCTTCAGGATCGAGGCGGCGTCTATTGCGCCCTCGGCGGCACCGGCACCCACCAGGGTGTGGATCTCGTCGATGAAGACGATGATGTCGCCGCGCGTGCGGATCTCCTTCGTGACCTTCTTCAGGCGCTCCTCGAAGTCGCCGCGGTAGCGGGAGCCGGCGATGAGCGAGCCGAGGTCGAGCGAGTAGAGCTGCTTGTCTTTGAGCGTCTCGGGCACCTCGCCCTTGACGATGGCCTGCGCGAGGCCCTCGACGACGGCGGTCTTGCCGACGCCGGGCTCGCCGATCAGCACGGGGTTGTTCTTGGAGCGACGCGAGAGGATCTGCATGACCCGCTCGATCTCCTTCTCGCGCCCGATCACGGGGTCGAGCTTCGACTCGCGCGCGGCCTGCGTGAGGTTACGGCCGAACTGGTCGAGGATCTGCGAGCCGCCCTGCGGGGTCTGCTGCTCGTTCGCGCCGACCTGCACCTGCTCCTTGCCCTGGTAGCCCGAGAGCAGCTGGATGACCTGCTGACGCACGCGGTTGAGGTCGGCGCCCAGCTTCACGAGCACCTGGGCTGCGACGCCCTCGCCCTCGCGGATGAGCCCGAGCAGGATGTGCTCGGTGCCGATGTAGTTGTGGCCGAGCTGCAGGGCCTCGCGGAGCGAGAGCTCGAGCACCTTCTTGGCGCGCGGCGTGAACGGGATGTGCCCGGTCGGCTGCTGCTGGCCCTGGCCGATGATGTCTTGCACCTGCTCGCGCACGGCGTCGAGCGAGATGCCGAGCGACTCGAGCGCCTTGGCGGCGACGCCCTCACCCTCGTGGATCAGCCCGAGCAGGATGTGCTCGGTGCCGATGTAGTTGTGGTTGAGCATCTTGGCCTCTTCTTGGGCCAGGACGACGACACGACGGGCTCGGTCGGTGAATCTCTCGAACATGCTCTACTCCTCACGACCCCGCTGGGAAGGGGCGCCGATACATCGAGCGTAAACAAGGCGGATGCCTCGTGGGGCCCTGTTCGCCGTGGGCGCATCACGTTCGACGGTTGACGAACCCGGATCGACAGCCCTAACATATCGTTTATCGTTGGTATCGATATTCGTTAGGGAGATCATGAGCGCGACCACCACCCTCGCCCCAGCCGTCAAGCGCAGTGATGCCGTGGCCCTGTGGGCCTTCATGGCCGCCGGCGTCGGCATCGCCGCCTGGGCGGTCTGGTCGGCCGTCGCGCGCATCATCGAGGTGCTGCCGAATCAGGATGTCGCGGTGCAGGCCGAGTTCGCGGGCACGACGGCCGATGCGCCGATCGGCATCGACGGGGCGCCCGTCGCGATCGAGCTCGACAGCGCGATCATCACCGCGCCCTCGCTGCCGGCCGCATCGCTCGCCGCGCTCGTCATCCAGCAGCTCGTCCTGGCCGTCGTCGTCGTCAGCGTGGTGGCCTGCCTCGTCTGGCTCGCCTGGAACGTGAGCCGGAGCATCGTCTTCAGCCGCGCCAACACGCTGCTCGTCACCACCGCGGGATTCGTCGGAATCGTCGGCTTCTTCGCGGTGCCCTTCTTCGGCAACATGGCAGCGAACGGCGCCTTCGCGGTGCTCAGTGAACGCACCTTCGACAACGTGGTGATCTCGGTCGACCTGTTCCCGCTCATCCTCCTGACGTTCATCGCAGCGACGGCGGCGACCGTTTTCGGAGTCGGCGAGCGCCTGCAGCGCGACACCGAGGGTCTCGTCTGATGGCGCCGGCCGAGCCCGACGAGGCGACCGACATCCACTGCCGGCTCGATGAGCTGCTCGCCGACCGGGGCATGACGCTCACCCGCCTCGCCGAGCTCGTCGGCGTGAGCGTCGTGAACCTCAGCGTGCTGAAGAACGACCGCGCCCGCGCCATCCGCTTCTCGACGCTGCAGGCGGTCTGCGAGGTGCTCGACTGCGAGATCGGCGAGCTGCTGGTGCTCCGACCCGGACGTGGCCCGACTACTTGACCGGAACCGTGACCTCGGTGTCGGCGACCTCGACGACGAGAGGCTCCGTGGTGGTCACGGTCGTCGGGGTCCAGAAGAGGGTGGTGTGCGGCACGAAGTCCATCGTGCAGATCTGGTCGGCAGGTTGCTCGACGAGGTCGATCGCGACGCGATTGCCCTCACCGGCAGGCTCGAGCACGCGGATCTGATCGCCGATGACGGGACACGTCGAGCTGCCCGAGATCGTGAGCGCGAGCTGACCGCCGTCGGCCCACCACACGACCACCGGGCCGTCTTCGGACGACGGCGGCTCTTCGGTGTCGCCCGCCGCATCGGTGCCCGAGTCGACGTCGACCACGTCGGCGTCGGCCTCGGTCGGCACGCCGGGGAAGTTCTCGGCAGCCGTCGACGGCGGGTTGCACGCCGAGAGGAGGAACACCGACGAGACCGCCAGGGCGAGGAGACCGGCACGACGAAGACGCTGCGAAGGAGCCATACGGTCATGCTAACGGTCGGCCCCGTTCCGCGGGCGGGTGCCGCGCGTAGTATTTTCGGCATGAGCAACCTCGAGCGCGACCCGGCTGAACTGCTCTGTCCGCCCGAGGGCGCAGCTGCCCCGGCGATCGCCGTGCTCCAGCCGCGAGACGTGCCGCTCGGCGGCCCGCGGGCGATGAACGTGCGCCGCACGCTCCCCCAGCGCGGCCGCACGACGATCGGCGCCTGGTGCTTCGCCGACCACTACGGCCCCGACGACGTCACGGTCTCCGGCGGCATGGTCGTGCCGCCGCATCCGCACACGGGCCTGCAGACGGTCAGCTGGCTCTTCGAGGGCGAGATCGAGCACCGCGACAGCACCGGCAGCCACGAGATGGTGCGCCCCGGTGCGGTGAACCTGATGACCGCCGGGCGGGGCATCTCGCACTCCGAGGTCTCGACCCCGCAGACGACGCGCCTGCACGGCGTGCAGCTCTGGGTCGCGCTGCCCGACGCGGCCCGCCACGTCGCGCCGTTCTTCGAGCACGCGGAGATCGACGAGGTGCCGGTCGAGGATGCCGTCGTGCGCGTGTTCGCCGGGTCGCTGCCTGGCGTTGCGGCCGAGTCATCCGTCTCGCTCTTCTCACCCCTCGTCGGCGCGCAGATCGAACTGCCTGCGGGCGGCGAGGCCTGGATCGAACTCGACCCGTCGTTCGAGCACGGGCTGCTCGTCGACCTCGGCCCGGTCGGAGTGACCGTGGCGGCGCTCGACGGCGAGGTCGACGACTCGCACCGCCTCGTGCCGCTCGCCGAGACCGGCCGCACGGGCGTGCTCGAGCGGAGCGAGCTCGGCTACCTGCCGGTCGGCCACGAGGGCGTGCGGCTTCGAGCAGCGGATGCCCCGGTGCGCGTGATCCTCCTCGGCGGCGTGCCGTTCGAGGAAGCGCTCGTCATGTGGTGGAACTTCATCGGCCGCGACCACGACGAGATCGTCGAGTTCCGACGGCAGTGGCAGGCCGATGTCGTCGGCCGCGACAACCCCGACGGACGATTCGGCGACGTCGCCGGGTACGACGGTGCGCCGTTGCCCGCGCCCGAGCTGCCGACCGTGCACCTGAAGCCGCGCAACTAGCACGGCCTCGGGCGGCCCGACGGCCCGACGGACGGACGAGCGCCGCGGCATCCGCCCGGGCGCTTCCCGGGCTCCGCTCGGACTACTGCAGCGCCGAGGAGAGCCGCGCGAGGTTGTCGAGCACCGTCGAGCGGAGCGGCTGCCTCATCCACTCGTCGAGGGTCAGCTCGCGGCTGTGCCGGCGGTACCCGTCTTCGACGGCCCGCATCTCGCGCACGAACGACGCTCCGCGCACGAGGAGCGACACCTCCATGTTGAGCTCGAAGGAGCGGATGTCCATGTTGCTCGACCCGATCACGGCGACGTCGTCGTCGATCGTGAAGTGCTTGGAGTGCAGGATGTACGGCTCCTGGTACATGTAGATCTTCACGCCGGCACGCAGCAGCGCCTCGTAGTACGAACGCTGCGCGTGGTAGACGAGCGCCTGGTCGCCGATCTCAGAGACGAAGAGCTCGACGTGGATGCCCCGCTGCGTGGCGCCGCTGATCGCGCGCAGCATCGCCTCGTCGGGCACGAAGTACGGGCTCGTGAGGATGATGCGCTCTTCAGCCGCGTAGAGCAGCGCGAGGAAGAGCTTGAGGTTGTTCTCGTTCGAGTACCCCGGGCCGCTCGGTACGACCTGGCAGTCGAGGTCTTGGGCCTCGCCCGGCTGGTCGAGCGATTCCGAGAGGTCGCGCACGGGCTCCTCGCCGGTCTCGAGGTACCAGTCGGTGGCGAAGATGGCGTCGAGGCCCGCCACGATCGGCCCTTCGACGCGCGCCACGAGTTCTTTCCACTTCAGGCCGCGACGGATGTTGCTGCGCTTGTTGTAGCTCCGGTCGATGATGTTCTGCGAGCCCATGAAGCCGACCTCCCCGTCGACGACGAGGATCTTGCGGTGGTTGCGGAGGTCGGGTCGCTGGTACTTGCCCTTGAGCGGCTGCACCGGGAGCATGAGCTGCCACCGCACGCCCATGTCCGTGAGGCGCTTGAGGGTCCGGCGATAGCCCTTCACCCGCAGCGACGCCACGTGGTCGAGCATGAGGCGCACGTCGACGCCGCGGGCGACCGCCTCGCCGAGGGCGTCGAAGAACGGCGTCGTCGTCGCGTCGAGCGCGAGGATGTAGAACTCGACGTGCACGTAGCGCCTGGCACCCCGCACCGCGTCGGTCATGGCGTCGAGCGAGCCCTGGTAGTCGCCGATGAGGCTCGCGCTGTTGGAGCCGATGAGCGGCATCGAGCCGAGGTTGCGGTTCAGCCGGACCACGCCCTCGAACCAGCCGGGCCAGTGCCCCGGGTCGCTGACGCGTTCGACGCCGTGCGTGGACTCGCGGATGTAGCGGTCGACCTCGGCCTGCTTCTGCCGACGATGCTTGGGCAGCTTCGGATTCCCGATGAGGAGGAAGAAGAACACCCCGATGAACGGGAGGAAGAAGATCGCGAGGAGCCAGGCCATGCCAGCGGTCGGGCGGCGGTTTCGCGGCACCACGATGATCGCGGTGACACGGATGATCAGGTCGATGACGACGACGATGCCGGCGAAGAGGAGCGCCGTCTGCTCCGACGTCATGCCGGTCAGGCTGCCGGTCGGTGCTCGGCGAGCTTGGCCCGCTCCTCAGCCTCGATGCGGGAGTAGGCCTTGCGCTCGTTGCGGTCGGCGTGGATGACCGCGCGCATGACGAACCAGAAGATCAGCCCGATGAGCACGGTCGGCGCGAGCGACCAGATCGCATTCGCCCAGAATTCGTCCATAGGACCACCAGACTACCCGCGATATCTCGTGATGACCCCTTTGCTTAGTTTCCCTAACATACTAAGCTCGCCCCAGGTTCCAGCCCGTGGGGCGAACAAGGAGGATCGATGACGATTTCACTGCACCGGACCATGGCGATACTGGGAGGTGCGCTGCTGGCCGGAAGCCTGATCGCCGTGCCCGCGGCGAACGCCGAGCCCGTTTCGACGAACGTGGCCCTGTCCACCAATGGCGGCGTCGCCACCGCGTCGGGCGCCGAGCTCGCGAAATGGGCGGCGCCCATGGCCAACGACGGCGTGCGCGGCCTGCTGCCGAACGGCGAGCAGTCGCGCTGGTCCTCGAACTACAGCGACAGCGCCTGGCTCCAGGTGCAGCTCGCCGCGCCCACCACGCTCGATCACGTGACGCTCCGGTGGGAGGCGGCCTGCGCCGCGCAGTACAAGATCCAGGTGTCCGACGACGGCACCGCATGGACCGATGCGAGCGGCGTGCTGAACGGCACCTGCGACGGCATCGACCGAGTACCGCTGACCGCGGCCGGCGAGGTCTCCTACGTGCGCATGCAGGGCATCAAGCGCACCCCGATCGGCTCCAGCTTCTACGGCATGTCCCTGTGGGAGCTCGAGGCGTGGACCGGCGCAGAGCCGAAGGCGGTCGCGCCGCTCGGACTCGTGCCGATCCCGGCCACCGTGACCCCGCAGGACGGCGCCGGCTTCTCCCTCTCGGCGGCATCCCGCATCATCACGGCTCCCGCGTTCGGCGAATCGGCCGCCCGTCTCGCCGAGGTGCTCCGCGCCTCGACCGGGTACGAGCTGCCGGTGGTCGAGACCGGTGAGCCCGCGGCATCCGACATCGTGCTCGCCTCCGACGCCGCGGTCGGCGGCGGCAACGCCGAGGCGTACGAGCTCAGCGCCACCGCGAGCGGAGCGCGCATCGCCGCGGCCGACGCGCACGGCGCGTTCAACGGTGCGCAGACGCTGCGGCAGCTGTTCCCGGCCGCCGTGGAGTCGCCGACGGTCGTGCAGGCCGCGTGGACGACGCCCGCCCTCGAGATCGAGGACTCCCCGCGCTTCGGCTACCGGGGCGTCATGCTCGACGTGGCACGTTCGTTCCAGACCGTCGACGAGGTCAAGGAGATCATCGACGCGATCGCGTCGTTCAAGATGAACGTGCTGCACCTGCACCTCGCCGACGACCAGGGCTGGCGGATCGAGATCACGAACGAGGGCCGCGCCGCAGGCGACACGATCGACTACTCGCTGCTGACCACGGTCTCGGGCGCCAGGGCGATGACGCAGGGCGGCTACGGCGGCGAAGCCGGTCGAACCGGCTTCTACACGCAGGCCGACTACCAGGAACTGGTCGCCTACGCCGACGAGCGGTTCGTGCAGATCGTGCCCGAGATCGACCTGCCGGGTCACACCAACGCGGCGCTCGGGGCGATCCCGCAGCTGAACACCCCCGGCTCCTCGCACCCCGCGACGGCGACGCAGCCGACCGCACCGCACAACGGCTCGGGTGCCGTCGGATACTCCTACCTCGACCCGGACAGCGAGGTGACCTTCACCTTCATCCAGCACGTGCTCGGCCAGCTCTCGGGCCTGACCACCGGCGACCTGATCCACGTCGGCGGTGACGAGTCGCACGACATGGTGGCGCGCTACGGCCAGGCGAAATTCAACGCCTTCGTGGCACGCGTGCTCGGCATCGTGCATGGTCTCGGCAAGAGCGCCAACGGCTGGAACGAGATCGCTCGCACCACGTCGGCGCTGCAGGCCGGCGACAAGGTGCAGTACTGGGCCGGCTCGACCGCGGAGCTTCCCGCTGCCGCAGCGGCCGGTGCCAAGATCGTCGCCTCCCGCGGCTCGAGCTCGTACCTCGACATGAAGTACAACGCGAAGACGCCGATCGGGCTCACCTGGGCGTGCTCGGGCATCTGCGACCTCACGCAGTACTACTCGTGGAACCCCGGCACCTTCGTCAGCGGGCTCACCGAGGCGCAGGTCGCCGGGCCCGAGGCGCCGATGTGGAGCGAGACGATCCGCGGCGGCGACCAGGCCGAGTTCATGATGTTCCCGAGGGCGATCGCCCACGCCGAGATGGGATGGTCGCCGCAGGCCAAACGCGACGTCACCGACTTCACGCAGCGCGTGGGCGTGGTGGGCGCACGCCTGACCGCGGCCGGCGTCAACTACTACGACACCTCCCAGGCGACCTGGTTCGCCCAGGGCGCAGGCCTGCATGCCGAAGCGGATGTCGCTGCGCCGACGACGCTCCAGGTCGCACGGTTCTTCGCGCCGGGCACCAAGGCCGCGGCCGGCGGCGCGACGATCGCGGCCGATCTCGTCAACGACGCCGACGGCATCAGCAAGAGCGAGTTCGACGGCGCGTTCGGCGCGACGATCGAGTGGGGCGACGGCGCGACCTCTCCGGCGACGTTCACCGCGGAGCAGGTGCGCGGTGTGCTGAACTCCTCGGGCGCCTACGTGATCTCGGGCTCGCACGCGTACGACGCGGGCGGCTCGCGCAGCGGTCGGGTCGTCGGCTCCGACGGCCGGGTCGTCGCCGAGTTCACCGTGCAGGTCGGGGCCGAGGAGACCGTCGCGTTCGAGGCGACCGCCGAGACCCGCTGCCTCGGGTCGAAGGCGTACGTGGTCGTGCGCGCGACGAGCGGCGAGACGGCGCCGATCGACCTGACGATGCAGACCGCCTTCGGCGAGAAGTCGTTCTCGGCCGTCGCGGCCGGCAAGAACGCCACCAACTCGTTCGCGGTGCGCTCGGCGAGCGTGCCCGCCGGTGACGTGACCGTCACGGCGACCCGTACCGCCGACGGCGCGACGGTCTCGGCCGCGAAGACCATCGGGTACGACGCGCGCAGCTGCGGGTAGATGGAATGAGACGGGCGAAGGCCCGGTCGATCCTCGGGATCGACCGGGCCTTCGCCTTCAGCTTGTCCGGGAGACTCGTGTTCGAGCCCGCCGGGGACGGTCTACTCGGCGGCCTGGCGCCGACGGAGCAGGAACAGCAGTCCACCACCCAGCAGGAGGAGGAGCGCGATCCCCCCACCGGCCGCGAGGTTGACGCCCGTCACGGGCATCGGCGGGTGGAACGTGTTGGTGATGGCGCACGCGATCTCGTCACCGGGCGCCACCTCGAAGTCGGCTGCGTCGATCGCGACGGCGTCGCCGCCGCCCGCCGGAGTGACCTCGCACATCATCGGCCCGGCGGACCAGCCCGCCTCGACCGGCGTCTCAGCGATCGAGTAGCGCAACCCGGCATCGACGAGCTCGAAGACCGCCTCCGCCGTTCCGCTGACCGTGGTCACCTCGCGCGTTCGCGGGTCGCCGTCGGAGCCGAGTTGGGTGAGCACGAAGCCGAAGGTGCCGTCTCCGCCGACCGTCGACTTGGTGACCGTGATGATGCCCGGAAGCGCCTCGTTGTCGGCATCGCAGAGGAGGACGAGTCCCGGCATCGCCATGAACTGGAACCCATCGGCCTCGGGATCGAGATCGCCGTACGGCCCCTCGCCCGCTGTGCAGGTGATGTCACCGTTCACCCACCCCGGCGTCGCGCTCTCCACGATCGTGTAGCTCAGGCCGGGGATGAGCCCGTCCCAGCCGACGACCGGTTCGGCGTTCGTGGCGGTGCGCACGTCGCCCGCCTGGTCGGGTCCGGTGAGCGTGAAGTCGAACGACCACGCCGCCCCATCGGGGAGACCGGTCACGGACTTCAGGAGATCGACCTCCGTCGGGATGGCCGTGTTCAGCGCGGTGCACTCGAGCTCGAGCCCGGGCGTCACCTCGAACTGGAACCCGGCCGTCTCGGTGTCGGCGTCCTCGAGACCGGTGCAGACGATGTCATCGGCGGTCCAGCCGAACGGCAGCTCGTCTTCGACCAGCGTGTACGTGGAGCCGACCGTGAGGTCCTCCCACAGCGCGACCGCCGAGTCCGGCAGTGCCGAGCTGTCGACCGTCTGCGTGACGGGCGCACCATCGGGCTCCTCGGTGAGGGTGAAGTCGAAGCTCCACGCGAAGTCGTCGGAGACGCCTTCGACCGACTTGGCCAGCTCGACCGAGCCGGGGACCGCCGCGTTCGTGAACACGCAGGTCACGACCTGGCCGGGCGCGAGCTCGATCGTCGTTCCGTCGCCCTCGACGGTGCCGCAGGAGATGCCCTCGAGCGTCCAGTCCTCGGGCACCGTCTCGTCGACGGTGTAGGTGCCAGGAACGATGAGCCCCGAGTTCCACGGGTCGACCTCGTCGTCGTTCGCGTCATTGAGCGTGAACTCCTCGTGCGAGTCACCGCCGTCGAAGACGAAGCCGAAGTCCTGGTCGTATTCGTTGGGGATCGTCTCCTTGTCGACGAGGATGATCCCGCGCTCGGTGTTGGTGAAGGTGCACTCCACCGTCTCGCCCGGGTCGAGGTCGATGTCGACGGAGAAGTCGGTGAGGTCGACGACCGTGCCGCCATCGGGATCGGTGCAGACGAGGTTCGTCGTGTCGTATCCGTCGATCGGCGTCTCGGCGACCGCGTAGGCGCCGGGGACGAGGTCGGGGAAGTCCTCCGACCCGACGCCGCCGACCGTGGTGATCGAGAAGTCGCCGAGCGTCTCGCTCGCGAAGAGGAACTCGGCGTCGTCGAGGCCCTCGACGACCTTGTTGATGATGATCCTGCCGGCCTGCTCGTTCGTGAACGCGCAGTGCACTGTCGCGCCGGCCGTCGTGGTCACCGTCTCGCCGAACTCGATGGCGTCGCCTGCCGGATCGCAGGTCACGTCGACGAGGTCCCATCCGTCGGGCACGGTCTCCACGACGTCGACCTCGGCCCCGGGAGCGAACTGGAAGGTCTCGGTCTCACCGTCGGCCAGGTCGAACCCCTGCCCGTCGATCGTGAAGTCGAACAGTTCGGCCGAGCCGTCAGGCAGGGTGATCTTCTCGACCTCGACGAACGAGGTCGAGTTGGTCATCACGCAACCGGTGTTGACGTTCGGGTAGACCGCGAATTCCTCCCCCGTCGGCTCGCCGTCGTCGACCAGCGTGTAGGTCTCCTGCTGGCCGGTGCCAGGATTGGTCACGGTGCAGACGATGGATTCGAGCGCCCACGGCTCGGCGGCGTCGAAGGTCTCGGTGAGCTCGTAGTCATCGCCGGCGTTGATCGGCCCCCATGCGTGGGAGTCGCCGACCCCGATGGTGCCCGAGATGCCCTGGAGTGTCGGATCCGCATCGACGAGGGGCTGACCGAGGAGGTTGGTGCCGACGATCGTCTCACCGTGCACGTCGCCACCGCCCGAACGGGTGACGTCGTAGTCGAAGATCTCCCCGGACTCGACGCCCGGAGGGTTGCTGGCCTTGGCCACCGAGATCGTGCCACAGGTCGCGATGACGAGCGGGTCGGAGCCCGGACCGACGAAGTCGATGAGCTGCGCGTTCGAGCTGTTGCCGGTGCGGGTCACGTAACCGACCGCACGGAATCCCGTGCAGCCTTCGCCGTCGAACAGCCCGGCAGCGGTGAGGTCCACGGCGATCTCGCCGAAGGTCGCGGGCTCACCGGGAAGGTCGGGACCCTCGACGCGGGCGCCGACCGCCGCGTCATGCGGGAAGTCGGCCGCGAGGATCTCCCAGGTGCCGGCCCCGCCTTCGGCGCATTCGCCCACCCAGCCGAGGATGTTCACCTCGGTCGTGTCGCCCGCGGAGTCGTAGTTGAACTCCACGAGGATGTCGTCGCATCGCCCGGGGACGGGGCCTTGGAGCAACTGGTACGTGCTCATGTCGCCGTTGCCCTCGAGCCGCGTCCAGTACTGGTACAGCACGTAGTGGTCCACGCCCGCGACGTCGACGATCTCGTAGGCCGACGCCGAGCTGCAGCCGTTGGCCTTCGCGTTGACGTTGGCGGGCGCGATGTCCCAGGGGTTGTCGTCGGCCACCTGGCTGCCCGGCAGGCCGGTCGCGTCGGCGGCCTCGCAGCCGTCGGAATCGTTGTCCCATGAGAAGCTCGCGTCGACGATGCCGGTCGACTCATTGCCGTCGGCTGTCGTATACGTGCCGGTGGGCGTGAAGGTGTAGCTGCCGTCGGGTACCGGCGCAGTCAGAAAGGAGTCCCAGTCGAAGGTGTCGGGCGGCGAGCCGCCGTTCTTGTTGCCGTCGATCTGGAACCCGGTCGCGAGACCGCCGACGTCGGCCGCGTTGGCGGCGGACGTCGCGAAGGCGACGGGTGCGATGAGCGCGACGAGCAGTGCTCCAGTCGCGAGCAGCGCGGTGCGGGGGCGTTGTTGAACCACGGTCGGACTCCTGTGTTCGGGTTCACCCGGCACCGAAGCCGGGTGGTCACATGAGGCGAAAGTAGCGCTTCTCGAGGATTCCTCGCGCCCCCCGAACGGGCCACGCGGGCGGCGGTGCGGCGGCGATCGACGGCCTTCGTTTCACGGGCTCGGCGAATCGGGGTACACCCCGCTCGACGGACCCGGCATCGACGCAGGCCGCAGCTTCCGGAGCGGTTCACATGGGGGACACGGTTCGTCCGCGAATCGAGTCCGAATCGTTACAGAAATCCGGCTCAGCCGCCGGTGATGATGCCCCAAACGCCCGATCCGAGCAGGTAGAGGCCGATCGCGCCCACCACGATCCAGATGCCGAGCCGCATGTTCGACGGGCGCTTCGGGTCCTTGTCGGGTTCGAGTTCGCCCTTCGGCAGGTAGTCGTTCATGCGCGGCATCCGCTCTCTCGTCGACTCACGTGACCGGTTCGACTCACGTGACCGGTTCGACTCACTTGACCAGGGGGAAGAGGATCGTCTCGCGGATGCCGAGGCCGGTGAGGGCCATCAGCAGCCGGTCGATGCCCATGCCCATGCCGCCCGACGGCGGCATGCCGAACTCGAGCGCGCGGAGGAACTCCTCATCGAGGCGCATCGCCTCGGGGTCGCCGCCGGCGGCGAGCTTCGCCTGCTCGACGAAGCGCTCGCGCTGCACGACGGGGTCGACGAGCTCGGAGTAGCCCGTCGCGAGCTCGAAGCCGCGGATGTAGAGGTCCCACTTCTCGACCACGCCCGGGATCGAGCGGTGCTCGCGCACGAGGGGCGAGGTGTCGAGCGGGAAGTCCATGACGAACGTCGGCCGAACGAGGCCCGACTTCACGTGGTGCTCCCAGAGCTCTTCCACGTACTTGCCGGGCAGCGGGTGGTCGACCTCGACGCCCGCGTCGTCGGCGAGCTGCTTCAGCCGCTCGACCGGGGTCGAGGAGGTGATCGTCTCGCCGATCGCCTCGGACAGCGAGTCGTACATCGAGATGCGCGCCCAGTCGCCGCCGAGGTCGAAGTCGGTGCCGTCGGCCCAGGTCACGACGTGCGAGCCCGACGTCGCGAGCGCGGCATCCTGGATGAGCTGCTGCGTGAGATCGGCGATCGTGTTGTAGTCGCCGTACGCCTCGTAGGCCTCGAGCATCGCGAACTCGGGCGAGTGCGTCGAGTCGGCGCCCTCGTTGCGGAAGTTGCGGTTGATCTCGTAGACGCGCTCGATGCCGCCGACGACGGCGCGCTTGAGGTAGAGCTCGGGAGCGATGCGCAGGTACAGCTCGGTGTCGAACGCGTTCGACTGCGTGACGAACGGGCGAGCGGATGCCCCGCCGTGCATCACCTGCAGCATCGGCGTCTCGACCTCGATGAAGCCGAGCGAGTCGAACGTGCGTCGCAGGCTCGCGTTGACCTTCGCCCGGTCGATGACGTTCTTGCGGGCCTGGTCGCGGGAGATCAGGTCGAGGTAGCGGCTGCGCACGCGCATCTCTTCGGAGAGCTCGTTGTGCAGGTTCGGCAGCGGCAGGATCGCCTTCGAGGCGATGCGCCACTCCTTGACCATGATCGACAGCTCGCCGCGTCGGCTCGTGATGACCTCGCCGGCGACGAAGACGTGGTCGCCCAGGTCGACAAGCTCCTTCCATTCGGCGAGCGACTCCTCGCCGACCTCGGCGAGGGAGACCATCGCCTGGATGCGGTTGCCGTCGCCGGCCTGGAGCGTTGCGAAGCACAGCTTGCCGGTGTTGCGCGAGTGCACGACGCGGCCGGCGACGCCGACCTGCTCGCCGCTCGCCTCGTCGACGCCGAGCCCGACGAAGCGGTCGCGCACCTCGGGGATCGTCGCCGTGATCGGCAGGCGCACCGGGTACGCACCGAAGGCGCGGTCGTCGGATGCCGCGATCAGCCGCTCGCGCTTGGCGAGGCGCACGGCCTTCTGCTCGGAGATCTCAGCAGCGCTGATCTCCTCGGCAGTGGGCTCGGGCGCGGCATCCGTCTGATTCTCGGCCATCGTTCTCTCTCGTCGTGCGAAAAGGTGCGTGCACCAGCCTACTTGGGCGAGCGCCGCGGCCGTCCCTCGGCCACGACCGCGGAGATCTGCGCGACGTCGGCGAGACATCGCCCTCCGCTCCGGTTCTGCGCAGTTGTCCGAAACCCTGGCGGGCGGCGTGCGCAGGCGCGAGGTCAGCCGAGCGTGATGGCGGCGTTGTCGATGAGGCGGGTCGCACCGACCCGCGCGGCGACGAGCACGACGGCCGGCCCGCGCGCGTCGTCGGCGACGGGTAGGAAGGTCTCGGGGTCGACGACCACGAGGTAGTCGAGGGTGACGTCGTCGTGGTCGCCGAACGCGGCGGCACCCTCGGCGAGCACCTCGGCGAGGCCGTCGGGCGCCGCGGCATCCGCTGCGCGCAGCGCTTCGCTCAGGGTGAGCGCTGCGGCGCGGTGCTCGGGATCGAGGAAGCGATTGCGACTCGAGAGCGCGAGGCCGTCGGTCTCGCGGACGGTCGGCACGACCTCGATCGAGGTCGCCACGTCGAGGTCGTCGACCATGCGGCGCACGAGGAACACCTGCTGCGCGTCCTTCTGGCCGAAGACCGCGACGTCGGGACGCACGATGTTGAGCAGCTTGCCGACGACGGTCAGCATGCCGTCGAAGTGGCCGGGGCGGGAGGCACCCTCGTAGAGCGAGCCGACGCGGCCCGCGGTGAGCATCGTGCCGACGGGGCCGTTCGGGTACATCTCGGCGACCGTCGGTGCGAAGACGAACTCGACCCCGAGCCCGTCGAGCGCCTCGACGTCGGCGTCGAGCGTGCGCGGGTAACGGTCGAGGTCTTCGCTCGGGCCGAACTGCAGCGGGTTCACGAAGATCGACACGACGACGACGTCGGCGAGCTCGCGAGCATGCGAGACGAGTGCCAGATGGCCGGCGTGCAGCGCGCCCATGGTCGGCACGAGCGCGACGGATGCCCCGGCCGCGCGGCGCTCGGCGAGGCGCTCGCGCAGTTCGGCGATGGTGGGCACGACACGTGCGCCCGATGCGGACCCGGTCACGCGCCACCCCCCAGCGGCCAGTCGGAATCGGCCTCGTCGATCGTATCGGCACCATCGACGTATGCGCCGCTGTCATGCCGCGCGAGCGCGTTCTCGACAGTGCTGCGCACGAGCGGGGCGAGCACCGCGCCCGGCCGGGTCATGCCGATGCCGGAGAGGATTCCGCTGGCCTGGTCGACGATCGCGCTGGAGAACGAGACGGCGGTGTCGATCGCCTCTCCGTAGGCGCCGCGATCGCGCTCTGCCACGATCACGGGCTCGCCGCCCATCTCGACGACGAGCGCCTGGCCGATCGGGAGCACGGGTGCCGGCGCGGTGACCGCGAACCAGGTGCCCGGCAGGCGGGCGAGATCGATGCTCGTGCCCGTGAAGCTCATCGCCGGGTGCACGGCGAGCGGGATGGCGCCAGCGAGCCGCGCCGGTTCGAGCACTCCGGTGCCGAACCGGGCGACGGTGTGCAGCACGAGCTGACCCGGCTGCCAGACGCCCGCGTCGGCGAGACCCGCCACGAGCGGGCCGAGCTCGGACTCGGGCACGGCGAGCAGCACGAGCTCGCTGCGCTCGATGATCTCGGGAATCGGCAGCACGGGGACCGAGGGCAGCATCGTCGCCGCCCGCTCCCGGCTCGCCTCGGAGACCGCCGCGATGCCGGTGAGGGCGTGTCCGGCCCCGGCGAGCGCCGAGGCGAGCACGGCGCCCACGCGACCGGCGCCGATCGTGCCGACGCCGAGCCGTCCGGGTCGATCAGTCGACATGGAGGGACTCCGTCTCGTTGGCAGGGGCCGGCACGGCCCCCCAATGGTGGGAGGTGTCGATCGCCGCACGTTCGATCGCCTCGTGCGCGAGTCGCTCGAAGAGCGCGGCCGCGACGGTGCGATCGGCGACGGGCAGCAGCGCGCTGACCGGGCCGGTCACCGTGTGCAGCCGCAGCGTCGCGAGGTCGAGCGCGCGTTCGATCGGACCGACCGACACGGCGACCGACTGCATGCGTGCGAGCGGCACCAGGCTGAGGCTGCGGATGAGTGCGCCGCGACGGATGACGGCGACGCCGGCCGTTTCGGCGAGGCCGATGCGCTTCCACGAGAACGGTCGCAACCATGCGGCGCGCTTCGGGGTGACTGAGAAGCCGCCGGCGTCGCCGCGGCCCACGAGACCGGCGTCGACGAGGGCCTCGACCTCGGCTGCGGCATCGGGCAGGAGCAGGGCGAGCACCCGGTGGACATCGGCCGCGGTGCCGACGGGAAGCACGATCGTGCGCTGCGCCGCCTCGCCTGAAGCGGAGACCGATTGTCCGGCGACGTTGATGCGGACCGACCACCAGCCGAACGGCCGCCAGAACACCCACTGGGTGGCCTCGACGGCGTGCACGCGCCCCGGCGGGATCGTCTGGTTGCCGGTCGAGAGCAGACCGTGCCCGATGCGCACGCCGTCGGGCGTGCCGGCGATCGAGTAGCGCAGCGACTTCGTGATGCGCGACCACGTGTAACTGACGAGACCGATGGCCGCGGGAACGAAGCTGAAGAGCACCCACATCTGGCCGGTCGTGACGCCGACGACGATGATCGCGACCAGGATGATCGCCCAGATCGTCGATCCGCCGAGCAGCGTCGAGCCGATGACCCTGCCGAGCGGCAGGTGCACGACCGACTCGGGCGGCGCGAGGTCGGGATCGAGCTCGGGGGCCAGGAACTCGTCGACGCGCTGGGTCACGAGTGCGCCGGCCCGGGCGCTCACCGGGGTGCGCTGGCCTGCGGCACCGACCGCAGGAACGCCTGCGCCGGTACCGTCGGCAGCAGGAGCATCGGCTGCCGCAGCGGGTGCGCCGGGCTCCTGAGCCGTGCCGGGAACCGCCACGACTCCGGGAGCGACGACCGACGATGCATCCGCTCGGCCGTCGACCGCTCCTGCAGCCGGAGCGACCGCACCCTGCGCCCGCTCGGCGCGCGCGCCCGATGCGAGGCGCAGCACGTCGGCGCGCAGCGCGTCGGCGAGGGCCGACCCGAGGTAGGCGAGCTGCACGTTCGCCGACTGCCCGGCGACCGAGATCTCGAGCTTCGCGGTGCCGAAGAGCCGCGCGAAGAGCGGACGGTTGACGTTGATGCCCTGGATGCGATCGAGCCTGGCGCTCCGGTGCGAGCGGAAGAGGATGCCGCTGCGAACCTCGACCGCCTCGGGCGTGACCCGGAACGTGTGCATGCGCCACGACAGCCAGAAGCCGATGACGACCGCGATGATGACCGCGGCGAGGGCGAGCAGCGCCCAGCCCACGAGCCCGTTCACCACGATGCCGCCGACCGGGTCGTTGGCCCAGTCCTGCTGCCACTCGCCGTACTCGGCGTCGATCGGCGCGGTCGACTCGGGCGCGAAGATCGCCAGGAAGATCTCGATGACCCGCTCGCGCAGGTTCGCGATGATGAAGCCGATCACCGCGATGAACACGAGGCCGCCGCGCAGCAACGGGCTCGCCGGGTGGAGCCGGTGCCACTCGCCGTCGGCGAGGTTCACCACTCCCTGCGGGCGGACCGGACCGCTCACAGTCCCGCCCGGCGCGACTCGGCGAGGGCGACGAGTTCGTCGCGCAGTCGGTCGGCCTCCGCCATCGGCAGTCCGGGCACCGTGACGGCGCTCGATGCGGCCGCGGTCACGAACTTGAGGTCGGCCAGGCCGAGCGCGCGCGCGACGGGACCCCGGGTGATGTCGACGAGCTGCATGCGACCGTAGGGCACCGCGACCTGTCGCTGGAACATGATGCCGCGGCGGAAGAGCAGGTCGTCGGCGCGCAGTCGGTACTGGATCGACCGCACGCGGCGCGGCTCGAACGCGATGCCGACGAGCGAGACCAGGGCGATCGCCCCGGCGACCCACAGCGCCCACTGCCAGTGCAGCAGGAAGTAGGCCCCGAGCGCGAGCCCGACGAAGACGAGCATGCCGATGATCGATCCGACCACCTCGACGAGCACGTACTTGGGCGAGACCCGAAGCCAGCCGGTGTCGGATGCCTCGGGCTGCTGCGCATCGTCGAAGGGCGGCTGCGCATCGCCGAGATGCTGCGGCTGCTGGTGCGGCTGCGCCTCGTCGTGCACGGTCTCATCGGGTTGGAGGCCGGGCGCCTCAGGCATGTGCGTGCTCTTCCTTCTCGGTGTCGGTGTCGTCGGGCGGCAGCGTGCAGAAGAACTCGGCGATGAGGCCGCCGGCCATGAGAAGTGCCGCGCCGATCGCGGTGGCGATCGCGAGCCAGATCGTGGCCGGCGACGGCACGACGCTGCGGGTCACCAGGAACAGGGTGATGCCGAGACCGAAGCCGAGCATGAGGGCCCCGCTCAGGCTGCAGGCCTTCGCGAGCACGGCGGTGCGCATGGCCCGGAACGGGTCGAGGTGCTTGGTCGCCTTGCCCTTCACGGCCCGGCGGATCGGCCAGGCGAAGGCCACGACGAGCGCCGCGACGCCCGCCAGGGTGATCGGGAGCGAGAGCGGCGGCACGATCGCCTTCGACCCGTTCGAGACGATCGCGAGGTCGATGAGATACCCGGCGACGATGCCCGCGAGCACGAACGCGATGATGGTCGACGGATGCGTGCGCTTCATCGGCGCTCCACCTCATCGTCAGCGGCGGCGCGCAGGGCGGCGATCGGTCCGCGACCCGCGAGCTCGGCGTCGGGGTCGACGTCGAGCCAGGGCGCCAGCACGAACGCCCGCTGCCAGGCCCGGGGGTGCGGCAGCGTCAGGCGCTCGTCGTCGAGCACGACGCCCGCGACGTCGATGAGGTCGAGGTCGAGCGTGCGGTCGCCCCAGTGCTCGGTGCGCACGCGGCCGTGCTCGAGCTCGATGCGCTGCAGCAGCTCGAGCAGGGCGTGCGGCTCGAGCAGCGTCTCGACGACGACGACGCCGTTCAGGTAACGGGGGGCGTCGACGTCGACACCGCTGTCTTTGATGGCCGCGGTCTCGTACACCGGCGACACGGCCACGAGCTCGACGCCGGATGCCTCGGCGATCTCCCGCACCGCGGCGGCGATGGTCGCCTCGCGGTCGTCGAGGTTCGCCCCGAACGCGATGACGGCGCGCGTCATGCCCGGCCCCGCACGATCGTGACGGCGACGTCGCCGAACGGCACGGTGATGGGCGCCTGCGGCTTGTGCACCGTGACCTCGACCTCGTCGACGGCGGCGAAGCCGAGCGCCACCGCGGCGACCCGCTCGGCGACGGTCTCGATGAGGTCGACGGGATCGCGCTCGACCGCGGCGACGACGGCCTCGGCGAGCTCGCCGTAGTGCACCGTGCGGTCGAGTTCGTCGGATGCCGCTGCTGCCGCGAGGTCGACGGCGACCGAGACGTCGATCACGAACTCCTGCCCCTCGACGCGTTCGAAGTCGAACACGCCGTGATGGGCGCGCACACGAAGCCCGGTGAGGGTGATCCGGTCGCCTCGCCCGGGATTGCGCAGTTCAGTCACGTCGTCCACTCTGCCATGCGCCGAGGACGTCGAGGGCTCGACGCGTGCCCTGCACGTCGTGCACCCGCACGGCCCACGCGCCGGCCTGCGCGGCGAGCACGCTCACGACCGCCGTCGGCAGGTCGCGGTCGGTGACGGATGCGTCGCCCGGCAGCATCGCGCCGAGGAACCGCTTGCGCGACGCGCCGACGAGCATCGGCAGCCCGAGACCGGCGAGCACGTCGAGCCGGCCGAGCAGCTCCCAGTTCTGGTCGCCGCGCTTGGCGAAGCCGAGCCCTGGGTCGAGGATGAGCCGCTCGTGGTCGACCCCGGCCGCCACGAGCGCGTCGACCCGCTGGGCGAGCTCGTCGCGCACCTCGACGGCGACGTCGGCGTACTCGGCGAGCGAGTCCATGCGGTCGGAGTGGCCGCGCCAGTGCATGGCGACGTAGCGTGCGCCCGTCTCGGCCGCGATCGGGCCCATCGCCGCGTCGGCGAGGCCCGCCGACACGTCGTTGATGATCTCGGCCCCAGCCTCGACCGCGGCCTGCGCCGTGGCGGCGCGCATCGTGTCGACACTCACCCGGATGCCGCGGCCGGCGAGCTCCCTGATGACGGGCACGACGCGGCGCAGCTCCTCTTCGGGCTCGACCCGGGCGGCCCCCGGACGTGTGGACTCTCCCCCGACGTCGAGGATGTCGGCGCCGTCGGCCACGAGCTCGAGCCCGTGCGCGATCGCGGCATCGGCGTCGAACCAGCGGCCTCCGTCGCTGAACGAATCGGGCGTCACGTTCACCACGCCCATGACGAGCGTGCGATCAGGCATTCGTCTGGGCCCCGATGAGCGTGATGATCTCGCTCCGGGCGGCCGGCTCCGACAGCGCACCGCGGCTCGCGATCGTCACCGTGGAGCTCCGCTCCTGCCGGGAGCCGCGCGTGGTCACGCAGCGGTGCTGGGCGTCGAGCACGACGAGGACGCCCTTCGGGTCGAGTCCGGCCACGAGCGCGTCGGCGATCTCCTCGGCGAGCCGCTCCTGCAGCTGGGGCCGGCGCGCGAGGGTGTCGACGACCGCGGGGATGCGACCGAGCCCGACCACCCGGTCGCCCGGCAGGTACGCCACGTGCGCGGTGCCGACGAACGGGAGCAGGTGGTGCTCGCAGACGGACCGGAACGCGAGGTCGCGGAGCACAACCGCGTCGGAGGTCGCGGGCACGCCGGCATCCGTCGCCCCGATCGGAACCGAGTCGGCGAGGTGACTGAGCGGATCGACGTCGAGTCCGCCGAAGAAGTCGGCGTAGGCCTCGGCAACGCGCTGGGGCGTGCGCTCCAAGCCCGGTCGCGACGGGTCTTCACCGATCGCGAGCAGGATCTCGTGCACTGCACGCTGGATGCGCTCGGCGTCCACTCCGGCCATGTTCCCCTTCTTCGGGTCGACGGACTCGCCGTGCCCGCGACTAGGCGGTCGCGGGCCGCGGGTTCGACTTCGGTGCGCGCGCCGGCGCCTCGTCTTCGACGGGCAGCTGGTCGGAGTCGACCCCTCCGTCGACGGCACCCTGATCGATCGGCATCTTCTCGGTCGGGAACGAGATCGGCGGCTGGTCGGAGACCGGGCGCTTGTCGCTCGAGAGCCACAGCGGGCGCTCGGGCAGCTTCTTCACGTCTTTGAAGATCTCGGCGATCTGCGTGTGGTCGAGCGTCTCCTGCTCGAGGAGCTCGGCCGCGAGCTTGTCGAGGATGTCGCGGTTGTCGTTCAGCACCTGCCACGCCTCGTCGTGCGCCTGCTCGATGAGCGAGCGCACCTCGGTGTCGACCCGTTCGGCGAGCCGCTCGGAGTAGTCGCGCTGGTGGCCCATGTCGCGGCCCAGGAAGACCTCACCGCCCGACTGGCCGAGCTTGATCGCACCGACGCTCGAGCTCATGCCGAACTCGGTGACCATCTTGCGGGCCGTCGAGGTGGCCTTCTCGATGTCGTTCGAGGCGCCGGTCGACGGGTCGTGGAACACGATCTCTTCAGCGACCCGCCCGCCCATCGCGTAGGTCAGCTGGTCGAGCAGCTCGTTGCGGCTGACCGAGTACCGGTCTTCGAGCGGCATCACCATCGTGTAGCCGAGTGCGCGGCCGCGCGGCAGGATCGTGATCTTCGTCACGGGGTCGGTGTAGTTCATCGCCGCCGCCGCGAGTGCGTGTCCGCCCTCGTGGTAGGCCGTGATGAGCTTCTCCTTGTCCTTCATGACGCGGGAGCGGCGCTGCGGGCCGGCGATGACGCGGTCGACGGCCTCGTCGAGGGCGCGGTTGTCGATGAGCTGCGCGTTCGAGCGCGCCGTGAGCAGCGCGGCTTCGTTCAGCACGTTCGCGAGGTCGGCACCGGTGAAGCCCGGGGTCTTCCGAGCGAGCACCTCGAGGTCGACGCCGTTGGCGAGCGGCTTGCCCTTCGAGTGCACCTCGAGGATCTTCTGCCGCCCCTTGTGGTCGGGGGCGTCGACGCCGATCTGGCGGTCGAAGCGGCCGGGGCGCAGCAGCGCGGGGTCGAGGATGTCGGGGCGGTTCGTCGCCGCGATGAGGATGACGTTGGTCTTCGGGTCGAAGCCGTCCATCTCGACGAGCAGCTGGTTGAGGGTCTGCTCGCGTTCGTCGTGCCCACCGCCGAGGCCGGCGCCGCGGTGGCGGCCGACCGCGTCGATCTCGTCGACGAAGATGATGGCGGGAGCGTTCTGCTTCGCCTGGTCGAAGAGGTCGCGCACGCGGGATGCGCCGACGCCAACGAACATCTCGACGAAGTCGGAACCCGAGATCGAGTAGAACGGCACGCCGGCCTCGCCAGCGACCGCGCGGGCCAGCAGCGTCTTGCCGGTTCCGGGAGGGCCGTAGAGCAGCACGCCCTTGGGGATGCGCGCGCCGACGGCCTGGAACTTCGCGGGCTCCTTCAGGAACTCCTTGATCTCGTGGAGCTCCTCGATCGCCTCCTCGGCGCCGGCGACGTCGTCGAAGGTGACCTTCGGGCTCTCCTTGGAGACGAGCTTCGCCTTGGACTTGCCGAACTGCATGACCTTGTTGCCGCCGCCCTGCATGCCCGAGAGCATGATCCAGAAGAAGAGGCCGATGAGCACGAGCGGCAGCAGGATGCCGAGCATCGAGAGGAACCAGTTCGGCTGCGGGACCTCGTCGTTGAAGCCGTCTGCCGGGTCGGCCGCGTCGACGGCGGCGACGATGTCGGCACCGCGCGGCGTCACGTAGTAGAACTGCACCTGCTTGCCGAGCTTGTCGTCCTCTTTGGCGAGGGTCAGGTCGACGCGGTTCTCACCATCGACGATCTTGACCGCGGCGACCTTGCCGTCGTTCAGGAGGTCGAGGCCCTCTTGCGTCGACACCTCTTTGAAACCCGATGCGGTGATGAGGCTCGACCCGATCCACACGGCGACGATGGCGAGCAGAATGTAGACGATCGGCCCGCGCAGGATCTTCTTGATGTTCATGGTGCTCACAGGCTACATCGCGCTTGCCGAAAGGCGGCCGAGTGTTCGCTGAGGGCGGTCACGGCCCGCCCGAGCGGCGACTGCCGACGACTCACAGAGCGGATGCCGCGCGGCGGGTGTCGCGCATTCCGAGCATGTATGGGAGCCCCGGGCCCACTGCGGCGAACGTCTGCCCGATGCGCTTCGGCCACGAGGGCGACGGCATCGGCTCGGGGGTCCGATCGAGGTCGCCCACGTCGACGAAGTACGCGCGCACGGTGCCGAAGCCCTCGAGTTCGGGCGCCACCTCGCGCACCGGCTTCGGCACCGAGTCCTCTGCGGTGAGGTAGAGCTCCTCGGAGAGCAGCACGTACTCGGGGATGTCGACCGGGTTCTTCAGCATTCGGTGCACCTGGATGACATCGATGCCCACGAGCTTGATGCGGTCGCGGATCGTCTGGATCGCGACCTCGCCGACATGCGCCACGAACTTCAGCTTGAGGTCGGCGGCGCCCTTGCACCCCTTGCACGGGCACAGGTTCGCCGTGACGTACCGGCGTTCGAGGTGGAAGGCGCGGTGCATCGCGACGGCGGCGTCGAGGATCTCGGGGATCGAGGCATCCGCATGCTCGTCGTCGACCCGCCGCGAGAGGAAGGCGGCGTCGCCCTCGATCTCGATGAGGTCGAATCCCGGGGCCGCGTCGATCATGCGCTCGAGCATGCGGCCCGTGTTGACCTCGGCGTGGGCGAGGCTCATGCGATGGGAGCTCATGTAGTCGGTGTAGCCACCGATGTCGGCGATCAGCAGCGCGGCACGGCCGGAGTCCATGCCTCACGATCCCACCGAGTCGAGGAGTTCTCAACACCCCTGTTCGGGTCGTCTGCCCGGGTCGTCAGGACGCCGGGTCGTCATCCGTTCGTTCGCCTGGCGAGTACCGGTCGAGCTGCTCGTCGACGACGACCGCCGCCGCCTGCGCGCTCGCCGTGTAGCCGAGGACGACGGGGAGGAATCGATCGGAGCCGAGCGCCCGCAGACCGAGGGCGCTCCTCGCGACGACCGAGGCCGTACGGCGGGTGCGGCGCAGCAGCGCGATCTCGCCGAAGCCCTCGCCCGGGCCGAGCGTCGCGACGACCCGGCCGTCGCCGACCACGTCGGCCTCACCGGACTCGATCACGTAGTACCGCTCGCCGACGTCGCCCTGCGTGAACACGGCGGCACCGGCGGCGACCCCGACCGGCTCGAGTCCGCGCGCGAGCTGCTCGATCGAGGGCAGCGGCAGGGTGCGGAACATCGGCACCCGCTGCAGCAGCTCGATGTCGTCGTCGAGCACGTCGACCGTGCGGTCCATGCCCCGCAGCCGCCGCAGCGAGAGGATCGCGAGCACCGGGCACACGAGTCCGATCGCGATGAGCGCGGCCGGCACGCCGAACCACTCGACGAGGAACGAGGCGACGACGGCGCCGATGCCGATGGAGATCGCGACGAGGCTCTCGAGTACCCCGAAGACGCGCGCGAGCACCTCGTCGGGAGCCATGCGGGCGATGAGCGTGAAGCCGGCGACGTCGACGAGGGCGTTGCCGACGCCGACGAACGCGAGGAGCACCAGCGTCGGCGCCTCGGCGGGGGCGAGGCCGACGAGGGTGAACGGCAGGCCCCAGAGCCCCACCCCGACGGCGAACCAGACGCCGAGCCGACCAGTGCCGACGAGCAGGGATGCCGCGAGCGAGCCGAGCACCGCACCGACGCCGACCGCGGTCATCAACGCACCGACCCCGGGCTCCCCCGTGCCGAGCAGCTCGATCGCGACCACCACCGAGAGCACCGTGAGGGCGCCCCTCGTGAGGGCCTGGGCCGCGGCGAGCCCGAGGATGAGCATCAGGTCTCGGTTGGCCGTGACCGCGCGGATGCCCTCGGCCGCCTCCCTCGCGAGGTTCGGACGGCTCGGCGCCGGAGGGCGCGGCGGTGCGTCGTACTTCAGTCGGGCGAGCAGGGCCGCGGCCCAGAACGAGGCGGCAGCGGCAACCGCGAACACGATGTCGACCCCGGTGAACTGCAGTAGCACGGCGGCGAGCAGCGGGCCGACGAGCGTGGCCGCGGAGTCGAGCAGTCCCCGCACGACATTGGCGCTCGCGAGTTCGTGCCCGGTCCGGCAGAGCGACGGGAGCAGGGCGGAGTGCGCCGGGCGGTAGAGCGTCGCGGCGATCGTCGAGAGCACGGCGAGCGCGTAGATGACGGCCGGAGGCCCGGCGACCGCGGCCACCACGGCGGCGCCGGCCGTCGCGAGTCCGCGCACGATCGACACCAGCACGAGCACCCGCTCGCGACGCCCCCGGTCGGCGATGGGCGACAGCAACGGGGCGAGGATCGCCGACGGCACCATGCGGAGCAGCCCGACGAGACCGAGCGCCACCGCGCCGCCGTCGCGGTAGGCGACGATGCCGAGCGCGACCGTGAAGGCCCACTCGGCGGTCCATGCCCCGAGGAAGCTGAGCTGGGCGCGGCGCAGGTTGGGATTGCGCCAGTTGCTCGTGAACGCGGCGGCAGCGTCGCGTACCCTGTCGCGGCGCCGGCCCTGGCCCATGCGATGACTCTAGGGCCTCTCCCCCATCGGCGTGCCGGCGACTTCGGGGCCCCGGCGAACGTCAGGAGTAGACGTGCGGCGCGAGGATCGCGACATCCCGCAGGTTGCGGTAGTTCTCGGCGAAGTCGAGGCCGTAGCCGACCACGAACTGGTTCGGGATGTCGAAGCCGAGGTACTTGACGTCGACCGCGACCTTGGCCGCGTCGGGCTTGCGGAGCAGCGCGCAGATCTCGACCGACTTCGCGCCGCGCGACTCGAGGTTGCCGAGCAGCCAGCTGAGCGTCAGGCCGGAGTCGATGATGTCCTCGACGATCAGCACGTGGCGACCCGTGAGGTCGGTGTCGAGGTCCTTCACGATGCGGACGACGCCCGACGACTGCGTGCCGGCGCCGTACGAGGAGACCGCCATCCAGTCCATGTTGATGTGCCCGCGCAGTTCGCGTGCGAGGTCGGCCATGACCATGACCGCACCCTTCAGCACGCCCACGAGGAGCAGGTCTTCACCCTCGTAGTCGGCCTCGATGCGGCGGGCGAGCTCGGCGAGCTTCGCGTGGATCTCGGCTTCGGTGACGAGCACCTCGGTCAGGTCGGCTTCGATCTCGTTCGCGTACATGGCCTGCTCTCCTGTGGGGGCGATCGTGGCGCGTTCGCCGTGGGTGCGCGGCGAACGGATGCACCGAGCCTACGCCGTCGGTCCCTGTGGGTTGAGCCTGCCGGAACCGGCAGCAGGGGCGGTTTCGACACGCTCAACCCGCAGTCGGACCGCTCAGTGGTCGTGGGGAAGGATCTCGGTCGACCCGGTGATGCTCAGCACGACGTGCCGCCCGGCTCGCGTGGCGAGCACGCCCCCCGGCAGGTCGAGCGGCCCCTGCCCGTGCCAGTCGGTCACGAGGCGCGCGACCTCGAGCGTCTGCGCCCGCGAGAGCGAGACGCCGAACTCGCTGCCGACGACATGGCGGATGATGCGCTGCCGCAGCGCCGCCGGGTTCGCCGCGAGGGCGCCGACCGAGATCGCGATGCCGGCCTCGGCGGGTTCGCAGATCTCCTCGATGAACTCCTCGATCTGCTCCGAGAAGGCCGCCTCGTCTTCGCGGAGCTGCTCGGCCGTGCGCGCGAGGGCCTCGGCGACGCCCGGCCCGAGCTCGGCCTCGAGCACGGGCAGCACGCGCTCGCGCACTCGTACGCGGGCGTAGGCGGGGTCGAGGTTGTGGGGGTCGTCCCACGGGGTCAGGCCGGCGTCGAAGCAGGCCTGCCGGGTGTCCGCCCGCCGGATGCCGAGGAGCGGGCGGGCGTAGCGCCCGGCGCGCGCCGGCATGCCGGAGAGGCTCGCCGCACCCGAACCGCGAGCGAGTCCGAGCAGCACGGTCTCGGCCTGGTCGTCGAGCGTGTGACCGAGCAGCACGAGCGCCGCGCCGGTCTCGACGGCTGCCGCGTCGAGCGCGGCGTAGCGGGCGTCGCGAGCGGATGCCTCGGGTCCGCCCTTGCTCGCTGAGCCGGTCGAAGCGACCTCGACGCGTCGCACGACGACCGGGTCGAGACCGAGTGCCCGCGCGGTCGCCGCTGCGGCCTCGGCCACCTCGGCCGACCCCGGTTGCAACCCGTGGTCGACGACGACGGCGCCCACGCGCCATCCGGCGCGTGGCGCCTCGAACGCCGTGGCCGCGGCGAGCGCGAGGGAGTCGGCGCCGCCCGAGAGGGCCACGAGCACGAGCTCACGCTGAGTCGCAGGAAGATCGGGAGACACGCCGGAGTCGGGATCGGCGTGTTGTGCGTCTGTTCCTTCGACTCGGCGCACCGGATCCGTTCCCGGGGGAAGCACGGCACGCACCGCGCGGCGCACGTCGGCGATCGGCGGGGTCAGGCGCGGGCGGCGGGGAGCCGCGGCATCCGTCTGCTGGTCAGAAGGCATCAAGTAACCTTATTCCGCGCCCCGCGCGGGCGACGAAGCTTCCAGACAGTGCTTCCACGATCAAGGAGAACCACATGGGCGAGTACGCCGCCGTCATCGAGATCCCGAAGGGGAGCCGCAACAAGTACGAGGTCGACCACGAGACCGGCCGGGTCTTCCTCGACCGGGTGCTCTACACGACCTTCGTCTACCCGACCGACTACGGCTTCTTCGAGAACACCCTCGGCGACGACGGCGACCCGCTCGACGTGCTCGTGCTGCTCGAGTTCCCGCTCTTCCCCGGTGTCGGCGTGAAGGTGCGCCCCGTCGGCGTCTTCCACATGACCGACGACGGCGGCGGCGACGCCAAGGTCATCGCGGTGCCGGCCGGCGACCCCCGCTGGAACCACATCCAGGACGTGAACGACATCCCCGAGTTCACGCGCAAGGAGATCGAGCACTTCTTCGAGCACTACAAGGACCTCGAGCCGGGCAAGTGGGTCAAGACCGAGGGCTGGGCCGACGCGGCCGAGGCGGAGTCGCTCATCCAGAAGGCGATCGAGGCGTTCCCCGGTCACTGAGACCGGACATGAACGAAGCGGATGTCGCGGGCTCGCGACATCCGTACGCAGAAGGGGCGGGCCGAGTGGCCCGCCCCTTCTGCGTGCGTCCGGTCGCAGGGTGCGTCGGTCGCCTGTGTATGTCTGGTCCGGCTCAGCCGGCCGGCCGCGCCGCGGCCGAGGGGCTCCCCCAGATCGGCCACTCGCGCACGGGCTTGCCGTAGTCGGGGGCCTCGAGGATGCGTCCGCCGCCGAGGTAGATCGCGACGTGGTAGTAGCTTCCGCCCCCGCCCCAGAAGAGCAGGTCGCCGCGCTGCACGTTGCCGAGCGAGACGGCCTTCCCTCGACCCGCGAGCGTGTAGTACTGGTTCGTCGCCGAGTGCGTGCCGATGCCGATGCCCGCCGCGGCGTACGCCGCCCGCGTGAGGCCCGAGCAGTCCCAGACGTCGGGGCCGGCACCGCCGAGCTCGTATCGCTCGCCGAGCTGCTGGCTCGCGAACCAGATCGCCGTCTCGACGGCGCTCGCGTTCGGCGGTGCGGGATCGGGATTCGGCGCAGGCGTGCCGCCGCCGCTGTTCCCACCGCCACCGCCACTGCCGCCGGACGGCGGGGTCGGCGCCGGCGGGCGGCTCGCCTCGAGCGCCGCCTGAGCGGCCTCCTGCGCCTGTCCCTCGACGCGCTCCCGCTCGAGCTCGGCCGTCGTGTCCTTGAGCGTCGCGAGCTGCGCGTAGAGCTCGGCCGAGCGCTGCTCCTGCGCGGCCACGGCCGCCATCGCGGACTCCGCGGCGGCGTGCGCCTCGTTGGCCTTCGCCTCCGCCAGCGCGGCGAGCCTGGTGCGCTCCACAGCTGCCTCCGCGGCCTGCGCCCGCAGCGCATCCGCCGTGTTGCGATCGGCGACGGCCTGCTCGTAGACGGCTTGCGACTGCTCGCCGAGCTTGGACGCCATGCCGAGCTGCTTCAGCAGGCCGTCGGTGTCCTCGCCCGAGAAGACGAGCTCGGAGGTGAGGTCGTTGCCCGCGGTCTTCGCGAGGTGGGCGGCGAGGAGGCCGGCCCGCATCTTGGAGATCTCCGCGACGGCATCGGCCTCGTCGGCCTGCTGGGCGAGCGTGGTCTCGCGTTCCGCCGCACGGTCGCGCTGGTCGACGGCGATGCGATACGACTCGGCCGCCATCTGCGACGCCTGCACCGCGGCATCCGCCACCTGCTGCAGACCGGCGAGCAGCTCGCCGACGCGAGCGATCTCGGCCTGCTTCGTGGCCTCGTTGCCCTTCGCCTGCTCGATCTCGCTCCACGAGGGGTAGTCGGGCTCGGCCATGGCGGGCCCGCCCGCGGCGACGACCGATGCCGTGACGGCGCCGACGGCGACCGCCGAGAAGACGGTCGCGGGCTTCACTCGCGACACCGGCCTGGTGCGATTCTCAGCCAAAGTAGATCCCCCGATCCGCCATGAACGGCTGCGGGTCGATGCGACTCCCGCCGCTGTAGACCTCGAAGTGCAAGTGACATCCGTCGGATGCACCGGTCGTGCCGCTCGACGCGATGTTCTGCCCGGCCTCGACCCATTCGCCGACGCCGACGAACCTGCCGCCGTCGCGGATGTGGGCGTAACCCGTCGAGATGCCGCCGCCGTGGTCGATCTTGATGAAGTTGCCGTACGTGCCCGAGTAGCCCGAGAAGGTCACCACCCCGCTGTTCGCGGCATAGATCGGCGACGAGCATCCGGTGCCGAGGTCGACGGCGTAGTGGAAGGAGCCGGAGCACCCACCGCCCGAGCAGATCGGCGATCGCGGGCCGAAGTCGCCCGTGATGCGGCCGGCGGCGGGCTTCGCCCACCCCGACGACGCCGGCGTGCCCGGAGTGCCGGCACGCAGGGCCTCCTCGCGTCGCTTGCGCTCCTCTTCCTGGCGGATCCGCTCGCCCTCCTGGTAGGCCGCGGCGGTCTTCGCCTCCGTGTCCTTGAGGAACGGAGCTGGGCGTCGAGTTCGATCTTCTTCGCCTGCGACTCGGCGAGCGCCGCCTCGGCGGCGGCCTGCGCCTCCTGCGCCGCGACGAGGGCGGCCTCGGCGGCGATGCGCAGCTTCTCGCGCTCGGCCTGCGCGACCTCCGCCTGACCGCTCAGCGCCTCGGCCGTGTTCTTCTTCTCCTGCGCACGGTCGTAGATGCTCGAGGTGCGCTCGACCATCTTCTCCATGTTGCCGAGCTTGGAGAGCAGCGCGTCGGTCGCCCGCGAGTCTCCGGCGTCGAGGAAGAGGTTCACGCCGACGTCACTGCCGCCCGACCGGTAGAGCTGCGCCGCGACCTGGCCCGCGTTCGTCTCCGCGGTCTGCGCCTCCGCTGCCGACGCATCGGCCTGCGCCTGGATCTGATCGGCCCGGATGACGGCCTCGTCGTACTTCTGCTGGGCCACGAAGAGCTCGTCGGTGCGGCGCTCGGCCTCGGCCCGCGTGACCTCGACGTTCACCTCGAGCTCCGCGATGAGTGCGGTCACCTGCTCGACCGCTGCGGCGCCCGCCGCGGTGTTGGCCTTCGCCGCCTGCAGCTCGTCCCAACTCGGGTAGGTCGCGGCGACCGCCGACTGGGGCGGTGCCACGATCGGCACGACGAGCGCAGCGGCGAGGATCGCGACGACGGCGACGAGGCGCTGCATCGTCCGCGGTCGCGCTACGGCCCGGGCTCCCCCGGGAACCGGGCTCGTTCGAGCTCGGCCTGCGGGTGTTCGGTCTGCGGTGCGGTACATCATTCCCCGTCCACGCGGGCTCGGGTCCCCGCGCTCCTCAACTCTCGGTTCGGGCACTGGCAGCCCCACGATAGGCGCGGGATCGGCGCATTCCGGGCATTTCGAGCGCATGTCCGCGGATGCCGCGTGGCGGGCGCCGAGGCATCCGCGACCCTCGTTTTGCCATCTGCGCCGACTGCACGTATGCTTGGCTGTCGGCGGGCGTGACCCAGGGAACGCCCTCCGGCCCCATCGTTTAGTGGCCTAGGACACCGCCCTTTCACGGCGGCAGCACGGGTTCGAATCCCGTTGGGGTCACTGCACGACCAGTACGTATAATTGGCAAGATCTATAACTGAAAACACTCGGTGCCGAAAGGCATCACGAGGCCCTGTAGCGCAGTTGGTTAGCGTGCCGCCCTGTCACGGCGGAGGTCGCGGGTTCAAGTCCCGTCAGGGTCGCTCAGGCGACAAGCCCTTTCCCTTACGAGAGAAGGGGCTTTCTCCTTATTCGGGGTGATTCGTCATCTCGAGGCTCTGTAGCTCAGTTGGTAGAGCGCACGACTGAAAATCGTGAGGTCACGGGATCGACGCCCGTCGGAGCCACCATCGAAAGCCCCCGGTTCGCCGGGGGCTTTCTGGTTTCTGCGGGCGGCGTCGACCTGAGCCGCTGAAGCCTGGGGCCGAGCGGGACGCTCGGATGCACGAAGCCCCGGCACCCATGATCGGGTGCCGGGGCTTCTCTCTGCGCTCAGTCGACCTTTCAGTCGATCGAGCGATCAGCCTTGCGCCGTCGCGCCAGCAGCATGAACACCAGGCCGCCGCCGAGGAGGATGGCTCCTGCCGCCATCGGGAGGCCGATCGTCACGCCGGTGCCTGCGAGATCGGCGCCGGAGCCGGCGGCCGGCGGGTTCTTCGGCGGGTTCTGCGGCGGCACGGCCACGACGACCCCGACGTAGTGCGACCAGTCCTCATCGGTCGCGACCGCGCCGGCGACTTCGGCGCCGTCGACATCGGTCGTCACGGGTCCTGTCGCTGCCACCGTGCCGAGGTTGGCGTATTGACCGGCGGTAGCCGCGCCGTGTGCCGTGCACTCGATCGAGTCACCGGGCTCCAACGGCCCGGCGATGACATTGCTGCCAGTGGCGTCGCAATCGATGTCGTCCGCGGCCACCACGTCATCAGTGATGGTCACGTTCGTGACCGGTGCGTCGCCGGTGTTGGTGACGACGTACGTCCACTCCACCGCGCCCCCGACCGTGACGCTCGGGCCGGGCGCCTCGTCGGCGTCCTGGCCGTTTGTCGCCTTCTCGATATCGACCGACGGCTGGATGCCGAAGTAGTGCGAAAGATCCTCGTCGGTCACCGTCCCCTCGACCGGATCTCCGTCGACGTCGGTCGTCTCCGGACCGGTGCCGGTCACCGTGCCGAGGTTCTCGTACTGCCCGGCCGTCGCCGTTCCGTTCGCGACACAGGTGAAGGAGGCATCCGGAGCCAACGGACCGGCAACGACGTTGCCGCCCGTGCCATCGCAGTCGATCTCGGTTGCAGCGACCACGTCGTCGATCACCGTCACGTTCGTCAACGACGTGTCGCCGGTGTTCGTCACCACGTACGTCCAGCGCACATCGCCGCCTGCAGCCGCGTTCGGCCCGGGCGCCTCGTCGGCATCCTGGCCGTTGGTGGCCTTCTCGATGTCGATAGCGGGCTGGATGCCGAAGTAGTGCGAGAGATCCTCATCGGTCACCAGCGCCCCCGCGACCGGGTTTCCGTCGACGTCGGTCGACTCGGGGCCGGCGCCGGTCACGGTGCCGGTGTTCTCGTACTGCCCCACGGTCGCGGTGCCGGTCGCGACACAGGTGAACGAGTCATCCGGTGCCAACGGGCCCGCGACGACGTTGCCGCCGGTGTCGTCGCAGTCGATGTCAGCGGCCATCACCAGGTCGTCGGTGACGATCACGTTCGTGAGCGTTGCGTTGCCCGTGTTCGTGACGACATAGGTCCAGCGCACCGCGCCACCGACCGTGACGTTCGGGCCTGGCGCGTCGTCGGCGTCCTGGCCGTTCGTCGCCTTCTCGATGTCGATCGACGGCTGCACCCCGAAGTAGTGCGACGGGTCGTCATCGGTCACCTCGACCTGCGTCGGATCGAGGCCGGTGACCGTGCCCAGATTCTCGTACGGACCCGCGGTCGCCGTGCCGGTCGCGACACACGTGAACGATGCATCCGGAGCCAACGGCCCCGGGATGACGTTGCTGCCGGTGCCGTCGCAGTCGATGTCGTCCGCATCGACGAGGTCGTCGGTGACGGTCACGTTCGTCAGGTCTACGCCGCCGGTGTTCGTGACCACATAGGTCCACCGCACCTGCCCGCCGACCGTGACGGTCGGGCCGGCCGGGTCGTCGGCGTCCTGACCGTTCGTCGCCTTCTCGATGTCGACCGAGGGTGCCGGCATGACGGCGAGGTCGACGGTGAAGGTGGTGAACGAGTCGGGGATGACCTCGCCGCCGAGCCCGGCAACGTCGTCACCCGCGGGGCCGTTGCCGCCGACCAGGTCGTCGCCGACGTAGTCGTACGACATGGTGACCGGGGTGCTCGTAAGGCCCGTCGCCGCCGGGTCGGCCGCTGCGGTGTTGTTGTTGTCGGCGTTCTCGTTCGGGTTGTTTGCGCCGCTCGACCCGACCGTCCGCACCACGGTGTCGGCGAGCGGGCCGCCCGCGGCGAACATCGCCGGCGGGATGTGCACGGTGTACTCGCCGGCCGCGATCGCCGCGACCGACCAGCGGCCGGCTGCGTCGGTGACGACGGTCGCGACGACGTCGCCGTTCGCGTTCTTCACCTGCACCGTCACACCGGGTACGCCGTGCTCGGTGCCGTCCAGCTTGCCGTTGCCGTTGAGGTCCGCCCACACCAGGTCACCGAGCGTGAACCCGGGCATCAGCACGTACGGTTCGGTGGAGAGCAGCGGCTGGTCGGGGAACGTCGCGGAGAAGATCATGGCCTTGTTCACGTAGACGTTGTCGAGGCCGTTGCTGGTCGAGACCATGGGGATCGACGATCGCACGCGTGAGGATTGCGGCAAGGGCTCGTTCGACACGAAGCGCACCGCGGTCACGTCGTCGAAGTCGGCGATCTCCGCCGCCGTCTTCCAGAGTCCACCGGGCGCGGCCGGGTCGGCGTTCGACGCATGCCGCGCATCGTGGTTCACCGTCGACGGATCCGCCGTCGAGTAGTACCAGGTTCCCGCCACGTCGTTGCCGACTCCGGTGCCCCCGCGTACGTAGGTGGGCGCCTCGAGCGGGCCGGTCAGCTGTACCAGGCCGGTGTAGTCGGACTCGTATTGCGTTCGTGCCGATCCGGATGCCGCGTCGCCGTCGCCATTCCAAGGCAGCACGTCGATGACATCCGGCGCCTGGAACGCGATCTCCGTCGAGGTGTTCCCCCAGTCGACCGTCCAGGTGTACGTCTCACCAGAGGCCACGAACGGCTTGTCGACGCTCTTGGTGATGCCGAGCTGCCCGGACCCGACGATCGTGATGGCCGCATCGTCGGTGGGCTGGTTCTCCGCGTTGTCGGCCATCGCCTGCACCGTGTTGACGTAGGGGTCGCCAGGCTGTGCCAACGTGTCCACGGTCGTGCAGATCTTCAGCAGGCCGACATTGTGCTGCGGTGCCGTCGTGATGAGCACGTCACCGACGGTGAATGTCGCCTTCCGCGTCTGCGAGTCGTAGTTCACCGTCACCCCGGTGGGCAACAGGTTCTGCGTGCACGCCAGATCGAAATTCAGCCCGACGGGCACGGTATCGACGACCCGCAGATTGCGCAGCGTGGCGCCCACGGTTGTGCGGCCGATCCAGGTATTCAGATCCCACACCACCGAGGCACCCGGAAGGTACGTCGCCTGCGGCACCGTCTTCTGCACGCCGAGCTGCATGCCCGTGAAGAACATCTCCTTCGGGACCGTGCCCCAGATGGCTCCGGTCACACCTGCCGGCCAGCCGCCGATGTTGGTCAGGCGAACACCCGATGGAATCGCCTCACCTGCGTTCGGGCCGCCGTTGTAGAACGTGCGGGTCTGGAGGTTGAACAACAGGTGAGCCGCGAACGGCCCGACCTCAACATGGGCGGGGTCGATCGGACGGGCCCGCACCATGTTGACGTGGTCCTTCCAGTCCGGTCCGAAGTCCGCGGCCGGATTGGTCGACCACGGTCCCGCGGCGTTGCGGCAGTCTGTCGCCGCGGCCGTGAGGGAGGTCCTCTCGATCGGGTAGTAACCGCTCACGCGGGGCCCGGCCTGCGTGTTCACATTGTTGGGCCCGACCGAGTACTCGATCACGTAGTTCGCCGGGTTGACGTTGACCCCGGAGGGGTAGGACCCCATCTGCGGCAGCAGAGTGTCTGAAAGCTCGAACACCGACACGTCGAACACGTCGCACAGCATCATCTTGGTGGCGTCGACCTTGACGCGGTTGTTGTTCGCGCTAAGGGAGACGAACGACAGGATGGTGTCGCCACCCCAGGTCGCGCTACCGCTGAAATCATGCCCGTTCCGAATGAACTGCTTGTTGCCGGCGAGCGAGCCGCACTGGCCTGCCGCGGGCCGCACTTTGCTCGCGTCGAGGTTGTTGCCAGTGGCGGTGGTGCCATCCCACCCGGGCTCGAAGCCAGGCTGTGCACCATTGAGGCCCGTCGGGTTGTTCGGCTGGCCGCCGACCGTCCAGTTCTCGGAGCCGACCGCCTCATTGCGGAGGTCGATGGTGATGTTGCTGGTGCACGGGTCGCTGGGCATCTCGGCGAGCGGGATGAAGATCCGGGCGATGAAGTCCATCCGCCGCCCCTCGAAGCCCCGCCGATTCGGCGTCGCCGAGATCGTCCAGCCGTCGGCGGGCTGAACCTGGTTCGTCGGGCAGACCACGCTGGCGACGTTGGCGTCGGGTTGCAGGTCACGGCAGCTCAGAAGCATCGCGCCGGGGTGGCTGACGAGGCGGTCTTTGAATGTGACGGGAAGATCCAGCCAGGGAGCCACGTTCTCAGCACCGGCCAGGTCGGTGACTCTGAACATGTAGTCCATGAAGTACCCGTCAGTGCGCACGCCTGCGACCGTCTCCGTGCTGAACACGAGGTTGCCACCGAAGTACTTCAGCAGGTCCCACTGCGGCGGCGCCGCGTTCGATTGGCGCACGGCGAGATTGTTGCCGGTGCCGTTCCAGCCGGGCTCGCGTCCGTCGCCGTAGTTCAGCGCGCCACCGTTGATCGCCCAGTGATCCGTGTCCTGCGCCCGGTTCGCGAAGTCGAACGTACCTGTGGGGGTGTCGTCGCCCGGCTGCCAGGCCGGGTCGATCGCCCGGTTCATGTCGTCCAGGGGGATGAACACGTCCATCACCATGTGCCCCACACCGCTGTCGGCAGCCGCAGCGTTGTTGGGCTTGATGCTGAGGTTCCATCCGTCAGCGCCCTGCACCTCGGTCAGAGGGGGGCAGGTGAGTGTCCACGCTGACGTTCCGCCCACGGGGTCCCACGGGGCGAACGTCGGGCGGCACGCGTCGATCCGTGCATTCGGGAACTCAGGCATCACATCGACGAATGACACCGGCCACACCAGGTCGCTGCCGCCGGCTCCGGCCAGCAGATCGGTGATGGTGAACTGGTACCGCATGATGTAGCCCGAGACCTGCGTTCCGCCAATGGTGCGCGTGGTGAAGGACGGCCCCGTGCTGAACGTGCCATTGCCGGTGTACACCGTCTTCTTCAGATCCCACTGCGCCGTTCCTGTGACCTCGACCACCGGACCCTGCACCGTGTTCGAAGCAGCTGCTTGCCCGCCGGCCGCGTACGCACGCGCCGAAATGCTCGCGTGCGACGGGATCGGCGTGTCCCCCGCGAACTGGTAGGAGACCTGCAACGCCCCGACGTTGGACGACATCGTGCCGAAGTTGCAGCGCACGGTGATCGACCCGTCGGGGTTGAGCGTGCGCGATGAGGGGGGATTGGCTCCGTTGGCCGCGTCGAGGCAACCCGCGGGCATGCCGTCGAGGCCTGGCCCCACCAGCTTCAGCTTCGCGCCGTCCGACGAGGCGATGGTGAACTCGATGATCACATTCGGCACCGATGCCCCGCTGGGCAGCCCCGTGAGCGACGCCGCGTACTGCTGCATGACGGTGTTCTCGGTGCGCACGACGCAGTTGCTCGTGCCGGTGTCCTTGCCGGGCGCGTCGGTGGCATTGAACGGAGGCGCCCCCGTCAGCGCAAAGCCGTCGCAGGCGTTGGCCAGAGGAAGCCGTTCGACCACGAGACTCGCGATCGGCTGCAGGCCGGCATCCAGCGCGGTGACCTGGGTGGCACCCGCGATCGCGAACGGCGCGGAGACACCCCGTTCGGGCTGACCGGCCGCCGGCTGGCCGGCCCGGACGAAGTCGTTGGCCCCTGTCGCCGCTGCGGGGAGGATGAAGGCACCGGGCGCCGTGACGCGCGCGATATAGCTGCCGTCGGCGCTGCCAGCGAAGGAATACGCGCCGACCGCGCTCGTCGTGGTGGTGGCCACGACCACCCCACCAGGCGAGCTGAGCAGCTCGACGGGGACCCCGGACTGGACCGGCTCTCCGGCATCCCGCACGCCGTCCCGGTTCGTGTCGGCCCATACGACACCGCCGACGAGGCTCCCCGGGCCGGCGAACGCCGCTTGTGGCGCGAGCGCCAGCCCGGCGACGAGCGTGAGCACCGTCGCGAACACGACCATCAAGCCTGAACGCGACGATGAACTTGGCGTGTCCAGCTGCGTGCCTACCCGTGACATCGGTTCCCCTTCGACCTGGATGTCCTCGCCGCCCCCGCGACGAGTCCGACGAGGTGTACCCGGAGGCACCCCACGTGCGATCCAGAATCTACGGTGTCCCCCGATCCGTCCCTCACGCGATCTGAGTGATCTGTCGCCGCCACCCCGCCGGCGGGCGATCACGCCGCGCGGCCACCGGCCGCAGCGCGGCGCCGCCCGACCACGGCGAACGACGCCATGTCACCCGCCGAGCCGGATCGCGACGATCCCCGAAACCGCGCAGACGGTCGCCGTGAGCCGCCACCTGCTGAACGGCTCGCGGAACACGAAGTAGCCGATCACGCCGGCTGCGAGCACTCCGGTCTCGCGCAGGGCCGAGACCATCGCGAGCGGCGCGAGCGACTGCGCCCAGACGACGATCGTGTACGCGGTGAGCGAGAGGATGCCGCCGAGCGCACCCATCGGCGCGTGCTCGCGCATGCCCCGGAGCATCCCGCGCCGATCGCGTTCCAGGAGGAAGCAGACGAGCGGGATCGAGACGCCCTGCATGAGGAACAGCCATGACGCGTAGCCGAACGGCTCGCCCGAGAGGCGGACGCCGATGCCGTCGATCACCGAGTAGGCGGTGATCGTGATGCCGACGGCGACCGCCATCAGGGTTCCGGCCTTCCCGCCCCGGCCCGCGGGCGACCACGACAGCGCGAACAACGCGATCGCCACGACCGCGACCCCGATGATCTGGGCCGGGGTCATGCGCTCGCCGAGGAACGTCGTGGAGATCAGCGTGATGCCGAGCACGGCGATGCCGCGGGTCAGCGGATACGTGCGGCCGAACTCCGACTTCGCGTAGGCCGCCGTCAGGAGCACGAGGTAGAGCGTCTGCACGGCGGCCGAGATGAGGAGGTACGGCCAGACCGCCTCCGGCGGGAACGGGAAGACGATGCATCCGACCGCCCCCGCCGCCAAGTAGACGAGTCCGATCAGCGCCGACGAGACGAGCCGGGCCGGGATCGCCTTGGCGATCGCGTTCCAGCTGCCGTGCAGCAGCGCGGCGCCGAGGACGGCGAGCAGGATGCCGCTGCTCACGCGGTGCGGCTGCCGCTGGTGCCCCCGTCGACCTCGTCGGCCCGCTCGGCGCGGAGCAGCACCGCCTGCTCGGGCCGGAGCGCCGGCATCACCAGGCCGACGGAGCCGAGCACCGCCCCGCTCAGCTCGACCGGTCCGAGCTCCCACCACGGCGCGGTGTCGGCCCCGTGCGGGAGCCCGCCGACGAGCAGGGGCTCGACCCGGTACCGTGCCGACGGGAGCAGGCGCGGAAGCCGGATGCGTCCGGGGCTCGCCACCGGCGCGCGCGACAGCGATACGAACGCGAAGAGGCCGGCGGACCCGTCGGCCGCGACGACGCCGTTCAGCGACAGCGAGGCGTCGGGGTGGTCGAGGCGCACGAGCTCGCCGCCGTGCAGCAGCTCGCGGTTCGCCCGGTGCAGTTCGATCCATCCGCTGAGCTCGGCGAGCTCGGCCTCGCTCGCGTGCCGCAGGTCCCACTCCACCCCGAGGTGCCCGAACAGCGCCGTGATCGCGCGGAAGGAGAGCGCGTGAAGCCGGTTCGTCGTGTGCGAGGCGCCCGAGGCGATGTGGTTGCCCATCAGCTCGGGCGGCACGAGCTGGGTCGTCCACCGGTTGATCTGCTGGCGGTCGATCGGGTCGTTGTTGTCGGAGACCCAGACGCGGTCGGTGCGCTCGAGCGCCGCGAGGTCGACGCGACCGCCGCCCGACGAGCACGACTCGATCTCGAGCTCGGGGTAGCGCGCCTTCAGCTCGTCGACGAGCCGGTAGTACGCGAGCGTCTGCTCATGTACCCCGGGGCGGCCGAGCGGCTGCGTGCCGGCGTCGACGAGGTCGCGGTTGTGATCCCACTTGAGGTACGCGATGTCGTACTCGTCGAGGATCGCGCACATGGCGTCGCGGACGTGGTCGTACGCCTCGGGGATGCCGAGGTTCAGCACCTGCTGGTGCCGCGACTCCACGGGCAGCCGGTCGCCGGTGGCCATGATCCACTCGGGGTGGGCCCGCGCGAGGTCGGAGTCCATGCTCACCATCTCGGGCTCGAACCAGAGCCCGAACTGCATGCCGAGCCCGCGGACGCGGTCGACGAGCGGGTGCAGGCCGTCGGGCCACACCGCGTCCGAAACGGTCCAGTCGCCGAGACCCGCACGATCGCTGCGGCGTCCGCCGAACCATCCGTCGTCGAGCACGAAGCGTTCGATGCCGACGTCGGCCGCCTTCTCGGCGAGGGCCAGGAGCGTGTCGAGGTCGTGGTCGAAGTACACCGCCTCCCACACGTTGAGCGTGACCGGGCGCGGCGAGCGGGGGTGCTGCGGGCGGGCCCGCAGGTGGCGATGCATCCGCCGGGCCGAATCGTCGAGACCTGCGCCGTAGATGCCGTACACCCAGGGGCTCTCGTAGGACTCCCCCTGCGCGAGGCGGACCTCGCCGGGCAGCAGCAGCTCGCCGCCGCCGAGCAGCTGCTCACCACTCAGCACACGTTCGACCTGGTGCACGTGGTTGCCCGACCATGCCGTGTGGACGCCCCACACCTCGCCACCGGCGAACCCGAAGCCCGGCGTTCCGACCGAGAGGATCGTCGCCGCGTCGAGTCCAGTGCGACCGCGACGACTCTCGCGCCGGTGCGCGCCGACGTTCACCGCGCGTCGTTGCGGGGCTCGCTCGCCACCCCAGCGTCCGGCGAAGTCGAGCACCTCGCTCGCGATCGCCGGCGTCGGCAGGCAGAGCAGGAGGTCGTCGAGCTGGTAGACCTCGGCGCCGAGGTTCCGCACCGCGGCGCGGGTGCGGACGATGCCCGACACGCCGAGCTCGACGGTGAGGGTGAGCGCGAGCTCGGCGACCTCGTCGACGGCATCGACGACGAGCGTGCCGGCGCCATGGTTCACGACACCGCCATCGGATGCCCCGTCGAGGGGCATCCCGAGGGGCACCCCGTCGAGCGCCATCGTCACGGTGCGCCAGAGCGGAGACCAGGCCGCGCCGGCGCGCGAACCGCTGAGGCCAGGGCGTCCCATCCAGCCGCGAGCGTGCTCGGGGAGCATCGAGATGCGCACGGGAACGTCCACTTCACTGGCCGCGACCGGCAGCACGCCCGTCACCGCGAGCCCGGCGAAGCCGCGAGCATCGAGGTCTCCGCAGTCGGCACCCCAGTGCACGATCGCCGGCAGTCCGCGATCGCCGAGGTCGAGTACGAGGGAGACGCCGCCGGCCCGCATCACCACGCCGAAGTCGGGGGTGTCAGTCATGTCTCAAGATTCCTTCCAACGGATGCCACGGGGTATTGTTTGCGTTACCATGACGCCGGCATCGAACACTCCGTCCGAACCCGGGTCGCAGCCCAAGGGGCGCGCCTCGATCTACGACGTCGCCGCGCACGCCGGCGTCTCCGCGCAGACCGTCTCGCGCGTTGCGAACGGCCAGACGAATGTGCGACCGACGACTCGCGATCGCGTGCTCGAATCGATCCAGGCGCTCGGGTACCGCCCGAACAGCGCGGCGAGGAACCTCAAGTCGGGCAAGTTCCGCAGCATCGGATTCGTCACGTTCAACTTGGCGACGCTCGGCAACGAGCAGACGCTCAACGCCGTCGCCGAGGCATCCGAGAAGGCCGGGTACACGACGACGCTGCTGCCCGTCACCGACCCGACCAAGCTCGACGTCGCGGGTGCCTTCAGCCGTCTCGAGGAGCAGGCCGTCGACGGCATCATCCTCGTCATGTCGGCCGAAGTCGGCTCGCTCGACGAGCTCAAGGTCACGCTGGGGCTGCCGCTCGTGATCGTCGACTCCGACGCCATGCTGCCGTACACGATCGTCGACACCGACCAGGAGCAGGGCTCCGGGCTCGCCGTGCGGCATCTGCTGGATCTCGGCCATCGTGACATCGTGCACGTCTCTGGCCCTGAGATCTCCTTCTCGGCGCGACGGCGTGCCGAGACGTATCGCACGACGATGGCCGAGGCCGGCCTCGAGGCCCGCCCCGTGCTCGTCGGCGACTGGAGCGCGCAGTCGGCACTCGCCCTGACCCGCGAGCTCTTCGCCGACGGACCGCCGCCCACCGCCGTCTTCGCCGGCAACGACCAGATGGCGCTCGGCGTGATCCATGCGATCCGCGAACGCGGATTGCGCGTGCCCGAGGACGTCAGCGTGGTCGGCTTCGACGACGCCGAGGAGGCCGCCGTGTCCTGGCCCGCCCTCACGACCGTGCACCAGAACTTCGACCAGGTCGGCCGCAATGCCACGTCGCTGCTGCTCTCGCTCATCGACGGCGCGCCCGACACGAGGAGGAAGGTCCTCATTCCGACGCACCTCGTGGTGCGCGACAGCACCGGGCCGGTGCGCAGCGGGCCGGTGCCGAGCGCCTGACGCCGAACGCGGCGACCAGGGCGACCACGGCCGCCACCGGGACGCCTCGCGCGGGCACCGCGGCCGAGCCGTCCGCAGCCGATCGCTCGCGAGCGTGATCACGCTTCGGTCTGGCCGAGCTCGGGCCGCTCGACGAACCGCACCGTCGCCGAGGCGGCGCCGAGCGTCTCGAACACGATGAGCTCGTTCTCGCCGGCCCGCACGACCGGCGCGGGCACGAACAGGGTGAGCTGCGGACCGCGGTTCCAGTACCGGCCGAGGTTCGTGCCGTTCACCCACACGACGCCCTTCGACCAGCCCGGCAGCGCGAGCTGCAGGTCCGTCGCCCGGTCGAGCGTGAAGGTCCCGCTCGCGAACACCGGGCCCGACAGCGGCATGGGCACGCTCGAGATATCCGGCCTCCCGGCCGCGAGCACGGCACGGATCGGCGCGAGATCGTCGAGCACGACGGATCCGGCCGACCACTTGGTCAGCGGCGCGCCGTCGAGCGTCGCGGGCGCGATGAGCCCCTTCGCCTCGCCGAGCCGCGTTCCGTAGTTGACGCCGCCGAGGTTCTCGACGAGCACGGTGAGCTCGCCCCGCGCGTCCTCGGGCAGCGGCAGCATCCGCTCGTGGAGTTCGCGGTCGAGCGTGCCGACCAGTGCTCCGTCGAGGTACACCAGCGCGCGATCGCGCACGTGGCCGAACGAGAGGAGGCCCCCGTGCTCGATGCGGGTGGAGTAGCACGTGAAGCCGCGCGTCGACCCGAACTCCGCGGCGGTGGGGAGATGTTCGAACGCGTGCGCGGCGACGATCGGGACCGACCACAGCGAGGCACTCCGGTCGAGCCGGACCTCGAGCGCCGGGGCATCCGCTCGCTCTGCCGGACGCTCATCGGGAACCGGTGCGTACTTCGCGATGACCTCGCGGAACCGCCAGAACTTCTCGGTGGGGGTGCCGTCTTCGGCGAGCGGGGCGTCGTAGTCGTACGACGTCGCGATCGGGCGGTAGGTGCCCTTGTCGTTCGCGCCCGCGGTGAACCCGAAGTTCGTGCCGCCGTGGAACATGTAGACGTTGACGGATGCCCCGGCCGCGAGCAGCTCGTCGAGCTCGCGAGCCGACTCCTCCGCCGAGGTCGTGTGGTGGATCTCACCCCAGCTGTCGAACCATCCGCACCAGAACTCGGAGCACATGAGCGGACCGGTCGGCTGGTGCCGCCGCAGGGTCGCGAGCCGCTCCCCCACGCGCGAGCCGAAGGACCCGGTGCGGTGCAGCTCGTCGAGGCTGCCGCGCTCGAGCATCTGCTCGAGCGGCTGGTCGACCGTCGTCAGCGGCACGTCGATGCCCCGTTCGCGCGTCAGCCGGGTGAGGTGGCGCAGGTAGTCCTTGTCGGCGCCGTACGCGCCGTACTCGTTCTCGATCTGCACGAGGATCACGGGCCCTTCGTGCTGCACCTGCCGCGGGCGCACGATCTCGTAGACGGCATCGAGGTACTCGTCCACGGCCTCGAGGTAGCCGGCGTCGTGCGAACGCAGCACCACGCCCTCGTCGGCCACGAGCCAGGAGGGCAGGCCGCCGTCGTGCCATTCGGCGCAGATGTAGGGCCCGGGGCGCACGATCGCGTGCATGCCCTCGGCGTGCACGAGGTCGAGGAAGCGTGCCAGGTCGAGCCGGCCGGAGGTCTGGAACTCGCCCCGAGTCGGGGAGTGCTCGTTCCACGGCACGTACGTCTCGATGGTGTTGAGGCCCATGAGGCGGGCCTTGCGGATGCGATCGCTCCACTGGTCGGGGTGCACCCGGAAGTAGTGCAGCGCGCCGGCGAGCACGCGATGCCGGGCGCCGTCGAGGAGGAAGTCGGTGTCACCGATGGAGAAGGTGGGCATTGCCTGGTCCTGTGTCGAGATCGGACCACGGGGCAGTCGCCGTGACGGCGACTGCCCCGCGGAGTGGTGCGTCGGTGCTACTCGTTGACCGAGAAGCCCTGCTCGTTGCCGTACTCGACGAGGGTGTCCTGCCAGGCGAGGAGCGCCTCGTTCAGGTCGCCTCCGGAGCCGAGCGCCTTGCCGACCGAGTCGGAGAAGACGTTGTTGGCGTAGCCCTGATAGGGCAGGTACTGCCATCCCGAGATGACCGAGGCGGCCGAGGCGGCACCGACCTGGTTGGCGGGCTGGTCGCTGTATCCGGGGAACGGGTAGTCGAGCCACTCGGGGTTCTCGAGGTCGGCGATGGTCGACGGGAATCCGTTCGCGTTCAGCAGCTCACGGCCCTCGCCCTCGGCGAGGTACTTGAGGATGCCGGCCGCGGCCGCCTTGTGCTCGCTCTGCGAGGTGACGGAGAGACCGCTGCCGCCGTTCTCGGCCGAAGCCGGCTGACCGTCCCACGTCGGCATCGGAGCGACCTTGAACCGGCCCGCGGGGCCGTAGTCCTCCATGCCGCCGCTGATCATCCACGAGCCCATCAGCAGGGTGCCGAGCTTGTCCTGCGTGAGCGCCTTCGTCCACTCGTCCGACCAGGTCGCGAGGCCCGAGAGTTCGCCGTTGTTCAGTCGCTCGCTCCAGAAATCGGAGAACTTCTTGGTGCCCTCGTCCTGCAGGTCGATCGTGACGTTCTCGCCGTCGGTCGTGAACGGCTGACCGCCCGACGCCCAGATCATGCTGGTGAAGAAGCCCGCGTCGCCGCTGTTCGCGATGTAGGCCTCGGGGTCGGCGGCGTGGATCGCCGCCGACGCCGTCGCGAACTCGTCCCACGTCGTGGGCGCCTCGGTGATGCCCGCCTTCTCGTACAGGGCCGTGTTGTAGATCATGACCATGGGGCCCGAGTCGCCGGGCAGGCCCACGAGCTGGTCCTGCACGTTGACGGAGTTCCACGTCGACGCGGTGAAGGCGTCTTCGTACTCGTCGAGACCGTAGGGCGTGAGATCGGCGAGCGCGCCGCCGAGGGTGAGCTGCGGCATGGTCTGGTACTCGACCGGCACGATGTCGGGCGCGCCCTTGCCCGCCTTGATCGCGTTCTGCAGCTTCGTGACGACGGCGTCGGGGTTCTCGAGCTTGACGACGTCGAACGTGACGTTCGGGTACTTCTCCGAGATGGCGTCGGCCTGCTCCTGGGTGCTGTCGCTCCAGGTCCACCAGGTGAGCGTGACGTCTTCTTCGAGCGCCGCGTCGGTGTCGGTCGAGCCGCTGTCGGCGCCCGGAGCTGCGGCACTGCAGCCTGCGAGCACTCCGACGAGCAGTGCGCCGGTGCCGACGACGGCTCCGAGTCGCGCCCATCGGCGGGTGGTGATCTGTTCCATTGCTGTGATTCCCTTTCGCTTGGGTGTGTACGGGTGATGCGGTTGATGCGGGTGGTGCTGATGGTGCGCCGGACGTGCCGGTGTACCGGATCGGGCCTGTGAGACCTGCCGAGCCGGACTACTTGACGCTTCCGGCGGTCAGACCCGACTGCCAGTAGCGCTGGAGATAGAGGAATGCCGCCGAGATCGGGATGACGGTGAGCAGCGAGCCCGTGATGACGAGGTTCGGCACGGCCTGGCCCCCGATCGCGCTCGACTGGGCCGACCACTGGGCGAGGCCGACCGGCAGCGGGTACCACTGCGCGTCGCTCAGCATGATGAGAGGCAGGAAGTAGTTGTTCCAGGTCGCGACGACCGTGAACATGAGCACCGTGATGAGTGCCGGCGCGAGTTGGCGCAGCGCGATCACGAAGAAGATGCGGATCTCGCCGGCACCGTCGAGTCGAGCGGCCTCGAGCAGTTCGTCGGGGATCGCCTCGCGGGCGTAGACCCACACGAGGTAGAGGCCGAAGGCGCTCACCATGGACGGGATGATGACCGACCAGGGCGTGTTCGTGATGCCGAGCCCGCTGAAGAGCAGGAACTGCGGCACGGCGAGCGCCGAGGCCGGGATGGCCATGGCGCCGAGGATGATCGCGAACACCCACTTGCGGCCCGGGAAGGCGTACTTCGCCAGGCCGTACCCGGCCAGGGTCGCGAGCAGGGTCGCCCCGCCGGCCCCGATGACGACGTACACGAGCGTGTTGCCGAGCCAGCGCAGGAAGATGCCGTCTTGATAGGTGAACGTGTCGACGATGTTCTGGAAGAGCGAGAACTCGCCGCTGAACCAGAAGGCGAAGGAGTTGTAGAGCGAGTCCATCGTCTTCGTCGAGTTCACGACGAGCCACCACAGCGGCACCAGGCAGTAGAGCAGCATGAGCGTCATGAGGATGCCGAGGGTGACGGAGGCGCGCTTGTGGCGGGGTGTCACCGGCTTCTTCGCCTGCTTGGGCTCCGTGCGCGCGACCTTGCCGCTTGCGAGGCGGCTCGGCGTGCGGCCCGACCGGGCCGCCGCGTCGACGGCGCTCATGACGTCGCCTCGTTCTTCTCGCCCGCGAGCTGCACGAGGTAGGCGACGACCATGGTGATGACTCCCGAGACGATCGCGATCGCGGCGGCGTAGTTGAACTGCGAGCCGGCGAACGACAGGTTGAAGGCGTAGAGGTTCGGCGTGAAGTACGTGGTGATCGAGTTCGGTGCGATGGTCTGCAGGATCGACGGCTCGTTGAAGAGCTGGAAGCTGCCGATCACCGAGAAGATCGTGGCGATGATGATCGCGCCGCGGATCGACGGGAGCTTGATCGAGAAGATCGTGCGGAAGGCACCGGCGCCGTCGATCTCGGCCGCCTCGTAGAGCTCCTGCGGCACGGCCTTCAGTGCGGAGAAGAAGATGAGCATGTTGTAGCCCACGAACTCCCACGTCACGATGTTGCCGATCGAGAGCAGGATGAGGTTCTCGGCGAGCGGCGACGGCAGTTCGACGCCGAAGAACCGGTTGATGTCGGCCACGAGACCGAACTGCGAGCCGTACATGTAGCCCCAGATCATCACCGCGACGACACCGGGCACTGCGTAGGGCAGGAAGATCGACAGCCGGTAGAACGGCACCCAGCGGAGCCGCGCGCTGTCGAGCGCCAGTGCCGCGAACAGGCCGAGCCCGAGCATGATCGGCACCTGCACGAGCAGGAAGATCGAGACCCGGAGCATCGCCTCCCAGAACTTCGGGTCGACGAGCGCCTTGGCATAGTTCTCGAGCCCGACGAAGGAGTTGCCGCCGATGAGCGTCTCGCGGAACAGAGACAGGTACATCGCGTAGAGCAGCGGCGCGACGAACACGAGCCCGAAGACGAGCATGAAGGGGCCGACGAACCACCAGCCCGCCCAGTCGCGGCGCGCTCGTCTCCGGCGACCGCCGGTGGCACCGGCAGCCCGGGTCCCGGTCGCGGCGACCGTCGCGTACGTCTCGGTCGAGACACCTGCAGGGGGTTGCGCGTGAACGTGGGCCACGGTCATCGGTGGCCCCGTTCCGCGCCTCGGATCGGCGACGTCTTCGTCATGCGCGTACGCACTCCTTCGTGAAATGTTTGCGTTCCCATCGGAGTATAGGCGAGAATGATGTTTGCGCAAACAGAGATTCGGAACCGGCAGATCGCGATCTGCCGATCGGCGTGAGAACCGCATGATTCCGGGGATCCGCGGGTGTCCCTCCAACCTCGCCGTGCGCTTGAATGACGAGTGGCGAGCCTCCTCCGGCCCGGCACAGCAGCCCGTAGACACACCCCCGACACCGCCGTTTGGATGCATGCATGATCACCACCGTCCACGTCGTCTTCAAGACGCACCTCGACCTCGGTTTCACCGACACCGCCGCGAACGTCACCGGCCGGTACGTGCACGAGTACCTCCCCCGCGCGATCGCGCTGGCCGAGGAGCTCGAGCGCCGAGACGGACCCGCCCGTTTCGTCTGGACCACGGGGTCCTGGCTGATCCACGAGGCGCTCCGACTCGGCGACGCCGACGAGCGGGCCGCGCTCGAAGGGGCGATCCGCGCCGGCCACGTGACCTGGCACGGCCTGCCGATGACGACGCACACCGAGCTCATGGATGCCGGTCTCGTCGAGCACGGCATCGCGATCGGCCGCAGGCTCGACGCCCGGTTCGGCCACCGCACGCAAGCAGCGAAGATGACGGATGTCCCGGGCCACACGATCGGCCTCGTGCCGCTGCTCGCCCGGGGCGGCCTCGACTTCCTGCACCTCGGGGTCAACGGGGCATCCGGGGTGCCCGACGTGCCGGAGTTCTTCGTCTGGCGCGCGCCCGACGGCAGCGAAGTGGTCGTCAACTACGCGCGGAGCTACGGCGCCACCGAGCTCGGCGTCGCCGTCGTGCCCGGCGGCACCGACGCCCTCCACCTCGCGCACACGGGCGACAACTTCGGCCCTCCCTCGGCGACCGACGTCGAGTCGCTGTTCGCCGAGCTCCAGGCCGCCTACCCGGGGGCGACGGTGATCGCCTCGACGCTCGACGCCTTCAGCCGCGAGGCCGTCGCTGCCCGCGCGAGCCTGCCGGTCGTCACGCAGGAGATCGGCGACTCCTGGATCCACGGCATCGGCAGCGACCCCGTGCAGACCGCGCGACTCCGCACACTGCTTCGCCTGCGCACCGCGTGGGTCGACGCCGGCGTGCTCGTGCCGGGCACCGAGGAGTGCGACGCGTTCAGCGACGGCCTGCTGCTCGTGCCCGAGCACACGTGGGGCGAGGACCTGAAGACCTACCTGCCCGACTACGTGAACTACGAGAAGGCCGACTTCCAGCGTGCTCGTGCGGCCGACGTCATCGACCCCGCCCTGAACCCCAGCGAGTTCGACCGCTACGCCTGGGCATACCGCGAGCACCCGAGCTCGCAGGGACTGCGCTACTCGGCGTTCGAACGGTCGTGGGCCGAGCAGCGCGCCCATCTCGATCGCGCGCTCGCGGCCCTCTCGCCCGAACGCCGCGCCGAGGCCGAGACGGCGATCGCCGAGACGCAGCCGGGCGACGCGCCGAGCAGCAGTGCGACGGGGAGCACGACGACGACGATCGACCTCGACGACGAGCAGGCCCTCGGCGCCTACCGGGTGCGCTTCGGCGACGACGGGTCCCTCGTCTCCCTGATCGACGGCGACGGCACGCAGTGGGCGGGTCCGGAGCATCCGCTCGCCGCCTACCGCTACGAGACGTTCGACGAACGCGACGAGGCCAGATGGGTGCAGGAGTACTGCCGCGACATCGAGGCGACCGCCTTCTGGGCCGTGCCCGACCAGTCGAAGCCCGGTCTCGCGATCGCCGAGACGTTGCCCGCGACGACGTTCGCACCTCGAGTGGTGTCCGCCGAGCGCTTCGACGACGGCGCCGACACGGTCGCGGTGCTGCGACTCGCGCTGCCCGCTGCGGCGAGCGAGGCATGGGGCGGGCCGCGCGACATCCGGCTCGCCTACCGGTTCCCGTCCGCGCCCGGACCGATCACCGTCACGCTCGACCTCCGCGGCAAGGACGCCTCGCGGCTCCCCGAGGCGAGCTGGCTCGGCTTCCGCCCGCTCACCGGGCCGGGCGACTGGCGACTCACGAAGATCGAGACACCGGTCGACCCGCAGTCGGTGGTCCGCAACGGCAACCGCAGCCTGCACGCGGTCGCCGCGGTCACGCATACGGCGACGCGGGACTTCTCGCTGCGGCCCCTCGACGCCGCCCTCGTCGCAGTCGGCCGCCCCGCGCTGTACCGGTTCGACAACGCGGTGCCCGATCCCGATGACGGCCTGCACGTGAACCTGCACAACAACATGTGGGGCACGAACTTCACGATGTGGTTCGACGACGACCTGCGGTTCCGCTTCGAACTCGACCTCGACGCGGGCGCCGACGCCGGTCGCCGCCTCGACCGCGGAGCCACGCGGTGAGCGCGTCGATCGTGACGAGTCCCCCGGTCGTGATGGCGCCGCGCTCCGACGGCTTCGAGGTCGTCTGGGGCGTGCGCGGCCTGAGCCGCGGCTGGATCGAGTGGGAGGCCGCCGACGGATCGAGCGGCACCGTGACGAGCGACGCCTTCGGCATGGTGCCCCAAGACCACCGGGTGCTTCGGGTGCGGGTCGACGGGCTGCCGTCGGCCACCGCCGTGCGGGTGCGCGCGATCACCGAGGCGGTCGACCGGCGCCGCGTCCGCCACGAGAGCGAGTGGAAGACGCTGCGCACGCTCGACGCGGCATCCGACACCGCGCACTTCGCCGTCTGGAACGACACGCATCAGCGCGACGACACCCTGCGGGCGCTGCACGACGCGACCCCAGACGTCGACGTGCTCGTCTGGAACGGCGACCTCTGCAACGACTGGAAGGATCCGTCGTGGTTCACCTCGACGGTGCTGAACCCGGCGGGCCTCGACGTGAGCGACGGCCGGCCGCTTTCGATCGTCATCGGCAACCACGACGTCCGCGGCGCCTGGGCCTACCAGCTCGAGGACTTCGTGGCGACGCCCGAGGGGCGCCCGTTCACGGCGTTCCGCATCGGCCCGGTCGCGTGCATCGTGCTGCACACCGGCGAGGACAAGCCCGACGCCCACCCGAGCTTCGAGGGGCGGGTGGCGTTCGAGCCGCTCCGCGCCGAGCAGGCCGAGTGGCTCCGCGAGGTCACGGCGCGACCCGAGTTCGCGGATGCCCCGTACCGCGTCGTGTTCTGCCACATCCCGCTGCGGTGGATCGACGAGACCGTCGTCGACTACGACGCCGACGGGTACGACTGGTTCAGCCGCATGAGCCGCGATGCGTGGCACGAGAGCCTCGTCTCCTGGGGCGCCCAGATCGTGGTGTCGGGGCACACGCACCATCGCACCTCGTTGCCGGCGACCGTGGAGTTCCCGTATGCGCAGCTCATCAGCGGCGGACCCGACGCCGAGACGACCTCCGACGAGGCGGCCACGTGGATCGACGGCGTCGCCACCGCGGAGGAGCTCGTGCTCACGATGCGGGATCTCGGCGGCGAGGTCGTGCACGAGGTCCGGCTCCGGCCGCTCGCCTGACGCGTCGCTCGCCCGACGGACGAGGAAGGGGCCGGGTCGCAGTCGCGACCCGGCCCCTTCCGTCATCCGCCGATCAGCTCAGCGGCTTGCAGAGCAGCATGTCGGGCACGCCGCCGTGGTTCCAGCGCCAGGTGAAGGCGATGCCAGAGAGGTACTCGCCGTCGGCGCACTGGCCCTTGTAGTTGCCGGGCGCCCAGTCGCTCTGGATCGAGCCTCCGCCGGCCGGCCGGTTGTCGCCGTTGTCGAACCAGACCTTGCGGCCCTGGCTCGACGGCAGGGTCGTCTGGCCCTGTGCGCAGAGCAGCTTCGACGTCGACCACTTGTTGATCGTGCTGGTCCGGAGGCTGTAGCCGACGGCCATCTGTCCGGCCGGGCACTGCAGCTTGTCGTAGCCGCTCGCCCAGTCGGACTGGACGGTCGACTCGTCCTTCACGACCGTGCGGGTGGTGGTCAGCGCCGGCTGCAGGTTGTCGGTGCAGAGGGCGCGGTTCGTGCCACGTGCCACGCCGACGAGTCGCTGGCTGTCGGGACAGTTGCCCTTCCACTGGCCCGGGTCCCAGTCGGGGCGCGTGTTCATGAGCGCGGACGCGTTGGTGTCGGGTGAGGTGCTGCCACTGCCGAGCATGTTCCAGCGCGGCACGGATGCCACGGGGCCGGTCTTGCCGTCCGAGTTCACGAGCTTCTTCCATTGCGGGTAGCGCCAGTCGTCGGCGATGCTCAGCTTCGTGCCGTCGGCCTTGTAGGCGAGCAGCGAGAAGGTGTCGACGAAGGATCCGTCATCGCGAGCGTGGGCGACGAGCGGCCAGGCCGCGAAGTCGCTGTCGTTCTCGATGAGGAGGTCGGTGAAGTTCGTCCACCAGGCCTTCTCCTTGTCGTTCGTCTGGCCGGCACCGGTGGTGCCGAACTCGCTGAACCACACGGGTGCCGTGTAGTGCTGGTTCGCCGTGTTGACGAAGAGCGCTCCCTCGGTGACCGAGGCCTTCAGCTCGGCCGCCGTCATGTCGCGGTAGCGAGGGTCGGTCGTCTCCCCGAGGCCGGTCGCTCCGGTGTGGTTCGGTCCGGTGAAGCCGTAGATGTGCGCCGCGTAGACGAGCTTGTCGGGATACGGCAGCGTGTTCGAGGTGTTCCGCACCGGCTTCAGGTGCGGCCGCTCGTGCGAGGTCAGGTCGGTCGGGATGCCCTGCCAGTTGATGCCCTCCATGATGACGAGCACCTCGGGGTTCGCCTGCTGGATCGCGATGCCCGCCTGCTGATAGGCCTTGTAGAGGTCGTGGTCGTCGCCCCAGCCCCAGTTCGCGTCGTTCAGGATGTCGCGGCGCACCTCGTTGCGCAGGTCCATGCCGACCACGCGCGCATTGTCCTGGTAGCGCGTCGTCAGCACGACCCAGTCGCTGATCCACTTCTCGGTGGTCTGGCTGCTGTTCCAGCGCTCGTTGCCGTCGTTCGTGCCGCAGCACCAGTGCGAGGTGGTCGTGTGGTTGTTCAGGATCACCGCGAAGCCGTCGGCGGTGAGCGCGGCGACGACCGCGTCGAAGACCTGCAGCGGGGTCTTGCCCTTCAGCTGCGGATTCGCGGCCACCGCGACATCCGGAACCGGCGCCGTCATGCCGAGCATCTCGTTCGAGAACGACAGGCGGATGCTGTTGATGCCGACCCCGTGGAAGTCGCTCATGAGGGTCGACATCGGCACCCGGTCGAGGCCCATGGGGATGTCGTAGCTCATGCCGCTGTTGTGGTTGGCGGGATCGTTCTTGTCGCCGCTGCCGCTCCAGTGGCCCTGCGCGCCGTCCCAGTTCGCGGACTCCAGCTTGAAGCGATCACCGTCGGCGTCGACGATGTAGCGGCCGACGGTGTGCAGCGGCGCCGTCCAGGACGCCGCGAGTTCGGGACCCGTGAGGACCTCGATCGGATCCTCGGGTGCTGCTGCGTACACGGGACTCGCGACCGATATCGCGAGTGCTGCGGTCGTGAGTCCGACCGCGACCCGTAGGGTACGACGATGCATTCTGCGAACCTCTCTGTTCTGCCGATCGAGGCGGCCCCGCCCTGTTGCGAGACCGACGCGAACCGGCCCTGACTCGGTCAGGCTAGAGGCGGGATCATCACGATGTCAACGCAAACAGGGCAAATTCTGCTATCGCAAACATTCTGTCGTGCCGGCGCCCGGTGCTGGGCGCCCCGGCGTGGTCGCCCGTCGGGATGACGCGCCGGCGGGACGGCGCGTTGACGTGCCCTCCGCCGACGAGGATGATCGACGCATGGGGACGAAAGCGACACCTCGGCGTGCTCCGCGGCGACCGGAGTCGAGCCTTGCCGAGCGCTGGACGACGGTCGACGGCATCAACCTGTTCTACCGCGAGTCGCCCGTGCCGCCCGACGCCCCGGCGATGATGCACCTGCACGGCTTCGGCCTCTCCGGGCGGTACCTGCTGCCGACCGCCGAACGACTCGCCGACGAGTTCCACACCCTCGTGCCCGACCTGCCCGGCTTCGGCCGCAGCGGCAAGGCGGGCGACGCGCTCGACGTGCCCGACCTCGCGCACGCCGCGGCTCGCTTCCTCGACGATCGCGGCATCGAGAAGGCCACCCTCGTCGGCAATTCGATGGGATGCCCCGTCATCCTCGAGTTCGCACACCACTACCCCGAGCGCATCGACCGCGCCGTGCTCGTCTCGCCGGCCGGCGGCCTGTACAACCAGCCGCTTCGCCGCGCCGTCGGGCAGCTCACCCGCGACGGCAGCCGGGAGCCTCCCCGCATGATGAAGGTGGCCGTTCCCGACTACTTCCGGTTCGGCGTGCCCAGCACGTTCAAGATGTTCCGCTCGCTCACGCAGTACCCGACCCTCGAGCGGCTCCTCCAACTGCGCATCCCCACGCTCGTCGTGATCGGCGATCGGGATCCGCTCATGCCCGGCGCGAGCCGCGTGCAAGAGGTCGCGGCAGCGACCGACAACCACGTGCTGCTCGTCAAGATCGAGGGCGCGGCGCACGCCATCAACTTCAGCCACTCGGGCGAGCTCGCCCACCTGATCCGGCTGTTCATGGCCGACAAGCCGATCGTCGACGACCCCGGCTCACCCGGCCACGCGCGCCTGTACGAGATCCATCGCGGCACGCACCTGCCGCCGGCCGACGATCGCGGGATCGGCCGCTAGGCGACGCTCGCCGCCGTTACACGGCCGGGCGCGCGGCCATCACGTTCGGGACATCCGACTGCGCGGCGCTGCGGAAGGTCCACCACACCGCCACGAGGGCGAACAACCCGACGACGCCGTAGAGGGTGGCGGTCAGCCCGACCAGCGGTGACGTCTCGCCGTAGCCCGACGAGAACGTCGAGAAGTCCCAGAAGCCGTGCAGCACCATCGCCCACACGAGCGAGCCGGTCGTGCGTCGCAGGATGTAGAAGATCGTGCCGCCGAGGAAGGCGTATCCGACCTGCAGTGTCGTCGGCAGGAAGTCCTGGCCGGTCAGCACGTTCACGTAGTGCATGAGCGCGAAAGCGAGTGTGGTGAGGAACCAGACCCACGGCTCCGACAGGCGGCTACGGAGACCCACGAGCAGCAAGCCTCGAGTCGTGAGCTCCTCGGTGAAGCCGACGAGCAGCAGCACGATCGACGCGCCGAAGAAGGCCGCGTCGTAGGCCGCCCAATCGGTCACTGCGAGGTTCACGACCAGCAGCACCGCCATCGCGAACGGTGCGATGAGCGGCCACCGGTGACGGCTCCGCGCCGCATCGAACAGCGCCGGGCGCCACCAACCGAGCAGCGACGTCGTGATCGCGAGCAGCACGGTGCCGACGATGAGTGAGAGTCCGACGCCGAAGAACAGGTTCTCGCCGCTCTCGCCGAGCTCGGTGTAGGGCACGCCCGTCACCCTCTGCATGGCGAAGATCACGACGAGGTAGCCGACCCAGATCGCGAAGCCGATCCAGACCCGAGGGGTGACGCGCAGCGCATTGGGCATGCAGAAATCATGTCACGACGAGGGACCGGTCGCCGCCGGGGGCCCGGCTCGCCAGGGCGTCAGCCCACCAGGCACGGACCCCGCTCGGGTGGCCGCGAGTCAGACGGCGGCCGGCTCCAGCCGGAGCGTCGTGGCGATGACCTGCGGCCCGACCACGGTACCGACGATCTTCGGCCCGTATCGGTCGTACTTCGCGTGGTACGCGGCGTCGACGGCCTCGTGCACGTCGGCCGGCGGCTCGACGAACGCGACGTCGCGCTCCACGCCGCCCGCACGGATGCGACCCGCGCCGCTCGCCTGGGCCCTGCGGAACCACGGATTGCCCGGCCCGTAAGCGGACCGGACGAACAGCTCATCGCCTACCCGTGCGACCCAGATGGTCACGAACGGTCGCAGCGATCCGTCGGCACGGCGAGAGGCGATCTGCAGTTCGTCGGCTGCGCCGACCCGGTCGAGTTCCTCGGCGGTCCAGGTGCTCATGGTCGTCCTTCCTCGCGTGCGGTGCGCACTCCGCGGTCGCGACTCCATTCGAGCAGTCGTTCGACGGGCCAGGTCGTCACGATGCGCTCGGCCGGCACGCCGTTCGCCGTCGCGCGCGCCGCCCCGAGCTCGAGGAACGTGAGGTGCCCTGGCGCATGGGCGTCGCTGTCGATCGAGAACAGGCAGCCGGCCTCGAGGGCGATCGCGATGAGCTCGTCGGGCGGGTCCTGCCGTTCGGGCCGCGAGTTGATCTCGACGGCGACTCCGTGCTCGGCGCACGCCTCGAAGACCGCGTGGGCGTCGAAGGTCGACTGCGGCCGGGTGCCGCGCGACCCCTCGACGAGCCGGCCGGTGCAGTGCCCGAGCACGTTCGTGTGCGGGTCGGCGATGGCGCGCAGCATCCGCTTCGTCATCTCGGGCGCCTCGGTGCGGAGCTTCGAGTGCACGCTCGCGACCACGATGTCGAGGCGATCGAGCATCTCGGGGGTCTGGTCGAGGGCGCCGTCGAGCAGGATGTCGACCTCGATGCCGCGAAGCAGGCGGATGCCGCGGGCCCCTGCCTGCACGTCGGCGATCGCCTGCTGCTGGGCGGTGAGCCGCTCGGCGCTGAGTCCGTTGGCCACCCGGAGACTCGGCGAGTGGTCGGTGATCGTGAGGTACTCGAGCCCGAGCGCCTCGGCGGCGCGCGCCATCGTCTCGAGGCTCGTGGTGCCGTCGGACCAGTCGGTGTGGCTGTGCAGGTCACCGCGGAGCTGCGCCCTGAGGCCGGTGTGCGCGCCCTCGGGTGAGAGCCCGGCGCGCGTGCGGAGGTCGGCGAGGTAGTCGGGCACCGCACCGTCGCTCGCCTGCGCGATGACCGCGAACGTCGTGTCGCCGATGCCCTTCGTGCGCTGCAGGCGACCGTCGGCGACGCGAGCGGCGACCTCGTCGGGGTCGAGCGGCCGGATGACGTCGGCCGCCCGGCGGAACGCCTTCGACTTGAACGCCGATGCCCGATCGCGCTCGAGCAGGAACGCGATCTCCTCGAGTGCCGCCACGGGGTCCATCGCCCCATTCTGGCGCGTCGCGGGGCGACCGGCCAGTGCACCCGCCGGGGCCCCGGCCTCGTCACGCGGTGCCCGCCGCTTGACACGGGCGCTCCATTGTCGGTATATCTATACCCCCTAGGGGTATTCACAGAAGGAGTTCTCATGCCAGCATCCTCTCCGCCGACGAGACGTCGGTGGTTCGGCCTCGCGCTCATCGCGGCCGCCCAGTTCGTCGTCATCATGGACACGTCGATCATCGGCGTCGCCCTGCCCGACATCCAGGCCGAACTCGGGTTCACCCCCGAGTCCCTGTCATGGGTGTTCAACGCCTACGTCATCGCCTTCGGCGGCCTCCTGCTGCTCGGGGGACGCCTCTCCGACGTGTTCGGAGCACGCCGGGTGTTCATCGCCGGCTGGCTCACGCTGCTCATCGGCAGCGTGCTCGCGGGCGCCGCGAGCAACGTCGGCCTCGAGATCGCCGGTCGCGCCGTCCAGGGCGCGGGCGCCGCGCTCATCGCCCCGGCCGCGCTCACCCTGCTGATGACGCTGTTCGGCGGCACCGCCGACCTGCCGCGCGCCTTCGCGGTCTACGGCGCCGCCGCACCCATCGGGGGTACGGCCGGCGTCTTCCTCGGCGGCGTGCTCACCGAGTACGCGAGCTGGCCGTGGGTGTTCTACGCGACCGTGCCGATCGCCGCGCTCGTCATCATCCTGACGCCGTTCGCACTCCCCCGCGTCGCGGGCGGCCGCGGGCGCGTCGACGTCGCCGGTGCGCTCACCGCGACCGCGGGACTCGCCGCGATCGTCTACGGCGTCGTGCGCGCACCCGAGGTGGGCTGGGCCTCGGTCGAGACGATCGTCGCCCTGGTCGCCGGCGCCGCCCTGCTCATCGCATTCTTCGCGATCCAGGCCCGCCGCCGCACGCCGCTGCTGCGCCTCGGCATCTTCCGGGCCCCGCAGCTCGGCGCCGCGAACCTCGCGCAGCTGCTCCTCGGCGCCGCCTGGGTCTCCATGTGGTTCTTCCTGAACCTCTACCTGCAGCAGGTGCTCGGTGCGGGCGCGTTCGCCTCGGGTGCCGCGCTCCTGCCGATGACCGCGCTCATCGTGGTCGGCATGGTCGCCGTGGCGCCGCGACTGCAGGCGCGGTTCGGGGCGAAGCCGCTCATCGTCGGCGGATTCGCCCTGCTCGCGGTCGGACTCGGCTGGCTCGCACTCGCCCGGCCCGACGGCAGCTACGCCGTCGACGTGCTGCCCGCCTCGCTCGTCGCAGCGCTCGGCATGGCGCTCGCGTTCGTGCCGTCGCTCGGCACGGCGATCGGCGCCGCACGCCCCGAGGAGACGGGCGTCGCGTCGGGCCTCGTGAACACGAGCTACCAGATCGGCTCGGCGATCGGCCTCGCCGTGCTGACGGCCGTCGGTGCTGCGGTGACCGCCGCCGTCTCGAGTGAGGCGACCGGCGGTGCTGCGGATGCCGCGGCGCTCACGGCCGGGTTCTCATCGGCCTTCATCGGCGCCGCCGTGCTGGCCGTCATCGGGCTCGTGGCCTCCGCCGTGCTCCTGCGTGCGGCGCCCCGCTCGGCGAGCGCGCCCGCCGAGGAGCTGGTGGACGCCTGAACGGACCGCGTGCTCGTGGACGCCGGCAGCGGCGTCCACGGGCACGCGCCGTCAGGCGCCCCGACCGGTCGTGCCGATCAGTACGAGGGGTACATCTCCATCGACGTGTTGACGACGTTCACCATCATCACGACGACCCACGCGATCACGCCGATCGTGAGCACGACGGTGAGCGCGATCGCGGCGGCCATCGGCAGGTACCCGCGACCGGCCTGCCGCCGCACCACGACCGAGCGGCCGATGACGTACACGAGGGACGAGAGGAACGCCCAGGCCCAGTGGAACCGGCGCTGGTAGCCGAGCTTCGCGAGCTTGGCACTGTCGAGGGCGGCGAACCAGACCGAGAGACCGTAGACGATCCATCCCCCGAACGTCGCGGCGAGGTACCACGGGTCGGTGTACGGGCCGAGGGCCGTGATCATCGAGTTCGACGACGGGTACATCGACTGCTCCATGTAGCCCTCGAAGTCCCAGAGGAAGATGGGCAGTGCGGCGAGCACCGGCATCGCCACGATCAGCCAGATCCAGAGCGTGTCGACCGGGGTGCCCTCTGGCACGCGAGCCGTCGCCGCGGCGCCGCTGTACGGAGCCGGCTGCCCGGCGCCGTACACCGGGGTCGCCGCGTACGCGGGTGCGGAGGTGTAGGCCGGCGCATACGCCGGGGTCACCGGCGCGACGTACGCGGGAGCGGCCACCGGGGGTTCGACGGCGGGAGCCACGACCGGCGGGACCGACCGTGCCGGGGCGGCCTGCTCGACGGGCGCGACCGGCGCCGCCGGCGCGACGTGCTCGGTCCATTGCGCGCCGTTCCACCAGCGCTGCGCGGTGGCATCGCTCGGGTCGGGATACCAGCCTGCGGGTGCCGCACGACCATCGCTCATCGGTTCCTCCTGAGGGTTCTCGGACATGCTACGGGCACGACGGCGTCCACGCTCCGGAACACGGCGAGCGGATGCCGCTACAGCTCGACGACCGTCATGCCCGAGCCCCCGCCGCCGGCGGTGCCCATCGCGGCGAGCGCCGCGGGAACCTCGTCGAGCGTGATGCGCCGCCCGACGAGCTCGATCGGACGGAAGTCGCCGGAGGCGACGGCGCCGAGCATGGAGGGGTACTCGTGCGCCGCCATGCCGTGGCTGCCGAGGATCTCGAGTTCGCCGGCGATCACGGCATCCATCGGCATGGCGGCGAGCGCGGAGTCGCCGACCATGAGCCCGATCTGCACGTGTCGGCCGCGCTTCTTCAGGCTCCGCACCGAGGCGAAGGAGGTCTCCGTCGAACCGAAGGCGTCGACCGAGACGTCGACGCCCCCGCCCGAGGCTTCGAGGATGCGCTCCGCGGCGCCCTCGCCGCCCTGCAGCGGCACCGCGCCGAGCCCCTCGGCCGCGGCGAGCGCGGCGTCGGAGACGTCGACGCCGTAGACCTTCACGCCTGCCGCGACGGCGATCATGATCGCGGAGAGGCCGACCCCGCCGCATCCGTGCACCGCGATCTGCTCGCCGGGGGCGAGCCGGGAGCGCGAGACGATGGCCCGGTAGGCGGTCGCGAAGCGGCAGCCGAGCGATGCGGCCTCGACGAAGCCGAGCGACTCGGGCAGACGGATGAGGTTCAGCTCGGCCTCGTCGATCGCCACGAACTCCGCGAACGAGCCCCAGTGCGTGAAGCCGGGCTGGGACTGGTGGTCGCAGACCTGCTCGTTGCCGGTGAGGCACTCGTGGCAGCGCCCGCACGCGCAGATGAAGGGGGCGGTGACGCGGTCGCCGACCGCCCAGCCGGCGTCGGGGTCGACGTCCGTGCCGAGCACGGCGATCTCACCGGCGAACTCGTGGCCGGGAACATGTGGAAGCGACACGGTGTCGTCGTGGCCCATCCAGGCATGCCAGTCGCTGCGGCAGACGCCGGTCGCGCGAACCCGGATCACGGCGCCGCGGGGCGGGCACTCGGGCTCCGGCACGTCGACGAGTTCGGGGTTCACACCGAAGGCGTTGAAGAGCACGGCGCGCACAGGAGTCCTTTCCGTATCGGGTCACGGATGTCGGCGGCAGTCACGGCATCGTCGCCGGATCGCGCGCGCGACATCCGCGAGCTTATCGGCCCGCGAGCGCCCGCTCGTACGGGCGGTCCAGCGGCGGTGGCGTGATTGTGTAACAATGTGCCATGCGATTCGTGACCGCCGTGCTGCTCGCGGCCGTCTGCTTCGGCACGACGGGCACCGCGCAGGCGCTCGGCCCCGAGGCGAGCGCGGCCTCGGTCGGCGCGGCGCGAATCCTGATCGGCGGTGGCGCCCTCGGCATCGCCGCCGTGATCACGATCTTCGCCGGCCGCCGGCGCGGTGCGGTCGGGACACCCGCCCTCCCGGCGGCCGGCGTCGGCCCGAGGCATCCGCTGCCCGCCTGGCTGCTCGTCGCGATCGGCGCAGTAGGAGTGCTCGCCTACCAGCCGGCCTTCTTCGCCGGCACCGCCGCGAACGGCGTCGCCGTCGGCACGGTCGTGGCGCTCGGCTCGGCGCCCGTCATCACCGGCGGCCTCGACTGGGCGCTGCGCCGCCGCTATCCCGGGCACCGCTGGGCCGTCGCGACCGCGATCGCGACCATCGGCGTCGGCATCCTGGCCGCGGCGACGGGTGGGGGCGGCAGCGCCACGGGAGCCGATCCGCTCGGGCTGGTCGCCTCACTCGGCGCGGGCGCCTCGTACGCCGTCTACACGCTCGCCGCGAAGGCGCTGCTCGACCGCGGGTGGAGCGGATCCGCGAGCATGGGCGCGCTGTTCGGCGTCGCGGCGGCCTGCAGCATCCCCCTGCTTGCGATGACGGATGCCTCGTGGCTCGCGACCGGGCCCGGTCTCGCGATGGCCCTCTGGCTCGGCCTCGTGACGACGACCGTCGCCTACCTGATGTTCGGCTACGGCCTCGGCGGACTCGCACCCGCGACCGTCTCGACACTGACGCTCGCCGAGCCATTGACCGCCGGCATCCTCGGCGTGGCAGTCCTCGGGGAGGCACTCACCCCCGGCGCACTGCTCGGACTGCTCGTGCTGGCCGCGGGGATCGTCGTGCTCGCGACCGCGAATGCCGGCCGGAGGGCGAAGGTCGCACTGGGCTGATCACCCCGGCTCCGCCGGCGCTTCCCATGGAGCGCCGCGATGTCTGAGGACGGCGTCCGTCGTGCTCCTTCGACCTGCCCGGGCACTGGCCGCAGTTCACCATGCCAGTCCGGCTCGGTCAGGCGATCGTCGCGGCGCTCGAAGGCTGAGCCTCGGCCCCTCCGCGTCGGGCGTCGCGGTCGTCCCGGTCCGCGTGCTGGGGCGGGGCGCTCCGCCGCGCGGCGCCTCCCCCATCGGTTCCGCGTACCAGTGGTCGGCGCCCCGGCTGCAGGTGCACGAGAGCGCCACCGTCTCGTCGATCGTCACCGCTCGGAAGAACTCGCGGTGGGGAGTCGGGATCTCGCGTCGTCGTCGGCCCATGGCTCGTGCTCCAATCTGCGCACGTCGCGGTGCGCTTACTGAAGAGACGGCGATCACGCTCGATCATGACGCGGGTCGAGCAACATGGGGCATTCAAGGGGGTGCGCCGATCGGCCCGACCGGCCGCGCACCGATTCGTCAGAGCGCGTCGGGGCTGACCGAGAACGTGTCGCAGGCCCCGGCACCCTGCTCGAAGCCGGTCTCGAACCAGTTCATCCGCTGCTCGCTCGTGCCGTGCGTGAACGTGTGCGGATTCACCTGTCCCTGCGTCGCCTGCTGGATGTGGTCGTCGCCGACTGCCGCTGCCGCGTCGAGGGCATCCCTGCGCTGCGCCGCCGTGATCGGCTGCAGGAACGGCACGCCGCTGTCATCGGGCACTGTGGACGCATTGGCCACCCAGGCGCCGGCGAAGCAATCGGCCTGCAGTTCGACCCGAACGGCGCTCGACGACGGCCCGGTCTGCCCGTCTTGCGAGCGCTCGAGCACGCCGGCGAGGTTCTGCACGTGGTGGCCCCACTCGTGCGCGATGACGTACATCTCGGCGAGCGGGCCGCCGCTGGCGCCGAACCTGCTGCGCAGTTCGTCGTAGAACGTCACGTCGATGTAGATCGTCTGGTCGGGCGGGCAGTAGAACGGACCGGTCGCCGACGAGGCGCTGCCGCATCCCGTCGTCGTGGCCTGGTCGAAGAGCGCGAAGTCCTGTGGCGCGTTGTAGTTCACGCCCAGTGCCGGCGCCTCCTCGGCCCAGTACGCCTCGAGCGACGCCGAAGCGCCCTTCATGCGGCACTCGACGTCCTCGTTCGCATCCTCGCCGGTGAGGCAGTGCTCGAGCGTGGAGTCGCTCGCTTCCGGCTGGGCTCCGCCGCCGACGAGCCCGCTGAGGTCGACGCCGAGGAACTGAGAGATCAGGAAGATCGCGAGCACGCCGAGGCCGCCGCCACCGAGGGCGATGCCGGTGTTGCGGCCGCGCTTCGAAGCCCTGCCCTTGCTGATGTCGGCGTCGGGATTGAACGTCATGATGAGACGCTACCGGGTGCGGGGTCGGTCGTCACCGGGTTGCGCGTCGTCGTTCTCGTCGTCATCGTCGTCGTCATCGTCATCGTCGTCGACATCGTCGTCGTCGTCGTCGTCGTCGTCATCGTCGTCGTCGTTCTCGTCGTCATCGTCGTCATCGTCGTCGTCGTTCTCGTCGTCATCGTCGTCATCGTCGTCGTCGTTCTCGTCGTCATCGTCGTCGTCGTCGTCGTCATCGACTTCATCGTCATCGTCATCGTCATCGTCGCCGAACTCGTGACGCTCGTACACGACGGCGTCGCCGCCGAAACCGTCGCCGCCGGCGAAGCGGTCGGTCGCGGTGATGAGCGCGTCGAGGATCCCGGGTTCGTCGAAGGCGTGCCCGGCGTCGTCGATGATCGTGAGCTCGGCCTCGGGCCACGCGCGGTGCAGATCCCACGCGGTCATCGCGGGCGTGCACATGTCGTAGCGGCCCTGGATGATCACGGCCGGGATGTCGCGGAGGCGCGAGGCATCCCGGATCAGCTGCCCCTCGTCCCACCAGCCGCCGTGCCGGAAGTAGTGGTTCTCGATACGCGCGAAGGCGGTGGCGTACTCGGGCGCCGTGTAGCGCGCGACGTTCGCGGCCTGCGGGAGCAACGTGATCGTCGAGGACTCCCAGCGCGCCCAGGCGATGGCGGCGGGCTCGTGCACTTCGGGATTCGGGTCGCCGAGCAGCCGCGCGTACGCCTCGACGAGGTGCGTGCGCTCGAGCACGGGGATCGGTGCGATGAAGTCCTCCCAGAGGTCGGGGAACACCGCCGAGGCCCCGCCCTCGTAGAACCAGTCGAGTTCCTGCCGACGCAAGGTGAAGATGCCGCGCAGCACGAGTTCGGTGACGCGCTCGGGGTGGGTCTGCGCGTACGCGAGCGCGAGCGCACTCCCCCATGAGCCGCCGAAGACCTGCCAGGTGTCGATGCTGAGATGTCCTCGGAGCCGCTCCATGTCGGCGATGAGGTGCCACGTGGTGTTGGCGGCGAGGCTCGCCCCGGGTTCGCTCGCGTGCGGGATCGAGAGGCCGCAGCCGCGCTGGTCGAAGAGGACGATGCGGTACCGCTCGGGGTCGAAGAGCCGGCGGTGGTCGGGCGAGGTTCCGGCACCGGGCCCACCGTGCAGAAACACGACCGGCTTCCCCTGCCGATTGCCCGACACCTCCCAATAGATGTGCTGGCCGTCCCCCACGTCGAGCATGCCGGTCTCCAGCGGCTCGATCTCCGGATACATCTCTCTCATAGCGTCACGGTACCGACCAGCGGATGCCGCGGCCGGGTGCCACGCTCATCCGCGGATCGAGTCCGGGACGTTCGGGACCGGGCGGCGCGACCCGTCGTCGCGGCTAGGCTCGGAGCATGGCCGCGAAGAAGCCGATCACCGTCACGCTCACGGGCGCGGGCGGCCAGATCGGGTACGCACTCCTGTTCCGCATCGCCTCGGGCGCCATGCTCGGGCCCGACACCCCGGTACGCCTGAACCTGCTCGAGATCCCGCAGGGCGTTCGCGCCGCCGAGGGCGCAGCCCTCGAACTGCAGGATTCCGCCTTCCCGCTGCTCTCGCACGTCGAGGTCTACGACGACGCGAACTCGGCGTTCGCCGGCGCGAACGTGGCACTCCTCGTCGGCGCCCGCCCGCGCACCGCAGGCATGGAGCGCGGGGACCTCCTCACCGCGAACGGCGGCATCTTCGGCCCGCAGGGCGCCGCGATCAATGCGGTCGCCGCCGACGACATCCGCGTCGTCGTGGTCGGCAACCCCGCGAACACGAACGCGCTCATCGCGTCGGCCCATGCACCGGATGTCCCGGCCGAACGATTCACCGCGCTCACCCGGCTCGACCACAACCGTGCCCTCGGACAGCTCGCGGCCACCGTCGACACGCCCGTCGGAGACATCCGCGGCGTGACCATCTGGGGCAATCACTCGGCGACGCAGTTCCCCGACGTGGCGCACGCCACGGCGGCCGGCGACTCCGTGCCCGCGCTGCTCGCCCACCGCCTCGGCGGGCCCGAGGGTGCCCGACGATGGCTGGCCGAGCAGTTCATCCCTCGGGTGGCGAAGCGCGGCGCCGAGATCATCGAGGTGCGCGGATCGTCGTCGGTCGGATCGGCCGCGAGCGCCACGATCGACCACGTGCACGACTGGGTGCTCGGCACTCCCGACGGATGGACGAGCGCCGCGGTGGTCTCCGACGGTTCGTACGGCGTACCCGAGGGGCTCGTCTCCTCGTTCCCGGTCGACTCCGTCGACGGCGCCTGGCGCATCCGCCAGGGCCTCGAGGTCGACGACTTCGCACGGCGCGGCATCGAGGCATCCGTCGCCGAACTCGTCGAGGAGCGCGACGCGGTGCGCGCGCTGGGGCTGCTCTGACGGCGCCCGGCGCCGACGTAGGCTGAAGGCATGGCCGAGCAGACCCCCGCACGCAATGCCCGTCGCAGTCAGCTGATCGTCGGGCTCATCGTGGGCGTGATCGTCGGTGTGGGCGTGAGCCTCTGGACCGGATTCTGGCTGTGGCTGGCCGCCGGCATCGTGGTCGGCATCGTCACCGGCCTGCTCATGCGGCCGCCGTCGAAGGACTGACCGAACGCTCGAGCGATCGCGCCGGCGGGCCGATTCCGCTAGCGGGCCGACACCCCGATGTAGTCGACGATGCCGTCGATCAGGCGCGCGAGCCCGAACTCGAACACGTCCGACGGCCCGGCCTGCTCCACGGCGCCGGCAGCCTGGCCGACCCGCGCCGACACCGGGTAGCGTTTCGCGTCGAGGATCTCGTCGAGCAGCGGCTCGTTGCGCTCCCACCAGTCGACGGCCGACTCCTGGTCGACGGCGCGGTGACGCTCGGCGTCGAGGTGCGCACGCGCCGGCCCGGTGACGAAGCCGAGCAGCAGCGTGACGATGCGGTCCATGTCGAGGTCGGAGAGCCCCAGGCCGTCGATCGCCCGCAGGCACCACTCCCAGTGGTCGGAGACGTTCGGCCCGAGCGGCGGCCGGCTGGTGTCGATCGAGAGCAGCCACGGGTGCCGCAGGTACTCCTCCCACTGCAGGCGCGCGATCCGCGCGAGCCGCTCGGGCAGCTCGCCATCGAGTCGCGGCAGCTCCATCTCGCCGGCGACCCGGTCGACCATGAGGTCGACGAGCTCGGCCTTGCCCGGCACGTAGGTGTAGACCGACATCGGCTTCAGCCCGAGGCGATCGGCGATGCGGCGCATCGACACGGCGTCGATGCCGTCGACGTCGGCAAGCTGCACGGCCGTCGCGACGACCTCGTCGACGCTCGACCGCTGCTTGGGCCCACGGGATCCGACGGGCTCCCCGAAATGCGACCGCCACAGGAGCCGGAGCGTGCGGTCGGGTTCGCTGCCTGTGGATTCTCCCGCCATGCCGGACAGCCTATATTCTCCGTACACCATACGGTCACCCGCCCCGAGGCTCGGGTGAGTGTGCACCGAGCACGACGAAGGCCGGGCGTCGGCTGACGCCCGGCCTTCGATCGCTGCTACTTCTTCTTCGACTTCTCCGGCACGGGCAGCGTGCCGGCGGCTCGCTGCGCGGCGTAGTAGGCGCGGGCCTCGTCCTGCCGCTCCTGCTCGGCACCCGAGGCGATCTTCGCCCGCAGGTGCTCGGGGCCGTAGCCGAACGCGTCGACCAGGTCTTGCGCGTGCGGACGCAGACGCTCGAGCAGGCGGTCGATGTAGGCGGTGACGGCCTGCGCGCGCTTCGGCGAGAGCCGGCCGTTGATGAGGTACCAGGCGAGGTGCTTCTCGACGAGGCCGAGGCCGAAGAGGTCGCGCACCCACGTGAGCACCTGCTTTGTGCCGGGGTCGGTCGTCTTCGCGAGCGCCCGGGTGAACGCCTCCCACTGCAGCAGCTCTCCGTGCGCGCGCGCCGCCTCGATGAGCTCGTTCTGGTTGCGGTTGAACGCCGCCGCCGCGTCGGCCTTCGGGAGCTTCCGTGCATCGCGCAGGCGCCCGGCGATCTCGGAGATCATGGCCTCCACCCGGTCGGTGAGGAGCTCGCGCTGGGTCTGCTCGTCGCGGAGCTCGGAGACCGAACGCGCCGTCGAACCGAAGTCGGCGATGGTCTGCGCGAGGCTGCGGAGGCCGGTGCCGTGGTACGCGCGGTCGGCCGTCTGCGCGACGACGTAGCGCGCCATCGCACCGGCATCCGCCTTCGCGAACTGCTTCGAGAAGTCTGTCAGCAGGCGCTTGGCGACGAGCTGCAGGAGCACGTTGTTGTCGCCCTCGAACGTCACGTAGACGTCGAGGTCCTGCCTGAGCCCCACCATGCGGTTCTCGGCGAGGAAGCCCGAGCCGCCGGCGGCCTCGCGAGCCTCCTGCAGCGTCTCGAGCGCGTGCCACGTCGACAGCGGCTTCAGGGCCGCGGCGATCGTCTCGAGGTCCTGGCGGTCGTCGTCGGTGTCGGCGGCGCCCGAGAACACGGCGTCGAACTTCACGAGGAACTCGTCGTGCGCGAAGATCTGCGCGTACGTCGTGGCGAGCTTCGGCAGCAGCCGGCGCTGGTGACGCTGGTAGTCGAGCAGCACCTCCTCGTCGGTGTCGCTCGCCGCGTTGAACTGCCGGCGCTGGTTGCCGTAGGTGATCGCGATCGTCAGCGCCATGGCGGCCGCGGTCGTGGCAGCGCCGTCGAGTGAGACGCGACCCTGCACGAGGGTGCCGAGCATCGTGAAGAAGCGGCGACCGGGGCTCGAGATGGGGCTCGAGTACGTGCCGTCTTCAGCGACGGAGCCGTAGCGGTTCAGCAGGTTCTCGCGCGGGACGCGCACGTTCGTGAAGTGCAGGCGCCCGTTGTCGATGCCGTTGAGGCCGCCCTTGAGGCCGTCGTCCTCACCGCCGATGCCCTTGAGGAAGCCGCCCTTCGCGCCCCGGATCGGCACGTAGAAGGCGTGCACGCCGTGGTTGACGCCCTTCGTGATGAGCTGCGCGAAGACCACGGCGGCGGTGCCGTGCACGGCGGCATTGCCGAGGTAGTCCTTCCACGCGCCGCGGAACGGCGTGTTGATCACGAACTGCTGCTTCGCCTCGTCGTACGTCGCGGTCGTGCCGATGGCCGCGACATCCGAACCGTGCCCGGTCTCGGTCATGGCGAACGCGCCGGGCACCTTCAGCGACATGATGTCGGGCAGGAACGTCTCGTGGTGGAACTCGGTGCCGAGGTGCAGCACGGCGGCTCCGAAGAGGCCCCACTGCACGCCCGCCTTGATCTGCAGGCTGGGGTCGGCGATCACGAGCTCTTCGAACTGGGCGATGTTGCCGCCGTGGTCGTCGAACCCGCCGAGCGACGTCGGGAAGGCGCGGTGCACGGCCTTCTGGTCGACGAGGATCTTCAGCTGCCCGAGCACGCGCTCCCGGTGCTCGGCCATCGACTGGCCCTCGATGCGCTGGAGGTCGGGGTGGGCGGCCCGCTCGCGAGCGGCCAGCCGAAGGTCGGCCCAGGTGCCGAGCAGCTGCCGGCCCAGCGTCGCCACGTCGATCGAGGGATGCGCGGGCGATGCGGGCTGCGGGGCGGATGCCGCGGTGCGCGCGGACTTCGGCGGCGCCGTGTCGGCCGGGCGCTCGGGGGCGGTCTTCTGCTGCTTCGAGGCGGTGCGGGGTGCCGTGTCAACCATCGTCGGTGTCTCGTCCTTCGTGTGCGATCTGGGCTTGCCTCCACGGTAGGTCGAGCGGATGTCGCGGGGAAACCCTGCGTCCGTGCCCTACAAACCGGCGTGGCGGCGCCTCGAACAGCACTGTGAAGACCATACAAAAGCTCCTCGCGGCACCGATGGGATACCGACAACGAGCTCAGTCGCGGAAGAAGGCGTTCGCCCGGCCCGACCAGAGGAAGGCGAGCACGATCACCGAGACGAGCACACTGAAGTACTCGCCGATCGCGCCTGCCGGGTAGGCGATCGCGAGGAAGATCGAGGCCCCGATCGAGATCACCTGGAGGATCGTGATGAACAGGCGGGCTCCGGAACTGCCGCGCAGCAACCCGCCGGCCACGGCGATGACGACGACGCCGACGAGGATCGAGAAGATCGCCGAGGCGATCATCTGGCTCGCGCCCCCGAACTGCTCCACGGTCGCGGCCACGCTCGTCTGGAAGAGGAGGATGGTGCCGCCGATGACGTCGAGGGCGCCCGAGATCCATGCGAGCACCGCGATGAACGTGACGCCCCCGGGGCGGCCGATCGAGTTCACTCAGGCCTCCGGCATCCGGCTGCCGAAGAACACGCTCGACTTGTGCCCCCAGAGCAGGAACAGCACGACGAGGGAGACGACGATGCCGAGCCACTCGCCCACCGCACCGCCGAGATAGGCGAAGGCGAGGAAGAGCGAGCCGATGATGGAGAGCACCTCGAGGACCGTGATGATCATCCGCGACACCCAGTTGCCGGTGAGCAGTCCCGCGGCGACGGCGACGACGATGAGGCCGAGCACGATCGAGCCGATCGCGGCCACGTAGAGCGGGCCGGTGCCACCGAGCCCGTCGGCCACGGATTCGACGCCCGCCTGGAACAGCAGGATGGTGCCCGACACGATGTCGAGCGCTCCTGCGATCCACGCGAGGATCGCGACGACGGTGACGCCCATCGGTCGAGCCATCTGATCGGACATGCCGAACCCCCTTGCCCCATGCACCGTCGACGCGGCGCCCCTGGGCTGATGCTAGCGCCGTCGGGGCATGCATGTCTCGATTTCGGCCGAGGCGCGCCCGGAAACCGAAAGGCCCCCGCCGATCGGCGGGGGCCTCGAGCAGGTGGCAGGGCCGACCGGCGTGGATCAGGCGGGGTAGCGGAGGCCGTGCCCGAAACGGAACAGCGGGTCGGCCGTGTCGAACGGCACGTCGGAGCGGCTCGCCTCGACGGCGGACATGCTCGACGGCAGGTCGAACGGCATCTTCCCCTTGGGCGAGGCGTCGCCGACGAGCACGTCGAGCAACGCGCGCGGGCTCGCGCCCCAATTGGCGGTGAGGGCCGCGAGCTCGCCCACGAACGGCGTGAGGATCGCCGGCCGGTCGAGGAAGACGTCGACCACGGTCGGCACCGCCGCCGCGATCTCGCGCACGTGCGCGATCTGCTCGGCCGTGTAGTCGAGCAAACCCGAGTGGAAGAAGTTCTCGAACATCGTCGGGCGCTCCTCGAACGGCGCCTGCAGGCGCAGGATCGCGACATCCGCCGCGGCCGGCGTCTCGACGACCTGGCCGTACTCCGCCGCGATCTCGGGGGCGATGCCCTCGACGTAGAAGCGGAGGCCTCGTGCGATCGGCAGGGCGGGGCGCACGGCGCCCGAGGCATCCGGTTGCTCGCGGTTCACCAGCAGGGTGATCGCGGCACGCTGCGCCGCCTCGCCGGCGGCGACGAACTCGGCCGAGCCGACGACGCGTGCCGCTCGCTCGACGTCGACGAAGGGCCGCTCGAAGAGGCCGAGCACGAACTTCTCGCGCAGGAGGCGCCGCGCCGAGACATCGAGGCGATCCTCGGTGATCTCGCCCGAGTTCACGAGGTCGACGAGCATCTCGGGGTCGGCCTCGCCGCCGAACTGGTCGACGCCCGCGTCGATGACCTTCTTCATGCGCTCGCGCGGGGTGAGGTGCTCGACGCCCCACGCACGGGCCGGGAAGGGCTCGCCGAAGATCGAGGAGTCGTTGATGAGTCCCCAGTCGGTGCAGACGATGCCGTCGAAGCCGTAGCGTTCGCGGAGCAGCCCGGTGATGACGGACTTGTTGAAGCCGAAGCCGACCTCTTCGTACTCGGTGCCGACGGGCATGCCGTAGTACGGCATGATCTGGCTCGTGCCCGCCTCGAACGCGGCCTCGAAGGGCCTCAGGTGCGTCTCGAACTCACCACCGGGGTAGACCTGCTCGCGCCCGTGCGCGAAGTGCGGGTCTTCGCCGTCCTTCTGGGGGCCGCCGCCCGGGAAGTGCTTCGTCATCGTCGCGACCGAGTCGGGGCCGAGCTCGGTGCCCTGGAAGCCGCGGATGTAGGCGGCGCCCATGCGACCGGCGAGTTCGGGATCTTCGCCGAACGTCTGGAGGGCACGCGACCAGCGCGGCTCGGTGGCGAGGTCGATCTGCGGGTGCAGCGCCACGCGGATGCCGACCGCCGTGTACTCCTGACGGGCGATGTCGCCGAACTGCTCGACGAGCGCCTCGTCGCCGACGGCCGCGAGGCCCATGGTCTCGGGCCAGACCGAGAACGACCCGGTGAGCATGCCCGAGAGCGGATTGTCGGTGTACGAGTGCCGCGGGTCGGTCGAGACCGTGACGGGAATGCCGAGGCGGGTCGCCGCCGCGGCCTCCTGGAGGCGGTTGTGCCACTCGGCGATGAGCTCGGCGGTGGGCGGGGTCTGCAGCACGTTGAAGTGGTTCATGAGGCGGCGCCCGACGTAGTCGTCGGTGGCCGGCAGGCCGAACATGTCGTCGCCCTGCGAGAGCGTGCCGTCGGCTCCGGCGGCGATCATCGTCTGGAAGAAGAGGCCCGCCTTCTCTTCGAGCGTCATCTGCGACAGGAGGATCTCGACGCGCTCGGCGACGGGCAGGCTCGCGTCGCGGTAGCGCAGGTCGAGTTCACCGGCGGTGTCGACGACTGCCGCGGCATCCGTCTCGTGGTTCAGCTGATCGGTCATGCCAGCACTCCTTCATGCTTCGGGATCGGCCGCTTCGCGGCATCCGGTTCATCATAAACCGAATGTCGCTTGGTTTTCGAGCCCGCGACGGAAACGCACAGCTTCGAGGTCCGCCCCGCTGCCCATCGAGGAGCACCGCCCGCGGCGCGTATCGAGATCCCGCGACGGGTCCCGATACGCACCGCGTCAGGCGCTACTCGACCGGCGAGCGGCCGGCTACGCGCTCCGCTGGTAGACGCGGAAGGCGCGCGTCGCCACCCACGCGAGCACCGCGGTGAACACGGCGAGCAGCCCGAGGTGCCCCCACACGCTCGCCCAGTCAGGGCTCGCGCCGAGCGCCTCGCGGCCCGCCACGACGGCCCACTCGAACGGATTGAAGCGGGCGACCTCGGCGACCCAGTCGGCCGACAGGCTCGTGTCCATGAGCGCGGAGCTCAGGAACATGAGCGGAATCGTGATGAGCTGCGAGATGCCGATCAGCACGTTCTGGTTGCGGGCGAGCAGCGCCGCCGCGTTCGACAGCGCCGAGAACGACGCCGTGAGCAGCATGGCCGCGAGCAGCAGGATCAGGATGCCGCCGAGCCCGCCGTCGAACCGCGCGCCTCCGAGCCAGGCGACGCCGAGCACGATGAGCGACTGCACGAGCGTCAGCAGCGCTTGGTAGACCAGCGTCGCCGCCATCATGGCTCCGCGACTGGTCGGCGAGGTGAGGAAGCGGTCCATGACGCCGCGATCCATGTCCTGGATGTAGCTCGTGCCCGCCCAGGCGCTGCCGAACAGCGCCATCATCATGACGATGCCGGGCGTCAGGAACTCCAGGTAGTTGTCGCCGCCCGTGAAGCCGGGGATGTCGACGACCGAGGTGAAGAGCTGGCCGAACAGCAGCAACCAGATGAGCGGCTGCACGACGTTCATGACGATGAACGCCGGAATGCGCACCACCGCGCGCAGTTGCCGGAGCGTCAGGTAGGCGGTGTGCCGGAAGAAGCTCGGGCGCGCGTACGCGGGAGCCGCTGCGACCGTGGGCCGGTTCGTGAGCGCGGTCATGCTGCCGCCTCCTCGAGATCGGTGCGGGCATCGGCCGACGAACCGGCGTGCACCGCGGCGAAGGAATGCCCGGTGTGGGCCAGGTAGACGTCGTCGAGGCTCGGCCGCGACACGGTCGCCGATGCCACGGAGACGCCCTCGGCGTCGAGCGCCGCGAGCACGAGAGGCAGCGCAGCGCCGCCGCCGTCGACGCGGGCCCGCACGGCACGGCCCTCGGCCACCACCTCCCGGAACCCGCCGAGACGGTCGAGCGATTCGAGCACCTGTGCGATGACGGATGCCTCGTGCAGCTCGATCACCACGGCATCGCCGCGCAGCTCGCTCTTCAGCTGCTCGGGCGTGCCCTCGGTCACGACGCGCCCCGCATCGACGATGGCCAGCCGGCTCGCGAGCCGATCGGCCTCCTCGAGGTAGTGCGTGGTCAGCAGCACGGTCATGCGCTCCTCACGCGACATCCGCTCGATCTCGGCCCACATCTCGGCACGCGCCTCGGGGTCGAGACCGGTCGTCGGCTCGTCGAGGAACAGCACCTGCGGGCGGTGCATGAGGCCGATCGCGACGTCGAGCTTGCGAGCCATGCCGCCGGAGTAGGTCTTCACCTGACGCCGGGCCGCGCCCGCGAGCGCGAACCGTTCGAGCAGCTCGCCCGCTCGGCTCCGTGCGGCGCGGGTCGACATGCCGTGCAGCTGGCCGGCCAGCACGAGGTTCTCGACGCCCGTGTCCATGGGGTCGGAGACCTGTTTCTGGTCGACGAAGCCGATCGCGCTGCGTGCACGGCCGGGGTGCTTCGCCACGTCGATGCCGGCGACGGTCGCGATGCCGGAGTCGGCGCGCGAGAGGGTCGAGAGGATCTTGACGGTCGTCGACTTTCCGGCGCCGTTCGGCCCCAGCAGGCCGAAGACCGTGCCCTCCTCGGTCTGGAACGTGAGCCCGTCGAGGGCTCGGAGCGGGGGCTTGCCGCGCCCCTGCGAATAGGTCTTGACGAGATCGGCGGCCACGAGGGCCATCCCGTCGGGTGATGCAGCCATGAGGCTCTCCTTCGGTGGGGAGCCGTTCGGTCGTGATGGCGCGCCGGTAGAATGGCGGCACGCACTGGGGTGGATTCGATTCACGTTGAACGACTCGGTTGCGAGATGGCTCGGGTGTTGCCGCATCCGGGCCATCGATCTGTGTACTGTTCGATGCTGCTGGTCAGTGCTGCTGCTGGTCTGCGGCTCCTTCCGCCAGGTACTGCGCGAGCTTCGCCTCGAGCTCCCCGGCGCTCGCGCCTGACTCGATCAGCTCGTGCATGGTCCTCCACGCGTCGAGTCCGCCGAGCTCGCCCGCCTCGAGGCGCTCGAGCATGCCCGCGACGAACTCGCGCTCGGCACGGGTCATGGCGACGCGGTAGTGGAACTCGACGAGGAACAGCTCGGGCAGGCCGAGGTCATCGGATTGCTCGGCGAGCTGCGCTCGCGACGCCAGCTCGGCGTCGAGCCGGCCGAGCCGCTCGCGCAGGAGCTCGATTGCCTCGTCGGGCGCGAGCAGTGCGATGAGCGAGAGGCCCGACTCGAACGCCGGGTACTCCTTGACCGGCACCGCGATCAGCTCGCGCATCCAGTCGTGCGCCTCGGCGCGGCCGGCATCGGTGATCGCGTACACGATGCGCTCGGGGCGATTGCCCTCGCGCTCGACGCGTGCCTCTTCGATGAGGCCGTGCTTCTCGAGCGACTTGATGATCGCGTAGAGCGAGCCGAAGTTCAGCTTGATGCTGTCTTCCTTGCCGCGCTCGCGCAGGGTCGTGGTGATCTCGTAGGGGTACATCGGGCGCTCCCACAGGCTCGCCAGCACTGCGAGTGCGAGCGGGTTGCTCACCGGTCGACGCGACATACTCACCTCCAAATACTTTGTTCAGAGTATATCGCGAGTGGGCGGACGTCAAGGGCTTGGGATGCCGCTGCGGCGCGCGTGCTCGTCGAGGCCGGGAGGCGCGTGCTGTGGAGGCCGAGACCGGCGCGCTCGTCGAGGCCGGGAGGTACGTGCTCGCAGAGCCGCGCTCGTTCAGATCGAGAGGACATCTGCGATTCCGAGGAGGGATTTCGCGAGTTCCCTCCTCGGAATCGCAGATCTCCTCGTGAACGCGACAGGCGACACGCAAGGCGTGAGGGCGTGAGGGCGTGACGGCGTGAGACCGTGACGACGTCACGGCGTGACGGCGTGACGCGCCTCGGAGACAGGAACGGCGGCTCAGGCCGAGGCGACGACCTCGAGCAGCGCCTCGCCGTAGGCCTCGCGCTTCTTGGCACCGATGCCCGTGATGCCGTCGAGGTCGGTGAGGCTCGCGGGCTTCGCGACCGCCACGGCACGGAGGGTCGCATCGCCGAAGACGATGTACGCGGGCACCCCCTGTTCTTTCGCCTCACCGGCGCGCCAAGCTCGGAGTTGTTCGAAGAGCTCGGCCTGCGCCGGCTCGAGGTCGGCCGCAGCAGTGGTCGCCCGTGTGCTGCGTGAGCGCGATGGGCGATCGACTTCGGTGCGGAGCTTCACGACCCGCTTGCCCGAGAGCACGTCGGCCGCGGCATCCGTCACCGTCAGCGTGCCGTACTCGCCGTGCGTGGCGAGGAGTCCCTGAGCGAGCAGCTGCCGTACGACGCCGCGCCACTGCTGGTCGCTGAGGTCTTGGCCGATGCTCCAGGTGGCGAGCGCGTCGTGGCCGTACTGGCGCACGCGCGGCGTCTCCTTTCCGCGCAGGATGTCGACGAGGTGGCCGGCGCCGAACTTCTGCCGGCGCTCGCGTTGCAGGCGGACGATCGTCGACATGAGCTTCTGCGCCGGCACCGTGCCGTCCCACGAGGCGGGCGGCTCGAGGCAGGTGTCGCAGTTGCCGCACGGCTCGCTGGGCTGGCCGAAGTAGCCGAGCAGGTTCTGACGTCGGCACTGCACCGTCTCGCAGAGCGCGAGCATCGCGTCGAGGTGCTGGGCGAGACGGCGCCGGTGGGCGAGGTCGCCCGGGCTCTCGTCGATCATGCGGCGCTGCTGCACGACGTCTTGCAGCCCGTAGGCGAGCCACGCGGTGGCCGGCGCACCGTCGCGCCCGGCACGACCGGTCTCCTGGTAGTAGCCCTCGACCGACTTCGGCAGGTCGACGTGGGCGACGAAGCGCACGTCGGGCTTGTCGATGCCCATGCCGAACGCGATCGTCGCGACGACGACGACGCCCTCTTCGCGAAGGAAGCGCTCCTGCGTGCGACGGCGCACGCCAGCGTCGAGACCCGCGTGATACGGCATCGCGTTGACGCCGTGCTCGGCGAGGTACGCGGCGATCTTCTCGGTGCTCGCCCGCGAGAGCGCATAGACGATGCCCGCAACGGGGTTGCCGGCGGCGTCGCGACCCTCGCTGCGGATGAACTCCAGCAGCTGCTTGCGCACCTCGAGCTTGCCGTCGATGCGGTACTGGATGTTCGGCCGGTCGAAGCTCGAGACGAAGTGCTCGGCTCCCCCGAGGCTGAGGCGCTCGGTGATCTCGCGGTGGGTCGCCTCGGTCGCCGTCGCGGTGAGGGCGATGCGCGGCACCTCGGGCCAGCGCTCGGCGAGCTCGGAGAGGGCGAGGTAGTCGGGCCGGAAGTCGTGCCCCCACTGCGCGACGCAGTGGGCCTCGTCGATCGCGAAGAGCGCGATCGTGCCCTGCTCGAGGAAGCGCTTGGTCGCCTCATTGCCGAGCCGCTCGGGAGCGACGTAGAGCAGGTCGAGCTCTCCGGCGAGGTAGGCCCGTTCGACCTCGGCCCGCTCGTGCGACTGCTGGCTCGAGTTCAGGTAGGCGGCGCGAACGCCGTTGCGCACGAGCGCGTCGACCTGGTCGTGCATGAGGGCGATGAGGGGCGAGACCACGATGCCCGTGCCCTCTCGAAGGAGCGACGGGATCTGGTAGCAGAGGCTCTTGCCGCCACCGGTCGGCATGAGCACGACCGCGTCGCCGCCGCCCGCCACCTGCGCGATGATCTCGGCCTGCTCGCCGCGGAAGCTGTCGTACCCGAACACGGTGTGGAGCGCTTCGGCCGCCGAGGCGAAGCGGGCGGGCGCGGCAGCACGTCGGCCGGCGGCGGCGCTCGCGGGTCGGCCGGCCGATGCGCCGGCTCCACCCGTCGCGCCGTGCGGAGCAGCCCCTCGCCCGGCACCGGATCGCGCGTCGTCGACGGGCGGAATCCACTCCTCGTCGTCGGGCGGCGGGGCGAGCTCGTCGGGGTCCCACGGGACCTCGTCGGTCCAGGCGGGTTCCGCGTTCCAGCTCATCCGTCGAGTCTAACGAGCGCCGCCCACTCACTCCGTCGGGCGGGGAACGGGAGTGCGGACGTCGAGGCTGGTGAGGAGGAGTGCACGAGGGAACGAGAAGGGGCGAGCGGATGTCGCATCCGCTCGCCCCCGTCGCCGTCGCGGCTACCGGTCAGTCGACCGGAAGCACGAACGAACTCGTCGTGCCGGTGCTCGGCACCCCGATGTCGAATCGAGTCGCGCCCGATGCTCCGGCCGGGATCGTGATGACGACCGTCGCGGTTCCGATCTCGTCCACCGTCGGGGTGAAGGCGCGGTTGACCGCGGCGTTGCCGAGCTCGACCCCGCCGAACGAGATCGAGACGGTGCCCGCGGCCGGCTCGGTGGTGCTGAAGTCGAGCGACGACAGCTTCACCGTGACCTGGTCGCCGACGTCGTAGCCGTTCCCGTCGTTCGAGACGGAGACGCCCACTGCGCGCTGTGCGAAGTCGGCCGTCGCCGTGCCGTGCGCGGTGAACCAGTCGACCATCGACTCGAGGTCGACCTTGCCGCTGTCGGCCTTCGCCGTGCCCGCGTTGAGCGTCGTGAAGTTGTCACCTCCGGTGGAGAGGAACGAGTTCACGCCGACCGAGTACGTCGCCGCCGGATCGATCGGCACGCCGTTCAGCAGGATCTCCGTGATGTGGGAGCCCTTCGCCGCAGCCGGGTCGTAGGTGTACTCGAGTCCAGCGTTCACGCCGAGCTTCAGGAACGGACGCGATGCACCGGCCGGCTGCCACTGCTCTTCGAGCACCGACTTGACCTGAGCACCACTGAGGTTCATCGTCACGAGCGTGTTGGCGAACGGCTGCACGGCGGCCGCCTCGCGGTAGGTCACCGGACCGCTCTCGATGTTGGCCCGGAGACCGCCCGGGTTCATGAAGGCGATGTCGACGTCGCGCGTGCCGTCTTCGTTCAGCGACCAGAGCTGCACGTCGGCGACGAAGTTGCCGAGCGTCGACTCTCCTCCGCGGTTCTCGGGGTAGGTGGTCGCCCCCGCGATCGGCGCGAACGCCGCACGGTTGAAGTCGCCGGCCGCCTGACCGAGCTCCACGTTGCCGAGTTCGTCGGCGACGACCTTCGCCGCGTCGACGATCGACTTGACTGCGGGGTCGTCGGCGTAGTTCGGCGTGGTGCCGCTCATCAGGTCGTAGACCTCGTTCGTGATCTTCGAGATCGACTTGGTCTTCCGGTCGTACTGGATCTCCATCTTCCCGAACTTCTCGCCGTACTGGCCGCTCGAGATGACGGGGCGTCCGTCGATCACGTGGTTGTACGCGAGGTGCGTGTGCCCGGAGACGATCGCATCGACCTCGTCGCTCGTGCCGAGCACGATCTTGCCGAACCTCGAGTTCGGGTCGGTGGCCGACTCGATCTTGGTGGTCGCAGCGCCTTCGTGCACGAGCAGGATGAGGATGTCGGCCTCGCCGTTCTTCTTGTTGCCGTCGCTCAGCTGGGCCGCGACGCGGTTGGCCGCCTCGGTCGGGTCTCCGACGGTGATGTCGGCGATGCCGCCGGGGCTGACGAGCGACGGAAGCTCATCCGTGACCGCACCGATGAAGCCGATGCGCACACCGTCGAACTCCTGGATGAAGTACTCCGGCAGAGCCGGCTCACCGGTGACCTTGTCGTAGACGTTCGCACCGAGGTAGTCCCAGAGCGCAAGCGGCATGACGCGATCGGTCAGGTCGGCGAAGCCCTGGTCGAACTCGTGGTTGCCGACGGAGCTCACGTCGAGTCCTGCGGCGTTCAGCGCGTCGATGGTCGGCTTGTCCTGCTGGATGAACGAGGTGAATGTCGAGGCTCCGATCATGTCTCCGGCTGCGGCGAAGACGGTGTTCGGGTTCTCGGCGCGGATCTCCTTCACCGCGGTCGACAGGGCTGCGATGCCGCCCGACGGCGCCGACTGCTCGATGCGGCCGTGGAAGTCGTTCACCGTGACCACGTCGATCTCGACGGTCGCGGGCGCGGACTCCACGCCGACTCCGACCACGATCGGGTCGTGGTCGCTCGAGCGGAACGGGGTGCCTGCCTCAGCGGCGTTGCCCCAGTACTCCCGTGCCGACCACTCGGGCGAGTTGATCGCCCAGACGCCGGCCGCGGTGACCTTGTCGGTCGCCGACTTCGAGGCGATCACGTGATCGAGCGATCCGAGCTCACCGTCGAAGGTGTAGGTGTACTGCCCAGCAGCCTTCTTGGGGACGATGTCGGTCCAACCCGCGTCGGTGAAGACCTTGATCGGATCCTCCTTGGCGTAGGAGTTGAAGTCGCCGACGAGGTAGATGTCGGTCTTGCGTCCTTCGGAGAGGCCGTTGGCGAAGCTGAGCAGCGACTGCGCCTGCGCGGTGCGCTCGTCGTTGAAGGCGTCCTGACCGGGCTGCGGCGACGGGTCGGTGCCGCTCTTGGACTTCAAGTGGTTCGCGACGACGGTCACGAACTGCTTGTCGAACTTGAACGTCTGCGCGATCGGCTCGCGAGCGATGTCCCACACGGTCTCGTCGACGATCGTCTGGGCCTCGCCGACGGGCTTGACCGACGCGGTCTTGTAGATGATCGCGTTCGAGATGAAGTCGGTGATCGCGGCGTCGTGGAGCGCCTCGGGGGTGCGGACGTAGTTCCAGACCTTCGACCCGGCTACGGCGTTGAGCCCCGCGACGAGATCGGCGAGCGCCTCGTCGGGTGCCTCGCCGAGCTTGACCGAGTTCTCGATCTCCTGGAGCGCAACGACATCGGCACCGAGCGCGTTGATGGCCGTGACGATCTTCGACTTCTGGATCGCGAACTCCTCGGCGTTCGCGGCGCCACGGGCGTCGGGGTTGTCGTCGGAGAAGGTCGTGAAGTAGTTGAGCACGTTGAACGCCGCGACCTTGATGTCGCCGCCGACCGTCGGCGCCGCCGTCGGGCGCGGGTTGCCGATGACCTTGCCTGCGGCGTCAAGGCTCGCGAACGTCGGCTTCACCGAAGCGGGGCTCGCGTCGTTGATCGGCTGAGACGGCTGCAGGCGCCACTCGTTGAATCCGAAGCCGAGCACGTAGCCCGAGGCCGGGAACGCCGCGACGTCGCCGTTGCGGACGACCGTGGCCTTCGTGAAGTAGGGCTGGTCACCCGGGTGGGCGGGGTTGTCGGTGCCGTTCGAGTTGCGGACGGCGATGCTGTACCCGTCGTCGAGCAGGATGCGGCTCGCCTTGTTCGCGGCCGCGATGTCGCTCGCCGCCTTGGTGCCGGGCAGCTGCGTCTCGGTCGACTTCACCGGCATCGCGGCACCGGCGTTCAGCCAGAGCTCGCCGAAGCGGTTGAGGTTGTGGCTCGAGACGACCTTGTACGTGCCGCTCGGCGCCACGAGCATGCCCTCGAACGCCTCGCGGGCCGCGTTGCCCACGGCAGCGGCGGGCAGCGGCGTCAGCGCGGGCAGTCCCGCCGCCGACTGCACGAGCTCGACGTTGGCGGCCTTCTCGGGGCGGAGCTGGGTCAGACCATTGAATTCCTCGACGAGGCCTGTGACGCGCACCTTGTCGCCGATCGAGACGGCGGGGTTCTCGCCGTGGAGGTACACGAAGACGCCGTCGGACGCCTTGGGCGTGGCATCCGTCGCCCCACCCGAACCGGCTGTCTGGATGTAGATGCCGTCGTAGCCACCGATGCGGTGGTCGGCCGTGACGATGCCCTCGGTGACGACCGTCTGGCCGACGAGCGGGCTCGCGGCGACGTCGGTGCCCTGGATCTGCGCGATCGTCTTGGCGATCGGCAGGACCGGTCCGCCGGCGCTGCCCGAGTTCTGCGGGGTCGGCGCCGAGACGAACGTGAAGTCCTTCGAGTTGTCGTCGGTGTCCTTGAATCCGGTGCGCACGATGCTGCCGGGCACGGCGTTGTCGCCCGGGTACGCGGCGGCCGCGGTCTCGAAGTTCGTCGACGTTCCGTAGCCGACGTAGTCGGCCACCTGCGGGTTGTTGACGACCGATCCGTTGCCCGGGTTGATCGCACCGGGCACCTTGGCGAGGAACAGCGAGCCGTTCGTGCCGCTCGGCGCCACGGAGAAGGAGGCGTCGGCGGTCGGCAGCGCCGCACCGTTGCCGCCGTTGCTGTTGAGGCCGATGAGGTAGTAACCGCCCGACTTGATCGTGCCGCTCAACGCGCCGACGCCGCTCGCGGGGGCTGTGCTCGTTGCCGAGCGGTACTGGATCGACCAGCCCGCGAGGGAGACGTCGGCGTTCGTCGGGTTGTAGAGCTCGACGAACTTGTTCTGGAACGGCTGGTTCGCGCTGCCTCCGCGGGCGTAGACCTCGTTGATCACGACGCCCGAGGCGTCGACCGCGGCGAACGCGGGCACGGCGCCGAGGAACCCGGCGACGAGCGTGCCTGCGGCGGCGAGCGCCACCCCGGACAAGCAGTTTCTGGTGCGACGTTGCATGACTCTCCTCATCGAACGACCACACCCCACCTCGGATTCGACGCTGCTGCGAGCACGCCGGCGGCGGGACGATTGTTCCGAAGCATAAGACTGTGCGGTGCCGCTGCCAAGGGGTTCACCTCACCCGCTCGCCCTGATTTCACGCGGAATTCACACGCGCTGCTCAAATGAGCAGATCACCGGACGGCAGTCGCACGCATGAGCAGATCGGGCCTCCCGCTCATGCCGGATACGCTGGGCAGCACCATGCTCACCGCCGTCCTCTCGCTCACCGGAGCATTCGTGTTCGGGGCGGCGGACTTCCTCGGCGGGATCGCCGCGAAACGCATCGGCGCCGTGTTCGCCACCGCGGTCGCCGCGCTCGCCGGATTCATCGGCCTTGCCGTCGCGACCCCGCTGTCGGGTGGGGCGTGGACCGTCGCCGACCTCTGGTGGGGCGCTGCGGCCGGTGTCGCGGGGGCGGTCGCCATCGGCCTGCTCTACGCCTGCCTCGCGATCGGCCCGATGTCGATCCTGTCGCCGCTCACCGCCGTGGTCTCCGCGATCGTGCCGATGCTCTGGGGGCTCGCGACCGGCGCGCGGCTCGGTCCGCTCGCGCCGTGGGCGCTCGGGCTCGCGCTCGTCGCGGTCGTGCTCGTCGGCTTCGTGCCCGAGCGCGGCGCCGTCAGGCCGAGCATCACGGGCATCGTCATGGGTCTCGGATCCGGCACTGCGATCGGCGCGTTCTTCATCCTCATCGACCGGACCTCCGATGAGAGCGGCCTCGCGCCCCTCGCGGTCAACAGCGCCGTCACCGCGGCCGTCATGTTCGCCCTGGTCGGCGGGCTGGCACTCCGCATGCGGGCGAAGCGGCCCCGGATGCCGCGGGCCGACGAACCGGCGGACACCGCCATCGTCGCTCGGGACCGGGCACGCGGCATCCGTCTCGCCGTCGTCGGCGGACTCGTGAACGCGGCCGCGAACGCCCTCATCCTCTTCGGCATCCGCGCCGGCGAGCTCGCGATCGCCGCCGTGCTCGGCGCGATGTACCCGGCCGGCACGATCCTGCTCGCGGCGATCGTGCTGAAGGAGCGCATCGCACCGGTGCAGTGGGCCGGGCTCGTGCTCGCGCTGGCCTCGGCGGCCATGCTCGCGGTCGCGTGACGCGGCGGCGGAGCGTGACCCGCCGGAGGACGACGCGCCGCTATAGTCGCACGACCTCGGTGACGCGCACGACCGCCGCGCCCTCTTCGGCCGAGGCGTCGAGGTCGACCTCGGCACGGATGCGCCAGTCGTGGTCGCCCGCGGGGTCGTCGATCGTCTGCTCGACGCGCCACGTGCCGCCCGCGGCATCCGACTCGTCGATCGCGACCAGTCGCGGCGATCGGGCCGCGGGCCCGGTGCCGATCTCGTCGTGCTCGGCGTAGTACCGGTCGAGGGCGTCGGCCCAGCCCGCCTCGGGGTCGAGCTCGGCGAGGTCGTCGTCGCGCTCGAGGGCCGCGAGCTGCACGCGGCGGAAGAGCTCGTTGCGCACGAGCACGGTGAAGGCGCGGCGATTGGTCACGACCGACGGCGGGGCCGGCGGCACGACCGCGACCTCGTCTTCAGGGAGGTGCGCGGTGGGGTCGATGAGCTCGTTCCACTCGTCGACGAGGCTCGAGTCGACCTGGCGCACGAGTTCGCCGAGCCACTCGATGATGTCGAGCAGCTCCTCGTTCTTCGCCTCGGTCGGCACCGTCTGGCGGATCGCCCTGAATGCGTCGGAGAGGTAGCGCAGCACGAGGCCCTCGCTACGCGCGAGCTGGTAGAAGCCGACGTATTCTCCGAACGACATGCTGCGTTCGAACATGTCGCGCACGACCGACTTCGGCGAGAGCTCGAAATCGCGCACCCACGGCTGGCTGGACGCGAAGACCTCGAACGACTGGGCGAGCAGTTCGTCGAGCGGCTTCGGCCAGGTGACGAGCTCGACGAGCTCCATGCGCTCGTCGTACTCGATGCCGTCCTGCTTCATGCGGCCGATCGCCTCGCCGCGCGCCTTGAACTGCTGCTGGGAGAGGATCGGGCGCGGGTCGTCGAGGGTCGACTCGATGACGCTCACGACGTCGAGCGCGTAGTGGCCGGTGCCGACGCCGTTCTCTGCAGTGGCCTCGGGATCGAGCAGCTCGATCGCGGCGAGCGCGAACGGCGACAGCGGCTGATTCAGCGCGAAGTTCGGCTGCAGGTCGACCGTGAGTCGCACGATCGGCAGTCCCCCACCCGACGGCGGCAGCAGCTCGGCGACGCCGGCGTCACGCAGGGTGCGGAAGATCTCGAGCGCGCGGCGCGCGAGCTCGAACTTCCGCGCACGCGGTTCGTGGTTGTCGAAGACGAGCGAGCGGATGTCGCCGATCACATCTCCCCCGCGGGCGATCACGTTGATCAGCATCGCCGCGGTGAGCTTCAGTTGCGGCACGAGCGGCTCGGGCTCCGCCGCGACGAGTCGCTCGTACGAGGCCTCGCCCCACGTGATCTGACCCGCCGGCGCCTTCTTGCGCACGATCTTCTTGAGCTTCTTCGGGTCGTCGCCCGCCTTGCGGACGGATGCCTCGTTCTCGATCTCGTGCTCGGGCGCGAGCACGACGACCGTGCCGGCGGTGTCGTAGCCGGCCCGCCCCGCCCGCCCCGCGACCTGGTGGAATTCGCGCGCCGTGAGCTGGCGCATCCGCTGTCCGTCGAACTTGGCGAGCGCGGTGATGAGCACCGTGCGGATCGGCACGTTGATGCCGACGCCGAGCGTGTCGGTGCCGCAGATGACGCGCAGCAGCCCACGCTGCGCGAGCGTCTCGACGAGCCGCCGGTACCGCGGCAGCATGCCGGCGTGGTGCACGCCGATACCCGCGCGCACGAGTCGCGAGAGGGTCTTGCCGAAGGCGGTGTTGAAGCGGAACCCGCCGAGCGCCTCGGCGATCTCGTCGCGCTGCTCGCGCGTGACCACGCGGATCGACGAGAGAGCCTGCGCCCGCTCCATCGCCGCGGCCTGCGAAAAGTGCACGATGTAGACGGGGGCCTGGCGCGTCTCGATGAGCTCCTCGACCGTCTCCTGCACAGGGGTCTTCGCGTACGAGAAGTGCAGGGGCACCGGGCGGTCGACGCCGGTGACGAGTGCGGTCTCACGGCCCGTGCGCCGTTTCAGGTCGACGGCGATCGCGGTGACGTCGCCGAGCGTCGCCGACATGAGCACGAACTGCGCCCGGTGCAGCGTGAGCAGCGGCACCTGCCAGGCCCAGCCGCGGTCGGGGTCGCCGTAGTAGTGGAACTCGTCCATGACGACCTGGTCGACGTCGGCGTCGGGCCCGTGCCGCAGTGCCAGGTTCGCGAGGATCTCGGCGGTGCAGCAGATGATCGGGGCATCCGGGTTGACCGAGCTGTCGCCGGTCACCATGCCGACGTTCATCGCGCCGAAGACCTCGACGAGCTGGAAGAACTTCTCGGAGACGAGGGCCTTGATGGGCGCCGTGTAGTAGCTGCGCCCGCCGCGGGCGAGGGATGCCGCGTGGGCCGCGACGGCCACGAGCGACTTGCCGGTGCCCGTGGGGGTGGAGAGGATGACGTTCGCTCCGGAGACGATCTCGACGATCGCCTCGTCCTGCGCGGGATAGAGCGAGAGGTCCCGGCCCTCTGCCCAGTCGACGAAGGCGAGGTACATCTCGTCGGCGTCGTACGGGCTCGGCGCGAGCTCAGGCAGGGTCGGGGTCACCCGTCGAGTCTGTCACGTCGCCGAGCACGCACCCGTGGGCCGGTCGGGACCCTTCGTGTCGCACGGGACCCCGGATATCCATGGTCCCGTGCGACACGAGTGGTCCGCGGATGCCGCGCCCTGCCGGGCCTCGGGCGGTCAGGCCTCGGGCGCGAAGTCCGAGCGGAGCCGGTCGAGCGTGTCCTCATCGACGGCGTCGAGTGCGCCGACCGCATCGGGATCGTCGCCCGACGGATCGATGACCACGACGGGGCCGGTCGACGACGACCACTCCACCGTGCCGTGCTCGAAGACGCCGCGGAGCACGCCGGTCGCGGGCACGAGGTCGACGTCCTGCACGGGCAGGCCGAGCGCCGAACGCTCCCACCCGAGCAGTGCCCAGATGTCGCGCACCATGCCGAACACGATCGCGGGCCCGTGGGCCGGGGTCCAGTAGATCGACCCGCCCTCGAAGTGCGCGAACCCGCCGGGGAGTCGTCCGCCGAACTCCGAGGCGGCGAGCGGCTGTTCGTCGGTCGTCGGGAAGCCGAGGAACGACGTCTCGCCGCCCACGCCCTGCCAGTGCTCGGCGATCGGCCCGTGCACCTCGTGGGCGCCGGTTCGCGCCGACCAGTAGACGGAGCCGCGCTCGAACTCGCGTCGGTACATCTCGCCCTCGCCGAGGCGCGTGTGCGGCGCCGTCGCCTCGCCGAGCCAGGCGTGCTCGGCGCGCTTCGCGCTGATCGCCGGCACGGCGAGGAGGAGCTGGTTCGCGGGGTCGTAGCGCACCGCGGTGCGGAAGTCGCTCCAGCTCCGCGCACGGTCGACGTGCGCGGAGCGCACCTCGCCCCGCGCGGGTGCGGCGTCGCGATGCCGGCTGAGGTGCATCATCCGTTCGGTCATCGCCCTGCCCTTCTCTGCCGGCTGCCTTCGCAACCCGCCCGTGCCCCGAAACGGGGGAAGCCGGCCTGCACGTCGTGTTCGGGACTCGGTGCTGACCGGCTATCCGATCGACCACTCCGCGGTGACAGTTCCCCCTGCGGTTCGCGGAGCGGCGATCGCTACTCACAGTACGAGCGGCACCGGATGCCGCGGATCAGGGTTATCCCTGAACTCCGCCCTGATCTCGGCGGCCCGTGCCCGCACGGTCTACGCCCGCTGCGCCGCCTCGGCGAGGAGTTCGACCGTCTGCACGATCGAGGCGCGGCGCGCCGCGCGTCGGGCCGCCGATGCCTCGCCGGTTCCGACGAGCAGCTCGTCGAGGTGGCCGAGCACGGGCCAGGCGTTCACGAGCGTGACGATCGTGAGGAGGAGCTCGGCCGCCTGGGTCCGATCGAGGCCGGGCAGGAGCCGCTGGAACCCCTCGACCTTCACGCGGTGGTACTCGGCGCGTGCGGCATCGACGGCCGCGCTCTCGCCGCGCTCGAGACCCTCCCAGAAGACCAGGCGCGGGATCGTCGCCTCGGCGACGTGGTGATCGAAGAGCCGCCCCGCGTAGTCGCCCGCCGCGGCCGGGCCCTCGCCGGTCATCGGGACGGCGTCCATCGTGCTGCGCAACTGCGTGGCGAGCACGGTGGCGAAGAGCTCGTGCTTCTTGCCGAAGTACTGGTAGATGCGCTCCTTGTTGACGCCGGCGTTCGCCGCGATGCGATCGATGCGGGCACCGGCGAACCCGTGCTCGCTGAACTCCGCGGTCGCGGCGTCGAGCAGGAGCCGTTTCGTGCGCTCGACGTCCCAGGCCATGTTGCCACTCTAGCAAATTTCCAACTGAACAGTTGTGGATACTGATCTCGTGTGGTTCAATTGCAACCATTCAGTTGGAAACACGGAGGAATCACCATGAGCAACAGCGTCGGCAGCAGCGCCCCCAGTCCCGTCACGACCGCATCGGCCCCGGCCGTTCCCCTCGCCCCGCCGTCGATCCACGTGCGCGCCGTCATCACCTGGCTCGCGATCTTCCCCCTCGTCGCCATCGGCATGATCCTCATCGGACCGGTCTCCGAGTCGTGGCATCCCGTGCTCCGCGCCTTCGCACTGACCCTGGTGGTCGTGCCGCTCGCCGTATACGTCGTGGTGCCGCGCTTGCTCGGCGTCTACGCCGCGATGCGCCGGCGCCGTGTGCAGGTACTGGCAGCCCGGGAGACGCAGGAGGCTCAGGGCCCGCACTGACCTGCACCTCCGCGACGGCACAGGCGACACGGGGCCGGTCGAGCCGCTAGCGTTCGCTGAGACGCACTCGCTCGAGGAGAATCCATGCGGATCGCACCCAGCCCCACGCCCGACGAGTCAGCAGCCCCGCCGCCGACGGACGCCGACCTCGACGCCGTCGACGACGCTGACGACGCCAGCGCCGACGGCACCCCCGACCGAGCGCCCGGCACCGCCGATTCGACGGCCGGACGCCGTGCCGCGCCATCCGGAGCCGTTGCCTTCGACCGCGCGCTCGTCGTCGTGCACGGCATGGGCAACGCGTATCGAAGCCAGATCCTGCTCGAGTGGGCCGAGCCGCTGCTCGCCCGCATGGACTGGCTGGCCCGCGACCGGGTGATCGGCGCCGACGAGCGGCACGGCGTCGCGATCCTCGAGTCCGACCTCTCGGGCGACCTGCCGATCATCACGGCGACGGTGCGCTCCCCCGGACCACTCGCTCAGGCATCGGGCAGACCCGCCGGCGAGGCCGACGACGTCGTGCAGAGGATCGCCATCATCGAGGCTCGCTGGTCGGAATCCTTCGTGCCGATGAGTCGCGGCCAGATCTTCCAGTGGGCCGTCGTCTTCATGTGGCGCATGATCTGGCGCATCCTCGACCTCTTCGTCGGCACCATGGTGCTCGTCCCCTGGTACACCCTCGTGCAGCACTGGAAGAAGGCGCCGGGGGCGTCCCGCAAGCTCCCGAAGCTCGTCGATCTCGCGATCGACAGCGTGCGTCTCGTGGTCTGCACGATCGCCTTCGCCGTCATCTGGCTGTTCCTCGTGCTGCTCGCCACGGTGCTGACCCCGATCCTGCCGCTCATCAGCCCGCTCCTGCTCATCCCGTGGTTCAAGAAGGTGGCCCAGGGATTCATCGACGGCATTATCGAGTCGATCGGGGATGTCGCCGCGTGGAAGGAGCGTCCCGTGCGCGCCTCGGCCATGCGGCTCGTCGTGCGCGACGCCCTCGCCCGCGCCAAGGAACTCGTCGGCGACGACGGCGACGTGCAGCTCTTCGCGCACTCGCAGGGCGCCGCGGTCGCGACGCTCGCGCTCTTCGAGGAGCTGACCCCGAGCGACTTCAACGTCAGCCGCCTCTCCACCGTCGGGGCCGCGGTGGTGCTGCTCGGGCGCGACCGTTGGCTCGGCCGCCCCGACGAGTACGCGCCGGTGTCGGACTGGCTCGCTCGCAACCGGGCCGCCGGCGCTGACGGCAGGGTGGACTGGGCGAACTACTGGGCGATCTGGGACCCGTTCTCCGCGGGCCCCATCGCCGATACCGCACCGGGGCGTCGCGAACGGTGGCGGAACGCCTACTTCCCCGGAGACTCCACCTCGACGGGGCCCGAGGAGCACGCCGTGCACAACACGAGCCAGCCCTTCCTCGACCACTCCGTCTACTTCCAGAACACGATCCAGGTGGTCGAGCCCACCGCACGGCACCTGCTTGGACCCGACTTCCCGAAGGCCCCGGTCGCGGTCGCGCAGGTCGAGAACCTGCTCTCGGTCATCGACAAGAAGTCGCTCGGCATCAACATGCTCGCGGCCGTCGTGATCGCCGCGATCCTGCCCGGCCTGCCGGGCGTCTACGCCGCGTTCGCGACGCTCGCGAGCTGGATCGCCGGTGCGATCGGCTTCCTGATCGGCATCTTCCCGGGCGGTCGGGATGTCGCGGAGGCCGTGCCCGCCACGATCGCAGCGGCCTCGTTCGTGACCGATCCCGAGGGCCTGAACCCGTGGAGCTGGCTCGTCGCCTCGGGCTTCACGCTCGCCGTGCTCATCTGGTTGAACCAGCGCCTCTCGACGGTCACTCGGCGCTCGCGCGAGTGGGACCGGTGCCCGATCGAGCCCCGGCACTGGCTCGTGCTGAGTTCGATCCCGCGTGCGGCCTACGTCTTCGGCGCCTTCGCCTGCGTGTGGCTCGCGATCGCCGCGTGGAGCCGGCCGCCGCTCGAATGGCTGCTGGTGAGTGCCGTGGCGCTCCTGATCATCGCGATCTTCGTCTTCGTCGAGCCGCTCTACGCGCCGGTTCCCGTGATCGTGGCAGCGCGGACCGACAACCCCGAAGCGAACACGCTGGCGGCGGCCCGAGTTCCCACGCCGATGAAGCTCCGCGACGCGGTCGCCACCGAGGAGTTCACGAAGGACCTCGCTGCGCGCCGAGCGCTCCTCCGCCCGAAGGGCCGGCGCGCGGAGATCTGGGCCGGATGGTTCCACCACTGGCCGCAGTCGGCCGAGGCCGTGGGCACCGCGACCACCGAGTAGGACTCACGCGACCTCTTGCGTGTGGGAGGACACGCGCTCGCCGTCCTCCGTGGCGCAAACCGTCGTCAGAACGCTTGGGGGCGAGGGTACGGCGACTCAGCGCCCGCGCACCGTCGGCCGGAACACACCGGCGGGGTCGCCGCCCGTGACGAGTTCGACCGCGGCCTCCACGAGCCGGAACGGCACGACCGCCGCGACCTGCACGAGCACGAACGGCCCGAGCCACCCGATCGAGAACGCCAGCACGAGCTGCGGCGCCGCGAGCCGGCCCCACGCGAACGCGGCGACGGCGACGACGACGAGCAGCGCGAGCCACAGCGGATTCCAGAACGCGGCGACGGATGCCCCGGCCACGACGATGCCGCCGAGCACCGCCTGCCCGACGAACACCGCGCCGGCGGCACCGCCGAACTGCCGCTCTCGATCCGCGGAGACCCACGCCCACATCACCGCGGCACGGAGCAGCGGAACCCGCTGCTCCCGCAGCGCCGTGCGGAACACCCGGTCGTCGACGCGGCGCTGCGCGAGGGCGGCCTGCCGATCGCCGAGCCGTGCGGCGAGCACCGACTGGCGGTCGTGCAGCAGAGCCGGCGCCGACTGGCGACCGTAGCTCGCGACGAGCCCCCAGAGCACGCTCGGCACGGACGCGAGGTCGGAGTCGTCGCCCGCGGCATCCTGCACCGGCACCTCGTAGCGCAGCCCGCTCACCGGGTCGACGTAGGCGAACGGCGCGCGCACCTGGAAGCGATGCCCGTCGGCGGGGCGCTGGGCGAGCAGCAGTTCGCCGAGCGGCCGATCGTCGTCGGTGAGGAATGGCATCGCGGGTCTCCTTCTTTCGGGCGGGCGCTCCCCCACCGCCCATCCTGCTCCCGACCACCGCCGTCGGGGCTCAGCCGAGCAGGAGCGCCGCCGCGAAGCGCGCCGGCGCCGGCACCGCACGAGCCGAGCCGCTCGAGACTCTCGGTGGTGCCGGCACCACGACCGACCTAGGCTCGAAGTGCACTCGAGTCGACAGGGGAAGCCATGTCCGAGGAAGGCGAGCACGACGAGCACCAGGAGCACCGGCAGCGCGAACACGAACCCGGTCGCGAACCGGGAGAGCGCGGACGCGAACGGCATCAGCGCGGGGCATCCGTGCCGCTCGAGGTCGTCGACGCCTGGTGGCGCGCCGCGAACTACCTGAGCGTCGGCCAGATCTACCTGATGGCGAACCCGCTGCTCGCCCGCCCGCTCGAGCCCGGCGACATCAAGCCGCGCCTGCTCGGCCACTGGGGCACCTCCCCCGGACTGAACCTCGTCTACGCCCACCTCAATCGGGCGATCGTCGAACGCGGCACGCCGACGATCTACGTCTGCGGCCCCGGTCACGGCGGGCCGGCGATGGTCGCGAACACCTGGCTCGACGGCACCTACTCCGAGCTGTTCCCGGCGGTCACCGCCGACCGCGACGGCATGCATCGGCTGTTCCGCCAGTTCTCGTTCCCCGGCGGCATCCCGTCGCACGCGGCACCCGAGACCCCCGGCTCGATCAACGAGGGCGGCGAGCTCGGCTACTCGCTCATGCACGCCTACGGCGCGGCACTCGACAACCCGGGCCTCGTGGTCGCGTGCGTCATCGGCGACGGCGAGGCCGAGACCGGTCCGCTCGCGGCGAGCTGGCGCTGCCACTCATTCCTGAACCCGGTGACGGATGGCGCGGTGCTGCCGATCCTGCACCTGAACGGGTTCAAGATCGCGAACCCGACGCTGCTGGCCCGCATCCCCGAGGCGGAGCTCGTCGACTTCTTCCGCGGCAACGGCTACGAGCCGCTGCTCGTGACGGGCGGGTTCGACGGCGAGGACCCGATGGCCGTGCACGGTCGCATGGCCGACGCGATCGACGTCGCCTACGAGCGCATCGCCGCGATCCGGGCGGATGCCGCGGCCGGCGCGTTCGCCGAGACCGCGCCGCGCTGGCCCGCGATCGTGCTGCGCACCCCGAAGGGCTGGACCGGCCCGGGCGTCGTCGACGGCGTGCAGGTCGAGGGCACGTTCCACGCGCACCAGGTGCCGCTCGCCGGCGTGCGCGAGAATCCCGAGCACCTCGCGATGCTCGAGGGGTGGCTCCGCTCGTACCGCCCCGAGGAGCTCTTCGACGGCGAGGGGCGCCCGGCGCAGGCCCTCGACACCCTGCGTCCCGACGGCGAGCTGCGCATGAGCGCGAACACCAGCGCTCACGTGAACGGCGGCATCGCCCGCCCGCTCACACTCCCGCCGCTGGACAGGCATGCCGTCGCCGTCGACCCCGGCGAGCGCGGCGACTCCGCCGAGGCCACCCGCGTGCTCGGCGAGTGGCTCGCCGAGGTGATGCGCGTGAACCCCGACGACTTCCGCCTCTTCGGCCCAGACGAAGTGGCTTCGAACCGCCTCGGCGCGGTGTTCGAGGTCACCGATCGGGTCTGGGCGGAGGCGATGCATCCGCTCGACGAACACCTCGCGCGCGAGGGCCGCGTCATCGAGGCGCTCAGCGAGCACCTCATGCAGGGCATGCTCGAGGGGTATCTGCTGACGGGGCGGCACGGGCTCATCACGAGCTACGAGGCGTTCATCCACATCGTCGACTCGATGTTCAACCAGCACGCGAAGTGGCTCGAGTCCGCGAAGCAGGTGCCCTGGCGGGGCGACGTCGCGAGCCTCACCTACCTGCTCTCCTCCCACGTGTGGCGGCAGGACCACAACGGCTTCTCCCACCAGGACCCGGGGTTCCTGAACGTCGTCGTCAACAAGCAGGCGGACACCGTGCGCGTCTACCTGCCGCCCGACGCGAACACGCTGCTCGAGGTGATGCGGCACGCCTTCGACACGCAGAACCGGGTCAACGTGGTCGTGGCCGGCAAGCAGCCGCAACCGCAGTGGCTCGATCCGGCCGAGGCCGCGGCGCACGTCGAGGCGGGTCTCGGCGTGTGGGAGTGGGCGGGCAACGAGCCCGGCTTCGACCGAGCGGATGCCGCGGCATCCGAGCCCGACGTCGTGATCGCGTGCGCCGGCGACGTGCCGACGACCGAGGCGATCGCGGCGGCGCTGCTCCTGCGCGATCGACTGCCCGACCTTCGCGTGCGCCTCGTGAACGTCGTCGACCTCATGCGCCTGCAGGACCCGCAGCACCATCCGCACGGCCTGCCCGGTGCCGGATTCGATGCAATCTTCACCCGCTCGGCACCCGTGATCTTCGCGTTCCACGGCTACCCGTCGCTCATCCACCAGCTCACCTACCGGCGCACGAACCACGCGAACATCCACGTACGGGGGTTCGTCGAGCGCGGCACCACGACCACGCCGTTCGACATGCTGCACCTGAACGACCTCGACCGGTACCGGCTGGCGCTCGACGTGCTGCACCGCGTGCCCGGCCTCGAAGGCGCCACCGGCATCGCGGAGATCGCCGACGAATGGCACGCGGCTCGAAGCGCCGCCCGAGAGTACGCGTACGAGCACGGCGAGGATCCCGACTGGATCACGGGCTGGCGCTTCGCGCCGTCTCCTCCGGCGTAGCCATCCGCCGTCTCACGACGACGGCGGGCGCCCGGTCTCCCGAGCGCCCGCCGCGAATACCGTCGGGTCAGGCGTCGCAGCCCCAGACGTACTTGCCGTTGTAGTACACGGGCACCATCTCCTTGCCGGTGCACGGCCCGCAGTCCTCATCGCGAGGTGCAGCCGGAAGGCCCGGGTAGAACTCGGACGTGTACGGGTTCGCGGCGGGGGCGGCCGCAGCGGCCTCGCCCGTCGCCTCACCGGAAGCGGATGCCGCGGCATCCGACCCGCCCGACCAGTCGTCGCCCTCGTCGGCGACCTGCTGGGCCGCGGCGTCGGCCGCCGCCTGGGCCGCCGCCGCCTCTGCGGCGAGCTGCGCGGCGACCGCCTGCCGGTGCGCCGCGAGTGCTGCGCCCACCGCGCCCTGTTCGGCGCGGAGCTCGGCGGCGGTCGTCACGACCGCGGCAGCCGAACTCCCGGCTCCGAGCTGGGCGATCACGGCGGTGCTCAAGGACACGAGCCCGGCGACCCCCGCTGCGCCGAGTTCGGCGCCCGCCTCGGCGACGAGCGGTTGTGCACCGCGTAGCGCCTCAGTCGCCGAACGCGCTGCCGCGGCCCCCCGGAGGGCCGTGACATCGAGCCCCGTCGCGCCGATGCCGACCTGACCGCCGACCTCGGCGATCGCGAGTTGCTTCGAATGGGAGAGGTCGGCGGCCGCCTCGGCGCTCTGCGCCTGTCCGGCGATGCCGATCGTGGCCACGATCAGGCCGGTGAGCGCGAGACCGAGCATCCGGTCGACCCGGAACCTGCCCCGGCCCGCCTCGAGCTGCCCGCCCGAGGCCCCGCTGTGCTCGAACGCCATGACTCGTTTGGTGATCATTCGATTCCTTCCTTCGTACGGACCGAGTGTTCGGATCTGCCCGTCTGCTCGACGGGTCGAAGGAGGTTCGCGGCAACGCCGGGCCTGTTCGCAGGGCACGGCGATGAGTCGCCGCGCGATGCACCCGAAATCGTCACTGTCAGCCCCCCGCTAACACCACACCTGTGCAGCGTATCGACGTTGTGACCCGAAATGGGGGCATTTCCGCCGATTTCTCGGTGCGGTGTCGCGGAGCGGGCGGGCGGGCAGGTGCGTGGACTGGGGCGGGCCGGGTGACGGGCTGACGGGCTGACGGGCTGTGCTGGGGCCGGCTGGCGTTGGAACTGCCCCAGCCGGGAGAACTCAGGACCACTCGTGTCGCACGGGACCCGTGATATCCAGGGTCCTGTGCGATACGAGTGGTCCCGTGCGACACGAGTGATCCCCAGCCCATGGCGCGGGGCGGCGAGGCGCGGCGGCGCCGCTGCGCCAGGGCGAGGCGCGGCGGGAGCGGCGTCGATGCGCGGCGGCGCGGCTGCGCCGGGGTGACGGGCCGCCGGGGCGCTACCAGCGCTCGTGCACGGCGGCCCGGATCTCGCGGTCGTAGAGCTCGCGCACCGCCCCGTCGAACGACGGCGGCAACTGCAGCGACCCGGCCTCTGCGTTCGCGCGGGCCTGCTGCGGCGAGCGCGCACCGGGGATCACCGAGCTCACGCCCGGCTGCGACGCGATCCAGGCGAGGGCGACCTGCGCGGGCGTCGCGGTCGGGGCGGCGTCGCGAGCGAGCTCGGTGAATTCGGATGCCGCGCGCACGCCCGTCTCGTAGTCGACCCCCGAGAAGGTCTCGCCGACGTCGAAGGCCTCGCCGTGCCGGTTGAAGCTGCGGTGGTCGTTCGCGGCGAAGATCGTGTCGCTCGTGTACCGGCCGGAGAGCAGCCCGCTCGCGAGCGGTACCCGGGCGATGATGCCCACGCCCGCCGCGACGGCGGCCGGCAGCACCTCGTCGAGCGGCTTCAGCCGGAACGCGTTGAGGATGATCTGCACGGTCGCGACATTCGGCCGTGCGATCGCGGCGAGCGCCTCGTCGACGCGTTCGACGCTCACGCCGTAGGCGGCGATCGAGCCGTCGTCGACGAGGGCGTCGAGGGCGTCGAAGACCCGGTCGTCGTCGTAGACGGTCGTCGGCGGGCAGTGCAGCTGCACGAGGTCGAGCGTCTCGACGCCGAGGTTCGCGCGTGAGCGGTCGACCCAGCCCCGGAAGTGCTCGGCCGAGTAGTTGGCGTGCTCCTGCGGCATCCGCCGGCCCATCTTCGTGGCGACGGTGACGCCCGAGCCCGGATTCGCTCGGAGCCAAGCGCCGATGAGCGATTCGCTCCGCCCGTCGCCGTAGACATCGGCCGTGTCGAAGAACGTGACGCCGGCGTCGTGCGCCGCGTCGAGCACGGCGAAGGCGTCGCCCTCGGCGACCTCGCCCCAGTCGGCGCCGAGCTGCCAGGTGCCGAGGCCGATGACCGAGACCGTTCGGGCGGTGCGGCCGAGGGTGCGAGTCTGCATGATGCTCCAGTGCTGGTCGGGGGACGATCGCCGAGGACGGACGCCGAGGGCGGGCTGACGCCGGCTGGTCTGCGTCGATCGTGTCATGAGCGCGCGCCCACCGCACGCGCTGCGGGTGACACCGCTCGGCCCGACGCGGCGCCCGGGCGCCATGTCGGTGGTGCACGTGAGGCTGTCGGCATGGCTCAGACCGGCAAGTACGACGTGAAGCGCGAACTCCCCTGCTACTCGGCTCCGCGCGGCCGATTCGAGGTCATCGACGTGCCGGAGCTCGCGTACTGCATGGTCGACGGGCACGGCGATCCGAACAGCGCGCCCGAATACGTCGCCGCTGTCGAGGCGCTGTACGCCGTGTCGTACTCCGCCAAGTTCCAGAGCAAGCGAGAGCTCGATCGCGACTACGTCGTCGGACCCCTCGAGGGACTCTGGAGCGCCGACGACCCCGCGACCTTCGTCACGCGCGAGAAGTCGGCCTGGTCGTGGACGATGATGATCTGGCAGCCCGACTGGCTCACCCCCGAGCTCGTCGCCGAGTCGATCTCGAAGGCGACGGCCAAGGCACCGGCTGCGAGGCTCGTGCGCTTCGAGCGGCTCGCGGAGGGCCGCTCGGTGCAGACGCTGCACCTCGGGTCGTACGACGACGAGGGCCCGACCCTCGCACGCCTGCACGACGAGTTCATGCCCGGCGAGGGCCTGCGGTTCAACGGGCGCCACCACGAGGTGTATCTCGGCGACCCCCGGCGAACCGCCCCCGAGAAGCTGCGGACGATCCTCAGACAGCCGGTTGCGCCGGCCTGACCCGCAGGACGCTGCGGGCCCCTGACCGCGAGTGCGGGTCAGGCATGCGGATGCCGCGGGGTGCCGCCCTCGATGAGGGCCGCCCCGCGGCATCCGATCGACGAATGCACGCCGCCTCAGGCCTCCTGCTCGGCGCCGAAGCGCTGGCGCGCCTCCACCGGGATGAGCGGCTGCTCGCCGCGGGCCCTGATCTGCTGCACCGCCCAGGTGTTGCCGTCGGGGTCGGCGAAGCCGAAGAAGGTGCCGCCGTCGCGCTCGTCGAAGACGGTGATCTCACTCGCCTCGACGCCGCGCGAGATCAACTCGTCGCGAGCTGCCGCTGCGTCGGCGACGACGAGCTGCACGCCGTGCAGCGATCCGGGCGCCATGGCGTTCTGCGAGGGCAGCGAGCCGATCACGATCGAGCAGCCCGAGCCGCGGGGCGTCAGCTGCGCGATGTGCATGTCGCCGTTGCGCGTGTCGTGGTCGAGGTCGAATCCGACCTGGTCGCGATAGAACGCGATCGAGCGGTCGAGGTCGCTCACCGGGACGATGACGACTTCCAGTGTCCAGTCCATGAGGATGCTCCGTTCGGTGCGGTGTTCGTGGTGGCGGAGTCGGTGGGGCCGTCAGGCGGCGAGCACACCGTCGAGGCGCTCGTAGCCCTCGCGGACACCCAGCTCCATGTTGCTCTGGACCATGCCGTCGCGGGCCTCGAGGCTCGGGTAGGTGGAGTGGATGCGGAGCAGCGTGCGCCCGCCGCCGAGGTCTTCGAACGCGATCGACTCGACGGCGACGACATCGGGGAAGCCCTCGTACTCGAAGGTCTGCACCGCGAACTCGTTCTCGCGCACCGAGTGGAAGGTGCCGTTGAAGGCGTATTTCTCGCCGTCGGCGTCGACGTGCACGTAGCGGTATCCGCCCTGCGGCACGAAGTCCCAGCGTTCGACCTGCATGTCGTAGCCGTTGGGTCCGAGCCAACGCTTGACGAGCTCGGGGTCGCGGTGCGCGTTGAAGACGGCGGCGACGGGGGCATCGAACTCTCGCTCGATCTCGATGAAGGGCAGGCCTTCGGGCGCGGTGATGGTGACGGGGTTCGTCATTTCAGTTCTCTTCTCTGGCGTGCCCGGCTGCCGTTCCGGGCTCAGCGGAGTCGCCGTCATGCGCGCTCGGCGCAACTGGGGCGACGGATGCCTCGGCGTGGGCGCCGGGGTCTTGGGCGAGCAGCGCGTCCAGTGAGCGGAACTGCTGCTCGTGGATCAGCCGGTAGCGGTCGATCCACGCGGTGAGCGCTTCGAGCTGGGCCGGGTCGAGGTGCACCGGGCGGCGTTGCGCGTCACGCGTTCGCGTGACGAGCCCCGCGTGCTCGAGCACCTGGATGTGCTTCGAGACGGCCTGCTTGGTGATCGCGAACGGTTCGGCAAGCTCGTTGACCGTGGCCGGCCCCCGGCTGAGGCGCGCGATGATGCCGCGGCGCACCGGGTCGGCCAGCGCCATGAAGGCACGGTCGAGCCGATGGTCTGCACCCGGATCGATGATCATTCGCCTATTTCCAACTCATTCGTTGATCAACCATTTGATTGATTAAAAGATACGACGCCCTGCAGCGACTGTCAAGACCCCGCCGCGGCCAAGACGCAGCGCCCGGGGCGTGAGCAGCACAGCCGGTCGCGTGCCTGCACCCACCACCCGCAGGGGTTGCCGTCGATCGCACGAGCGACCAGTATCGGCTTCGACAGCCTCCACAGATCGAAAGGGTTCGGATCATGGTCACGCTCAACCCGTACGTCAACTTCGCCGGCAACGCGCGGCAAGCGCTGGAGTTCTATCATTCGGTCTTCGGCGGCGAGCTCACGACGAGCACCTTCGCCGAGTTCGGCCAGGCCGACGACCCGGCCGACGCCGACAAGCTCATGCACGGCCAACTCGAAGGCGACGGCGGCATCGTGCTGATGGGCGCCGACACGCCCAGCTCGATGGGCGACCCCGGAACCGGCGGGCCGATCTCGATCTCGCTCTCGGGCGGACCCGACGACGACGCCGTGCTCCGCGGCTACTGGGAGAAGCTGCTCGCGAGCGGCAGTGAGATCGTGCCGCTGGAGGTGGCGCCCTGGGGCGACGCATTCGGCATGTGCACCGACGGCTACGGCGTGACCTGGCTGGTGAACATCTCGGCGAACGCAGCCTGACCGCTCAGCTCAGGAGTGCACAGCCGGCAGCGCCACGCCGTGCAGCGCCTCCACGACAGGTGAGAGCTCGGGCTGCTCCCCCGCTTCGGCGAGCACCCGCTCGAGCGTCTCGTCGTGGATCGGCCGCGCCCGCTCGTAGAGTGCGCGGCCCGCAGCGGTGAGCTCGGTGTAGATGCCGCGCCGGTCGTCGGCGCAGAGGATGCGCGTGAGCAGCGCCCGGTCTTCGAGCCGGTTCACGAGCCGCGTCGTCGCGCTCGGGCTGAGCGCCGCGGCACGGGCGAGCTGCTGCATGCGCATGTGCCAGCCGTCTTGGCGGTTGAGCGCGTCGAGCACGGTGTACTCCACGACGGAGAGGTCGACGGATGCCGCGAGCGCACGCTCGAGCTCGGCCTCGATGAGCCCGTGCAGCGCGGCGAGCGTGCGCCAGCCCTGCGCACGCACCTCGACGGCGTCGTCGGCGATGCCCATGTCTCCTCCTCGACTCAGATAGTTGCTTGCGCTTTCTAATTGCGCGTGCAAGTATTAATCCCTGCCGTGCAATAGAGCGCGTCTGCAACTATTCGTCCGAGTCTAACAGGAGAACCACCAATGCCCCTCGGTCTCATCGCCCTCGCCATCGGGGGCTTCGGCATCGGGCTCACCGAGTTCGTGATCATGGGCCTGCTGCCCGAGGTCGCAGCCGACTTCGGCGTCACCGAGGCCGCCGCCGGCTGGCTGATCTCGGGCTACGCGCTCGCAGTCGTGGTCGGCGCCCTCGGCCTGACGGCCGCCACCACCCGCCTCCCCCGCAAGCCGGTGCTCGCGGGCCTCCTCGTGCTCTTCATCGCGGGCAACGCGATCTCGGCCATGGCGCCCACCTACGAACTCATGATGACCGGCCGCGTCATCGCGGCGCTCTGCCACGGCGCCTTCTTCGGCATCGGTTCGGTGGTCGCCGCAGGCCTCGTCGCCCCCGAGAAGGCGGCCGGCGCGATCGCGATCATGTTCACCGGCCTCACCGCGGCCAACGTGCTCGGCGTGCCGTTCGGCACGTTCCTCGGCCAGGAGTTCGGCTGGCGATCGACCTTCTGGGCGATCTCGGCCATCGGCGTGATCGCGCTCATCGGCATCGCGACGCTCGTGCCGAACCTCCGCACCGACGGCCCGGCACCGAGCCTCCGCCGTGAACTCACGGCGTTCCGCTCGGGTCAAGTGTGGCTCTCGCTCGCCGTGACCGTGCTCGGTTTCGGCGGCATGTTCGGCGCGTTCACCTACATCGCGTACACGCTCACCGAGGTGAGCGGATTCGCCTCGAGCGCCGTGCCGTGGCTCCTCGTGCTCTTCGGTGCCGGCCTCGTCGTCGGCAACTGGATCGGCGGACGCCTCGCCGATCGCTCGATCGACGGCACCCTGCTGGGCTTCATCTCGGCGCTGCTCGTCGTGCTCGTGCTCTTCGCCTGGCTCGCTCCGAACCCCGTCGCCACGGTGGTGCTCCTGACCGCGATGGGCGGCTTCGGTTTCGGCACGGTGCCCGCCCTGCAGAGCCGCGTGATGCGCTTCGCCGAGGGCGCTCCGACGCTCGCATCGGGGGCGAACATCGCCGCCTTCAACCTCGGCAACGCGCTCGGCGCCTGGACCGGCGGACTCACGATCGCCGCAGGCCTCGGCTACACCTCGCCCATCTGGGTGGGCGCGATCATCACCGCCGTGGCGCTCGCCGTCATGGTCGTCGCCGCCGTGACCGCGCGGCGACTCCCCCGAGCGGATGCCTCGGGCCCCGTGCTCCTCGACACCGGATCCACCGCGGCAACCGCGGCCTGAACCCCCACTCTCCGAACACCGAAAGCGAGACCATGACCGACCTCACCACCGCCGTGCCCGCCATCACCCTCAACAACGGCGTGCGGATGCCGCAGCTCGGCTTCGGCGTCTACCAGGTGCCCGACGACGAGACGACGTCCGCGGTCGCCACCGCGCTCGACGCCGGATACCGCAGCATCGACACTGCCGCGATCTACGGCAACGAGGCGGGCGTCGGCCGGGCCATCGCCGATTCCGGCATCGCCCGTGACGACCTCTTCATCACGACGAAGATCTGGAACTCCGACCAGGGCTACGACCGGGCGCTGCGCGCGTTCGACGACAGCCTCGCGAAGCTCGGGCTCGAGCAGCTCGACCTCTCGCTGATCCACTGGCCGACGCCGGAGCGCGGGCTCTACCTCGACACCTGGCGAGCACTCGAGCGGCTCTACGCCGACGGACGTGTGCGGGCGATCGGCGTCTCAAACTTCGAACCCGAGCACCTCGACCGCCTCCTCGCCTCGAGCACCGTCGTGCCCGCGGTGAACCAGGTCGAGCTGCATCCCGCACTCCAGAACCGGGCAACGGTCGCGGCGAACGAGCGGCACGGCATCGTCACCGAGGCCTGGAGCCCGCTCGCGCAGGGCGCCGTGCTCGGCGAGGCATCCGTCGTCGACGTCGCCGCACGTCACGGGGTGACGCCCGCGCAGGTCGTGCTGCGCTGGCATCTGCAGCAGGGGCGCGTCGTGATCCCGAAGTCCGTGACGCCGAGCCGCATCGCCGAGAACCTCGACGTCTTCGGCTTCGAGCTGGCGGCCGACGAACTCGCGGTGATCGACATGCTCGAGCGCGACGGCCGCACGGGCCCGCACCCCGCCGAGTTCCACGCCGCCTGAGGCGCGGCACCAAACACCAATACAAGCACCAGCACCAGCACCAGCACCGAAAGGGAACCCCCGATGAGCAGCATCCTCATGATCGTCACCGGCGCGAATTCGCTCACGATGAAGGACGGCACGCAGTATCCGACCGGATTCTGGGCCGAAGAGCTCGTGACCGCCCATCGCGACCTCGTGGCCGCCGGCCACGAGGTCACGATCGCCACGCCGGGCGGCGTCACCCCACCGGTCGACGCCGGCAGCCTCGACCCCGCGCAGACCGGCGGCGAGGCCCAGGCCGCCGAACTCTCGGCCTACCTCGACGCCATCGCCGCAGACCTCGCGGCGGCGATTCCCGTCGCCGACGTCGATGCGTCCGACTACGCCGCGATCGTGCTGCCCGGCGGCCATGGCCCCATGACCGACCTCGCGTTCGACGCGAACGTCGGCCGCGTGCTCGTCGCTGCGAACGACGCGGGCACCATCATCGCCCCGTTCTGCCACGGGCCCGCCGCCCTGCTCTCGGCGAAGCGCGCCGACGGCTCGAACGCGTTCGCGGGCCGGCGCCTCACGGTCTTCACCGACGAGGAGGAGCGAACCGGCGGCACCGGCGAGAACACGCCTTGGTGGGTCGAGTCCGCGCTGCGCGATGCGGGCCTCGTCATCGACTCGGCCGCGCCCTGGAGCGATCACGTGGTCGTCGACGGCAACCTGGTCAGCGGGCAGAACCCGCAGTCGAGCGCATCGGTGGCGCAGCAGGTGATCGAGGCGCTCGCCTGAGCAACTGACGGGCTGATCCGCCGGACGGAGCGGCGGAGCGTGGTCCTCGACCGCGCTCCGCCGTCGCGCGCTCACGCATCACGGCGCCGCTGTCAATCCCCTCGTGGCCGGGTCCGTCCGTGCGTACGGTGAGAATCCATGCGACCGGCGCCGTTGCGAGCATGGCGCCGGTCAGTCGCTCACCCGAAGGGCGGTCTCATGACGGGCTGGAACACGGACACGCTTGCTCAGCCGGCGGGAGCCGGCGCCATCACGATCGTCGAGGGCTCGTCGTTCTGCGTCTCGCACGCGAACGGCGACATCGTTCCCGAACTCCCGCACGGGATGTTCTTCCGCGACACCCGGCTCGTGTCGCGCTCGACCCTCCTCATCGACGGCGCTCCCATCGAACCCCTCTCGGCGATGACGCCCGAGCCCTTCCGGGCGCTCGTCGTCGGACGCGCCGGGCACCTCCCCGGTCGAGCCGACACCCCGCTCACCGTCGAGCGCGACCGCCGGATCGACTGCGGGCTCCGCGAGGAGATCACCATCCGCAACTACTCGCGCGTGCCGATGACCTGCCGGGTGGAACTCGCCCTCGAGGCCGACTTCGCCGACATCTTCGAGGTGAAGGAGGAACGGGCCGGCGGCGCCGCCCACCCGCTCGCCGCCGGCCCGGACGGCCGGCTGCGCGCCGAGTCGGCGAACGCACCCGATCGACTCGGGGTGGTCGTCACCGCCGCCGAGGCATCCGTCGACGCCCCTCGACTCGTGTTCGAGGTCGGCCTGCCTCCGCACGGATCCTGGACCCAGCGCATCACGATCACGCCGACGCTCCACGGAGAAGAGGTCGAACTCGACCCCGTCGGGGCTCCCCTGCACGAGTCGAGTCCGGCCCGCCGGCTCACCCAGTGGCAGTCCTCGATGTGGGTGCCCACGTTCGGCGACGACGACGTCGAGCGCATCATGCTGCAGAGTCAACGAGACCTCGGTTCCCTCCGGATCTTCGATCCCCGCCATCCCGAGCGGGCGGTGGTCGCCGCCGGCGTGCCGTGGTTCATGGCGCTGTTCGGGCGCGACTCGCTGCTCGCCTCGTACATGACGCTCGGCCTCGACCCGACGCTCGCCGTCGGCACGCTGCAGACCCTCGCAGAGCTCCAGGGCTCGAAGTCCGACCCGGCGTCCGAGGAGCAACCCGGCCGGATCCTGCACGAGGTCCGCCTGGGCGCCACCACGAACCTCGCCCTCGGCGGCGAATCGGTCTACTACGGCTCGATCGACGCCACGCCGCTGTTCGTCTTCCTGCTCGGCGAGCTCGCGGCCTGGGGCGCACTGCCCGACGACGACGCCACCGAAGAACTCATCGCGGCGGCCGACCGTGCCCTCGAGTGGATCGAACGTGACGGCGATCGCGACGGCGACGGATTCGTCGAGTACGCACGGCACAACGACTTCGGCCTGATCAACCAGGGCTGGAAGGACTCGTGGGACGGCATCAACTTCGCCGACGGCACCCTCGCGACGGCGCCGATCGCGCTCTGCGAGGTGCAGGGCTACGTGTACGCCGCCTACCGCGCCCGGGCGACGATCGCCGCAGCGCGTGGCGACCACGCCGGCATCGACCGGTGGAACGCGAAGGCCACCGAGCTGAAGGCGCGCTTCAACGAGCGGTTCTGGATCCCGGAACGCCGGTGCTTCGCCGTCGCGCTCGACCGCGACAAGCGACCGGTCGACGCCTGCACCTCGAACATGGGCCACTGCCTGTGGAGCGGCATCGTCGACGACGACAAGGCCGCGGCGGTGGCCGAGCTGCTGCTGTCGGACACGATGTTCACCGGCTGGGGCGTGCGCACGCTCGCCTCCGACATGGGCGCCTACAACCCCGCGAGCTATCACAACGGCTCGGTCTGGCCGCACGACAGCGCGATCGTCGCCGCCGGCCTCATGCGCTACGGCTTCGTCGAGGAGGCGCACCGCGTCATCGTCGGGCTGCTCGACGCGGCGACCCACTTCGGCGGCCGACTGCCCGAGCTCTTCTGCGGGTTCGATCGCGGGCAGTACGCGGAGCCCGTCGTCTACCCGGCGTCGTGCTCGCCGCAGGCGTGGGCCGCCGCCGCGCCGTTCCTCCTGCTGCGCAGCATGCTGCGGCTCGATCCCTCGGTGCCCACGGGCGAGCTCTGGCTCGCTCCGGCGATCCCGCCCGAGTTCGGCGACGTCCACCTCGTGAACGTGCCGTTCGCCGGTACACGGGTGTCCCTCGATTTCGGCCGCGACGACACCTCGGTGACGGGGCTGCCCGACCACATCACCCTGCATACGGCCCCGCGCGGTCCCTCCCGCGCCTGAACTGGAGGTGTCCCATGCGAATCGGCATCATCGCCCCACCGTGGATCCCCGTGCCGCCACCGGCGTACGGCGGCATCGAGTCGTTCATCGACACGCTGGCCCGGGCGATCGTTCGCACCGGCCACGACGTCGTGCTCGCGGCATCCGGTGACAGCACCTCGCCGGTCGAGCGGCTGCCCGGCTTCCCTCCCTCGGGCTCCGACACGATGGGCCTCACGACGCACGAGATGCGGCACCTCATTCGCGCGTACGCGCAGTTCGACGACGTCGACGTCATCGTCGACAACACGCTCGCGGGCCCGATCCTCGCCCGAACGGCCGCCATGGCACCGGTCGTCACCATCGCGCACGGACCGTTCATCCCGCTCGTGCAGGAGCTGTACGGCGCCGCATCGCCCGACATGGCGTTCGTCGCCATCTCCCACCACCACGCTTCGACGGCCGGGTCGGTGCGCATCGCGCGCGTCATCCATCACGGCATCCGCGTCACCGACGTGCCGATGGGGCCGGGCGGCAGCAGCGCCTGCTTCGTCGGCCGGATGAACCCGACCAAGGGCGTCGTCGAGGCGATCCGCGTGGCGGAGCGCGCCGGCATTCCGCTCCGCATCGCCGCGAAGATGCGGGAGCCGGCCGAGCAGGCGTACTTCGCCGAGGCCGTGCGCCCACTGCTCGGCCGGAACGCGGAGTACATCGGCGAGCTGTCGACCGCCGAGACGTGCGCGCTCATGGGCGAGTCGTGCGCGCTCGTCAACCCGATCCAATGGGACGAGCCCTTCGGCCTCGTGATGATCGAATCGCTGGCCACCGGCACTCCCGTGGTGGCGACGCCGCGCGGCTCGGTTCCCGAACTCGTCGACGACGGCGCGACCGGCTTCGTCCGACCCGGGATCGACGAACTCGCGTCCGCACTCGTCGACGCCGCCGCGCTCGACCGGACGGTGTGCCGGGCGCGGGCGCAGGCCCGCTTCACCGACGCGCGGATGGCCCGCGACTATCTCGATCTCTTCGCCGACCTGCTCACGGCCGACGTGCCCACGGCCGGCGCACTCACGGCCGACCGACCGATCCGCCGGACGGCGTGAATCCGGCGCGCACGACGGAGGCCCGCCCGCCATTCGGCGAGCGGGCCTCCCGTAGTGCCGTGTCGGCTCCTCGCGAGCGTCAGCTCGACGAGCCCGCGGTCACCTGTTGCTGCTCGGAGTTCGGCGAGCTCATCACCTCGACCTTGCGGGGCTTCGCGCGCTCGCTCATCGGGATGATCACGCTCAGCACCCCGTTGTCGTAGTGCGCGCTGATGCCGGCGGTGTCGATACCCTCGCCGAGGGTGATCTGGCGAAGGAACGAACCGCTCGGTCGCTCGTGCGCGAGCCACTTGACCTCGCCGTTGGCGCGCAGCGTGCGCTCGGCGCGGATCGTGAGCAGCTGACCGTCGACGTCCACGTCGACCGAGCCGGGGTCGACGCCCGGCAGGTCTGCGGCGAGCACGTAGTGGTCGCCATCGCGGTGCAGGTCGATCGGCATCACCCGCGGCCCCTGTCGCGAATCGAGCATGTCCGCAGCGAGGCGGTCGAGCTCACGGAACGGGTCCCACATCATGGCCATGACTTCTCCTCCCTGTCGCCGCCGAAGCGGCCGATTCTGGAGTTGAGCCCCTTCGACTCAACTACGTCCAGATTAGCACTCTCCACGTGAGAGTGCCAAGACTGTCGCGAGTCGAATCCGGCGCGATTGAGGCGCGAACACGCGCGCCAGCACGCGCGAACAGCGCGCCCTATTCCGGCCCCCGGCCCGCATCGAACCGAGTGCGATATCTCGCCTCCGCCTCGTCGAGCACGGCCCCGGAGAGTCGCACGACCGGCTCGACGTCGGCGAGCAGCGGCTCCGAGTCCGGGCCCCTGCCGACGATGCGCCCGCGCAGCACCCAGGCGAACCGCTCGGGGTTCCGCTCACGCAGGTGCTTGTACTGGCAGAGCTGCCTCGCGAGCCAGTCGGCGCGCTCGCGAGTCCACCACGGCTGCGGGTCGAGCGGATTCACCGAGAGCCCTGGCAGCTCGAGTCCGCTCTCGGTGTCGATGCTCGCCTCGTCGCGATCATGCTCGAATCCCTCGGAATACCGCACGTGGAGTCCGGGCATCCGCCCGACGAGCGCATCGAGTTCGTCGAGCGAGTCGAGCTCCGGGAGCTCCGCGTCGAGCGCGTTCATGGCGCGATGCTCATGCCGGCCGTTCGCGGCCGACAGCCGGGTTGACGAGTCGGTCCGCCGGGATCAGTCGAAGAGCTCGGAGAGCCAGCTCTCCTTCTTCTTCTTCCGGTAGCCCTGGTCGCCGTACCCGCGGTTGTCGTACCCCCGGTTGTCACCGCGGTTGTCGTACCCGGACTGCTGGTACGACGGCTGGCCGTAGGCCGGCGCCTGCGGCTGCGTCGGCGGAGCGGGCGGAGCAGGTGCGGCCTGGGTGGGAGCCGAGAACTCGCGCGCCGCGCGCTCGACGATCTTGTCGAGTTCGCCCCGGTCGAGCCACACGCCGCGACACGTCGGGCAGTAGTCGATCTCGATGCCGCTGCGTTCGCTCATCACGAGCACGGTTCCGTCGGTGGGGCACTGCATTGGGGGGCTCCTTCTTCGGGGCCGACCGGGATCGATCGGGGTTGTTCGACGAGTTCGAGCCTAGGGAGCGAAGCTCTGAAGAAGCCCAGTGAATGCACAGAGCGACACCCCGTGAAATGCACAGAGCGGATGCCGCGGCGCCTGCCTCACGAAGAGGCGGCTGCCGCGACATCCGCTCGTGGATCGGGTGCCAGCGCGCTCAGCGCACCGGCACCCGATCGAAAGGGATGCGAGAACTTACGAAATGACCGTGATGTTCTCAGCCTGCAGACCCTTGGGGCCGCGGGCGGTCTCGAATTCGACCTTCTGGTTCTCCTCGAGCGAGCGGTAGCCGCCCGATGCGATCGCGCTGAAGTGCGCGAAGACGTCGGCCGAGCCGTCGTCAGGAGCGATGAAGCCGAAGCCCTTGTCGGCGTTGAACCACTTGACGGTTCCGGTAGCCATATTCTTTTCCTTCTGTAAAGCCGAGCCGCCGAAGCGGCTGCGACGTGCACGGCCTCAGGCCGTGCAGGGTTCCGACGGCGACGTCCGCCGCCGGAAGTTGGTGGTGCGAACGAGTCGCATGGTGTTGGTGGCCGGGTACGAGATGAAACGGCCCGGCGTGCCAGAACCCGGCATGCCAGACGCCGCGATCAGTGACCTGCGGGAGGAACCGGTGCGGGGCTTCGTCGCCGTCATCGCACCGAGTGCTTCGGCGTGAGAGATGTTGCTTCGTCCCGACTGGTCATCGGCTTCCCAGCCGTGTCACGTGGGAGAGAACCCCACTGCAGATAACTCCAGCCTAGTCGCTTCTCATGTGCAAGCGCTGGGAAATCTGCAGATGCGTTCGAAGTCGTGCCCCGATCCGCGGGACGAGCCGCTTCACCAGGCCACGGATGCCGCGGTGCGGAGATCCTCGACGAGGCGTGCGAATGCCGCCTCGCGGTCGGCGGCATCATCGATGCGGAGCAGCGCCGACGGGTGCGTCGTGACGACGGTCGGGGCGGGGAGCGCCGTCGGCGGCGCTGTGGGGTCGGGCGGCAGCACCCGGCCCCGCACCTGCCCGATGCGCACCGTGCGGCCGAGCACTGCTCGAGCGGCCGTCGCGCCGAGCGCCACGACGACGGCCGGGTCCACCGCCTCGAACTCCGCTTCGAGCCAGGGATGGCACGCGACGATGTGGGCGACGGCCGGCTTCTCGTGGATGCGTCGCTTGCCGCGACGCTCGAACCGGAAGTGCTTGACGGCGTTCGTCACGTACACGCGATCACGAGGGATGCCGGCAGCATCGACGGCATCGGCGAGCACCCGTCCGGCCGGACCGACGAAGGGCTCGCCCTCGACATCCTCCCGATCGCCCGGCTGTTCACCGACGAGCATCATCGACGCGGTGTCGCGTCCGCGCGAGAAGACGACCTGCGTGGCGTCGCGCCAGAGCTCGCAGCCGCGACAGGATGCTGCGGCGACCCGGAGTTCGTCGAGTCCGCCCTCGGCGGGCACCCATTCCTCGGCACCCGGTCGCTCGATGTCGTCTGCGCCCATGCGAAGCACGGTACGCACGCTCGGCGTGTGCGGCGAGGGGGTTGCGCACTGGGCCGCGCCGCGCCCGGACCCGGCACGACGCGCGCCGGGCATGACGAACGCCCCCGCAGCCTGCGCTGCGGGGGCGTTCGAGTGGTGCGCCTCGGCCTAGAGGCCGCGGATGTTCTCGGCCTGCAGACCCTTCGGGCCCTGTGCGACCTCGAATTCGACCTTCTGGCCCTCTTCGAGCGAACGGTAGCCGTTGCCCGAGATGGCGCTGAAGTGCGCGAAGACGTCGGCCGAGCCGTCGTCGGGAGCGATGAAGCCGAAGCCCTTTTCGGCGTTGAACCACTTGACGGTTCCGGTTGCCATACTGCTGTCCTTCTGTCCTATGGGCTGCTGGTGCGGCCCGATGCGATCGACGGTCGATCGCTGCCCCGCGCGGCGGGTTGCCGACGGAGCGGGGGGCGAGGGGCGGGAGTGCGCTCAGGCATCCGCCGTCTCGTATCGGGTCATGCCACGCGGATCGGTCCGCCTCCGGGCAATCGGGTGGAGGCACGGGCGAGTGCCCGCTTGATGGAGGAATCAGTGAACATACCCTATCGGGTGACGTTCAGGTTCACAGGCTACGCGACCGAATCGTGACATGGGAAGTCCTTGTGCCGAAATTCATCGCCATCGAGGAAACCCGGCGCGATGTCAGAGTGCTCGCAGCAAATGGGTGGAGAATCGGGGCATGAACCGCCGCCCCCTCGGTCTCGTCGCTGCTGCGTACGCAGCAGCGGTGCTCTGGGCGACGATCGGTCCCGCGCCGTGGCGCACGGCCGGGCATCAGCTCGAGGGCGGCATCCTGAATCCCGATGCCTGGACGGCTCCCGTCACGTGGACCACCGGCTACCTCTCCGAGATCGCCTTCAACGTGGCGATCTTCCTCCCGGTCGGCGTGCTGGCGGCGCTCCTCATCCCCCGCCGCCGCTGGGTGCTCGCGATGCTCGCGGGCTTCGCGTTCACCGTCGTCATCGAGCTCGTGCAGGTGCCGGAGCCCACGCGCATCTCCGATCCTCGCGACCTCGTGATGAACACGGCCGGCGCGGTGCTCGGCGTGCTCGTCGTCGTGCTCGCCCGCGGCGTGCGGCGGGCCGGACTCGTCGCGGCGGCGCTGGTCGAGCTCGTCCCCGAACGACTGGTCGAGCTCGTCCCCGAACGCTTAGCGGATGCCGCTGCGCCCGTCGTCGCCCGGCACGACCCCGTCGCGCACGCACCCGAGCCCGCCCTCGCCGCGGCACAGGTCGACCGCGCGGCGTAGTCGCGCCGGTACCGGCCGCGGTCGCGCCAGTACAGTAGGCGGGTGACTTCCGCCGACTCCACTCCTGCCGAGACCGATCGGCGCGCCGGATGGGTGCGTCTCGCCGTCATCGGCGCGGTCGGCGGCCTGCTCTCGGGTGCCTTCGGCGTCGGCGGCGGCATCCTCATGGTTCCGTTGTTCGTGATGTTCGCCGGCATGGACCAGCGCCGCGCCTCGGCCACGTCGCTCGCTGCGATCGTGCCGACGGCGATCGTGGGCGCCGTCACCTACTTCCTCAACGGCGAGGTCGCCCTGATCCCCGCACTCTTCGTCGCCGCGGGCGGCATCATCGGCTCGTGGGTCGGCGCGCGACTGCTGCGTCGCCTCCCGCTCGGCTGGCTGCGCTGGATGTTCATCGCCCTCCTCGTCGCCGTCGCCGTGCGCATGCTGCTCTTCGTGCCGGAGCGCGCCGCGATGCAGCTCGAGCTCGACGCGCTCACGATCATCGGCATGGTCGCGATCGGACTCGTCATCGGCGTGGCATCCGGTCTCTTCGGCATCGGCGGCGGTCTCGTCATGGTGCCCGCGTTCATGCTCTTCTTCGGCATGAGCGACCTCGTCGCAAAGGGCACGTCGCTCGCCGTGATGATCCCCACCGCGATCAGCGGCACCGTCACGAACGCCCGCGGCGGCATCGTCGACCTGCGCGCGGGCATCATCGCCGGCGTCGCGGCGACGGCGGCGTCGTTCGGCGGCGTGGCCCTCGCGCACCTGATGTCGCCGGCAGTGTCGACCTGGCTGTTCGCGGCCCTCGTCGTGATCGCCGCGGTGCAGCTCTCGGTGCGCGCCATTCGACAGCAGAAGAAGGAGAGGAGCGAACGTGTCGCTTGAAGCCGGTTGGTACGACGACGAATCCGATACCGCGCTGCTGCGCTACTGGGACGGCACCGCCTGGACTCCCCACACTGCCGCGAGAGCTGCGGATGCCGCGCCGAACCCCTTGCCCGCGACCCCGCCCTCGCCCGGCGCGCCCCTGACGCCGCCCGCAGCACCCGGTGCCCCGTTCGCCCCCTCGACCGCGTCGACCCCGCTCGCCGGGCCTCCGATCCCCGCTTTCGGTGCGGCCCCCGCCTTCGACGACATCGACGAGTCGACGACGGCTCGGCCGATGGGCTCCCCGGCACCGCAGCAGCCGGCAGCCGCTGCGCCTCCGACCGCTCCTGCGTATCCCATCGCCGCTCCGGGTGCGTTCCCGCCGCCGCCCGCCGCGCCGTCGGAGTTCCCGTCCTACACGCTGCCCGCCCCTCCGGGCTACGCCCCCCTGCAGGAGCAGACGACCGCGCCGCTCCCGCCCGGGTACGCCGCGGCGCCCGGGCCGCAGTTCTCGTACGAGCCGTACCGCACCACGGGTCGCACCTTCGTCGCGACCTGGCTGTTCGCGCTGCTGCTCGGCTTCTGGGGAGCCGACCGCTTCTACCTCGGCAAGATCGGCACCGCGATCGCGAAGCTCCTGACGCTCGGCGGCCTCGGCGTGTGGGTGCTCGTCGACCTGCTGCTCGTGCTGACCGGTTCGCAGCGCGACCGCGAGGGTCGCGAGCTCGAGGGATACCACGAGCACAAGCGCACCGCGTGGATCGTGACGGGCGGGCTCGTCGCACTGTCGGTGATCTCGAGCCTCGTGGCGAACATCGCGGGCCTGCTGGTGCGCTGACCGGCCTCGCTCGCCCCGAGCTCCAGCCGCTTCAGTCGTCTCCCCGAGCTCCGGGGTTCAGTCGCTGCACCACTCCGAGAAGCCGCCGACCGCGCTCATCACCGTGCGGCCGGTCGCGATCTCGACCACCGTGGTCATCATCTCGGTGAAGCCGGGATTCTCGCGGTACCCGTCGACCGTTCCCGCCTGGGGAGACTGGGCGACGGCCACGAACTGGGCGTTCGGCGAGACGCAGTACTCGCGGATCAGGCTCGCCTCATCGGCCGGCGCGAACACCTCTCGCAGCTCACCGTCGTCGTCGACCTCGGCGAGGACGGAGCTGCGCACGTTGCGATCGCCCTCCACGGTCGCCGCGACGAGCGAGATGAGGTACCGCGAGCGTCCATCGAGCATCGTGATCGGGCCCGGGTAGACGTGATCCGCGATGTCGGCCGAGGCGAGCTCGAGCGTCGTGGAGCTTCCGTCGGCCAGGTCGAAGCGCACGCCGCGATCGGGGTCGGCGACGATGAGCTGGGTCGTGCCCGGCACGAAGCCGCGCAGCTCGGTGTGCACGCCGAGCGGCGACGGCTGCTGCTTCGCGATGACGTCGACGACGAAGACCGACTGCTCGAAGTCCTGCACCACGACGGAGGTCGTGCCGGGAACGAACATCCACGACGAGACGTGCGACTTCTCGCCGTCGAGGCCGAGCACCGGCAGCAGCTCCATGCCGCCGTTCGTCGAGAGGTCGATCGCGATGAGCTCGCGGTCGAAATCGCGCACGCCGTCGATCTCGGGCGAGCTGAGCACCAGGGCGGCGAGCGGGTTCGTGGTCGAGACCGCGAGATCGCGGATCGACGCGCCCCTGGGGATTCCGAACTGCTGCGGCTCTCCCTGGCGCATGTCGGTGACGAAGAGCAGGTTCGATCCGTCGTCCTCGATGGTCACGGCGAGCAGCAGGTCGCCGGAGTGCGCGAACTCCTGGATGCGCGGCGCTTCGAACACGGTCTCGGGTTCGCCGCCGTCGAGCGGCTTGCGCTGCACGACGTCGGGCTCGCCCCGGTCGCTGCGGCGGATGAGCGTGTACAGGTCGGTCCCCGGCGTCGTGAACTCGTATTCGAGCGTCGCCGGCGTGGGCTGCACCGCACCGACGACCCCGGGAACGCGCACGGTGTAGTCGGTCGCGTGGGCGAGCGGTGCGTCGAAGGTGAGCGTGATCGTGCGATCGTCGATCTCGGCGGTCACGGCCGCCTCGGGTTCGATCACGATGCCGGCCTCATCGAGCGATGCGACGGACTGGTTCACCTCGAGGGTCAGCTTCTGGCCTGCGAGCACGGTCGTGCGCTGCACGTCGAGTTGCGCGTCGTTCAGCCGCGGTCCCTGGGCGATGTTCGCGAACGCGAGCCATCCGACCGCCAGCGCGAGCACCGCGATGCTGCCGGCGAGCCGCCTGGCGAATGCGCTCGTGCCCCGCGCTCCGGATCCAGCACCGGGCTCAGCGGGGAGCAACTCGTCAGAAGACATAGGGGTCACTCGGTTCCTCGATGCGATCGAGTTCATCGGGCACCAGCACGAGCGGATCGGTCGCGGACCCGGCCGGGTTCGCGGTCAGCGCTCCGGATGCCTCGACCCACTGATCCGCGTCGTACTCCTCCTCCCATCCGGGAAGGTAGACCGGTACCCCGACCGGCTGGGCATCGATGGCGCAGTGCGTCACGACGAACCTCGTGATGTAGAAGACGTTCTCGGAATCCTCGGTCGATGCGAGCACGAACCCGCTGACGTCGACGGGGGTGCCGGTGTAGGTGTCGACATCGGGGTTCTGTCGGAGGAGGACGGCCCAGTCCTTCACGGTGAAGCTCGAGGTGTCGCCGCCGACGAGGGCGGCGCCGTCCCGATCGATCGCCGATGCCTCGCTGTTGATGCTGCGCTGGGATGCGACGGCCGAGGTCAGCGTCGCCGGAGGCAGCACGAGGAGCGCCAGGGTCGCGCCGACGACGATGACCGCGGTCTGCGCCGTGCGGATCCTGCCGGGCGGTGCCGACGGTGCGTGCTCGTGCTCGTGCACGGGTTCGGGCCGCGTACCGCGAACGCGCGCGCGGGCGTGGGGCGTCGGCGTCGGCGTCGGCGTCGGCGTCGGCGTCGAGACATCCGACTCGCTCGCATGCTCGTCGTCGAGCGGCGGCCAGGCGAACGCGGCGACCACGAACACGGCACCGATGATCGCCATGAGGATCGCGAACCACGACGAGGCCGGGTTGATGTACAGGCCGAGCTGATCGGTCAGCGCGAGCCATACGGTGGCGACGATGCCGACGAGGGCGAGCACGATGCCCTGCCACCGCGCGATGAGTCGTCTACGCAAGGGTGTTCACCGCCAACCCGAGGGCAGCGCTCGCGAGCCCCACCACGACGGTGACCTGCACGAGCGTCTTGGCCGTGAACGTCGTGCGCATGAGCGCGAGCATCTTGACGTCGATCATCGGACCGAACACGAGGAAGGCGACGATCGCGCCCGGCATGAACGTCGAGCCGAACGCGAGGATGAAGAACGCGTCGACGTTCGAGCAGATCGCGACGACGAAGGCGAGCGCCATGAGCGCGAACACCGACAGGATCGGGTTCTGGCCGAGCGTCAGGAGCACGTCTCGGGAGACCGTCACCTGGATGAGGCCGGCGATCGCAGATCCAACGAAGAGTGCCGGCATCATCGCCGCGGTCTCCTTCGCGAACATGTCGACGCTGCGCCGGCTGCGCGAGGCGGGCACCTCATCGTGGGCGTGGGCGCAGCTCGCCTGGAACTTCGGAGTGAGCAGGCTCATGGGGCTCGGGTGCCGGCTGTAGATCCAGCCGATGAGGTTCGCGATGACGAAGCCGCCGAGGATGCGCGAGACGAGGATGCCGTCGGACCAGCCGAACGCCTGGTACGTCGTGATGATCGTGACCGGGTTCAGGATGGGGGCGGCGAGGAGGAAGGTCATCGACTCCCCCACCGTGAGTCCGCGGAGGATCAGGCCGCGCGTGAGGGGCACGTTGCCGCACTCGCAGACCGGCAGCAGCACGCCGAGCAGCGAGAGCGTCACTCGTCGCACGACGGCGTTCTTCGGCAGATGGCGCAGCAGGAATCCGTCGGGCAGCCAGACCTGCACGCCGATCGAGAGCAGGATGCCGAGGAAGACGAACGGCAGGCTCTCGATGATGACGCTGATCGAGAGCGTGAAAAAGTCCTGCACGGTGTTCGAGAGCAGGTCGCCGAGTGCCTCGGGCGCGAAGACCCGGATGCCGACGAAGAACAGCACGAGGCCGAGGCCGAGCGCGAGACCGAGGCCGGCGCGGCCCCGCGGTCGCTCGATGGCACCGTGGTGGTGCTGGCGCCCCGACGTGTGCGGTCGTGCGGGCGAGCGCTGATCGCGGCGCGCGTCACGGAGTTGGGGGCGACTCATCCGCTCCAGCGTAGACGTTCGCTCTTCGCCGCGAGGTAGCGCTGCTCCGGGCCGTTCAGCGTGCGGCGTGCCGCTTCGGTGAACGCGAGCGATGCGGCATCCGTCGCCCCTGACAGCTCGAGGAGGTGACCGCGCACCGCCCACGTGCGGTGGTGTTCTGCAAGTGCGCCGTCGGTCGACGACTCGGATGCCTCGAGCGCCGCGAGACCCGCCTGCGGGCCCTCGACCATGGCGAGCGCCACGATCCGCCCGAGCGAGACCATCGGCCCGGGGCTGAGCCGGCCGAGCAGCTCGTAGAGACCGAGGATCTCGATCCAGTCAGTGCCGGCCGTGGAGGGCGCCTCGTCGTGCACGGCGGCGATCGCGGCCTGCAATTGGTACGGGCCGATCGGCGCCCGGTCGAGCACCTCGGTCACGAGGGCGACGCCCTCGTCGATCATGGCTCGGTCCCAGCGGGAGCGCTCCTGTTCGTCGAGCGGCACGAGGGCGCCCGCGGCGTCGGTCCGCGCCGCTCGGCGGGCATCGGTGAGCAGCATGAGGCCGAGGAGGCCGGTCGTCTCACCCGAAGCATCGGCGTCGGCTTCCCGCAACTGTCTGGCGAGTCGGATGGCCTCGGCCGAGAGGTCCAGGCGTGCGAGATCGTCGCCGGAGCTCGCCGTATGACCTTCGGTGAAGATGAGGTACAGCACCTGGCGGAGCGCCGCGAGCCTCGCCTCGAGCTCCGGCGGCCGCGGCATCCGGAAGCCCTCGTCGCTCGCCCTGATGCGCGCCTTCGCCCGCGAGATGCGCTGGGCGACGGTGGGCTGGGGCAGCAGGAGCGCACGGCTGATCTCGGCGGTCGTGAGCCCGCCGACGGCGCGGAGCGTGAGGGCGAGCTGCGCCGGCCGGTCGAGCGCCGGGTGGCAGCAGAGCAGGAACAGGGCGAGCGTGTCGTCGACGGCGGTCACGTGCGCGGGCTCGGGTTCGAGCTCGACGGCGCGCGCCTCCCGTCGTCGACGGGCGACATCCGATCGCACTTCGTCGATGTACCGCCGCGACGCCACGCGCACGAGCCATGCGCGCGGGCTGTCGGGCACCCCGCCCGTCGGCCACTGCTCGGCGGCGGCGATGAGCGCCTCCTGCATGGCGTCTTCGCACGCGGCGAAGTCGCCGTACCGCCGCACGAGCACTGCGAGCGCGGATGGTGCGGCGGCTCTCAGCGCCCGAACGGCGTCGGCGTCAGGCATCGGGGTTCACGACTCTCACACGTCGGGGCCCGATGCCATCTCGAGTACCGGGCGCACCTCGACGAGACCGAACTGCGCCTCGGGGAACCGGCCGGCGATCTCGACCGCTCGCGCCTCGCTCTCGCAGTCGACGAGGTAGAAGCCGGCGAGCAGCTCCTTCGTCTCGGCGAACGGGCCGTCGCTCGCGACCGCGCCGTCGCCGCCGTTCGTGACGCGCTTGGCGAGCGAGATGTCGGCGAGCGCCTCTGCCGCGATGACCTCGCCGCTCGAGGCGAGCTCGGTGCTGATCGCCTCGTAGAACCCGTAGCCCTCGGCCTGCTCTTCGGGCGTGAACGCATTCCACACGGCGCGCGACTCGGGGTTGCTGTAGATCTGGATCAGGTACTTCATCGGAATCGCTCCTTCGATCTGGGAGGCTGAACCGCGCTCCCACCAGTATGTCGAGGCTGTGTGACGGATTTCGACAGCATGTTCCCTCCGTCCGGAAGGGGGGGTTGACACCGCTCTCACGATTGAGGAGAGTTCGAGCGTCTGCATCGTGCTCAGGGGAGGGGACTGCGGTGGCGGTAGTCTCCACGTTCGGCATCGAAGAGGAGTTCGTCTTCCTCGACCCCGAGACGCTTCGCCCGGCGGATGTCGCGGAGGGTGCGTTCGACCACCTCCACGCGCGCCCGGAGCTGGCCCGCATCACGCACCGCGAGTTCCTCGCCTCCCAGGTCGAGCACGCCTCGGCGGTGTTCACCTCGACGGATGCCGCGCACAACGCCCTCGTGGGCTTCCGTCGCGAACTCGCAGCAGAGGCCGAGCGGCTCGGCGTCGTCATCGCGAGCGTCGGCATGCCGCCCGACGCGTACGGCTTCCCCACGGTCACCGACCTGCCGCGGTACCTCCGCATCGTCGAAGACATGGGCGGCGTCATCGCCGACCATCAGATCCAGGGCCTCCACGTGCACGTGGGGGTCGCCGACCACGATGACGGGATCCGCGCCCTCAACGCCACGAGGACCTGGCTTCCGCTCTTCTCGGCGCTGACCGGCAACTCGCCGATCTGGCGCGGACACGACACGGGGTTCGAGAGCTGGCGCAACGTCGCCCAGCGGCGCTGGACCACCACCGGCTGCCCTCCGATCTTCCGCGACGGCGCCGACTACGATCGGCGCCTCGAACGGCTGATCGGCGTCGGCGGCATGAAGGACCAGGCGATCATCATGTGGAACGCCCGCCTGTCGTCGCACGTGCCCACGGTCGAGATCCGCGTCGCCGATGCGCAGCTCGAGGCATGGTCCGCAGTGCTGCTCGCGGCGCTCTTCCGCGCCCTCGTCGCGTGCGTCGTCGACGAGTCGCTGGAGAGCGAGGCCGCGGTGAAGCCGACCTCGGAGGCTGCTCCCGGCCCCGAGTTGTTGAACGCGTCGCTCATGCACTCGGCGCACTCCGGACTGAGCGGCACGGTGCTCGACCCCGTGCTCGCCGAGCTGCTTCCCGCTGCAGAGGTGCTGGAGCGGTGCATCCGCGTGCTGCAGCCGGGGCTCGAGGCGGCAGGGGACCTCGAGCTCGCACGCGAGGGAATGGCACGACTGCTGCGCGAGGGCACCGGCGCTGCCCGGCAGCGCACGGCGTTCGCCGCCGGCGGCGTGCAGGGCCTGGGGAAGCTGTACGGAGAGAGATTCGCGGCTGCCGGATGACGCGCGCGGCAGCCGGGCGCGACAAATCCGCCGCCTGCATGACGTCGCCTCACCCGTCGCCGAGTCGGCGGCATTTTGCCGGACATCGTGTCTCACCGGTGCATATGTGGGCCCAAGCACGCTCTGGTCCTGAAAAATGTGCCGGCCTACGCCACCGCCGCCGCGGCGCGCCGGATCAGCAGCCAGGACCGGACGGGTTCGCGTTGCAGTCGCCGTCGGTGAGCACGGTGTCGAAGTCGCCGACCAGCACTCGCTGCGGATCGCCGGCGACGGCCAGCGTGCCGGCGATCGCGCGCCAGCCGGAACCGGCGAACCGGTACTCGGCACGCAGCACGACCTCGAGCGCGACGGTGTATTCGCCGGAATCGGCGTACACGTGGCTCGTTCCCGTCGTCGTGAACTCGCGTTGCCCGAGCATCGCCCACGTCGCGCCCGGCGCGCCGCTCTCGAGGACACCCCCGTCGCTGTGGCGCCACCGGTATCCGACCGGCGTGAACCGCACGTCGGCGGGCTGGCCGAGCAGGGTGCCCGAGACGACCTGCACGGATGCCGCGGCCACGAAGTTCGCCGGAAGGTCCTCGACCGCCCAGCCGCCGGGCTCCATCTCGTTGCCCGGCTTTGCGGGGACGAAGGACGCGATGTCGCGGAGCGTGACGACGACGGGCGGGGCTGGCGCAGTGGGGTCTGGGGGTGTCGTCGTCGGAGCCGCGCAGAGCTGGGCGTTCAGAGGGCTGCAGTTCTCGGGCATTGTGGGTTCTTGTGTCGAGGACTCCTCTTCGAACCGGATGTCTTCGGGGCCTCGATCGGGCGGTTCCTCGCCATGGGTTGATTCGATGGGGTCGCCGCCACTGCCTATGACTTCCAGGACTGCTTCATTCGGCCCGAGGCTGGATCCGAGATCGCAACCGAGTATCACTGCCACGCTTGAACACCCATCGTCGGAGTCGTCTGCAGTCGCCGGGAACACTCCACTTGTCATGATGGACGTGAGGACCAGCGCGCCTATCGCCGCACTCAGCAGAAGTCGTCGCCTGACCACTCGTCGATCCGATCGATTAGAAGCGTTCTCGGGACTTCGGGATTGGAGACAAGGAATGCCTGCGACGGCACTCGGTTGTCTCGGTCGACAGGCGTGACGTCGCTTCCGTCGGGCCCAATTATTCGAACATCAGAGACGTCGCGGCAAAGGTAGATGGAAACCTGCGCAAGCCCGTCTGCCTCGGACTTGTCCACCAATGAGGTGGTGTCGAACGTACTCGCGCCCTGCGTTCGCGCTCCTGCTGCGAGGAACGCGCCAAACTCCTCAGCCAACAGATCGGAATGAGCCGGCGTAACGAAGGGATCAATGCGTTCAGGGTGTGCACCAGATTCAGCGAGGATCGTCGTCGAAGCACCTTGGTACAGCTCATACGCCTCAACAGCCGCCGCGAGCGCCTCCTCATCCGAGGCGAAGATCGGCTCCGCGGCATCCGCCGACGGGCTCGGCGACGGCGTCGGTGCATCGCCCACGCAACCGCTCAGCAGGAGCGCGAGGGCACCGGCTGCGGCGAGCGCGGCGGCGACCCGCGGTCGGGATCGCCGCATCGGTCGGGAGAGGGACATGGCGAACACCCTAGGCGAGCATCCGGCGCCCGACGACGGTTTATCCACAGGCGAGCACCCTCACGCCCGCGCGAGGATCCCCGCGACATCCGCGCCGCGCGGCAGCACCCCGTACTGCCGTCCGCCCTCGTCGCCGAGGCGCGTGCGCACGAACGCATCGGCGACGCCGCCGGGCGAGTACCGCAGCATGAGCGAGCCCTGCAGCACGAGGGCAAGGCGCTCGGTGAGTTCCCGTGCGAGGAACGCCGCGCTCGCGGCATCCGTCGCCGACAGCTCGCGCACGAGCGATCGTGCCGCGGCGAGCGCGGCATCGAACACGGGCGACTCCCCCGCGGCCGCGCCGACCTCGGCGAAGAACGCCTCGAACGCCTCGGGCTCCCGCGCCAGCACGCGCAGCACGTCGAGCGCGATGACGTTGCCCGAGCCCTCCCAGATCGCGAGCAGCGGCTGCTCCCGATAGCGGCGGGCGAGCGGGAACGCCTCGGTGTACCCGTTGCCGCCGAGGCACTCGAGGGCTTCGGCGGCGTGACCGGCACCGCGCTTGCAGACCCAGTACTTCGAGACGGCCGTCGCCAGCCGGCGGAACGCCTGCTCGGCGCCATCCGCATCCTCGTCGTACGAGCGCGCGAGCCGCATCGCGGTCAGCGTCGCGGCCTCGGACTCGAGCGCCAGGTCGGCGACGACCGCGCTCATCACCGGCTGGTCGACGAGCAACGCACCGAATGCGCTGCGGTGCCGCACGTGCCACGCCGCCTCGGCGACGGCCTGCCGCATGCCCGCCGCCGAGCCGATCACGCAATCGAGCCGGGTGCGCGTCACCATCTGCACGATGGTCGCGACGCCCCGCCCCTCCTCGCCAATGAGCCAGCCGGTCGTGCCGTCGAGCTCGATCTCGCTCGAGGCGTTCGACCGGTTGCCGAGCTTGTCCTTCAGCCGCTGGATGCGGAACACGTTCCGCGAGCCGTCGGGCAGCACGCGCGGCACGAAGAAGCAGCTGAGCCCGTGCTGCGCCTGCGCGAGCACGAGGAACGCGTCGCTCATGGGCGCGCTGCAGAACCACTTGTGCCCGGTCAGTCCGTACTCGGCGCCCCACGACGCCGCGCCGCTGCTCGAGCCGGAACCGCCGCGCCGCTCGGCGCGCGTCGTGTTCGCCCGCACGTCGGAACCGCCCTGCTTCTCGGTCATCGCCATGCCCACGAGCGCCGACTGCTTCGTCGTGCCGCCACCGCCGCCATCACCGCCGAGCCGGGGCTCGTACGCTCGGCTCAGCAGCCGCGGCATCCATTCGTCTCGCAGGCCGGATGCCGCGAGCTCGAGCGTCGGCACCGCCGCGTGCGTCATCGACACCGGGCAGGCGTGCCCCGGCTCGACCTGCGCGAACAGCAGGAACGCCGCCGCGCGGTCGACGTTCGCACCCGGACCCGGCGCCGCAGCGGCACTCGTGTGCGCTCCGGCGGCGACGGCCGCCCCGATGACCCGGTGGTAGGCGTCGTCGTACTCGACCTCGTCGATGCGGCGGCCCCACCGATCGAAGGCCTGCAGCACGGGCGGGTGGGTGTTCGCGCGCTCGGCGTCGCGCTGGAAGGCCGAAGACCCGACGAGCGCGCCGATGCGTGCGAGCTCCTGAGCGGATGCCTCGGCCTGAGCGGATGCCTCAGGGCGAGCGGATGCTTCGGCGCCGCCGCGACCCCATCGCGCGACCGCCTCGACGAGCGGCACGTTCGATGTGAACTCGTCGACACCCTCGCGGGCGGGCACCTGGTTCTCGACCTCATGGGTGTTGATCATCACGACCTCCGCGCCCATTCTCGCGCCTCTGCAATGTGCTGATGGCCGCGAATTTCGCTCTCGGTGAACGTCGGGGACGGATGACCCACTCTCGCTTGCGTCGCCCCGCCCACCGTGTGAGGCTGTATCGCTGCAATGTCGTACGGGGGTGCGATGCTGCAGGTCGAGCGAGGGGTGTGGCTGCCCTGGCTGATGCCGTGCGCGCATGAACGCGCCTCGGCAGGCGGTGTCCGCTCGACTCATCACTCCTCACAATGGAGACGCCATGCTCGGAAAAATCCTTGTCCGCTACCTGAAGCCCTACAAATGGCTCCTGCTGGGTGTACTGATCTTCCAGTTCATCTCGGCACTCGCCACCTTCTACCTGCCCCGCCTCAACGCCGACATCATCGACAACGGCGTCAGCAAGGGCGACACCGCCTACATCTGGTCGACCGGCTCGTTGATGCTCCTGATCTCCCTCGGGCAGATCACGGCATCGATCATCGCCACCTACTTCGCGGCACGCGCCGCGATGGGCGCCGGCCGCGACATCCGCGACCACGTCTTCGAGCGCGTCTCGGCGTTCTCGGAGCGCGAGGTGTCGCGGTTCGGCCCCGGCTCGCTCATCACCCGCAACACGAACGACGTGCAGCAGGTGCAGATGCTCGCGATGATGGGCGCCACGATGCTCGTCACCGCCCCGATCCTCGCGATCGGCGGCGTCATCTTCGCGCTGCAGCAAGACGTCGGCCTGAGCTGGATCATCGCGGTCGCGGTGCCCACGCTGCTGATCATCGCGACGATCGTCATCAGCCGCATGGTGCCGCTCTTCCGCAGCTACCAGCACAAGCTCGACAACGTGAACCGCATCATGCGCGAGCAGCTCACCGGCGTCCGCGTCGTGCGCGCCTTCGTGCGCGAGCCCATCGAAGAGGAGCGCTTCCGCGGCGCGAACACCGACATCATGGTCGTCGGCCGCAAGGTCGGTTCGCTCTTCGTGCTGCTCTTCCCGCTGTTCATGCTCGTGCTGAACGTCACCGTGGTCGGCGTCGTCTGGTTCGGCGCGTTCGCCGTCGACGCGGGTGAGGTGCAGATCGGCACGCTGTTCGCCTTCATGCAGTACGTGATGCTCATCCTCACCGGTGTGCTCATGGCGAGCTTCATGACGATCATGATCCCGCGCGCCGCCGTCTCAGCCGAGCGCATCGGCGAGGTGCTCGACTCGACCTCCACGCTGGCCCGCCCCGAGAACCCGGTGACGGTCTTCCCGACGCCGGGTGCCGTCGAGTTCGCGGATGCCGCGTTCACCTACCCCGGCGCCGAGCACCCCGTGCTCTCGGGCATCACGTTCGGCGCAGCGCCCGGTGAGACGGTCGCGATCGTCGGATCGACGGGTGCCGGCAAGACGACGCTCATCTCGCTCATCCCGCGTCTCTTCGACGCGACCGGCGGCAGCGTGAAGGTCGGCGGCGTCGACGTGCGCGAAGCGGATCTCGACCACCTCTGGTCGTCGATCGGCCTCGTGCCGCAGCGTCCGTTCCTCTTCACCGGCACGGTCGGCTCGAACCTCCGGTACGGGCGCGAAGACGCCACCGACGAAGAGCTGTGGCACGCGCTCGAGATCGCCCAGGGCCGCGACTTCGTCGAGGCGATGGACGGCAAGCTCGACGCGAAGATCTCCCAGGGCGGCACGAACGTCTCGGGTGGCCAGCGCCAGCGGCTCGCGATCGCCCGCGCGATCGTGCACCGCCCCGACATCCTCGTCTTCGACGATTCGTTCTCGGCGCTCGACCTCACGACCGACGCGAGACTCAGGCAGGCGCTCTGGCGTGAGCTGCCCGAGGTGACGAAGATCGTCGTCGCGCAGCGCGTCTCGACCATCACCGATGCCGACCGCATCGTGGTGCTCGACGACGGCGGCATGGTCGGACTCGGCACGCACGAACAATTGCTCGAGACCTCGCAGACCTACCGCGAGATCGTCGAATCCCAGCTCGGAGTGGAGGCCGCACGATGACCGCACAGACCCCGCTCTCCGCAGAAGAGCAGATCGAGATCGAACTCGGCGAACAGGCGCGCATCAACGCCGACGACTGGAGCGGCGCCGTCGCTCCGGGCAAGGCGAAGAACTTCGGGCAGAGCTTCGGCCGTCTCATCGGACTGCTGAAGCCGCACGCCTTCGCATTCACCCTGGTGTCGATCCTCGGCGCCATCGGCGTCGTGCTCACGGTGTGGGCGCCGAAGGTGCTCGGCGAGGCGACGAACATCATCTTCGCCGGTGTCATCGGCCAGCAGCTGCCCGCGGGCACGACGACCGAGCAGGCCGTCGACGCGCTCAGGGCCTCGGGCCAAGACGACCTCGCGAACGTCGTCGCGACCGCTGGCGTCACGCCGGGCGAGGGCGTCGACTTCGTGCGCCTGAGCCAGGTCATCATCCTCGTGCTCGCGCTGTACATGGTCGCGTCGGTGCTCACCTGGGTGCAGGGCTACGTGATCAACGTCATCATGGTGAAGACCATGTGGCGCCTGCGCGAGTCGGTCGAGGCGAAGATCAACCGCCTGCCGCTGAGCTACTTCGACAAGGTGCAGCGCGGTGAGCTGATCTCGCGGGTCACCAACGACATCGACAACATCACGCAGGCGATGCAGCAGTCCCTCTCGACCGTGGTCACCTCGGTGCTCACCGTCGTCGGCGTGCTCATCATGATGTTCACGATCTCGTGGCAGCTCGCACTCGTGGCGCTCGTCTCGTTGCCGCTCATGGCGGTCATCTTCGGCATCATCGGCCCGAAGTCGCAGAAGGCCTTCGGCATCCAGTGGCGCAAGGTCGGTCGACTGAACGCCCGTGTCGAGGAGTCCTTCTCGGGTCACGCCCTCGTCAAGGTCTTCGGCCGCGAAGAGGACTCGCGTGCGAAGTTCAAGGCCGAAAACCAGGAGCTCTACGAGGCATCCTTCAAGGCGCAGTTCCTGTCGGGCATCATCATGCCCGGCATGATGTTCATCGGAAACCTGACCTACGTCGGCATCGCGGTCCTCGGCGGGCTCATGGTCTCCACCGGGCAGCTGCGGCTCGGCGACGTGCAGGCCTTCATCCAGTACTCGCAGCAGTTCACCCAGCCCCTGTCGGAGCTGGGCGGCATGGCCGCAGTGGTGCAGTCGGGCACGGCCTCGGCCGAGCGCGTCTTCGAACTGCTCGACGCCGACGAGCAGGAGCCCGATGCAGCGGATGCCCCGGCGCCCGCCGATGGCGACGGCACGATCGTGTTCGAGCACGTCGCGTTCTCGTACACGCCCGAGCGTCCGCTCATCACCGACCTGTCGTTCCAGGTGGAGCCGGGGCAGACGGTCGCGATCGTCGGCCCGACCGGTGCCGGCAAGACGACGCTCGTGAACCTCATCCTGCGGTTCTACGAGCTCGACGCCGGCCGCATCCTCGTGAACGGCCAGGACATCGCGGACCTCACGCGCCACGACGTCCGTGCACGCACGGGCATGGTGCTGCAGGACCCGTGGCTCTTCGCGGGCACGATTCGCGACAACATCCGTTACGGCCGCCAGTCGGCGACCGACGACGAGGTGCTGGCCGCGGCGCAGGCGACGTACGTCGACCGCTTCGTGCACTCGCTGCCCGACGGGTACGACACCGTGCTCGACGAAGACGCGTCCAACGTGTCGGCCGGCGAGAAGCAGCTCATCACGATCGCTCGCGCGTTCGTGGCGCAGCCGTCGGTGCTCATCCTCGATGAGGCGACCTCCTCGGTCGACACGCGCACCGAGCTGCTGCTTCAGCACGCGATGGCGGCGCTCCGCGAGGGACGCACGTCGTTCGTGATCGCGCACCGCCTGTCCACCATCCGCGATGCCGATCTCATCCTCGTGATGGAGCACGGCGACATCGTCGAGAAGGGCAACCACGACGAGCTCATCGCTGCGAAGGGGGCGTACTACCGCCTCTACAACTCGCAGTTCGAGCAGGCGGCGACCGACATCGACGCCGAGCTCGAGGCGATGGACGCGGCGACGGCCCCGGGCGGCGAGGCGGACTCGTCGGCCGGCGAGACCGAGACCGAGACCGACGACGCGATCGTCTAGTACCGGCACGACGATGCCCGCCCGCACCTCGGTGCCGGCGGGCATCGTCGTCTCCGCGGGCGACCGGCACGGCGAACGTCGTCAGCCCATGGGGGACTTGACAGCCGCGGCGGGTCGCAGGAGGCTAACCCCTGAGGGTCCGCAGTGAGCACAGAGTTGTGACGAGCATCAGGCACCCGAGACGACGTCGTCACTCCCGTTCTGGCCGAAGACGGACCGAAGGAGTCGTCATGGCTGGAACCCATCGCATTCCCAATCGCCTCATCTTCGGGGTCGCCACGCTTGCACTGGCGTTCTCGATGCTCGGTCCCGTCGGCGCGAGCGCCGTCGACGACGACACCGGGGCGCTCGACATGTACACGGCCGACGTGAGCTCTGCAGAGGCGGCCGAGATCGCCGCCGCCGGCTTCGACGTCGCGCAGAGCACGGTCACCGATTCGGGCGTGAGCATCGACCTGGTGCTCACCGCCGACGAGGCGAAGGGCCTCCAGGCCCACGGTCTCGACGTCAAGGTCAAGAAGAACAAGGACGGCAAGTCCGCTCGGCAACTGGCCGACGAGCAGGCCACGGAGGGCTACACCGTGTGGCGCTCCTGGGACGAGCCGGGAGGCATCCGCGACGAGCTCTACCGCCTCGCGAAGCAGAACCCCCAGCTGGTCAAACTCGAGGTGCTCGGCCACACCTACGAGGGCCGCGAGATCATCGCACTGAAGCTGACCCAGGGTGCCAGGGGCCAGGCGGACGGGACGCGCCCCGGCGTGCTGTACAGCTCGACGCAGCACGCCCGTGAGTGGATCTCCACCGAGGTCAACCGACGACTGTTGAACTACTACATCGACGGTTGGCGGACGAACGACAAGGAGATCAAGGATCTCCTCAAGAACAACGAACTGTGGTTCGTGCTCGTGGCCAACCCCGACGGCTACCAGTACACGTTCGACACCGAGCGGCTGTGGCGCAAGAACCTGCGCGACAACGACAACGACGGCCAGGTCACACGGGCCGACGGCGTCGACCCCAACCGCAACTACCCCGAGCACTTCGGCTGGGACGAGGAGGGCTCGTCGTCGCAGAGCAGCAGCGACACCTACCGTGGACCATCGGCCGGCTCCGAGCCCGAGACGCAGGCGATGATGTCGCTCTTCGACCGGGCCGACCTCTCGTTCCAGGTCAACTACCACTCCTTCGGCCAGTGGCTGCTGTACGCGGAGGGATGGCAGACCGGCACGCCCACTGCGGACGACCCGATCTACTACGCGCTGTCGGGCAACCGTGACGAGCCGGCCATTCCCGACTTCGAGCCGGGCCTGTCGTCGGACGTGCTGTACGTGACCAACGGCGAGACCACCGACTTCGCGCACTCGCAGGAGGGAACCCTGGCGTGGACACCGGAACTCGGCGAAGGCTTGCCGGCCGGCGGCGGGTTCGTGTTCCCCGACGACGAGGCGCAGGTGCAGGCGGAGTTCGAACGCGCCCTGCCCTTCGCACTCGACGTGGCGAAGTCGGCGGCCGACCCCGCCAACCCGGTGTCGCACCTGGGCCTCGAGACGAAGCCCTTCTACCTGCAGAGCGACGACACGTACAAGGACGGCCTGCCCCAGGTGAACCTGACGTTCGACTACTCCTACGGCGACCCGCAGGAGGTGCGCGTCATCGCCAAGCGCAGCCTGGGCGACGTGACGCTGAAGTACTCCATCAACGACGGCCCCGCCGTCGCCGCCCCGACCGAGGAATGGACCGGCGGTGACCGCTACGGCGGCAAGACCGGCGTCTACTTCCACACCATGCGCGGCGTCGTCACGGGGACCACTCCGGGCGACGACGTCGAGGTGTGGTTCGAAGGCGGGGGCGAGTCGAGCGACTCGTTCACCTACAAGGCCGTCGAGGAATCCACCGACGACGTGCTGATCATGGCGGCGGAGGATTACACGGGCGCCTCCCCGGCGCAGGCCGGCGGACCGAACTACCTCGACTACTACCAGGACGCGCTCGACGCCAACGGCACCGGATACGACGTCTACGACGTCGACGCGCGCAACCGGACGGCACCCGACGCCCTTGGCGTGCTCTCGCACTACGACGCCGTCATCTGGTACACCGGCGAGGACATCGTCACTCGCGAAGCCGGCTGGCCCGGTGGCAACGCCTCGCGGCTGGCGATGGACAACACCCTCGAGGTTCGCGATTTCCTCAACGAGGGCGGCCAAGTGCTGTACACCGGCAAGTACGCCGGCAGCCAGTACGCGGCGGCGGGGGTCACGGGCAACCAGCTCTACGACCCCACGGCGGCGAATGCTCCGTGCCGCACGAGCGAGGGAATCCTCGAGCGGTGCCGGCCACTCGGCGGTTCGGGCGACTCGATGAACGACACCATGCAGTATTGGCTCGGCGCGTACCTCGTCGTCGACGATGCCGGCACCACGGATGACGGTCTCCTCGACGTCCTCGGTGTCGACACCCCGTTCTCGGGCCTCGAGTGGGGCTTCAACGGCGCCGACAGTGCCGACAACCAGGACCACAGCAACTCGTTCATCACGACGAGCGGCATCCTCGACCCGGCGGTGTACCCGCAGTTCGAGAGCTGGGTCGCCGGCAGGTGGGATCGTGAGGGTGGACCGTTCGAGCCGCACACCGGCGACGCGTACGCCTACTCGCAGATCGGCGACGTGTCGTACAAGCGGTTGACGAACACGCTCACCGTCCCGGCCGGTGGCGCCACGATGTCGTTCTGGGCGTCGTACGACACCGAGGCCGACTGGGACCACCTCGCTGTCGAGGCGCGCCCCGCCGGCGGGGAGGACTGGACGACCCTGCCCGATGTCAACGGGAACACCACCCAGAGCACCGGGGAGAGCTGCCCGGCCGGATGGCGCGACCTGCACCCGCAGCTCGACCACTACCAGACGCTCGACGTCGCGGCGACGACGTGCACCTCGACCGGCACGACCGGTGAGTGGTGGGCCGACTCCGGCAACTCGGGCGGCTGGCAGCAGTGGTCGGTCGACCTGTCGGCGTACGCCGGCGGCTCCGTCGAGCTGTCGATCGCGTACATCAGCGACTGGTCGACTCAGGGTCTCGGCGTCTTCGTGGACGACATCGAGGTCTCGACGGGCCAAGGCACGACGTCGTTCGAGAACGGCGACACCGGCGGATGGTCGATCGCCGGACCGCCTCCGGGCAGCGGCCCGAACCCGAACAACTTCATCATCACGACGGCCGCAGGGTTCCCCGAGGCCGCGGTCGTGGCCACCCCGGGTTCGCTGATGGCCGGCTTCGGCTTCGAGGGCATCGCCGATGCCGCCACTCGAGCCGACTGGATGGGCCGGGCGCTGGATCACCTGCTCGACTGACGGTCGAACGGATGCCTCGTCGTGACACAAGCGACGGGGCATCCGCTCGTCGGGATACGCTGGAACGGACGGCCCGCACCCCTCGTCGTCGCAACCGACGAAGTGAAGGCCCCGTGACGATCGACCCCGCGCCAGTTCGCCCCTGGCGGCTGTGGCTGGTGTGGGGTGTCGGGGTCGCGGCCTACATGCTGTCGGTCACCAACCGCACCTCGCTCTCCGCGGTGGGCGTCGACGCCGCGGTGCGCTTCGATGCGGATGCCTCGACGCTGTCGATGTTCGCCGTGATCCAGCTCTTCGTCTACGGCGCGATGCAGATCCCGGTCGGCGTGCTGCTCGACCGGTTCGGCGCGCGCCCGATCATCACGATCGGCATGTTCCTCATGGCGGCGGGCCAGCTCGTGATGGCCTTCGCCCCCGACGTCGGCACGGCGATCGTCGCCCGGATCCTGCTCGGCGCGGGCGACGCGGCCATCTTCCCGAGCGTGCTCCGCGTCGTCGCGGTCTGGTTCCCCACGCGGCAGGCGCCGTTCATGGTGCAGCTCACGGGCATCGTCGGGCAGTCCGGTCAGCTGCTCGCGATCCTGCCGATCGCGGCGCTGCTGCACGCGACGAGTTGGACCGTCGCCTTCGGCACCCTCGCCGGGCTCGGCGTGCTCTTCACCGTGCTGACGTTCGCCGTCATCCGCAACCGCCCGCCGGGCCGCGACGCCGACGTGAGCGTCGACACGAAGACCGGCGCCATCCGCGCGGTCACGTCGTCGGCCGACCTTCGCCAGGGGTTCACGGAGTCGTGGGCGCACCCCGCGACGCGGCTCGCATTCTGGTCGCACTTCACGACGCCGTTCTCGGGCACCGCGTTCGTGCTCCTCTGGGGGTTCCCGTTCCTCACGGTCGGCGAGGGCCTCACGCCCGCGATGGCCTCGCTCGTCTTCAGCGTCTACGTCGTCGCCGGCATGGTGATCGGGCCCGTCATCGGGGCGCTCTCGAGTCGTCACCCGATGCGGCGTTCGCGCATGCTCGTGCTGCCGATCATCGCCGTCCAGGTCGTCGCGTGGCTCGCCGTGATCCTGTGGCCCGGCCCCGCCCCGCTCTGGCTGCTCTTCGCACTCGCCCTCGCCCTCAGCACGGGCGGCCCGGCGTCGATGATCGGGTTCGACCACGCTCGCACCCACAACCCGAGCCACCGGCTCAGCACGGCGACGGGCATCGTGAACGTCGGCGGGTTCCTCGCGGCCCTCCTCGCGATCCTGTTCATCGGCATCGCGATGGACGCGCTCGGCGCGGGCACGCCCGACACCTACAGCCTCGAGGCGTTCCGCCTGGCCTTCCTCACCCAGCTGCCGCTCTGGGCGCTCGGTGCGGGGTTCATCGTCTTCGAGCGCAAGCGCACGCGGGTGCACCTCGGGCTCGACGAGCCGCGCCGCCGGCGCAAACGCGACGCGCACGACGAGCGCGACGCGCCCCGGCACGACTGAGGCCCGAGCGTTCGCTCGGGCCTCAGCTCGTCACCGGATCACCGGTTCACAGGTTCACCCTGCATTCAGTGCCGGCCGCCCTTCTTCACCGCAGCGACCTCGAACGCCCGCTCGATCTCCTGGCTGAAGGTCGAGCCCGCGGCATCCGTCGCCGTCACTCGCAGGTCGACCCATGCACCGGCGTCGGGCACGCGGATCTTCGCGGCGTACGCCGTGACGACGTCGCGACCCTCGGAGAACATCGGCGGGCCGTCCTCCGACGGCTCGTCCACCGTGTCGTCGGCCGAGGTGACGTCGAGCGCGATGGGCTGCCACTCGCCCCCGTCGACCCGCACCTCGAGCGTCGCGTCTGCGATGGCCGCGATGCCGGATGCCTCCGCGATATGCCCGAGTTCGAGCTCGAGCTTCACCGGGGCGCCGCGCTTGCGCCCGGCCCCGGCCGTGCCCGATTCGTCGAGCTCGACGTCGTAGTACGCCTGCATCATCGGCAGCAACTGCCGAGCGGGGTCGTCGGCCGAACCGGACGACGTGAAGGTCCACTCCGTGCGAGTCGACGTCGACGATTCGAGCGAGGTGCCGTCGTGCGTGGCGGTGTCGACGACGCGCCATTCGGACTCGCCGTCGGGGATGTCCCAGACTGTCGCTCCCTGGTAGTCCGACGATTCGGCGAGCGCGCCGTCGATGTAGACCTCGATGAGCTGCGACCGGTCGTCGGCACCCGAGTAGGTGTCGAACGCGCCGGTGTGGTCGGGGCTCGCCCCGTCAGCCCACGACGGCAGGTTGACCTGCGCGTAGTCGCCGCTGCGGTTCGGCGCCCAGTAGCCGGGACCGACGAAAGGTCGCACGATCGCACCGAAGTAGCTCGACTCGAGCTCCTGACCCGGCTCGAAGCCGCGCTTGACGTCGCGGATCTGCCAGCCCGCGTCGACGACCGTGGCGTCCTGGTACCACTCGACCTGGTCGGTGTTCACCCATTCCGTGCGCTCGAGGCCGCGGGTCGTGCGCATCGGATAGCCGCTGCCGTACTCGACGCCCGGCACGAAATCCCATCGGAACTCGGCGACGAGGGCCGGGTCTCCGTAGTACGTCGTGTCGATGCGCGCGAGGTCCCGCGGCCGGTAGTCGAGGTCGTCGGGCACCGCGCCGTCGCTGTAGCGCGCGATGTCCCAGATCTCGTCGGCATCGACGACGCCCTCGCCGCTGACGGTGACCTTCTTCCGCGCGATCTCCTCGAGCACCTGCCGCCCCTGGACGCCGCTGATCGCGGCGACCGGGATGGGCGTGTCGGACTCGTAGTCGGCGGAGCCCACCCACTCGCTGAGCTCTCCATCGGCGTCGTTCACGACGAGCAGCAGCGCAGCACCGGCGGCGACGGCGTTCGCCGACCGCTCGGGAGCGGAGACGACGTCGGAACGGGTCACGACTGCGACCTTGCCCGCGACATCCACCGCGGCGAACTCCTCGGCGCTGCCGAGACCCACGTCGACGGCGCGTGCGCGGATCGCGCCGTCGAGCAGCGTGGATCCCGCCTGCGCGATGAGGTCGAGCCGCTCCTTGCCCGCATTCAGCGACAGGGTCGGCTGCTGCAGGCGCCAGCGCGTCGTGAAGTCGAAGCTCTCGGCCTCGGGCGCCTCCATCGGCTGCGCGTAGAGCTCGTCGATCCAGACGGGCGCGAGGGCGCTGCCCGTGAACCCGTCGACCTGGTAGTCCATGCGGCGCACCGTCGCCTCGAGGTCGTCCTCGCCGACGTCGACGGTCACGGGCTCGGTGGCACGGGCGTCGAACGCGACCGTCGCCGCACCCTCGAGCACGACGTCGGGGTCGCCGACGAGCGCGATGGCCTGCGTGTCGGAGTTCCGGGCGACGTCCATGAACGACATCACCGAGTAGAGGCCCGCGGGCAGTCGCAGCGTGGTCTCGCCGTCGACGCCGAACGACGTGTACCAGCCGGTCTCGGCGTTCCAGATCCATCCGTAGGTCGCGAGGGGTTCGCCGTCGAAGTCGGTCGCCGTGACGGTGAGGTCGTAGCGTTCGGCCTCGGCGATGATGCCGAGCGCCGTGCGGGTGACGGCGTCGCCGCCGATCGCCGCCGTGAGCGCGCCCGAGAGCTGCGCCCCGGCCGGCACCTTCGACGGGTCGGCGGTGAGGGTGACCGAGCGTGTCTCGCCGGCGGGGATCGTGAGCGAGGTCGCATCCATCGTCAGCACCTCGGATGCCTCGACGGCCGCGCGTCCGGGTTCGAGACCGCCGCCGGCGCCCGGCGTGGTGTCGGTGAGCGCCGCGGCCAGCTCGATCGTCGCCTCTGCGTCACCGCGGTTGGCGTACTCGATCGTGCGGGTCACGAGCGCGTCGTCCTCGCCCCACGACAGCATGCCGAAGTCTCCGGAGCCGGAGGCCACGATGTCGGCGTCGATCGCCTCGGCGACATCGACCACGCCCGCGCCGACCTGGTAGGGCGTGAGCCCGACATCCGTCGCCGTGCTCGTGAGCGCCGCTCGCAGCTGTGCCGCCGTGTACTCGGGGTGCTGCTGCTTCACGATCGCCGCGGCGCCCGCGACGTGCGGGGTCGCCATCGAGGTGCCGCTCATGCTGACGTACGACCCCGAACCGTCGCTGTCTGCGGAGCGGGCGGCGGTCACGTCGTTGCCGGGACCCGCGAGGTTGGGCTTCATGTCGCCGGAGCGTACGAGTGGGCCCTGGCTCGAGAACCAGGACAGCTCGCCGCTCGGGTCGTCGACCGAGCCGATGGTGAGCGCGCTCGCGGCGGAGCCGGGCGAACCGACCGTCTCGGGTGCCGACGAGTTGCCCGCGGCGACGATGAAGAGGGCGTCGGTCTCGGCCGAGATCTCGTTCAGTGCGACCGACATGAGGTCGGTGCCGTCGTCGCCGTACCGCGTGCCGAGGCTCATCGAGACGATGTCGGCGCGGTCGGCGGCCCACTCCATGGCGGAGATGATCCACGAGTCCTGGCCCTCGCCGGCGGCGCTCAGCACCTTGCCGACGAGCAGGTTCGCGCCGTCGGCGACGCCCCGGTGGGTGCCGCCGCTCGCGGCGCCGGTGCCGGCGATGGTCGAGGCGACGTGGGTGCCGTGCCCGTTGGGGTCGTCGGAGACGGCCTCGTCGGGCACGAAGCTCGTCGACTCGGCGAGCACGCGGCCCGCGAGGTCGGGGTGGGTGTCGTCGTAGCCGGTGTCGAGCACGGCGACCGTGACGCCATCGCCGGTGTACCCGGCCGTCCATGCCTCGGGCGCACCGATGTACGGCACGCTCTCGTCGAGCGTCGCCTGCACCTTGCCGTCGAGGTGGATCGCCGCGACGCCGCCGCCGAGGCTCACCGCTTCGGGCTCGCCGGCGCCGAAGCTGCGGGCATCGGATGCCGCGGCATCCGTCAAGGCTGCCCAGGTCGATTCGGCGCTCGCGTGATCGGCCGACGCCGCGGCACCGCCGATGCTCGCGAGCGGGGTGCCGAGCGCGACGCCCGGCACGGGATCCGGCGCCGAGCGGCGGGCGGCTGCATCGCCGTCGAGCTCGAGGATGACCGGCGTCGCGTCGACCGAGGCGTCGTCGTAGCCGTACTCGATGAGGCGGCTGACGTTGAAGAGATCGCGGTCGACGACGCCTGCCGCGAGGTAGGGCATCACGCCGCGGGGCAGCACGTGCAGTTCGCCCGCGACGTCGAGCGTCTGGAACCCCTCGCCCGGATCGACGGGGTCGACCTCGACCGTGTGCGTGCCGTCGGCGAGGTCGGTCACGGTGACCCGGTCGCCGGTGATGAGGGTGACGGTGTGCGTGCCGCCGGCGGACGCCGGGGTCGCGGGCGAGGCGGCCGGTGGTGCCGTGCCGCCTCCGGTCGGGTCGGCGGTGGCCGGGAGTGCGGCCGCGCCGACCCCGGCGACGCCGATCGCGAGGCCGCTGATGGCGGCGGCGATCGATCGGCGACGATGTGCGGATGGTCTGATGCTTCGTGGCATTAGGGATACCTCTCACGCGTTCGGAGTGACTTGCCAAGCAACCTCTCACGCGGCGGTGGCTAGTGTGGTGGCGGAGAGATGCCATGGCTTCGATCCGCCATGACGGCGGGTCGGCATGACGCGGAACGGAAGGCCTTCGTGCTCGAAGCGATCGGACTGGACGACGAGCACACCGCGCTCTACCGGCTCATCCTGCAGTCGCCGTCGGCGAGCATCGACGAGCTCGCGGCATCCGTGGCGGGATCGCCCGCCGAAGTGCGCGGGATCGTCGCCGAACTCGAGCGGCTCGGACTGCTCGCGCGACAGGCGTCCGCGCCCGACCGGGTCGTCGCCTCGCCTCCGTCGCTCGCGCTGCAGCCGATGCTCCTCGACCGCGAACGACGCCTCACCCAGGCGCACGAGGCGCTCGTCGAGCTGAGCGAGATCTACCGGCGCGGTGCGGCCCAGCGGGAGACGCCCGATGTCGTCGACGTCGTGCTCGGTGCGGATGCCGTGCGCCAGCGATTCGCCCAGCTGCAGGCCTCGGCCCGGCAGCAGGTGCGGGTGTTCATGCTGAGCGACGTGGCTTTCCTCGACGCCGAGCAGAACACCGCCGAAGACGACGCGCTCGAGCGCGGCGTGACCTACCGCGTCATCGTCGAGAAGGCGGTGCTCGAGTGGCCCGGGTTCATCGACGCCGCGCGCGAGTCCGCGCCCTACGGCGAGGAGATCCGCGTGCTGCCGACGCTGCCCACGCGGCTCATCATCGCCGACGACGACATGGCGCTGCTGCCGATGAAGTCGCGCGGCGAGGATCGCTCCTCGGGCGCGCTGCTGGTGCATCCGAGCGGCCTGCTCGACCTCGTCATCGCGATCTTCGAGGAGTACTGGGCGACGTCGACCGGGTTCATCTCGACCGGCGAGCTGCCAGGCACGCACGACGCGGTCGATCGAGACCTGTTGAAGCTCCTGCTGCTCGGCCTCACCGATGCCGCGGCCGGCGCGCAGCTCGGCATCTCGGTGCGCACCGTGCAGCGGCGCGTCGCCGAACTCATGGAGACGGCGGGCGTCACCACCCGGTTGCAGCTCGGCGCCGAGGCCGTGCGCCGGTCATGGGTATGACGACGCGCCCGGGCCGTGGCCCGGGCGCGTGGTCGGTTCCGACGGGGTGGTGCTTCGCCTACTCGCCCTTCGGGTAGCTGTAGAAGCCCTCGCCCGTGGCGACGCCGAGCTTGCCCTGGTCGATGTAGCGCTCCTTGATGAGGGCGGCGAACGCCTGCTGCTTCGCACCGCCCATCATCGAGATGTTGTAGGCCGTCGTGAGGCCGACGATGTCGTAGATCTGGTACGGGCCCATCGGGGCGCCGGTGCCGATGCGCCAGGTCTTGTCGATCGCGTCGGGCTCGGCGATGCCGTCGACGAGGAGCTCGCCGGCCGCCTGCAGGAACGGTACGAGCAGGGAGTTCAGCAGGTAGCCCGCCTTCTCCTTCTTGATCTCGATCGGGACCATGCCGATCTCGGCGGCGAACCGGGCCACGGACTGGAAGACCTCGGGGCTCGTCGCCTCGGTGCCCATGACCTCTGCGGTGTTGTGCACCCAGACGCGGTTCGCGAAGTGCAGCGCGAGGAACCGATCGGCGCGGCCGGTGAACGACGCGAGGTCGCTCGGCAGCAGCGTCGACGAGTTGGTGGCGAAGATCGTGTGCTCGGGCGCGATCGTCGCGAGCTGCTCGTAGGTGGCGCGCTTGATCTCGAGGTTCTCGGGGATCGCCTCGATCACGAGGTCGGCCTTCGCGACGGCCTCGCCGAGGTCGGCCGAGCGGGTGATGCGGCCGAGCGCCTCCTGGGCCTTGCCGTCGGCTGCGCCGTCGACACCCTCGGCGACGTAGGTGTCGGCGAGTGCGGCGAAGCGCTGCTTCGCGGCTTCGAGTGCGGCGTCGTCGATGTCGTATGCGACGACGTCGAAGCCGCGGTAGGCGGTCTGGTACGCGATCTGCGAGCCGAGCACTCCGGTGCCGAGCACGGTGATGTTGCGCAGTGCGGTCATTGCTGTTCCTTCTTTCCTTCCGTCCCTTGTGGGGGCGCGGTGCCTCATGGCGCCTTGTCGAGAGGCGCGTCCGGCGCCTCGATCGGATGCCGCGGGCGGGTCTCCCCCGCGGCGCCGGTGTTGAATCGCTGCAGGTCGTGCGCGAAGCGTGCGACCTCGGCGTCGGTCCAGTCGTCGAGGGTCTCGTCGACGACGCCCTGCAGGATGCCGATGGCCTCGTCGTAGGCGGCCCAGCCCGAGCCGGTGAGTTCGAGCGGGCGGCCGCGGCCCGAGGCATCCGTCGTCTCGCGGACGACGCCGAGCTTCATGAGGCCGGCGAGCTGGCGCGAGACGGTGGAGCGGTTCAGGCGGAACGCCTGCGCGATGTCGGTGGAGCGGCAGCCGGGGTGGTCGACGATGTAGCCGAGGATCGACTGGTCGGTCATGCTCAGGCTGAGGTTCGCGATGCGCGCGTCGGCGACGCCGCGGCGACTGATGACGATGAGGGCGCGCAGGATGTCGGCCGTGGCCGGGCCGCGCTCAGGCGTCGTGCCGGTGTTCGATTCGCTGCGCATTCCGCCTCCTGTTGCTTATTGCAACAGTAGTCTTGTCTGTTGCATTCCGCAACACTTCACTGCGGCGACGCAACGGTCCCACCAGCCACCGACAGGGCTCGGCCGGGTGAGGTTCGCTAGCATGCTCGAATGCAGGTCACGCGTCTCCGGATCCATCCCGTCAAGTCGTTCGCCGGAGTCGACGTCGACTCGGCCGAGGTGCTGCCATGGGGGCTCGCGGGCGATCGCCGTTGGGGCGTCGTCGACGCATCCGGTTCGCCGGTCACGGCTCGAGAGAAGAACCACATGCTCGCGCTGACGGCCGAGCTGCTCGCCGACGGCGGGCTCCTGCTCGGGGAGCGCGGCGGCGCCGGGGATCCGCTCCGGGTCGATCGCCCCACGGATGCCGCACCGATCGCCGTGGGCCACACCCGGCAGGGCACGGCGCTGCCGGGCGGCGACGAGGCCGACGCCTGGCTGAGCGCCCGTCTCGGCATCGAGGCGCGGCTCGTCTGGCAGCCCGACCCGCGCGAGCGCACGGTGAACGAGAAGAACGGCGGCCTCCCCGACGACCGGCTGACCCTGGCCGATGCCGGCCCGGTGCTGCTCGCGAGCGAGGCATCCCTCGCTCAGCTCAACGACTGGACCGATGAGGAGACGCCGTACCTCGACATGCTGCGCTTCCGGCCGAACGTCGTGATCGACGGTGACGAGCCGTTCGCCGAAGACGGCTGGCCGTTCGTCGACCTCGGCGACGTGCGCTTCCGCATCGCGAAGGTCTGCGACCGCTGCGTGATGACGACGATCGACCCCGAGACCATCACCCGCGGCAAGGAGCCGATCCGCACGCTCGCGAAGCACCGCCGCTGGGACGGCCAGACGTGGTTCGGCGTGCTCATGGTCCCCGTGTCGTCGGGCTCGATCGCCGTCGGCGACGCGGTGCGCCCGAGTTAGCGCGACTGCCTCCTGCGTGCACCGATCCGGAACCACAGGCCCAGCCCGATCGCGCATGCTGCGATGAGCATGACCGGTGTCGAGTCGGTTCCCGACGCGGCGAGCCCCGCGCCAGGCGGCCCCGGGGCCGGGTCTGGCGGAAGGGTCGGAGTCGTGCCGGTGAAGACGTTCGTCACAGTGCACACGGCGTCCTGTCCGGCGTCGAGTGTCACGACATCACCGTTCATGGCGGTCGCGCCGGTGCAGCTCCAAGGACCCGGCTCGTACCCTGCCGGTCCACCGCTTTCGCTCAGCACGTAGTCGCCGGGATCCGTCACGGTCCCGGTCACTTCAGGGGATCCGCTGACGCCTGTGATCACGGTGCTGCCGTCGACGGCACTGAGCGTCCAATCAGTCGGCACCGCCGAGCCGCCCTGCACGAGCTTGAGCAGCGTGAGCGTCGATTCGGGCGCGCTCGTCGCGCATGCGAGTTCGGCGTCGAACGGGCGATTGTGGAATTCCCGCGGGAAGCCGACGGGAACCGCGGGGCCGCCGTGGATCGCGGACGCCGCGATCAGGTTGCCCTCGAGGTTGTTCGTCCGGCGCCAGTCGACGACTGCGCGCGGTGCGTACACGGTGCCGTGCAGGCTGTCCCCACCGGTGACGGTCACCGTCGTGGCATCCGCGAAGTTGTACAGGATGAAGTGGGCCGCGGCGCCGCTGATCCCGGGCGAGTTCGGAATGGCCCCCGAGAAGTCGCCGGCGACGTTGATGAGCAGCGGAGAGGTCTGCGTCGGCACGTCGTCGAACTGCAGCTCCTGCAGGGTCGCGAGGTCGTCGGCCGAGATCGAGAGCACGTTGGTCTGGTCCGGCTGCAGCCGCACGTGCCCCCGGAACGGTGCGCTCGGTGGGCTCGTGACGGGCGCCCCCTGGTCATCGGTGAGGACGACGGTCGCCGGGCAGGTCGCGAGATCCGTCGACAGCTGTTCGTAGAGCGCGAACGCACCCTCGATGTCGATGAGCCCTGCGGGCACCGGCGCGGCGATCGAAGCCGGTGACTGTGCCGCGACGCCCTCGATGCGAGGCGTCTGATCGATCGCCCCGCCGGGTGCGGTGATCTGGTAGTCGTTGGGGTTCTTGTTGAACGCCGCGAAGGTGGAGGGGTCGCCGATCTTGGTGAAGCCCTGATTCAGGACTCGCAGGATCTGCCCCGATCCGGTGCTCGCCCAGTCGATCCCACCGCCGACGAAGAGGTGCACCGGGTTCGTCTCACCGGGCACCGTGAAGGTCGGAGTCGCAGCGGTACCGATGTTGTACGTCGTCCCGAAGCTCAGATCTCCGCCGAGTGCGATGGTTCCCTCGGACTCATCGGCGGCCAGGTGCACATCGCCGCGCACGACCACGGTGAAGCCGCTGTTCGCCGCGTGCCCGTCGAGATCCACGGTCACCGGATTCACCGGCCCGACGTCGGCGTGCGCCGGTGCGACGACCCCGGCGACGGCCAGGGCCCCACCGGCCAGGCACGCCACGAGCGCAGCGGCGGACATTCGACTCGCATCCCACCCGATTCGCGACATCGTCCATTCTCACCACGGATCGCGACGAAGCGGATGCCCGCCGCGCCGGACGTCCAGTGGGATCCTCACGACGAGAACCTCAGAACAGCCGCGCCTGCGCGACCACCGGTGCTCCTTCGAGTTCGAGCAGGTGTCGCTTTCGCTCGAGTCCGCCGGCGTAGCCCGTGAGGGATCCGTCGGCGCCGACCACCCGATGGCACGGCACGATGATGCTGAGCGGGTTGCGCCCGACCGCGTTGCCGACGCGGCGCGCGAGGTTGCGATCGCCGAGCCGTGACGCGAGCTCGCCGTAGCTGGTGGTCGTGCCGATCGGGATGTCGCGGAGCATCCCCCAGACGGCCTGCTGGAACTCGTCGCCCACGGGCGCCATCGGCAGGTCGAACGCGATCCGCTGCCCCGCGAGGTACTCGGCGAGCTCACGCCCGAGGCGCGTGAAGAGCTCGTCGCCCTGCGCCGCCACCTCGACCCCGATCGAGCCGGATGCCGGTGGGTGCCAGTGGCCCGGAAAGTAGATGCCCACCAGCGCCTCGCCATCGGCGACGACGAGCAGCTCGCCGAGCGGCGTCGTCAGCGTGGCGTGGCGTCGGGTCATGACTCCATCATCGTCGCTGCTCGGCTTCCGTCGCCCGATCGCGGTCGCGGAAATCGGACGTGTAGCTTGCCGCGAATCGATATGCCAGTTCCCCCTCATCGATGAGGGGGAACTGGCATACGGATTCGGGGATAACGAGTGGAGCGTTCCGTTCGATCAGCGCCACCGATCAGCGCCACTCGATCAGCGCTGCCAGATCAGCGCCGCCCGACCAGCGCCGCGCGATTCGCCAGGTACTTCGGCTTGCCGATCAGTCGCCAGATGAGGCGCACCGGCGCCGGGAGATGGCTGCGCTGCCACTCGGCTCCGCCATCGGGCTGCGCGGCGAGGATCGCGCCGAGCTGTTCGAACGTCTTCCCCTTCGGGGTCGCCTTGCGCCCGTGGTCGGCGAGCGCGTCGACCTCCTTCGGCGTGAGCGTGACCTCCATCACGGGCACGATGTTCGCCTCCTCATCGGGCAGGTGCGCGGCGAGCGCGGCAGTGATGCCGTCGAGCGCGGCGAGCACGGCCGCGGCATCCGTCGATCGCCCGCTCGCGCGCCAAGCGGGCAGCGCGGCATCGAGCTCGTTCAGGTGCACGAGCATGAGCGCATGCTGCTCCTTCATGCGCGCGACATGCGCGGCGCACGAGGGCGCGCGCTGCTCGAGCGCGCCCCACAGCAGGATGTCCTCGCCCTCATGATGGCCGTGCAGCCCGACCGAGAGCATCGAGAGGTGGTCGCCGACGACGTCGGCATGTGCGGCATCCGATTCGGCGACCCCCTCGACGAGCGCGCGCCCCTCGCCGAAGCCTGCGCGGAAGTAGCGGTGGATCTCGGCCATGCCGCTCGCGTCGCACGTCTTCGGCCCGTTCGCGGGGCCGAGCGGATCGCCGCTCGACGGAAGGGCTGTCGCGGGCATGTCGGCTCCGATCGTCGGTGAGCAGCGCAGTCGCACGCGACCCTACGACGAGCAGGATGCCGCGGCAAGACCCCGGCCGAGGGGTGTCGATCTACGATGGCTGGATGCCTGAACTGCCTCTCGTCGCCGGTGCCCACCTCGTCGGATCGATCAACCAGCCCACCGCGGAGGCGACCTTCCGGGTCGTCGCGCAGGAGCTCGGCGGCGACCTCGCGCGCATCCCCGACGGAGAGGTCGGCGAGCGGTTCCACTGGATCCTGTTCCAGGGCGCCGCGTTCGATGCGGTCGACGGCCTCAGCCGCGTGCCGATCGACCCGATCGTGGTCGCGGGCTTCGATCTGCGCCCGCTCGTGCTCGACGGTTCCGCCGCGGCATCCGACCTCGTCTTCGGATCGCTCGGCTACGCGGATGCCGCGGCATCGAGCTACGCGGACTTCACACGCCTGCGCGACGCGGGCGTGATTCCCGCGGGCACGCGCTTCCAGGTGTGCCTGCCGTCACCGCTCGCGCCCATCACGACCTACGTGGCTGCCCCCGACCGCGCCGCCGTGTACCCGGCGTACGCCGCGGCCCTCGCGATGGAGATCGACCGTTTCGCCGCAGCGATTCCCGCCGACGACCTCGCCGTGCAGATCGACCTGGCGACCGAGTTCGCCTACCTCGAGGGCGTGAGCCTCGGCGGCGGCCCGCTCGAGGCGTTCTTCGCCGAGGGCGGTGCGGATGCCCCCGAGCTCGTCGATGCCATCGCGGGTCTCGCCGCCGAACTCGCCGCGCGGGTGCCGGCCGAGGCGCAGCTCGGATTCCACCTCTGCTACGGCGACGTCGCCGAGAAGCACTTCGTCGAGCCGGCCGATGCGGGCAAGTTGGTCGCGGTCGCGAACGCGCTCGGGGCGCAGCTCGAGCGTCGGATCGACTGGGTGCACCTCCCGGTGCCGATCGAGCGCACGGATGCCGCGTACTTCGCGCCGCTCGCCGGCTGGGCGCTGCCCGCGGAGACGACGCCGTTCCTCGGCCTCGTGCACCACGAGGACGGCGTCGACGGCGCACTCGCCCGTCTCGCGCCCGCCCGCGGGGCGTTCGCCGCCGCGGGGGTCGCGACGTTCGGCGTCGGCACGGAGTGCGGCTTCGGCCGGGGCCCCGCCGACCGGACGGCGAGCCTGCTGGCGCTCCACCGCGAGGTCATCGCGGCGGCCGGCTGACGCATCACGCAGCTCTTCGAGCTTCGAGATCAGTGCGCGACCGGCAGACCGTGGATGCGCTGCCGCGAGCGCCCCTGGCGCCACTCGGCGAATCGGCCGGCGAGGCCGTGCCGGCCGTCGGCGCGCTCGCCCTGCAGCGCGCGGCGGTCGGCGGCGTTGCGGCGCCGCTCGTTCAGACGACCCGCGTCGAGCTCGTCGTGCATCTGCAGCGTCTGTGCGACGTACCCGTATGCGAGGTTCATGATTCCGATCCCTTCGAGACCTGCTGGGGCCGGGTTCCGGCCACTGAGACCAGATTCCTCGCTGAGGTAGGGGTCGCGTATCGGGCGTGTGCCTCATCTTCGGCGGCCTTGGGCACCTCAGATGGAGGCACGCACCTCAGGCGAACCGCCCTACCTTAGACGCGACCCCGGCCGTGCAGACGCGGGCCCACCTCGAGGCGCGCGACAGATGACGCGCCGGCGCAGCGCAGCGTGCTGTCGGTCGCACAGCATCGCCGCACCGCAGCAGCGCCGCACCGCCGCCCGCCGTCACCGCGCCCAGGCCGCGACCGCCGCTACGCCGCGACCGTGATCGTCGACCCGACCGTCCCGTCGTCGTCGAGCACGTCGAGCACGGCTGCCGCGAGGTCGGCCCGGCGGATCGAGATGCCGAACGGCACTCCCCCACCGTTCGCGCGGCGGTAGCGGCCACGGGCGTCGCCGTCCTTGAGCTGCGGCGGCCGCACGATCGTCCAGTCGAGCGCGCTCGATCGCACGACGGGCTCGGTCGCGACGAAGTCGGAGAAGGGTTCGCGCAGGATGCGCTGCACGATCGGCTTCGCCACGAACTTCAGGAAGGGGTCGTCGCCGTCGGTGAACGGTCCGCTCGCGCTGACCACCACGAGGCGTCGCACGTCGGCCGAGCGCATGGCCTTCACGAGTGCCGGCATGCTCTCGCGCATCACGGTGTGGTCGGTGCTCGCCGCGGTCGGCCCGATCGCGAACACCGCGGCGTCGGCGCCGTCGAGGGCTGCCGTGAGCGCGTCGACGTCGCGCCCCTCGGCGATGCGCTCGATGACGCCCGACGGTGCGGATGCCGCACGCCGGACGACCGCGACCACCTCATGGCCCCGCGCTCGCGCCGCGTCGACGATAAGGCCGCCCGTGCGGCCCGAAGCTCCCAGTACTGCGATTCTCATGGCTGATCCTTCGGTCGATATTGGGGTGAGTAAGCATTTACTCACCTGCTTCGATGATACGGTGAGCAAACGCTCACCTGTCAAGTGGAAGGCCCGATGTCCCAGCTCACCACCAGCCGCGACCGCATCCTCGATGCCGCTGCGATCGTGCTCGTCGAGCGCGGCGTCGTCGGCGCCACGACGCGTGAGCTGGCCCGCGCCGCCGGCTGCTCCGAAGCACTCATCTACAAGAACTTCGCCGACAAGCAGGAGCTCTTCCTTGCGGTGCTCACCGAGCGGATGCCGCGAATCGAGCTGCCCGAGGCATCCGGCCGTGCAGCCCTGCCCGACACCCTCGAGCGCATCGTGACCGCGCTGCTCTCGTTCTTCACGCAGACCTTTCCGATGGCGGCGTCGATCTTCGGGGCACCCGAGCTGCTGGCCGAGCATCGCGAAGGCGTGCGTGCGCACGGCTACGGCCCCGAGAGCGTCGTGCCCCTCGTTGCGCGCCTGCTCGGCGAGGAGCAGGCGGCCGGACGCATCCGCGCCGATGCCGACCTCGAGTCGGCTGCACGCCTCATCGTCGGCGTCGCCTTCCACCGCGCCTTCCTCGCTGCCTACGAGGGCGAGCGCGAAGTGCCGGATGCCGCGGCATTCGCCGAGCGCAGCATCGCATCGCTCCTGCCGAGCCTGACACCCTGAGCCTCGGCCGGAACCGCGGTGCAGCGGGCCGCGCGCCGGCACGTGAACAAGCTATCCGGAGACCCTCAGGGGTTCGAGCGCGGCGAGGATGAGATCGAGGCCGAAGGTGAACTCCTCGGCCGGGTCGTAGCCGGCGGCGACGAGCGCCGCGGCCGACTCGTTGAGGTAAGGGAACTCGGCAGGCGGAAGCTGGGGCAGGTAGACATCCTCGCCCATATCCGCGAACTCAGCGGCGGTGTCGAACGGCAGGCCGGCTTCCTGCAGGGCGAATCCGTAGACGTAGCTGTCGAGCAACCAATTGGCGTGCGTCGCCATCACGACCGAGAATCCGGCCCTCCGCAGACAGGCGGTGACCGCTTCGTGGTGGCGGAGATTCGCGGGCCCCGGCGACGTCCGTGACTCCAGCAGGCCGATCGCCCAGGGGTGGCGGGCGAGAACCTGTCGCGTGGATATCGCTCGCTGTCGCATCGCCGACTGCCAGTCGGTCTCTTCGGGCGGCAACTCGATCTCCTCGAACATGAGGTCGACCATGGCGTCGAGCAGCTCGTCCTTGCTCGCGACGTAGCGGTAGAGCGTCATCGCGCCCGCGTCGAGTTCGCCGGCCAACCGGCGCATGCTCAGCCCGGCGACCCCCTCGCGGTCGGCGAGCCGGACCGCCTCGACCACCACCCGTTGCTTGCTGAGCCCCGCATCTGACGCGACCTGGCGTTCTTCCCTGGCGGACACGGGCACCCTCGCTTCTCTCGACTGGCTTGACAAGCGTACAGCGTACGCGTCATAGTACAGCGTACGCGTACGATGTACGCGTACGCTGTACGCCCCACCTGCCGCCACTCCGGCGGACGGACCGCTCCTCTCGAAAGACGAACCGATGACCATCCGAACGACACCTGCGAACCCGCTCGACAACCCGCCGGTTCCCGTGCAGGCCAAGATCTCCGCAGCGTGGACGAGCTTCATGTTCCTCTACGTCTACGTCGACGTCTTCAACTTCTACAAGCCCGGCGTCGTCGACGGCATCCTCGATGGCCGCATCTGGCAGTTCGACATCAGCTCGACGTTGTTGACCGTCTTCCTCGCGTCAGTGTCGATCCCTGCCCTGATGGTGGTGCTCTCCATGGCGCTGCCCGCCCGGGTGAACCGCGCCACGAACCTCGTCGTGGCATCGCTCCTCATCCCCTACTCGGTCTTCAACGCGGCAGGGGCGACCTGGGAGTGGTCCTTCTTCTACGGCCTCTCCATCGGCATCGAGGTGGTGCTCCTAATCTTCATCCTGCGCTCCGCCTGGACCTGGCCTCGAGCACACGCCGTGCCGACCGGCGCCGCGACGACCGAGCTTCGACAGGACGCTCAACGCTAGGCATCCGGCAGCCGCGCGGCGTACGATCGCGACATGCGCATTCGCTTCCCGGCCGAGATCTACGAATGGACGGCGCGGCGCAACTGGTTCTTCGTCGACGTCCCGCCCGAGCTGGGCGCCGACATCTCCGACCAGCCGCGGATGCCTCGTGGCTTCGGCTCCGTTCGCGTGGTGGCGACGGTCGGCGGCACGACGTGGAGCACCTCGATCTTCCCGCTCGGCGAGACCTATGTGCTGCCGCTCAAGAGGGCGGTGCTGAAGGCCGAGGACATCGGCGAGGGCGACGAGATCGAGGTCGAGCTCGACGTGCTCGACGGCTGACGCGTCAGATCCAGCCCTGCTGCCGCCTCAGATCCAGCCCTGCTGCCACGCCTTCTCGGCGGCCTCGTGGCGAGACGAGGCGTCGAGCTTCGTCATCGCCGACGAGAGGTAGTTGCGCACGGTGCCCTGCGCGAGGTGCAGCCGCTCGGCGATCTGCTGCACGCTCGTGGTCGAGCGGCTGAAGCGCAGGGCGTCGAGTTCTCGGTCGGTGAGCGGGCAGCGCTCCGCGGTGAGCGCGGTCGCCGCGATCTCGGGGTCGATGTAGCGACGGCCCGCGGCGACGTCGCGGATGACGTGGGCGAGGTCTTCGGCCGGCGTCGACTTCGGCACGAACCCCGAGACCTTCGACGCCAGCGCACGTCGCAGCACGCCCGGTCGCGCATGCCGGGTCACGATCACGACGCGCGTCGGCACCGCCGCGAGGATGCGCGCGGCCGCCTCGAGTCCGTCGGCGTGGGGCATCTCGAGGTCGAGCAGGCACACGTCGGGCACGGTCGCGATCGCCTGCTCGACGGCGGTCACGCCGTTGTCGGCGCTCGCGACGACCTCGATGTCGGGCTCGAGGTTCAGGAGCGCCACGAGGGCGCCGCGGATCAGGTGCTCGTCGTCGGCGATGAGCAGGCGGATGCTGCCGCTCACGTCGTCACCCGCGCGCCGACGGGCACCGTGGCCCGAAGTTCGAAGCGGGTGCCGGAGGCATCCGTCGCCGTGTCGAGCGTGCCGCCCACGGCGGCGAGCCGCTCGCGGAGGCCCGCGAGCCCCGAGCCCGGTGCGCGTGTCACGGCGGGGCCGGCGGGAGGGCCGGCGGCGGGGCCGGCGGTACTGCCGGGCGCCGAGGCATCCGTCACGCCCGTCGAATTCGTCGCGGCCGAGGCATCCGTCGCAGCCGTCGCCGCCGACTGCACCGCCACGCCGTCGTTCACGATCGCGAGCTCGACGTGCTCGCTCGTGGTCGTCATCTCGATCGTCACCGTCGTCGCCTCGCTGTGTCGCAGGATGTTGGTCGTCGCCTCGCGCACGACCGAGGCGAGCGCGCTCTGCGCGAGGGCGTCGGCGGGCAACGGGCCGAGCCGCAGGGTGCACTCGGCGCCCGATGCGGTGAGCACCTCGCGGGCGTTCTCGAGCTCGTCGTCGAACGCGACGTGCCGGTAGCCGGCGACGAGCGAGCGCGTCTCTTCGAGGGCCTGCTTCGCGATCAGGCGGGTCTCGTGCACGAGCTCGCGAGCGGCGGCCGGGTCGATCTCGAGCAGGCGCTCGGCGAGCTCGGACTTCAGCGAGATGACCTGCAGGTGATGGCCCTGGATGTCGTGCAGGTCGGAGGCGAAGCGCAGGCGCTCCTGTGTCACGGCGAGCTCGGCGGCGGTGCGACGGTGCCGGTCGAGCTGCACCACGACCTCCCACCACCACATGCTCGAGAGCAGCATGACCGGCAGCATCGCCGCGAAGATGGCGATCATCCAGGTGTCCGAGGTGCGGCCGAACACGAACTGTTCGCCGGTCACGGCGGTGGCGAGCATCGGGTGCGCGATGACCGTGACGAGTGCGACGAGCAGCACGAGGCGGCGCTGCGGCTTCGGCAGCAGGCAGGCGATGAGGCTCGCCGCAGCCCAGAGCGGCACCGCGGCCGCGAGGGCATCGGCCTGGGAGAAGAGGCCGAGCACCCAGACGATGACGGCGGGAGCGAGGAGCGCAGCGGTCCACCACGCGTTCGGCAGGCCGCCGCCACGCCCGACGCGCAGGAACCAGCAGTACCTCAGTTGCGTCGCCGACGCGACGAGCATCAGTACGACGAGCACGGCGGTCACGGGGTCGTCGGTGCGCAGGTACGCCTCGAGCATCGACAGTGCGACGACGAGGTCGAGGAACCCGAAGAAGAAGACGATCGACCCGAGCGTGTACAGCCATGTCGTCTGCACACTGCGGGCGGGTTCGGCAGGCATGGATTCGAGCCTAGGCCAGTGACATTTGTCATGGTCCGGCGTGCAGAATCCCACGGGTTCGCCTGACACCGCGGCACTGCCGCAGACCGGTCCGACTGCGAAGGATTGAACCAACGTCCTCCCCCGAGGGCCGATGCCCCACGAGGACCAATGCCCTCCCACCATGGCCAGCGCCTCCCTACGAAAGGACTCGTCGTGATCGACGCCCTGCAGGACTTCACCACTTCCCTTCCCTCGTTCCTCCAGTGGTTCGGCGTGATGCTCATCTCGGCGATCCCGTTCGTGGAGTCGTACTTCGGTTCGGTCGTCGGGGTGCTGATCGGGTTGCCGACCGCCCTCGCGATCGGCGTCGCCGTCATCGGCAACGTCATCTCGATGCTCATCTTCGTGATGACGGCGCACGGGGTGCGCGGCAAGGTCGTCGCCGGCAAGGCGGTCCGCAGCAAGGTGAGCAGCACAGGGGCCCGAGGCGGATCTGGCGTGAGCGGGTCGGCCACACATGGATCCGCCGGGGTCCACCAGGCGGCCTCCGGGGTGGCCGTCGACGCGGCGCCCGTCGAGACCGACGAGCTCGCCGAGTCGCCCCGCCGCGAGAAGCTGCGTCGCATGTTCGACAAGTACGGCGTCGCGGGCGTCAGCCTCATCGGCCAGACGTTCCTGCCGAGTCAGATCACCTCGGCCGCGATGGTCTCGTTCGGCGCGAACCGCAACACGGTGATCTTCTGGCAGATCATCTCGATCGTGCTCTGGGGCGTGGTGTTCGGTGTGCTCGCCACGCTCGGGGTCTCGCTTTCGCGCTGACCGACCACCCCGACAGGCAACAGCGGGCGCCGATCTCAACGATCGGCGCCCACGCTCGTCGATCGGTACTCGCAGCCCGCTCGACGCACACGCAGACCCTCGAGCCGTCGCGCGCGCGGTGGTTCACGCCACGGCGGCGGGTCTTCGTTCGACCCGGTCGGCGAGTCGGGTCGGTGATCTCGTGACGCTCCGCCACCCGCCGCCCGGGTCGAGCCACGCGGGCGGGCGCACCTGCGGGGCCCCGCGGATCATGCGGATGCCCCACCCCGATGTCTCGATCGTGCGGTGGTGGAACCAGCAGAGCAACACTCCGTTGTCGGTATGCGTCGGGCCACCGTCAGCGTCGGGAATCACGTGGTGGATCTCGCACCAGCTGGCCGGCACCCGGCACCCCGGGATCAGGCATCCACCATCGCGCAGGGTGATCGCACGCCGTTGGTGCGGGGTGAAGCAGCGTTCGGGTGAACCGAGCCCGATGATGCGGCCGGCACCGTCGAACGTGACCTGCTGCATTCCGCCGGTGCACATCAGCTGCCGGGCGGCCCGCAACGACACCGGGATCTCGACCCCGTCGGCATGCGCCACCCCGTGCCCCTCCTTCAGGTCGGCTGCCCGCACGCTCACGAGCACCGTGGGTGCCGCCCCGCCGATCGTGGGATGCTCACCCGAACGCGCGGCAGTGGCGATGATCGCTGCGACGACGTCGTGGCGTTGCTGGTCGGCAGTGCGCTCCTCGCCGCTCCGTTCGAGGTCGGCTCGTTCTTCGGCGGTCATGAACCCGCCGCCCGACCGCGGTGCCAGGTGCGCATCGAAGAGGCGCCCCAGCCCGGCCGCGACCTCGGGCAGCAGTTCACCCGTGACCGGGATCAGCCCGTCACGAGCCCGCCCGAACCTGAAGCCTCGCCGCCGCATCGCGCGTTCGTCGTCGGGCTCCGGCCCGTCTTGGTCGAGGAAGACCGCCCACACCTGCGCCTGCACCCGCAACTCGTCGGCCGTGCACCGCACCGGCGCAGCGTCGCCCGACGCATCGTCGCCCGCCGCATCGCCCGACCCGACCGCCGCGGCCACGAGTTCCTGCTCGGCACCGCGAAGCGCGACGGGGTCGGCGACCCGCCGAGTGCCGTCCAGTTCGCGAACGATCACCCCCGCGGCATCAGCGCCGAGTTCACCGCTCGCGAGTGCCGCCGCGACGCCGGGAAACCGCGCCTCCATCGCCTCACCGGTCAACCCGTACCGGGACCGTGTCGCCGCACCGAGCGCACTGCGACGCCGGGCCTCGGCGCCCGACACCAGCGTGACCCGCTCGAGCAGTTCGGCGACCGTGCGGCATCCGCGGCGGGTCGAGAGCCGCTCACCGCCCAGCTCGACCCGCGAACGCTCGCCGACCTCGCCCGCGCACGCGACGCGGGCCGCGTCGACCACCCGACCGACCGCCTCGACCGCCGCTGTCACCGCAAGCAACTCGTCATCGGACCACCCCGCGGGATCGTCGAACCCCACGACGCCCAGGAGCGAAGACCGCACCTCTTCGAGCGTCTCGACGATTCCGTTCACAACCCCATCCTGCCGCCACCCACCGACATTCGAACCGGCCAAAGAACGCTCCAAAAGAGCAGGTCAGACTGTGAATAATCCGCACAACCGTCGACCTGTGGAGGACAAGTCAACGAAGCAACCGAACCCATTTCCCCCACCCGCCCCTTCGACCTCCTAGGCTGACCCCATGGCGGCGGAATTGCGGGATCCCGTTCGACGCATGCTCGAGTCGGTGCTCGACGACGTGCGCCCACTCAACGCCGGCGAGGTCGCGAGCTACATCCCCGAACTCGCGATCGTCGATCCCGACCGGCTCGGCGCCGCACTCGCGAGTACACACGGCGTGGTGCACGAGGCCGGCGACTGCGACGCGACGTTCACGATCCAGTCGGTGTCGAAGCCGTTCGTCTTCGCGCTCGCGGTCGATGCGCTCGGCCTGGTCGAGGTGAACCGCCATGTCGGCCTCGAACCGAGCGGCGAGCCGTTCAACGCGATCAGCCTGGAGGCCACGACCGGTCGCCCGCTGAACCCCATGATCAATGCCGGCGCCATCGTGACGACCTCGCTCATGCGCGGCGACACGGCCGAAGAGAAGTTCGCCCTCGTGCAGGCGGGGCTCGGCAAGTTCGCCGGCCGCGACCTCTCGGTCGACGAAGACGTGTTCTCGTCCGAAGCATCCACCGGCGATCGCAATCGCGCCCTCGCCTACCTGACCCGCTCGGCCGGCACGCTCGGTTCGACGGCGGATGTCGCGACGACCGCGTACTTCCGCCAGTGCTCGTTGACCGTCAACGCGCGCGACCTCGCGATCATGGCGGCGACGCTCGCGACCGGCGGCGTGAACCCCGTGACGGACGAGCGTGTCATCAGCGAAGACGCCGCCCGGTGGACGATGGCCGTCATGACGAGCTGCGGCATGTACGACGCGTCGGGCGACTGGCTCGTGCGCGTCGGGCTGCCCGCGAAGAGCGGCGTCGGCGGCGGCATCGCCGCGGTGCAGCCCGGACAGTTCGGCATCGGCACCTTCAGCCCGCGCCTCGACGCGCGCGGCAACAGTGCCCGCGGGGTCGCGACGCTCGAGCTGCTGTCGGAGCGGCACGGCCTGCACATGCTGCAGCACCACGGCGCGCCGCTGTCGCCGATCGCCTCGCTCGAGCGCGAGGGCGCCGACACCATCGCGGTGCTCCGCGGCGAGATCTTCTTCGCCGGCGCCGAGGAGGTGCTCACGCGCCTCACCCCCTTCGTCGGCGACAGCGGATGCCTCGTGCTCGACTTCTCCGAGGTGACCCGTGTCGGCGAGGGATCGAAGCGCGTGTTCGCGGCCGCGCCCGGTCTCGTGGGCACGGCGCCCGACGGACGCGCCCGCGTCGTCGTGCGCGACCCCGAGGGCGTGCTGCGCCCGAGCGACAGCTGAGCCGAGCAGCAGCAACAGCAACAGCAACAGCAACAGCACCGAGAGCGGATGCGGCGGCGCGCCCGCACCCCGAGTGTCAACCCCTTCCCGTTGCGACGCGGATCGCGGGAGGCTGGGAGTGCCGAGCGACCCGACGACAGCTCGCCGGCACCGATCCACGAAGGAGCGAGCGATGACCGACTCGACCGTTTCCGGCCAGCCCTTCGAGCCCGATGAGGCTCAGGGCACCCGACGAACCGACGACGAACTGCGCCCCGATGAGATGGGCGCCGACAAGACCGGCGCCGCCGAGACACGCGCCGACGAGACCGGCACCGAGCAACCGCGCAAGGACGACGGCGAGACGAGAGACCCGTCAAAGACACCCGACAACGAGGCGGCGCCGCTCAGCGACTCCACCGACGGCGGCCTCGACGGCGGCGACCCGGGAGTCGAGGAGTAGCCCCGACTCCCGGTAGCCTCACCGCTCGAGCGTCAGCGTCACCTGCGAACCGGGCTTCGCCGTGATGCGCAGCGTCTGCTTCTTCGCGTTGTAATGCGCCTTGCCGCCCGTGATCGACACCTCGGGCGCCTGCGCATATGTCGACCTGGGCACCCAGATCTCGCTCGGGCCGGCACCGGCCGTGAAGCTCACGGTGTAGTCGCCGGTTGCGGCATCGAAGTGCTCGGCGCCGGGCACACCGGAGATCGCCCGTGCGTACGGACCGAACGCGGGCTCGTTGCCGGGAGCGGCACCACCCGCGGCATCCATCGCGCAGTATCCGCCGCCGTCGCTGCGGCAGTAGTACCAGATCGACCAGCCGCTCGCGAAGCGCTCCATGGCCGCGACCTGTGCGGCGACGAGCGCGGCGTTGCCGGGCGTGCGCGAGTTGGGCACGCCCCATTCGCCGACGATCAGCGGCATGCCGTTCGCGGTCGGGTACGCCGAGATCGCGGCCTCGTAGTTGACGACGAAGTCGTCGCCGGTCCAGTCGCCGCCCTCTTCGACGCCCGTGTTGTAGAAGTGCGGGGCGTAGCCGAGCTTCGGGTCGTCGAAGGTGCGCAGCTGCGTGGGTACGCCGTAGCCGACGAGCACGGTCGGCTCGAGGAAGATCCACGACTCCTCGTCGACCGAGCGCACCGCGTCGATCAGCCGGTCGTACATGTCGCTGATCTTGGTCGACTCGATGCGCGCCGAGGCGGTGACCCAGTCCTCGTCTTCGTTGAACTCGCCGAAGGGCTCGTTGAACAGGTCGTAGCCGAGCAGGCTGTCGTGGCCTTCGAAGCGGTCGGCGACCTCGACCCAGAGCTGCTGCTGCGCGGCACGCAGGTCGGCGTCGTCGTAGAGGTGCGTGAAGGCGCGCATGACCGCGGGCTGGAAGTAGTTGTTGAACCAGTTCGCCGGGTCGTCGACGAAGGGCAGCCCGTCGGTGCGGGTCGCCCACTCAGGTGCACCCGAGGCGCCGAACACGGGCCCGTAGACGTCTTGGTGCATGTCGAGCATGACGTGCACGCCCTCGCGGTCGGCCGCGTCGAGCACCGAGTCGACGTAGTCGAAGTACGCCTCGTCGTAGTCGCCCTGCTCGGGCTCGAAGTACTGCCACTGCACGACGAGCCGCAGGAAGTTGAAGCCCTGGTCGGCCATCGACTCGATGTCGGCGGGCGTCAGCCGGTCGTGCACGTACTTGGCCGCGTTGTAGCCGCGAAGCTGCAGCGCGCGGCCCTGCTCATCGGTGATGAAGACGGGGCCGTCGGGCGTCGTGACGGTGCTTCCATCATCGGATGCCGCGGGGCCCGGCTTCGCGGCCGGGCGACTGCTACTCGTCTCGGTGCCGACCGGCGCGGCCGCTGCCGCGGCGGTCGGGACGAGTGCGAGGGCGGCCGCCGTGGCGAGGGCGAGACCCGCGGCGGTTCGGTGCAAGTGGGTGGGCATGGGCGCTCCTTTGCGCTTCATTCGACCGTGTGCGACTGAGCGTAGGGCAAGTGGGTCAATTGACCTAGTTAAACCGGAGAAGTCACCCCGCTTCGCGGCAGGTCGCAGCACGCACCCCGCTGCTGAAAATTGTACATATTCATGTACAACCGGCGTAGAATCAGCGGATGACCAGCACGCTTCCGGCCGCGCCAGTTCCGGCCGCGCCAATTCCGGTGGTGCCAGTCGCCGAGGCGCGCGCCGGCCTCTCGAGCCTGCTCCGCGAGTTCCGCGACCGGCCCGACGCCGAGCCGATCGTCATTGGGGCGCATCGGCGCCCCGAGGCGGTGTTGGTGCCCTATGCGCAGTACATCTCCAGAGGGGATGCCGCCAGGACCGCGGCAGACAGCGGATCGGCTGGCGCGTTCGACGCAGCCGCGGCGGCCGACGCGGGCCGCCGCTCACTACTCGACGACCTCCGTCGACGCCGCACGCTCGTCGCACGACTGGCACGCGCCAACCGGATCGGTTCGGTGCAGGTCTTCGGTTCAGTCGCCCGGGGCGAAGAGACCGCATCGAGCGACATCGACCTCCTCGTCACGCCGGCCGATGACGCATCGCTGTTCGACCTGGCGCAGTTCGAGCTCGACCTCGAGGCCGTGTTCGAACGTCCCGTCGATGTGGTTTCGAGCCGATCACTCGATCCCGAGCGAGACCGCGACGTGCTCGATTCGGCGATCGACCTGTGAGGCCCGACGACCGGATCGACCGATGGTTGAGCGATCTGGCGGCGACGCTCGACGATGCCGCAGCGCTCGCCGCTCGCGGGCGTGAGGCGTTCGATCATGACGCGGCGTTGCCGCTCGCCTTCGAGGCGCTGTCGAACCGCGTCGGGGAACTCGCCAAGCGCTTGGCGAACGCGGATCCTGCACGCTTCGACGATCCGCTCTGGTCGCAGGCGGCACGCAATCGCGACTTCGTCGTGCACCACTACGACCGCGTCGATGCCGCAGCCTTGTGGGTCACTGCGACCCGGAGCTTTCCCGAGCTGCGAGAACTGGTGCATCGACTCAGCGACAGATGAGTCCCGCAGCAGCGCGTTGGGCTCGAGGGTCGGCGCGTGGCCGCACCGAGTCCTGCTGGTGCCCGCTCGAAGTCGCGCCCTACCGCTACCGCTCGCCCAGCAGCATCCCGCGCTGCATCGTCTCGGTGCGCATCGCGTTGACGAACTCGCCGAAGGCGTTCTTGCTCTTCGCGTACCCGATCGCGCCGCCCTTGACGGCGCCGAGCGCGCCATCCTGGTCGAAGCGGAGCCACGTGTTGCCGTAGTGGTCGACGCCGATGTCGAACGTGAACGAGATGTGGAAGTTCTTGCCCGCCATCGCCCCGAGCAGCAGCGTCTTCGACAGGTTGCCGCGCTCGAGCTTGATGCTGCCCTGCGACGGCTGCGTGGCCTCGTAGCCGAGGCCCTGCGCGATCGAGATCACGACGGGCACGGTCTGCTGCTCGTTGCCGGCGAGGATGAGTTCGGGCATGGCGTCGGGCTCCTTCTGGTGGGTGGCGAGACGACGATATCGCGGCTGGCGGGCACGACACCCGAGGAGTAGCTTGGCGGCATGACCGTGGCGGTCGATGCAGCTGCGTTCAGCGAGCTGGCATCGGGGTTCGCTGGCGAACTGGTGCGGCCCGAGGATGCCGGCTTCGACGAGCACCGCAGGGTCTGGAACGGTTCGATCGATCGCCGTCCCGCCGTGATCGCCCGGTGCACGGGGGCCGACGACATCGGTGCGGCGCTCCTCTTCGCCCGCCGCACGGGCCTGCCCGTCGCCGTGCGCGGCGGCGGCCACAGCTTTCCCGGCCTCTCGGTCTGCGACGACGGCGTCGTGATCGACCTCGCCCCGATGCGAGCGGTCACGGTCGACCCCGAGGCCCGCACGGTTCACGTGCAGGCGGGCGCACTGCTCGGCGACCTCGACCAGGCGACGCTGCCCTCGGGGCTCGCCGTGCCGAGCGGCATCGTCACGCACACCGGCGTGGCCGGGCTGACACTCGGCGGCGGCATCGGCTGGATCATGCGCAAGCACGGCCTCAGCATCGACCAGCTCGCTTCGGTCGAGCTCACCACTGCCGAGGGCGAGCGCGTCGTCGCGAACGAGGCCGAGAATGCCGACCTGTTCTGGGGCGTGCGCGGCGGTGGCGGCAACTTCGGCATCGTCACCGCGTTCGACTTCAACCTCGTCGAGGTCGGCCCGACGGTCGTCGCCGGCCCGATCTTCTGGCCGATCGAGCAGTCGCCGCAGGTGCTGCGCTTCTACCGAGACTGGATCGCCGATGCACCCGACGAGCTCATGACGATCGTGATGCATCGCAAGGCGCCGCCGCTCCCCTACGTTCCTGCCGAGCTGCACGGCAAGCTCATCGTCGGCGTGGTCTGCTGCTACACCGGCGACATCGAAGAGGGCGAGCGGATCGTCCGCCCGATGAAGCGATTCGGCTCACCGGTGCTCGACCTCTGCGAGCCGAAGCCCTACCTCGAGCACCAGTCGATGTTCGACCCGTCCTTCCCGCCCGGCCGCTGGTACTACTTCCGCTCCTGCGACGTCGCCGAGTTGAGCGACGAGGTCATCGACATCACCGTCGAGCACACGCGGCGCATCCAGTCGCCGTTCACGAGCTTCCCGATCTGGCAGATGGGCGGTGCCGTCGCAAGGGTCGGCGAGAACGACACGGCGTTCAACGGACGGAGCGTCGGACACACCTTCAACATCAACGCGGCCACCGAGACATCCGTGGGCTTCGATGCCGAACGCGAATGGGTGCGCGACTTCTGGACGGCGCTGAAGCCGTTCCACACGAGCGTCTACGTGAACTTCCTCATGGACGAGGGCGAGGCGCGCATCCGCGAGGCCTACGGCGCTGAGAAGTACGACCGGCTCAAGACGCTCAAGCGCACATACGACCCGACGAACCTCTTCCGGCTCAACCAGAACATCCCGCCCGACTGAAGGTCACGCAACCGCATGCGCAGGATCACCGTGACCAACCACCTCTCGCTCGACGGCGTGATGCAGTCGCCGATGTCACCCGACGAAGACACCCGCGGCGGGTTCGCCGACGGCGGCTGGGCGCTCGGCGCGAACGCCGACCCCGAGCTGGGCGCCGAGATGGCCAAGGGCATGGCGCAGACCGGCGCGATGCTCTTCGGCCACCGCACGTACGATCACATGGCCGCGTACTGGCCGCACCAGACCGACGGCAACCCGTTCACCGAGCACCTCAACCGCGCCGAGAAGTACGTCGTCACGCGACATCCGTCACTCGAACTCGACTGGCAGCGCTCCACGGTCGTCGCGGGCGACGCCGTGCAGACGGTCGCCGAGCTGAAGGCGACGGATGACGGTGACCTCTCGATCCTCGGCAGCGGCGAGCTCGTGCGCGCGCTCGCGAACGCCGGGCTCATCGACGAGTACGTGCTGATCATCCACCCGCTGCTGCTCGGCACCGGGCAGCGCATGTTCGACGGGGTGCATCAGGAGCTGACGTTGCTCAGCAGCATGACGACGGGCACGGGCATCACGCTGGCACGGTATGCGCCGCGCGGCGCCGACGGCCGCGCCGGCTGAGCTCAGTCCGCTCGGCCCGCTCGGCTCGCACCGTCGCCGCGTGCGGTGCCGCGTGCGACGACGCCGGTCTCGTAGGCCAGCACCACGGCCTGGATGCGGTCTCGGAGGCCGAGCTTGCTCAGGATGCGCCCGACATGGGTCTTCACCGTGGTCTCGGAGAGGAACAGCTGCGCCCCGATCTCCGCGTTCGAGTCGCCGCGGGCGAGGCCGAGGAAGACGTCTCGCTCCCGTTCGGTGAGCCTGCCCAAAACGGCGTCTGGGTCTCCGGTCGGAGCGGTGAGGTGGTCGATGAGGCGACGGGTGGTCGCCGGGGCGATGACGGAGTCGCCGCTTGCGACGTGCCGGATCGCGGCGATGATCTCCTCGCCGGGTGCATCCTTCAGGATGAAGCCGCTCGCCCCGGCACGGAGCGCGTCGAACGCGTACTCGTCGAGGTCGAAGGTCGTGAGCACGAGCACCTTGGGCGGTTCGTCGAGCTTCTGGATCTCGCGCGTGGCCACGATACCGTCCATGACCGGCATGCGAACATCCATCACGACGACGTCGACCGGCTCGGTCTCGAGCACCCGGAGCGCCTCGCCGCCATGGCCGGCTTCGGCGATGACCTCCATGTCGGGTTGGGATCGAGCCACCATCGCCAGGCCCTGTCGCAGGAGTTCCTGATCGTCGACGATCAGCAGACGGATCATGGCAGACTCCCGTCGTCGTAGGGGATGGTCGCGGTGAGCGTGAACCCCTGGCCAGCGCGACCACCGGTCTCGAGCGAGCCGCCGATGATCTGCAGTCGCTCCCGCATGCCCTCCAGCCCGGCACCGCCCCGATCGTCGTCGACGCGCGGGCCGGGGCCGGAGTCCTGGACGCGGATGACGAGCCAGTCTTCCTGCCAGTCGAGGTCGAGACGCGCCTCAGGCGCGGGGCCCGCGTGCTTGAGCACGTTGGTCAGTGCCTCCTGCACGACTCGGTACGCGGCGAGGTCGGCGGCGGGGCGTAGCCGACGCCGGCCACCGGATGCCTCGTCGACGAGCTCCACGCCGGCCGCTCGCACCCGGCTCACCAGTGCCGGCAGATCTGCCAGGCCCGGTTGGGGCACACGCTCGGTTGCGACATCCGATCTCAGCACGCCCAGCAGTCCGCGCATGTCCCGCAGCGATTCGCGGCCGATCCTCGAGATCGTGGCGAACGTCGCCGCAGCCGGTGCGGCCGGATCGGAGAGGCGGCCGCCTTCGGCCTGGCTCACCATGACCGCCAAGGAGTGGGAGACGATGTCATGGAGTTCCCGGCTGATGCGATCCCGTTCGGCGCGAGCCGCCTCCGCACGTTCACGCGCCCGATCGGCATCGGCCCGTTCCGACTTCTCTCTCAGCTCGGCGACATAGGCGTCTCGCACTCGGGCGAGCCGGCCCAGCGCCCAGAGGCAGAGGATCGTCGCCGTGATGCCGAGCGTCAGCGCGGCACGCCAGATGATGAGCTCGCCGTCGTCGGATGGCCTACCCCAGACCTGCGGGTTCCAGAGCCGAACAACGACGACGGCGGCCACGGCGAGCGCGACGGCCAGGCAGGCCCAGCCGGCCCGTGCATCGAGCACCCGTGCCGCGGTGAACACGAGCACGCCGAAGACGAGGATGCTCGGCAGCGCGAACGCCGGATATGCGTTGCCCGCGGCATCCTGCAATGGAGGGAGCAGCGCGAGCACCATCGCCATTCCCGCGCCGACGCCGAACGCGAGTCGGGGCCAACGACGGCGGAACGCCGTCGCGGCATGCAGCACGACGACCGCGACACCTGCGAGCACCCGCCACACGAGTGAGCTCTCGGAGAGCTGCAGCAGGCGCAGTGACACGAGGCCGAGCGGGATCGCGTAGGCCGCCGCCACGACCAGGTCGGTGAGCGCGGGGTTCCTCCTGAACAGGCCGTCCCGCCGCCCGTCGGTCGGTGGCGGCCCAGCGTCGATGTGGGAGTTCATGCGCTCACCAGGCCGCGGTAGCCTGCGGATCGACTCTGCAACTCCCGACCGGCCGCTCGCCGCTGGAGGTAGGCGAGCGCTGCGATCGCAAGCGCCGCACCCCACACCGGGAAGAACATCTCGGGCAGCCATGCTCCCGGCTCGTGCTCCGCCCCGGTCGCCCCGAACTCCTCGCCCGCGAGCATCTTCCGCACGTACATCAGGCCGGCCGACATGATCGGCAACGAGATGGCGATCGCGAGGAAAGCGGGGAGCCGTGGTGGGATCGCTCGCCCCCGCAGGAACGGCACCCAGCGCGGCCAGACTTCGCCCCAGCGACAGACGAGGCCGAGGGTCAGCACGGCGCCGAGGAGCGCGACGCCGCCCAGTCCGGCGCCGATGGGTGCGGCGCGGGCGTCGTCGAGCTCCTGCATGAAGCCAGGGCTGATGCCGATCGGCAGTCCGGCGAACCACCCGATTCGGGTGATCGCGTACCCGACGGGAACGGCGACGGCGACGCCGGTCGCCCAGCGGCCCACGCGAAGCGCGCTCGCGGCCCGCAGCTCGGGCGCAGCGTCATCCGTCGTCGTCTCACCTGCGCGATTCCGTGCCATCAGGCCGCGAATGCCGAGGGAGGCGAGGCAGGCACCGGCGACCATCAGAACCATTTGGTTGATGTTCGGCCAGATGAGCATTGTCGCCATGATATGCGGGTCGACGTGGCCGAGGAGGGCCGCAACGGCCATCACGGGCAAGTACGCGGCGAACACCAGCACCCGGAAATCGGTGAGGACGACGGCCAGCGTCATGCCGACGAGCACTGCGCCGGCCGCCGGAGCGCGGGCGGCCGGGCGACGCGCGATCAGCACGACCAGCACGCCGGCGAGCGCGGCCGCCCCGGCGAGGATCCCGCCGCCGACCTGGCTCGGCAACGGATCCATCACCGAGGCACGCGGCCCGGCGCCGCCGCCGGAGAACGGGTATCCCGCTGCCTCGAGACCCCATGCGGTACCCGCCACGAGATAGCCGACCGCCCACGCGGCCGAGATCCACCACGGCACGGACCGGAGAGCGCGGAAGCTTCTCGATGAGCGCTGCTCCATGGGCTCACCTCACCCGCACCGGCAGCAGCGCCGCGGCCAGCAGCGCCGGGCCTCCGATGAGCGACCACAGCCCGGGTCCGGCGGGCGAGAAGATGATCTCGGGGTGCACGCGCAGCACGTTGACGGCCATCAGGCAGAGGAGTACGCCCACGACCGCGATGACCACGCGCGTGACGCGTCCGACCCTGCGGCGCGAGGAGCGCCACGCGATGACCGCGATCGCCCAGAGCACGAGGCTGACGCCGACCCCGAAGGCGAGGAACAGCGGCCACGAGGCATCCGGGTCCGCTGCGAAGCCGACGGCGTTGGTGATCGTGTGCGCGGCGCCCAGGCCGATCAGGGCGAGGGTCCCGATGGCGCCGAGCAGACGGCGGGACCGGAAGAACCGGATGCCCGGGGTGGTCGTTCTGTTCGGGAGGTTCGAGCGAGTGCGTGTCGATGTGTCCATGAATTCAGGCTGACCCGGCCAGCGCGTCGCGACCATCCTCCGCTGGTATCGGCGCCTTCCTCCTCGCGAACGAGATGCCCCGCGTCAGCGATTCCACCTCGAGGTCTACGTCGCGCCCGAAGCGGTCGAGCGCTGGCGCGCTCTGCGCCGCTCCAGACTGGGCGCACCACCGGCTGACGCGCGTTCGAACTGACGCGGATGCCGCGTCGCATCCGCTCACCTGACGGCGCTCGCTCAGCGCCCGAGCCATCCCCCGTCGACGGGCAGCACGACCCCATGGATGTACGCGGCGTCGTTCGACGCGAGGAAGACCGCGGCGCCAGCGATGTCGTCGGGCGTCGCCCAGCGACCCGCTGGGATGCGCTCGGAGATCTGCCGGTGCCGTACGGGGTCGGCCTGGATGGCCACGTTCATGTCGGTCGCGACGTAGCCGGGCGCGACGGCGTTGACGTTGACGCCGTGCGCCGCCCATTCGTTCGCGAGCGCCTTCGTGAGCTGCGCGATACCGCCCTTGCTCGCCGCGTACCCGGGCACGGTGAGTCCGCCCTGGAAGCTCAGGAGCGACGCGATGAACACGATCTTGCCGCTGCCGCGCTCGACCATGCCACGCCCGAGCTCTCGTGCAAGGATGAACGGCGATCGCAGGTTGACGCCGATGACGTCGTCCCAGTCGGCGATCGCATGCTCCGCTGCGGGCGAGCGGCGATTGATGCCGGCGGCCTGCACGAGCACGTCGGGCGTGCCGTGAGCATCAGTGATGCGCCCGGCGAGCTCGAGCGCGGCATCGGGGTCGGCGAGGTCGGCGACGAGCGGCTCGAACGCCCGCCCGAGCCCGCGGATCTCGGACGCGACATCCGCAAGCCCCTCGATCGACGAGCCGACGCCGATGACGTCGGCACCACCTCGGGCGAGCCGGACGGCGATCGCACGCCCGATGCCGCGGCTGGCGCCCGTCACGACGGCGATGCCGCCGGGTGCTGCGCTCACGACGCGCTCCGCGATGCCCCCATGGAGGCGGAGATCTCCGCCGCGGTCCCGACGATGCGCGAGCCGAGCTCCTCGGCCGATTCAGGAGTGACGCGCGTCGCGGGGCCGGCGATGCTGACCGCCGCGATCGCCCGACCCTGGAAGTCGAACACCGGGGCGGCGAAGCCGCGGATGCCCTCGCGGTTCTCCTGGTCGTCGATCGCGAATCCGCGTTCCCGGGTCGCAGCGAGGTCGTCGGCGAGGTCCGCCGCCGTTCGCAGCGTGTGCGACGTGCGAGGCGCGAGCGACGGCGGAATGCTCACGGCGCGCATATCTTCGGGAGTCCAGGCGAGGATCGCCTTGCCGATCGCCGTGGCGTACGCGGGCACCGCCGCCCCCACACGGCTGAAGACGCGCACCGGCTGGGGGCTGTCGACGAGTTCGATGTAGACGACGTCGGTGCCGCTCAGGACACCGAGGTGGGCGGTCTCCCGCGTCTCGTCGACGAGCGAGCGCATCGACGGCAGCGCGGCGCGACGCAGGTCGAGCCGGTTCAGGTATTCCGACCCGAGCTGCACGGTCGCCACGCCGAGGGTGTACACGCCGAGCTCCTCGTCGAAGCGCAGGAACTGCCGCGCCTCGAGCGTGCGCAGGATGCGCAGCGTCGTGGGCTTGGAGTAGCCGAGGATCGAGCTGCACGCTGCGAGCGTGAGTCCGGGCGGCGGGCTCTCGGCGATCTGGAGCAGCACCTGCAGCGCGCGGTCCACGCTCTGCGTGCCGGTCGTGCCGCCGGCATCGCGCTGCTTCTCCGACGTATCGGCCATCGGGCGTCCCTTTCGTGAGAGAACTGTGGTGCGAACGACCGCAGGTCGCAGGGGGTGCCCCTACGCTAGCGGCAGCCCACGTCAGGCGAGGGCCGTGACGGCGATCTGATCCATGTCGGTGAAGGCCTGGTTCTCGCCGGCCATCACCCACACGAACGCATAGTTCGTCGTGCCGGACCCGAAGTGCACCGACCAGCTCGGCGAGATCACCGCGTCGCGGTCGGAGAGCACGAGCGTGCGAGTGTCGTCGGGTTCGCCCATCACGTGCTGGATGCGGTGCCCCTCGGGCAACCCGAAGTACAGGTAGATCTCGGTGCGCCGATCGTGGGTGTGCGGCGGCATGCTGTTCCAGACGCTGCCCGGTTCGAGCGCCGTGATGCCGAGCACGAGCTGGTCGCTCTGCGCACCGTCGGCGTGGATGTGCTTGTAGACCGTGCGGCGGTTTGCGGTCGACGCGTCGCCGGTCTGCGTGGTGTTCGCATCCTGCAGGCGGACGAGCCGGGTGGGGTGGCCGCTGAACGAGAGCGCCGAGGCGAGGTAGAACGCCGCTTCCTCGTCGCCGTTCGCGGCGAACACCACGCTCAGCGTGCCCTGGCCGATGTACAGCACGTCCATGTGCGCGAGCGTGTACTCGACACCGTCGACCGTGACGGTGCCGCCCTGCCCGAGCTGCACGACCGCGAGTTCGCGTCGATCGCAGAAGCGGTCGCTGCGCAGCTCGGCGGGGCTCTCGAGCTCGATGGGCGAGCCCGCGAGCGGCACGACGCCGCCGATGACCATGCGGTCCTCGTGCGTGTAGACGAGCACCTGTTCGCCCGGCTCGAAGAGCGCGTCGGCGACGAATCGCTCGCGCAGCGCAGCCTTGGGCAGCCCGCTGACGTCGGCGGGGTGGGAGGCATGTCGGATCTGCATGGGTGTGGTGCTCCGTTTCAGTGGATGACGTTGGTCGGTCGGCCCGACGCGAACGCCAGGATGTTCTCGCCCGCGAGCCGGAACACGTCGTCGGCCTCATCGGTGTGGAATCCGATGTGCGGCGTGAAGACGGCGTTGCTCCCGATCGAGGGCAGCGTCTCGGTGCTCGGCGGCTCCTCGGCGAACACGTCGATGCCGGCGCCGAAGATGCGCCCGGCGGCGAGCAGCTCGTCGAGCGCTTCGGTGTCGACGACCTCGGCGCGCGCGGTGTTGACGAAGATCGCGTCGGGACGCAGGCGTTCGAGGAGCTGCCGATTCACGAGCCGGTCGGTCTCGGGCGAGTGGGTCACATGCACCGAGACGACGCGCGAGGTCGCGACGAGCTCGTCGAGGCTCACGTACTCGGCGCCGAGCGCGGCGGTGCGTTCGGCGTCTTCGGTGCGGCTCCAGTACACGGGCTCCATGCCGAGCCCCTTCGCGAGACGGATGACTCGTGAGCCGATCGCGCCCGCACCGATCACGCCGATGCGCTCGCCGGCGAGCTTGACGCCCTGGTGCTTGGCCCAGTTGCCGGAGCGGACGATGCCGTCACCCTCGACCAGTCGGCGCGCGACGGCGAACATCAGCGCGATCGCGTGCTCGGCGACGCTCTGGCTGGCGAAGTCGGGCACGTTGGTCACGGTGACGCCCGCGCGTTCCGCTTCGGCCATGTCGACGAAACGGCGAGCACCGGTTCCGACGAAGCTGACGAGCTTCAGCGACGGCGTCTGCTCGAGCAACCCGGCGGGCAACGGGCCCTGGTCGCCGATCACGTAGAGGGCGTCGAAGCCCGTGGCGCTCGCGATGGCGTCGCCCGGCCGGTCGAACCGCCCGCCGTCGACCCATGCGAACTCGTGGCCCTGCGCCCGCAGGGGCGCGACGACGTCGCGTTCGACGATCTCGCGGTACTGGTCTTCGGTGTCGATGCAGACGATACGCATCCGTTGGCTCCTTCGGTCCGGCGGTGGTTCTGGTGTTGTGCCCGTGCCTGCCGCCGGTCGTGTCCGGCGGCAGGCACCGCAGCGGCTGGTGCGGCTACTCGCCGAGCCAGCGGTTGAACTGGTCGAGCACGGCGTCGATGTTTTCGGAGTAGTAGCCGACGTCCTGCTTGATCGAGTCGGTGACGTTGTCGCCGATCGGGAGGAACTGCTGCACCCCGGCCGGGAACGACGAGGGCTCCAGGCCGATGACCGACGCCGGGATGGGCGTGGGCACCTTGCTGCCGAAGGCGATCTGGCCCTCGGTGTTCTCGATCACGTGCGCAAGGAGCTCCTGGGCCGCTGCCGCGTTCGGGGCATCGGCCGGGATCGACCACACCGAGTTGGAGTAGCCGGCCTCGTTCCAGGTGATCGAGGCCGGGAAGCCGTTCTCGGAGCTCGCGACGAACGCGCGGTTCGCCCAGAGGATGCCGATGTCGCACGACCCGTTCTCGAAGGACTCGATCGACTGCGCGCCGCTCGTCCACCACGTGATGTCGCCCTTGATCTCGTCGAGCTTTGCGAGCGCGCGGTCGACGTCGAGCGGATAGAGCTCGTCAGGTGCCACGCCGTCGGCGAGCAGCGCCGCCTCGAGGGTCCAGCCGTACTGCGGGTTGTTGAAGAAGCAGCGCTTGCCAGGGAAGGTCTCGAGATCCCAGAGGTCGGCCATCTCGGTGGGCTTCACGTCGGGGTAGGCCTCGTCGTCCCAGGTCAGCACCATGCCGAACGTTCCGACCTCGATGCCGTACTCGTCGTACGTGCCCTCGACGAGCTTGTCGACGGGGACGATCGAGGTGTCGATCTTCTCGAGGAACCCGTCGTCGGCCGCCTTCGCGGCGTCGTTCACGGTCGGCAGGAACACGAGGCTCCAGGGCACTTGGCCGGCATCGGCCGCGGCGAAGAACTTCGTCGCGGCTTCGTTGTAGTCGTCGGTCACGGTGACGCCCGTGTCGTCGGTGAAGTCGCCGAAGAGCGTCGCGTCGAGCCCCTCCCAGACGGTGCCGCCGCTCGTGTCGTAGAAGAGGATGTCGCCGCTGATGGCGCCGTCCTCCGCTGGGGCGCCGGCGCCGGCGGAGGAACACGAGGTGAGGGCGACCGCCGAGGCGATCGTCGCGGCTCCTGCGAGCAGGAGGCGGTGGCGGGTGATTCTCATTGCTGCTCCTAGATTTCTCGTGACTGCTGGGTGGTGTTCTGGCGGGTGTGCGATTCGGGTTCGCGTGTGCGACTCAGCCGTGCTCGGGTTCGGCGGCGACGAGTGCGATCTCGCCGGGCCGCACGAGGAGCGACACGCGGTCGCCCACGACGGGCACGGATGCCGCGGGGTCGAGGTCGGCCGTGCACGCCACGCCCTCGGCGTCGAGGTGGATGCTCCGGCGCTGGCCGAGGAACCGCACCTCGGTGACGACGGCCTCGCTGATGCGCTGGAGGCCGGCTGGCACTTCCGTCCCGCCGAGGATCAGCTGCTCGGGCCGCACCGAGCAGACGACGTCGTCGCCGACGATCGCCGGGTTCGCACGGGCAGTGAGTTCGTGGGCGCCGACCTGCACGGTTGCGCGCGCCCCGTCGAGACCCGTGATGCGTCCCGAGAACAGGTTCGTCTTGCCGAGGAACTTCGCGACGAAGAGGTCTTTCGGTTCGCGGTAGAGCTGCTCGGGAGTGCCGAGCTGGCAGATGCGGCCGTCGCGCATGACCCCCATGCGGTCCGAGAGGATGAACGCCTCCTCCTGGTCGTGCGTGACGTACACGGCGGTGGTGTTCGACTCCTGCTGGATGCGTCGCACCTCGGCGCCGAGCTCTTCGCGGAGACCACGGTCGAGGGCACCGAGCGGCTCGTCGAGGAGCAGCACCCGCGGGTTCTGCGCGAGGGCGCGGCCGAGGGCGACGCGCTGCTGCTGGCCGCCGCTGAGCTGCGAGGGGTAGCGCTCGGCGAATCCGCCGAGCGCGACGAGCTCCACCATCTCCGCGACGCGCGCGGCACGCTTCGCCCCGGGGATCTTCCGCACCTTGAGTCCGTACTCGATGTTCTCGGCGACGGTCAGGTGTGGGAACAGCGCATAGTTCTGGAAGACGAACCCGATGTCGCGCTTCTGGGTGGGCGTTCTCGTGACATCCATGCCATCGATGTGAAGTGCGCCGCGCGCAGGGTCGAGGAGGCCGGCGATGATGCGGAGCAGCGTGGTCTTGCCCGAGCCGCTCGGGCCGAGCAGCGTGAAGAACTCGCCGGCATGCACGTGCAGGTCGGTGTCGGCGAGTGCCGGCACTCCGTTGTAGTCGAGGCCGATGCTCGAGACGAGGACTTCGCCGCGGCGAGCGCCCGTCGTCGTGTCGTCGCCGGGGATGCGGCGGGCGGTCGAGAGGGTCATGACGTCTCCTGTCGGGCCGAGGTGCGGCGGTTGGTCGCGCGGGTTGTCACGCTTCGTACGACGACGATCACGACGACGACGAGCACGAGCAGCGATGCCACGGCGGGAACCGTGGGAACGATCCCGCTCTCGAGGTACTTGTAGATGGTCACGGGCAGGGTCTTCGTCGGCCCGGTCTGGATGAAGAGGGCGAGCACTACCTCGTCCCACGAGGTGACGAAGGCGATCGCGAACGCGCCCACGACGCTCGGCATGATGCCTCGCACGACGATGGTCCAGAAAGCGCGTGCCCGTGAGGCGCCGAGGGTCCACGCGGCGGCCTCGATGCCGCGGTCGGCCGCGCTCATGGCCGAGGCGATGAGCGCATAGCTGAGCGGTGCGGCGATGATCGTGTGGGCCAGGATGAGCCCGATGGTCGTGCCCGTGAGTCCGAGCTTCAGTTCGACGTCATAGATGCCGATCGCAAGGAGGATCGCGGGCGTCACGATGGGGGCGAACGCGAGCCCGCCGACGACGGCCTTGCCGAGGGTCGAGGTCATGCGGCTCGTGACCCGGGCGAGGATCAGCGCCATGCCGACCGAGAGCACCGCAGTGCCGACCGCGACGACGATGCTCTGCATGATGGGCCCGAGCCAGGTCTGGCTGGTGAACACCTCGCCGAACCAGCGCAGCGTGAAGCCCCGCGGGGGGAAGACCACGGTGCCGGTCTCGCCGACCGCGAGCGGGAACACGAAGAGCACGGGGATCACGAGGAAGGCGATGGTGATGAAGCTCGCGACGGCCGAGACCGCCATCCACGGCGACCAGCGGAACGGCAGCGACGTGCTCACGCCCTTCGCCTGTGCAGGCCCGACGCCGCCCGGCTGGAAGCTGCCGGCGACCTTCACGACGGCGATGTAGCAGATGATCGTGGCGATGAGCAGGAGGATGCCCATGGCGCTCGCGATGCCCCACTGGTACACGTCGATCTGCTGCTGGATGTAGACAGAGATGGTCTGCTCCTGCGGGCCACCGAGGATGGCGGGCACGAGGAAGAAGCTGAGGCCGAGGATGAACACGAGCAGTGCACCGCTCACGATCGACCCCCGCACCATGGGCAGGTAGACGGTGAAGAACGTGCGCACCGACGAGGCGCCGAGCGTGCGGGCGGCGAGCACGAGGTTGTCATCGACCGAGGTCATGCCTGCGTAGAGCACGAGCACCATGTAGGGCAGCAGGTACATCACCGTGCCGACGAGGGTACCGGCCTGGGTGTAGAGCAGCGAGGTCTCGCCGAACCCGAGCGCGAGGCTCAACTGGTTGACGATGCCGTTCGGGCTGAGGATCGATGTGACAGCGAAGAGCCGCACGACGATCGAGACCCAGAACGGCACGAGGATGAGGAGGAGCAGGAGGCCGGCGGTGCGCTTGGAGAGTCGCGAGATGAAGTACGCGGTCGGGAATGCGAGCAGCACGGTGAGCAGCGTCGAGTTGACCGCCAGCAGCACAGTGCGCCATTCGATGCGCAGCAGGAAGTCGTCGACGAAGAGCTGCTGGTAGTTCGCGAAGTCGAGCACTGGGGCCGCTGCGTCGAAGCGGCCCTCGGGGCTGAGGGAGCGCAGCAGCACGCTGAAGACGGGCCAGACGAAGAAGATCACGTAGATCGCCACGACCGGGGCGAGCAGGGCCACGCGGGCGGCCACCGCGCCGATGCGCCGTCTGATGACAGGGTCGGCGGTGATCGACAGCGGCGTCGTCGCATCCGTCACGGTCATGTCATCTCCTCTCGTTCGTTGATTTTGGAACACCGTACCGATTTCTGATTTCGATCAGATGTCGGCGGTGTTCCGCCGCGTTTCGGGGGCATCGAAGATCGTGTAGACCTTGCGAACGGTCGCTGAGACACGCCAGGTGCCGGTCCAACCGGGCTCGAGCACGAGCACCGTTCCCGGCGCGATCCGGGTGACCGAACCGTCGGCATGCGTGATCGTGCCTTCGCCCGAGAGGAACTGCATGACCTCGCCGGCCTCGGGCTTGGCCGAGGCGAACTCGCCCGGCGTCACCTCCCAGACGCCGACCTCGAGGCCGGCCTGCGCGACGAGCACGCGTTCGGCAGTGCGCGGGTCGCCCGCGAGCACGCGGGCGGGCGCTCCGGTCGGTTCGAGCGCAAGATCGCGCAGAGCGGCGGGTGAGAAGTCGGCGGCGAGGTTCACGAGTGCTCCAGGGCGGTGACGGGGGCGGATGTCGCAGCACGATCGAGCGCGGCGCGATTGACGATCGACGGCACCTCGCGTCCGCGCAGGACGGCGGCGCAGCGCTCGGCGAGGCGGGCGCGCAAGCGCTGCTCCGAGGCATCCGAATACCAGGCGAGGTGATTGGTGATGATCGCGTTGGGCGCGGCGAGCATCGGGTCGTCGGCGGTGGGCGGCTCGGTCTCGAGCACGTCGAGCGCGGCCATCGCGAGTCGGCCGTCGTGCAGGGCGGCGGCGAGCGCAGCCCCGTCGACGAGGCCGCCGCGCGAGACGTTCACGAGGGTTGCGGTCGCCTTCATGCGGGCGATCGCCCTGGCGTCGACGAGGTGGTGCGTGTCAGCGGTGAGCGGCAGGTGCAGGCTCACGATGTCGCCTTCGGCGAACGCGGTGTCGAGATCGACGAGCTCGACGCCCTCGAGGTTGCCCGCGAAGGGGTCGTGCGCGATGATGCGCGAGACGAAGGGGCGCATGAGGCGAATGACCTCTCGCCCGATGCGGCCGACGCCGATGAGTGAGAGCGTGGCCGCCGAGAGCGGGGCGATGGGTCGCAGTTGCGCCCAATCGGCCCATTCGCCGCGGCGCACGAGCGAGTCAGCGGCCGTGATACGACGGTTCGCGTCGAGCACGAGGGCGACGGCGTGCGTCGCGACCTCCTCCTCGCAGTAGTCGGGAACGTTCACGACAGGTATCGAACGAGCGGATGCCGCGGCCAGGTCGATCGTGTCCACACCCACGCCGTAGCGGCCGATGACCTTCCAGCCCGGGTTGGCATCCATGACCTCGGCCGTGATGCTCGCGTACTGCACGAGCACGCCGTCGGCGCGGGTGCCGCCGTTGAGGCTGCCGTGCTCGGCCCGGGCGTCACGCACTTCGACCTCTGCCAGCGCTGCAGCCGCCGACTCGGTCTCGACATCGCCGTACGATGAATCGAGTACCTCGAGCAGCAGCTTCGCGCCCTGTGATTCCCATGTCTCGGTCACTCGACCACATCTCCGTTGCTGTGTCTTGGGAAAGCTGTCTGAATTGCTGCGGGTCCCGTCAGGGTCGGGCCCCGACCTGTGGCCGGGGCCGACCTGCTCAGGAGGCCGCGTCGGGGAGGTCGATCATCATCGCCCGAGCGCGCTCAGCACCGCGGTTGCGACCACGATGCGGACGGTTGCCCGGGATGAGGTATCCCTCCCACGCGCTCGCGGAGATCTCGCCGCCGTCCTCGAATTCGAACGTGAGCTGCCCCTCGAGCACCACCCCGTAGTGGGATCGCGAGCACCAGGCGGTGCGGCTGGCACCGGCGTCGTACTCGACCGCATTCCACACGGTGCCGTCGTGCGCCGGCACCGCCCTTAGTCGGCAACCGGCCGGACCGGACGTGTCCCACTCGATGCCCGTGAACTCGATCTTCTCCTGCTGCTCGACCACCATCATTGGCTCCCGTTCGATCTGTTCGAGGCATGTCCTCCTGCTCATATTGATACGGCGTATCAGATTTGTCAACAGTTCTTGGAACGGTGTTTCATTTTTGTTGACTCCTCGAAGAGCCCCCTTCCCTGATGCCGCCGCGCCGCCGCAGGGCTACACTCCGCGTCCATGGACATGCTGATGGGCGACGAGATCGCCGCTGCCAACCTGACCGACTGGCGCAAGCTCGCGCAGGGGCTCCATGCCAGATACCTGATCGACGATTTCGGCACCGGCGCACGGTTCGTCGTCGCCGTGGGCGAGGCAGGCGACGTGCTCGGCCACCACCCGCGCGTCACGATCGGCACCGGGTACGTCGACCTCGAGCTCGTCAGCGACGACGCCGTCTACCGCGACGACGATGGCACCGAGTACGTCGTCGAATGGGTGACCCAGCAGGACGTCGACCTCGCACGACGCATCACCTCGATCGCTGCCGACCACGGGCTCGCCGCCGACCCGGCCTCGGTCAGCGAGATCGAGCTCGGCCTCGACACGGCGCACTCGGCGACCATCGCCCCGGTCTGGGCCGCGTTGCTGACCGGCAGCGCCGAGTCCCAGGGCCGCGGCTCCCCCGGCGACGAGATCCGGGATGCCACGGTGCGGGTACCGAACCTGTGGTTCGAGGAGGCCGACGAGCCCGCCGACCTCGCCGACGCGCACGAGGCCCCGCGTCAGCGTTTTCACCTGGAGGTCTACGTGGCGCCCGAGGCGGTCGAGCAACGGGTCGCCGCCGCGCTCGCCGCGGGCGGAACCATCGTCGTCGACAGCGAAGCGCCCTCGCTCACGGTGATCGCCGACCAGGACGGCAACCGGGGAGTCATCGCGACGAAGGGGTGACGGGCCGACTCAGTCGACGGCGCGAAGGCTCGACTCAGTTGCCCCCGCCGCCATCGCCTCCGCCGAAGCCGCCTCCACCATCGAAGCCTCCGCCGCCGTCGAACCCGCCCCCACCGCCGTCGAAGCCGCCCCCGCCCCCGTCGCCGAACCCGCCGCCTCCGCCGTCGCCGAACATGCCGTTGTCGCCGCCCGCGAGGTACCCGCCGCCCCACCCCTTGGTGTCGGCGATCATCGGCACGCCGAACCGGGAGTCCTCGCCGCGCTGCAGCAGCCCGCCGCCCACGCCGATGGGTTGCACGAGCTCGACGGCGATGATCGCGAGGCACGACGCGAGGCGGTCGACCGAGAGCGGCGCCGTCGAGCGGTACCAGCTCGGCACGGTGCCCGAGGTCGCCGCGACCTCCGCGAAGTTGCGCACGACGGATGTCTCGCCGAACAGCACCGCCCACGGCAGCAGCTTCTCGCCCGCGGCGACGGACGGGACATCCGCCCCCTCGATCGCCGCCCGCAGCTCGTTCGCCCGCGCGCGCAACTGCATGCCGGCCGCGTTCAGTGGAATCGCCCGCGGCAGGAACACGCGCACCGCGACCGCCGCCGCCCCGATCACGATCGCGCTCCACGCAACCGACCTCGACGGTGCGTCAGTCAGGGTGAGGCTGATGAGTCCGAATGCCACGCCGGCGAGGCCCGCGTACGTCGTCACCCGGAATCGCAAGCCGGGGCGCTTCTCGCGATACCAGACGGCCGCGTCGCGGAACCCGTCGCGCGTGACCGCGAGCAGTTGCCCGTTGTTCTTGACGACCCGGTCGACGTCGACGCTCGCGCCGCGCTCGAGTCTGCGCGACCCGCCCACGAGCCCGGGCGCGAGCATGGCGATCACCGTGCCGTCGGCGCCCTCGTTCTCGACGTCGGTGCGAGCCGCGAGCGGATAGTCGCCGTCGAATACCAGGTGGATGTCCTTCGCCCGGCCGCGCTCCGCCTGCTCGCCGTCGGGCAGGTCGGCGGCATCACGGATGTCGCGGCGGTCCTCGATCGCGATGACCCCGTTGACGGCGAGCAGCACGACCGTCGCGGGCAGCCACCGCGTCGCGGCCTCCCCCGACACGAACCCGACCGGCAGCACGCCAGCCGTCTCCGCGTCGACGATGGCGAGCGCGTCACCCGGCGCGGGCGGCCGCAGCCACGAGACGACGAGCGTACCGACGCAGACCGCGGCAGTCAGCGATAATGCGAGCGCGATGAGCGGCAGGATGGCCGTGCTGAGACCGCTGCCCGGGGTTGCCGCGAGCTGCTCGGTATCGACGCCAGCATCAGTCAGGTCGGCGATGACCTGATGCAGTGCCGAAGCGAAGAAGTGCTTCATGAGCGGAGGCTACTCCTGCTGGCGGGCGTCGGTGCCGCTATGGCGCCCCCGGCAGCGACTCGCACGCGATCATGTCGTTGTCGGCGTCAAGCAGGGCGACATCTCCGTAGTACGGATAGTAGGTGTTGAACCAGTTCTGAGCTTGGCTCCACGTCGCGAAGTCGCTGCAGTTCTTGGTGTTGCCGGGATTGGACGGGGTGGGGTTCGGCGGCGGGGTCGGGTCGGGCGGCGGAGCGCATTCGGTGAGATTCTCCACGGCAGTCGAGAGCGAGCCCGAACCACCGAGGAGCACGATCGTCGAGGGGCTGTACGCGAGGATGCGGTCGCGCACCACCTTCGGCACGCACCCCGACGGGACGATGAACAGTGGCGCGCCGAGCGTGCCGGCCAGTGCCCCGCCCGCGAGGGCATCGGGGAAGTTCGTTCCATTCGCCAAGAACACGGTTGAGGCAGACGGGAACATCGCCTGGTTCACGAGGACACTGGTTTCGTACCGGTCGGCGCCGCCGTGGCGAGACACAACCGCGAACGTCGATGCCAGCGACGATTGGATGCCGGCACTGACCGCGGCCGGTCCTCCGGCGATGCGCACGGTCGATGCCCCGACACTGAGGAGCGTATCCCGGGTCGAGGTGCCCACAGATGCATCGCTTCCGGGGAGCAGGACCACTCCACCGCCGGTATGGCCGACCGCCGATGCGGCAGACAGCGCGTCGGGAAAGTTGCGGCCGTCGGCGACGAACGCGGTCGACGACGTCAGCCCGGCGTTCGTGGCGATCAGCCGACTGGTCTCGTACCGGTCTGCGCCAGCGAGGCGCAACGTAGGTGCGATGGAGGCGAGTTGCATTTCCACTCCGGCCGAGACGGCTCCCGTGCCGCCGGTGATGATGATGTTCGACGGCGCGAGACGGACGATCTCATCCGAGACGACGGTCGGGATCGCGGTCGGCTGGACGAGCAGCAGCGGCACTCCTCGCGCGCCCGCGGCTGCAGCAGCGGAGAGCGCATCGGGATAGTTGGTGCCGGTCGCGATGTAGAGCGCTTCGACCCCGGGGTTGAAGCGAGCCGAGATCTCGACGGCGGTTGCGTATCGGTCAGCCCCTGCCAGTCGGTGGGTTCCAGCGGGCAGTGCATTCGCGCCGCCACCGGGCGAGGGATCGGTGGATGGGGTCGTGTCGGTGCGAACCGGCGGAACGGTGATCTCGGTCGCGCCGCAGTTGGCGTCGATCAACGACTGGATCGATGCATGCTCCGCAGTGTCGACGGTGAGATTCCAGCGGTACTTCACGGTGACCCAGTCGGAAACGTACTTGCAGAGCGACGGTTGATGTGACGGTACCCAGCTCGTCGGGTCGTATGCGCTCTTCGCACTGTTCTGTGCACCAGTGACGACGGTGAGGGTGGCGTCGATGTCGAGGTCGTTGGCATAGTCGGACCGCTGCTCGTTCGTCCATGCGTGCGCCCCCGAGATCCAGGCCTCCTTCAGCGCGACGAGGTGGTCCATCTCGAGGGTGGTCGGGTCGGTCTGCGTGACACCTTCGTACCAGGAGAACCACTCGCCGGCCGTGATAGTGCATCCCGAGGTGATGGTGACCGGCACGAGCGATTCCGCCTGAAGGACCTCCCGTCGAGTGTTGCAGCCGTCACCGTCCACATCGATGCCCTCGGCGAAGAGGTCGCGGTTATAGGGCACCGTGGAGTCCGTTGCCACAGTGAGCTCTGCGAGGAGCGCACTCGGCGTCGTCGTCGGTCCCAGATCGGAGGCAACGGCAGCGGTTGGAACGAGCAGAGCGGCAACGATTGCTGGCGCAGCGAGCAGGGCGATGAAGGGGCGGTGCAACGGGGGCTCCTCGGATCGGATTCACTCACCGTAAGTGTGCAAACGCCGAGCCGGATGCGATTTGCGTCGCTCTGCCCCCGAACTGGGGGAATGGGAACTCTTCCCGGGCGCGCTTCGATTTCACGCGGCACCTCTCACGCTCGCGCATCATGTCGCACCAGTGACCTACGCTGGCGCTACTGCACCAACCCTCCTCGGCTGGAAGGACTCGAGCCCCGTGAGCTCACCGCTCTCCGAACAGCCGCCCGCCGAGCGACTTGGCAGTGGACACCCCAATGAGAGCGCGTCGATTCCTCGCGCGCCGATGCTGATCGACCGCCCCCCGGGTGCCGGATTGATCGCGAAGTGCCTCGCCCTGAACGCCGCTGCTCCGCCGCGTGGCTGGCTCGCTCGGGTGTTCGGGCGGTCACCCCTCGCAGCAGACGCGACGAGTTGGTACGGCGGTGCACTCGGCGAACTGGCCGTCGGCGCCCGCCTTCAGGGTCTGAACGGCGAATGGACCGTGCTCCACTCCGTACCGATCGGCAAGCACGACACCGATATCGACCACGTCGTCGTCGGCCCGACCGGGGTCTTCACCATCAACACGAAGCGACACCCAGGTGGGCGCATCTGGCTCGGCGCCCACATGCTCATGATCAACGGGCAGAAGACCGACTATCTGCGCAAGGCACGGGCGGAGGCGCTGCAAGCGTCCCGCCGGCTCACCGCCGCAGGCGGAGCGCCGGTCACAGTCACCCCGATCATCGTGCTGGTCGGCACAAAGGCGGTCACGGTGAAGCAACGCCCAGCAGACGTCGTCGTGCTTCGTGAGGGAGAGCTCCTGCGCTGGCTTCAGGCCAAGCGCCGTGGACCGCGAGTCGCTCCCGCCTCCTCGCTCCTGTCGATCGTCGGGATGCCGCGAACGTGGCACGCCAATGGCGCTGCCGCGATCGAGACGTTCGATGCGTCCCACGGCGCCGCGTTCGCATCGCTCCGCCGCTCGGTGGGGCGAGCCGCCAGTGTTCGAGCGGTGTGGGTGTTCGCTGTCGTCATCGCAGCAGTCGCGACATCCTTCGGGCTGTTGACCGGAGCCGTCGCCCACTAGAGGGTCGTGTCGCTCGTCTGAGCTAACCTCCCGTCATGGCCGACCGCGTGAGCAAGCCCGAACTGCACGTCGACACGGTCGCCGAATGGGAAGCCTGGTTGACCGCGAACCCCGATCCGAACGGGGTCCGGTTGCGACTGCGCAAGAAGGCGTCGACCCGACTCGGCATCACGTACGCCGAGGCACTCGACGTCGCGCTGTGCTTCGGGTGGATCGATGGCCAGACGTCATCCCTTGACGCCGACTACTACCTGCACACCTTCACGCCACGACGACCGCGAAGCACGTGGTCGAAGGTCAACATCGGTCACGTGACTCGGCTCATTGCAGAAGGCCGCATGCGCCCGCAAGGTCAGCACGAGATCGACCGCGCGAAGGCCGACGGACGATGGGACAACGCGTACCGGCAGAGCGACGGGGATGTGCCCGTCGAGCTTCAGGAGGCCCTCGACGCAGACCCGCAGGTCGCCGAGGCCTTCGCGGCGCAGTCGGCGCAGAACCGGTTCTCGATGGCCTTCCGCGTGGCCAACCTCAAGCGGCCGGCATCGCGAGCCGCTCGCGTGGCCGAGTTCGTCGAGATGCTGAAGCGAGGCGAAACGCTTCACTGACCGCCGTCGAACGTGCCCGGATACAGCTCGTCGAGCAGCCCGAGGGCGAGCTCACGAAGAAGTCCCTCGAGCGAGTGCAGCACGGCTTCCCCGCCATCGCTCCGCAGCGCCCAGATCACCGCAAGACGCTCCTGCGACGCCACCACCGCGTCGACGACCATCGGCCGCCAGTGCGACGGATACTCCCCCTCGCGCCACGCACCACGCCCGCGCCCGTAGTGCGCGACCGCCAGGTACCGCAGCAGCGCCGACGTCACGAGCCCGTCGAGGAACGCCTCCTCCCACCGCAGGCTCGACTCCGTGCGACCCCGCACGACGTTGACCCCCTGCGCGATGCCCGCACCGCCGAGCGCCCCGATGATCGCGCCCGCGACCATGCCGGCACCGAACGTGAGGCCGCCCGCCATGAGGTCGGCGCCGAGCCCGGTGAGCGCCCCCGACACGACGCCGCCGAGCGCTGCGGTACGGGTGCCGTCGAGCGGCGCGTCGAGGTGCACGCCGTCGGCGACTCGCTCGAGCACCTCGTCAGCGGCACGCCCCTCGAGCCGATGGATCGCGATCAGCCGCTCCATGCCCGCGCGCAGGTCGGCCTGCAGGCGAGCGGCCATCTTATCGGTGGCATCCGATCGCGCCTTCGTCCGTGCCGCATTCGGCAGGCCGAGCGAGCCGGTGACGCGGTTCGTGATCGGCTCGGCCGGCAGCGTCACGCGATCAGCAGCAGCCCGTGCGATCGGCCCGGCGAGCGCGGCCATCGACGCGTCGAACTCGCGCATGCGCAGCTCGCGCCAGGCGGCTGACAACCGGGCGAAGGCGGGCGCCGAGGCATCCGGAACCAGCGGTTCGATCGCCGCGAACAGCGTGAACTCCTGCACCCAGCAGCGCGCGAAGGCGTCGAAGGCGAGCACGTCGCGCACGTTCGTCGAGGGACCGAGCGCGGCACGCCAGCGCGCGGCATCCGCTTCTTCTGCTGCAGCCCGCTCGCGCGGCGGACCGGTCTGGTTGAGCAGCACGAGCACGGGCTTGCCGACGTACTCGAGCACCTCGAGCTCGGGGGCGAGGTAGCCCGCGTCGGCGGGCGCCTCGGCGGCGTTCACGAGGTAGAGCACCACGTCGGCCTGCTCGGCGACATTGCGCACGGCGAGCTGGCTGAGCCACAGCGCGCGGTCTTGATAGCGATCCCACACTTGCGACGTGAACCAGCCGATGGGGTTGCGGTTCTGCCGCAGCCGCCGCGCGAGCCGCACGCTGTCGCCGAAGCCGGGGGTGTCCCACAGCGTGAGCAGGTCGCCCTCGGAGGTCTGCACGAGCGGAAACGGCGTCGCCTCGGCGGTCACATGCGGGGCGTCGCGCACCTCGCCGACGTCGCGCCCGAGCAGCGTGCGCGCAAGCGTCGTCTTGCCCGCGTTCGTGTGCGAGATGAGCGACAGCGAGACGGCTCCGGCATCGAGGCCTGGCACTTCCGCCGGTCGAGTAGGCGGCGAAGCCGTCGTATCGAGACCTGAGCCCCGATCAACTCGGTCGGATGCCGCCTGGTCACTCATGCCCGCTCCCTCCCGTCATTCGCGGCCCCGCCATCATGAACGGATGCCGCGGCAGCGAGCTCCGCCTCGGCCGCCGCCAGATCGGGGTCGCCGAGGTCGACGAACACCGCGACGCTCCCGTGCGCCTCGAGCAGCTCTCGCCACGCCGCGCGCCGTTCGTCGCGCCGCTGGGCGTCATCACCCCACCGCGCGAGGAACCCCGACTCGTCGACGAGCGCAACGCTGGTTCCGGATGCCGCAGCACCCCGCCCGGCCGCACCGCCGCCTCCGCCAAGCGCTGTGAGGAACGCCCCGTGCGCGTCCTCCTCGGGCGTGGCCGTGAGGCTGAACAGCGGCAGGCGAATCTCACCGACGTCGCGGAATCCCCTGCCCGCGGCATCCGTCGCCTGGCTCTGCTCGACGTCGTCGCCCCACGCGACGGGCGCATCGATCGCCGGCGCCGCGTTGCCGTACGCCCGCGCGAGCACGGCCCCGAGCCCGGCCTGCGCCTCGGGCGTGAGGGTGTAGCTGTACGGGATGACGCGCACCCGCGCCGGCTCGCCCACCCACGCGGCGACGAGGCGGCGGTAGTACGGCTCGTCGAGCGGCAGCGCCACGCGCTTCGCCCGGCGACGCTCAACGAGACCCGCGACGAGGGCGAGCACGAGCCGCGGCACGATGACGACGAGCGCGACCGTGGCGGCCATGAGGTGCATCCACATCGCGGCGTTCTCACTCGCGGGCGCGCGGATCGCCTCGATCGCGGCCACGTCGGGCACCGGGATGCCGGTGATCCACGATCCGGGCGCGAAGGTCACGGCGAGAAGCGCCTGCACCTGCTCGGCGCCGAGGAACGTGCTCTCCCACGACGCGCGGTACTCGAACGCGAGCCCGCGCAGGTAGAGGCCGGCGATCACGCCGAGCGCGGTCGCCCCCGCCGCGAGATGCAGCACGCGCGCGGCGCGCGCCGTGTAGAGCGGTGCGGCGACGCGCGCCCAGTCGCGGGGCAGCGCGGCGAGCACGGTGCGCCTGGCGGCGGTGGAGGCATCCGCTCGGTTGCTGTCGCCGGATGCCCGCACCGACGCGACCCGGATGAGCAGCGTCCGCACCGGCCCGGCCGCCCCGCGCCCGAGCACCAGCGGACGCACGAGCAGCCAGACGTAGACGAGCAGGTTCCACGCGACGAGGGCGAACACCGGGGGTGCGAGCAGGTTGATGCTCGATCCGCCGCCGATGCGGTCGATGAGCAGGCCCAACACGAACGCGGCGATCACCGTCACGACGCCCACCCACGGCCGCCACCGGATGCCGCGCACCGTGCGCGTCACCGCGGGCTGACGGGTGCCGACGCGTTCGAGCACGAGCTGCGCGCGACGCCCGAGGAACTCCTCGGCGCTCGCCCGCTCCCCCACGATCGCCGCCGCCGCGCGGCTCGCCCACTCGCGGTCGGCATCGGACCACAGCACGCGATCGCGGTCGGCGGTCTCGACAGCACGCGCCGCGGTCGTCTCGAGGGCGGCGGACTCGTCCATGTTGCGGAGTCTATGCCGGGCAATGGGCATCAGTCCGGGAGGAGCCCGAAGTTCTTGGATCGCCGGTGAACGTAAGCTCATCCCTGTGACCGACCCCGTAGTGTTCCGATTTGCCATGCCGAAGCCGGTCCGCATCACGGGCCGCTCATCAAGCATCACGAACTCGTTCGTCAACGGAATCATTCCAGTCGTGACTCCCACCGCCGAGCAGATCAACGAGGCGTTGCGGATCCTCGGAATGGATGATGCGGTGAGATGCGCATACTGCGGGGATACGGCGAGCGAATGGGATCACCTTCGCCCCCTTGTCGTGGATAAGCAACCGACCGGGTATATCTCGGAGATACACAACCTCGTGCCCGCTTGCGGCAAGTGCAATCAGAGCAAGGGCAACAAGCCATGGCGCGAGTGGATGTTCAGTTCCGCTCGCCTGTCGCCCGCAACCCGCGGAATCAAGGGGCTGACAGAACGCGCGGAGCACCTTGCCTCATACGAACAGTGGCAAACACCCACCCGCATCGATTTCGGATCAGTCGTGGGCGAGGAGTTGTGGGCGCAGCACTGGCGCAACCACGCTGCGATCCTGCAGACCTTGCGGGACGCCGAGGCTACGGTCGAATTGATCCGCGAACGTGTTGCGGGCGCAAGCACTGGCAGCACGATCGAGCTCACCAGCCTCTGACGTGGGCGACTCCGTCGCTGTACCGGTCGATGCCGGGTAGCTTCCGATCCTCGGTGTCGCGATGCCCGTTCTGATAGGGCACCGTGCCGTGGCATAGGCCTCAACGGCGTTTACCGAGACCGGGCGAGCCGGCCTGCCTGTCATTGTTGGCCGTCGCAAGCCTTCGAGGTACTCGCCATATCGGAGTCCGCGTTCTCTCTCAGTTGACCGAGCTCGAACCCATTGTCAGCTGCGGCGTTCCTCCTCGAACCAGCCTGCGGGCACGAGAGAACCTGAACCGAGGCAACGTTCGATTGTCCCGGGAACACTATGGTGCAAATCCACGTGGGCTGAGTTGAGGTAACCAACCTCCGCAGGACCCTTTGTGCAACGAGCAGGGGGAATTCGATCCGCCATCCGCTGCTCCATTCAGGTCGGCCTATCGCTTCGGTGGGCGCTGTCAGGCAAAGGTGACCGTGCCTACCCGCTAAGACGGACCGAGCCCCCCGCTAGTGGCCAACCGCCGCCACCGTCACCCTGCGAATGCAGACACTCGACGAATTTGCGGGGCGCGAGCCACTCCGACTGTCAATGCTCTACATGGCCTCACGGGTTAGTCAGGCAAGCTGCCCCACGTCCAGTCGTCTCATCAGGTGGGAAATTATGCTGAGCGCGTCAAGGCAGTCGTCGTTGGTAAACGCTCCAGACGAATTGAGGAGTTCGATCTCCTCGTGCGCGAGCGGATTCCTAAATCCGGCGACCAATCCCATCGAGATATGCTTCTGCCCATTCTCGACATTCTTCTCGGTCTGCTCTGAGAACCCGTGTTGAGCGGCCAGCGACCGAAACACGCGATACAGCCCCGCGTCCCCGAAGGCTGCGCCCAGCATGCTGAAGTCTGATTCTTGATTCGCTCCTGAGCGGTTGCGCGCAATCTTCACGTAACGCTTCATTGCCTCCTGAACCGCCAGATAGTAGTTCGCCTCCTCGTAATATGTCCGGGTCACGGCTTGGATTTCAGGGTGCAGATGGCGCCAAACGTATTCGGCGTGAGGCGGAGCCACCCGCTTCACCAGCGCAATGATGTCCCCTTGCTGGACAACGCTCATGTCGACATCGTCGGATTGAATTGCAGCGACAAGCTCGCGTACAGTCGACTGCTCCTCTGCCTTGATGGTCGACACCCAAGCCTCGGTAGACCCACCTATCGTTGTCTCCACTTTCGCTCGCTTGGCGGCAGCTCGTCGGATGCGCCACTCTTGGCCAAGGCGTGCCATCAGTGCCTGCAACTGGATCCGGAGGCGCTCCGTCTCGGGAGTCTCCCAGTCGACCGCTCGCCGGTCAGTCGCGATGACGTCCGGCTCGATAGAGTCCAGGTAATCCACGTCGAGATAGCCCGTCAGATAGGAGAAGGCGTAACTCGATTCCGAGGCGCCGAAGAATTCAGGTTCGTTTGCGAGGCGCCCATTCACGTAGAGGGTGATTCCACGCATCCCGTGACGCAGTGGCGAATGAGACGAAACAATCGTCCCGGAGAGCCCCTGTTCGTTCGCGATTTCGTCGCCGTCGGCCCAGGCGTCAGGGAAAGACCACTTGAACTCGACATCCACCGCGCTGAGCCGCAGGTCTGCTGACAACTCGTACTCGTGACCATCCGTCCCGACCACGGTCACTCGGAAGTCCTCATCGACGTAGTTAAAAATTCGAGAAAGACTGACTGCAAGCTCCTTCGCATCGATGGGCGTCGTACGCTTCAGGTCGCCCAGCCGAACTGTCGTCCCATGTTGCACCGGATCCGCGACCACCGTGGAGTCGATCGGGTTGTACTCGCCCTTCGCGCCCATCATGTCCAGATAGTCGAGTTCGACCACAACGCGTTCCGAAGATCCCGCTCGCGTTGTTGAAACGGTGACATGCCTCCCAATTCCGAAGAGAGCGAGTTTTCCGAGGCCCTTCTTTCCCGATACAGCTCTCTGTCCGCCCTCCGTTCTCGAAGACTCAGTTGTGTGGCGGCGATTCCGTCCGATACGCAGATACTTGTCCGAAATGTCTGACCTAGACATTCCATGGCCGTCGTCATGGATCTCGATTGTTGCGTCAGCGCCGATGATCACACGAGCGTGCGTAGCATCAGCGTCGTAAGCATTGGCGATGAGCTCCGCGACGGCATTTGGAAGATGGGAGTACATCTTTGCGCCCAGATGATCTACCGTCTGAGGATCAAATTTCAACACCAAAGGCTCGGACTCCGCCATGATCGATTCCCCTCGAGAGACATTCCTCGCAGAGTATTCGGGCAACCGCCGCTTACTCGCGCGGCGCGCTGGTTAGGGTCACCGAATCGGATTCGCGTGCTATGTGCGCATGGGCTCGCTAATCAATGACTCAATTGTCGTAACCACCCGATCGACCGGCTCATGCTCCCAAAAGCGAGCAACCCGCCACCCGGCGCGAATCAGGGCCTCATTGGTTTCCCGGTCTCGTTCTACGTTGCGGGCGATCTTCGGCCCCCAATACGTCGAATTGAGCTTCGGCTGAATGAAGTGCTCCGGGCACCCGTGCCAAAAACAGCCGTCGATGAAGACTGCAAGCCTCACTCTCGTGAAGGCAATATCCGCCGTCCGTCGAAGTGATGGGATCGGTCGGAAATTCACGCGATAGCGATATCCACGAGCGAAGAGAATCCTCCGAACGCGCAACTCGATTGAGGTGTCGCGCCCTTTGTTCGACTGCATCGAGCGCCGAACTCCGTGCGATGAAGCCCACGACGATTCGCCCACATACCTGACGCTACCCCGGGGCGACAAGACGCGGCGAGCCGGCCCTACGAGGTCGGCGGCCGCATCTAGGATCAAAGACGTGACAGCGAATCCGATCCGCGTTCTGGACCTCTTCTCCGGTGCCGGCGGGTTCAGCCAAGGAGTACACGAGGCGTCGCAGCGATTCGTCACGGCGCAGGCGGTCGAAATGGATGTCGCGGCAGCCGCGACGTTCGCGCAGAACTTCCCCAACGCCCGCGTCTTCGCCGGTCGCATCCAGGACTGGCTCGAGACGGATGCCTGGAAACAAGAGATTGATCTCATCATCGGCGGTCCGCCGTGCCAGGGCTTTTCGACCCTCGGGAAACAAGATATCGAGGACGAGCGCAACTTCTTGTGGGAGCAGTACGCGGAAACGATCCGACGAACGCGGCCCAAGGTCTTCATTGTTGAGAACGTAGCCGCCTTCGCGAAGTCTCCACAGTTCGCCCAATTCCAAGCGACGCTGCAAGAAGACACCGCGTTTCATGAGTATTCGATCGATTGGCGCATCCTGAATGCCGCGGACTACGGAGCACCGCAAGCCCGAAAGCGTGCAGTGATGATCGGTCACCGGAACGACATTGCGAAGCCCGCCTGGCCCGAACCTTCACACAGCTCAGATCCGAGAACTGTTCAACAGGCATTCGCCGGAATTCCCCACGTCGCAAGCGATCCAAACGGTCTCGCCAAACGATCTATCACCTTCGAGGGGAAGCGCCTCAGCGGCCCCTACGCGGGGCGCGAACTCCACTTCGGACGCAACTACACCGATCTCTCCCTCGAACGGTTCGCTGCGATACCTGTCGGCGGCAATCGTTTCAACCTCCCCGATAAGTTGAAAGCACCTTGCTGGCGCTCCCACACGAGCGGTTCCGGAGACGTTATGGGCCGACTTCACTGGGACAAGCCGTCGGTGACTGTTCGAACAGAATTCTTCAAACCAGAGAAGGGTCGATACCTTCACCCCGTCGCTAATCGCGCGATCACGCATTTGGAGGCAGCGGTCCTCCAGGGATTCCCATGCGACTTCAAGTTCGTGGGTTCGAAGACTGCTATCGCACGTCAGATCGGAAATGCCGTACCGATCCAGCTCGGACGAGCGATCGCCGAATCCATAGCGGCCGTCATCTAGCCCGCTACCGCAATGAGGCTGTGCGGGGCGGCGTTCTGGCGCCAGAGGGGATGGCGAGCAGGCGGTGCCTGTACTCATCGCCGGTGAGTCGGGCCATTATGGAGAGGTCGCGTTGGCGGCGACAATGCCGCACCACCACTCAAGGACGGGAACGATATGACGGAGTTCGATGATCGCGACATCATCGAGGGTTCCTCACCGGGTGGCGCGAACACTAGCGGCTCGATGCTGCTTCCCACGTTACAGTCCCTTCTCTCATCGCTGCCCGCTTCCGCAAACTTCGACGACTACGAGCGTCAGGCAGTCGAGTTCAACGTCCTAGGACGCGACTCATTCGAAGGTCGCAAGCGGACGTTCCGCGCCCTTCGCGAGATGTACCTGCTCGATCGGGATCGCATCCTCTTCCGCGCGCTTCGCGATCTCTGGGTCGAGAACCCGCTGGCGCAGCCACTTCTGGCTGGCCTCAGTGTGCTCGCCCGGGACAGCTCCTTCCGTGCCACATCTCCCCTGATCCTCACGGCGAAACCCGGAGACACCATCACCAACGGCATGATGGCGGATTCGCTCGGCAACGCATTTCCCGGGTACAGCCGACCGAGCACGGAGAAGATCGGCCGCAATACGGCTGCGTCGTGGAGTCAAACCGGCCATCTTGTCGGTCGTACGAATAAAGAACGAGTTCTGGTCACGGCGACGCCGGTGTCGATGAGTTACGCAATGTTCCTCGGCCATTTGCAGGGCCTCCGCGGCCGTCCGCTTCTTGACACGCTCTGGGTGGATTTCCTCGATGTTCCCACAGGCGAACGTGAGGCACTCGCGTTGGAAGGCGCTCGGAAGGGCTACCTCGAATACAAGTCCGGAGGCAATGTCGTCGAGGTCGGATTCCGCCACCTCCTGCGCCCGATGGCGGGAGTGAGAACATGACGGATCTCGACAATCTCATCGCCAACTACAGCACGCACGTCGCCAACCCATGGGCGTCAAATCTCGCCCCGGCTCAACGGTGCTGGATGATCGTCTATCCGCCGACGGACGAACGCCGACTTCGTGCTCGCGTGCAGGCGTTCGAGAATGCAACGCACAAGGCATCCAAGTCGTGGCAGCTCGTAGACATCACCGACGAGCCCGGGCGCTGGATCCGTGAGCACCCCTTCGCCAACCGCTACTTCGCAAAGCCCGAAGTGCTCTCGACTGCCGCGCTGCAAGAGTTTCGCGCTCAGCTCGTGACCCGTATCCGTGAGCAAGCAACGAACGCGCACGACCCGAACGGAGTCGTCGCCGTCCTGGGGGCCGGATCCTTATTCGGAATCACCGAGACGAGCTGGCTTCTCAACGAACTCGCGCCTCACGTTGCCGGGCGCCTCGCTGTCTTCTTCCCCGGCGAGTACCGCAACAACAACTACCGACTCCTTGAAGCGCGCGAAGGCTGGAACTACCTTGCGCTTCCCATCACCACGAGCGAGGACCAAGCATGACCAAGAACTGGGAATTGTTCGCTGATGACCCCCGCGAGAGCACCATCCCGAACCTAGGCGTCGCGAAGGTGGACGCTAGCGACGACGATGCTGGAATCCAAGCTCTCCGTCACGAGCTCAAGACTTTTGTCTGCGATGGCGCGTATCGCGAAGGCTTGAACAAGATCCTTTACGCGTATCTCCAACATGTCGGCTCACAGCAAACGGCCGCTTGGGTAAGTGGCTTCTATGGAAGCGGTAAGTCGCACCTTGTAAAAGTCCTGGAACACCTCTGGAGCGATAAACCGCTTCCGGACGGGGCAACGCCGCGAGGGCTCGTATCGAATCTAGGCGAGATCAATGACCTCTTGGTCGAGCTCGATGCCATTGGCAAGCGGAACGGTGGGCGGCTTGCCGCAGCAGGAAGTCTCCTGAACGGGCCACAAAGCGTCAACGTCGCATTTGCAACCGTTCTACTTCGAGCCGTCGGACTTCCAACCGATGTCGCTGCGGCCCGGTGCATCCTATGGATGGTGCGTGAAGGCATTCATGACACCGTGCTTGAGTATGTTCTCGAGCAGGATCTCGACTGGACCTTCGTTTTGAGCAATATGCACGTCTCGGAACTGGCTGAGGGAATCCTCGAGGCGAAACCCGGGTGGGCTGCGAGCCCGGATATGGCACGCAATCAGCTGTGGAATCAGTTTCCGCACACAGAATCGGTCGACTTGCCTTCGCTGCTCGAGCTTGTCGACGCGGTTCTTCAGTACGCGAGCGACAAAAATGGCAAATACCCGGCAACGTTGATCGTCCTCGACGAAATGCAGGCATTTCTTAATGACGACGCGGCACGGGCAGGCGAGGTACAGGGTCTGATCGAGGCTTGCCAGACTCGGTTCGATGGCTTGCTGTTCATCGTCGCGACCGGGCAATCCGCACTCAGCGCGACACCGACATTGCAGAAGCTCACGGACCGGTTCAATGCACGACAACAACTGTCCGACAATGACGTCGATCAGGTCGTCCGGCAAGTCGTTCTGATGAAGCGCCCAGACCGCACAGCAGAGTTGCAAGTTGTTCTGAACAAGAACGTTGGCGAGATCGATCGTGAACTCGGCGGCGCCGCCATCGCACCGCATGCTGGGGACGCTAGCGACCTCGTGGCAGACTACCCGATACTCCCCAGCCGCCGTCGATTCTGGGAGAAGGCTCTGCAAGCAGTCGACCATGGTGGAACAGCCGGCCAGTTGCGCTCCCAACTCAGAATGGTGCACGAAGCCGTGCGAAGTATCGCCGACGACGAAATTGGCACTGTCGTAGCAGCGGACTTCTTGTATGGAGAGCAGGAGCCCGGCATGATCATGTCCGGAGTCCTTCTGCGGGAGGTACGGGATCTAATCGCCGCCGAACGGGGGAACGGCGCCAATGGCCCGCTGCGCAGTCGCATTCTGTCGCTGGTCTTTCTCATCTCACGCCTCTCGCGGGAGGGGTTTGCTGATACGGGCGTCCGCGCAACTCCCGACCACATCTCCGACCTGCTTGTCGATGACCTTTCATCCTCTGGTCAAGCACTCCGAAAGATCGTGCCGACGATCCTCGAGGAGCTCCGCGGCGAATCCAAGCTCAGTCTCGTAGACGGCGAGTACATCCTGCAGTCAAAGACCGGGCAGGAATGGAACCAGGACTACAAGAACCGCGTCGCGGCGTATAAAGCTGACCTCGCGCGTGTCGCTACCGACCGGGACACCCTCGTGCGGAAAGAGCTAGAGCAACTGATTCCTCGCACCTTCTTGCAAGGCGCATCGAAGACGCCTCGTCCGATCACTGTTCATTTCGGTACCAATGCGCCATCAATTTCCGGCGACGTCCCGGTTTGGGTGCGCACGGGCTGGGAGACAAGCGAGGCGGGCTACCAAGCGACCGCATCCGCAGCTCCGACTGATTCCGCTGTCATCCACGTGTTCATCCCGAAGCTCCCGGGCGACGATCTCACGGATGCAATGGCGAGCCGCGCCGGAGGGGCGGACACGATCGCACAGCGGATAGCTCCCACCACCAATGAGGGCCAAGAGGCTAAGAAGGCGATTCAGTCCATCGTCACAACTGCAGAGGCAGCGATCAAGCGACTGTCAAATGAACTAACGAAGCACGCTATCGTGCGGCAGGCGGGAGGAACTCCAGTCAGCGGCACGGGGTTCACACAAGCTGTCGAAAATGCCGTTCAGAAGTCACTCGATCGCCTCTACCCGAAGTTCTCCGTCGCCGACTCGAGTTCATGGCATCTGGTGCTCTCCCATGCGGTTGCAGGAAAGCCGGACGCTCTCGGCGCAGTCGGACACATCGGTGAAGCTGCAGAGAATGCCGTCTGCAAGGAAATTCTTGCGACGATCCCGGCCCATGGTGCTCAGGGAAGCGAAATCCGGACCAAGCTCACGGCGCCGCCGCATGGTTGGCCCCGCGACGCGATCGACGGCGCTATCGCGATCCTCCTGCTCGCGGGAAACATCAATGCGCAGCTCAACGGGGCGGATATCGCCGCGTCCGAGTTGAAGTCGACGTCCATCGGAAAGACCGTCTTCCGCAAGGAATCGGTCACGCTCGATATGTCCACGCGGTTGAAAGCACGAGGGGTTCTCGCCGCCCTCGGAATCAGCTTCACGCCGAACGAAGAAGCACCAGCGTGCAGCGTGCTCAGCTCGTCGCTCGACGTACTCCTGCGCTCGGCTGGGGGTGAATCTCCATTGCCCGCGCCAATGAGCTCCGAGCTCATCGACGAGCTCAAGTCAAGGTCGGGTGCGGAACTGGTGCAGTTCGTGGCACACAACGACTCCCAGCTCAAGGACCTCGCTCAAAACGCAAGGACGCGCGCTGGGCAGAAGGACAACGCCCTGAAGAGCTACCGCGCTGCCGAGGCTCTAGTCGCACAGTTGCCGTCTGACGCAGCGGAGCTTCGCGACCAGCTGGAGGCGGTCGCGGCCAATCGCGGCATCCTGGATTCACCAGATCCCGTCGCACCGATCGTCGCGACGGCCACGGAGCTCTTGCGTGATTCGGTGTCGGCCCAGCACGCGCTCTACGCTGCGGCCGTTGCCGATGCCCTGACGGGGCTTCAGGCGGATGCCTCGTGGAGCCAGCTCACGGATGCCCAGAGATCGAACATCGTCAGCGAACAGAAGCTCATAGCTCCGCCGTTGCCTGGCCTTGGCACTACCGAACTGGTTCTGACATCGCTCGTGCACCGTCCCCTTGGTTCGTGGGAGGACTTGTTCGCCGCGTTACCTTCGCGCGTCGCTGAAGCACGCGATCGAGCGAGGGTGCTTTTGGAGCCCGAGGCTGTGAAGGTGCCGCTCCCGAATGCGATATTGAAAACACAAGGCGACGTCGACGCCTACGTGGAGAAGGTTCACGCAACCCTGTCCTCGGCACTGGTCGAGCACAAGTCCATCGTCATCTAGGGAGTATCCGCATGTCGGTGTTGTCGTCGGGTTTGCGTTCGATCTTGGAGCGGGCCGTGGGTGATGGTCGTGCCGCCGCTGAGGCGGGTGCAGCGGCGGCGTTGTCCCGTCTTGGTGTGATGGATGCGGCGTCGCCGGCGTACTTGACGGCGGACGAGATCGACCTGCGGGAGGGTCTGTTGGCGCGGGCGACCCAGTTGGGAGATCCGCGCACCAGTGGCGCGGTCGAGGATGCCGTCCCGTTGTTGATCGGGGAGGTCGCATACGAGCAGTGGCATCGGTTGCTCTTCGCCCGGTTCCTTGCGATGAACAACCTGCTCATGCACCCCGCGTACGGGGCCCCGGTCACACTGGAAGACTGTGAGGACCTAGCCGCCTCGTTAAGCGAGCCCGACGGCTGGTCGGTCGCAGCCCGGTTCGCGTCGCAGATCCTGCCCGGCATCTTCCGCCTCGACGACCCCGCCGTGCTGGTCCGGTTGGCGCCGGAGGACCGGTTGGCGTTGGAGAAGATCGTCACCAGTCTGCCCTCCGAGATCTTCACTGCGAACGACGCTCTGGGCTGGGTGTACCAGTATTGGCAGTCCAAGCAGAAGAAGGCCGTCAATGATTCCGGCCGCAAGATCGGCAGCGCCGACATCTCCCCGGTGACGCAGTTGTTCACCGAGGACTACATGGTGCGGTTCCTGCTGGAGAACTCCCTTGGCGCCTGGTGGGCGGCCCGCCATCCGCACTCTCCTCTGATCGCCGACTGGGACTACCTCCGTTTCGATGAGGGCGGGTTCCCTGCCGCCGGGTCATTCGACGGTTGGCCTGCCAGCATCGACCAGGTCACCGTCATGGACCCGTGCTGCGGGTCCGGGCACTTCCTGGTTGCTGCGTTCGGGATGCTGTGGCGGATGCGTGCCGAAGCCGAAGGGCTCTCTCCCGCTGACGCGCAGGACGCCGTGCTCCGCGAGAACCTGTACGCGCTGGAGCTGGACCCACGCTGCACCCAGATCGCCATGTTCAACATCGCCTTGGAGGCCTGGAAGCAAGGCGGCTACCGGGAACTGCCGGTGCCGAATGTGGCCTGCTCCGGCATCCCCGCCAAAGCCCCGCTGCACGAGTGGACCGTCCTTGCCGACGGCGACCTGAAACTCGAAACCGCCCTCACTCGGCTGCACGAACTCTTCAAAGACGCCGACACCCTCGGCTCCCTCATCGACCCCCGCCGCGCCGCCGAACAAGACGATCTCTTCGCCGTCGACTGGGACACGGTCTCCCCCCTACTCGACCAAGCCCTCACTAACGAAAACCACACCGACCGGGCCGCCGCCGTATTCGGCCACGCGGCCGCCGGCATCGCCCATGCCGCCGAACTCCTCACCCGCACTTACACCCTCATCGTCACTAACCCGCCCTACCTGAATGTCGGGCAACAAGATGAACTCCTTCGCGCCAACCTCCGCACGAGCTATGGCGACGCAAAGGGCGACCTCTCGACGGCGTTCACGAGTCGGGCCGCGCAACTTGCTGTTGTCGGTGGATCGGTAGGCCTAGTAACACCCCAGAGTTGGCTCTCCCTCGGGAGCTTCAAGAAGTTCCGGAATAGTTTCCTAGCCACAATGACTTTGGGCGTTCTCGTTCGTCTCGGTTCCGCCGCTTTCCGCGCCATCAGCGGTGAAGTTGTCAACGTCTGCATGTTCCTGTATACAACTCATCAACCATCGACCTCGCATTCTTTCTTTGGGCTTGATCTCAGCGAGTTTTCGTCCCCAACCCAAAAAGAGTCGAACCTGCGTACAGCTGCAGTCTTGCCCTTCAACCAACTCGACCAGCTCCAGAACCCCGATGGGCGCGTGGCCTTCCGAAAGCACAGCAACCTTCCGCAGCTGTCGGAGCACTCAGAGTCAACGCAGGGCATCTGCACTGGCGACATTCCCCGCTTTGGTCGGATGCATTGGGAACTAGGGCAAATCGACAACGGCTGGGAACCCCAGCAGAGCACGGTCAGCGGACTGATCGAGTTCGGTGGACGGGAGGGCGTTCTTCGCTGGGACAACGGGCGGGGTGCGCTAATGAAGTCGGTTACCGAACGTCTTGGCGCTGGCCGCGAAGGCGCTTGGATCAGAGGTCTGAATTTTGTTGGGCTTCGAGGGGTGGCAATCTCGCAGACTGGGCGGCTTTCCGCGACGATATTCGAAGGCAACCTGTTGGACAACAACACCGCAGCGATTGTGCCGAAGAACCCCGCCGACCTTCCTGCGATATGGGCCTATTGTTCATCCGAAACGTTCTCTGAGGCAGTGCGAGAGATTGATACCTCTCTAAAGATCACAAACCAGACCCTGCTCAAGGTGCCCTTCGATGCAGATTACTGGCGCCGGGTGGCAGCGGAGCGGTTCCCGGTTGGGTTGCCCGAGCCGTTCTCGGATGATCCGACGCAGTGGTTGTTCAAGGGTGTCGTGACCGGTTCAACGGAACCGATGCAGGTCGCGGTCGCTCGGCTGCTCGGGTTCTCGTGGCCCGACCAGGAACCTGACACTCTCGACACCCTCGCCGACGCCGACGGGATCGCGTGTCTTCAACCGATCGCCGGGGAAGCATCCGCAGGGGAACGGCTCCGCACTCTCCTCGCGACTGCATACGGATCCGACTGGTCCACCGGCAAACTCGACGAACTCCTCACCGCTGCTGGCGGCAAACCCGGCGACCTGGATGGCTGGTTACGGGACGGCGTCTTCAGACACCACGCCAAGGTGTTCCAGAACCGCCCGTTCATCTGGCAAGTCTGGGACGGCCGCGCCGACGGGTTCTCCGCCCTGATCAATTACCACCGCCTCGACCGGAAGACCTTGGAAAAACTCACCTACACCACCCTGGGCTGGTGGATCCAGAAACAGAAGGACGACGCCAGCAACGACATCCCCGGCGCCGCCGCCCGCCTCGCCGCCGCCGAACAACTCCGAACCAAACTCGAGCTGATCCTGGAAGGCGAACCGCCGTACGACATCTACGTCCGCTGGAAGAGTCTCGCCGAACAGCCCATCGGCTGGGACCCAGACCTCGACGACGGCGTCCGCATGAACATCCGCCCCTTCGTCGAAGCTGGCATCCTCCGCACCAAATTCACCATCAACTGGAACAAAGACCGGGGCACCAATCCCGACGGTACCGAACGCCATAACAACCTCCACCACACCAACACCCAGAAGCACCAAGCTCGCGGCGAGATCGAATGACCGCGACGTTCGCAGAGTTCGTTCTCGAGTCGGTCAAAGCAGCTGGCGCCTTCAACCCGGCCGACGAAGATGCGCCCGCCGCGATCCTGTGGCCCGACCCCACGCAATCGTGGGGACCCGTTGTGTCGCTATTTCGACATTCTGGCGTGGATATCTTGACTCTCGGCGATTTCTCCCCGGAGTCGTCGCAGGGTCCCGCCCTGTGGATCAGATCGAAGACCGTCACAGCAGGCGATGACAAAGATCCCACGATCATTTACCTGCCGGGGATTGATCGCGCGTCATTGCGAGCCCTGGAGGACTGTCCCCCGACTCTCCGGCCGATTGCAGAATTGCAGTTCCGAAGCGTCTGGTGGTCGCCAAGCGGAGATTCGGAGTGGACGCCCGTCTCATATCTTCGAAGCGCGGGCATCCGCGTCAGCTCCGATGATGCCACCGCGGAGGCGCTCTCGATTGCGCTCTCCGAACTGTCGATTGTTCCATTCGAGTCCCTCGTTGCCCGCAAGTACGTCGATGCCGATTACCTGAACACGCTCCTGGTTCCGGACCCTGTCAAGTCCCTCCTGAAGTGGATGGACTCGGAGGGCGAAGATCAGAGCGGCCCTAAATGGAAGGCGTTCGCAGGCACCTGTAAGCAGGAATTCGGTATCGATCCAGCAAAGGACGGTGTACTCACGGCCGTTGCCCGGCTCGGCGAACGGGAGGCGAAGTGGGCCCAGGTTTGGGCTCGGTTCTCCGAGGCGCCCTCGGCTTACCCACGCATCCTCGCTCGGCTACGCCAAGCGCGGGACAGCGTGTTCGTCACGTTGCATCCTGATTCGTGGCCGCAAGACAATGAATCGGCCGAAGCCGAGCTCTCAACCGCTTTGATCGCGGCCGCCAGCCTCGGCACGAGTTCCGAGGTACGCACGAGGGTCGCGTCGCTGGAAGCGGCCCACGCCGACCGAAGGGCATCCATTTGGGCGCAACTGCGGCAGACCCCGCTGGCCAATGCGATTGGTTACCTTGCGACGCTGGCCGACCAGACAAAGTCGACTGCTTCCCCAAAATCAGTCGCGGAGTTTCGCGAGTGGTACGTAACGGCTGGATCAGCGGTTGACGACCTCGTGCTGTCGGCGATCGCGTCGGTTCCGGAAGGTCCCCGCCGGGCCGCCGTCAGCGGCGTCATCCGCGCGACATACAGGGACTGGGCAGATGCCGGCGCACGCAAGTGGCAGGATCTGCTCGCTGACGAAGGCACCCTCTCTGACACAGGCCTCGAACTCGGAGTCGGCGAGTGCGCGCTGTTCGTCGACGGCCTTCGATACGACGTCGGGCGTCGCCTTGAACGAACCCTGGCTGAGATGGGAACCGCAGTTGAGCTTCGTTCGAGGCTCTCACCATTTCCCTCGATGACGTCGTCCGGCAAGCCCGCAGTTGCACCACTGGCGTCGAATCCGCACGGTGGGTCAGGCTTTGTACCTGAACTCGGTGGCAAGTCGATGGATGCCGCCAACCTGCGTACTGCCATGGCGAACAACGGTGTGACCGCGTTCGCTGCGACCGAGCACGGCGACACAACCGGCAAGGGGTGGACAGAAGCCGCCGACCTCGACGCGCTCGGTCACAAGGTCGATCTCAAGATGGCCGATCACCTCGACGGGGAAATCGCAGAGATTGCAGACCGTGTCCACGGATTGCTTGAACATGGATGGACGCGCGTTCACGTCGTCACGGACCACGGATGGCTTCTCATGCCGGGTGGCCTTCCGGTCGTGGGGATCGAGATGGCAAAGACCGTTGTCAAGAAGTCTCGGTGTGCCCAACTCGGCTCACACGCGGGAGGAATCGATCAACCGGAGTTTCCCTGGACGTGGGATCCGTCGGTCCGTGTCGCGATTCCCCGCGGAATCGCTGCTTTCGAGTCCGGAAGAGTCTATGACCACGGCGGGGTTAGCCCTCAGGAGACGATCATTCCTTATCTGATTGCAGGGAAGGTTGCGCCTGCGTCTTTCGTGCGCATCGAAGAAGCGACGTGGAAGGGAATGCGCTGTCGCATCAGCGGTGAGGGGCTGTCGCCCGATCTATTCAGCGACATGCGATTGAAGCCGGCTGATGCGGGTACATCAATCGTCGCGCCGAAGCCTTGGGCACCGGATGGGACGTCCCTGCTGGTCGCGGATGATGCGCTCCTCGGCACCTCCGCCCACATCGTGATCATCAATTCGGCGGGCGTGGTCATCGCCCAGACGACGACCACAATCGGAGGATGATGAGTACGCGCTCCGCATCGCAAGAGAAGGGACCACATGCAAGAGCTCGATGACCTCGATCGCACTGCAGCCCTCGCCTTCGACGGCTTCATGGTACGAAAAGACCTCGCTCAGAAATTCAAGGGCGCGTACCCTGTTCCAACCTACGTGGGCGAGTTTCTCCTGGGTCGCTACTGCGCCACGACGGATGAAGAAGAAATCGCCGAAGGCCTCGCAATTGTGGAGCGTCTCCTGCGCGACCGGACGGTGCGCGCAGGAGAGGAGGAGCTCTTCAAATCGCGTGCTCGCGAGCAGGGCGCAATCAAGCTCATCGACCTCATCCAAGCGAAGCTCGATCCAAAGGCGAACGCGTACGTAGCGACACTGCCGAGCCTCATGTTGACCGACGTGCGCATCGACGATTCACTCGTCGCGAACAACGAGCGCATGCTGACGGGCGGCTTCTACGCCGAGATCGATTTGGAGTATGACGCAGCGATCGCTGGCGAGTCGTCAGGCAAGCCATTTGGAATCGTCGGTCTGCGTCCCATCCAACTATCGACGAAGTCCGCACTCGGTGATCTGGCGCATGGCCGGGCCGCTTTCTCCACATCGCAATGGAAACAACTGCTGCTCCGGAGTGTTGGCTTCGAGCCATCGCAATTGACGGACCGCCAACAGGACATCCTGTTGATGCGGATGATTCCGTTTGTCGTGAAGAACTACAACATGGTCGAACTGGGCCCACGCGGCACCGGCAAGTCACACCTGTTCCAGCAGGTCTCACCTCACTCGCACCTGATCTCGGGCGGCAAGGCGACCGTGGCCCGCATGTTCGTCAACAACTCGACGGGACAGCGCGGGCTTGTGGCCCAGCACGACGTCGTGTGCTTCGACGAGATCTCTGGCGTCTCCTTCGATCAGAAGGACGGTGTGAACATCATGAAGGGGTACATGGAGTCCGGCGAATTCAGCCGTGGCCGCGAGAGCATCCGTGCGGACGGATCGATCGTCCTGGTCGGTAACTTCGATGTCGATGTCGCCCACCAGCAGCGGGTCGGACACCTGCTATCGCCGTTGCCGCCGGAGATGCGTGACGACACGGCCTTCATGGATCGATTGCACGCCTACCTGCCGGGCTGGGATGTCCCGAAACTCAACCCTGCCTACTTCACGGGTCACTTTGGGTTGGTGAGCGACTTTCTCTCAGAGTGCTGGTCGCAGTTGCGTTCACAGAGCCGTCTGTCGCTCATTCAAGGCCGAATCCATCTGGGGGATGCCCTCAGCGGTCGCGATACCACCGCAGTTTTCAAAACAATCGACGGCTTGCTGAAGCTGTTGTATCCGAATCCAGAGACCGAGATCGCGGATGAAGACATCGCTTGGGCTGCAGAACTGGCGCTGGAATGCCGGCGACGCGTGAAAGAGCAACAGCGCCGCATCGGTTCCGCGGAGTTCCGCAACACTCAGTTCGGGTATCGCGTCGGCGAAGAGGGGATCGAGAAATTCGTCGTAACCCCTGAGTTGCAGAGTCCCGACACGATCGGCCTCGACCCACTGCCACCAGGCCAGGTTTGGGGTATCACTCCCGGCATCGGCGACGAGCCCTCCGGCCTGTACCGGATCGACGTCACGGAGACTGCCGGCAGCGGCGTACGAATTGTCAACCGGCCAACGCCCGCCGCTCTCCGCGAGAGCATTCACGTCGCAGAACAGAACCTCATCGCACAGGCTCGCGGCCTCGTCGGCGATAAGTCTCCGCGCGAACACGAGTTCAATGTGCAGGTACGCGCACTCGATGCCTCGAAGTCGGGCGGATCGTTGGGTCTCCCTGTACTGCTGGCATTATGCAGTTCACTCCTTCAACGCAGCATTAAGGGTGGGCTAATCACGATTGGAAACCTCACACTCGGTGGGGGCATCGAGAGTGTAATGAACGCAGCCGAGCTCGCGGAGATCGCCATGGAGAAGGGCGCAGAGACATTGCTACTACCCGTCTCTGCACGGAAGCAATTGTTTGACGTCAGCGATGAAGTCGCAACGAAACTGTCGTTCGTCTTCTATTCGGATGCGGTCGATGCACTGGTGAAGTCGCTCGCCGACTGATCGAGTAACTGGTGTTACGCTTCCCGTTCGAATCTCCGCGGACGTTGATTGAGCTGGTTTCGTTATGCCACGAGAGCCTCGGGGGTGGCTGTTATCGGGCGGGGCCCGCCTAGAGCGCGCTCTTGCCGATAAGGGGCACCACGTTCGCCTCTCGCCCGATCGAAGCTCGTGGAATCCCCGCTGCAATGTGGCACCGCTCCCACCTGCGAATATGGGGGCATGCCCCGAGCAACTCGCCTCCGAATCGACTACATCCCAAGCGCCTCGATCGTCCCCGTCATCACAGTAAAGGCATCGGATTCGTTGAACCGCGCTCGGACGCTTATGGAGCTTCACAGCTTCTCGCAGCTTCCAGTGATGCGCGGGAACCGTCCAATTGGTGTCGTGAGTTGGGAGTCAATCGGAAGGGCATTGCTGAAGAATCCACATGCAGAGCTCGCTGAGTGCATCGATACGCCGGTTGAGAAAAAGAAACTCGACGGCGACTTGTTGGCATCGATCGCATCGATTAACGCGAAGGGTTACGTGCTGGTGGTGAACGACGATGGGAGCATCTCGGGCATCATCACCAGCGCCGACCTCGGCGAGGCACTAGCCGACATCGCAGGCCCCTACCTTCTTCTATCGGAAATCGAAGAGCTGCTCCGCGCCATCGTTCAGCGGCTCGTGGATGGAAGGCATGTGACGGAGGGCGACGTCCAGCGCGCGCTGCAGGATTCGGCGAAGGGGTACGGCGGCGACCCAGCGTCTCTCACTCTCGGCGACCTCGCGAATGTTTTTGCCACTGATGGCGCTTGGAAGGCTCTCGACACGAAGTACGACCGGTCGACTCTGAACCGCGCGCTCGGCGAGGTGACGCAACTCCGCAACAAGATCATGCACTTTCGGACACTGGAAGGAAGCGACAGGGACATCGTGCGGCGACTCCCATTCGTGCGCGACGTCCTTGGCAATCTGTCAGATGAGTTCCGACCTGAGGCGACGAACCAGACCTAGTTGAGTGGCATGTGCCTAGGAACACCCCACTGCGACCGCAAGCCACCAGAATGCGGAGTTGCGCAGCTGTGCACCGGGAGTCGGAACCAGGCGCTCACCCGCGCCCACAATGGGCACCCACACGGGCCCGTGATCACTGGCGCCCAGGGGCATTGGTCGAAGTGTGCGTGAGCGTTGGTCGCTCGTCGTCGACGGCAGGCGGTGTTGCCGAGGGTGGTGTGCGCGGTCTCGTGTCTGCGGTTGTGGGACGATCTAGCCATGCCCGGCTCTCTCCATGCCCATGTCCTCGAAGGAACACGCCTGAAAGTTGATGTGGTCTCGGATCAGGGGGCGACACTGTCGCTGGTCGGAGAGCTCACCGACATGGAGCCGACCGTCGACAGCGGTGGCGTCCTCGAGAGCAATCCTGCGTTGCGAAGCAATATGTGGGCATACGCGAAGACCTGGCACACCGCGCGCACGACGTCGAATGCGCGCGCGCTCAGCTTGGCCGATCCGGCCGAGCAGAGGGTGGCTTTGAAGCTGGTGGAGGAGACGAAGCGGATCGCCCAGAAGCAGTCCGATGCCTACGCGAAGACAGCGCAGTGGATCGCGGACGTTGCTGACGACGTCTCGCTGCTAGAGGTCGAGCATGGATGGTGCTCGTCGTGCTTCTTCCTGACTGAGCATCGGAAGTCGAACCGTCCGGCAGGTCAACTTCCCGTGTATGTATGTCAGGGGTGCGGGTCTCCGACTCTGCCGTGCGTCGCGGTCGGCTGCGACAACATGGCAGTGCGGGTACGCGGCGCAATCCGTGTCCCACAGTTCTGCGCCGAGCATCGCCGCGACATCCCGGGATTCGAGAAAGCTCAGGGTACGATCGGCGAGCTTCACGACTACGAGGAGTTCCTCCAGTACGACAAGCCCGATCTCGATAAGGCATCCAAGCTCGCCGTAAGCGGCGTCCTCGCGGTGGGGCTTGCGATCCCCGTTGCATTCCTTGCGGCACCCGCCATCGGGGGCGCAATCGGATCGCTCGGCATGTTTGGCGGCTTCTCCGGCGCCGCAGCAACTTCTCACGGACTAGCCCTCCTCGGCGGGGGCAGCCTCGCCGCCGGCGGCCTCGGCATGGCTGGCGGCACCGCCGTCGTCACCGCCGTCGGCGCCGCCGTCGGGGGTGCGCTCGGCGCCTCCGTTGCGAACGCATACCTTCGCGAAGACAAGTCGTTCCGCATCGAACTGCTCCGCCCCGGCAAGGGCGGCGTGCCCGTGCTCGTCGCCAACGGCTTCCTCACCGACGGCAAGGGTGACAAGTGGGGAAGTTGGAAGCCGATCGTCAACGAGCGGTACCCGGACTCCCCGGTCTATCGGGTGTGGTGGGGCGCAAAGGAACTCCGCGACTTCGGTGTACTCGGAGCGAATGCGTTGGGGAAAGCTGGAGGCGTCGCCGCTGCCAAAGCAGCAGCAGCCGTTGGCACCAAAGCTGGAGCGAGGTTCCTGGGGAACGTCGTCGGCCCGGCGATGATCACCGCCGACCTGGCTAAGAATCCCTGGCACGTGGCTAAGAGTCGCGCGGACAAAACAGGTGTCATCCTCGGTGACCTGCTGGCCCGCACCGACGCGGAGTCCTACGTGCTCATCGGTCACAGCCTCGGAGCACGGGTGATGGTCGTCGCCGCTGAGTCCCTTGGTACCAAGCCAGGCGGTCCTCGAATCGAATCTGCGCACCTGCTCGGTGCTGCTATCGGTGCAAAGAGCAACTGGGACGCGTTGACAGCCGCCGTCGACGAGGTCGTCTATGGCTATCACTCGACGAACGACAACGTCCTGAAGTTCGTCTACAGGACAGCACAGGCAGGAGAGGCCGCAGCGGGACTCCTTGGCTTCACTCCGGTGTCGAGCAAGCTGCAGAACGTCGACGTATCCGACCGCGTAAAGAGTCACTTCGAGTATCAGGACAACGCACGGCTCTTGTGAGGTTCGATGACCGCGACTCGCAATTGCCCGCCACCGAAGAACCCTCCGCTCAGGCACGCTCAGTCGCACCGGCTCACGAACCCTCGAACCGCTCAGCCGGCGATTCGTCGTTCGTCGGCGAGCGATCCGGCCCGGCTACGCGACCCGAGCGGTCGTCCATGACGCCGCAACGCTTCGATGTCGTGCCGGGCACGGCGCAGGGACTCGCTCGCGAGCGACGCGACCCGCTGGGCCATCGCGATGACCTGCTGTCGGTGATCCTGGTCCGTTGTAGTGATGACCGCCATTGAGCCGCCGAGGAAGTGGCCGAGATCGATACGGGCGTGCTCGGACTCGGCCAGCCTCGTGAGCGCCTCGGGGCTGATCCAACCCGGGTGAGCGGCGATGGCATCGCGGGCGACATCGAGCTGTCGGTCGGCGTCCCTGATTGCATGGTGCACGTGGTCCACGAGTGGAATCAGATCCGTCGCGCGCTCGCGGGCCGCTGCGATGGCGGCAACCAACGTCGCGCGCGCCTCGCGCAGTCGGCTCAGATGGGCGAACGGGTCGGTGTCCACCCCAGCCTGCGGGATGGCGGCGAGGGCTGCCTGCAGCTCGCCGACCACATCCGCGACGCGGCGAGATCGCGGCTCCTCGAGTGCGGCCGCGAGATCCCGACGGCACTCCTCGACGAGCGCCACCAGCATCGCCTCCGCCCGCAATGCCTCGACCTCGAAGGTCTCGACCGCATCGAGCAGACTGACTGCCCGTTGCACAGAAGTCGTGGATGCCTCGAGCGCGACGCTCGCCTGCTCACGGTGACCGGCCGCATGTCGCACCTCGGCCACAGCCACGCTGTGCTCGGCGAACTTGATCAGTCGATCGGCCTCCGCAGGGTTGCCGTCCACCCGAGCGATCGCCTCGCGGGCATACCGGGCGGCAAGCCGATCGAGGGTGTCGCCGGCGCTCGGGATTCGGGCGCGCAGGCGCTCGAGGTCGGCTCGCACGGCTGCGACGATCTCAGGCGCGCGCCGCACCCGCCTAGCCCGGTCGGCGAGGGCGGTGGTGTGCCGTTCGAGCTCATCCTCAGCCGACTCGCAGAGCTGCACGATGCGCAGGTTGCGGGCGCGTACCTCGTCGACGCTGCCGGGCATCGGGTCATGATTGAGCCGGTGCAGTCGGAACGCGTCGTTCAGGTGCGTGCGCACCTCGACGAGCGTCTCGCGCAGTTGCGTCGTGGCGTCGGACCCGAGCTCCGCCTCGGCGAACCCCAGATCGTCGACCGCGACGCGGACGCGTTCGTCGGCGGCGACTAGGGCCGATCCGGCCCGCTTCGCCAGGTCGGCGTCGCGAACCGCGAGTTCAGACGCACCGCGTGTGCGCCCGACCCGGAGACATCTGACCCGAAAACCGGCCATGGTGAATCCAACGATCGGTGTTCGCAACCCGCATGTCAACGTTTCCTTGACAGCTAGGCGGACTTCAACCAGACCAGAGGTCAGTCGAAGATGCCGTCGAGGACGCTTCCGATGACGAGGCCGCCGAGGATGCCGCCCATCATGTCGCCGCCACCGCTGCGTCGACCACCGCCGCCCCAGCCGTCGCCGCCCCACTGACCGGGATCCTGCGGGCGTGACGAGTCGATGTCGCGCTGCGCGAGCTGCAGCGCCTCGGCCGCGAGGTGCGCGACGCGACGGGCCATCAGCATCGCCTGCTCGCGATGGTCTTCGTCGATGACGCTGACGGTCGCCGCAGGTGAACCAAGGAACCGGTCGAGGTCGACCCGTACGCGTTCGGACTCGGCGAGTCGGGTGCGGGCGTCGGCGCCGATCCATCCGCGGTGGCCGGCGATGACGTCGCGAGCGACCGCGAGCTGCCGATCGGCGTCGTCGATGGCGTGGTGCACGTGCTCGAGCGGCGGGATCGGGCGCGCAGCGCGCTCGCGGGCCGCGGCGATCGCGGCATCCAGCCCAGAGTTCGCATCGCGGAGGCTACTGAGCTGCGCGAACGGGTCGGTGTTGACGCCGGCCGCCGGGAGAGCGGCGAGGGCACCCCGCAACGCGACGATCGCGGCCGTGACCGCAGGCGTCTGGGGCTCCTTCTGGGCGACGGCGAGGTCGCCGCGGGAGTCCTCGATGATCGCCGACAACGTCGACTCGGCGCGCAGCGCCTCGACCTCGAAGGTCTCGACGGCGTCAAGCAAGGTCGCTGCGCGGCGCACCGACTCGGTCGACGCCTCGAGCGCGAGGTTGGCCTGTTCGCGCTGCCCGGCCTCACGGCGGCGCTCGGCGACGCCGGCACTGTGCTCCGCGAATCCGAGCAGCTGTTCGGCCTGGGCGGGGTTGGCCTCCACCTGGGCGAGCGCCTCGGGCGCGTAGCGGGCGGCGAGTCGGCCGATGGTGTCACGGGCGGTGGGGATGCGGGTGCGGACGCGCGCGGCATCCGCTCGCACTCCGGCGATGATCTCGGGAGCCCGGCGCGCCCGTGCGATCTTGTCGGCGAGGGTCGACATGTGCTCGTCGAGCACGTCTTCGGCCCAGTCGCAGAGCTGCACGATGCGGGCGTTGCGCTGCCGCAGCTCTTCGGCGGTGTCGGGAATCTCGTCGTGGTTCAGCTGGTTCAGCCGGAACGCCTCGCCGAGGTGCTCCTTCACCGCGGCGAGCGCGGTGCTCAGCTCGGCGGTCGCCTCGTGGCCGAGCTCGGCATCGGCGAAGGCGAGCTCGTCGGCGGTGACGCGCACGCGCTCGTCGGCGGCGACGAGGGCCGTTCCCGCCCGCTGCGCCAGAACGGCATCTTGAGCGTCGAGTTCTTGCTCTTCGCGCTTTCGCTTGCCCCAGAATCCGGCCATGCCATTGATCCTATGGGCGCGGCTGGGAGGTGGCTGATGCGCGGTCGAACCAGCTCCTTCCTCAAGGCCCGAACGCGCCGATCGCGATGACATCCACCCCATCGGGGCGGCGGTATGAAGGGCCGCTGCCCACGATGACGCCGAGGGTGGGCGCCAACGCATCGGTGCGTGTATCGACGTCGCCGGCAAACCGCAGCAGCGAATTTGCAGCCGCCTCGATCGTCTCGGGGCTGTTGCCGAGCTTCACCTCGAACGCGGCCCATCTGCCATCTCGTCGCTGCACGATGGCGTCGACTTCGCGTCCTGTCGAGTCGCGTGCATGGAACACGTCAGCACCAGTCGCCTGCGAGAACGCACGAAGCTCGTGAACGACGAGGGACTCGAAGAGCTGGCCGAGGAACGCGAGGTCTTTTCGAAGCGCCGTTGCATCGGCACCCAGTAGGGCAACGGCGAGCGACGGATCACAGAAATGACGCTTGGGCTCCTTCCGCAGCGTGGCGGATGAGCGCAAATGCTGCGACCACGCGGGCTGGTCCTCGACAACGAAGATTCGAGCCAGCGCATCCAGATATTCGCGCACCGCGTCCCGAGAGAGGGATGCCTCGTCGCGCGCGAGTGTGGAGATGGAGATCTCGGTTGCTGTTGCACGAGCGAGCGAGGTCATGAGCCTGCGGACTCTCCGCGGATCGCGGGCCGTACCGGCTGTCTGTATGTCGACTTCAGCGACGAATGAGACGTAGTCTCTCAGCCCTGCGAGCACGTCGGTCGCGGAAGACCCAACGAACCCCGGCCATCCGCCGACCGCGATACGCGTGATCAACGCGTCGAAGGTGAGACCGGGATCTACAGCACGAGGCGCCGCGCCTTCGAGGAGCGCACCGAACGACACGTTTCCATTCGAGTGCCCGCTTTCGAACAAGGTCATCGTGTGCATCTGGAGCCGCGCGAACCGCCCGGCACCGGAGTGACGGCTCGCGTCACGGGATGGTGCCGTCGAGCCCGTCAGAATGAACTGGCCGCGGCTCCCCCGCGAATCGACTTCTCGGCGCACGGCATTCCAGAGCCGCGGTTGCAGTTGCCATTCATCGAACAACCGCGGTGTGTCACCCTCGAGCAGCAGTGCCGGATCGACGGCCATCAACTGATCGACGCTCGGATCCGTATCGACGTGCACGACGCTCGCCGATTGCTGCAGTGCCGTCTCGGTCTTGCCGCACGCCTTTGGACCCTCGATGAGCACCGCGCCAGCGCGCGCGAGCGCGGCGGTGAGCTCGCCGTCTGCAAGACGCGGAACATATGCCATGTGCACCTCGGTCGCCAGTTGAAGCACGAGCCAGTCGTCAATTTGTAGACCATCAGGTCGTCAATTTGTAGAGTACCGGGTCGTCAATTCAGAGACAAGGGGATGATCGAATTCACCTCGAACGATCAGGCTCAGACCGGCACGAGGTCGTCGGTCGGGACATCCGCAACTCCGGCAGCATTGGTTTCGACAGGCTCAACCGGCAGGGGAGCGACTGGCTCGGGTTCGGCCGGGTCGGTTTCGACAGGCTCGGTTTCGGCAGGCTCAACCAACAGAGCATCGAGCGGGTGCGCGATCTCATCGCGCGTCATCCGCGCCGCCACGATCGCGACCACACCGATCACGAGCGGGGCGACCCCCGCGATGAGGAACACCACTGGCAGCCCGACCGTCTCCCCCGCCGGCCCGGCGATGGCCATCGACACGGGCATGAACGCGAGCGAGACGAAGAAGTCGAGGCTCGAGACCCGCCCGAGCATGGCCGACGGCACCCGGCGCTGCAGCAGCGTTCCCCAGATCACCACGCCACCGTTGAACGCGGCGCCGACGGCGAACGCCGCGACCACCATGAGCCAGATCTGGTCGGTCAGTCCGAAGACGGCGAGCGGGAGGCATCCGAATGCCCACAGCAGGTTCATGACCGTCAGGTAGCGACGCGGCAGCCTGAGGGAGGCGACGACCATCGAGCCGACCGCGCCGCCGATGCCGAACGCCGCGAGGATCAGCGCGTGCTCCTGCGGGCCGCCGCCGGCGGCATCCTTGATCACGAACGGCACGAGCACCTCGAACGGTCCCATGATCAAGAGGATCAGGAGCGACGCGAACCCGAGCGTGACGAGCAGCCAGGGCGTGCGGGCCATGTAGACGAAGCCCTCGCGCACGTCGACGAGCAATGCGAGCGCCGGATGCCGCGAGCTGCCGCCGCTCGCTTCGGCCTCTGCCTGCTCGCCATGCTCGCTGGCCTGCTCACCCCGCACCGGCAGGTCGGGCACCTTCACGAGGCATCCGACCGCCGCAGCCCCCGTCAGCGCGGCGACGGCGAGTGCCGCACCGGGCGACGAGACGGCGATGAGCGCGCTCGCGAGCGCCGGGCCTGCGGCCTGCATGAGCACGGGCCGGGCCATGCCCTCGAATCCGTTGGCGGCGAGCAGCTGGTCTTCGGGCACGACGCTCGGCAGCAGCGCCGAGTAGGCCGGGTAGTACAGCCCGGCCATGACACCGCCGACGAGGGCCACCGCGGCGAGCTGCCAGACCGCGAGCGTGCCCGTGAGCGAGAGCAGCGCGACGATGCCGACGCTCGCGGTGCGCACGACCTCGACGACGAGCAGGATCCTCCGCTGCGGAATACGGTCGGCGAGCGCGCCGCCCAGCAGTGTCGTCAGCAGCATGCCGATCGCCGACGCGCCCGCGACGAGCGAGAGCTCGGCTGCACCGCCGCCGATCGCCACGATCTGCCAGACGAGCGCGACCAGCCAGATGCCGGAACCGACGAGGGATGACACGAGGGCCGCCGCGAGCCAGCGATAGGCGGGGTTGCGCAGCGGCCGAAGAGCCCGGGGAGTCGACACGATCTTCTCCTACGACATGAGAGCGAATACCTCAGAAGCGGATGCCTCTACTCATGCGTCGATTCGCAGCGGGCGAGATCGACATCGGGCGCGCTCGATCTCGCGTGTCATCTCGGCGCGATCACCCGAACGCCCGATCACCTCATCGGAACGCTGACCCGCCCCTCCGTCTCGTCGAGCACGAACACGTCGGTCGCGCGTGCCACGTACAGGCGGTGCGGTGCGTCGCCGGTGACAGCCGCTTCATCCCAAGGCGGGAGCCCGCGATCCACCGATCGCCCGCTGTACACGGCGAGCGCAGCGGCCAGATCGGCGTCGTCGACCTGGCCGGCGACCGCATCGACGTTCAGGGCCTCGGCCCGGCCGACCGGCGCCGTCGAGTCGAAGACGACGAGCGCCACTTCGGGGCGTACCTCGAGGTTGCGCGAGTGACGTCTCACGATTCGCGACACCCAGTAGAACTCCGAGAGGCCGCGCGCCGCGAACCAGACCGGGCTCGCCCACGGGCGCCCGTCGGCGTCGGCCGTGGCGAGGGTCAGATAGGTGTTCTGCTCGATCAGACGTCGGGCCGTGTCGGTCGGTGTCTCAGCCGGCGTCTCCCCCGGCGTCTCGGGCGAGGTCGCTGCCGTGTCGTTCTGCATGGGCGACACGGTAGCCGAGTACGACGGCGACCACGAGGCATCCGCGCCTGGAACCGGCGGACGAGCCCGACCAGCGGATGCCTCGCTGACGCCGCAGTTCCCCCTCACCGTTGCTGTGCCGATGAGGGGGAACTGGCATATCGTCGCTGCGGCTCCTACTCGAACAGCGACAGCGTGAGGGTGGCCGTGTAGCCACCGGCGGCGACGGTCGCCGGCGTGCGCAGGAAGAGCGCCGCATTGGCCGTCCACTGGCCCTCGGGGAGGATCTCGGCCGAACCGTGCGCCATCGCCAGCAGCTCCTGGTCGACGAGGCCGAACGGCAGCTGCGCGTCGGGGTCCTCCGCGTCCATGACCGTGTCGACGACGTCGCCCTCGGAGACGAGGCCGGCCTCGCCGCCGTCGATCAGGTTCGGCGCCCAGCCGAGGTGACCTGCCCCGATCGCCGGCTGCCCGGCATCGCCGGTGAAGTCGCTCGCCGTGCCGAGCACGTACCAGCCGGCGCCGGCGGGGATCTCCGCCGCCGAACGGGTGTCGGTGATGGTCACGGTGGGCAGCTGCCCCGTGAACTGACGCTCGACCTCGGTCGACCCGTTCTCGGTCAGCGTCGTCGACGTGCTCGCCACCGTCATCGCCAGCACGCCCGGCTCGCTGATGTCGGCGATCTGCACGGTAACGTCGACCTCGCCGTCGCCGTACTGCTCCTCGGCCGCCGCCATGCCGGCGACACCGACGAGCATGATCGCCCCGAGGCCGACGGCGCACGCGCCCGCGGTGAGTCGTCTGCTTCTCATATTCATCACTCCTGTTTCTCCGTCAGATCTCTCGCATCACGATCGGCACGACGCCGCGGCGTACGCGGCCTCCACCGTCTTCGTGACCGGCTGGCCGCCGACCGTCGCCTCGACCGTCGCCGTCACCACGCCGGCCGGCACGGATGCCTGCCTGGTCGTGAAGGCGTGCACGGCGTTGCCGCCCGGCGCGACCGCGTTGAACGTCTTGCTGGTCGTGCCCCACTTGAGCGTCGCCTTCACGGGCACCGCCGACTCGTTCTTCAGCAGTGCGCTCACCACGACCTTGCTCGAGACGCACTTCGTCGTCGCCGTGACCGTGGCGGCGATGGCCGGTGCGGGAGGCGCGTCGGAGCTGACGATGAGCCAGCTCAACTGCACGTCGGGGCCACGCGTCTGGCTGAGCGAGACGTCGATGCGACCGTCGGCGCCGACGACGACGCCGCCGTAGCTCGCCGTCTGGTTCGCCGCCGAGTAGTCGTGGTCGGCCTCGACGACGGCACCGTTGACGGTGACCTTCGCACCTCGGTCGGCCCACTGCGCCCACGGATCGAAGTAGCCGGCCGAGACGGTGTACGTGCCCGGCGCGAGGTCGTCGAAGCGGTACGAGAGGGCCGCACCGCCGGTCGCGTACCGGAGCGTGCTGAACATCGTGTCGCCCTCGGCCGCGACCGCGTTCTGGTCGCCCACGTAACCCCATGCCGAGTTCGTTCCGGCATCGGCCGCGTACTTCTGGTCGGGTCGGCTGTTCTGCAGCGGATGCTGCGCGGTCGCCGCGTCGACGAGCGCCTCCCAGTCGTCGGTGCGCTGACCACCGGCGTTCACGGCGTACACGACGTTGTCGGGCACGACCGCGATCTCACGGGTGAAAGTGTGGCCGCCGAAGCCCGGCAGGGTGCCGGTCGCCGTGACGACGCCGGCCTGGTCGAACGACCCGTCGAAGCTCCAGGTCACGGCCTGCGTGGTCGACGCACCGGCCCGGGTGACGGTGACGGTCGGCACCGCGAACGGCTCCCCCACCTTGACACTGGCGGGCACGCCCGAGACATCCCACGCCGCCCACTGGTCGAGCTGGTCGAGCGTCCACTCGTCGTAGACCTCGACCGCGAGCGTGTCGCCGCCCTCGCCCAGGTTGAGCGGCAGCCAGACGAGCGGGGCGTTGCGCAGGGCATCGTCGGAGCCGCCGTTCCAGCGGTCGCCCATGTAGATGTACTTGCCCTGCTCGCGGTCGACCGGGATCACCGACGAGGGCTGGGTGTTCCACGAGTTCGACTGCGCCCACCACGGGAACGGGTCGCCCTGCTCGGTCCAGTCGCCCATGATGTCGGTCGCGCTCGCGTACCGCGACGGGTTCGGCGACCAGCCGGTGGTGCCCGAGGTGATCAGGAAGTAGCGCTCGTCGTGCTTGAAGATCGCCGGGCTCTCGCGCGAGGCGCCGACGAAGATGCGGTTGTAGTCCACACCCTCGACCGCCTCGGCGGCCGGCGTCGCGAGGGCGGTGTACTCGTCGTCGAGCTTCGAGATGAACATCGTCGCGTTGCCCTCACTCGAGTAGATGATGTACCCGGTGCCGTCGTCGTCGACGAAGAGGTTCATGTCGCGCGCCATGCCCGGAGTGTCCCAGCCCTCGGGCGAGGAGTTCAGGTAATAGCTGTCGATGTAGCGGAACGGGCCGAAGGGCGAGTCCGCGATCGCGACGCCGGCCTTCGCCTTGGCGTACTGCGCGCTCGAGGTCGCGGAGGGTCCGTCCATGTGCGCCCACATGACCCACTTGCCGGTCGCCTCGTTGTGGATCACCTTCGGCCGCTCGATGATCGGCGGCGTCACGCCTGACACCGGCGTGGTGCCGAGGTCGCGGTACACCGCATCCTTCTGCGCCTGGGTGTAGTCGCCGTAGAGCGCGTCGAAGTACGGGTCGCCGAACTGCGACTTCGACGCCAGCGCGCGCAGGGCGACGCCGCGGTCGGTCCAGTTGTAGAGGTCGTACGAGCTGTAGACGTGCACGCCGGGCGACGAGTGGTAGCCGTTCGTGCGGTCCTCGCCGTAGAGGTAGTAGATCGTCTTGCCCGCGTCATCCTTCGAGGGCACGACCTGGCCGCCGTGCGCCTGGATCACCTTGCCGTTGTCGTCGAGCCACGCCTGACCCGGGCGGAAGCTCGTGTAGGTGGGGCCGACCGGGCTGTCGGGCGCGACGACCGCGAACGTCTGGTTCGTGCCGCCGTTCGAGGTCCAGAGACCGACCGACGCGCCGACCGAGGTCGACTGGCCGGCCACGTCGAGCACGCGCTCGCGAGCGGCGTTCAGCAGCGAGAACGTGCGTCCGTCGGTGCTCGACGCGATCCACTGCGCCGAGGCATCCGCTGCCGCCTCTGCGTCGGTCAGGGTGCGCAGCGCGATGCCGTTGCTCGCGGTGGCGGTGAGCGTTCGCCCGTCGGCGAGTCGAAGCGCGAAGCGGTCGCGCGAGGTGCCGTCGCCTTCGCTGAGCCGGGTCGCGGTCCAGAGCTGGGTCGCGTCGGCGTCGGCGGATGCCGCGTCACCGAGCACGATCGCCGGGGAACCGGTGGTCGCGGCGACCGGCTTGGTGGCCTGCGTGCCGACGAGGCGGAAGGACTCGCCGTCGTGGATGGCGGGCGCGTCGGCTGCGACGCCGGATGCCCCGGAGACCACGAACGTCGTGACCGACTTCGCCGGCACGGTGAGCACGGCCGACTTCGTTGCGGCATCGATCGCGACGGGAGCGCCCTCGACGAGGGCGTTCGCCGACGGGGTGCCGGCGGGCGACTCGGTCGTGACGACGGGCGTGACGGTCGCGCCGGCACCGATGGTGGCGAAACGCGAGAGGTCGACGCGCACGGTCTTCGCGTCGCCCGACGCGTTGGTGTGCACGAGCACGGCACCCGAGCCATCGGCCTTCACGGCCGAGGTGGTCTGGTCGTTGTTCGTCGGCACGACGCGGTCGCCCGGCTCGATGTAGTGGGTGAAGTTGCGCAGGGTGTCGAACTTCGTGTTCGTCACGACCTTGCACGAGGGGTCGGCGTCGCCGTCGGCGAGACGGCGCACGGAGTCGCCGTTCTCGTTGCAGTCGAAGTCGATGAAGACCGAGCCCCAGTTGAGCTTCTCGCTCTTCTCCATGTTGTAGAGGTCTTCGACCGGCTGCCAGAGCACCCAGGCCGAGGGGTCGAGCTCGCGGAGGTCGGCCGTGACGTGCTGGGCGATGCCGAGCCCGTTGTCGATCGAGGCGGGGTTCCACCAGTTGCCGCCCCAGTTGCCCTCGACCTCGCTCATCCACAGCGGCTTGTCGGCGGACTTCGCGATGTCGCGAACCTGCAGCCGGTCGCCGGTGCCGTAGGTGTGCACGTTCAGTTGGCCGACGACCTGCTTGGCCGCGGGGCTCCAGCCGTTCCAGTCCTCGATGAAGCGACCGGGGTTGGTCTCATCGGGGCCCGAGACGGCGGCCTCGGTGGTGGTGCCCTCCTCGGCGAGCTCGGCCGCGAGCGCGGTGAGCACCTCGGCCTGCCGGGCCGGTCCGACGTGGGCGCCCTCCTGGCGACCGCCGGTGGGCTGGCCGTTGCCGCCCATCGTCGTGCCCCAGTAGTTCGTGTTCGGCTCGTTCAGCGGATCGATCGTGTCGAACGAGATGCCGTAGGCGTCTTCGACCTGCTGCGCGGCCGTCTTCAGGTACGTCGCGAACTTGCCGATCGCCGCGGGCTTGATCTGCTCGGCGTTCGCGTCGAACCCGCCGGTGACGTAGCCGCTCTCGGTCATGAAGTAGGGCGGCGAGTTGCTGAACGCCTCCCACTTGGTCACGCGGTCCTTGATCTCGTCGACCCACGCGAGCTGCGCGGCATCCGTCTCGACGTCGTAGTCGGATGCCGCGTCGCCGCTCCATGCCGCCAGGAACCGCGCGCGGTCGGCGTAGCTCGAGGTGATGGCGCCCTGCGCGTCGCTGAGCGGGGCCTCGGCGTTCCACCAGCCGGGAACCGCACCACCGGGGCGCAGGTAGTCGGCGACGTCGCTCGCGTTGCCGCCGCCGATGTTGTAGCGGGCGATGTTGAGGTTCAGGCCCTCGTCGCCGAACACCGTGTCGATGAGGTCGGTGCGGAGCTCGGCCGGGTAGTCGCCGGTCGCGTTAGCCATCCACACGAGGCTGGTTCCCCACCCGTCGAACGCGGGGCCGGTGACGGCGGGATTGGGCGTGAGCACCGCGTCGGCTTCAGCGGCCGAGGCCGCCGGCGCCGCGATGGGCATGAATTGCAATGAGCCGGCCACCACGGCCGCAGCCGCGAGACTCGCGGCGGCGCGGGGGCGCTTCTGTGAGGAGGACACCGTTGTCTGTTCCAATCAGGAAGGATTGTTTACGTCAACACCTGGGATGTTGACGTAACCATATCGGTCGGATGGGTGGTTGTCGAGCATGTTTCACAGTTCGCGCCGGCAGCCCTGCCGACGCGAACCGTCAGAACTCGGTGTGCCCGAGCTCGAGTCCCTCGGTGAAGACGGCGGGCCGATGCGGCACCCCGTTCAGCTCGAGGACGATGATCTCGTTCTCGCCCGCCCGGAGCACGGGTGCCGGCACGTAGAGCGAGCGCTGGGGCCCAGCCGACCAGTACCGGCCGAGCGAGAAGCCGTTGACCCAGACCACGCCCTTGCCCCAGCCCGAGGTGTCGAGGAAGAGGTCCCGCGACTCGTCGAGCGAGAAGGTGCCGGCGCGGTACGACGGGCCCGAGATGGGCGCCACCGGACGGAGTGCCCGACGGACGACGTCGAGGCGCCCGACATCCAGCCCCGCTGCTCGCCAGCGGCCGAGCGGTTCGCCGCAGAGTCGCACCGCGCCGATGAGTCCCTTCGGCTCGCCGATGCGGCTGCCGTAGTTCACGCGGCCCTGGTCCTCGACGAGGAGGTCGACGGTGCCGCGAGCGTCGCGGGGCAGCGAGAGCGAGTGGACGTGATGCGTGCGTGCGAGCACGCCGATGCCGTCGCCCTCGAAGAACACCTGTGCCCGGTCGCGCACCTCGTCGACCTCGAGCACGGCCGGCCCGACGCAGTCGATCTCGGCACGGTAGAGGATGAAGCCCTCGTACTGGCCGAGCTCGTCCATCGTCGGCGGATGGTCGTGCGCGGTGAAGGTGCCGAGAGACTCGACGACGTCGAACAGCGCGGCCGCACGGTCGAGCTCCACCTCGAACCGCGGCGCCGGCGACCCGGCACTCGGCCGCTCCTCGGGCACGGGCGCGTACTGGGCGATGACGTCCCTCATCGCCCAGTACTTCGCCGTCGGGTTCCCCGCCTCGTCGAGCGGGGCGTCGTAGTCGTAGCTCGTGACGAGGGGCTGGAAGACGCCCTTGTCGTTGGCGCCGTTCGTGAACCCGAAGTTCGTGCCGCCGTGGAACATGTAGAGGTTGACCGAGGCGCCGGTCGCGAGCAGGTCGTCGAGCTCGCCCGCCGCCTGCGAGACATCCGTCGTGTGGTGGTGCGCGCCCCAGTGGTCGAACCAGCCGTCCCAGAACTCGGAGCACATGAGGGGCCCGTCGGGCTGGTGGGTGCGCAGCGTCGCGAGCCGCTCGAGGGAGCGCGACCCGAACGACGCGGTCTTGTGCAGGCCCGGGATGCTTCCGGCCTCGAGCATCTCGGCCGTCGGCTGGTCGACCGTGGTGAACGGCACGGTGAGGCCGATCGCACGGTTCAGCTCGACGAGCCGCTCGAGGTAGCGGGCGTCGTCGCCGTAGGCGCCGTACTCGTTCTCGATCTGCACGAGCACGATCGGCCCGCCGCGGTCGATCTGCCGCGGGACCAGGATCGGCGCGAGCGCCTGCAGGTACTCCTCGATCGCCGCGAGGTACTGCGGCTCGAACGAGCGCACCCCGACCGACGGGTCCTGGAACAGCCAGGCCGGCAGGCCGCCGTTGGTCCACTCCGCGCAGATGTACGGACCGGGGCGCACGATCGCGTGCATGCCCTCGGCGGCGATGAGGTCGAGGAACCGCCCGAGGTCGAGGCCGCCGCTCGTGTCGAAGACGCCCCGCTCGGGCGCGTGCGCGTTCCACGCCACGTAGGTCTCGATCGTATTCAGCCCCATGAGCCGCGCCTTGCGGATGCGATCGGCCCACTGGTCGGGGTGCACCCGGAAGTAGTGCAGCGCACCGGAGAGGATCCGGTGGGGCCGCCCGTCGAGCAGGAAGTCCTCGTCCCCGATGGCGAACGAGCGCGAGCCGAGCGGCGTCGGCGCCTCGGAGGTCGGAGTCCGTCGATCGCGGGACTCTTCGAGAGTGGGTGTTGACACGTGGTTCCCTCAGGATGATCTGGTGAAGCGGTGCGCCCGCCGGCCGGGGGTGACCGGCGGGCGCACCCGTTCGTTGCCGGCTTACTCGCCGTTGACGGTGAAGCCCTGCTCGACGCCGTACTTGACGGTCGCCTCCTGCCACGCGGCGAGACCCTCGTTGAGGTCGGACTTCGAGGCGTACGCCTGTCCGACCGTGTCACCGTAGATGCTGTTCGCGTAGGTCTGGAAGGGGAGGTAGCTCCAGCCGGGGACGACGTCCTTCGCGGCCTGCACGAGCACCTCGTTGATCTTCTGACCGCCGAAGTAGTCGCTCTCGTAGTTCAGGAACTCGTCGGACTCGAGGTCGGCCACGGTCGACGGGAACCCGCCGTTGGCCGCATGGATGGCCGCGCCCTCTTCGCCGTTCAGGAACTCGAGGAACCCGTAGGCGACGAGCTTGTTCTCGCTCTGCTCGAGCACGGCGTCGCCGCCGCCGCCGTTCTCGGCCGCTGCCGCGACACCCTCCTCATAGGTGGGCATCGGCGCGACGCGCCACGTGCCCGCGGCATCCGGAACACCGGACTCGAGGTTGCCGGGCATCCAGGCGCCGATGACGAGCGTCGCGATGCTGCCGTCGGTGAGGCCCTGGTACCACTCGTCGCTCCACGAGGAGATCGGCGCGACGAGGTCCTCCTGCACGAGCTGGTTCCAGGTGTCGGCCCACTTGGTGCTGCCTTCGTCGGCGAAGTCGACGGTGACATCCGTCGTGCCGTCGACGACGTAGGGGTTGCCGCCGGCCTGCCAGATCATGCTCGTGGTGAAGCCGGCGTCGCCGACGTCGTTGGTGATGTACGCGTCGGGGTTGGCCGCGTGGATGGCCTTGCCCGCTGCGATGTACTCGTCCCACGTCGTGGGGATCTCGAGGCCGAGGTTCGTGAAGACGTCTTCGCGGTAGAACATCGCCATGGGACCGGAGTCCTGCGGCAGCGCGTAGATGCCGTCGTTCAGCGACACCGAGCCCCAGGTCGAGGGGGTGAACTGGTCTTCCAGCTCGCCCGCACCGAAGCCGGTCAGGTCGGCGAACGCGCCGGAGAGGGCGAACTGCGGCAGTGCGTAGTACTCGACCTGCGCGACATCGGGAGCGCCGGTGCCCGCCTTGATCGCGTTCTGCAGCTTCGTGTAGTGGTCGTTGCCGGTGCCGACGTTCTCGAGCTTGACATCGATCTTCGGGTACTTCTCCTCGAAGGCCTCGACGATCGGCTCGAGCTGGGGAGCCCAGCCCCAGACCGTGATGCTCGACTCCTCCTGGAGCGCCGCCGCGATCTCGTCGGCGGTCGCACCGGTCACGTCTTCGGCGCTGCCGCTGGGGGCGCAGGCGGCGAGCGAGGTGGCCAGCGCCGCGGCCATCGCGACTCCCGTCCACCGGATGATGCTGTGTTTCCTCATGATGTTCCTTTCACTGCAATGTGTGGATGTGAGCAGGACTGCTCGGAGGGTTGGTGTTGCTCGTTCAGGCGGTGAACCGGGTCACTGCTTGACGCTTCCGGCCGCGAGCCCCGACTGCCAGTAGCGCTGCAGGAAGAGGAAGGCGACGATGATCGGCACGATCGTGAGGAGCGAGCCCGTGATGACGAGGTTGTAGATCGCCTCGCCGCCGGCGGTGGCGGCCTGCGCGTTCCACGCGTTGAGGCCGACCGTCAGGGGGTACCACGTGGATTCGCTCAGCATGATCAGGGGGAGGAAGTAGTTGTTCCAGGTCGCGACGATCGTGAACAGCAGCACCGTCACGAAGCCGGGGGCGAGGAGCCGTGCCGAGATCGTGAAGAACGTGCGGAACTCACCGGCGCCGTCGATGCGTGCGGCCTCGAGGATCTCGGTCGGAACCGCGTCGACCGCGAACGCCCAGACCAGGAAGAGCCCGAACGGGCTGATCAGCGACGGCAGGATGATCGACCACGGCGTGTTCGTCAGGCCCATCTGGCTGAACATGAGGAACGTCGGCACGGCGAGCGCGGCACCCGGCACCGCCACCGCGCCGAGCACGACGGCGAATACGGCCCGCTTGCCCGGGAAGTCGAACTTCGCGAGCGCGTACCCGCCGAGCGTCGCGAGGAACGTGGCGCCGCCGGCGCCCACGACGACGTAGAGCAGGGTGTTGCCGAACCAGCGGAGGAAGACCCCGTCGTCGTAGGTGAGCGTCTGGACGATGTTGTCCCAGAGCGCGAAGTCGCCCGAGAACCACAGGCCGAACGTCGAGAACAGGTCGCGCTGCGTCTTGGTCGAGTTGACGACGAGCCAGAACAGGGGCAGCAGCGCGTAGCCCGCGAGGAGCGCCATGATGATCGTGAGCCACACCGACTTGCGGGTCGTGGGACCCGTGCCGGCGGGAGCGAGACGGCCGCCACGAGGCATCCGCTCGACTCGCCCGGTTCGCCCGGCGCGCCCGACATGCTCGCCAGGTGTCGTGATCGCCTTCGTCGCGGTCATGCTCGGCCAACCTTTCGTGATCCGGAGAGCTGAACCACGTACGCGATGACGACGGTGATGAGGCCCATGATGATGGCGATCGCCGCCGAGTAGTTGAACTGCTGACCCGAGAACGAGAGGTTGTACGCGTACATGTTGGGCGTGAAGTACGTGCTGATCGCGTTCGGGGCGAGGGTCTTCAGGATGTTGGGCTCGTTGAAGAGCTGGAAGCTGCCGATGACCGAGAAGATCGCGGCGATGACGATCGCTCCCCGGATGGCCGGGATCTTGATGCTCCAGACGGTGCGGAACGCACCCGCCCCGTCGAGCGACGCCGCCTCGTAGAGGTCGGTCGGGATGACCCGGAGCGCCGCGTAGAAGATGAGCATGTTGTAGCCCACGAACTCCCACGTGACGATGTTGCCGATCGAGGCGAGCACCCAGTTCGACGAGAGCGGCGCCGGCAGGTCGAGCCCGAAGGCGTCGGTGATGTTGCCGAACAGGCCGAACCGGGTGCCGTACATGAAGCCCCACATGAGCGTCGCGACGACGGCGGGCACGGCATACGGGAGGAAGATCGCGATGCGGAAGAACGAGGACAGGTGGAGCCGCGCGCTGTCGATCGCGAGCGAGGCGGCGAGGGCGATGACGAGCATGATCGGCACCTGCACGAGCAGGAAGATCACGACCCGACCGAGCGAGTCCCAGAACTTGGGGTCGCCGAGGGCCAGGGCGTAGTTCTCGAGGCCGACGAAGCTCGTGCCGCCGATGAGCTGCTCGCGGAAGAGGCTGAGGTAGATCGAGTAGACGACCGGTGCGACGAGCACCAGCAGGAAGACGATCATGAACGGGGCGAGGAACAGCCACCCGGTCCATCGCGCTCCGCCGCGCCGCATGAACGGGCCGCGACGGGCTGTGACTATCGACGTCGTTGTCATGCCGGGGGGTTCCTTCGATCTGTTGCAAGATGTTCACGTAAACAATTACCACAGTTCCTCTACGCTGTCTACGTGAACATCCCGACGTGCGCGTGAGCGCGCGCTCCACTGGAGGTATCTGCAGATGACCGGACTCTCTCGCCCCGAAGCTCGACGCGGCGCGTCGATGGCGGATGTCGCGAAGGTCGCCGGTGTCTCGTCGCAGACGGTCTCACGCGTCGCGAACGAGAAGACCAACGTCGATCACGCAACGCGCGAACGCGTGCTCGAGGCGATGAAGGAGGTCGGCTACCAGCCGAACCACGCCGCCCGGGCGCTGCGCACGGGGCGCTTCAAGTCGATCGGCGTCATCGTCTTCACGCTCTCGACCTTCGGCAACATGAAGACCCTCGACGCCATCACCGCGGCCGCGGCGGAGGTCGACCACACCGTGACCGTGATCCGCATCCCCGACCCGACCAGGGGCACGGTCTCGGGCGCGTACCGGCGGCTCAGCGAGCAGGCGGTCGACGGCGTGGTCATCATCTTCGAGGCGCACCTGCTCGACCGCGCCGAGATCACCCTCCCGACCGATCAGCCCGTCGTCGTCGTCGACTCCAACGCCGGCGACGGCTTCACGGTCGTCGACACCGACCAGACGACCGGCGCCCGCGAAGCCACTGCGCACCTGCTCGACCTCGGGCACGAGACGGTCTGGCACATCTCGGGCCCCGAGGCATCCTTCTCGGCCCTGCATCGGGCGCAGTCGTGGGCGGCGACGCTCAGCGAACGCGGCATCACTCCCCCGCCCGTCTTCGTCGGCGACTGGACGACCGACTCGGGCTACCGCATCGGCAAGGAGATCGTCGCGCGGGGCGATGTCACCGCCGTCTTCGCCGCGAACGACCAGATGGCCCTGGGTGCCATGACCGCGTTCCACGAGGCCGGGCTGCAGGTGCCCGGAGACATCAGCGTCGTCGGCTTCGACGACATGGAGGAGTCGAAGGCGTTCTGGCCGCCGCTGACGACCGTGCACCAGGACTTCACCGAGGTCGGCCGACTCTGCATCCAGAGCCTCATGCGCGAGATTGAGACGCGAACCCACACGCCCGGACGCACGCTCGTGCCGACCCGGCTCGTGGTGCGCGACAGCACGGCGGCGCCCAAGTCCGCAGCCTGAACGAGAGATGCGCGGGAAGAGAACCCGAAGACTCTTCCCGCGCAATCGCCATCTCCACCTCGGCGTACGAATCCGAACCGTCCCCCGATGGTCGATCGCACGAGCGATCAGGTGGTGATGGAGCAACGCGCCCTCTGTCGCGTGTTCGTCACGCTATGCGTCACGGGCGTGCCGCGGCAACATCAGGATTTCAGATGGTGAACAGCGGATGCCGCCGGCGCGAGCCGAGGCATCCAAGCCGCCGGCTCAGGCGCCCGAACTGCCGAGCCGGTCGGTGCCGATCTGCAGGGCGAGGCGCGTCGCGGCCTCCTGCAGGCGGTGCACGAGGGCGGGGTCGGCGTGCGCCGCGGCCTCGGTCGGAAGCGAGACGGCGAGCGACGCCGTGATGCCCGCGGCGGTCACGGGCACGGCGATGCACGTGTAGCCGATCGCGTACTCCTCACGATCGACGGCCTTCTCGCGCGAGCGCTCGAGCTGGTCCAGCAGCACGCGCCGGTCGCTGATGGTGTGCTGGGTGAGTTCGGCGAGCGGATGCCGCGACACGTAGTCGAGACGCTCCTCCTCGGGCAGCACGGCGAGGATCTGCTTGCCGAGCGCCGTCGCGTGCGCGCTGCTGTGCAGCCCGACCCAGAGCTCGACGCGCGGGTTGTGCACGGCATCGACGATGTCGACGAGATGCACCTCGCCGTCTTCGAATCGCGAGAGGTACGCGGTTGCGCCGAGCTCGTCGGTGACCCCGCGCAGCGCCGTGCGCACCCGCGAGAGGAAGACGCCGTGCGTGGCATCACTCGTGACGAACGCCGGAAAACGAGTGCCGAGCAGCAGACCGTCGGGCTCGCGGGCGAGGTATCCCTCGTGCACGAGCGTTCGCACGAGGTTGTACGTCGTGCCCGGGGTGAGGCCGCTCCTCGCGACGAGCGCCTTCACGGGCATCGGCCGAGGCTCGTTCGCGACGATCTCGACCAGGCGAAGGGCGCGCTGCACCGAGCCGATCAGAGTCGGATCCGAGTCGCGGGCGTCGGGTGACGGCATCGGTTTCCCCCCTCGCCCATGGTAGCCCGTGCGCCACCGCATCGACTTAGATGGACGTAACCTGCTGCAGTGCCGACGCGCTGCTCGGCGGCACTGGCGTTGCCCCTTCGATGAAGACGAGGTACATGGATGACGGCTTCGGAACGCACCGGCCCGGCGACCTGCCTGGCGCTCGCGCTCGTGTTCGGGCTCGCCGCCTGTACGGGAGGCACCGACGAGTTCGCTCCGACGAGCCCGGTCGTGCAGCTCGGCGCCCCCGGCGAGGAGAACCACACCCTCGCCCCCGGCGAATCGCTGGACCTCGAATCCCCGAAGCACACCGAGGCCGATGAGCAGTTCATGCTCGACATGATCGCGCACCACGACCAGGCCATCACGATGACCGGATTCGTCGATGAGCGAACCGATGACCGCGACATCCGACTGCTCGCCGAACGCATGCGTGTCAGCCAAGAGGACGAGCTCGATCTCATCACCGAATGGCTGCAAGACCGGGTGGTGCCCCTGAACGACGCGCGCGCGGGCGGGCACGACCACGACGGCGACGGGCACGCGATGCCCGGCATGCTCACCGAGGCGCAGCTCGACGAACTCGAGTCGGCCGACGGAGCGGACTTCGAACGGCTGTTCCTCGCGTACATGATCCAGCACCACCAGGGTGCCGTGCAGATGGTGACCGAGCTCTACGCCGCCGGCGGCGGGCACGAGTCGGAGATCGACCAGTTCGCGCGCCACGTCGAGTCCGACCAGGGCGTCGAGATCGCGAAGATGCAGCAGTTGCTCGCGGCTCGCTCCTCCTGAGAAGAACTCGCTCTCGCGCTGAGACCTGACGCCGCACGTGAAAGTGCCCAGCAGCCGTGGCCGCTGGGCACTTCGCGGTGCGGGAGGCCGACGAGCGGCCTCCCGCATGGCATCACTCGAAGGTTGCCGCCAGCGCGTTCAGCGCCTCCACCAGCGCGGAGTCCGCGGCAGCGCCCGACTTCGTGGCAGCGCCGGCGAGATGGGCTGCCACGGCAGAGCCGCTCGCCGGGCCGTCTGAGAGCTTCTCGGCCTGGTCGATCGACTTGTTGACCTGCTTCAGCGCGTTGCCGCTCAGGCTGCCGTCGCGCTCGGCCTGGTCGACGTACGAACGCGCGACGGCGAAGCTCGGCGCGTGCACCAGCTTCGTCTGCAGCTGCGCGTTGAACTGGTCGAGCTGGATCTCTCCGGCTGCGGCGATCTCGTTCTCGGACAGCTGGTCGCTCGCGGTGAGCGCGAGGCTGTCGAAGCCGCGCGCGATCTCGCTGCCGAGCACGTTGCCGTTGTACCAGTAGGTCGACCAGTAGCCCGCGAGGTTCAGCCCGGCGGGGTTCGGCGTGTTCACCGGCCCGCGGTCGAGGTAGGCGATCTCGGTCGGGTTCGACGTGTCGGTGAAATCGATGATCGAGAGACCGCCCTGGTACCAGGCCTGCACCATGATGTCGCGACCGGGCACCGGGATGATCGAGCCGTTGTGGGCCACGCAGTTCTCCTGCGCCGTCTGCGGCACCGGCAGCTTGTAGTAGCTCTTGAACTCGAGCTTGCCGTCGACGATGTCGAAGAGCGCGTTGGCGCCCCACTCGGGCTGGTCGGTCACGCGGCAGCGAGCGGCGGTGCCGCCGCCCCACTCATCGGTGAAGACGACCTTGGTGCCGTCGTTGTTGAACGTCGCCGAGTGCCAGTACGAGTAGTTCGCGTCGGCGACCGCGTCGAGCCGCACCGGGTTCACCGGGTCGGAGATGTCGAGCAGGATGCCGTTGCCCTGGCAGGCACCCGCGGCGAGCCCGATCTCGGGGAACGCCGTGATGTCGTGGCACGTGTTCGTGTTCGGGTTCGGCGAGTACGGCGTGCCCGACGGGTGCAGCGGCTGCGTCGGGCCGTTCTGCAGGCCGTTGAACGCACCCGTCACCGGGTCGCTGAAGATGCGCGGCTGGCTGACCACTGCGGCCGAGGCCGGGTCGGCGAGCGGCACCTTGATGACGTCGATGCGCCACTGCGTCGGGTTGCCCGTCGTGACCGGCGTCTGGCTCGCCGGCGCGTTCTCGCAACCGGGGAGCTCGAGCGGCGAGCGAACGCCCGACGTGCCCGAGTTGTAGATGTAGACGTTCTCGGTGTCATCGGGGTCCGCGACGAGCGTGTGGGTGTGCGAACCTCGGCAGGTCTGCACGCCCGGCAGCTGCACCGGGTTGTCGATGTCGCTGATGTCGAAGATGCGCACGCCGCGGAACCGCTCGGGGTTCACGGCGCCCGATGCACCCTGCGTGCCGCAGTCGATGCGACCGCGAGTCTCCTCGACCGACATGAAGAGCAGGTCGCCGTAGACCGAGACGTCGCCCTGACCGCCGGGGCACACGAACGAGCCGCGCAGCGTCGGCGCCGAGGCATCCGACACGTCGTAGACCTGGAAGCCGTTGAAGTTGCCGACGATCGCGTTGTCGCCCGAGAACGCGAGGTCGGAGTTGACGAAGCCGAAGTTGCCGGGGTTCGCGTCGAACGGCGCGACCCGCGGCAGGCTCGCGAGCAACTCGATGTTGCTCGTCGCCGTCTGCGCGTCGAGATAGCCCGGCGGCAGGTCGATGCGCGGATCGTCTTCTGCGACGGCCGCGGTGGCCGTCGCAAGGGATGAGCCGAGCAGCAGAGCTCCGGCCAGGGCTAGGGCGCGACGGCGCCATCGGATGTTGCGGGGTGCGGTTCTCATCGGTGATTCCCCTCTCGCTTCGAATGCGATCGAACGCTCCGACGTGCGAGCCGGGCACGACATCGTGCCCGCTCGCGGCCCCAGGAGGCCGATCTCTGGCTCCAACGTATCGGGGCCGAGCGGTTCGGCGCAGCTACGAATTTCGCGCACGCGCATTTTCAACGCCCTGTCGGCGCCGATGTCAATGCCCCATCCCGGGGGGTTCCGCTCGAGAACCACATATGCCAATTCCGCCTCAGTGCTGAGGGGGAACTGGCATACGCAATCGGGCGAAGGATGGTGCCAGCCTGGGCACCGCGAAGGCGGATCAGCTCGCGCTGAGCGCCTCGCGCGCGTGGCGGTACTTCTCGGCGAGGCGCAGCTGCACGTCGTACTCGAGGCGACGCACCCGCCACGGGGCGGTGTTGTCATCGAGGTCGGCGAGCTTCACGCGACGGGCCACGGGGTGGCGAGCGATGCGGGCGTAGTACGCGTCGTCCGAGACATCCGGAGTTCGGGTCAGCAGCTGCACGATCTCGACGACCTCGGGCTGCACGCCCGCCTCGAGCAGGTTCTGGGCGGTGACCGCCGTGTCCTCGAGCACGTCGTGCAACCACGCGGCGGCGACGAGCACCGGCTCGCTGACGGGGTCGAAGCGCTCGGCCACACGGCCGGGGTGATCGATGTACTCGGCGCCGATCTGGTCGAGCTGGCCGCGGTGCGCGGCGAACGCGATGCCCTTGGCGAGCGCGACCTGGGCCGCAGCGTCGACGTCCTGCCCGGGCTGGGCCGCCGGAACCGCAGGCGCGAGCGGCGCGACGGGTCCGGTGACCGAGATCGGCATCTGGGTGACATTGGCGGGCATCGCGGATGCCCCGGGCTCGACCTGCTCGAACCTGTTGGAACCGATCACTGGGTGGTACTCCTCGATCATCTGGTCGTCATCGTCATCACGGTCTCGGGGGTCCGCCTCGAGGGCGGGCGGCTCGGACGTCGGCACCGGCTCCGGCTCTCGCTCCGGCGTCGGTTCCGCTTCGGCTGTCGGCTCGACTGCCGGCTTCACTTCGGCTGCCGGCTGGGGCGTCGGCTCGACGTACTGCACGAACGCCGGCACGTTCACCGGAAGCGGGAACGGGAGCTCGATGACCTCGGTCGGCTCGCCCTCGGCGAGCGCTTGGTCGTCGTCGTCAGTCGGCGCGAGCGACGCGGACTCCGCGACATCCGCCATCGCTGTCTCGCGTGACTCGGCGGCCGCAGCCGACTCGGCTGTCGGAGCCGACTCGGCTGCCTCAGCTGCCTCGGCGAGCGGATCGCGTCCGAGCACGGGACGCACGAAGTCGAGTTCAGCCTGCAGCTCGGCCATCTCGCGCGCGTCGAGTTCGAGCAGCGACCGGGCGTTGCCCTCGCGGCGGCGCACGAAGTAGTCCTCGTCGACCTCGGTCAGCTCGTCGCCGTCACTCGTCGTGAAGTAGCGGATGCGACCGGCATCGGTCACCGGGATGATGACCTCGACGAACTCGCCGCTCGGCTCCTCGCTGCAGAGGTAGTAGCGCTGCACGTCGCGCGGCGACGGATGCCTGCCCCACTCCGGTGCCGGAAGGCGTCGCGGGCGGAGGGTGCCGCCGGCGTCGGCGCTGCGTCGACCCGGCCGTGGCGCGAGCTCGCCGTCGGACGCGCCGAACCCGAACACGGGCTGGTCGTCGGGATGGGTCGTCACTCGGGCTCCTGGGCTGGCGCACCGACAGGGCGGGGGGTCCGACTCGTGGCGACGTCGGGTGGGGGTGCCGGTGCGCTCCTCCGATGGTAGGGCGGTTCGGCGCACAACGCACGCATCTCAGCCGGGCGTCGCCGTGCGCGCCGAGGTGGGCGGCTAACGTCCGAGGCGGTGGCGTTCCGCTCCGATGAGCGACTGCAGGTAGGTCACCCGGTTGAACACGTCGACGCGCTGCGCTTCCGTCGCCACCGGGAGGTGCTCCACGTACGACTGCCCGCCCGGTCCCCAGACGGTGACCGTGATGAAGCCCGAGATGCGGCTCTCACGCGCGAGCAGGAACAGCAGGCTGAGCAGGAAGAACCAGATGAACAGCACCACCATGACGATCGCCCACGCCGGGGTGTGGGTCGTCACCTGGGTCTGGTCCGCCGTGGACACGTTGATCTCGCCGATGGGCCAGGTGCCGCCCGGCGTCACGGCGTGGTGCTGCGTCGCATGGATGTTGCCGATGGACACGAGGAAGGGAGCGGGCTGCTGCGGGGCGCCATGAGCAAGGGTCACGGTGACGAGAGTAGTGGCCGCGTCAGGCCTCGCGCACGATGCCGTCGGCGCGCAGCGCCACCCACTGCACGAGGGGCAGCATGTGGTCCATGAGTTCCCGGCCGAGCTCGGTCAGCGCGTACTCGACGCGCGGCGGCACCTCGGGATAGGACGTGCGCGCGACGATGCCGTCGGCCTCGAGCGTGCGCAGCGTCGAGGCGAGCATCTTCTCGCTGATGCCCTGCACCTCGCGGCGCAGCTCGCCCCAGCGGTGGGTGCCGTCGGTCAGCGCGAGCAGCACGAGCACGCCCCACTTGCTCATGATGTGGTCGAGCACGACGCGGGTTGGGCACCCGTCGGTGAATACTTCGCCCGACGTTTCCCGGATCTCCGCAAGACTTACCACCATGTAGGTACCTTACTTGAAAGTGGGTACCACCGCGAGGGAAGGTTGGTGCGAAGCATCCGGTTGACCCATGGTGACCGCAACCGGAAGGACCACCACCCATGACCATCCTCGTCACCGCCGCCTCGGGCCAGCTCGGCCGCCTCGTCGTCGAGTCGCTGCTCGCCCGCGGCGCCGCCCCCGCCGACATCGTCGCGACCGCCCGCGACACGTCGAAGCTCGAGGAGTTCGCCGCCCGCGGCATCCGCACCGCCGAGCTCGACTACGCGCGGCCCGAGACCATCGCGGCGGCACTCGACGGCGTCGACACCGTGCTGCTCATCTCGGCATCGGTGCCCGGCGGCCGCGTCGCGCTGCACCAGAACGTGATCGACGCCGCGAAGGCCGCCGGCATCGCGAAGCTCGTCTACACGAGCGCGCCCCGCGCCACCACCACGAGCCTCGTGCTCGCCCCCGATCACAAGGCCACCGAGGAGGCGATCGCCGCCTCCGGCGTTCCCGCGGTGATCGTGCGCAACAACTGGTACACCGAGAACTACGCAGCGGATGTCACGCGCGCCGCATCGACCGGCGTGATCGCGTCGTCCGTGGGCGACGGGCGCATCGCGAGCGCCACCCGCGCCGACCTCGCCGAGGGCGCCGCCGTGGTGCTGCTCGAAGACGGTCACCTCGGCGAGGTCTACGAGTTCGGCGGGGACGTCGCCTGGAGCTTCCCCGAACTCGCTGTCGCCGCCGGTGAGGTGGTCGGCCGCGAGGTCGTCTTCACCCCGCTCACGACCGAGGAGCACGTCGCGGCGCTGCAGTCGGCAGGACTCGACGCCGACACGGCCGGATTCGTCGCGGCCCTCGACTCCGGCATCCGCGAGGGCGCGCTCTCGGAGACGGACGGCACGCTCTCGCGCCTCATCGGCCGCCCCACGACCTCGCTCGTCGACGGACTGCGCGCCGTCGTCGACGTCGCCGACGCCGCGGCCTGATCGCACGGCGCGGGTGGGCGGCGCGTGCGTGCCGCCCACCCGCCGGCCGGCCGGGCTTGTCGACGGCCTACAAGCGGCTCGCGACATCCGACCGGTCCGCGCAAGACTCGTCGACATGCCCGTGACACCTCGACGCCTCGCCCTCGGCATGAGCCTGTGGATCCCGAACCTGTTCAGCGGCATCCGCGTGAAGCGCTTCGCATCCGACTGGACGAGTGCGACCGTCGAGCTGCACGTGAACGTCTTCACCCGCAACTACGTGAAGACCGCGTTCGGCGGATCGATGTCGGCGATGACCGACCCCTACTTCTTCATGCTCGTCATGCACCAGATCGGGCGCGACTACATCGTGTGGGACACCCGCGGCGAGATCGAGTTCGTCAAGCCCGGCCGGGGCGTGCTGACCGCGCACTTCGCGGTGTCGCCCGAGAAGACGGCCGAGCTGCGCGAACGCGCTCGCGGCGGAGCAAAGGTGCTCGAGTGGTTCGAGACCGAGATCACCGATCGTGACGGCGACGTCGTCGCCCGAGTGCGCCGAGAGGTCTACGTGCGCGAGAAGAAGCGGGTGACCGGTCCGGGTCCGACCGCGTGACGAACGGATGTCTCGAATCGCCGTGTGAGCTCCGCCTCACATGAGGCGGAACTCACACGGCCGTTTCGGAAGGAGATGACGGATGCCGCGGCATCCGCTGCTCGTGAGGCTCAGCGCTTGCCGGCGCTCAGCGCTTGACGTCGAAGACCTGCTTGATGATGCCGTTGGAGTAGGCCTCGCACTCGACGAGGTCGAGGTGCGTATACGGGTCGCCGTCACCGAAGAGGCGCTTGCCGTCGCCGAGCAGCACCGGGAAGACGAGCAGGTGGTAACGGTCGACGAGGCCGGCCGCGGCGAGGCCCTTCGCGAGGGTGGCGCTGCCGTGCACGATGATGGGCGCGCCGTCGCCCTCCTTGAGCTTCGCGACGTCGTCGAGCGAGCGCAGCACGTGCGTGTTGTTCCACTCGGGGTCGGTCAGGGTGCTCGAGACGACGTATTTCGGCATCGCGTTGTACTCCGCGAAGTCGTCGACCATCGTCGGCCAGACGGGAGCGAACTCGTCGTAGCTGACGCGGCCGATGAGCATCGCACCGGCCTCGAGCTGCTCGCGGCCCTTGAGCTCGTACGCCTCCTCGACGAACGGGATGTCCGTGAAGGTCCAGCCGGCCCGCGGGTGCGAGCCGCCACCGGGCGAGTCGATGACCCCGTCGAGGCTGATGAACTCGGTGACGATGAGGGTGCGCATGTTCGTGTTCCTTCCGAGGCGGTATCTCCGCTCTCATTCTGGCGTCGAACGGGGAAGCGGCAGATCGACATCGGTCAGGAATCGCGTGACCGGGCAGCTCACGCCTCCAGGTTGTACTCAGGCACGTACTCGGCCAGAAGACGCGACTTGAGTTGCCTGGTGGCAGGCTCATCGGTGCACACGACCCATGCCACGACGCAGTCGGCGAGGTACCCATTCACGGGGTCGATGAACTTCTCGGAGATGACGCTCGGGCGCTGTCGAGCCGTCCACCTGCTGATTCCGAGCACGTCGACGGCGACGCTAGCGCGGAGAGTGCTTCGGCTCAGGTCGGTATCGGTCGCCCGGTGTGCCCGAAGGCGCCCGCGCAAGCCCTCCCGTCCTGATGCACGACCCACGAACACCGGCTCATCGCCATCGAAGACGACGCAGACACCGGGATCGGTCGGCACGCTGGCGAGGTCGAGAGCACCGAGTGCATGTCGGGGCGCACGGAGGATACTCTTCCAGGCCTTGCCAGGTTCAGCAGGCCGGCGCTGGCTTTCGCCTCCGTCGAGTGCGTCGAGGATCGTCTCGAGGTCCGAGGCATCCTCGGCTCCGTAAGTCTGCATATCGCTCAAGCTGTACCCGTGTCCGGAGTCGCGTCTCATTCTCCGAACGTACTGTGGGGCTCATCGGTGATCGAGCGAACCCACACCAACTGGGGGCATCCGCTCTACGATCGCAGCATGGGCGATGCGCGCGAGCCGAACGGGTCCGAGGAGTCGGACCGGCCCGACGGGCCGTGGTGGACGGGTGAGGACGAGGTCGGCGGCATCGGGTTCGCTCGGTTCTTCGCGTACACGGGGCTGCTCATGTCGATCGCTTCGCTCGTGATCGCCCTCGTGGCACCGCTCGAGGGCGATGCGTTCCGCACGGTGTGGATCACGGGCTTCGCCGCGACCTCGATGTGGATCGCATTCATGGCTGCGCCGCGCTATCGCCGCGAAGGCATGAGGGTCTCCCCGGCTGTTCCGATCACGATGGCGCTCGGGGTGCTGACGATCGCGATCATGATCTACGCCTTCGCCGCGATCGCACTCGCGTCGGTGGGCGTCGAACTCCCGGCTCCTGCGTACTGGTTCGGCGAGCCGACCGGGCCGAGCGGCGTGAACGTCTGACCCGCGCTCGCCTCGACCGGCGATGACGCAGAGCGTCATATGGGCGACGCAGGCCCGCGTCATCCGACGTCGCGGAACGCCACCGAACGACATCGAGTGACGCCGATTCAGCACGCTCAGCGACGTATGCCGTCATAGGCATTCACAGTGCGACACCCGATGCCCCGAGGCATCCGTCGGTCAATACCGTCGAGCCCATGCACCGAATCCGCACCTCATCCGCGCCGCTCGGAGGCCGTCGTGGCTGACCTCGACTGGCTCTCGCTCGCCGCCCTCGCCCTCATCGCCGTGCTCTTCGTCGGCCTGTTCCTGCTGCGCCGAGCGGGTGCGAAGTTCACCCTGCTCACGGTCATCGCGCTCGTCGTCGGCATCGGTGTCGGCCTCCTCTTCCAGGGGCACCTCGACTACGTCGACGTCATCGGCACGATCTACGTCAACGTCATCACGGCGGTCGTCGCGCCGCTCATCATCGTTTCGGTGCTCTCGAGCGTCACCTCGCTCGGCAGCCTCGCGAAACTCCGCACGATCGGCCTGAGCTCGGTCTTCTGGCTCCTCGCGACGAACCTCATCGCGATCCTGCTGACGCTGGGGCTCGCGCTTGCGACGGGCATCGGCAAGGGAGCGAACCTCGAGCTCGCGGGCGTCGACGGCTCGGCCCTCACCGGCCTGCTCGCGCCGCTCGACGAGGTCATCGTCGGGCTCTTCCCGAACAACGTCGTCGGCGACATCTCGTCGAACAACATCATCGCGATCATCCTGTTCACGCTGCTGATCGCCGTCTCGTACCTGATCGTCGCCGACAAGAACGCCGAGAAAGTACGGCCGTTCAAGGAGTTCGTGGATGCCACGCGCCGGGTGCTCTTCAAGGCCGTCGGCTTCATCATCGCCCTGACCCCGTACGCGGTGCTCGCCCTCGTGGCCGTCACGACCTCGACGGCGGTGGCGCGCATCGAGACGGCGCTCGCCCTCGTCGGCGTGCTCGTCATCGCGCTCGTCGCGTGCTTCGTCGACGCCTACCTCGTCAACGGCGTACTGCTGCGGGTCTTCGCCGACCTGAACCCGCTGCGGTTCTTCCGCCTGCTGACGCCGGCGCAGTACACGGCGTTCACGACGCAGTCGAGTATCGGCACGCTCCCGCTCACGATCTCGACGCTGACCCGCAAGATCGGCGTCTCGGACGAGGTTGCCGGCTTCACCGCACCGATCGGCACGACGATCGGCATGCCCGGATGCGCCGGCATCTGGCCCACGCTCGTCGCCGTCTTCACGGTGAACGCCCTCGGCATCGAGTACACGGTGCTCGACTACGTCGTGCTCGTCGTGCTGGGCCTCCTCGTCTCGCTCGGGACCGCCGGAGTGCCCGGCACCGCGATCGTGACGGCGACGGCGGTGCTGACAGCGGTCGGGCTGCCCATCGAAGTGCTCGTGCTGCTGATTCCGATCAGCGCCATCGCGGGCACCGCGAGCACGATGGCGAACGTCACCGCCGCCGCCACCAGTGCCGCGATCGTCGCACGCCGGGCCGGCGCGCTCGACGACGAGATCTTCGCCGGCCGCGCGGTGCACCGCGACGACCTCGACGACCCGGACCTCCCCGAGACGATCACCTCCCACTCCCCCGAACTCGCCGCCAGCCGCTGAGCCGGCCGACCAGAAGGAAGACCCTCATGACCTCCCGACCCCGATTCGCTCGCCGCGCTCGCGGCCTCCGCGGCTTCGCGGCGACCCTCGCGCTCGCCATCAGCGTGCCGACGCTCGTGCTCTTCAGCAGCAGCTCGGCGCAGGCCGCCGGCGACGTCTGCGACCTCTGCTCCATCAACTTCGACCTCGGAGCCTGCGAGGACGCGGGTGGTTACCCGTACGACAGCACGCAGGAGGATCCGCCGCCCGCGCTCGGCGGTGGCGGCGCCCCGGCACCTGCGCCGGCACCCGCCCCGGCCCCCGCGCCCGCACCGGCACCGGCGCCCGCCCCGAACCCGGGCACCTCCGGCGGCAGCAGCTCCGGGAGCACGTCGGAGGGCGACTCCGGCGAGTCGGATGAATCGGCGAGCGCGTCGGAGCCCGGCGCTGCCGCACCGGCGGCTGTCGCTGCGACCGCTCCCCTCGCCCCGGCCGCCCCGCGTCTGGCCGCCAAGGGCAGCTCGCTCACCGTGACCTGGGCGGCGCCGGCCGACGGCGGATCCCCGGTGACGGGTTACAAGCTCTCGCTCAACAAGGGCACGGCGATCCCGCTGGCCGCGACGGCGACCTCGCACACCTTCACCGTGCTCGGCGCGGGTGCCTACACGGCGACTCTGGTCGCCGTGAACGCCGTCGGCGAGTCCCCCGTGTCGAGCGTGTCGAAGTCGGTGACCATCAGCGCATCGACCGCGAAGCCCACCGCGCAGGCCGTCGAGAACACCGCGGCCTCGAGCGGCGGCACCCCCGAGTGGCTCGCCGGTGCCGGCATCCTCGTCGCCCTCGTGGCCGTGGGAGCCCTCGCACTGCTCGGCCAGCGGCTGTTCGCCCGTCGCCGCGCGATCGCGTCGCCCCAGGCCGACCAGCCCGACGAGACATCCGTGCCCGAATGACCGGCCCGTCCCGTCTCCGACAGCCCCAGCTCCACCCCCAACAGAGAGGAAGCACCGTGCCCGACCACCAGCGCCCCACCCCGAGGCGGGCGGCGATGCTGACGGCGCTCGCCATCGCCGGCACCGTCGTGCTCGGCGGTGTCGCGGCCGCTCCGGCGACTGCAGCTCCCGAGAGCCCGACCGACACCGTCGACTACTTCGCCGACGCGTACGAGGGCCTCGGTTCCGACAGCGTCTACGAGACCGTCACCTTCGAGCGATTCGAGTACCTGCTCGGCCAGGAGGGGCGCTTCGCGTTCCTCATCGGCGGACCCGAAGACGCCCAGACGGCGGCGACCGTCGGCCCGATCAACGAGGTCGCGAAGGCCGCGGGTGTCGAGCGCATCTACAACTTCGACCCGCGTCTCGACGGCAATCGCCTCGACATCCGCACGACGACGAATGCCGACGTGGCCCCGCTCTGGGCGCGGCTCGTGGCGAACGCCCTCGGCAAGGACACGCAGACCCCGTTCGACGGGGGCGACGACCCGACGCTGTTCGTCTACGACTCTTCTCACCTCGCGGACGGTGCCGAGGACCGCATCGTCTCGGCGATCACGGCACCGGTCACCGCCGGGCAGCTCGCCGACCCGGCCGCGCTCGCGGCCTACCAGGCGGAGGTCGCCGCAGTGCTCGGCACGGCAGCGGACCTCGACACGAGCTCGCAGTTCACGTTCACCTCGGAAGTCGTGAACGCCAAGCACGCCTCCGCCTACGGCGGCCGCGACGTCTACGGCGGGGCGACGGTGCTCGACGATGCCGATGCCGACTGGCGCGTGCAGACGGTCACCTACCCCGAGCTCGTGAACCTGCTCGAGAGCGACGGCGACTACGTGCTGCTCTTCGGCGGCACGTGGTGCCACAACACCCGCGCCGTGCTGAAGGAGGTCAACCGGCAGGCCGTCGCGAACGACGTCGCGAAGGTCTACTTCTTCGACCTGCGCCTCGACGGCAACTCGGGCAACGACCTGCACATCCGCGACACGGGCTCGGAGTTCGCCGACTTCTACGGCGACCTCGTCACGAAGTACCTGCCGAACCTCGCGACGCAGTACGTTCCCGGGGTTTCCGGCCAGGTCGACTACTTCCCGGGCGGCGACACCTCGAAGGCGCTCGCCACGGCGAAGAAGCTCCAGGTGCCCTACCTGCTCGAGTACGACCGCTCCCGCACCGTCGGCGGCCAGCCGGCACCGATCGCGCAGCAGTGGATCCACTCCAACGGCGACGGCACCTACAAGGAGTACATGACCGAGTGGTGGTACGTGAACGACCTGCCCGGGCGATACGCCGACCGGCCCGACCCCGCGGGTCTCGCTGCGCAGCTCGCCTTCGCCGATGAGGCGATCGCGGCGGTCGGCACCTTCTTCAGCGCGCTGCCGTACGATCCCGAGGTCGTCGCGACCGCACCGGCGACGCCCGACGCCCCCGTCGCGACGGTCACCGGCACCGACGTAGCCGTGTCGTGGACGGCGCCCGCCGACGGCGGCTCACCGATCACGGAGTACCTCGTCTCGTTGAACGGCGCCGCCCCGGTCTCGGTGCCCGCCGGCACGACGACGCGAACCTTCACCGGCCTCGCGGGCGGCGACTACACGGCGACCGTCGCCGCACGGAACACCGTCGGCACCTCCGCGGCATCCGCTTCGTCGGCGGCCGTGACCGTGGTGGCGCCGCCCGCGGTGGACCCGACCACCGTGAAGGGTTCGGTCGAGGTGACCGGCGACCTCGTGCCCGGTGGCCGCATCACGGTCGTCGGCAGCGACCTCGCGCCCGGAGTCGACGACGTCGCGGTCGAGCTCCACTCGACGCCGCAGACGCTCGGCTCGGTGACGACGAACGGCGACGGCGGATTCACGTTCACGGGGACCATCCCCGCGTCGACGCCCACGGGGGCGCACTCGATCGTCGTGACGATCGACGGCGTCGAGGTCGCGAGGTCGTCGATCACGATCGCCGCGGCGGGCGCGGCCTCGGCGAACGCGGGCCTGGCCTCCACCGGAGCTCCGCTCGTCGACCTGCTCGGATGGCTGGCGCTCGCGCTGATCGCCGCCGGCGGTGCGGCGTACGGGATCGTCCGCGTGCGGGCTCGTCGCGCGAGCTGAGCCGACACACACCGATCGGGGGTGGGTGCCACGTGGCATCTGCCCCCGTTCTGTGCTGGCCCCGCCGCGGCGAAGCCACCCTCGTTGCCGTGAGTCCCCTCGCCATGCTGGGATGAGGCATGAGCCTCACCGACCCGAGCGAGACCCGCCGCCTCCGCACCGAGCGCCGCCGGCCCGTCGTGCGCAACATCGTCAGCGCCGTGCTCCTCGCCTCGTTCGCGACGGCCGGCTTCGTCTGGGGCCGGTTGTTCGTCGACGGCATCGACACCGCGGATGCCGCGTTGCAGGTCGTCGCCATCGTGAGCGGCATCATCGCCTGGGGCGGATTCCTCATCTTCTCGATCGCGACGTTCGGGTCGTGGCGCAACGGGCCCCTCGTGCTCGGGCTCGCGCTGTTCCTGCTCGGCGCAGGGCTTGCCTGGCCGGTGCTGCAGCGCGGAGCCTCGCTCCTCGACTTCCCCGGCTGGCTCGGACTGCTGTTCATCGCATTCGGCGTGTTCGTGTGGGTCATGACATTCGTCGCTCGCGGTCGGCAGCGCCGCCGCTCCGCGCGCGAGCTGCAGACGCTGACGGACGGCGTCGAGACCACGGCGACGGTCACCCGCGTGCCGCCCGGGCCGAACCCCTCCAGCCGCGGACTGTGGGCGGCGGTGACCTTCACGTTCACGGATGCCTCCGGCGCGCAGCGCTGGGTCGAGCGCACGATGCTCATCCGCCGGGCCGGCGACGTGAAGGTCGGCGACACGACACGGCTCTGGTACGACCGCGCCGACCCCGGAGCCGACCGGGGAATCGTCGTCGAGCTCGCTCGCGACAACCCGCTGCGCATGGCGCGCTGAACGGCATGACCCTCTGAGACATCCGCTCACTCGAGCCGACCTCGCCGCCCACTAGGCTAGACCGCAGTGACACGGGGTGCCGTGCGCCGCTTCACCCGAAGCGGGCATGGCTGAGAACACACCCGTCGAACCTGATCTAGTTCGAACTAGCGAAGGGATGTCGCGTTGAGCGATCGTCTGTCCATCGACCCTGCCCGGCACTCGGCCGAACTGCTGAACCTCGTTCGCGAGGCGACGCCGCTCGTGCAGTGCATCACCAACAAGGTCGTCACGAACGTGACGGCCAATACACTGCTCGCGCTCGGCGCGGCGCCCGCGATGGTCGACATCCGCGGTGAGGCCGGCGTGTTCGCCGGCATCGCCTCGGGTCTCCTCGTGAACCTCGGCACCCCCACCGAGGAGCAGCGCGACGCTGCACGGGAGGCGGTGCCCTCGGCGAACGCGGCCGGCACCCCGTGGGTGCTCGATCCTGTCGCCGTCGGCGTGCTGCCCGTGCGCACGGCGCTCGCGCACGAACTGCTCGCCGGTCGGCCGACCGTGATCCGCGGAAACGCGAGCGAGATCATGGCGCTCGCCGGAGCGGGGGCCGGAGGCCGCGGGGTCGACGCCTCCGATGCCACCGACTCGGCAGCGGATGCCGCGGCTCACCTCGCGGCGACGCACGGTTCGGTCGTGGCGGTGTCGGGCCCGGTCGATCTCATCACCGACGGCCGCCGCATCGCCCGCGTCGCGAACGGCGACCCGCTCCTCACCCTCGTGACGGGCGGCGGCTGCGCGCTCGGGGCGGTGACCGCGGCCTTCCTCGCGGCAAGCGACGACCCGTTCGCGGGCGCCGTCGCGGCGACCCTCGTCTACACGGTGGCCGCCGAGATCGCCGCGGCCGATCCGGGCGGAGTGGGCACCGTGGGCCCGGGAACCTTCGCCCCGCGCTTCCTCGACGCGCTCGCGCAGCTCACGGCCGAACAGGTCGTCGAACGCGCACGGGTGCGCGTCACGACCGTCGACGCGAGCGGGGTCGCCGGCGAGGTCACGGGCATCGACGCCGCCGACGCCGCCGCTGCGCTGGTGCGCTCGTGAGCGCCCGCACCGCTCTCGACCTCTCGACCTATCTCGTCACCGATGCCGCACTCTGCGGCGAGCGCGGTGTCGCCTCGGTGGTCGGGGCGGCCGTCGACGGCGGGGTGCGCGTGGTGCAGCTGCGCGACAAGGTCGACAGCACCTCCAACCTGCTCCGACTGCTCGAAGACCTCGCGACCGCGATCGACGGTCGCGCCGCGCTGCTCGTGAACGACCGCCTCGACCTCGCGATCGCCGCGCGGGCGAGCGGACTGCCCGTCGACGGCGTGCACCTCGGCCAGGGCGACGCCGCAGCGGCGATCGCCCGCGACCGGCTCGGCCCCGACGCCGTCGTCGGCCTCACCGCGAACGCGCCCGCCCACCTCGAGGCACTGCGCCGGATGCCGCGCGGCACGGTCGACTACCTCGGCGTCGGCGTCATCCGGCCGACGGCGACGAAGCCCGACCATCCGCCGGCCCTCGGCATCGACGGCTTCGCCCGCTTCGCCGCCGAGGCGGAGTTGCCGTGCGTCGCGATCGGCGGCATCACGCTGTCCGACGTGGCACCGCTCCGTAGCGCCGGTGCCGCCGGTGTCGCCCTCGTCTCGGCGATCTGCACGGCCGACGACCCGCGCGCCGTGGCCCGCGATCTCACGACCCGATGGGAGGCGGCACGATGAGCGCACGAGTGGTGACCGCACGAGTCTTGAGCATCGCCGGAAGCGACCCCTCGGGTGGCGCCGGCATCCAGGCCGACCTGAAGTCGATCTCGGCCGTCGGCGGCTACGGCATGGCCGCGATCACCGCCCTCACCGCGCAGAACACGCGGGGCGTGCGCGAGGTGCACGTGCCGCCGGCGAGCTTCCTCGCGGCACAGCTCGACGCGATCAGCGACGACATCACGATCGACGCGGTGAAGCTCGGCATGCTCGCGAACGCCGAGGTCATCCGGACCGTCGCCGAGTGGCTCGCACGCACCCGCCCGCCGATCGTCGTGCTCGACCCGGTCATGGTCGCCACGAGCGGCGACCGCCTGCTCGACGCCGACGCCGAGGAGGCGATCCGGGAGCTGCTGCCGCTCGCCGACCTCGTCACCCCGAACCTCGGCGAGCTCGCGGTGCTCGCGGGTACCGGCGACGGTCCTCCCGTCGTCGCGGCGACGTGGGCCGAGGCGATCGCGCAGGCCGAGAGCGTCTCGGCGCGATACGGCGTGCGGGTGCTCGCGAAGGGCGGTCACCTGCCCGGCGACGCCGCACCCGACGCCCTCGTCGACGCCGGTACCGCGACGATCGTCGACTTCGGCGGCGAACGCATCGCCACGACGGCGACCCACGGCACCGGTTGCTCGCTCTCCTCGGCGATCGCGACCCTTGCCGCCGAGCACGGCGACTGGCCGGCCGCGATCGCCGAAGCCCGGCGGTGGCTCCGCGAATCGCTCCGCCACGGTGAGGCGCTCGGGGTCGGCGGCGGGCACGGCCCGATCAACCACTTCGCCGGCCTCTGGGAGCGCGGCGGCACCCGCACCGCGCCGACGCAGACCGAGGTCGAGGCCGAATGGTGGGCCGGCATCGCCGGCGTGCGGCGGGAGATCGACGAGCTGCCGTTCATCCGCGGCCTCGCCGACGGTTCCCTCGCTCGCGAGCCGTTCCTCGGCTACCTCGCGCAGGACGCCCTGTACCTCCACGACTACGCCCGCGTGCTCGCGGAGGCGGCGCGACTCGCACCGGATGCTCCGGCGCAGGCGTTCTGGGCGAACTCCGCGCACGGCTCGATCGTCGGCGAGCTCGAGCTGCACGAGAGCTGGCTCGGCCCGGCGGCCGGGCGCAGCGCCCGTGACGGGCAGGGCGAGCGCGAGGTCGCCGAACCCGACGGCGCGACGACGGCGTATCTCGACCATCTGCTCGCGACGGCGGCGCGCGGCGACTACGCCGTGCTGGTCGCCGCACTATTGCCCTGCTTCTGGATCTACACCGACCTCGGAGAACGTCTCGCCGCAGGCGAGTTCGGGGCGAAGGCGCTCGATCCGGGGCATCCGTACGCCTCATGGCTCGCGACCTACGCCGACCCGGCGTTCGCGATCGCGACCCGGGAGGCGATCGCGATCACGACCGCGGCCGCCTCCCGCGCCACGCCGGCCGTACGAGAGCGGATGCACCGCGCGTTCGTCGCCTCGTCACGGCACGAACTGGCCTTCTTCGCGGCTCCGCTCGCGACGGTGCCGGCTCGCGAGCCGGCGGGCGAGCGGACGGCGGGGGTGACCGCATGAGCGGCGCATCGACGGCGCTCGAGACCGCGCCCGCCGCGGGTCCCGCCTCCGACCCGACCCGAAGCCGCCGGGCCCTCACCGCGGCGGCCTTCGGCACCGTGCTCGAGTGGTACGACTTCTTCCTCTACGGCACGGCCGCGGCACTCGTCTTCCCGACGCTGTTCTTCCCCGCCGATGACGAGCTCACGAGCCTGCTGCTCTCGTTCGCCGTGTTCGCGACGGGCTTCGTCGCGCGGCCGCTCGGCGGCCTCGTCTCGGGCTCCCTCGGCGACCGCTTCGGTCGTCGGCGCGTGCTCGTGGCGACGCTGCTCACGATGGGCGTCGCCACCGCCCTCATCGGCCTGCTGCCGACCCACGCGCAGGTCGGAGCGCTCGCGCCCGTGCTGCTCGTGGTGCTGCGGCTCGTGCAGGGCCTCGCGACGGGCGGCGAGTGGAGCGGCGCCGTGCTGCTCGCCCTCGAGCAGTCGCCGATGCGGCGCGGGTTCCGCGGGGCGTTCATCTCGAGCGCGGTGTACCTGGGGCTCATCCTCGGCAACCTCGCCTTCGTGCTGCTCGTCGCCCTGCTCGACGAGCAGGCGCTCTACGACTGGGGCTGGCGGGTGCCGTTCCTCGCGAGTCTCGTGCTCGTCGCGATCGGCTGGCGCCTGCGCCGCCGGGTCGACGAGTCGCCCGAGTTCGTCGCGATGCTCGAGGCGCGTCGCGAGGCGCGGCGGCCCATCGCCGAGGTGCTGCGCCGGCCCCGCGGCGTGCTCGCCGTCTTCCTCGTGCGCGTCGGGGTCAACACGACCTTCTACGTCGTCTCGGTGTTCTGCCTGAGCTACGCGACGACGGTCGTCGGCATGCCCCGCGAGGTCACCCTCACGGCGCTGCTCGTCGGAGCGGCGGTCGCCGCGGTGCTCTGCCCGTTCTGGGGCGCGCTCGGCGACCGCATCGGCGCACGCCGCCTCGTGGTGGGCAGCCTCGTCGCCTTCGCCCTGCTGGCCGCGCCGATCTTCCTCGTGCTCGACACGGGGTCGGCGGCGCTCGTCATCGGTGTCGTGGTCGCTGCGATCGGCATCGTGAACTCGGCCTCCGACGGGGTGCAGCCCGCCTACTTCACCGCGATGTTCGACACGCGCGTGCGGTACTCGGGTATCTCGATCGGGCGCGAAGCGGGCGCGATCGTCGGCGGCGGGCTCGCCCCGCTCGCGGCGACCGCACTGCTCGCCCAGGCCGGTCACTGGTGGCCGATCGCCGTCATGATGGCCGTCGCGGCGCTCGTCGGGCTGGTCGGTACGGCGATCGCGCCGCGCGAAGCGGACCGCCGCCCGGGGTGACCCCTCGCGCATCGACGGCCGCGAGCCGGGGACGCGAATGGGCCCGCCTCCATCGGAGGCGGGCCCGTTCGGCGCCAGGGGCGATGCCTACGCCGACGCGCCGAGCAGCGTCAGCGAGTCGATGACGCGGTTCGAGAAGCCCCACTCGTTGTCGTACCACGCGACGACCTTGATGTGGCGGCCGTCGACCCGGGTGAGGTCGGCGTCGAAGATCGACGAGTGCGGGTTGCCGACGATGTCCGTCGAGACGAGCGCCTCGTCGGAGTACTCGAGCACGCCCTTGAGCGGGCCCTCGGCCGCGGCCTTGTAGGCGGCGAGCACCTCGTCGAGGGTGACGTCCTTCGAGACGGTCGTGTTGAGCTCGACGATCGAGCCGACCGGCACGGGCACCCGCATCGAGTCGCCGTTGAGCTTGCCGTCGAGCTTCGGCAGCACGAGGCCGATGGCCTTCGCCGCACCGGTCGAGGACGGCACGATGTTGACGGCCGCGGCGCGGGCACGACGCGGGTCGGAGTGGGGCGCGTCCTGCAGGTTCTGGTCCTGCGTGTAGGCGTGGATCGTCGTCATGAAGCCGTGCTCGATGCCGGCGAGGTCGTCGAGCACCTTCGCGAGCGGCGCGAGCGCGTTCGTGGTGCACGACGCGTTCGAGACGATGACGTGCGAGTCGGCGTCGTAGGCCTCGGTGTTCACGCCGTAGGCGAGCGTGACGTCGGCGCCCTTCGAGGGAGCCGAGACGAGCACCTTCTTCGCGCCGGCGGCGAGGTGCGCCTTCGCGGCCTCGGCGTCGGTGAAGCGGCCGGTCGACTCGAGCACGACGTCGACGTTCAGCTCGCCCCAGGGCAGTTTCGCGGGGTCGCGCTCGGCGAGCACCTTGACGCGACGGCCGTCGATGACGAGCACATCGCCGTCGACCTCGACGGAGGAGCCGAAGCGGCCCGCGGTGCTGTCGTACTTCAGCAGACGCGCGAGGCCGGCGGGGTCGGTGAGGTCGTTGACGGCGACGAGCTCGAGGTCGGCGCCGCGCTCGACGAGTGCGCGCACGACGTTGCGGCCGATGCGGCCGAAGCCATTGATGGCGATGCGGGTGGTCATGGCGGAGGGGTTCCTTTCGATCCGGACCCTTCAACCCTCGCCGTACTGGCGACTTCGCGCGAGTGGCGTGCAGGTCAGTATCCGTAAGGATCTCGCCAACCCGATGCAGCCCGGCCCCGCTTCACTCCCCCGCGGCGAAGGTGTGCCGGTAGTCGCTCGGCGTGACCCCGAGGATGCGCTGGAAGTGGAGCCGCAGGTTCGCCCCGGTGCCGAGGCCTGCGCGCGCGGCGATCTGCTCGACCCCGAGGTCGCTGCGTTCGAGCAGCTCACGTGCCATGTCGACCCTCGCCCGCAGCACCCACTGCATCGGCGTGTACCCGGTGTCCTCGACGAAGCGGCGCGAGAAGGTGCGCGGCGAGACGTTGGCGTTGCGGGCGAGCGCGTCGAGCGTGAGCGGTTCGTCGAGCCGGCGCAGCGCCCACTCCCGCGTCGCCGCGAACACGGGCCCGAGTTCGGGCGGCAGGCTCCGCGGAACATACTGCGCCTGACCCCCGCTGCGGTACGGGGCGGCGACGAGCCGCCGGGCCGCGTGGTTCGCGACGGCGACGCCGTGATCGCGGCGCACGAGGTGGAGGCACAGGTCGATGCCCGATGCCGCGCCGGCCGAGGTCAGTACGGCCCCCTCGTCGACGAACAGCACGTTCGTGTCGACTTCGACGAGCGGATGCCTCGTGGCGAGCGCGCGCGTGTAGTGCCAGTGCGTCGTGGCCCGGCGTCCGTCGAGGAGCCCCGTCGCGGCGAGCGCGAACGCCCCCGTCGAGATCGCTGCGAGTCGCGCTCCGCGCGCGTGGGCCGCCCGGAGTGCGTCGACGACCTCGGCCGGCGGCTCCTCGCGGTCGGGATGCCGGTATCCCGGGATGAACACCGTCTCGGCCCATTCGAGCGCGTCCAGCCCGTCGGCCACGTGGTACGAGAGCCCGTCGCCACCCGTGACGAGTCCCGGCGCCGCCCCGCACACGCGCACCTCGTACGGCATGCTCGCACGGGTCGAGAACACCTGGGCCGGGATGCCGACGTCGAGCGGCTTCGCCCCGGGCAGCACGAGCACGGCGACGCGATGGTTGCGGCGAGTCATCCGGCCAGAATGCCATGTGCCGAAAGGATTCGGCCACCTGCCGCTCAGGCGCGCCGCTGCTGCGCCGGCGCCGCCTCGGGCCCCTCGACCGCGACGGGCGCGCGCCGCCGGCGAGTCACGAGATACGAGCCGGCCAGCACGAGGGCGAACCCGACGATGGTCCACACCGTCACCCGCTCGCCGAGCACGAGCGCACCGGCGAGGATCGCCACGGCGGGGTTCACGTAGGTGATCGCCGTGGCCTTCACCGGGCCGATCTCGGCGACGAGGCCCACCATGAGCAGGAATGCGAGTGCACTGCAGACGACGGCGAGCACGACGATCGACACGATGACCGCCTGCGACGGCCACGCGGTCGGCCAGCCGCCCGTGAAGAGCACGAACGGCACATAGACGACGGCCGTCGCCGCGAGCGAGACGGCGACGACGCCGACGCCGGGCAGGTCGGACATCCATCGCGCGAGGATGGCCGGGCCGAGGGCGTAGCCGACGACGACGACCGCCATCTGCGCGACCGCGATCAGGTCGGAACCGGCGATGTCGAGGCCGACGAGCGCCGCGACGCCGAGCATGCCGAGCGCGAGCCCGAGCCAGTTCAGGCGCGAGAGCCGCTCGGGGCGGCCCATCGCGAACGCGATCGCCACACCGGCGAGCGGCACGGTGGCGAGCAGGAGCCCCGCGGTCGAGCTGGGCAGGCGCTGTTCCGCCGAGCTCAGGAAGTACCACGGGAGGATGATCTCGACGATCGTGTACGCGAGCATCGGCTTCCAACGTCGCACCACGGTCGCCACCTCGCGGCGGAAGAAGGCCAGCGGCAGCAGCAGGATCGCGGCCAGCGCGGATCGCCCGAGCACCACCATCGCGGGGTCGAGTTCGCTCACCGCCACCTTGATGAACAGGTACGGGATGCCCCAGGCGATGCCGAGCGCAGCGAACAGGATCAGCCCTCGACGAGTCACCGGATCATTCTGCTCGTCGACCCACCGGGCCGCGACGGATCCGCTGCCGAATCACCGCGACATCCCGCCATGGCCACCGATGGCGCTCCCGATGGCCGCGGCGTCACCCGGCAGGCGGAAGCGCATCGAGCGCCGCGAGCACGCGGGGCACCGACCCGCCGAGGTTCCACTCCGTCGCGAGCGCCTCGAGCGCCTCACGGCGAGCCCCGGTGACGGGTCGCAGCTGCGAGTCGAACTCGCCGAGATCGAGGTCGCGCACGACCTCGACGACGGTCGGGGCGACGTCGAGGTAGTCGGCGGCGGCGGCGAACTTCGCGCGCACGCTCGCCGACATCGGCACCGAGGCATCCGCTGCCGCCGCTCTGATGCCGTCGAGGTCGACGAACTGCTGCAACAGCGACGCGGCGGTCTTCTCGCCGACGCCGGCGACCCCCGGCAGCCCGTCGGACGAGTCGCCGCGCATCACCGAGAAGTCGACGTACTGCTGGGGCAGCACGCCGTACTTGCCGACGACCGAGGCATCGGTCAGCACCTCGAGCCTGCTCATGCCGCGCGCGGTGTAGACGACCCGAACGGATGCCTCGTCGTCGACGAGCTGGAAGAGGTCGCGGTCACCCGTGACGACGTCGACGGGCAGGTCGGCACCGGTCGCGAGCGTGCCGATGACGTCGTCGGCCTCGTGCTCCGGCGCGCCCACGATGGCGATGCCGAGGAGGCCGAGGACCTCGCGGATGCGCGGGATCTGCACGATGAGTCCGGGCGGGGTCTCCTCGACGTCGACGCCGCCGGGCACGGCCCGCTCGACACGGTGCGCCTTGTAGCTCGGGATGAGCTCGACCCGCCACGCCGGGCGCCAGTCGTCGTCCCAGCAGGCGACGAGGTGCGTCGCCTCGAAGTCGGGAACGAGCCGCGCGATCATGTCGAGCAGCCCGCGCACGGCGTTCACGGGGGTGCCGTCGGGCGCCGTGATCGAGTCGGGCACGCCGTAGAACGCGCGGAAGTAGAGCGAAGCGGTGTCGAGGAGCATCAGTCGGTCGGCCACAGGCCGATCATGGCACGGCACCGGCCGCGCTCCTACCCCGGGAAGGTCTCGGCCCAGTCGCCGGCGGCATCGATCACGTCGACGTCACCGCGATCGCCCAGCAGTTCCCAGCGCTGCAGCGACACCGGCACATTGCCGTTCAGCCACAGGGAATTGTGGAACTCCCGGAGCGAGAAGTCGTCGCCGCTTGCGACGACCGCGTCGGCGAGCAGGCGCTTCACCTCGAGCTTGCCGACGAGGTACGACATCGCGAGACCCGGGGTCGCCACATAGTAGGAGGTCTCTTCGGTGGCCGTCGGGGCATCCATCGGCACGAGCCTGACGAAGAAGCCGATCGCCTCGTCGAGGCTGAAGACCCCCGTCGCGAGGTTCACGTCGACGACCACCCGCAGCGCGCGCAGCCGCATGAAGTTGTGCACCGTCGTCTGCGAGTGCGGCGCATCGTCGAAGAGGCCGGCATCGAGCATGAGCTCTTCGTTGTAGTGAGCGATGCCCTCGTTGGCGACCGAGTCCACATAGTGACGCCGCATGGCGCGGGGGTGCCCCCACGAGAGTGCGAGCTGCTGGCTGTGCGCGCCCTCGTGGATGATGCCGAGTCTCGGATCGCGGGCGTTCGCGGCGTCGAAGTACGGCAGATCGGCTGCGGGTGCCGGCACGTAGGAGACCGCATCGAGCTCGCGCGACTGCTCGTTCGTGAGGTCGTCGGTGACACCGAGGAACGCGACGGGCGCGAGGTAGGCCGGGTACGCCGCGAATCGGTAGCGGCGCAGCGAGTCGGGCTGGCTCAGCAGGCCTTCACGCTCGTACAGGCTCCGGACCTCCTCCTCCGCCTCGGCCTGGGCCCTGATCTCGGCGGCGACGTCGATGGCGAGCGGCGCCTCCGCTGCGTCGCGATGGGCGTTGCGCGAGATCGTCTCAGCAGCGATCGCACGCCGGTACTCCTGCAGGGCACCGCGCACGAGCTCTTCGGGCTCGGCCGCCACGAGCGCGACCTGACGCAGGTACCAGACGAAGGCCTCGCGGCCGACGACGACCTCGGGGCCGAGCCGGTCAGCGGATGCCTCGAGCCACCGTGCATACCGCGTGAGCGCCGCGCTCGCGGCGGGCTGCGCCTCGGCGAGCGCGGTCGCCGTCGCGGCATCGACGTGCCCGGCGAGCGCCGCCACCGAATCGGCGAGGCGCGGGCCGATGTCGGCGAGCTCGGCCGCCGCCACCCGTGCCAGAGCGGCGACCCCGGCGCGCTCGAGGTTCGCGATCGCCTGCTCGACCGCCTGCGGAACGGCGCCGAGCACGCTGACGAGATCTGACTGCCGTTCGGCGCCGAACGGTGGCGCGAGCAGCAGGTCGAACCACGGACCGAGGACCTGGCTCGTGAGGAAGACGGCGTCGCGCTCCCAGTTGCGGAGCACGTCGAGCTCCCAGCGCACCCGCGCGAGCGCCGACCCCAGCAGCCGGTGGTCGACCTGGTCGGGGATCGGCAGCGCCGCGGCATCCGTCGCCCGCCACCGCTCGACGAACGGCTCGAGCTCGCGCCGCTGCGCGTCGATGCTCGCCGGATCGAATCGCGGCACCCAGCCGGGCGGCCGCTCGATGCGCGGGATGTCGTCGGATGTGCGGAAGGAGTTCGCGGCACGCCACTGCCAGAACTCGGTGCCGAGGCGTGCGAGGTCGGCGTCGATGGAGACCATGCGCGCCACGATAGTCCCCGCGTCCGACACGAGGAGTCGCGGACGGGCACGGCGACGGCACGCCGCGGCACCCGCACCGGCCCCCGCACCGGCCCCGGCGCGACCGGCGCGTGCCGATGCGGCGCCGTGCTCGCCTCGATACCGTGGGCGTATGAGCGGTACGACGAACGAGCCGACCGAGCACTCCGATCCGGGCGGAACCCCGGCACGGGCAGCGGATGCCGCGGGCACGACCGATGCCGCGGGTGCGAAGCCGCACCGATCGCTTCCGCCCGTGCAGCGCTGGGTGTTCTGGCCTGCCGCGGGCGTCGTCGCCCTGTTCGTCGCCTTCGCGCTCATCGCCCCGAAGGCGGCCGAGGCAATGTTCGGCGCGATCCAGTCGAGCATCGTCAACACCTTCAACTGGTACTACGTGCTCATCGCCGCGTTCTTCGTGGCGTTCTGCCTGTTCGTCGGCTTCAGCCGGTTCGGCGACATCAAGCTCGGCCGCGACGACGACGAGCCCGAGTTCTCGCTGCTCTCGTGGTTCTCGCTGCTCTTCGCCGCCGGCATGGGCATCGGGCTCGTCTTCTACGGCGTGAGCGAGCCGCTCAGCCATTTCGTCTCGCCGCGACCGGGTGTCGTCGGCACGCCCGAGGCGCTCGCGCAGCAGGCCCTCAGCCAGACCTACCTGCACTGGGGCGTGCAGGCCTGGTCGATCTACGTCGTCGTCGGGCTCGGGCTCGCCTACGCGATCCATCGCCGGCGCCGGCCGATCTCCATCAGGTGGACCCTCGAGCCGCTGCTCGGCAAGCGCGTCGAGGGCGGCTGGGGGCACACGATCGACGTCATCGCCCTCGTCGGCACGCTCTTCGGCGTCGCCACCTCGCTCGGGCTCGGCGTGCTCCAGATCAGCGCCGGCCTCGACTACCTGGGCGTCCTCGAACCGACCGCGCTCAGCGAGGTCGTCATCATCCTCGTCATCTCCGTCTTCGTGCTGTGGTCGGTGCTCTCCGGGGTCACGAAGGGCATGAAGTGGCTGTCGACGGCGAACCTCGTGCTCGCCGGCATCCTCGTCGTCTACGTGCTCGCGCTCGGGCCGACCGAGTTCCTGCTGCGCGAGTTCGTGCAGTCGATCGGCAACTACATCAAGAACTTCATCGGCCTCTCCTTCAACGTGAGCGCCTTCCAGGGCACCGAGGGCGAGGAGTGGCAGGCCGCGTGGACCTCGTTCTACTGGGGCTGGTGGATCTCGTGGGCGCCGTTCGTCGGCATCTTCATCGCCCGCGTGTCGAAGGGGCGCACCGTGCGCCAGTTCGTCGCGGGCGTCATCCTCGTGCCGACCCTCATCGGCATCCTCTGGTTCGCCGTGCTCGGCGGCTCGGCGCTCGCGATCGAGCTCGCCGACCCCGGCGCGCTCACCCAACCCGACGGCAGCGTGAACGTCGAGGCGGCGCTCTTCGAGCTGCTCACCTACATTCCCGGCACCCCGGTGCTGACGGTCGGCGTGATCCTGCTCATCACGATCTTCTTCATCACCTCGGCGGACTCCGGCGCACTCGTGATGGGCATGATCGCGACGGGCGGCCAACTGAACCCGAAACGCTGGGTGCGCACGATCTTCACCGCGATCACGGCGCTGCTCGCGATCGCACTGCTGCTCAGCGGCGGGCTCAAGGCCCTGCAGACGGCCGCGATCATCATCGCGCTGCCGTTCAGCATCGTGATGCTGCTCATCTGCTGGTCGACGATCATCGCCTTCACCCGGGAGCGCCGCGCCTACGCGAAGGCCGAGCGCGCGCAGTTCATCGACCACATCGGCGAGCACTACGGGCTCGAGGTCGAGGAACCGCTCGAGCGCGGTCTCGTCGCGGGACAGCCGAAGTGGGTGAGCGGGTTGCGCAAGCGCCTCCGTCTGGGCACGGATGCCGCGGCGCCCCGCCGCGCCTCCCCCGCGACACTCGCCGAGGAGAACGCCCTGCCCGACTCGGTGCCGACCGCCGACGTCGACGAGATCGTCGACCACGACCCGCTGGCCGTCACCGACGACCCCGACATCCCCGAGCACGGCGAAGACGAGCCCCGCGGCATCCCGCAGTAGCGTGGTCCGCATGGGCATCACCGGCACGTTCCGCGCCTCCCGTCGCGTGCCGATCCTGCAGGTCGCGAAGGCCTCGGCCGCGACGATCGCGGCGTGGCTCATCGCCGGCTGGCTGATCCCGGGGCCGCTGCCCGTCTTCGCGGCGATCGCGGCGCTGCTCGTGGTGCAGCCGAGCGTGAACCAGTCGTTCGGCAAGGCGATCGAGCGGTCGATCGGGGTGATCCTCGGCGTGATCGTCGCCACTGCCGCGTCGCTCGTCTTCGGGGTGAACAGCTGGATCATCCTCGTCACGATCGTGATCGCGATGCTCGTCGCGTGGGCGCTGAAGATGACGCCCGGAACCTCGAACCAGGTCGCGATCAGCGCGATGCTCGTGCTCGCGCTCGGCTCCTCGTCGCCCGAGTACGCCGTCGACCGCATCCTCGAGACCCTGATCGGCGCGGCGATCGGCATCATCGTGAACGCGCTCATCGTGCCGCCGGTCACCGTCTCGCCGGCGCGGCGCGACCTCGCGCTCCTCGGCGGTGAACTCGCGGGCTCCCTCGACCGCCTCGCGAGTGCGCTCGAGAGCCCGCAGACGCCCGCCGACCTGCAGCGTCTCATGGTCGAGGCGCGGCTCATGCGGCCGATGCGCGATGCAGCGGATGCCTCGATCGCCACAGGTGAGGAATCGCTCACGCTGAATCCCCGACGCTCCGCGCACCGCACCGAGCTCATCGAGATGCGCACGCTGCTCGAGCGCCTGAGCCCGATCGTCACCCAGGTGATCGGCATGACGCGGGCCTTCTTCGACCACTACGACGCGGCGCTCGCCGACGAGCCCACCGTGCAGGCGATCGCCGAGCAGTTGCGCCGGGCCGCCCACGACGTGCGGCTCGCCGTGCACCTCGCCGACGTCGACCCCGAACCGCCCACCTCGGCGATCCCGGCCCTGACGTCACCGCTCGTGATCAGGCCGCCGAAGTCCGGTCACTGGATCCTGATCGGCTCCCTCATGGAGGACCTTCGCCGCATCCGCGACGAGCTCGTCGAGGAGTAGCCTCGGCTCGCGACTCGTGCCCGGAACTCGTCGGCTCGCGATTCGTCAGCTGGAATTTTGTCAGCTGGCATTCGTCAGCTCAGGCGGTCGCGCACCGCCGCCCCCCACTGGAAGCCGCATTCGCGGCAGTCGAAGATGGGCTCCTCGTCGTGCGCGAGCGCGCCGGCGGCATCGCCCGCCTCGACCTCGAAGTCGAGCGGTCCGTAGACGATGGCGCGCACCGCGAGCGAGTCGCAGCGGGGACACGGCTCATCGATCACCAGGTGGGGTGCTGAGTGCTGCATCTGCTTCGTCATGGCTGTCACGGTACGCCGGGCCTCCGACATCCGCGGCACCGTGCAGGCGCGTCGCCCGACCGCCGCACACGCGCAGGCCAGCGACCGCCTGACCCCGCGTTCCCGCTCGCCGGGTCGCCGAATCCCTAGACTGGGCGCGTGCTGACCGCCGTCCTCGTCTTCGCGATCCTGCCCGCGTTCCTCATCCTGGGGCTCGGGCTGGTCGCGCGCGCGGTCGCGGCCCAGCGCCTCACGCCGCGCGTGGTGCAGTACGCCCCCGCGCGCGACACGACGGTGCTGCGGGATGCGCTGCTCGTCGATGCCGATCGGCGCGCGGCATCCGCTGCCCTCATCGACCTCGCGGTGAAGCGCAAGATCCACCTGATCGCCGGAGCGGGCAAGCGCGAACCCATCGGCGTCGAACTCGTCTCGGGAACGGTGCTCACCGCCGAGGAGGCGGCACTGCTCGAAGCCCTCTTCGGCCCCGAGCACACGAGCACGCGCGTGCGCCGCTTCTCGGCCGATCGCCGCGCCCTGGCCGGGCGGCTGAAGAGCCTGCTGCTGAACACCGAGCACGCCCTCGCGCGCGACGGGCTCGTGGCCGAGCGCCGTGTCACGTGGCCCGGCGTCACCCTCACCGTCCTCGCCTACCTCGGCATGCTCGTCGAGGCGCTCTTCCTCGTCTTCACGATCATCGGCGGCGAATGGGGCGCGCTCATCGCGACGCTCGTCGCGATCGCCGCGACGATCGCGACGATCTTCGTGACGCCTTCGTCGTGGCGCAAGTTCCTGCCGGCCGCCGACGCCCGCCGCGAGCACCTCGCCGGCCTGAAGCAGTACCTCGAGCTCGCGGAAGCCGACCGGCTCCGCGTGCTGCAGTCACCGAGCGGCGCAGAGCTGCGCACGACGGATGCCGCGGCATCCGAGGCTGTCGTGACGCCGGACGTTCCCGGGGCACTCGCGCCGGCGGCCGTGTCGCCCGCGTCGTCCGTGGCGCCGGGGGCGGACCCGATCGCCCGCTTCCACCTGCACGAACGGCTGCTGCCGTACGCCGTCGTCTTCGGGCTCGAACGCGAGTGGCTCGCGAAGCTGAAGCTCGAGCACGCAGAGCTCGCGACGACGAACCTCGACAGCCTCGGCGACCTCGTCGACGTCACCGCCGAGATCGCCGTCGCGATCGAAGCTGCCGGCAGCGTCGTCGAGCTGACCTCGGCCGTCGGGGACCTCGCCGACGGCGCGGGCAATGTCATCGGCGGCGTCTTCGAACTGTTCAACTTGTAACGGGCACATGAACACCGCCGCAGAACAGCCCATCACGATCGACGTCGACGGCGTGCCCGTCTCCGCCGTCTCCGCACGGCCGCCGGGAGCGACGACCACGATCGTCGTCGCCCATGGCGCGGGCGCCGGCATGGAGCATCCGTTCATGTCCGGCTTCACGCGAGCGCTGAACGACGACGGGATCGCCACCCTGCGGTTCAACTTCCCGTACCGCGAGGCCGGGCGGAAGTTCCCCGATCGCCCGCCGGTCGCGATCGCGACCTGGCGAGCGGTGATGGATGTCGCGGCCGCACGCGCGGCCGCAGCCGGCCGCCCCGGTGAGCCGATCTGGGCATCGGGCAAGTCGTTCGGCGGACGCATGGCGTCCATGGCCGTCGCCGAGGGCATGCCGGCCGCGGGCCTCGTCTTCCTCGGCTATCCGCTGCACGCGCCCGGCAAGCCCGAGAAGCCGCGAGACGAGCACCTGCCGGGCATCACCGTGCCCATGCTCTTCCTGCAGGGACGCAACGACCCGTTCGCCCAGCCGACCGAGCAGCTCGACGACGTCGTCGCCCGGGTCGGGCCGAATGCCACCCTCGACTGGATCGCCGAGGCGAACCACTCGTTCGAGGTGAAGGGCGCCAAGCGGCCGGCCGCCGAGATCGGCGCGGGGCTCGCGGTGCCCGTCGCGGCGTTCATGCGGGCGCACTCGCCGACGATCGAGTAGCGAGACCGCGGTCGGGGCGGATCCGACGGCGCCGCTCGGACGGCGCCGCTCAGAGGGCTGCCGAGGCCCACCAGACGATGATGAACAGGCCCATCGCGACGAAGGCCAGGCCCACGATCAGGAAGACGACGGCGCCCGGACCGCGGGCTCCGGCGCGCGCCACCGTCGACTGACGCTCGGCCGTGATCGTCTCGGAGAGCCAGCGGCGTTTGGCGATGAGCACGACGCCCACGGCGAGCGCGAGCACGGCCCACGCGAGGGCGAAGGCCAGACCGAGTTCCACCCGACCAGCCTATCCGCGGCGACGGAAGCCGAGGACGAAAGCTGGGGACGAAGGGTGCCAGACGGGACTGAACGCCCGCTCCGAACCCACGCGACATGCAGAAAAGCTTTGATCTGAGGGGGCGCGTTCTGCTAGGAAAGGGAAGTCCTCACACCCCCCTACCGAACGGACGCCCGAATGAACTCCCTCGATCTGCAGACCCAACCCGAAGCCCAGAGCGACTACGCAGCCGTCGGAGGCGCACCCGCCGTCACCGCCGTCGTCAACCGGTTCTACGAGCTGGTGCTCGCCGACGACCGACTGCTGAAGCACTTCGAGGGCATCGAGATGGTCCGCCTCAAGCGGCACCAGGTCGCGCTCGTCTCCCAGGTCATGGGCGGCCCGGTCGCCTACGAGGGACGCGACCTGCGTGCGGCCCACGCGAACATGGGCATCACGGCCGAGGAGTTCGGCGCCGTCGCCGAGCACCTGATCGCTGCGCTCACCGAAGCCGGTGTTCCGTCCGAGATCGTCGACCGCACCGTGACCGCCGTCGCCGCGACGCAACCCGACATCGTCGAGGTCGGCGCGACGCAAGACTGACGGCGTGGACACCGCTGCGCTGAAGCACACCTGGTCGCTGGCCGAGTCGCTCGGCGACGAGGTGCCGCTCTTCTTCTACTCGCACCTCTTCTACACGCACCCCGAGCTCCGGGCGATGTTCCCGGTCGCGATGGCGACCCAGCGCGACCGACTCGTCGGCGCGCTCGGGCGCATCGTCTCCAACGTCGATCAACTCGACGAGGTGACCGCGTTCATCCAGCAGCTCGGCCGCGACCACCGCAGGTTCGAGGTCATCGCGGAGCACTACGACGCGGTCGGCCTCTCCCTGCTCACCACCCTGGAGCACTTCCTCGGCGACCTCTGGACTCCGGAGCTCGCCGAGGACTGGGCCGGCGCGTACGGCGTCATCGCGACCGCGATGGTGCAGGCCGCCGAGGAGTCGGAGCTGAGCAGCCCGGCCTCCTGGGCGGGGCACGTCACCGCGGTCGAGCGACGAAGCATGGACGTCGCGATCGTGCACGTGCGCCCCGAACCCGACCTCCCGTTCGAGCCCGGGCAGTCGTTCGCCGTCGAGACGCCGTACGCCCCGCGCCTGTGGCGCTACTTCAGCGCCGCCAACGCGCCGCGGCAGGACGGCACGATCGAGTTCCACGTGCAACTGGTACCGGGCGGGCAGGTCTCCGGCGCCATGGTGCGGCGACTGAAGGCCGGTGACGTGCTGCGGCTCGGCTCGGCGGTCGGGCAGGAGTTGACGCTCGACGAGGCCGACCGCGATCGAGACCTCGTCATGGTCGCCGGCGGAACCGGCCTCGCGCCGCTCCGTGCCCACCTGGAACGCATCGACCTGCAGTGGCAGGCGACCGGAGACGCCCCGCGCGTGCACCTGCTCCACGGCGCTCGAGTCCCGTGGAACCTGTACGAGAACCGCCTCATGCAGAGCCTGACCGGTCGACCGTGGTTCAGCTACACACCGGTCGTGTCCGACGACCGGAGCTACCCCGGTCACAAGGGGCTCGTGAGCGACGCCGCGGCTGAGGCCGGCGTCACCCCCGGCGCCCTCGCGATGATCTGCGGATCGCCGTCCATGGTGCGCCACACCGCCTCCCGGCTGCGCGAGCTCGGTGTGCCGTCACCCGACATCCGTTTCGAACTGTTCGCCACACTCGATGAGGACGGGCTGCGTGACCCGCAGCCGTCGCCGCTCGTGGAAGAACCGATGGGAAGTGCCCGATGACCACTTGGGACGACGCAGACGAACTCCTGATCCAGGGCCCGCCGGCACCCGAAGGCGGCCTCGTCGCCGCCGTCTCGCGCCTGCCCGAGACGGGTACGGTGAAGTTCGCCTCACGCCCGCTCGGGGGCTACGACCGCTCCGAAGTGGACGCGTACGTGGCCGACCTCGCGCGCACGATCGAGGAGGTACGGGCGGCACTGGCCGAGAACCTTCGGGAGCTCGCGGAGAACCGGCGCGAACTCGCCGAACTCCGTGCCGAGAACACCAAGCTCCGCACGTCCGACTCCGCCGACCTCGAGCGCGAGGTCACGCTGGGCGCCGTCGGTCTGCTCTCACAGGCCCAGGTGATCGCCGACAAGGCGGTCGCCGACGCCGAGGAGTACGCCCGGGATCTCGTGATCACGGCCCGCACCCAGTATCGCGAGGCACAGGAGCGCGCCGCCGCGACCGCGGCTGCCGCGCCGGCCGAACCTGCGACGACGACGGCGAGCATCCCGCTGCCGTCGATGCCCGAGATCGAGTACGTGCGCACCTATGCGCAGGTCGCCCAGATCCAGTTGCGCTCGGTGCTCGACGCCCTCACGGAGCAGGTCGATCGACTCGGCACGCTGCCGCCGCCCGACGCGGCCGAGGTGGCCGAAGCGGCCGAGTCGGCGGCGCCCGCCGCGCCCGACGACGAGTTCCCCGACGAGGAACCGGACTGGCTCCCGGCGGTGCCGCCGCAGCCGACGATCCAGCGGCAGACGTACGTCAGTCCGTAACCACGCCGGGCGGCCCGACGACCCGTCGCCGCTCGCTCGCTGCACGCTGCACGAGCGATGCGAGGCGCGCGGGTCGTCGGGCCGTGCCCGGCCTCAGGCGCCCACGTACTCCCGCAGGTGGGTGCCGGTGAGGGTCGCCTCGTCGGTGGCCGCGGCCTCGACGAGTGCGCGCGGCGTTCCCTCGAAGACGATGCGCCCGCCGTCGCGACCGGCGCCGGGGCCGAGGTCGATGATCCAGTCGGCGTGCGCCATGACGGCCTGATGATGCTCGATGACGATCACGGAGTTGCCGTCGTCGACGAGCCGGTCGAGGAGCGCCAGCAGCCGGTCGACGTCGGCGAGGTGCAGGCCGGTGGTCGGCTCGTCGAGCACGTAGACCGTGCCCTTCTTGGCCATGCTGATGGCGAGCTTCAGGCGCTGGCGTTCGCCGCCCGAGAGCGTGTTGAGCGCCTGCCCGAGCACGAGGTACCCGAGGCCGACGTCGGCGAGGCGCTGAAGGATGACTCGTGCCGTCTTGTCGGTGAGGTACTCGAGGGCGCCGTCGACCGAGAGGGCGAGCACCTCGGCGATGTTGAGGCCGTTGAGGCGGTACTCGAGCACCTCGGCCGTGAACCGCTTGCCCCCGCACTCCTCGCATGTGCTCGAGACCGTCGACATCGGCCCGAGCTCGACGAAGACGAGCCCGATGCCCTTGCAGTTCGGGCAGGCTCCGGCCGAGTTCGCACTGAAGAGCGCGGGCTTGACGCCGTTCTCCTTCGCGAACGCCTTGCGGATCGTGTCGAGCAGGCCCGTGTACGTGGCCGGGTTCGACCGGATCGAGCCGCGGATCGGCGCCTGGTCGACGACCACGACGTGGTCGTGCTTCGGCACATTGCCGTGGATGAGCGAGGACTTGCCGGAGCCGGCGACGCCCGTGACGACGGTGAGCACGCCGAGCGGCACGTCGACGTCCACCCCGGTGAGGTTGTGCTGCGTGGCGCCGCGGATCTCGAGCGCGGTCGACGCCGTGCGCACCTCGTCCCGGAGCTTCGCCCGGTGGTCGAGGTGGCGCCCGGTGAGCGTGTCGGAGGCGCGCAGCCCCTGCAGGTCGCCCTCGAAGCAGATCTGCCCGCCGCGTGAGCCCGCGCCGGGGCCGAGGTCGACGATGTGGTCGGCGATCTCGATGACCTCGGGCTTGTGCTCGACGACGAGCACGGTGTTGCCCTTGTCGCGGAGCTGCAGCAACAGGCGGTTCATGCGCTGGATGTCGTGCGGGTGCAGGCCCACCGTCGGCTCGTCGAAGACGTAGGTGACATCCGTGAGCGCCGACCCGATGTGGCGGATCATCTTGACGCGCTGGGCCTCACCGCCCGAGAGGGTGCCCGACGGGCGGTCGAGGCTGAGGTAGCCGAGACCGATCTCGACGAAGGAGTCGACGTTCTGCCGCAGGTTCGCGATGAGTGGCCCGACGCTCGGGTCGTCGATGTCGGCGAGCCAGCTCGCGAGGTCGGAGATCTGCATCTGCGCGGCATCCGCGATGTTGATGCCCTTGATCTTCGACGAGAGGGCCTCCTGGTTGAGACGTGCGCCGCCGCACTCGGGGCAGGCGGTGAAGGTCACCGCGCGGTCGACGAAGGCGCGGATGTGCGGCTGCATGGCGTCGCGATCCTTGGAGAGCAGGCTCTTCTGCAGCTTCGGCACGAGGCCCTCGTAGGTCATGTTGATGCTCTGCACCTTGACCTTCGTCGACTCCTTGTAGAGGAGGTCGTGCAGCTCGGCCTCGGTGTAGTCGCGGATCTTCTTGTCGGGGTCGAGGAATCCCGACTCGGTGAAGATGCGCACCATCCAGCCGTCGGCCGTGTAGCCGGGGATCGTGAGCGCACCCTCGGCGAGCGACTTGTCGCGATCGAAGAGCTGGTCGAGGTCGAGGTCGTTGACCTCGCCGGTGCCCTCGCATCGCGGGCACATGCCCGCGGGCACGTTGAAGCTGAAGTGGAAGCTCGGGCCGACGTAGGGCTGCCCGAGGCGGGAGAACAGGATGCGGAGCAGCGCGTAGGCGTCGGTCGCCGTGCCGACGGTCGAACGGGAGTTCGCGCCCATGCGCTCCTGGTCGACGATGATCGCCGCCGAGACGTTGCGCAGGCTGTCGACCTCGGGCCGCGGCTGCGTCGTCATGAACGACTGGATGAACGTGGAGTACGTCTCGTTGATGAGCCGCTGCGACTCCGCCGCGATCGTGCCGAACACGAGACTCGACTTGCCGGAGCCCGAGACCCCGGTGAAGACGCTGAGGCGTCGCTTCGGGATGTCGAGTGAGATGCCCTGCAGGTTGTTCTCGTGCGCCCCGCGCACCTCGATGACGTCGTGCGCGTCGGCGATGCGCCGGGCGCCCTCGTCGGTGCTGCGGTCGTCGGTACTGCGGTCGCTGACGGTCTGGTCGGTCGCGGTCATTCGGCTGCTCCCCTCAACGCGGGCGCGCGCCCGCGACTCACGATTCTGACATGGGGCGGTGACATCCGGCAGAGCAGCCGCCTCGGCAGGACCGGATACTTCGGCAGAGCGGATGCCGCGCAGCCCGCGCGAGCTCGACGAGCGTACGCTGTGCGCATGCCCGAGACGAGCGGACCTGCCCGGGGATGGGTGCTGCCCGCCGTGGCGGGCGTGGCATCCGTCGCCTTCGGAGTCGGTGTCGGGCAGCTCGTCGCCGCCTTCGTCGCCCCGGCCTCGAGCCCCTTGGTGGTCGTCGGGTCGCTCCTCATCGATCTTGCGCCACCCTGGGCGAAGGACGCCGCGATCGCCCTCTTCGGCACGGGCGACAAGGCCGCGCTGCTCGTGGGCATCGGGCTCGTGCTGCTCGCGGTCGCCGGCGCGGCCGGAGTGCTCGAGGCGAGACGGCCGCCCTGGGGCATGGTCGTCGTCGGCGCAGTGGGCGTCGTCGGCGCCGTCGCCGCGGCGAGCCGGGCGAACGCCTCCATGCTCGCGATCGTGCCCTCGGCTGTGGCGGCGATCGCGGCCATGCTCGCGCTGACGTTCCTCCTGCGACGGCTCGCGCCCGCGCCCGCGCCTGACACGCTGAGTCGCAGGACCATCGAGCCGACACGCGCGGCCGAGACCGGCGCGTCGCGGGAATCGTCCTTCGACTCAGCGACGCCGCCGACTGCGACGCCGCCGCCGACAGGCGTCGACCGCCGCCGCTTCCTCGGATGGGCGGGCGGCGCCGTGGCGCTCGGGGCGCTCGCCGCCCTCGGCGGCTACGCCCTGCAGGCCGGCGCCCGCGCGGTCACCGCCGTACGCGAGGCGATCACCCTGCCCAAGGCCGCGAGCACGGTGACGGTGCCGGCAGGCGCCGAGCTCGGCATCGACGGCCTCGCCCCGGTCGTCACGCCGAACGCGGAGTTCTACCGCATCGACACCGCCCTCGCCGTGCCGGCGGTCGATCCGGCCGACTGGAGCCTGCGCATCCACGGCCTCGTCGATCGCGAGATCACGCTGACGTGGGACGAACTGCTCGCGCTCCCCCTCGACGAGAGCGTCACGACCCTCGCGTGCGTGTCGAACGAGGTCGGCGGAGGACTCATCGGCAACGCCGTGTGGCTCGGCTACCCGATCCGCGAACTGCTCGCCGAGGCCGGCCCGTCGGCCGACGCCGACATGGTGCTCTCTCGAAGCATTGACGGGTTCACGGCGTCGACGCCCCTCGAGGTGCTGCAGGACGATCGCGACGCGATCCTCGCCGTCGGCATGAACGGCGAACCACTGCCGGCCGAGCATGGCTTCCCGGTGCGCATGGTCGTGCCCGGACTCTACGGCTACGTCTCGGCCACGAAGTGGGTCGTCGACCTCGAGGTGACGCGGTTCGACGCGGCATCCGCGTACTGGACCGACCGCGGCTGGAGCGAACGCGGGCCCATCAAGCTCTCCTCGCGCATCGACGTGCCCCGTCAGGGGCAGTCGGTCTCCCCCGGCTCCGCGATGCTCGCGGGCGTCGCCTGGCACCAGCACGTCGGCATCGCCGGGGTCCAGGTGCAGATCGACGACGGCGAATGGCGCGACGCCGAGCTCGCGACGGCGATCAACGACGACACGTGGGTGCAGTGGAAGTACGAGTGGGCGGATGCCTCGGCCGGCTCGCACACCGTTCGCGTGCGCGCCCTCGGGGCTGACGGCGAGGTGCAGACCGCGAAGCGCCAGGGCGTCGTGCCCGACGGCGCCACCGGCCTCGACGAGGTCACCGTCGAGGTGCGCTGAACAGGGTCGCCGCTTCGGGGCTGCGACGCGCGGTTCGCACCGCACTCGTCCTGCACAGCATGAGCGCCGAGGCGCGCATCCACGAGCCTTGGGGCGTACCCGATCTGGTCGAGCGATCGTGGTGGAGTGTGCTCTACAGATCGGCGGCACTTCGGCACTTCGGCACCGAATCTGAGGCAGAACACCCACCTCCGGTCTCCACGACCACACGACGCGACACCATCAGAGGAGGCAAGTGATCAGCGAGAAGCAGATCAACGAGAAGCAGCTCGACGAGAAGTCGATCAAGGTGGATGTTGCGACCGATCGTCTCGTCTCGGAGATGGCCTACTTCTTGAGAGCCACGAAGAAGTCGGTCCTGCGCGAGGCGGTCGCGGACTTCGCCGCAGCTCGCGGCCGAGGCACGTCACTGGTCGCGGACAGCAGAGGTGAAACGGGCGGCGCGCCCAGGGCGGGTGATGTGGACCATGAGGGCGAGCCACGTCGTGCGGGCGGCTCGGCGTCCCCGGTTGCTCACGAGCGCTTCGATCAGTTGCCGCTCGGCGAGCGCCTGACACTGCGGCGCAGCGAACTCCTGCGTGCGTTCGGCGAGCACGGCGCCTCGAACGTCCGCATCATGGGCCCACTGGCGATCGGGCAGGAGGCCGACGAGTTCGAGCTGCTCGCCGAGACGGATCCGGTGAGAGGGAGCGAGTCCACCTTCGAACTGGAGATCATCGCGGGCCGGCTCCTCGGCGCACCGACGACGGTTCTGTCATCGACCGCGCTCCGGCTGTTCAACCCGGCCGGGCTGCGCCGAGCCGTCGAGGAGTCTCGGCCGCTCTGACGGTGCCCCTCGCGCTGGGCGAGGAAAGGAACCGCCGCGGCATCCGCTGGGCTACCGTTGAAGTACTGTATGACTCTATGTAATGTGGGCCGCATGGTAGAGGGTCGACCCGAGCAGACGGGCAAGCTCGAGCAGGATCTGCGCAAGGGCGTGCTCGTGCTCGCCGTGCTCTCGCAACTGCAGGCGCCTCAGTACGGCTACTCCCTGCGCCAGGCGCTCGCCGAGCGCGGCATGCCGATCGAGGAGGGCACGCTCTACCCGCTGCTCCGCCGGCTCGAGGGGCAGGGGCTCCTCGCCTCCGAGTGGCGCATCGACGACGGGCCGCCCCGCCGCTACTACACGCTGAGCCCTGCCGGGGCCGAGAGCTACCGCGACCTGACCGCCGCGTGGGGGTCGCTGACCTCGGTCGTCGCCGCACTGTTGCACGAGGAGAACTGACATGGATCCGAACGCCATCATCGAGAGCTACGTCGGCGACGTCGTCGGGCGCATTCCTCGGCGACAACGAGCCGACGTCGGCTTCGAACTCCGGTCGCTCCTGCGCGAGGAGCTCGCCGGTCGTGCCGACGAGGCCGATCGACCCGCCGACGAGCCGATGGTCATGGAGCTGCTCGCCGCCTTCGGCCGACCGCAGGAGGTTGCCGATCGCTACCGCCCCGCCGGGTTCACCGTGATCCGCCCGGCGGATGCACCGGGTTTCGCCTGGTTCGCCCTCGGCGGCGTCGCCCTGCAGTGGGCGGTCACTCTCCCGATCGCGTACGCCGACCCGGGAGTCGCCGAGTGGGCGGAGTCGGCCGGCGTCGCAGGCGCCTGGTGGGCGCCGTTGCCCGCCTGGTGGCTCAGCGGGGGGCTCGGCGCGTTCTGGTGGCCGGGATTCATGATCACGCTGACGCTCATCGCCGCGATCATCAGGCATCGGCGGGATGCCACCGATGCTGCGACTGACAGCGCACCGCAGGCCGAGCCGCGGGTGGCGCCGCATATCCCACCTCAGGTGCTCGACCGCGACCGAGTCAACCGCGCGGGCCTCGTGCTCGCCATGTCGTTCGGCGCGCTCGGTGCTTCCGTGCTGATCGCGCTGCCCTGGTTGGCAGTGATCGCCCCCGGGCTGCCGCAGCCGGTCATCGAGGCCTTCGTGTTCGACCCCGAGTTCCTCGCGTGGCGCGCACCCTGGTTCGTGGTGCTCTGGGCCATGGCCTTCGCCGTCGGGTTGGCGCTGCTCATCGCCGGCCGCTACACCCGCACGATCCGCCTGATCTCGATCGCGAACGACGTCGCCTTCCTCGCCCTGGTGACGTGGAGCCTCACGGCAGGCCCCATCTTCGTCTCGCCCGCCGCCGATGACGTCACGCGCGTCTGCCTCATCGGCATCATGCTGGTCTTCGTGCTCGACATCGTGCTCCACGTCCGCCGGCTGACGCCGACCCGCGCCCCGATCCTCAGCAACTGAGCGCGTGCTCGCACCAGCTGAATGCGCGACTCACTCGGGCGAAGCATCCGGATTCGGGAATCGCGCGGCCATCAGCATGCCGACCTCGTAGTGCCGCAGCAGGAAGGCGCGCTCGTCGAGCTTCTTGCGACGCATCCACGACGTCACCTCGTCGTTGGACTTGCTGGCGTTGCACGAGCCGCACGCGGGAACCACGTTGCCGAGCGTGTAGCGACCGCCGCGCGAGATGGGCTGCACGCAGTCGCGCTGCAGCGGCCGGTCGCTCGCACCGCAGTACGCGCACCCCTGCCACTCGGCGGCGAGCGCGGCCCACTGCTCGTCACTGAGGTCGTGCGTGTGCTGCGCCATGCGACGTTTGCGCCGACGCGCGTAGACCGCCGTACGGCTCCGACTGACCGCCATGGCGTCAGACTAACCCCGGCGGCGCCGCGGGACCGGCCGCCGCGCCCGCACTCGCGCCCCGCTCAGAGCGAGGGCGTCCGCGGCGGCGCCACGCGCCTCGCGGTCGAGGCCGGCAGCGCCTCGAACGCCGCAGCGAGCGCGAGCAGGGCGGAGTCGTCGTAGGCGCGTCCGGCGAACGTGAGGCCCACCGGCATCCGGATGTCACGCAGGAGCCCCATCGGCACCGTGACGGTCGGGATGCCGAGGTGGCGCGGCACGAGGTTGCCGTTCGCGACCCAGACGCCGTTGCGCCAGCCGAGATCGGCGGATGCCTCGTTCACGTCCATGTCGGCAGGGCCGACGTCGGCGACGGCGGGGAAGGCGACGGCGTCGAGGCCGAGGTCGTCCATCCACTGCTCGAGGTCGATGCGCCGCGTCTCCTCGAGGCCGCGCAGCCCCGCTTCGAGCTCGGGCATGTCGGCGAGCGTGGCACCGGGGTGCGAGCGCGCCCACTCGGGGTACTCGGCGATGTCGTCCTCGAAGCCCGTGTACCGGTCGGGCAGGGCGCCCTCGGGCTGCGGGAAGATGCGCTCGCCGTCGACGTCGGCGAGGGCGTGCAGGGCCGGATCGCCGTTCGCGTCGAGGAAGTCGTTCCAGGCCCAAGCCGAGAGGTCGACGATCTCGCGGCGCAGGTACTCGTGGCTCACGAGACCCCGCGTCTCGATCGTGGGCGCGCCCGGGCGGTCGCCCTCGTAGTTCGACACGACGGGGAAGTCGACGAGCACGACCTCGGCGCCCGCAGTCTCGAGGTCGCGGCGGGCCGCCTCCCAGAGCTCGATCACCGAGGCGCGGGTCTCGATGCGCTGCCCGGTCGCACCGCCGATGCCGGGCGTGCGGCCGGGCTCGGCGGTGCCGGCCTCGGGGTCGGCGTTGACGTACATGCGAGGAACGCCGATGCGGCTGCCGGCGAGCGGGCCGGCACCGGCCGTGGCATCCGTCGCTGCCGCGCCCGTCGCGAGCGCCGCGTACGAGGCGGGGCGGATCGCGGATGCCGCGGGGATCTCGACCCACGGCTGCACCCGCCAGAAGTCGCCGCGCGCATCGGGGTCGTCGGCGACGATCACGTCGAGCACCTCGAGGAGGTCGGCCATCGTGCGGGTGTGCGGCACGACGACGTCCATCGTGGGCACGAGCGGCCAGTTGCCGCGCACCGAGATGACGCCGCGCGAGGGCGTGTACGCGCAGAGCCCGTTGTTCGAGGCGGGCGCGCGGCCCGACGACCACGTCTCCTCGGCGAGGCCGAAGGCCGCGAACGACGCCGCGGTCGCGGTGCCCGAGCCGTTCGACGATCCCGAGCCGAAGGCCGCGGTGAGGTACTCCGCGTTGTAGGGGCTCTCGGCGCGGCCGTACACGCCGCGCTGCATGCCGCCGTTGGCCATGGGCGGCATGTTCGTGAGGCCGATGAGCACGGCGCCGGCGCCGCGCAGGCGCTCGATCGTGAACGCGTCGCGCTGCGCGACGAGGTGCTCGAAGGCGGGCGAGCCCGCGGCCGCCGTGAGCCCGCGGGCGAGGTAGCTGTCCTTCGCGGTGAAGGGGATGCCGTCGAGCGGCCCGAGCACCTGACCGGCGGCACGGCGCTCGTCGGCGGCGAGCGCGTCGGCACGGGCTTCCGGGTTCATCACGACGAGGGCGTTGAGCGCGGTGGGCGTCTCAGGCCCGTCGAACGCCGCGATGCGAGCGAGATAGGCGTCGAGCAGCTCGACCGCCGTGACGCGACCCGACTCGAGCGCGGCGCGGAGTTCCGCGATCGAGGCCTCGACGACGTCGAACGGGCTCATGGAGCGACCACCGGCTGCTGCTGCGTGATGCAGTGGATGCCGCCGCCGCCCGTGAAGACCTGTCGCGCGTCGACCGTCACGGCACGTCGGCCCGGGTAAGCGGCCTCGAGGATCCCGCGCGCCGCGGCATCCGCTTCGTCGTCGCCGAAGCCGCACGCGATGACGCCGCCGTTCACGACCAGGTGGTTGACGTAGCTGTAGTCGACGAAGCCCTCGTGATCGCGGATGGTCGACGGCGCCGGGAGCTCGGTGACCTCGAGCGTGCGCCCCGCGGCATCCGTCGACCCGGCGAGCAGCGCGACGATCTCGCGGCTCACCTCGAAGTCGGGGTGCTCGGGGTTGCGCTGCGAGTGCACGAGCACCTGGCCGGGCGAGGTGAGCGTCGCGACGATGTCGACGTGCCCGTTCGTGCCGAGCTCGTCGTAGTCGCGGGTCAGGCCGCGCGGCAGCCAGATCGCCGTCGTCGCCCCGATCGTGCGGGCCATCTCGGCCTCGACACGCCGCTTGTCGGCGTAGGGGTTGCGGCGCGGGTCGAGCTGCACGGTCTCGGTGAGCAGCACCGTGCCCTCGCCGTCGACGTGGATGCCGCCGCCCTCGTTCACGAGTGCGCTCGAGACGAGCTCGGCACCGACGCGATCGGCGATGAAGCGGGCGTGCTCGGCCGACTTCTCCCAGCTCGCCCAGCTCGGCGCGCCCCAGCCGTTGAAGGTCCAGTCGACTGCGCCGAGCACGCCGGGTCGCTCGTCGTCGACGACGAAGGTGGGGCCGTGGTCGCGCATCCAGAACTCGTCGACCGGGCATTCGACGATCTCGACCGCGGGGTCGAGCAGGCGCCGGGCGTTCTCGAGTTCGCTCGGGTCGACGAGGATCGAGACGGGTTCGAACTCGGTGATCGCGTTCGCGACCGCGGCCCAGGCCGCGAGCGTGCGCTCGACGCCGCCGGGCGTCTCGTCGGCGACGTTGTCGGTGACCGGGAACGCCATCCAGGTGCGCTCATGGGGTGCGGTCTCGGACGGCATGCGCCAGCTCATCGGTTCCTCCGTGCGTCGCGTCGGTGCGTCGGCCGTGCCGAGCGGCATCCGTCGATTCGTATTGATCAAATGATCAACAATTGCTCCGACGGTACATAGACTGGGCGCACCATGTCAAGCACGCCACGCAAGCGCGCCGAGCGCAAGACCCCGGCCGAGCGTCGAACCGAGATCGCCACAGCCGCCCGATCGCTCGCGCTCGGTGAGGGCCTGTCCGCCGTGACGCTGCGCGCAGTGGCCGCCCGAGCGGGCGTGACGCCGGCCCTCGTCGCGCACTACCAGCCGAGCATGGACGCCCTCATCGCCGAGACGTTCGATGCGATCGTCGCCGTCGAGATCGAGGAGGTCGGCGCGCTCGTCGCCGAGCGACGGACCCCGCCCGAGCGCCTCGCCATCCTCGTCGGCACGCTGCTCGACGGCTCGCGCGAGGACGTCACCGTCGTGTGGGTCGAGGCCTGGGCGCTCGGCCGCCGCAACGAGTCGCTCGCCGCAAGCGTGCGGCACCGCATGGACGCCTGGCAGTCGGTCATCGTGGGCATCATCGACGACGGCGTGGAGACGGGCGACTTCGGCCCCGTCGATGCTGCAGCCGCCGCCTGGCAGCTGCTCGGCATGATCGACGGACTCAACGCCCAGGCGCTCGTGCGTTGGGACGGCGCCGGCGAGCGAGACACGCTGACGACCCGGAGCGTCGAAGGCCTGTTGGGGCTGCGACCCGGCGCGCTCGCCCCGCACGTTGTCGGCGGCGCCGGATAGCGTTGCAGCACGACGACCCGAAGGAGCCCGATGTACTTGGTTGACGGTTCGGTCGTCACGAGCGCGAGCGACCTGAAGAAGGCGTCCGAGTGCGAATTCGCCTTCCTCCGCGCCCTCGACGCGAAGCTCGGCCGCATCGAGAAGGTGCCCGACCCCGAAGACGCGATGCTCGAGCGCTCGGGCCGACTCGGCGACCAGCACGAGCTGCGCGTGCTCGACGACTACCGCGCGGCGCTCGGCGACGGAGTCGTCGAGATCGAGCGCCCCGATGTGCGCGACCCGGCCGCCGTGGCAGCAGCGGTCGAGGCGACGCAGGCGGCCTTCGCGGCCGGCGCCCCCGTCGTCTTCCAAGCGACGTTCGCCGACGAGGGCTTCATCGGCTTCGCCGACTTCATCGTGCGCCAGCCCGACGGCCGCTACCTCGTGCAAGACTCCAAGCTCGCCCGCCGGGCGCGGGTCACCGCGCTGCTCCAGCTCGCCGCCTACGCCGAACAGCTCGAGCGCACCGGCGTGCCGTGCGCCGACACCGTCGAGCTGCTCCTCGGCGACGGCACCACGAGCGTGCACCGCCTCGACGACATCGCCCCGGTCTACCGGCTGCGCCGCGAACGGCTCGAGCAGATCGTCGCCGACCGGCTCGCCGAAGACGGGCCGGTCGCGTGGGGCGACCCGCGCTACGCCCTCGACGGGCGATGCCCGACGTGCGACCTCGAGGTGCAGGCGCACCGCGACGTGCTGCTCGTCGCCGGTCTGCGAGTCACCCAGCGCGCCGCCCTGCACGACGCGGGCATCACGACGATCGACGCGCTCGCGGCCTCCTTCGGCCCGGTGCCCGGCGTGCTCGACGCGACGATCGAGAACCTGCGCGTGCAGGCGCGCCTGCAGCTCGAAGCCGAGTCGGCCGAGCTGGCGGCGGCCGCCTCCGGCCTCCGCTCCCCCGACGATCCCCCGCTGCCGCCGCCCGTCGTCGTGCGCGACGCCGCCTCGCTCGCGGCGATCCCCGAGCCCGACGCCGGCGACCTCTTCTTCGACTTCGAGGGCGACCCGCTCTACACCGAGGGCGCAGCCGACGACTGGGGCCTCGACTACCTCTTCGGCATGGTCGACGACGCCGAGCAGTTCACGCCCCTCTGGGCGCACTCCTTCGCCGAGGAGCGGGTCGCGCTCGTGCAGTTCCTCGAGCTCGTGAAGCTGCGCCGGGCCTCCCATCCGCGCATGCACATCTACCACTATGCGAGCTACGAGCGCACGCACCTGCTCTCGATGGCCGCGCGGCACGGCGTCGGCGAGGCCGCCGTCGACCAGTTGCTCGCCGACGGCGTCTTCGTCGATCTCTATCCGATCGTCAAGCGCGCGGTGCGGGTGGGCAGCCGTTCGTACTCGATCAAGAAGCTCGAGCCGCTCTACATGGGCACCCAGCTGCGCGAGGCCGACGTGAAGTCGGGCGGCGACTCGATCCTCGAGTACGTGCGGGCCCGCGAGCTCGCGGCGACCGGCGAGACCGATCCGGTCACGGGCCTCGCGGGCACCGCAGCCGCGCAGTACGTGCTCGACGACCTCGCCGACTACAACCGCTACGACTGCGTCTCGACGCTGCGCCTGCGCGACTGGCTGCTCGGGCTCGCCCGCGGAGCCGGCGTCGACCCCGTGCCCGAGTCGCTCATCGTCGAGGCGGCCAAGGCCGCGGGCAAGGTGTACGAGCCCAGCCCCCTCGCCGTGCACCTGCAGTCGGTCGCCGGCCCGCCCGACGACCCCGACCGGGATGCCGACCACACGGCGCTCGCCCTCGCCGCGGCCGCGATCGACTACCACGACCGCGAGGCGAAGAGCTTCTGGTGGTCGCACTACTTCCGCGTCGAGCAACCGCTCGAGGCCTGGGAGGACCACCGCGACGTGCTCGTCGTCGACCCGGCGACCTCCGCCGTGGTGCAGCGCTGGTACCGCGAAGACCACCACCGCGTCGACCGGAGGCACGTGCTGCTGCGCGGGCGCATCGCTCCCGGATCGCGATTCAGCGTCGGCGGCGAGCCCATCGCGCTCTACGAACCGCCGGCGCCCTTCCCGAGCAATTCGCTGCGGCCCGGCTCGCGGGCATGGCACTCGGTGCGAGTGCTCGAGGTGCTCGACGACGGACTGCTCATCGAGGAGACCGCGATCGCCGGCGTCTCCTGGCACGAGCTGCCGTTCGCGATCGCGCCGGGCACCCCGCCGCCCGCCGGACGGCAGCAGGGCGCGATCCTCGAGTGGGCCCAGCACGTCGACCGCGCGTTCCCGCGCTGGCCCGCGAATCCCTCCGTCGACGTGCTCCGGCGCATCCCGCCGCGCACCCGCAGCGGCATGGGCCTCGCACCGCTCGGGCCCGACCACGACTACGTCGCCGCCGTCACCGCCTCCCTCCGCGATCTCGACGACTCGTACCTCGCGGTGCAGGGCCCGCCCGGCACGGGCAAGACCTACCTCGCCTCGCACGTGATCACCGAGCTCGTCGGGCGGCACGCGTGGAAGATCGGCGTCGTCGCCCAGTCGCACGCCGTGGTCGAGAACGTGCTCGACGCCGTCGTCCGGGCGGGCCTCGATCCCGAGCTCGTCGCGAAGGCCCCGAAAGACGCGAAGACGCCCGGCGACCACGGGTACACGTTCATCGCGAAGAACGGCGTCGCCGACTACACGGCGGCCCACGAGAGCTCGGGGTTCGTCTTCGGCGGCACGGCGTGGGACTTCTCGAACGAGAACCGCGTGCCGCGGGGTTCGCTCGACCTGCTCGTCATCGACGAGGCCGGTCAGTTCTCGCTCGCGTCGACCATCGCCTCGGCCGTCGGCGCTCGCAACCTGCTGCTGCTCGGCGACCCCCAGCAGCTGCCGCAGGTGAGCCAGGGCAACCATCCCGAGCCCATCGATACCTCGGCCCTCGGCTGGATCAACGACGGCCGCGACGTGCTGCCCGCAGAATTCGGCTACTTCCTCGCCGAGAGCCGGCGTATGCACCCCGCGGTCGCCGAACCCGTGTCGCGTCTCTCGTACGAGGGCGAGTTGCACTCGCACGCCGTGGCCTCCCGACGCTCGCTCTCCGGCGTCGCCCCCGGCCTCACCGCACTGCCCATCGAGCACGTCGGCAACACGACCTCCTCGCCCGAAGAAGCGGCCGCGGTCGTCGACCTGGCTCGTTCGCTGCTCGGCCGGGACTGGATCGAAGACGGGATCGGCGACGCGGCCGACGGCGCGGTCGCGACCGGCGCGGCGCAGATCGCAGCGTCCGCTCGCCCGCTCGAGCAGCGCGACCTCATCGTCGTGACGCCCTACAACGCACAGCTCACCGTCGTGCGAGCCGCGCTCGACGCAGCAGGGCTGACCGAGGTGCCGGTCGGCACGGTCGACAAGTTCCAGGGCCAGGAGGCCGTGGTCGCGATCGTCTCGCTCGCCGCGTCATCGGCCGCGGCGGCGCCGCGCGGCGTCGAGTTCCTGCTGCTGAAGAACCGCCTGAACGTGGCGATCTCGCGGGCGAAGTGGGCGGCGTACCTGCTCTACTCGCCCGGGCTGCTCGACGCGCTGCCGTACACCCCCGAGGGAGTGGCGCAGCTCAGCGCCTTCGTGCGACTCGTCGGCGACCCGACGCTCGTTCCCGTGCGCAGCTGACGGCGCGTCATCACTCGGCGAGCTTCGCCACGATGCCGTCGACTCGCCGCTGCCGTGTCTCGGCGGCCTTCGCGCCCTCGACCGCCGTGACATGCGCCTTCCTCGCGCTCGGCGAGAGCGCGTCGAATGCTGCACGCGCCCCGGCCGCCTCGAGCGCGGTCGCGAGGTCGGCCGGCACCTCGACCGTGCGCGGCGCGGTGTCGAGCTCGAGTTCGACGACGATCGGGTCGCCGCCTCCGATGCCCGTGGCCGCCCGCTTGTCGGAACTGAACGAGATCATGAAGCGGCCGCCCATGACGGCGACGGTGCTGCGGTACTCGTAGCCGTTCACGAGCACGACGACCGCGGGCCGCTTGCCGCCGCCGAGCGCCTCGATCACGTCGGGCGGCACCTCGATGCCGGTGTTGTTGCCGACCTGGGACATCGTGGTCTCGAATCGCATGCGCCCGAGTCTGCCACTGCCGACCCCACGCTGGGAATAACCGACAGGGTACCCACGTAGGTTATCTGTATGACTTCTCCTGCCACCGACCTGAACCCCGCCCGCGTCACGATGTACGGCGCCGAGTGGTGCGGCGACTGCCGTCGTTCCAAGCGCCTGCTCGACTCGCGCGGCGTCGACTACGAGTACGTCGACCTCGAAACCGTCGCCGACGGGGCCGACCGCGCCAAGGCGATCAGCGGCCGCACGCAGATCCCCGTGGTCGTCTTCCCCGACGGCACGCACTTCACCGAGCCCACCGATGCCGAGCTCGCCGCCAAGCTCGACGAGGCCATCGCCGCGTAAGCAGCGCATGAGGGAACGGTCGCCCGGCGTTCGGATCACGTAACAAACGGGCCGGATGCCGCGACCGGGCGTAGAACTGAGGCATGCCCCCGATCAGCCTCGCGAACCTCGCGTACCGATCCGGCTCCCGCGCGGCTGCGAGCAGCCGATGACGCTCACGCGCATCCTGCCGACGCTGCGTCGATCGATCCCCGACCCGATCGCCGGCGATCACTGGCCGGCCGCCACGGTCGCGACGATCACCGACGTGACGGTCGACGGCGTCTCGCTGCTGCGCGTCGTCGAGCTGTGCGGCACGCCGGCCGTGCACCTCGGCCCGGCGGCCGTACCCGGCACCGGGGGCGGCCTCGCCTCAGGGGCGAAGCACACGGGCGTCGTCGTGGTACGGGTGCTCGAGGCATCCGCTCGACTCGACGACGGCGCGCGCGGCGATGCACGCGGGGCCGGGCGCACCGCGTCGATCGACGCCGACCTCGCGGAGCTCGACCCGGTCTGGGCCGAGGCTCGGCTCATCGGGCGCACCTCGGTGGCGCGCGCGACGCCCACGACGCTCACGGGCGGAACGAGCGGATGCTCCGCGCCCGGCCCGGTCGCCCTGCCCGGCGACCTCGCCGCCGGCGACCTGCTCGCCCTGCCCTACTCCGCCGTCACCGATGACGCGGGCGTGGCCCGCAAGCGCGGCCATGACGCGCGCGAGGGCGCCCTGGCCTGAACGCCGGAGTCGCGCCTCGCGCCGACCCGGCCCCGACCCCGGTCCGGCCCCGGGCGCTCCGGCTATCGCAGCGCCGGCACGACCTCCGCGGCGAAGAGCTCGAGGCCCGAGCGATCGTACGCGGCCTCGGGGAAGTAGTGGATCGCGTAGCCGAGGCCGAGCTCGTGGCGCTCGGCGAGCTTCGCCGCCACCTGGGCGGGAGTGCCGACGGCGGCGTTCGGGGAATGGAAGTCCGCGAGGTAGGCGGCGGTCTTCTCGGGGCCGAGGAAGGGGGCGACCCGCGCCTCGATGACGGCGAGGCGCCGCGCGACATCCGCTTCGTCGACACCGACGACCGTGTTGAAGTTCGACGACCGGGTGATCGCCTCGAAATCGGTGCCGAGGCGCTCGCAGTGCGCGCGCAGGACTTCGCTCTTGTGCGCGAACTCCTGGGGCGTACCGGTGAAGTTCGTGTACGAGGCGTACTTCGCCGCGATGCGGAGGGTCACCTTCTCGCCGCCGCCCGCGATCCAGATCGGGATGCCTCCAGGCTGCACCGGCTGCGGCTGCACGATCGCCCCGTCGAGCTGGTAGTACTGGCCGTCGAGCGTGGCCGAGCCGGTCGTCCACGCCTGGTGCATGATCTCGACGCCCTCGCGCAGGCGTCCGAGCCGCTCGGGGATCTCGGGGAAGCCGTAGCCGTAGGCGCGCCATTCGTGCTCGTACCAGCCGCCGCCGATGCCCATCTCGAGGCGTCCGCCCGAGACGTGGTCGACGGTCGAGGCGACCTTCGCGAGGTGGGCGGGGTTGCGGTAGCTCATGCACGTGCACATCTGCCCGAGCCGCACGCGCGAGGTCGAAGCGGCGTACGCGGCCATGAGGCTCCACGCCTCGTGCGTCGCCTCCGTCTCGGACGGGCGCGGCACGGTGTGGAAGTGGTCGTAGACCCAGATCGACTCCCATGCCGAGTCGGGAGCATCGGCGTACTCGGCGAGCGAACGCATCGTCTGCCAGTGCTCGGCCGGCTCGATGCCGACGAGGTCATGGCGCCAACCCTGGGGAACGAACATTCCGAATCGCATGGGTTCCACCCTAGGTCGACCGCCGAATTCAGCGTCAGCACTGAGGCAGCCTCACCTTCGCCCCGGTACCTTCGGGCGAATGAACGGACAGCAGCACTGCGAATACTCTGCCGCCGACTTCGAGGCGACCGTCATCGAGACCACCGACACCCGACTCATCCACGTCACCGGCTACGGCCTCTGCTCGAGCCAGGGCTGGACCGTCGAACTCGTCGCCGCCAACCCCGGCGTCGTGCCCCACCCCGAGAGCCTCTGGCTCGAGCTCCGCGAGACACCGCCCCGCGCCGACCGGCCTCCCATCCTGACCGAGACGCACGTCGAGGCGATGATCGAGGACGCGCACGCGCAGCAGGTAGTCATCCGCTTCCGCTGGCGCGAGGGCTTCGTGCTCCCGCTGCGCGAGCGGATCGCCGCGACACGGCGTTGACCCCGCCCGGGCCTACGCCAGCGCGAACCGCAGCTCGGCCATCGCCGGACCCGACCAGACCTCCCCGTCGAGATCGTCGCTGCGCACCGTGACGACCTTGCCGCCCTTCGACATCACGAGCAGCGCGAGCTGCGGCAGCAGGTCGCCCGCGTGCGTGCCGTCGTGCAGCTGCTCGCCGGCACCGTGACCGCTCGCGAACTCGATCGCCCCAGACTCGCGATCGAGGGTGCCGTTCACCGAGGTCGTGAAGTCGAACCAGAACACCTCGACCGCGCCATCCGCCGCTTCACGGGCGATCGCCGCGAGGTCCCGCTCGACCCGGCCGGCGGTGCCCTCGGTGAGCTGACGCAGGGCTCCGTCGGCCTCGGCGACGTTCAGCCGCCCGAGTTGCTCGCGCAGCGCCTCGTCGATCTCGGCGGCGCCCAGCCGATCGGGTGCACCGGGGACGGTGACGACACGGCGCCCGTTGCGGATGCGATCGGCGAAGAGGCTGAGCAGCGGCTCTGCGGCGAAGACGAAGAGCGGCACGTGCTCGTCGGGATCGCGTTGCATGAGCTCGTGCCGCGTGGCGTCGGCGACGCGCTTCGCGTAGAGCTCGAAGAATCCCTTGCGGCGTTCGTCGCCGCTCACACCGCGGTCGCCGTGCTTGCCGCCGCGCGGCTTGTCGTCGTTCTCGGGGTCGCGGTTGATGGCGTCGTCGAGGCTCTTGTCGTGCGACTCGTCGACGTCGAGGCGCACGGCACGGTCGGTGGGGGTGGCATGCCAGAGCGACCATTCGTTGGCCGACAGGGTGAGCGCGAACGCCTCCTGGTCCTGGCTCGGCGCGCGCAGCAGCTGTCCGAGGGTGAAGTGCGAGCCGACGTGCAGGGCGTCGTCGAGACGGTTCGGCAGTACGAAGACCTCGTTGAAGCCGGGAGCGACGAAGATCGCGATCGACCGGGCGAGGCCCGCCCAGAGCTGCTGGTCGCCGATCACCGCGTCGCGTTCGCGGCGGAGCGCCTCGAGCTCGGCGTTCGCGGCGCCCGAGGCCTTCACCCGTTCGATCGCCTCGTCGAACGAACTCTTCACCGCGACCTCGGCCCGCTCGCGCTCGCTCACCACGGGCGAGGTCGAGGCGTAGATCGTGATCGACGGATGGTGCACCCCCGCCAGCACGGTGAAGTCTGCTGCGGTGGGCAATGCGTAATGTACGGTCATCGTTCCTCCCCCGAGGTCGTGGCGACGACGACGTCGCTCGCACCCCAGCCTATGAAGGCCGGGGCGCGAGCGACAGTCCCCACTCAGCCGATCGGGTGATTCGAACGGATCACTCGGGCCGGGTCGACCGACCGCTTGACCGCGCGCAGCCGCTCGAGATCGTCGCCGAAGAACCGCTCGGCGGGGCGGGCGTGCTCGGCGAAGTTCAGGTAGTCGATGTCGGCGCGCCACGGCTCGACGGCCGAGAGCAGCCGATCGAGCGACGCGGCGAGCGCTGCGCCGTTGTCGGGCATCGCGATGCCGACCCCGAACAGCAGGAAGCCGGCGGCGAAGCCCGCCGTGACGCCGGGCTGCGGAGTGCCATGAACGGATGCCGCGGCGCGCGCGACACCCGGATCCATCATGCCCCCGAGGTGGCGGATCTCGGCGGAGAGCAGGGCCGAGGAGGCATCCGGTCCCACCGCGTCGACGAAGGCGCGGATCGCGGCCGGGGTCAGCTCGTCGAGCATCATGCCGTCGCCGTGCCCGGGAACCGGCTGGGGCGGATCCATGTGCAGCTGCAGCAGCTCGGCCGTGGACTGCGGGTGCACGGTATCGACCTCGGGCACGAGGGCGCGGAGCGGCGCGAGCAGTTCGTCGGCCCGTGCGGGGTCCTCCTGCATCGCGACCTCGACGACGACGAGCGCGCGACCCGAGAGAAAGGGAGGCAGCTCCGGCATCGGCGGCAGGCGCAGCACGCGGGCGACCGAGGTGACGGAGGCGGGAAGGCCGTCGACCCACTCCGACCAGGCGGTGAGCACCTCGGCGGTGCGCTCGATCGGCCAGAGCAGCATTCCGGCGCTCAATGTCGGCACGTCGAAGAGGCCGAACTCGAGCGCGGTGACGATGCCGAGGTCGCCGCCGCCGCCGCGGAGCGCCCAGAACAGTTCCGGGTCGTTCTCGGCATCCACCCGGCGTGCCGCACCGTCCGCCGTGACGAGCTCGATCGCCACGACGTGGTTGGCGGCGAGACCGTGCGAGCGGGCGAGCCAGCTCACGCCGCCGCCGAGGGTGTAGCCGACGACGCCCACGTCGTGGGCGGTGCCGGCGAGCGCGGTGAGCCCGAGAGGCGCAGCCGCGGCGACGACGTCGCCCCACTGCGCACCGGCCTGGACGCGCGCGATGCGGGCCTCGGCGTCGATCTCGACGCCGCGCATCTCGTGGGTGCGCAGGAGGATGACGCCGGCGAGGCCGTCGTCCGCAGCGAGCGGACCGGCATTGTGTCCGGTGGCCTGCGGGGCGACGGCGACGCCGAGCTCCGCCGCCATGCGCACGGTGTGGACGACGTCGTCGGTGGTCGTGGCGACGACGATCGCGGTGGGGCGCTGATCGACCGCGAGATTCCAGGCGGAGCGGGCGGCGTCCCATCCGGGGTCGCCGGAGATGAGCACGCGACCGGCGATGCGGTCGTCGAGGAATGCGAACGCCTCGCGGAGCGAGAGCGTGGCTGGGTCGGTCGTGGCGACCGGCGGCAAGGGGGTGTTCACGGATGCTTCCTTTCGGGATCGTCGCGGGCCCATGCGCGCCCCTCGGGGCGGCGCTCCGACGGCCGCTCTGGTCTCAGGCGGCGCTCGCAACGAGAACCCATACAACGTCGGCACGGTCTCCCCCGCGTCAGGGGTCGCCCTCCGATGCCCTCAGTGGCAGCACCAGCCGGACCACGTCGGAATACCCCGCCCCGCGCCCCGGTTGCCGTGAAGGATGACTTCTTCACCTCGACTCTCCGTGCTCGACCTCATCCCGGTGCGCACCGGCCAGACGAGCGCGGGTGCGCTCGCGGCATCCGTTCGCCTCGCGCAACTCGCCGACCGCTTGGACTTCACCCGCTACTGGTTCGCCGAGCACCACAACATGCCGGCCGTCGCCTCGACGACGCCGCCCGTGCTGATCGCCGCGATCGCGGCCAAGACCGAGCGCATCCGGGTCGGGTCGGGCGGCGTCATGCTGCCGAACCACGCGCCCCTCGTCGTCGCCGAGCAATTCGCGGCGCTCGAGGCGTTCGCGCCCGGCCGCATCGACCTCGGCATCGGCCGCGCCCCCGGCAGCGATCCGGTCATCACGCAACTGCTGCGCATCTCGGGCCCGACGGCCGACGTCGACCGGTTCCCCGACCACATCGCCGACATCCTCTCGCTGCTCTCCCCCGACGGGGCATCGCTGCGCCTCACGAGCGGGCGCGAGTACGCGATCACGGCGACGCCGGCGGCGACGGATGTCCCGACGCTCTGGCTGCTCGGATCGAGCGACTACTCGGCCAAGCTCGCCGCGTCGCTCGGGCTGCCGTACGTCTTCGCGAACCACTTCTCGGGCGAGGGCCTCGAGCGGGCGCTCGAGTTGTACCGCACCGAGTACCAGCCGAGCGAGGCGCACCCGGCGCCCGAGACGTTCCTCACCGTGAACGCGTCGGTCGCACCGACCGCCGAGGAGGCGCGGGCTCGCGCGCTGCCGCAGCTGCACTCGATGGCGCGGCTCCGCACCAACCGGCCCATGCGGCCGCTCGAGACGGTCGAGGAGGCGCTCGCCGCGCCCGCCGACTCCATCGGCGACGAGCTCATCGCAACCATGGAGCGGCGGTGGATCATCGGAGACCCCGCGACCGCGGCATCCGAACTGCGCACCCTCGCGGCGCGCCACGGCATCGACGAGATCATGCTCGCGCCCATCGGCGGCAGCTACGAGGGCGAGGCCCTCGACGCGACCCCCGGGCGGGAGCAGACGCTCGAACTGCTCGCGAACGAGCTGCTCGCCGGCGGCGCATCCGCCGCGAGCTGAATCGCGACGAGCGGGAGCGGTGCATGCGCACCGCTCCCGCTCCGCCTTCGCCCGGTCCCCCTCAGGCGAGCATGGCCTGATCGCCGCCGCGACGGGACGACATGCCGCCGCCGCGCGTGATCAGGTAGATGATCGAGCCGATGAACGGCAGGACGACGAGGAAGAGCACCCAGACCGCCTTCGCCCACCCGCTCAGGGTCGGGTCGCGGAAGATGTCGACGATCAGGTACACGAAGATGCACAGGCACGTGATTCCGACGTAGACCCAGAAGAACACGGTCAGGTAGTCCCACAGCGACATGGCCGCTCTCCCGTCAGATGCGGCGTCGCCGGCGACCCGGAGTCACGGCGGCGCCGACCACGGCGGCCTTCGCGATCGGCGACGGCCCCGGGGTCACGGCGGCGGCAACCACCGCCGTTCTCGCGACCGGTGCTCCGACGACGCCGACGCGTCCCATTCGTGCGGCTCTCAGCATGTCAGGCTCCCTCTTCTTCGTTGGCTTCGTCGGCCTCGTCGGCCTCGTCGGCCTCGAGCGAGGCGATGATCGCCTGGATCGGGATGCGCCCGCTCGCGATCAGTTGTCCGCCGGCGCGGCGGGCGGCTGCGGCGAACGGTGCGGCCCAGAGGTTCTCGTAGACGATCACGCCGGCCACGCTGCCGGGCTCCATCGCGTTCGCGAGCTGCTCCACGTCCTCCGCGGCGAGCAGCTCGGCGAGCTCCGCCTCGAGCGCGACGAGCGGCCCCAGGTCTTCGAGGTCTTCGAACTCGACCGCGTCGACCGAGCCGTCGGCGTCCTTCGTCAGGACGATCGCGTCGATGAGCCGGATCGTGCCGGCCTCCACGAGACGCACGAGCTCCTCGGCGATCTCGCCCGAGAAGTCGGCCTCTCCGGCGGGGAACTCGATGACCAGGTAGTCGACCGGTCCGAGTCCATCCAGTGCCTGCTCCGTCATTGTTGCTCCGATCCATGGCTGAGCGACCGGCGTGCGCGGTCACGGTCTCAGCGTCGCGGAGGGTTCACCCACCGGCATCACCCACATTGGGTGATTCGGCCGCGCTCGGCGCTCGGTACCGTGGCCGGGTCGCCGGCTTCGCCGGGCGAGCTCGACGGCGGTGTCGGCGGATGCCGCGTCAACACAACGGGGGAACAAGATGAAGCCAGATCGCCACGCCCGCACCATGCTGCCGATTCCCGATCGCCCGTCGCCGGGGTTGACGACCTACGACGCCAAGGATCCCGACACGGCGTATCCGCCGATCGAGCCGCTGATGCCACCCGACGGGGCTCCCAACGTGCTCGTCATCCTCCTCGACGACGTGGGCTTCGGGGCATCGAGCGCCTTCGGCGGGCCGTGCGCGACACCGAACGCCGAGAAGCTCGCTGCCGGCGGCCTGAAGTACAACCGCTTCCACACGACCGCCCTGTGCGCGCCCACCCGTGCTGCGATGCTCAGCGGGCGCAACCACCACTCGGTCGGCATGGGCAGCATCACCGAGACTGCGACCTCGGCACCGGGCAACAGCTCACTGAAGCCGAACACGAAGGCGCCGCTGGCGATGACCCTGAAGCTCAACGGGTATTCGACCGCGCAGTTCGGCAAATGCCACGAGGTGCCGGTCTGGCAGTCGTCGCCGATGGGTCCCTTCGACGCCTGGCCGTCGGGCGGCGGAGGTTTCGAGACGTTCTACGGCTTCATCGGCGGTGAGAACAACCAGTACGAGCCCGCCCTGTACAACGGCACGACTCCGGTCGAGCCGCCGGCGACGGCCGAGGAGGGCTATCACCTCACCGAAGACCTGGCCGATCACGCCGTGAGCTGGATCCGCACGCAGAAGGCGCTCATGCCCGACAAGCCGTTCTTCGTATACTTCGCGCCGGGCGCGACGCACGCGCCGCACCACGTTCCGACGGAGTGGGCCGACAAGTACAAGGGCAGGTTCGCCGCCGGGTGGGACGTGCAGCGCGAGCAGACCTTCGCGCGCCAGAAGGAACTCGGGGTCATCCCCGCCGATGCCGAGCTGACGGCACGCCACGCCGAGATCCCCGCGTGGGACGACATGCCCGACGAACTGAAGCCGGTGCTCGAACGCCAGATGGAGGTGTACGCCGGTTTCCTCGAGCACACCGATCACCACGTCGGACGCGTGATCGATGCCATCGAAGACCTCGGCGTGCTCGAGAACACGATCATCTACTACATCGTCGGCGACAACGGCGCATCGGCCGAGGGCACCGTCAACGGGGCCTTCAACGAGATGGCGAACTTCAACGGCATGGCTGCCCTCGAGACGCCCGAGTTCATGGTCTCGAAGATGGACGAGCTCGGCACGCCGAGCTCGTACAACCACTACGCGGTCGGCTGGGCCTGGGCGATGAACTCGCCGCTGCAGTGGACGAAGCAGGTCGCCTCGCACTGGGGCGGCACCCGCAACGGCACCATCCTGCACTGGCCGAAGGGCATCACGGAACAGGGCGGAGTGCGGTCGCAGTTCACGCATGTCATCGACATCGCGCCCACGATCCTCGAGGCGGCCGGGCTGCCCGAGCCGACGATGGTGAACGGTGTGATGCAGTCGCCCATGGAGGGCACGAGCATGCTCTACTCCTTCAACGAACCCGATACCCCCGAGCGTCACGAACTGCAGTACTTCGAGATGTTCGGCAACCGCGGCATCTACCACAAGGGCTGGAGCGCGGTCACGAAGCACCGCACTCCGTGGGTCATGGTCGGCGGCGCGATGATCGCGTTCGACGACGACGTGTGGGAGCTCTACGACGGCAGCGGCGACTTCAGCCAGGCTCGGGACCTGTCGGCCGAGCACCCCGAACGCCTGCACGAGCTGCAGCGGCTCTGGCTGATCGAAGCGGTCAAGTACAACGTGCTGCCGCTCGACGACCGCACCGCCGATCGGCTCAACCCCGAGATCGCGGGCAGGCCGACCCTCATCCACGGGAACTCACAGCTCTTCTTCGCCGGCATGGGGCGCCTCTCGGAGAACAGCGTCGTCAGCATCAAGAACAAGTCGTTCTCGGTGACCGCCGAGGTCGACGTGCCCGACGGCGGGGCCGAGGGCGTGATCATCGCCCAGGGTGGCCGCTTCGGCGGGTGGAGCGTCTTCGTGAGCGGCGGGAAGCTGAAGTTCGTCTACAACGTGCTCGGCATCCAGTCCTTCGAGACCGAGGCCGAGACGCCCATCCCGGCCGGGAACCACCAGGTGCGCATGGAGTTCGCCTACGACGGCGGCGGGCTCGCCAAGGGCGGCGGCGTCACGCTGTACCACGACGGCGAGGCCGTGGGCACCGGACGAGTCGGCGCCACTCAGCCGATGGTCTTCTCCGCCGACGAGACGACCGATGTGGGCTACGAATCCGGCACGGCGGTCAGCCCCGACTACACACCGCAGTCGAGTCGGTTCACCGGCAAGATCCAGTGGGTCCAGATCGATGTCGGCGACGACGACCACGACCACCTGATCGACCCGGAGGAACGCCTGCGGGTGGCCATGGCCAGGCAGTAGCGTCTGTTGGTCGAGCCTGTCGAAACCCGGGTCTCGACAGGCTCTCCCGCGAGGCTCAGGCCGCGAGGCCGAGCCGGCGCAGGTCGTCGCCCGAGGCGCGGTACTCGTCGCCGTCGGCGATCGTGAGTTCGCGCGGCACGCGAGCGCCGTTCTGCACCTTCGCGTCGCGACCGATGGTCGCGTAGGGGCCGACGACGGCGTTGCGGCCGACGACCGCCCGACGACCGACGTGCGCGTTGACGCCGACCACGGCGCGCTCGGCGACGATCGCGTCGCCCTCGACCCAGCCGCCGGGGCCGATCTGTGCACCGCGCTGCACTTCGGCACCCGAGTCGACATATGCCGTCGGGTCGACGAACGCGGTCGGGTCGACCTTGGCGGTCGTGGCCACGAGGCCCCGGCCGTTCACGTGCTTGCGGTAGCGACGCAGGATCCCGGCTTCGTCCTCGAACTCGACGTAACTGATGCCCACGTTCTCCTCCTTCCGGGGTGGTGACTCCACACCCGAACACTGGTACAACACTCCGGCTGACCGGGGAATTCCCGAGCTCGACACCCGGGCGCGGCCGAGCCGGCCGCCGATCGTCCACGGAGCGAAGGTTAGGCTTGCCTGAGCACCACGGATGCCGCGTCGCGGGCCGTCCGACCGAACCACCTCGCCCAGGCCCAGCCATGCCCCCAGCACCCCTGCTCGACCTCGACCGCGTGAGCATCCGCCACGAGGGTGCAGAGGTCGCGACTCCCGTCGATGTCTCCTTCGAGGTCGCCCGCGGCGAGGTCGTGCTGATCCTCGGGCCGAGCGGGTGCGGCAAGTCGACGCTGACCCTCGCGCTCGACGGGCTCGTTCCGCACGCCGTGCCCGCCGCCCTCGAGGGAACCGTGCGCGTCGCCGGCCTCGACACGAGCGAGCACCCCGTCGGCGTGCTGAGCGAGCACGTCGCGATGGTCTTCCAGGACCCGGACGCGCAGATCGTCACCGGCACGGTGCTCGACGAGGTGTGCTTCGCGCCCGAGAACCAGCTCGTCGAGGCATCCGAGGTGCTCGAACGCGCCGAGCGCGCGCTGAAGCTCGTCGGCCTCTGGGACCGCCGCGCGGAGAACCCCGACACGCTCTCGGGCGGCGGGCGGCAGCGCCTCGCGATCGCCTGCGCGCTCGCCATGGCCGCTCCGGTGCTCGTGCTCGACGAGCCGACGGCGAACCTGGACCCCGCCGGCATCGACGAGGTGTACGCGGTGCTCCGCGAACTCGCGAGCGTGCGCGACCACGCGGTCGTGCTCGTCGAGCACAACCTCGACGCGGCCGTCGACCTCGTCGACCGGGTCATCGTGCTCGATGCCGGCGGGCGTCTCGTGATCGACGGTCCGGCCCGCGAGGTCCTGCGCGAGCGCGCCGACGAGCTCGTCGCCCTCGGGGTGTGGCTGCCCGTGTCGACGCTCGCGGCGATGCGGCTGCGCGACGCCGGCATCGTGCTCGACCCGCTCCCGCTCACCCCGTCCGAGCTGGCCGAGGCGCTCGACGCGCTGCCGTCCCTCCCCGCGCCGCTCAGCGCGTCGTCGCCCGTGCGCTCGACCGCCCTGTCGCCGCGTCCGACCCTCTCGATGGGCCCGGGCACGGGATCGACCGGTGCGATCGCGGTCATCGGCGAGACCGCGATCCGCGCACGCGACCTCTCGGTGCGCCGCGGCGGGCGCCGCGGCCCGATCGTCGTCGAAGGCGTCGACCTCGACGTGACTGCCGGCGACTTCCTCGCGATCGTCGGCACGAACGGCGCGGGCAAGACCTCGCTGTTGCAGGCACTCGCGGGCGTCATCCCCGCGCCCCGCGGCACGGTCGACGTGCTCGGCGTCGACCCGGCACGCTGCGCCGCTCGCGAGCGCGCCCGACGCATCGGCTTCGTCTTCCAGAACCCCGAGCACCAGTTCATCGCCCCGACGGTGGCGGAGGAGCTCGCTCAGGGCCTGCATCTGCAGGGCGTCTCCGAAGCCGACGCCGAACCCCGGGTCGAGGCCATGCTCGCGCGCTTCGGCCTCGAGTCCCTGCGCGGCCAGCACCCGTTCCTGCTCTCGGGCGGGCAGAAGCGGCGCCTCTCCGTCGGTACCGCGCTCATCGCCGGTGCGCCGGTGCTCGCACTCGACGAGCCGACGTTCGGACAGGACCGGGCTCGCGCCTCCGAGCTGCTCGACATGCTGCGCACGCTCAACGACGACGGCACCACGGTCCTCGTCGTCACCCACGACCTGCAGCTCGTCGCCGACTACGCGAGCCACATCGCCGTCATGGACAGCGGTCGCCTTCTCGGCGTCGGCCCCACCGTCGAGGTGCTCGCCGGCCCCCTCGTCGAGCAAGCCGGACTCCGGCACCCTCCGCTCGCCCGGGCCACCCGCGGCCTCGCGCGGCACACCGCCTGGCACTCGGTGACCCGGATGTCGCAGCTGCCGGTCTCGTCGAAGGCGTCGTCGTGACCGCGGCTGGCGAGGGCGGCGCGGTCTTCCCCGAGCTCGGAGCAGCACCGGTCGACGGGAGCGAGCCGCACGCGGCATCCGCTGCCCTCGACCCCTTCGCCGAACATCGCACGCAGCGCCCGTCTCGATTCCTCTACGCACTGAACCCGCTCGCGAAGCTCGCCGCGCCGGTGCCCGTGATGGTCGTCGTCATGTTCAGTCGGGGCATCGCGCTGCCGCTCGCGTTCATCGTGTTCGCGGCGGCCGTGCTGCTCATCGGCGCACGGCTGTCGGGCCGCGCGATCGCGGCACTCCTCCTCGGCATCCCCGTCGTCGCGCTCGTGCTCGGCGTCACCTTCGGCGTGTGGATCGACCCCTCGAGCGTGGCCGACCACCCCGAGGCATCCATCACCCTCATCTCGATCGGCGACTGGGACTTCACCCTCGCGGCCTACCTCGTGGGCTTCGCGACCGGCCTCCGCATCCTCGCGATCCTGCTGCTCTCGCTCATCGCGGGCATCACGTCGACCGGCACCGAGTTCGTGCGCTCGATGGTCCAGAACCTGCGCGTGCCGTATCGCCTCGGCTACACCGCCCTCGCCGCGCTGCGGTTCGTGCCGCGGTTCGGGCACGAACTCGAGATCATCCGTGCCGCTCACCGAGTGCGGGGCACGGATGTCGGGCGCGGGCCGGTCGCGGCCGTGCGCCGTTCGCTCGGCTACATCGTGCCCCTGCTCGCCTCGGCGATCCGGCACGCCGAGCGCGTCGCCCTCGCGATGGACGCGCGCGCCTTCGGGGCCCACCGCACGCGCACCGAGCGGCACCTCTCGCCGTGGCGCGTGCGCGACACGGTGTTCGTGGCGTGCTTCCTCGCGGTGAGCGTCGTCATCGCCGTGCTGACCTGGGGGCGCTGACCGCAGGCGAGACGAGCGCAGGAACGACGAAGGGCCGGACGGTCGCCCGTCCGGCCCTTCGTGCGCGAGACCTACTTCGCGGCTTCGGTGCCCTCGATCTCCACGAGGAAGACGAGCGTCTGCCCGCCGAGCTCGTGCGCCGCGGCATCCGTGCCGTAGGCGTACTCCGGCGGAATCGTCACGATGAGCTTGGTGCCGACCTTCTGGCCGACGAGCGCAGCGCCGAAGCCCTGGATCACGCCGTCGGTCGTGAACGTCGACGCCGAGCCGCGCGTGTAGCTCTGGTCGAAGATCTCGCCGGTGGTCCAGCTGATGCCCTGGTACTGCACCGTGACGCTGTCGCCGGCCTGCACCACGTCGCCGTCGCCCTCTTCGAGCACCTTCATCTGCAGCTCGGTCGACGGCTCGGTGTCGGGCAGCGTCACGGTCGGGGCCTCGCCCTCGGCGCCGAACTTCACCTCGGGCACGTTCTCGGTCCACTCGGCGGGCTTCAGCGGCTCCTGCACCTCGACGACGTCGACGACGATGACGACCGTCTCGCCGGCGGCGACGCCGATGGTCTCGTTTCCGGTGTCGCCGTAGAGCGTCGACGCCGGGGCGACGACCACCGAGCGCGAGCCCACGGGCACGCAGTCGATGCCGGCGAGGAAGGACTCGAAGACCTGCTCGTCGCCGACGGTGATCGTGGTCGGCTGCGAGAAGAGGGTCTCGCCGCTCGTGCCCGAGAACGCGGTGACGACGATGTTCATCGGGTCGCCCGCCGCGGTCTCGTCGCCGTCGCCCTCGATGGCGATCGTGCGCTCGAGCTCGTCGGCCTCGAGCGGGGTGGTGAAGGTGGCGGTCGGCGTTCCGCCGAACTCGCCCTCGACCTTCACGCCGTCGCTGAGGTCGCCTGACGGCACATCCATGCACGCCGCAGCGTCGGGGGTCTTCGTCGCTTCGGGCTCCGAACCGGTTGCGCAACCGGCGAGGAGCAGGGCGGTCGCGGAGGCGAGCGCGAGGGGCGCGGCACGGCGCATGGCACGGTTCATGACGGGACGACTCGTTTCGATCAGGGGTGGAATCCCTCCAGTCTGCACCGTTCGGCTTTCGATTGCCTGAGTCCATGGTCACGGAATCCGCACGATCTGCACGCCCGGCGCGGTGCCGCATCCGCGGGCGGGCCGCCGCAATCCGACCGAATGATGCCGATCAGGGACACAATGGGCGGATGGGGGACACGTTGGGGGAACCTGATCTCGCTGGAGGATTCGCGGCTGCGGCCGCGGCATCCATCGAGCTCGACGATGCGCTGTGGAATCCGATCTCGACCGCGGCCGTGGCGAGGGCGCACCCGCGCTTCGACGAACTCGTGCTCGACGCGTGCTGCGGCGACGGGGCATCCGCCCTGCCCACCGCCGAGCTCGTCGGCCCGGCCGGCGTGGTCGACGCGGTCGAATTCGCCGAACCGCTCGTCGAGGCGGCGCGCGAGCGCGCGGGCGAGCGGATGCCGCAGCTCCGGTTGCACGTCGCCGACGTCACGACGTGGGAGCCCACCGGGTACGACCTCGTGCAGTGCGTGCTCGGCGTGTTCCACTTCCCCGACCTCGACGCTGGCACGCGCCACCTGATCGAGCGCGCACGTCCAGGCGGCCGGGTCGCGATCACCGTGTGGGCGCGCGGTGCGTTCGATCCGCTGCCCGAGCTGCTCGCCGATGCGCTGCCCGACGGCGGGGCGTCGCTCGATGCCGCCGTGCCGAGAGCGGCGGGGCTGGAGTCGATCGACACGGCCGGAAGCCTCGCGCAATGGCTCACCGGGCTCGGCCTCACGGGTGTGCGGGCGCACGCGGTGCAGCGGCATCTCGAGCTGACGCCCGAGCTGTCGTGGACCCTCGTCGAGGGCACCGCGCTGCGATTCCTGCTCGGCGGCCTCGGCGCGCCGGCGGTGGCGAAGGTGCGGAAGCGCTTCCTCGCAGCAGTGGAATCGCGTGGCGTCGCGTCGGTCGACGTGACGACGCTCATCGCGATCGGGCAGCGGCCGGCGTAGACGCCCGCTGCGTCAGCCCGCCTCGGGCCCGACCGCGACCGGGCGGCCCTCATCGTTGGACCACTGGCTCCACGAGCCGGGATAGAGCGCCGCCTCGAAGCCCGCGATCGCGAGCGCGGCGACCTCGTGCGCCGCCGTGACCCCCGAACCGCAGTACGCGGCGACGGGCACGCCCCCGGTGACGCCGACGCCCGCGAAATGCTCGCGCAGCGCCTCGGGCGAGCGGAACCGGCCGTCGTCGTCGAGGTTCTCGCCGCTGGGCGCGGAGCGGGCGCCGGGGATGTGCCCGGCACGGGGATCGATCGGCTCGACCTCTCCGCGGTAGCGCGGCGCAGCGCGCGCGTCGAGCAGCACGCCGTCGGCCGGGAAGGCGGCCGCCCCGTCGATGTCGATCACCGGCATCGCGCCGAAGTGCGCGGTGGCGTCACCGGCGTCGGGCACGACATCGCCGATGTCGAGCGGATGTCCCCCGGCCCGCCAGGCCGCGAGGCCGCCGTCGAGCATGCGCACGTCGGCGGCGCCGGCGTGCCGGAGCAGCCACCATGCCCGCGCGGACGACTGGTTGCCGAGGTCGTCCATCACGACGACGGTGTCGCCGTCCCGCAGGCCCCATCGGCGCATGGCCCGGGTGAAGGCGGCCTCGCTCGGCAGCGGATGCCGGCCCTGCCCGGTCACCTCGTGGTCGGCGAGCTCGTGGTCGAGGTCGACGTACACGGCGCCCGGGATGTGCCCGGCCCGGTAGGCGTCGGTGCCGTCGGGCTCGGCGAGCGACCAGCGCACGTCGAGCACGATGGTGCGCTCCCCCGCAGCGAGACGGTCGGCGAGCTCTTCGGCGGTGATCAGGATCGGCATGCTTCCATCCTGCCTCGCCCGGAACCTGCCCGAATGCGCAGCTCCTCGGCGGCTCGGCTCGCCGGGGATGTCGTTCTGCGCGCAACATCCACGCCTCCGATGCAGAACGACACCTTGCGGATGGCTGGCCACGCAACGTATCTTCGAGGGAGTTGAAATAGTGACCGAATGGTCGGTCATGAATCCCCCTACTCAATGTCGAGAACCCGTGAGGGCTCAAAGGAGAGTTCATCCCATGCACCGTGCGCAACGCCGTCTACTCGTCCCCGCCGCGGTCGCGGCATCCATCGCACTCGCCCTGACCGGTTGCGGCGCCTCGAACTTCGGCGGCGACTCGGGTGGCGGTGAGACCGCCGAAGACGGTCCCATCAAGATCGGCGCCGTGCTCGACATCACGGGTGTCGGCGCGAACCTCGGCGTGCCCGAGCAGAACACGCTCAACATGCTCGCCGAGCAGCTGAACGCCGACGGCGGCATCGACGGCCGCGAGGTCGAGCTCATCATCAAGGACAACCAGTCCACCGAAGACGGTGCCGCCAAGGCCACCACCCAGCTCATCGAGAACGACGACGTCGACCTCATCATCGGCTCCTCGCGCACGGGCCCATCGCTCGCCATGCGCCCGCTCGTGGAGGCGGCCCAGGTGCCGACGATCTCGGTCGCCGCGAACGCCGCGATCGTCGACGGCTCCGAGTGGGTCTTCAAGACCGCGCAGAACGACCTCGTCGTGCTCGAGCGCATCCTCGATGACGCCGAGTCGAAGGGCTACACGAAGATCGCCCTCGTGCGCGACGCCACCGGGTTCGGCGAGGGCATCGCCGACATCATCACCGAGCTCGGCGAAGAGCGCGGCATCACCCTCACCGCGACCGAGTCGTTCGAGCCGAGCGCGACCGACTTCACCGCGCAGATGACGAACATCCGCGCGGCCGACGCCGACGCCGTCATCATCTGGGGCATCACCCCCTCGGCCGGTCTCGCGCAGGCCGCGTACGTGCAGCTCGGCGTGAACAAGCCGGTCTACCAGTCGCACGGCGTCGCCAACGACGCCTTCTTCGAGGCCGCCGGCCCCGCCGCCGACGGCGTCATCGCCCCGATGGGCCGCCTGCTCGTCGCCGACGAACTCAGCGACGACGACCCGCAGAAGCCCGTCATCGACCAGTTCATCGCCGACTACTCCGCGGAGTTCGGCAGCTCTCCCTCGAGCTTCGCCGGTCACGCGTACGACGCCTGGCTCGTCGGCACGAAGGCCATCGAGGCCGCCGGCACCGACCCCGAGGCGCTCCGCGACGCGATCGAGGCGACGACCGACCTCGTCGGCATCTCGGGCATCTTCACGATGACCCCCGAGAACCACTCCGGCCTCACCGCGGACGCGCTCATCATGGCGCTCGCCGAGGGCGGCCGCTGGACCCTCTACGAAGAGTGAGCGGCATCCGTTGATCGACTTCCTCCAGCTGACGGTGGCGGGGCTCTCACAAGGGTCCGTGTACGCCCTGCTCGCCGTCGGCCTCATCGCCACCTACACGGTAAGGCACGTCGTGAACATCGCCCAGGGCGACTACGCGACGCTGGCCGGCCTCGGCAGCATCTCGCTCGTCACGGCCGGCCTGCCCCTGCCCGTCGCCATCCTCATCGCGCTCATCTCGGTGACGCTCGCCTCGGTGCTCATCGAGCGGCTCGTCATCGCCCGCGTGAAGAACCTCACGACGCTCGTCTCGATCATCCTGACCCTCGGCGTCTCGACGCTGCTGCAGGCGATCATGCTCCTCATCTGGGGCGCGGAGGCGAAGCGGCTGCCGGCCTTCCCCGGCAGCGACCTCACCCTCGGCGGCGTCAGCATCCGCTCGCAGGAGCTCTGGATGCTCGGCGCCCTCGTGGTCGTCGGCGGCGGCGTGCTGCTCTTCTACGAGAAGACCCGGTGGGGCAAGGCGCTGCGCGCGAGCGCCGAGCAGCCGGTCGCGGCCCGCATCGTCGGCATCTCGCCGGCCGCGGCATCCGTCATCGCCTTCGCGATCGCCGGTTTCGTGGGCGCGACGGCCGGCGTGGTCTCCTCGCCGATCTACCTCTCGATCTGGTCGGGCGGGCTGCTCCTCGGCCTCAAGGGGTTCGTGGCGGCGGTGCTCGGCGGGCTCGTCTCGTTCCGGGCGGCGATCGTCGGCGCGCTGCTGCTCGGCATCATCGAGTCGTACGTCGCCGGCTACGTGGCATCCGGCTGGAAGGATGCGGTCGCGTTCTTCATCCTCATCATCGTGCTGATCATCCGACCGGCCGGCCTCGTGCTGCGCCCGAACGCCGTGAGGGTCTGAGATGTCCTACCTGAACAAGGCCGCCATGCGGTCGAAGACCGGCTTCTGGCCCAACAACCGCGGCACGATCCTCGGCGTCGCGGCGTTCGCGGTGATCATCGCGATCATCCCGTTCACGGCGAGCTCGTCGATGATGAACATCGCCGTCTTCTCGATGATCTTCGCGCTGCCCGCGATCGGCCTGTCGCTGCTCATGGGCCTCGCCGGCCAGGTCTCGCTCGGGCAGGCAGCGTTCTTCGCGATCGGCGCGTACACGCACGCGATCCTGCTGCAGAAGTTCGAGATGCCCGGCCCCGTGGCCGCGGTCGGCGGCGTCGCCGCGGCCATGCTCGCGGCGCTCCTCATCGGCCTGCCGATGCTGCGCCTGCGCGGCCACTACCTCGCGCTCGCGACCCTCGGACTCGGCTTCATCGTCATGATCGCCGTGCGCGAGTGGGAGTTCACGGGCCGCACGACGGGCATCTACGGCTACGGCCGCCCCGAGGTCTTCGGCATCCCGATCGACAACAACGGCCTGTTCTTCTGGTTCGTCGCGCCGTTCGTGCTCATCGGCCTCGTGCTCGCGCTGAACCTCACCCGCTCGCGGGCGGGCCGGGCCCTCTCGGCGGTCAACGACTCCGAGCTCGCCGCCGAATCGCTCGGCGTGAACACCTACGCACTGCGCGTGAAGGTCTTCACCCTCTCAGCGGGCTTCGCGGGCCTCGGCGGCGTCTTCTACGCCTACCAGGTGCAGATCGTCTCGCCGCAGGTCGCCGAGTTCCACGTCTCGGTCGAGCTGCTGCTGATGGTCGTCCTCGGCGGTCTCGGCTCGGTCTGGGGCGCGGTCGCCGGTGCGTTCATCGTCGAACTCCTCTCCGAGGGCCTCCGCGACCTCATCCCCGCGATCATCCCCGGCGCCACGGGCGAGGTGCAGCTCATCGGCTACGGCCTCGTGCTGATCCTCGTGATCATCCTGCTGCCGGGCGGTCTCTACCAGGTCGTGAAGTCGGCGTGGGCGGCGATCACGAGACGGCGAGCGGATGCCTCGGCGAAGCCCTCCTCCGCGGCATCCGTCGACGGCGGCTCGGGCGAGGTGCCCACGCGCGCGTTCGGCGGGCTGCCGGGCGAGGCCCCGGCCGGCGCCGGCCTCGACGAGGCGACGGATGCCGCGGCATCCGATGCCCGCATTCCGACCGTCTCGACGCCGGTCGCGGCCGGCCAGCCGATCCTCGAGGTGTCGGGGCTCACGAAGCGCTACGGCGGCGTGGTCGCCGTCGACGACGTGACCCTCACGGTGCCCGCCGGGCAGATCATGGGCCTCATCGGGCCGAACGGCGCGGGCAAGACGACGTGCTTCAACATGATCACGGGTGCGATCGCCCCGACCTCGGGCACGGTGCGCTTCCTCGGCGAGGAGATCCAGGGGCGCAAGCCTCACGTCGGCGCCGAGGCCGGTCTCACCCGCACGTTCCAGAACCTGCAGGTGTTCTCGTCGACCGACGTCGTCGGCAACGTCTACATGGGGCGCTACCGCAAGGGCCGGGCCGGCATCCTCCGCGGCATGTTCGGGCTCCAGGGCCGTGAGCAGTACGCCCACGAGGAGATCGCGCACGACATCCTCGACTCGATGCGCCTCGGCGACGTCGCGGGCCTCGCGGCCGGCGACCTGCCGTTCGGCCGCCAGCGCATGATGGAGGTGTGCCGGGCGCTCGCTGCCGAGCCCGCGCTGCTGCTGCTCGACGAGCCGATGGCCGGCCTCTCGGGCAGCGAGCGCGAGCTGCTCGCGCAACTGCTGCGGGCGCTGCGCGACGCCGGGCTCACAATCGTGCTCGTCGAGCACGACGTGGCCCAGGTGATGGCGCTCGCCGACACGGTCGCGGTGCTCGACGACGGTGTGCTCATCGCCCACGGCGACCCCGAGTCCGTGCGCAACGATCCGGCGGTCATCGTCGCCTACCTCGGCACCGATGCCGAAGAGGCAGAAGCCGAGCTGAAGGAACTGGAGGACCAGTCATGACCCTCGCAGTCGACCGCCTCGACGCGGGCTACGGCAAGCTCGCCATCCTGCACGAGGTGAGCCTCTCGGTCGCACCCGGCGAGATCGTGACCGTCGTCGGATCGAACGGAGCGGGCAAGACCACGCTGCTTCGAGCGCTCAACGGCCTGATCCGCCCGACCGCCGGCACCGTCACGATCGACGGCGTCGACATCACGGGCAAGCCGACCGAGAAGATGGCGTCGCTCGGGCTCACCCACGTGCCCGAGAACCGCCTGTGCTTCCCGACGCTGTCGGTGCGCGACAACCTCATGCTCGGCGCCTGGAGCCGCGGCGGCAAGGGCGACCTCGCCGCCGTGCTCGAGCTGTTCCCGCGCCTGCAGCCGCGCCTCGGTCAGGCGGCCGGAACGCTCTCGGGCGGCGAGCAGCAGATGGTCGCGATCGGCCGCGGCCTCATGGCCTCGCCGAAGGCGATCATGCTCGACGAGCCGTCGATCGGGCTCGCGCCGAAGGTCGTCGCCGAGATCATGAAGGTGCTCACCGAGCTTCGCGGGCGCGGCATGGCGGTGCTGCTCGTCGAGCAGAACGTGCGCGCCTCGTTCGGCATCGCCGACCGCGCGGTCGTCATGCAGCGCGGCCGGGTCGTGCTCGAGGGCACGCCCGCCGAGCTCGTCGAGCTGCCCGAGGTACGCAACGCCTACCTGGGCGGCGCGGCGGCCTAGCGCCATGCCCGCCGGTCGAGGAGCGAAGCGTATCGAGACCACGCATCTCGCGGCGTGGTCTCGATACGCGTGCTCCTCCGTCGCCCGCTACTCGACCGACGGAGTCACGACAGCAGCGCGACGATCTCGTCGTAGCCCTTCGCGCGAGCGTGCCCGAGCGGGGTGACGCCGTCGCGGTCGGCGATCGAACGGTCGGCGCCGCCCTCGAGCAGCACGCGCACCGTCTCCTGATGCCGCGGGCCGCCATCGCCGAGGATCACGGCCTCGAGCAATGAGGTCCACCCGAGGTCGTTCACGTGGTTCACGTCGATGTCGGTCTGCAGCACGCGCCGCAGGTACTCGACGTGGGCGCGCTCCCCCGCCGGGATGACGGAGATGCCGCCGTAGCGGTTCACGATCGTGAAGTCGGGGTCGGCGGGCAGCAGCACCTCGGCCATCGCGACGCTTCCCGTGACGCCGGTGACGAGCCACGGCGTGTCGTGCCGGTCGTCGAGGGCGTCGGGGTCGGCACCGGCGGCGACGAGCAGCTTCGCGGCCTCGACGTGATCGCCGCTGACGGCGAGCAGCAGCGCCGTGCGCTGGCGATCGTCGCGCGCCTCGAGGTCGGCGCCCGCGCGGAGGGCGAGGTCGACCGTCGCCGTGTCGCCGACGGATGCCGCGGCGAGCAACGTGCCGTCGGGGTCGGGCAACTGGGGTGCGGGCGTCTCGGTCATCTGGACATCCTCTCGTGTCGGCGTGCTCGAGGGCGGAGCGGTGCGCGGCACGGACGGCTCAAGCGCCACCGCGCACCCGGTGAGCAGCAGCGCCGCCGCGATGACCGCGACGGCGCCGCTGCGGCGAACCCGGATCAGTTCCACGGCGACCCGACGACGTCGTACGGGCCCGACGGCGCCGGCTGCTCGTCGAACTTGCTGTCGACCGCGAGCAGGCGACCGCGCAGCATCTTCGCGGTCGTGTAGACGCGGTCGGGGTCGCTCGCCTGCTGGCTGACGCCGAACACCGAGTCGCCGCCGGCCGACACCCGCATCGTCGCGACCATCTTCGAGAAGTTGCGGATGACGGTGAGCTCGTTGCCCTGGCGCACGAGGCCGTCGGCGTTCACGAGGTCGGCGCCCTGCGTGTCGATCGCCGAGACCGCGCCATCGGCCGTGGCGAAGCGCCACAGCTGCCCGGTGTTGCCCTGCGCGACGACGAACGCGCTGCGGTCGGCCGAGAGCACGATGCCGCCGAGGTTGAAGCCCGCGACGCGGTCGACCGTGCCCGAGGCATCCGCCCACAGCTCTGCCGACCAGCCGGCGGCCGACTGCGCGACGCGGAAGATCTGCGGATCGTTCGAGTTCGTGAAGTAGGCGGCGCCGTCGGCGCCGATCGCGACGTCGTTGAGGAAGGCGTCGGGGGTGCCCGGCACGCGCAGCGCGGCGAGCAGCTCGCCCTGCTCCGAGTACACCCAGAGGTCGGGGCGGTCCGGGTTGCCGATGCCGTTCGGGCCACCGGCGATGTAGACGTTGCCCGCCCCGTCGACGGTGACGCCACGAGCCGTGAAGCGTCCGTCGGTGCCGTCGCCCGCGAGCCACTCCTCGGCCTGCACGTCGCGGGCATCGCCGCGGTGGATCTCGCCGCCGGTGACCTCGCTCACGTAGAACAACCCGCGACGCTCGTCGACGCCGATGCCCTCGAAGCGGGAGCCGGCGGCGTCGCCCGGCAGCACGTACCGGTCGGGGCGGCCCTGGCTCTGGCCGCCGAGGTGAGCAGCGGATGTCTCGGCAGCCGCTGCCTCGTCGGCACCGCTCGTGATCGTCGCCGTCGCGACTCCAGCCGTGAGGCTCGCTGCGGCGAGCGCGGTTGCGATGATGCGCTTCATGGGATTCCCCTTCTCTGCGTGCCGGTTTCGGCGTGCCCATCCAGACTCCGCCGGAGTGGTGGCATCCGGCGTCGGGCGATCGGCTGCCGTCGGATAGCCGATCGGATGATGCCGGGCGCAGCATGCCGTGCCTAGGCTGGGCGATCATGTCCGTTTCCGACCGCAGCCCCTCCGAGATGAGCGGTGTCCGCGGCATCCTCGCGCCCGTCGCCCGGCTCGACCGCTGGCTGGCGCTCGTGTTCATCGTGCTCGTCGTCACCTCGGCGGTGCGGTACCTCGAACGTCACGGCCTCGGCGCCGACGGCGTGCTCGTGCTCACGGGCGCCGCGCTCCTCACGATCGCGTACTCGCTGCGGCCGCTCCTGCCGACGCGCTCGTGGTGGCCGACCGCGTGGGTCGTCACGGTCACCGTGCTCTGGGCGCTGCTGACGCTCGCGGCGCCCTCGTTCGCCTGGTGCGCGGTGCCCCTCGGGTTCGCCGTGCTGCAGGTGCTGCCGTTCCGCGGCGCGGTGACCGTCGTCGTGCTCATGACGGCGGTCGTCACCGCGGCCGAGCTGCGCATCGCCGACGGCGTCGACCCCACCGTCATCGCCGGGCCGGTCGGCATCGCACTCGTGACCGTGCTCGTCTACCGGGCGCTGCAGCGCGAGTCCGCCGCCCGTCAGGCCCTGCTCGATGAACTGACCGACGCACAGCACGAGCTGCTGCAGGCGCAGCACCGAGCCGGCGCGCTCGCCGAACGTCAGCGGCTCTCGCGGGAGATCCACGACTCCGTCGGGCAGCGGCTGGCGAGCATCACGCTCCTGCTCGCCGCGACCGAGCAGGACTGGGAGCGGCGCCCCGACCTCGCCCGCGACCACGTCGGCGTGGCAGCTGCGACGGCACGCGACGGACTCGCCGAGGTGCGCCGCGTGGTGCACGGGCTCCCGCCCGTCGAGCTCGCGGACGACGCGTCAGGCGACGCGCTGCCGTCGGCGCTGCAACGCCTCGTCGACGAGACGGCGGGCACCGCGTCGGGCACTGGGCCCCAGGTGAGCCTGCACGTGCACGGCGAATCGGTACCCCTCGCCACGGATGTCGCGGGCGCCCTGCTGCGCTCCGCCCGGGGCGCGCTGGCGAACGCCATCGAGCACTCCGGTGCCCGCCGGGTCGCGGTGACCCTGACGTTCCTCCCCGACGAGGTGCGGCTCGACGTGCGCGACGACGGCCGCGGGTTCGATGTCGACTGGGCCGCCGGCCGTGCGCCCGATGCATCGAGCGCACAGCCGGGTCGCCCCGGGCGGGGACGCGGCCTGCAGGGCATCGTCGATCGCGCCGCGGGGCTCGGCGGCCGAGCCTCCGTCGAGAGCGGGCCCGGCGATGGCACGACGGTGTCGGTCGAGCTGCCGCTGGAGGGCGAATGAGCGTGCGCGTCGTCCTCGTCGATGACCACCCCGTCGTCCGCGCCGGCCTCTCGGCCCTCATCTCCGGAACCGACGACCTCGAGGTCGTCGGCGAAGCGCACGATCTCGCCACGGCGCGCTCGGTCGTCGCCGCGACCCGGCCCGACGTCGTGCTGATGGATCTCGACCTCGGCGAAGGCCCCGGCGGCGCGGCCGTCACCGCCGAACTGCGGGCGCTCGACGAACCGCCCCGCGTGCTCGTGCTCACGACGTACGCCACCGAGGCCGACATCCTGCGCGCCCTCGATGCCGGAGCGAGCGGCTACCTGCTGAAGGATGCCCCGGCGCCCGAGCTGTTCGCCGGCATCCGCGCGACCGCCAGGGGCGAGACGGTGCTCGCGCCCTCCGTCGCAGCCACGCTCGTGCGCCGAGCCGCCTCCCCGGGCCCCGTCGTCACCGAGCGCGAGGTCGCCGTGCTCGAACTCCTCGCACAGGGTCTCGGCAACCGCGAGATGGCGAAGGAGCTGTTCGTCTCGGAGGCGACGGTGAAGTCGCACCTCTCGCACATCTACACGAAGCTCGGCGTCGACACCCGGGCGGGTGCGGTCGCCGCGGCGATCGAGCGGCGCATCATCCGCCGCTGACCGGCGGGAGCAGGGCTCCCTGGATTCCGCTCTCGGCATACGACACGCCTCGGGCGTGAAACCCGCCTGCCGATAAACTGGGCGGACGGTGCGAGCGCGAGGAGGGTGAATGATCGCCAGCCTCGCTGCCTTCGCGGTTGCCGCGCTCGTCACGCCGCTGCTCACGAAGTGGCTCGGGCGCCGGGTGTTCGCCGTCATCGCGCTGCTGCCCGCCGCCGTCTTCGTGCTGCTGCTCACCTGGATGCCGGGCATCCTCGCCGGCACCCCCGTCGTCGAGATCGTGCCGTGGATCCCCACCCTCGACATCGCGCTGAGCTTCCGGCTCGACGCGCTCGCCCTCCTCCTCGCCCTCATCGTCACGGGCGTCGGCGCCCTCGTGCTGCTCTACTGCATGCACTACTTCGCCGACGACGAGCCCGCGCTCGGCCGATTCGCGGCCCTCCTCCTCGCCTTCGCCGGCGTCATGTTCGGCCTCGTCACGGCCGACGACGTGTTCATCCTGTTCACGTTCTGGGAGGCCACGAGCGTGCTCTCCTACCTGCTGATCGGCCACTACACCGGTCGCAAAGAGAGCCGCGGTGCCGCGCTGCAGGCACTGACGGTCACGACGTTCGGCGGGCTCGCGATGCTCGTCGGCCTCGTCATCCTCGCCGTCGACGGCGGCACGACCTCGCTCTCCGAGCTCATCGCGAACCCCGTCACGGGCGCGGCCGGCGAGTGGGCCATCGCGCTCGTACTGCTCGGCGCGATCTCCAAGAGCGCACTCGTGCCGTTCCACTTCTGGCTCCCGGCCGCGATGGCCGCGCCGACCCCCGTCAGCGCCTACCTGCACGCCGCCGCCATGGTGAAGGCGGGCGTCTATCTCGTCGCCCGCCTCGCCCCCGGCTACGCCGACCTCGAGGTGTGGCACCCGATCGTCATCGGGCTCGGTGCGCTCACGATGCTCGTCGGCGGCTGGCGGGCGCTGCGCCAGTACGACCTGAAGCTGCTCCTCGCCTACGGCACCGTGAGCCAGCTCGGCTTCCTCGTCATGGTCACCGGCTTCGGCACCCGCGACGCGGCGCTCGCGGGCGTCACCCTGCTGCTGGCCCACGCCCTCTTCAAGGCCACCCTGTTCCTGGTCGTCGGCATCGTCGACCACGCGGCGGGCACGCGCGATTGGCGGAAGCTCTCGGGCGTCGGCCGGCGCATGCCCGTGATCGCGACGATCGGCATCGTCGCGGCCGCGTCGATGGCAGGCGTGCCGCCGCTGCTCGGCTTCGTCGCGAAGGAGGCCGTGTTCACGGCGTTCCTCGACGCGGTCGTGGCGGGCGACGCCTGGGCGTGGATCGCCCTCATCGCGGCCTTCGCCGGTTCGGTGCTCACCGTCGCCTACTCGGTGCGCTTCGTCTGGGGCGCCTTCTCCTCGAAGCAGGATGTCGCGGACTGCCCGTTGCACGCCCCGAGCCGCGCGATCGCGGTCGCGCCCGGCCTCCTCGCCGGCGCGAGCATCGTCGCGGCCTTCGCGATCACGTTCATCGAACCGCTGCTCGCGGCCTACGCCGACGAACTGCCCGGCAGCCACGACTACCATCTCGCCCTCTGGCACGGCCTCGAGCCTGCCCTCGCGATCTCGGCCGTGGTCTTCGCCCTCGGCGCGCTGCTGGTCTGGGGCCGTCAGCGAGTCGCCCGCCTGCAGGCATCCGTGGCGCCGGTGCTCGACTCCGCCCGCGGCTACCTCGGCATCGTCTCCATCGTCGATCGGCTCGCCGCGACGGTCACCACGACGATCCAGTCGCGCGGCCTGCCCGGCTATCTCGCGATCATCGTCGCGGTCTTCATCGGCGGCCTCGGAACGCTCTCGATCCTGAACACCTCGTGGCCGAGCGAGATTCGCCTGTGGGACTACCCCGCCCAGCCGTTCCTCGCCTTCGTCATGGCGGTCGCCGCGATCGCCGCGGCGACGGTGCGCCAGCGCATGACGGCGGTGCTGCTCGTGAGCGTCACCGGTTACGGCCTCGTGCTGCTGTTCGGCATGTCGGGCGCGCCCGACCTCGCGCTGACCCAGGCCCTCGTCGAGACCATCGTGCTCGTCGTGTTCGTCCTCGTGCTGCGGCGCCTGCCGAAGCAGATCGCCCAGCGCAACCCGCCGGTGCACAAGCTCGCGCGCGGCATCATCGGCGCCCTCGCCGGCATCGTCATGGGCGTGCTCGGCCTCGTCGCCCTCGGCGCCCGCATCGAGCCGACGATCGCCGAGGGCCTGCCGGCGCTCGCGCTCGAGGCGCACGGCAAGAACATCGTGAACGTGATGCTCGTCGACATCCGCGCATGGGACACCCTCGGCGAGATCTCGGTGCTCGTCGCGGTGGCGACCGGCGTCGCGAGCCTCATCTTCGTCTCGGGCCGCACCGGCGGCGCACCGCGCCTCGACCATGTCGAGGGGCTCGTCAATCGCCGCGACCGGCTGACACCGGTTCCCGAGCCCGCCTGGTCGATCCGCGCACCCCGCACGAGCCTCGCCGACACCGCAGGCGAGACGGATGCCGCGGGCGAGGCCGCCGAGACCCGGCAGACCTGGCTTCTGGCCGGTCGCACGATCTCGCCGCGCAACCGCTCGATCCTCATCGAGGTGCTCGTGCGCCTGCTGTTCCACCCCGCGATCATCGTCTCGGTCTTCCTCCTCTTCGTGGGGCACAACGCGCCCGGCGGCGGCTTCGCCGGCGGCCTGCTCGCCGGCCTCGCCCTCGTCGCCCGCTATCTCGCGGGCGGCCGCTACGAACTCGGCGAGGCAGCCCCCGTCGATGCGGGCCGCCTGCTCGGCACGGGCCTGCTGCTCGCCGCCGGCACCGCCGCGGGTTCGCTGCTCTTCGGCGGCCCGGTGTTCGAGTCCGCCTGGTTCGAGACCGAGGTGCCGTTGCTCGGCACGATCTCGATCGGCACCTCCACGCTCTTCGACATCGGCGTCTACCTCGTGGTCGTCGGCCTCGTGCTCGACATCCTGCGCTCGCTCGGCGGCGAGGTCGACCGCCAGGAGGAGCGGCAGACCGCCGACGACGGCGATGGCGACTTCACGACCGGCGATGGCGAGGGCGCGGCCGAGCACGACGAAGGCGTCGAGCACGCCGACGGCGTCGAGTACCGCGACGGCGCCCGCCTGCCGCAGCCCGAGGAGGCCCGCCCATGACCGCCTCGTTGACCCTCGTCATCCTCATGGCCGTGCTCTTCGGCGCCGGTGTCTCGATCATGCTCGAGCGCAGCCTCACTCGGGTGCTCATCGGCTTCCTGCTCGTCGGCAACGCCGTCAACATCCTGATCTATCTCATGAGCGGCGCTCCGGGCCTCGCGCCGATCCTCGGCGAGGGCGTCGACCCCGACGAGATCTCCGACCCGCTCCCCCAGGCGTTCGTGCTCACGGCCATCGTCATCAACCTCGGCATCACGGCGTTCATGCTCGCCCTGATCTACCGCTCCTGGTGGCTCGCGCAACTCGGTGCCGAGGGCGACCTCGTCGACGACGCGGCGGAGATCGCCGAAGACGCCGAAGAGGCGGCCGACCTCATCCGCAGTTCGGCGGCCGACGACCAGGCCATCCAAGACCTCATCGACGCGAGTGACGAGGAACCCGACGAAGACCTCGAGCTCGAGGCATCCGCCCGCGATCGCGATGAGGAGGCGAAGCGGTGACCGCCGTGCTCGTGCCCCTCGTCGTGCTGCTGCCCCTGCTGGGGGCGGCCACCGCGCTGATCCTCGGCCGCCGTCGCCGCGCCCAGATGACCGTGAGCCTCGGCGTGCTCGCCGCGGTCACCGTGATCGCCGCCGTGCTGCTCGTCTCGGTCGACGCGAACGGCCCGGCCGTCGTCTACATCGGCGGGTGGGATGCCCCGTGGGGCATCACCCTCGTCGTCGACCGGCTCTCGGCGATCATGCTCGTCATCTCGGCGATCATGCTGCTCGTCGTGCTCGTGTACTCGGTCGGGCAGGGCATCGCCGACCAGCATCGCGAGACGCCGGTGTCGATCTTCCACCCCTCGTACCTGATCCTGTCGGCCGGAGTCTTCAACGCGTTCATCGCGGGCGACCTGTTCAACCTCTACGTCGGCTTCGAGATCCTGCTGTCGGCGAGCTACGTGCTGCTCACCCTCGGCGGCACGGGCGAGCGCATCCGAGCGGGCGTCACCTACATCATCGTGAGCCTCGTCTCCTCGCTCTTCTTCCTGAGCGCGATCGCCCTCATCTACGGAGCAACGGGCACCGTGAACATCGGGCAGCTCTCGGTGCGCCTCGCCGAGCTGCCGGGCGACGTGCAGCTCATGCTGCACCTGCTGCTGCTCATCGCCTTCGGCATCAAGGCCGCGGTGTTCCCGCTCTCGTTCTGGCTGCCCGACTCGTACCCGACGGCGCCGGCACCCGTCACGGCCGTGTTCGCGGGCTTGCTCACGAAGGTCGGCGTCTACGCGATCATCCGCACCGAGACGGTGATCTTCACCGAGAGCGACGTCACGGTGCTGCTCATGGTGATCGGCGGGCTCACGATGCTCATCGGCATCCTCGGCGCGCTCACCCAGGCCGACATCAAGCGATTGCTCTCGTTCACGCTCGTGAGCCACATCGGCTACATGATCTTCGGCATCGCGCTCGGGTCGCAACTCGGTTACACGGCGACCATCTACTACGTCGTGCACCACATCACGGTGCAGACGACCCTGTTCCTCACGACCGGTCTCATCGAACGGTTCGGCGGCGCGACGTCGATCAACCGGCTCGCGGGCCTCCTGAAGGCCTCGCCGCTCCTCGGCGTGCTCTTCTTCATCCCGGCACTGAACCTCGGCGGCATCCCGCCGTTCTCCGGCTTCCTCGGCAAGACCGGGCTCTTCCTCGCGGGCGGCGAGGAGGCCGCGGCCGATCCCGCGAACGCCTGGCTCGTCTGGATCGTCATCGCCGCGGGCGCCGTCACCTCGCTCATCACGCTCTACGCGCTCACCCGCTTCTGGAACATGGCGTTCTGGCGCGGCCGGCGCGAGCTCGAGGGCTACGAGTCGGTGCTGCTCGGCTCCGTGCTCGAGGCCCCCGAGGGCGCCACGGTCACCGCGACCCGCACCACGCCCGTGCTCATGGTCGTCGCGACGAGCGCGCTCGTGATGCTCACGGTCTGCCTCACGGTGTTCGCCGGCCCGCTCTTCGAGCTCACCGGTCGCGCCGCCGCAGACCTCCTCGATGCCGGTGCGTACGTGTCCCTCGTCTTCCCGGGAGGCATCCGATGACGCATGCTGCAGCGGATGTCTCACGCTGGCGCTCGGTCTGGCGGCAGCTGCCGCTCCTCGTCGCCCTCGTCTTCCTGTGGGTGTTCCTCTGGGACCAGGTCACCGTGCTCACCGTGGTAACCGGCATCCTGCTGGCGATCGGCGTGACCCGGGTGCTCTACCTGCCGCCCGTGCTGCTGAGCGGCCGGTTCAACCCGTGGCGGGGCCTCCTGCTCGGCCTCCGCATGATGTTCGACGTGACCGTCGCGTCGCTGCAGGTCGCGGTGCTCGCGATCGACTCGCGCTGGAAGCCGATGAACTCGATCATCGCCGTGCAACTGCTGACCCGCTCCGACCTCGTCACGACCCTGACGGCCGAGGCCATCTCGGTCGTGCCGGGCACGGTCGTCGTCGACATCGACCGCGAGCGCGGGCTGCTCTACCTGCACGCCCTCGGCACCCGCACCCAGGCCGACATCGATCGAGTGCGCAGCGCCGTGCTCGGCACCGAGGAGCGCATCGTGCTCGCGATCGGCAGCCACGCCCAGGCCGTCTCGGTGCGCGAGGCCCGTCGCGAACGCCGTGCGCTCAGCCCGAAGTCGAAGGGATCGGACTCATGACCTTCCTCCAGATCGTCAGCCTGCTGGCGGGCATCATGTTCGGCATCGGCGCGCTCGCCGCCGTCTACCGCATCATCCGCGGGCCGTCGATCCTCGACCGGGCGCTCGCGACCGACGTACTGCTCGCCATCGCGATCTGCGCGCTCGGCGCCGAGATGGCGATCAACAAGCACACCGACACCCTCGTGGTCATGCTCGTGCTCGCGATGTTCGCGGTCGTCGGCTCGATCTCGATCGCACGGTTCATGGCGAAGCAGGATGCCTCGTGAGCGCGGCCGAGATCGCTGTCGGGCTGCTCATCTTGGTGAGCGCGTTCCTCTCGATGGCCGCGGGCATCGGCATCGTGCGCTTCCCCGACGTGCTGACCCGGCTGCACGCCGCGACGAAGCCGCAGGTGCTGGGCCTCGCGACCGTGCTCGTCGCGATCGTCGTCCAGGTGCCGACATGGGGCGTACTCACCACCGTGGTGCTCGTGATGACGTTCCAGCTGCTCACCCAGCCGATGACCGCGCACATGCTCGGCCGCTCGGCGTACCGCAGCGATCACGTGCGCCGCGATCTACTCATCGAAGACGACCTCGACCGCGACATCGCCGAGCACGATCAGACGGGTCGCTGACCGGCAGGGCAGAAGCCGCACCTCGCAACACGTGCATCCCGCTGTTCGGTATGCCAGTTCCCCCTCATCGATGAGGGGGAATTGGCATACCCGAATCAGGAACGTCAACCGATTCAGAACCCCGGCACGCCAGCCCGAATTGAAGTGCAGGGCTCAGCCGCGCCCGGTGAACTCGGGCTTGCGCTTCTCCTGGAACGCCGCGAAGCCCTCACGGTAGTCGGCGGTGTCGCAGAGGGCGGCCTGCGCGCGGTTCTCCTCGGCCATCGACGCCCAGAGTCCGAGCCGGTCGTCGCGAAGCGCGGCGACGAGGCGCTTCGAGGCGATGAAGGCCTGGGTGGCCCCGGATGCCGCGGCGCGGGCCGCGGAGCGGGTGGCATCCGTCACCTCGTCGGCGGCGAAGACCTGCGAGAAGAGGCCGGCCGCGACCGCTTCGGCGCCCGACATGAGCCGGCCGGTGACGATGAGATCCAGGGTGCGGTGCGCGCCGAGTCGCTCGACGAAGAGGGCGTGGCCACCCGAGTCGAGCGTCGCGCCGAGGTTCGCGAACGGCGAGCCGATCTTCGCGGTGTCGGCGACGTAGACGATGTCGGAGGCGATGAGCAGACCGAGTCCCACACCGAGGCACGCGCCGTGCGCGACCGCGAACGTCGGCACGGCGATGCCGGCCATACGCTGCAGGAGCGGCTCGACGAGGCCGCCGAGGTAGCCGAGCACGTCGTCCTCGCGCGGGTCGACGCCCGAGATGTCGCGACCGGCGCAGAAGGCGCGCCCCTCGCCGCGCAGCACGAGCGCGCGGATGTCGCCGGCCTGCGCCATCCGCTCGGCTTCGGCGTAGGCCGCTGCGAGCTCTCCGATCGCCGATTCGTCGAGCGCATTGAGCTTCTCAGGGGCGTTCAGCACGACCTCGGCCACGCCGTCGGTCACGGTGAGTTCGATCATGATGCTCCGTTCGCGGGGTCTCCATCGACCCGTTCGCAGGGTATCGGCGTCAGACGTCGTAGTCGACGACGACCCGGTCGGACTTGGGGTGCGACTGGCAGGTGAGCACGTAGCCGCGCTCGAGCTCGTCGGGTTCGAGGGCGTAGTTCTCGGTCATGGCGACGCTGCCCTCGATGACGCGCGCACGGCACGTGCCGCACACTCCCCCGGCGCACGCGAACGGCACATCGGGCCGCACGCGCAGGGCCGCGTTGAGGATCGACTCGTTCGCGCTCACGGGACTCTCGACGCTCGTCGACTGGCCGTCGAGCGTGAACTCGATCGCGACCGTCGGCTCGCCGCGCTCGACCACGACCGGGCGGCCGTGGCGCGGCTCGACCCGGTCGGCGTCGGTCGTGAAGAGTTCGTAGCGCACGTGCTTGGCGGGAACCCCGCGCGCTTCGAGCGTGTCGCGGGCGAGCTGCACGAGCTCGAACGGGCCGCAGAGGAACCACTCGTCGACCGTCTCGGGGCGAATGAGCACGTCGAGCATGCGGTCGAGCTTCTCGGCGTCGATGCGCCCCGACAGGAGCGGCGCCGTGCGCTGCTCGCGCGAGAGCACGTGGTGCAGCGCGAGTCGCGACGGGTATCGGTCCTTCAGCTCGGCGAGCTCCTCGAGGAACATCACGTCGAGCGTCGAGCGGTTCGTGTAGACGAGCTCGAACTCGGATGTCGCGGAGCGCGACAGTACCGTGTGGGCGAGCGCCATGAGCGGGGTGATGCCCGACCCCGCAGCGATGCCGACGACGTGCTTGCCGTCGAGCGCGTCGAGGGTGGAGGTGAAGGTGCCCTGCGGGCTCATCACGTCGAGCCGGTCGCCGGCGACGAGCTCGGTGTTCGCCCACGTCGAGAACAGTCCGCCGAGGTCGCGCTTGATCGCGACCGAGACGCTGCCGCGTACCGGCGGGCGGCAGATCGAGTAGCTGCGTCGCAGCTCGTGCCCGTCGAAGTCCTTGCGGAGCGCGACGTACTGGCCGGGCAGGTAGGTGTAGTCGTCGGCAAGCTCGTCGGGCACGGCGAAGGTGACTTCGACGGCATCGGCCGTGAGCGGGCGCACCTCGGCGACCTCGAGCGAGTGGAAGCGCGCACGTCGGCGCTTGGCGACGTGCTCGCCGCCGACCGTGCTCTGCAGGAACGCCGAAGCGACGGCGGCATCCGCCGACGTCGCCGTCGGGGTCGCCGTCGACCCCAGGTTGCGGGCGGCCATCAGAGCACCTTGAAGTAGTCGAACGGCTCGAGGCAGTCGCGGCACTCGTAGAGGGCCTTGCACGACGTCGAGCCGAAGCGGGCGAGTTCGCGGGTGTTGAGCGAGTCGCAACGGGGGCACTTCACGGCGAGCTGCACGCGCACGGGTCCGGCCGGGCGGGCGGCGGCGCTGCCGGTCGGCGCCTGGATGCCGTAGGTGCGCAGCTTCTCCTTGCCCGCTTCGCTCATCCAGTCGGTGGTCCACGCGGGTGCGAGCACGAGATCGACGCGAACGTCGTCGTACCCGGCGTGCGTGAGCGCGAGCAGCACGTCGTCGCGCATGGCGTCGAGCGCGGGACATCCGCTGTACGTCGGCGTCAGCTGCACGCGAACGGCGCCGTCGTCGCCGATCTCGACCGAGCGCAGCACGCCCAGGTCTTCGATCGTGAGCACGGGGATCTCGGGGTCCGTCACGGTCGCCGCGACCTCCCACACGCGCGCGGAGGCCGGGTCGCTCGGCACCGGCCGGGCGACGGATGCAGCGGATGCCTCGGCGCGCTGCGCCACTGCCGCGGTCACCACGACGCCCCCGGGTGGGCTCGGGCGAGCACCTGCATCTCGGCGAGGAGCGGCCCGAGGTGCTCGGTGTGGCTGCCGCGACGCCCGCCGCCCGAGGCGATGAACGCGGTGCGACCGGCCGGGCGCTCGAGCGCGGCCTCGGCGAAGACCTCATCGATGACGGCGTCGAACGCCGGGCGCAGCGTCGACGGCAGCACCGCGATCCCTGCCGCGGCGAGGCGCTCGACGAGCTCGTCGTCGTCGAACAGCTCGTCGACGTAGGGCCAGACGTCGATGATCGCGAGAAGCATGCGGCGACGCGACTCCTCCGTGCCGCCCGCGAGCCGCAGGACCCACTGCGTCGCGTGGTCGCGGTGGTAGTCGACCTCCTTCACCGACTTCGCGGCGATCGCCGCGAGCGTCGGGTCGGCCGAGTCGACGAGTCGCGCGTACAGCTCGAACAGGTAGACGGATGCCGCGAGCTGACGCGCGATCGTGTGGGCGAAGTCGCCGTTCGGCTGCTCGAAGAGCCAGGCGTTGCGCCATTCGGGCTCATCCCGCCAGTAGGCGAGGTCGTCCTCGCTTCGGCCGCTCGCGGTGCCGGCGTAGTGCAGCAGCGAGCGGGCGTGCCCGATGAGGTCGAGGGCGATGTTGCCGAGCGCGACGTCCTCTTCGAGCTCGGGCGCGCGGGCGATCCACATGCCGAGCTGCTGGGCGAGCACGAGGGCGTCGTCGCCGAGGCGCAGTGCATACTCCGCGGCATCCTCTGATGCGACCGCCGTGCTGCCGTCAGCGGCGGTGCCCGCGAGCTCGTCGGCGAGCGCGAGGCGGTCGACGGAGACGTCGCCGTGGACGTCGCCGTGCGGGTCGAGGTCGGCGCCGCTCACAGGTGCTTCACCCCTTCGCTCTTCGTGTAGTAGACCGCGTGACGGTAGTTCTTGCCGGCCGGGCTCTCGAAGAAGGCGCCCTTCGCGTCGGGGTCGCTCGTGGTGATCGCGTCGGCGGGCACGACCCAGATCGAGATGCCCTCGTTGCGACGGGTGTAGAGGTCGCGTGCATTGCGCACGGCCATGTCGGCGTCGGGCGCGTGGAGCGACCCGACGTGCACGTGCGAGAGGCCGCGATTGGCGCGCACGAAGACCTCCCAGAGGGGCCAGGCCTCGGTGCCGATCTCACCGGGTGTCGACATCACGCCACCGCCCCTGCGAGCTCGCGCTCGGCCTGCTTGCGGGCGTACTCGTGCGCAGCCTCGCGTACCCAGGCGCCGTCTTCGTGGGCCTCGCGGCGTCGGCGGATGCGCTCGGCGTTCGCCGGGCCGCGCCCGGCGAGCACCTCTTCGAACTCGGTCCAGTCGATCTCGCTCATGTCGTACTCGCCGGTCTCCTCGTTGAAGCGCAGGTTCGGGTCGGGCAGCGTCACACCCATGACCTCGGCCTGCGGCACGAGCATGCCGACGAAGCGCTGGCGCAGTTCGTCGTTCGAGAAGCGCTTGATGTTCCACGCCATCGACTGCGCGGAGTTGGGCGACTGGTCGTCGGGCGGGCCGAACATCTGCAGCGCGGGCCAATACCAGCGGTTCACGGCGTCCTGCGCCATCTGCCGCTGGGCGTCGGTGCCCTGCATGAGCTCGAGCAGGATCTCGAACCCCTGCCGCTGGTGGAACGACTCCTCTTTGCAGATGCGCACCATCGCCCGGCCGTACGGCCCGTACGAGGCGCGGCAGAGCGGCACCTGGTTGCAGATCGCGGCGCCGTCGACGAGCCATCCGATGGCCCCCATGTCGGCCCACGTCGGCGTCGGGTAGTTGAAGATCGACGAGTAGCGCGCGCGACCGGTGATGAGCTGGTCCATCATCTCTTCACGCGTGATGCCGAGGGTCTGCGCCGCCGAGTAGAGGTAGAGCCCGTGGCCCGCTTCGTCTTGCACCTTCGCCATGAGGATCGCCTTGCGCTTGAGGCTCGGGGCGCGCGTGATCCAGTTCGACTCGGGCTGCATGCCGATGATCTCGGAGTGCGCGTGCTGGCTGATCTGCCGGATCAGCGTCTTGCGGTACGCATCGGGCATCCAGTCGCGAGGTTCGATGCGGGAGTCGGCGGCGATGAGGTCGGCGAACCGGGCCTCCTCGGCGGAGAGCTCCGGATCGACCACGCTGAGGTCTGCTGGAGAGGTCATCGTCGACTCCTGTGTCTCTGGACTCGGCATTACTAACCGATCGTTCAGTTAGTATATAGTCATCTCGAGCGCCACAGCAACGGCGCGCGAACGCATGAACTCGACGAGGAGCTTCACATGGCGGATGCCGCGACCACTCCCACTCGCGCAATGATGCAGCGCGACCAGGCCTCAGCGGCCCTCGGCATGATCGTCGAGGTCGACGAGCCGGGCCACGCGGTCGTCTCGATGCGGGTGCGCGACGACATGACGAACGGCTTCCACATCACCCACGGCGGCTTCGTCTTCACGCTCGCCGACACCGCCTTCGCCATCGCCTGCAACGAAGACCACACGATCACCGTGGCGGCGGGGGCCGACATCACCTTCCTGAAGTCCACGGTCGTCGGGCAGACCCTCACGGCGACGGCCCGCCGCCGCGCCCGCAGCGGCCGCACCGGCCTCTACGACGTCACGGTCGTCGACGACCAGGGCGACGCCGTGGCCGAGTTCCGCGGCCGCTCGATCTCCACCAACCGCACCATCTGACCCGCCACCAGGAGCCACCGTGTCGACGACGACCACCTCCCCCTCCATCTCCGGCCTCGCTCCGGCGGCACCCGAAGCCCTCGACCCCGAAGAGCGGATGTCCCGCGCCGAGGTCGAGGCGCTCCAGCTCGAGCGACTGCGGCAGACCGTGCAGCACGCCTACGAGAACGTGCCGCTCTACACGAAGAAGTTCGACGACGCCGGAGTGCACCCCCGCGACATCCGCTCGCTCGCCGACGTCGTGAAGCTGCCGTTCACGACCAAGGAGGACCTGCGCCAGACCTACCCGTTCGGCATGTTCGCCGTGCCGATGGAGCAGGTCGCCCGCATCCACGCCTCGAGCGGCACCACGGGCAGGCCGACCGTCGTGGGCTACACGAAGGGCGACCTCGACCGCTGGGCGACGCTCATCGCGCGGTCTCTTCGGGCCAGCGGCATCCGGCCCGGCATGAAGGTGCACAACGCCTACGGCTACGGGCTCTTCACCGGCGGCCTCGGGGCGCACGCCGGCATCGAGAAGCTCGGCGCGACCGTCATCCCGATGTCGGGCGGCCAGACCGCGCGCCAGGTGCAGCTCATCCTCGACTTCGAGCCCGACGCGATCCTCTGCACGCCGAGCTACCTGCTGACGATCGCCGACTGCATGGTCGAGCAGGGCATCGACCCGCGCTCGACCTCGCTGAAGGTCGCCGTGCTGGGCGCCGAGCCGTGGACGAACGAGATGCGGCACGAGCTCGAGCAGCGCCTCGGCATCGATGCGCTCGACATCTACGGCCTCAGCGAGGTCATGGGCCCCGGCGTCGGCAACGAGTGCCTCGAGACGAAGGACGGCCCGCACCTCTGGGAGGACCACTTCCTGCCCGAGATCATCGACGGCGACACGGGCGCCCAGCTCGCCGACGGCGAGATGGGCGAGCTCGTCTTCACCTCGCTCACGAAGGAGGCGTTCCCGGTGATCCGGTACCGGACGCGCGACCTCACGCGCCTGCTGCCCGGCACCGCCCGGCCCGGCATGCGCCGCATCGAGAAGATCACGGGCCGCAACGACGACATGATCATCCTGCGCGGCGTGAACCTCTTCCCCACGCAGATCGAGGAGATCGTGCTCGGCATCGAGCAGCTCACGCCGCACTTCATCCTCGAGCTGCGCCGCACCGGCACCATGGACGACATGACCGTGCGCATCGAGCGGCACCCCGACCTCTCGGTCGAGGTCTGCCAGGCCGCCACGGTCGTGCTCGCCAAGCGCATCAAGGAGGGCATCGGCTCGACCGTCGCCGTGCAACTGGAGGAGCCGGGAGCCCTCCCCCGCAGCGAGGGCAAGTACAAGCGGGTCTACGACCTGCGCGGCCAATGAGCACCGCGGCTGCCTCGAGACGACGCCAGTTGTCGCAATACCGGCGTCGAAGCGACGAGTTGCGTCCTCTCGGCGCAGGCGGATGCGAAGATGAGGGCGATGTCTGACAACGGTTCACTTCGACGCGGGCGCCCCGGGTACGACCAGCAGGGGATCCTCGACGTCGCCGTCGCCGCCTTCAACCAGTACGGCTACGACGCGACCTCGATGGGCGTGCTCGCCGACCGCCTGGGCCTGTCGAAGTCGGCGATCTACCACCACTTCGCCTCGAAGGACGAGATCCTCGAGCGGGCCCTCGACGACGCCCTCAGCGCCCTCGAGGGAGTGCTCGGCGCATCCGCTGCCACACGGGGCCGCGCCGCCGATCGTCTCGAGGCGGTGCTCGGCGGCGCCGTGCATGTTCTCGTCGAGAAGCTGCCGTCGGTGACGCTCCTGCTGCGCGTGCGCGGCAACACCGAGGTCGAGCGGCGTGCCCTCGCGCGTCGGCGCGCATTCGACCGGGCCGTCACCTCGCTCGTCGAGGACGCGCAGGCCGAGGGCAGCCTCCGCTCCGACATCGACCCGAGCGTCGTCGCCCGCCTCGCCTTCGGCATGATCAACTCGATCGTCGAGTGGTACCGGCCCGGCGGCAAGGAGGATGCCGACCGGCTCGCCGGCGACGTGATCGCGATCGCCCTCGACGGACTGCGCATGCCGACGTCGAACCGCATCGAGGAACTCATCGAACGGGGTCCGGCATGATCGAGCCGATCGCCGACCTGCCCGAGGGCGTCATCGGGTTCCGGGCCATCGGCACCATCCATGCCGCCGACTACCGCGCCGTGCTCGTTCCCGCGATCGAAGCCGTGCTCGCCGAGCATGAGCACGTCAACGTGGTGGCCGTGCTGGGCGACGACTTCGACCACCTCTCGCTCGGCGCCATGTGGGAGGACGCGAAGCTCGTCGGCCTGCCGTTGTCGAGCTGGGGTCGCGCGGCGATCGTGACCGACCACGACGTGCTCGCCGGTGTGGCGACGGCGTTCGGCGGCCTCGTGCCGGGCGGCTTCCGCGTGTTCCCGCTCGGTGAGGAGCGCGCGGCGATCGACTGGGCGGCGGAGTACCCTCCCGTCGAATAGCGCTCCACGAAGGAGGGCGCGTATCGAGACCCACACGCGCAGGGTCTCGATTCGCTCGCCGGCGCTCAGCACTCGACCGGCGCCACCTCAGCGGTCGAGCTGCAGGCGCGACCACGCCAGTGCGCACAGCACCCCGAACGCGAGCGGCACCGACGGCACCAGGAAGAGACTCGCGACCGGCACGGCATCGGGCGTGATCGCCCAGAGCGCCGGCGCCACGAGCGGCACCCACTCGCCGATGCCGATGACCGCGAAGACCTGCGCGATCACCACGAGCACGACCGTCGCGCCGATGCCGGGGAGCAGCCCTCGTCCGATGGTGGCGACCCACGCCGCCGGCACGCAGAGGAGTGCGGTCAGCACCACGAGTACCGGGATGCGCACGAGCTCGCCGAGGCCCGTGGCATCCGTCGAGCCGTAGCCGAGCGCGAGGCCGATGACCGCGACCACCGCAGCGAGCAGGATGGCAACGCCGACGGCCCACATGAAGTACACCGTGAGCTTCGCGAGGGCGATCGTCGAGCGACGCACCGGGAGGGCGAAGAGACCGCCGACGGTTCCGTCGGCGAACTCGCGGCCGAACATCCAGCTGAGCGCCACGCCGAACGCCACCACTCCGCCGGCGGCGGTGATCTGCGCGACGACGCCCACGAGCCCGGCCCACCCGCCGACGCCCGCGAGTGGGCCCATCTTCGCGAGGATCTGCTCGTCGCCCGTCGCCGCGCCGAGCAGCATGCCCACGGAGAGCACGGCGATGCCGCCGACGACGAGCGCGGCGATGGAGATCATGACCCGCGACGCGAGCGCCTTCTGCGCCTCGACGGCCACCGCGGTGCCGAACAGGGCGCTCATGCCGCCGGCCGTTCGAGGTCGTCGGCGTGCAGCATCGCGAAGAACGCCCGCTCGAGATCGATGCCCGCAGGGTCGAGTGCGCCGATCGCGCGACCGGCGTTGATCACGGTGATGCGGTCGGCGATGCGCGCGACCTCGTCGAGGTGGTGGCTCGACACGAGGATGCCGGCGCCCGCCGCGGCTCGACGCAGGAGCGCTTCGCGGAGCAGGATCACCCCCGCCGGATCGAGCGCGTTCGTCGGCTCGTCGAGCACGACGAGCCGCGGCTCGTGCTGGAGAGCGGCCGCGAGCCCGACCCGCTGGAGGTTGCCGAGCGAGAGGCGGCTGGCCCGCACCTCGGCATACCGGGCGAGGTCGAACTCCGCGATGGCCCGGTCGGCGACCTCGCCGGCGTGCCGCCGCCCGATGCCGTGCAGGCGTGCGGCGACGACGAGGTTCGACCGGCCGTCGAGTTCGGCGTAGGCGAGCGGATGCTCCACCAGCTGCCCCACTCCGGCCCACAACGCCGCAGGTGCATCGTGCAGGTGCACCCCGTCGATGCTGACGGTTCCCGCTTCCGGCCGGAGCATCCCGAGCACGAGCCGCATGAGCGTGGTCTTGCCCGCACCGTTGAGCCCCACTATCGCGTGGATCTCTCCTGGCGCAATGGCGAGGTCGATGCCGTGCACGCCGGCTCCGCCCGAGAACTCGCGCACGATCCCGCGCACATCGAGGCGTTGCACTGGCGCGCTCATGATGCCACGTCAATCACGTCGAGGGCGCGCTCGATCGCTTCGGCGAGGGTTTGCGTCTCGTGTTCGGCCCAGGCGAACAGGCCGGCTACGAGGGCGGCGAGCACGGATGCCGCCGCCACACCGGCGACCTCGGGTTCCGCACCATCCGTCACCAGTTGCTCGACGATCGCCCGCTCGGTGTTGCCCGTCGAACGCCACGTCGCGCCTCGCAGCGCGGGGGTTCGAGCGGCGATTCGCACCCGCCGCCGGATCACCGGCGTCTCGGGTTCGGGCAGCGCTCGCCACGCTGCCCGAATCCCGCGAGCGGCGCGGAGGAACGGCGGGTCGCTGCGCGGCTGGGCGCCGATCGCCGCGATGAGCACCGGGTCGTACGGGTCGTCGAGCAGGAGGTGCTCCTTCGCCGCGAAGTAGCGGAAGAAGGTCATCTCGGTGACGCCGGCGGCGCGGGCGATCTGGGCGACGGTCGTCGCTTCGTAGCCCTGCTGTTCGAACAGCTCGAGCCCTGCCTCGACGAGTGCCGCGAGGGTGCGCTCGCGCTTGGAGGGGCGCTGCGCCGGGCCATCCGCGGAACTGGTCACGCCATAATGTTAGTAGCTAACATTTTCGGACGCAAGTTCCGGAGGCGCGGAGTCAGGGCTCTCGGTCTGCGCATGCCGAACTCGAACCGCGTGGACGAGCGGCTCGGCTGACATCGACTCGTCGGGTCCGGTTCAGTCCTCGCTGCGGATGCGGTCGCTGCGGGCGAGGAACGTCGCGGCGACGATCGTCACGATGCACAGCACCGCCGGGCCGACGGTCTTGGCCACGTCGCCCTGCACCGCACCGATGAACGAGTCGATGCCCTGCACGATGGTCATCGCCACCGCGATGGCGAGCAGGCCCGCGTCGGATCGGAACATCGGCGCCACGAGTGCCATCACGACGAGTGCCACGCTGCGCGAGGTCGCGTAGAGCGCATCGCTCGCCTCGAGCCCGCCGTCGATCACGGAGAGCACCGAGTAGGTGACGCTCACCCCCGCGCTGATGACCGTGACCGCGTAGCAGATCCAGAAGGCCGCACCACGAGTCGCTGCACGCGTCGTTTCGCTCATGGGTTCAGGGTGGTGGGCGCGAGGGCCGCCGTCAAGCGATCAGGCCGCGGGGCGCGGCATCCGGTTCGTCAGATGCCGGCGGGATGCCGCGTGGCGCGGCGCTCGACCGGTCGTCGCCGCCGGCGCCGTGGCCGTCACGGCGGCACGAGCCTCGACCGCAGCCGCTTCGGCCGCTTCGGCAGTGCGCTCCAGCGCGACCCTGCGGCGCTCGAGGTCGCGGGCGATGCGATCGTCGTTCGCGGCGACGAGGTGGGGAAAGGCGATTTCCGAGATCAACATGTGTCTGCTCCTGTGTGTCTGAGTAGAGACTCCTCGCTAAGGCGGGGGCGGGACATCCGGAGATCGCCCTATTCCTCGGCTCGCCGTCTGAGGTGGCACGCAGACTCGCCCAGCCGCTTGTCGGTCGCGTGCGCCAGAGTGGGGGCATGACCCTCGCAGCGCCGCCCGCCGACACCCGATCCGCGGCCCTTGCCGCCCTGCGCGAACTCGTCGGGCGCGACGACGCCGAGTTCCACGACGGGCAGTTCGAGGCGATCGAGGCGCTCGTCGAGGGCCGCCGCCGTGCGCTCGTCGTGCAGCGCACCGGGTGGGGCAAGTCGGCCGTGTACTTCGTCGCGACGCTGCTGCTGCGACGGCAGGGCGCGGGGCCGACGGTGCTCGTCTCGCCGCTGCTCGCCCTCATGCGCGACCAGATCGCCGCTGCCGAGCGAGCCGGGGTGCGGGCCGTGGCCATCAACTCGACGAACGCGCACGAGTGGGGAGATGTGCTCGCACAGCTCGACCGCGACGAGGTCGACGTGCTGCTCGTCTCGCCCGAGCGGCTCAACAACCCGGCGTTCCGCGAAGAGCAGCTGCCCGCACTCGTGCGGCGCATCGGCATGCTCGTGGTCGACGAGGCGCACTGCATCAGCGACTGGGGCCACGACTTCCGTCCCGACTACCGGCGGCTCCGCGACCTCATCTCGCAGATGCCCGCCGAGGTGCCGGTGCTCGCGACGACCGCGACGGCGAACAGCCGGGTCGTCGCCGACGTCGCGGAACAGCTCGACACGGGCGCGGCCGACGGCGAGACCACTGCCGGGGGTGCGGCCCCGCCTGCTGCTGGCCCCGAGGTCCTCACGATCCGCGGGCCGCTCGCCCGGGCGTCGCTCCGGCTCGGGGTGCTGCGGCTCCCCGATTCACCGAGCCGCCTGGCTTGGCTCCTCAGCCACCTCGACGACCTGCCGGGCTCGGGCATCATCTACACACTGACGGTCGCCGCCGCCAACGACACCGCGCGCCTCCTGCGCGAACGCGGGCACGAGGTGCGCGCCTACACGGGCCAGACCGACACCGACGAGCGCACCGAGTCCGAGGGCATGCTGAAGCGCAACGAGGTCAAGGCGCTCGTCGCCACGAGCGCGCTCGGCATGGGGTTCGACAAGCCCGACCTCGGCTTCGTGCTGCACCTCGGCGCGCCGTCGTCGCCCGTGGCCTATTACCAGCAGGTCGGTCGCGCGGGCCGTGCGAGCGAGAGCGCCGACGTGCTCCTGCTCCCCGGCACCGAAGACGCCGCGATCTGGCACTACTTCGCGACCGCGTCGATGCCCGACCAAGAGCGAGCCGAGCGCGTCATCGGCGCTCTCTCCGACGTGCCCGTCTCCACACCGGCGCTCGAGGCGATGGTCGACATCCGCCGCACCCCGCTCGAACTGCTGCTCAAGGTGCTCGACGTCGACGGCGCGGTGCGTCGAGTGCAGGGCGGCTGGGTCGCCACGGGCGTGCCATGGGTCTACGACGCCGAACGCTACGAGCGCATCGCCGCCGAGCGGCTCGCCGAGCAGCAGCACATGATCGACTACGAGCAGACCGACGGATGCCGCATGGAGTTCCTGCAGCGATCGCTCGACGACGACACAGCGGCGCCCTGCGGGCGGTGCGACAACTGCGCGGGCATCTGGTTCCCACGTGAGATCGCGGCATCCGCCACGGCCACCGCCGCTCAATCGCTCGACCGCGTCGGTGTGCCCGTCGAACCGCGCCGCGCCTGGCCGACGGGCGCCGACCGTCTCGGCGTACCGGTGAAGGGGCGCATCGCGCCGGCCGAGCAGGCGAGCGAGGGCCGCGCACTGGCACGGCTGACCGATCTCGGGTGGGGCGGCACCCTGCGAGAGCTGTTCGCGGCCGGTGCGGCCGACGCTCGCGTCTCACCGCAGGTGCTCGCCGCGTGCGTTCGCGTGCTCGCCGACTGGGGCTGGGCCGAACGCCCGGTCGCCGTCGTGGCGATGCCGTCGCGCTCGCGCCCACAGCTCGTCGACTCCCTCGCCCGCGGCCTCGCGGAGGTGGGGCGGCTCCCCTACCTCGGCGCGCTCGAGTTCCGGAACGGTGGCCCGACCGGTCAGCCCGGCGGCAACAGCGCGTTCCGGCTCGCCGGCCTCTGGGACCGTTTCTCGGCCGACGGCCTCGACGTGCCGTCGGGCGGCGTGCTGCTCGTCGACGACCAGGCCGACAGCCGCTGGACCCTCACGATCGCCGCGCGCGAGCTCCGCCGGGCTGGCGCCGCCGAGGTGCTGCCGTTCGTGCTCGCGCTGCGCGGGTGACCTGGCGCGCAGCTGGCACTCGCGCAGCGGATCGCACTGACGACCGGCCGGTGGTCCCAAATGGCGGGTGGTTCCAGATCCCGTATGCCAGTTCCCCCTCATCGATGAGGGGGAACTGGCATACGGATTCGAAGGATCGGTCAGGCGGATTCGAAGGATCGGTCAGGATGCTTCACGCCCGGCCGCTCAACCGGGCCTGCGGTTCCGGGACTCATCTCACGGCCAGAACCGCGTCGTCGCTCACGACGTCGGGCTCTCGGCCGGCTCGAGCTCCTTCGCCACGAGCGTGAGCACGTCGTACGACGCCACGAGCTCGTCGTTCTGGTTGCGCAGCACCGCATCCCAGCGCACCTCGCCGTACTCATCGGTCTCGCGCGGCGTGATCTGCTTCGCCGTGAGCTCGACGCGGATCGAGTCGCCGGGCGACACCGGTGTCACGAAGCGCAGGTTCTCGAGGCCCGAGTTCGCGAGCACCGGCCCCGGCGCCGCGTCGACGAAGAGTCCGGCGGCCCACGAGACGAGCAGGTAACCGTGGGCGACGCGACCGGGGAAGAACGGGTTCGCGGATGCCGCGGCCTCATCCATGTGCGCGTAGAACGTGTCGCCGGTGAACTGCGCGAACGTCTCGATGTCCTCGAGCGTCACGGTGCGCGACGCGCTCACGACCTGATCGCCGATCTTCAGCTCGGCGAGCGACTTGCGGAACGGGTGCTCACCACCGGGCTGCGACGAGGCGCCTGCATGCCACACGCCGGTGAGGGCGGTGAGCATCTCGGGCGATCCCTGCACGGCGGTGCGCTGCATGTGGTGCAGCACGGCGCGGATGCCGCCGAGCTCCTCGCCGCCGCCGGCACGACCGGGCCCGCCGTGCACGAGGTTCGGCAGCGGCGAGCCGTGGCCGGTCGACGAGCGGGCGTCGTCGCGGTCGAGGAAGAGCACCCGGCCGTTGTACGCCGCCATGCCCGTCGCGAGCGCGATGGCGACCTCGGGATCGTGGGTCGCGACGCTCGTCACGAGCGATCCGCCGCCACGGGCCACGAGGGCGGCCGCCTCGGCGGTGGTGTCGTAGCCGAGGATCGACGAGACCGGGCCGAAGGCCTCGACCTCGTGCAACGCGGCGCTCGAGGCATCCGCGAACCGAAGCAGCATGGGCGCGACGAACGCGCCGTCGGATGCCTCGCCGGTGGCGCCGTCGGCGAGCGTGACCGCCGGGGCATCCGTCGAACCGATCACGAGCTCGCCGCCGCCGGCCTCGAGGCGACCGACCTGGCGGAGCACCTCGTCGCGCTGTGCGATGGAGGCGAGCGGCCCCATCGTGACGCCCTCCGCGCGCGGGTCGCCGAGCACGACGCGCTCGGCGATGCGCGCGCGCACCGCGTCGATCACGGCGTCGACGGATGCCTCGGGCACGATCGCCCGGCGGATCGCCGTGCACTTCTGGCCCGCCTTCGTCGTCATCTCGGCGACGAGCTGCTTCACGTAGGCATCGAACTCGGGAGTGCCCGCCACGGCGTCGGTGCCGAGCACGCTCGCGTTGATCGAGTCGGTCTCGCTCGTGAACCGCACGCCGCCGGTCTGCACCGAGTCGTGCGAGCGCAACTTCTCGGCGGTCGACGCCGATCCGGTGAAGGCGACGAGGTCGCCGAGGCGGAGGTGGTCGAAGAGCGTCGGCACGCTGCCCGAGACGAGCTGCAGCGAGCCCTCGGGCAGGAGTCCCGACTCGACGAGGATGCGCACGAAGGCCTCCGCGAGGTAGCCGGTGGGCGTCGCGGGCTTCACGAGCGTCGGCACGCCGGCGAGGAACGCCGGGGCGAACTTCTCGAGGGAACCCCACACCGGGAAGTTGAACGCGTTGATCTGCACCGCCACGCCCGGCAGGCGGGTGTAGATATGCCGCCCGAGGAATGAACCGTCCTTCGAGAGCTGTTCGACCGCACCGTCGACGTAGACCTTCGAGTTCGGCATCTCGCGACGCCCCTTCGAGGAGTACGTGAAGAGCACGCCGATGCCGCCGTCGATGTCGACCCACGAGTCCTGCTTCGTGGCGCCGGTGCGCGCCGAGAGCTCGTAGAGCTCAGCCTTCCGCTCGGTGAGGGCGAGCGCCATCTGCTTGAGCAGCACGGCGCGCTGGTGGAAGGTGAGCTCGCCGAGCGAGGCCTGCCCGACCGTGCGGGCGTAGTCGAGCGCAGCCCCGAGGTCGAGTCCCTCGGTCGAGACGCGAGTGACGACCTCTCCGGTCGAGGCGTCTCGCACCTCGGCCCCATCGATTTCGTCCTGAGCCTCCCGAAGGGCAGGGGTCCACCACTGGCCGTTCACGTAGCTCGGCAGGATCGTGTTCATCGGTGTTCCTTTCACGGGGCGTCCCAGAGGTAGAAGCCCTCGCCGGTCTTGCGGCCGAGCTTGCCCTCGGCGACCATGCGGCGCAGCAGTGCGGGTGGGGCGAAGCGCTCGCCGAGCGTCGAGGAGAGGTACTCGGCGATGCCGAGTCGCACGTCGAGCCCGACGATGTCGGTCAGGCGCAGGGGGCCGATCGGATGCTTGTAGCCGAGGCTCATCGCCGCGTCGATGTCCTCCGCCGAGGCGACGCCGTCTTCGAGCATGCGGATCGCCTCGAGCCCGAGCGCGACGCCGAGTCGCGAGGAGGCGAAGCCCGGGGCATCCGCGACGACGATCGGCGTCTTGCCGATGGCGTGCACCCACCCGCGAGCCTGCTCGACCAGCGGACTGTCGGTCACGTCGCCGCGCACGATCTCGACGAGCGTCGATGCCGGCACGGGATTGAAGAAGTGCAGGCCGAGGAACCGAGACGGCCGGTCGAGCAGGGCCGCGAGCTGGTCGATCGAGATCGACGAGGTGTTCGAGGCGAGCGCTGCGCCCGGCGCGAGCACGGCCTCGACGCGAGTGAGGGCGTCGATCTTCAGCTCGAGGTCTTCGGGCACGGCCTCGACGACGAGGTCGCAGCGGGCGAAGTCGGCGACCTCCGTCGAGGTGGCGAAGCGGGCGGCGATCGCCGCTTCGTCGTCGTCGGCGGTGCCGCGGGCGACGGATGCCGCGACGGAGTCGAGCACCCGGGTCGAGGCCGCCGCAGCAGCCTCGGCGTCGCGCTCGACGACGGTGACTCGCGAACCCGCGAGCAGGAAGGCGTGCGCGATGCCGGCGCCCATGCGCCCGCCGCCGAGCACGCCGACGTCGGCCGGTGCTCCCGTGTCGGTCTCGTTCACTGCTGCTTCCTCTCGAGGAACTCGGTCATGCGGCGGATCTTCTCGGGGCTCTCGAAGAGCACGGCCTGTTCCTCGAGGTCGACGGCGGGGTGCGCGTCGCGCGGTGCGCGGAACACGCGCTTCGTCGCGATCGTCGCCGCACGGTCGTTGCGGGCGATGCGATCGGCGATGGCGTGCGCGGCGGCGAGCAATTCGTCGGCCGGGTGCAGTTCGCTCACGAGCCCGATCGCGAGCGCCTCGGCCGCGGTGACCGTGCGCCCAGTGAGCAGCAGTTCGATCGCCCGGGCGTCGCCGACGATCTCCTTCAGCCGCCAGCTCGCGCCTGCCGCGGCGATGATGCCGAGACCCGTCTCGGGGTTGCCGATCTTCAACTCGGGCGTCGCGATGCGGATGTCGGCGGCGTACGCCAGTTCTGCGCCGCCGCCGAGCGCGTACCCGTCGAGGGCGGCGATCACGGGCATCGGCAGCAGCGCGAGACGCACGAACGCGTTCGCGTTGATGCCCGCGCGCGCGTCATCCGCTCGCCGTTCGCGGAGCTCGGCGATGTCGGCGCCCGAGGCGAAGACGCCGCCGGCGCCCGTGAGGATGAGGGTGCGCGGGATCGCCTCGAGCTCGGCGCACAGGAGGTGGAGGGCATCGATCGTCGCCTGGTCGATCGCGTTGCGCTTCTCGGGCCGGTTGAGCGTGGCGATCACCCGGTCGTCGCGACGCTCGACGAGGAGCGGATCCGCGCCCATCAGACGCGCTCCACGATGAGCGCGCTGCCCTGGCCGACGCCGACGCACATCGTCGCGAGCCCGTAGCGCGACTGCTCGCGCTCCATGCGGCCGAGCAGCGTCACGACGAGGCGCGAGCCCGACGAACCGAGCGGATGCCCCAGGGCGATCGCTCCCCCGTCGGCGTTCACACGCTCGGGGTCCAGCCCGAGGCGGCGCATCGAAGCGATCGACTGCGTCGCGAACGCCTCGTTGAGCTCGACCGAGCCGATGTCGTCGAGGTCGATGCCGGCGCGCTCGAGCGCCTTCTCGGTCGCGGGCACCGGGCCGAGGCCCATGATCTCGGGCGGCAGCCCCGCCGACGATCCGACGACGACGCGGGCGCGCGGGGTGAGCCCGTAGCGTTCGACGGCGGCCGCGCTCGCGACGAGGATCGCCGACGCGCCGTCGTTCAGCGCGCTCGAGTTGCCCGCCGTGACGACCGAACCGCCGTGCACGACCGGGCGCAGCCCGGCGAGTGCCTCGAGCGTGGTCTCGGGCCGCGGGCCCTCGTCGACGAGCACCTCGCCGCGATGCGTCGGCACCCCCACGATCTCGGCCTCGAACCGGCCCGCGGCGATCGCGGCAGCTGCTCGCTGCTGCGAGCGGAGCGCGAAGGCATCGGCCTCGTCGCGGGTGATGCCGTCGACGCGAGCGACCTCTTCAGCGGTCTCGGGCATGGAGAAGGTCGCCTTGTCGCGGGCGACGAGCTTCGGATTCGGGAAACGCCAGCCGATGGAGGTGTCGTAGGCGGCGCCCGGCTTCGCCCACGCGCGATCGGGCTTGGCCTGCACCCAGGGCGCGCGGGTCATCGACTCGACGCCGCCGGCGATGATGAGGTCGGCGTCGCCGGCCCGGATCGCCTGCGCGGCCATCGTGATGGCCGACATGCCCGAGGCGCAGAGCCGATTGACCGTGATGCCGGGCACCTCGTCGGGCAGGCCCGCGAGCAGCACCGACATGCGGGCGACGTTGCGGTTGTCTTCGCCCGCCTGATTGGCCGCCCCGAGGATCACCTCGTCAATCGCGCCGAGCTCGCCGGCCTGGTCGAGCCGGGTGCGTCGCACGAGCTCACCGACGACGAGGGCCGCGAGATCGTCGGGCCGCACTCCGGCGAGCGCCCCGCCGTAGCGGCCGACGGGCGTGCGAACGCCTCCGACGAGGTAGGCCTCGGCCATGGTCCACTCCTGACTGCACTGTCTGCGATGGAACGCTGCACCCAGCGTAGGCAGGGTGCGTGGCATCCGCTCGGTCGGAATTAGTGACCGACCGTTCAGGAAGTAATTATGGCAAACGGATGTCCCGGGCGCCACCCGGCCCGTTCGAGAGGGTCTCAGCGGATCTGCGCGATCACCGCTTCGGCGACCGACGCCGCCCCGTCCTTGCTCTGGATCAGGTACACGGAGTCGCCGACCCGCATCAGCACGGGTGAGGCGGGACCGTCGGTCACGAGCGCCACGATGGCGGCATCGCCGCCGCTCGCACCCGCGACGGTCGAGAGGTCGAGCGGGCCGAACGCCGTCGAGACGTCGGCCTGCCCGAGCAGGTCGAAGAACTGGCCCGCACCGTGCACGACGGCGATGTGCGGCCCGCGCTCGGTGTCGTTCAGGTAGTCGCACGAGTAGGAGCGAGCCGCCGCCGCGACCGCGGCATCGAACGACTGCGGGGCGCGGGTCGTCGGATCCTCGACCTCGGTCTCGGTGTACGTCGTGCCGAGCGCCATCCCGATGCCCTGCGGATCGAGGCCGCCGTTGCAGACGGCGTCGCCCTGTCGCTGCGATGCCGCCGCGGGGAAGGCGAGCTGTTCGGCGGTCGCGCCCTCCACGGCCGCGAAGGTCGTCTCGGCGACCCCGGCGAGGCGGGACAGCATCTCCTCTGGCGAGATGCCGTCGTAGCGGCTGCCCGTCGTGCCGAGCCCGGACGCGGTCAGGCGCATGGCGACCCAGGCATCGCCGACCGGGGCGGTGAGCTGCCAGCCGGATTCACCCACGGCGGTCGACGCCTCGATGGCACCGACGGCGAGCGTCTGATCGGAGGGCGCATCGCCCGCCCACGCCGGCTGCCACTGCGCGGCGGCACCCGGCAGCACGTCGATGGAGAGGTACGCGAGGTCGTCGCCCCCTGCATAGATCGTCGTCGGAGCCGCTCCGACGCGCCAGGAGCACCCGAGACCGCCCGCTGCCGCGAGTTCCACCGCGCTGAACGCGTCGGACGGCCGGATCGCCCGCACGGGATCGGGCGCGACGCCATCACTGCCCGTCATCACCGCTGCGAGGTTCGCATCCGCGACGAGGTCACCGCACATCAGGGGCCCCGCCGGTGCCGTCTCGACCGGCGTCGGCTCGGCGACCGGAGTCTGCGTCGGCGCGGGCGCCGGTGCCACGCAGCCGGTGAGGAGCAGGACGAGGGCGGCTGCGGCGATCCCGCCGGTGATGAGGCGCATGGCGTGAGCCTAGTGGCCGTGCGAGCGCGCCGATTCAGGGATGTCCCGGGCGACGACGAAGGCCCGTGTCCAGGCGATTCACACCACCGGACACGGGCTCTCGGCCGTTCAGGTCACGCCAAGGCGACCGGCCAGCCGCACAGGCGCAGTTGCACCGCTAGCCGCAGCTGTTCGCCGCATACTCGGCGGCCACCGTCGCCGTCACCGGCTGACCGTCGATGGTCGCCTGCGCAGTCACGTCGACCTCACCGGCCGGGATGCCCGCCTGGCGCGTCGTGAACGTGTGGACGGCGTTCTTGCCGGGAGCCACCGCCGCGAACGACTTCTGACCGAACTCCGACGCGAACGCGATCGAGACCGGCACCGCCTCCGCGTTCGTGGCCCGCACCGACACGACGACCTTGCCGCCGATGCACTTCGTCGCCGCCGTCACGGCGACATCGAGAGCGGGCGCGACCGGAGGCCGGGTCGAGACGACGACGCCGGGCTTGAGCGAGACGACGGTCCACCGATAGGTCTGGCTGTCGCCGTTCGGGGCGAACGTGCGCGCCTCGAGCAGGTTGGCACCGGCCGCGAGCGGGAGCTCGATGGCGCCGCTGCCGTACTCGACCGGGCGACCGTTGACGGCGAGCACCACGTCGGTGTCGTCATCGACGGGTGTCAGCGTCGTCGAGACGCTGTCGAGGCTCGCCGGCACGACCGTCAGCCAGGATCGCGGCGCCACGGGTGCTCCGAAGTCGACGCCCTGCCATGCCGGGTCCTCGAGTGCGGCAGCGAGCCGCATCTCGACGGGCGGCGGCACGGAGTCGAAGAACGGCACCGCGGTTCCGTCGACCTTCAGCCCGCTCATGACGAAGGCGGCGGGAGTGCTGCCGGAGGCGAACGGTCCGTCGGCCATGACGCCGACTCGCGGCGTCGCGGCACCGACGGCCGCGTTCGTGATCGTGCCGATGGTCGTGAAGTCGACGCCGTTCGTCGAGTAGCTGCCCGTGAACGCATTGCCGTTGCGCGCGATCTTGATCCAGATGTCGGCCGCGGCGGGCGCGTTGATGCGGGTGTTCTCATTGGGCGACCCGCCGGCTTCGGTCACGAGCGCGAGCCACGGGGTCCCGTTGTTGTGCTTGCGATGGAGGGCCACGTAGTTCTCGTCGTCGACGTAGTAGATCAGACCGGCCTCTTCGTAGAACGACTTCGTCGCGCCGGCCATCTTCACGACGACCTCGTTCGGGGAGACCCCGCTCGCGTCGCGCAGCAGGATGCCGTTGGAGGAGTTCTGCGTCGCCCAGAGGGTGCCGCCGCCTGAGAGCAGCCGAATCGAGTCGGGTGCCACCGCCGACCAGCGTGAGGCGTCCTCGCGGATCCAGCTGAGCCCTGCGGCGAGCGGCACCGTGGGCACCTGCGTCATCGAGTCGGCGTTCACGGCGAACGGGTCGTTGCCGGTGACCTCGGATGCCGCGGTGTTGGTCGAGACCCGCACGTTGAAGCCGGGCGCGTAGGTGTTGTCGCTGAACTCGAAGCGGTGGCTGCCGTTCATCGAGAACAGCGCGGTGCGCGAGGACTTCGCCGGGTCGGGGGTGGTCGTGGGCCCGAACCATCCGACCGCGTTGTTCGTGAACGTCAGGTCGGAGACCGACTTCGCGTTCAGCAGCTGGGTCCCGGGCAGGAGGTTGAACCGGTTGTCGTCGATCAGCACGTTGCGGTGCACCGTGCGATCGGGCTCGGTCGCTCCGTTCGTGGGGTCGAAGTAGATCACCGGGGCGCTCGTCGTGGGCCGGTCGAAGATGTTCTCGCGAATCACGAGGTCTTCGACACCGCCCGACTCGTACCAGTTGGCCGCGTCGCCCGAGATGTAGATGCTCGCCATGCCGACCTGGTCGAACAGGTTGCGCTCGATGACGACCGGCTTGGGCGTCGTGACGAGGATGCCGCGCGTCGGAACCGACGCGAACGTGTTGCCCGCGATGCGCACCTCGGGCGTGTAGGTCAGGCTCTCGGCGGCGTGCGTGTCGACCTGGATGCCCTGGGGCGCCCGATCGAGCGTGACCGTCATCTGCGTGAGGCTCGTGTCGTGGTCGTATCCCGACGGGCCGGTGACACCGGTCACCGTGAAGTTCTCGCCCGCGACGGGGAGCATCGTGCCCCGGGTGACGAAGCGCAGCGAGTCACCCGGGTAGAACTGCGGGAAGCCCGCGCTCTGGTGGTGCATGTACTGCAGGGTGACCTTCTTGTTCGCGACGTCGACGCCCTTGACCTGCATGTAGGTGCCGTGGATGTTGATCGGGTCGTCGTGCGGGTTGTCGAAGAGGGTGTTGAGGATCTGCACCTTGCCGCCCACACCCGACATCTGCAGGTAGTCGGCGAAGCCCGAGGTCTGCCGCCACGTGCCGTCCTCGGTCTTGAACCGCACGCCGTCGAGCGTGATGTTGTGCGACATCTGCCCGACCATGCCGAACCCGTGCAGGTACCCGAACTCGAGATCGACGAGGTCGGTGTTCGCGGCCTCGAACGCGAAGACGCCGGGGGTGTCTCGGTAGGTCGGTCGGAGCTCGTAGACCTCGCCGCGGCCGCCCGGGTCGGTGCTGCCGGAGTAGGTTACGCGGAGCCGGTTGTCACCGAGTTCCGAGACGCCGGTCGAGTTCGTCCACACGGGAATCGAGGTGCGGTACGTCTGGCCGGTCGCGAGGTGACGCCGCTGGTTGTGGCCCTGCGTCGCCGAGCCGGGTTCGTACCGCCAGTACGGCTGACCCGTCACCGGACTCGCTTCGCCGAGGAAGGCCGCCTTGCCGTTCGCGATCTCGTAGCGGGTTCCGGGCGGCACCTGGATGTCGCGGTACGGCACGCCGTTCGCGACGCCCGTGTCGAGCACCGTCAGGTCGACCGTGTTCGGGGCGACCCAGTCGGTGCTGAATCCCGTGAAGGTGACGTCCTCGGTACGGATCGCCGCGAACTGCGTCTGCAGGCCGTGGAAGTTGAACTTCGAGCCCTCGCCGTCGACGATGACGTCGGACATGTCCTCGATCAGGATGCCGATGTTCTTCACCCGGGGGCCGGCGTCCGCGCCGGTCGTGTTCGAGACGTACAGTTCGCGCTTCTCGGTCTGCTCGGGATAGATGTCGTAGGTGCCGTAGGGGAACCGGATCGTGACCGGCGTGCCGAGCGCCTTCGCGTGCTCCACGGCGTCGGCGATCGCGCCGGCCGAGTCGCTCTCGCCCGTCGGGTCGGCGCCGAAGTCCGTCACGTCGATGATCGTGCGCCCGGCGGCGTGCACGGCCATGACCGTCGTGTCGGCCGCAGCCGGGCTCGAGGAACCGTAGCCGACGGTCGCGGGGGTGACGGGAACGTCTGCTGCGTGAGCGGCACTCGGCAGCACGAGCGTTGACGAAGCGAGGGCCGCGATTGTCGCAAAGGTCAGGACAACGGCCCGTGGGCGAGAGGGGAACGACGACGATGTCGGTTGCATGAGTGTTGACGCTACTGGGGAAACGAGGGTTCGGCAAGCACCAATGTGACCGTGCGCATGCCTGCAATCTCAGGCATCTACGATCTTGCTCGGTTCTCCTGGCAAGAGGCCGCCGAGTGGAACCGCTCTCATGGAGCTGAAGAAATCTCTCACGAGACATCCGATCTTCTCCGACAGATGACGAGCTGCGGCCCATCACGCGCGAGCCGTCCGCCGGACGCCGCGATCAGTCGACGGCGCCGACCCACTCCGACGGGTCGGGATCCCGATCGAACGCGAGGAAGACCGCGTCGTCGTCGCCCGGTCGCGCCGGGTCGTACAGCACCTCGACGCTGAAGCCTCCGGCGAGCACGTCGCGCCGACGTATCGAACGACTGAGCCGATGCCCGACACCGGCGTGGTCCGTGTATCGAACGTCGACCGTCGCGCCGATGACCGAGCGCTGGCCGACATCGTTCGTCGCGGTGCGGGCGGTCGTCCCGACGATCGTGCCCGGCACCCGTCGGCCTTCACGCAGGAGGCGAGTGCGGAGCCTCCGCTGCTCGAGCAGTCGCCGGTTGTGCACGGCGACGACCACGATGCCGCCGGCGACGGCGAGGATGAGGAGCACCGGGAGCCAGAGGTCGGCGGTGTACGCCACCCACGAGCCCGCATCCCACGGCACGTCGTGGTGGAACACCGGGTCGACCCGGGTGCCCACGCGCAACGGTTCGAGCCAACCCGTGGCGTCGATCGCGACCACGGCGACGACGATCGCCGACAGCGCCGGCACGAGCACGACCGGCGTCCGCTCGCCGCCGCGGTAGGCGTCGAGCGACCAGGATGCCGCCGCCGCCGACCCGAGCAGGCCGAACGTGCCCAGGATCCACAGGATGGCCGTCGTCGCGGGCCCCCAGAACGTCGGCTCCGACTCGCGTTCGTCGAAGACACTGTCGATGATCGAGTGGCGGATGTCTTCGACGGTCGCGCCGATCATGATGCCGAGCGCGACCGCGCAGCCCATCGCCACGACGACGGCCACGACGATCAGGGCGAGCACGGCGGGCCGCCCTTCGAGCCGTCGCCGGCGCTCGCGCCGCGCGACGACCGGATCCGCGATGGTCATGCGCCCTCCCCGTCGGTCCCGTGCTGGGGCGCCAGCATACCGGCACGCCGCGGGCTCGACCATGGCAGCCGGGGACGACGAAGGCCCGCGTCCACCGGACACGGGCCTTCGGTCGATCAGTTCGCCGCGAGTCAGCCGGCGAATTCCTCATCGGCTGCGACCGATACGGTCTCGACGATCTCGATGGTCTCCTCGACCTCGATGATCTCGACGACGTCATCGAGCTCGACGACGTCGACTGCGTCGGCAGCCGCGTCGAGCGATTCGATGGCCACGGCAGCGGCCGTGCCGCGCTCGAGCTCGCCCGCGAAGTCGTCGCCGAGCCGCATGTCGACGAAGTCGACGTCGATCTCCGCCCGGTCGAGCAGCTCGACCATGCGACGCTGGCGGTTGCGCGGGATGAGCGTGACGACCTGGCCCGTCTTGCCCGCACGGCCGGTGCGGCCGGAACGGTGCAGGTAGGTCTTGTACTCGTCGGGCGCGTCGGCCTGGATCACGAGGTCGATGTCATCGACGTGGATGCCGCGTGCCGCGACATCCGTCGCGACGAGCACGTTGACCCGGCCGCTCGTGAGCTGCTGCAGGTTGCGGGTACGACGCGACTGGTTGAGGTCGCCGTGCAGGGCGACGGCACGGATGCCGTAGTCCTCGAGGTGCCCCGTGAGGTCTTCGGCGAACGCGCGGGTGCGGGAGAAGACGAGCGTCTTGCCCTCGCGGTTCGCGAGCTCTGCGACGATGTCGCGCTTCTCGTGGTTGCCGATGACGAACACGCGGTGCTCGATCGTCGAGGAGGCCTGGTCTTCACCGGCGACCTCGTGCACAGCCGGGTCGACGAGGAACTCGTCGACGAGCGCGGCGACGCCCTTGTCGAGGGTGGCCGAGAAGAGGAGCTTCTGGCCGCCGTTCGCGGTGTGGCGGATGATGCGCTGCACGGGCTCGAGGAAGCCGAGGTCGCACATGTGGTCGGCCTCGTCGAGCACCGTGATGACGACCTCGGAGAGGTCGAGTCGGCGCTGCTCGATGAGGTCCTCGATGCGGCCGGGGGTGCCGATCACGATGTCGACGCCGCGCTGGAGCGCACCGACCTGACGCTGCTGGGGCACGCCGCCGTAGATCTGCGTGGTGAAGAGGCCGACGCTCTGCGCGATGGGCTGCACCGTGCGGTCGATCTGGAGGGCGAGCTCGCGGGTCGGGGCGAGAATCAGGGCGCGGGGCTTGCGGCCCATCTGGCGCTTGCCGCCGGCCTTGCCGGACTCGGCCCAGAGCTTCATGAGGCGCTCGACGGTCGGGGCGCCGAAGGCGATCGTCTTGCCCGATCCGGTCTTGCCGCGGCCGAGCACGTCGCGACCCTCGAGCACGACCGGGATCGTCGCAGCCTGGATCGGGAACGGCGACTCGGCGCCGAGCTGCCGGAGCGCGGCGACGACGTTGCCGCCGAGGCCGAGGTCGGCGAAGCTCACGCCGTCGGCGTCGGTCGCCTGGATGGCCTGGGCCTCGAGGCGCTCGAGCACGACGTCGTCGGTCTTCGCGTGACGGTTGCCCTGGTCCTTGGCCGGGTAGAAGCTCGAGTCGCGGCGACCCGAGGACTCCTTGAAGCCGGGGCGGTCGAAGTCACGGCGCGGAGCGCGGTCGTCGCGATCGTAGGACCGGGTGGGACGGTCGGGGCGATCGAACGAGCGAGCCGGACGGTCATTGCGATCGTTCCGGTCGAACGAACGGGCCGGACGGTCGTTCCGGTCGTTCCGGTCGTACGAGCGAGTCGGACGGTCGTTGCGGTCGTTGCGGTCGAACGAGCGGGGAGCACGGTCATCGCGATCGAACGAACGAGCCGGGCGGTCGTTCCGGTCGTTCGAGCGAGGGGCGCGGTCGTCGCGATCGAACGAACGCGCGGGGCGGTCGTTCCGGTCGAACGAGCGGGCCGGACGGTCGTTCCGGTCGAACGAACGAGCCGGACGGTCGTTGCGGTCGTTCGTGCGCGGTGCACGATCGTCACGGTCGTACGAACGCGCAGGACGGTCGTTCCGGTCGAACGAACGAGCCGGACGGTCGTTGCGGTCGTTGCGGTCGAACGACCTGGGCGCACGGTCGTTGCGGTCGTTCGTGCGGGGCGCACGGTCGTCACGGTCGTACGACCGCGCGGGACGGTCGTTGCGGTCGTTCCGGTCGAAGGAACGGGCCGGGCGGTCGTTGCGATCGAACGAACGCGGCGCGCGATCGTTGCGGTCGTTCGTACGGGGTGCACGGTCGTCACGGTCGTACGAACGCGCGGGACGGTCGTTGCGATCGAACGAGCGAGGAGCCCGCTCGTCGCGGCCGTCACGCTCGGAACGGTGCGGGGCGCGGCCGGTGGAGACGCGCTCGTCGCGCGACCAGCGCTCCTTTCGGGGCGCGTCGGCCTCGGGGCGGTAGCCGCGGTGGCCTTCGCTGCGCGAGCCGGGCTTGGACGATCCGGCGCGTGCCGGGCCGCCCTTCGAGCCGCCCTTCGCGTACGAGGGATCGAAGTTCTTGGCGGGCCTGCCGCCTTGGGGCTTCTTGTTCTTGGGCATGGTGACTTCCTGGGTTGTACTCATGTACATGGCAGCGCCACTGCAGGCGCAGCACACTGAGAACCCGGAGCATCGTCGACCGGGGCCGTTCACATACGGTGACTATCCGAGGCCTGTGCCTCGAAACCGGCCCTTTGGACTCACAAACCCATCCGCGCACAGCGCGGTGTCCAGAACCGACTCGGCAACGATACCGGAATCGTCTGGGAAAGTCCCGCACGGGACATCCGCGCTGCCGTCGGCGGCTCAGCCCTCGGGAGCCGGCGCCACCTCATCGGTGGCGCCCGAGAGCACCCACGCGCCGCCCTGGCACTCGTAGAAGGTCACGGTCTCGGTGTCGATGAACACGTCGCCGTCGGTCGTGCACGTCTCGGGAGCCGGTTCGCCGACGCCCAGCACGACCTGCGTTCCGGGTTGGCCGGGAGCACCGCTCGCGCCGGGCGCTCCGGTGGCACCGGGCTTGCCCGCCGCGCCGGTCTCGCCCGTCGCACCGGTGGCGCCGGTCGCGCCCGTGAGGTGCTCGGCCGCCGAGGTGCGGATGTTGCCGACGAGCGACCACTCGCCGTCGGAGAAGAGGTAGACGTCGGCCGTGGCGATGTCGATGTAGACGTCGCCCTCGTAGCCCTTGCCCGACTCGGGAACCCCAGAACCGGCGCGCACCGCGGATCCCGCGGGGAGGATCTCGGCGAGCGCCTCCTCGTAGGCGGCCTCGTCGACCTCGGCCGTGGTCGGCGGCGGGGTGGCGGCCGCCTCGTCGGCATCCGACGACCGGGCCAGCGTGGCCCCGAGGAACGACGCCACGAAGGAGAGGAGCACGACCGCGACACCGACCCAGAGCAGCATCGCGCGGCTCGCTCCCGCCGGCTTCGCGGGCGCACCCGCGGTGGTCGACGACTGAGGCGATGCTCCCGTCGGTTCGGATGGCGCGTTCTGCGGGTTCCGGTCGTCGGTCATGGCGTGCACCCCTCACGTCTCGCGCTCCGGTCGACCCGTGACGGCACGGTGCGGAGCCGCGTCGCGCTCATCGTAGCGAGGCCGTTCCGCGATCCGTCGCGGCACGCGGAACTCCCGCCGACTCCGAAATCGCGACGAAACACCCGCGACGTATGCTCGCCGGATGCCGCAGCACCCCGCTCCAGTGACCGTCAGCATCGAACCGCCCCGCCAGCCCGAGGTCGAACGCCTCCTCGACGGCAGCACCGCCTTCGCCGAGAGCCTGTACCCGCCCGAGAGCAACTTCCTGCTCGACATCGCAACCCTCGAACGCCCCGAGGTCTCCCTCTACGTCGCGCGCGACGGCGGGCGCGCGGTCGGCATCGCCGCACTCGTCGCCGATGCGTCGGCCGCGCGCGGCGAGCTGAAGCGCATGTTCGTCGACTCCGATGCGCGCGGTCGCGGCGTCGCGGCCGCACTCCTGGAACGCATCGAAGCGGATGCCTCGGCGCGCGGGCTCATCGAGATCGTGCTCGAGACCGGTGACCTGCACGACGCCGCACAGGCGCTCTACACGCGCCACGGCTACCGCGAGATCCCGCAGTTCGGCCAGTACGTCGGCGAGGCGCACTCGGTGTGCTTCGCGAAGCCCCTCGCCGCCGAGGAGCAAGCGTTTCCACCTGCACAGAACGTGAGGTAGCATCACTCCACCCCTGAACCCGGAGCCCGGTGTGAACTCGACCCGACGCACAGGCGGCTCCGGCACTCGCGCCCGGCGAGTGGTGTGGGCCGTCGCGGCCGCTGCAGCCGCCATCGCGAGCGTGAGCGCGCTCTCGGGCTTCCATGTGCCGCTCCGCGAGATCGACCCCCGGGGCGCCGACGCGGCGAGCGAGGTCGCGACCGCTGAGCTCATCGGCATCCGCACCTTCACGGCGCCGGCCGACATCGCGGTCGAGGCCGACGTCGAGTACGGGGTGCGCGAAGACGGCACGCTGCTCACCCTCGACGTGTGCACGCCCGCCGGTGCGGTGCTCACCGACGAGCCGCTGCCCGCGGTGGTCTCGGTGCACGGCGGCAGCTGGGCGCGCGGCGACAAGGGCAACGCCGACTGGCGGGGCGTCTGCCTCTGGCTCGCGAGCGAGGGGTTCGTCGCGGCATCCGTCAATTACCGGCTCGTGCCCGACGCCGTCTTCCCCGCCGCTATCGACGATGTCGCGCTCGCGGTGGAATGGCTCCGCGACCCCGAGCAGTCCGAGCGCTTCGGCATCGACCCCGCTCGCATCGGCGCCTTCGGCGGTTCGGCGGGCGGCAGCCTGGCCGCACTGCTCGGCACCACCGGCGAAGGGCCGCTCGACGAGGGATCCCGGGTCGCGGCGGTCGCCGAGCTCTCGGGCCCCGTCGGGCTCGGGGCTGCGGACCTCGTGTCCGACGGGGCATCCGACTGGCTGCAGCGCATCGTGGGCGAGTACCTCGACTGCGAGCCGGGCGCGAGCGACGAAGAGTGCCCTCAGGCGGCGGATGCCTCGGCCGCGAGCTTCGCCGACCCGAGCGACCCGCCCTTCTTCATCGGGCACGCCGAGGCGGAGGTCGTGCCGCTCGGGCAGTCGGAGCGGCTCGCCACCGCCCTCACCGCGGCAGGCGTCTCGGCCGAGCTCGCCGTCGTGCCGGGCTCCGATCATTCGATCGGCATCCTCGATGCGGCGATGCGCGCGCGCGTCGCCGCGTTCCTCCACGCGCACCTGGGCTGACCGCCCGGCCGGCGCGCGTCCCGCGTATGAGGTGATCGGCCTGAGTTCGGCAACCCCCTGTGCCGACGTCGCCGGCACCCGTAGGCTCGGGGCGTCTGCACGGGAGGCATCATGCCCGAACACGGTCCATCCGACCACGATCCAGCCGTCCACGATCCAGCCGTCCACGACCCGTCCGGCTCGGCCGATGACGACTCGCCGGCGCAACTTTCGCGCGCCGACTGGCGCATCATCGGCACCCGCACGGTGCACGAGTACCGCATCAACCAGGTGCACGACATCGCGGCGGCGCTGACGTTCTACGTGCTGCTCACCATCTTCCCCGCGCTGCTCGCCGTGCTCGCGCTGCTCGGCATCTTCGGCAGCGCCGAGGCGGTCGTGGCCGATGCGCTGCGGGTGCTGGAGGAGCTCGGCGGGGCATCCGTCGTCGAGGTCCTGCGCGAGCCGCTCGACCAGCTGCTGAACGCGTCCCACGCGGGGCTCGCCTTCGGGAGCGGCCTGGTCGCCACCCTCTGGGCCGCCTCGGGCTTCGTCGGCACCTTCGGCCGCGGCATGAACCGCATCTACCGGGTCGAGGAGGGGCGCCCCTTCTGGGAGATGCGTCCCGCGATGCTCGCCGTGTCCGCGGTGCTCGTCGTGCTCGGGGCCATCGCCGCCGCCGGGCTCGTCATGACCGGGCCCGTGGCCGAGGCCGCAGCCCGCGTGCTCGGCCTCGACGAGGGCGTCGTCTTCTGGTGGGACCTCGCCAAGGTGCCCGTGCTCGCGGCCATCGGCGTGCTCGTCCTGGCGGTGCTCTACTGGGCCGCACCGAACGTGCGGCGTCGGCACTTGCGCTGGTTCAGCATCGGCGCGGTGGCCGCGCTGCTCGCCTGGATCGCGACGACCGCGCTGTTCGCCCTCTACGTCTTCGGCGTCGGCAACTACGAGCGCGTGTACGGCGTGCTCGGCGGGGTCGTCGCCTTCATGCTGTGGGTGTGGTTGTCGAACCTCGCGATGCTCTTCGGCGCCGTGCTCGACACCGAGGTCGAACGGGCTCGCCAGCTGCGCGCCGGCATTCCCGCCGAGGAGCAGGTGCGTCTTCCGCTGCGCGACGACCGCGTGATCACGGTGAACCGCACCCAGCGCCTGCGCGATGTGCACGCCTCCGCCGGCATGCGCCCCGACACCCCGGTCGACGGCGTGACCCCGCCCGCCGGGCTCCGCCCGCACGGCTGAGCGGCACAGTACCCGCGTACGCCCCCGAATCGTCCTCGGGAGGGATGCAGCGCAGCACACGGCGTGATTGGCTACTGGCATCATGGCGCAGACCCATCACCCTGAGCAGAGCCCGGCGGATGCCGCGGCGCAGGCCCGTCCCGCGCAGCAGGCCCCGCCCCCGCCGCGCCCGCCTGCGGCGCCGCTTCCGCCCGTGCCGTCGATCCCCGCCGCGCCCGCGCGCCTCGCGCGCATCACGGCCGACGAACGGCAGTTCAGGGCCTGGATGCTCGTGTCGACCTCGCTCCTCGCCATCATCCTCTTCGCCATCTCGGTGCCGCTCGCGGCCACCATCTACGACATCAACCTGCTCGCCGCGTTCGGCACGTGCCTCGCGCTCGCGATCGCGCTGCCGCTCGCGGTGCGGTGGCCGTGGGTCGCCGCGAGCGTCTCCGCTGCGGGCCTGCTCGCCTTCGCACTGCTCACCATGAACTCCGAGGGGTGGCCGTGGCCGTGGCCGGTCACCTCGATCGTGAGCCAGGGCGTGCTGCTCATCGTGCTCGGCCTCATGTGGGAGTGGCGCCTTGGCCTCATCGCGTGGGCGATGGGGGTCGTCGTGACGCTGCCGTTCGCCTTCGTCGACACCGGGGCTGCGGCCAGCATGATCACGGGCGCCGCCGTCACGGCACTCGCCTGCGCGATCGCGGTGCTGCTCGCCCAGCGCCGCGTGATCGGCGTCGAGCTCTTCCGTGAACGCGCGCATTCCGCCTCCGAGCAGCAGCGCCGCGTGCTCGTCGAGGAGCGCAACCGCATCGCCCGCGAACTGCACGACGTCGTCGCGCACGGACTCTCGATCATCCACGTGCAGGCGACGAGTGCGCCGTACCGGGTCGAGGGGCTGAGCGACGCCGCCAAGACCGAGTTCTCCGAGATCGCGGCCTCCGCCCGCTCGGCGATGACCGAGATGCGACAGCTGCTCGGAGTGCTCCGCAGCGCCGACACCGCGGCGGAGACCGCCCCGCAGCCCGGGCTCGCCCAACTGCCCGAGCTCGCGGCATCCGTCGAACGCGCCGGCGTGCCGGTGACGCTGACGGTCGACGCCTCCCTGCACGACGGCGGACTCGCCGCCACCGCGGCCTACCGCATCGTGCAGGAGGCGCTCAGCAACGTCGTCCGCCACGCGCCCGGCGCGACCACGTTCGTCTCGGTCGAGGTGCTCGCCGACGACCTCGTCGTGTGCATCGAGAACGAGGCGGCGACGGCTGACCCGGCCACCGACGCGAAGGGCGGCGGCCACGGCCTCGTCGGCATCGGCGAGCGCGCGGCACTGCTCGGCGGGCGCGCCGAGTTCGGCGAACGGCCGGACGGCGGCTACCGTGTTCTCGCGACCCTTCCGCTTGGGTCGGACGGAGGCGCGGTGTGACGATCTCGGTGCTCATCGCCGACGACCAGGCGATGGTGCGAGCCGGTTTCGCGGCGGTGCTGGCCGCCCAGGACGGCATCGAGGTCGTCGGGCAGGCGGCCGACGGCGACCAAGCCGTGGCGATGGCGCACGAGCTGCGACCTGACGTCGTCGTGATGGACGTGCGCATGCCCGGCCGCAACGGCCTCGAGGCGACCCGCGACCTGCAGACCCCGCCGCGCTCGAGCGACTACGTGCCCCGCGTGCTCATGCTGACGACGTTCGACATCGACGACTACGTCTACGAGGCGCTGCGAGCCGGGGCGAGCGGATTCCTCCTGAAGGACGCGACGCCCGAGGAGCTCGTCGCCGCGGTGCGCATCGTCGCCGGGGGCGACGCGCTGCTCGCGCCGAGCGTGACGCGCCGCCTCATCGAGGACTTCGCCCGGTCGGCGCCGCCGCCGCGCATCGACGCCACCCGCCTCTCCGAGCTCACCGAGCGCGAGCGCGAGGTGCTGACGCTCGTCGGCCGGGGGTTCTCGAACACCGAGATCGCCGCGGCCCTCTTCATCGCCGAGCAGACGGTGAAGACCCACGTGTCGAAGATCCTCTCGAAGCTCGGCCTCCGCGATCGCGTGCACGCCGTCGTACTGGCGTACGACACCGGTCTCGTGCAACCGGGATCCTGACCGTACGCCGGTACCGGTCGGAACCGCTCCTGCGGGTGATGAGCACGGCGACGCCGCCTTCCTAACCTGCCTTCGAGGGCGGAGGAGCCGCCCGGATGGAGGCGGCAATGACCGACGTACTCGCACCCTCGACCGGGGCCGGTCGCGTCCATCCGGCGACGCGCGCCGAGACATCCGCTCGTCGTTCGACGCCGGTCACCCGCGACTCGAGCGTCGACGCGATCCGGGTCGCGCTGCTCGTCGTGGTGTTCGCGCTGCACGCGATGATGGTCGGCGTGAGCGTCGGGCCAGACGGCCCGGTGCTCGAGAACGCCCTCGAGGGCCGGCCGTGGTTCGCCGCCGTGAGCTGGGTCGTGCAGATCATGCCCTTGTTCTTCATCGCGGGCGGGTTCTCGAGCTTCCACCACTGGCGTTCGATGCGGAGCCGCGGGGCGAGCGGGGCGGACTACGTGCGAGCGCGGGTCGAGCGCCTCGTGCGCCCGGCCGTCGTGCTCGTCGCCGTGGTCGCCGCCGCCCTCGTGGCACTCTCGCTCGCCGGGCTGCCGCCCGAGATGGTCGCGACGGCGGGCTTCCGCATCGGGCAGCCGCTGTGGTTCCTCGGCGTGTACCTCGCGACCTCGGCGCTCGTGCCGCTCATGGTGCGCGCCCACGAGCGCGCGCGGGTGCTGACACCGGTCGCGCTGCTCGCGGGCGTCGTCGCGGTCGACATGCTGCGCTTCTCGACCGGGCTCGACGGCATCGGCTTCCTGAACCTCCTGCTCGTGTGGCTGCTCGTGCAGCAGCTCGGATTCCACCTCGCCGACGGGGCGCTCGACCGTCTCTCCCCCGCGGCCCTGTGGTCGATCGCCGCCGGCGCGCTCGCGCTGCTCGTCGCGCTCACCGCCGCGACGCCGTACTCGGCCGACATGTACGAGAACCTCAACCCGCCGACCGTATGCCTCGTCGTGCTCGGCGTCGCACAGCTCGCCCTCTTCCAGCTGGCGCGCCCGCGCATCAGGGCCTGGGTCGACCGAGCGGATGCCTCGCGGCCGATCTCGGCCGTCGGCGAGCGCGCGATGACCGTCTACCTGTGGCACATGCCGGTGCTCGTGGGACTCGCGGGGGCACTGCTCGTCGCGAACGCCGCATTCGGGCTGCCGCTGCCCGCGCCGATGAGCGCCGACTGGTGGGCGACGCGTCCGCTCTGGCTGAGCGCGGCGGCGGTCGTCGTCGTGTGCGTCACGCTCGTGTTCGCCCGGTTCGAGCGAGCGCGGAACGCAGCGCCCCGACCCGCCGCGACGAGTCGTCGTGCGGCTGCCCTCGATGCCGTCTGCGGCGTGGCCGGCGTCGCCGTTGTGCTCGTCAGCGGGTTCGGGCCGGTGCAGGCCGGCATCGCGCTCGCGCTGCTGACGATCGCACTGCACGGCAGCGAGAACATCGGCCCGGTGCTCGCGAGGGCGACCACGGCGCTGCGGGTTCAGCGCAGGTCGCGGCGCAACGGGATCGCGATGGCGAGCCAGGCCGCCACGACCGCGTAGCCGAGCAGCACGAGGGCTCCGACGAGCGGCGACGTCGTCGACGCGGCCGCCATGGGCAGTTGCTCCGCGATCGCGTCGCCCAGGAAGGTGAAGTCGGTGAGAGCCGCGGTCGCGCCGCCGGGGAGGAACGGGTGGATCACGTTGACCCCGGGGATGATCATGAGCACGTGCTCGAGGAAGTAGAAGTACCCGAGCACGATGCCGACCGCGAGCAGTTGGTGGCGGGCGAGCGCGCCGATCGCGACGCCGAGCACCATGTACACGGCCGCCGCGAGGGCGATCCGCGCGAGCAGCGCGACGAGGTCGGCGAGCGGCACCCCGAGTTCGACCCCCTGCACCGCGGCCCCCGCCGCGACGGCCAGGCCGGCGAAGAGGGAGGACACCACGCCGTACCCGACGCCGAGACCCCCGAACACGATGAGCTTCGCGGCGAGCACCCGCCCGCGGCGCGGCGCAGCGAGGAACGTCGTGCCGATCGTGCGGTGCCGGTACTCGCCGGTGACGGCGATCGTGCCGATGAGCGCGGGCACGAAGAGCAGGAGCCCGCTCATCCCGACGACGATGCCGACGCCCTCGGCGGCGCCCAGTCCGGGAAGCGGCGGCGTCGCGTTCTCGGGGCCGATGAGCGAGAGGAGCCCGGTCAGGCCGCCTCCGCAGAGCGCGGCGGTCACGAGCGACCAGAGCGGAAGACGGGTGGCGAAGAGCTTGGCGACCTCGCCGCGGAGCAGGCGGGTCATGCGCGGATCCCTTCGGTGGCGTTGGGGGTGGCGGTGGCGGTCGGGACTGGCGACGACTCGACTCCCGAGGTGAGTTCGAGGAACGCCTCCTCGAGGCTCGTGCCGCGCGCGGTGAACGCGTCGAGCGGCCCCGACCAGGTCGTGCGACCGCGATCGATCAGCACGAGGTCGTCGATGCCGTGCTGCAGTTCGGTGAGCACGTGGCTCGAGATCAGCACGGTGCCGCCCTTCGCCGCGAACTCCCGGAGGAAAGTGCGCAGCCAGACGATGCCCGCCGGGTCGAGTCCGTTCGACGGCTCGTCGAGCACGAGCGCCGCGGGGTCGCCGAGCAGCGCCGTCGCGAGGGAGAGTCGCTGCCGCATGCCCGTCGAGAAGCCGCCGACACGGCGGTCGAGGTACTCCGACATGCCGGTGAGCTCGGCCACCGCTTCGACGCGTCCGGCATCATGCCCGCCGAGTGCGCAGTAGGCGCGCAGGTGGCCGCGGGCGGTCATCGCCGGATGCGCGCCGGCGAGGTCGAGCACGGCCCCGACGGTGCCCGTCGGGTCAGGCAGCTCGGCGTACCGACGGCCGCCGATGAGCGCGGTGCCCGAATCGGAGCGCGCGAGTCCGAGCAGGATGCGAAGCGTCGTCGACTTGCCCGCGCCGTTCGGGCCGAGGAAGCCGGTGACGCGGCCGGGCGCCGCGACGAACGTGACGTCGCGCACCGCCTCGACGTCGCCGATGCGCTTCGCGAGTCCGGAGACTTCGATCTGGGCGGTGATCATGGAGCGGATCCCTTCGGTGGCATACTCGTTCGAGAGCAATGAGAATGTTCTCACCGTGAGAATAATCATCCGGAGGACCGATGCGCAACCCGTCGCCCATCGCCGACGTCGTCATGCACCCCGTCCGGCTACGGATCATCCAGCAGGTGGGCACGCAGGAGGTCACCACGGCGAGCCTGCGCAGCGCCCTGCCCGATGTCGCTCAGGCGACCCTCTACCGGCACATCGCCGCGCTCGTCGACGCCGACGTGCTCACCGTCGTCGAGGAGCGACGCGTTCGCGGCGCGGTCGAGCGCACCTTCGCCCTCGGCGAGCGCATGGCGCACGTCGATCACGACGAACTGCTCGAGATGGGGTCGCGCGAGCTGCAGCAGGCGTTCCTGACCTTCCTCGCCCACCTCGGCGAGAGCTTCGACCGGGCCAGCGCGGCCGAGGATCCGCGGTTCCGCGACTTCCTCGGATTCGGCGAGACGACCCTGCACGTGACGACGGCCGACCTCGCCGTCATCCAGGCGGGGCTCGGCGAGCTGCTCGCGCCCTACCTGACCGCCGAGCGTGAGGTCGACGGCCGCCGTGCCGTCACGCTCGCGACGGCGCTCATCCCGACCGACGGCGCCGCGCCGCGCGACTGACCGATCGACCGTTGCGCGGTGGAGCGACGGCTCGGCCGGCTCGCGGGCACGCCCGCGTGGGGTCAGTGATCGTGGCCGGCGGGCGCGCCCGGCAGAGGCGCATCGGTGCCGACGTCGTGCGTGCCGTGCGGCACGGCCGACTCGCCGGCCTCGGTCGCCGCGAGCGCCGGCGTCGCGAGGGCCGCGACGAGCGCGGCACCGGCGACCAGGCCGAGGAGACGAGCAGTGTCGGATGCCGCGGCATCACGGTCGCCGCGGGGATGCGCTCCCGCACGGGCGAGGCGGGAGCGTGCACGCAGTTCGAGGCCAGCGGAGAGCGCCACGACCACGATGAACACGGATGCCGCGGCGAGCGGGCCCGGCGCGACATCCGTCATCGCGGCGGCACCCGTCGAGACCGCCGCCGCCATCCCCACGAGGGCGACGGCGGTCACGACGAGCGTCGTCGACGGGGCGATCACGCGCCCCGCCCGAAGCGCCAGCCCGCCCCAGCCGAGCGCGGCGACGCCGGCCGCGGCGAGGGCGGGCAGCATCGCTCCCCCTGCACCGGCGGCGAGCGCGAGCAGCACGAGCCCGGCGCCGAGGGCGGCGAGCATCGGCCAACTGCGCAGCGCCGCCGCCAGTGCGTGCATGGCCGGCCCCTACGCCGTCGCCACGCGTCCGGAGCGCTCGAACCCGAGCGCGACCCCCAGCAGCACGATCGCGCTCGCGAGGTGCAGGAAATGGTCGGCCGTGTTCAGCGCGAGGATGTTCGCCGCCGTGCCCGCGAGGAAGAACCCCACGATGCCGAGCAGCAGGTAGGCGGCGCCGACCGTCGCGTTGACAGCCTTCGCCGCGGTTGCCGAGACGATGCCGCCGATGAGCAGCGCGGCTCCGATCAGCAGGTGGGCCACGTTGTGGAACGGGTTGACCGCGAAGACGCCGAGGAGCAGCCCTCCTTCGGTCGCGAAGAACCCGACCCCGCCGGTGACGGCGAATCCGAGCAGTCCGACGAGCACGTAGACCGCGCCGAAGACGGTCGCGACGATGCGGTTCGGGGAGTTTCGCATGAGGTTCCTCCTTCTCAGTGGCGCGGCATCTGCCGTGCTGGAAGGGGATTCGGAACGGCTCGGGGAGCGGATTGGTCCAGGTTCCGTCGATGGACGGGACCATAGACTGATCCGCGGGGGAACGGCCGGCGACGCGGAGCGCTCGCGTCCGGCAGGCTGCATCCGGGCGGTTGCAGCCGGTGCACCCGGCCCGATCTCCCATGACCGACGCACGGCTTTTTGGGGGAATCAGTTGTCCACTTCGATCAACACGCATGACGGCGTCACGGTCTTCCTGACCTCGGCCACCGAGGCCGACGTGCACGCTGACGGGGCGGTGCTCGGCATCCAGGCCGCCGACGGCGACGCGCTGCGCGACCGCGTCGTGGCGTTCGTGCAGGAGCGAGCGCAGCGCCTCGGAGTACCGGCCACCGCCGCGCTCATCGACGACTCCTCCCACTGGACCCTGACCGTCGAACCCGACGGCCGGGTCACCGAGGCGCCGACCGGGCTCGTGACCGACAGCTTCGAGCCGCGCCCGACCTCGACCGCGCCGATCCCGACGGTGTCGGCCGCACCGGTCGCCCCGGCGGTGCCCGCCCAGCCCGTCGCACAGCCGGTCGCTGCTCAGGCGGTGCCAGCCCCGCCGATCGTCCCGGCCTCCGAGGTGGCACCTCCGCCGGTCGCGGCCGCCCCGGCTGTCCCGGCGACACCACCCGCCGAACCCAGGCCGCACCGCCCGACCGTCGAGGACCTGCTCTCGAGCCGGCCCCGGCAGCGCCCACTGAAGGCGACCACCGGCTGGCAGGGCCGGGTGCGCCGCATGAGCGGCGGCCTCATCTCGCCGAAGCCGAGCGCGACCGAGCAGACCCGTCACGACCAGACGAACCGCGTGCAGAAGCGGCTCGACGGCCCCCGCACGATCGTGGTGCTGAACCCCAAGGGCGGCGCGCACAAGACCACGAGCACCCTGCTGCTCGCAGCGACCTTCGGACGGCTCCGCGGCGGCTCGACCCTCGCGTGGGACAACAACGAGACGCGCGGCACCCTCGGCTGGCGCGCGCAGCACACCCCGCATCACCGCACCGCCGTCGACCTCCTGAACGATCTCGAGCGGTTCGAGAATCCGAGCGTCGCGAGCCTCAGCCAGCTCGACGACTACGTGCGCACGCAGGTCGACGCCCGCTTCGACGTGCTCGCCTCCGACGAGGATGCCGCCGCGACATCCACCATCGACGACGCCGCGTTCGACCGGCTGCACCGCACGCTCTCGCGGTACTACCGCCTGCTGATCGTCGACACCGGCAACAACATGCGCGCCTCCAACTGGGTCGCAGCGGTCGCCGCGGCCGACCAGCTCGTGATCGTCTCGACCGTGCGCGAGGACACCGCGGCGAGCGCCGCCTGGCTCCTCGACGGCCTCGCCGAGAAGGGCTTCGGCGACAAGGTCGACCGGGCCGTCACCATCCTGACCTCGCCATCGGACAAGCCCGACCGCGAGCTCGAGCAGCGCCTCACCGACCACTTCGGCGCGCTCACCGCCGCGGTCACGACGATCCCCTACGACGCCGCGCTCGTCGACGGCGGCACGATCGATTTCGACGCACTCTCGGCCGAGACCCACGACGCGTGGCTCACCGCCGCCGCCGTGGTCGCCGACCAGCTCTGAACCGGGGCACGGGGATGATCATCGACGAGCGCAGCCCGAGGGAGCGCGAGGTGCCGTTGAACGAAATGGTGCCGGTCGACCGCGAAGCAGCCTCCACGATGTGGAACGCCTACTGGCGGGCACATCCCGACCAGGTCGGGCTCGACGACGTGCCCACCGTCGAGCGGTTCGGCGACCACGCCGAACTCTCGGATGCGCTGCTCGACCTCGTCGTCTCCGGCCGGAAACGGGCGACGGCCACGCTCGTGAAGGAGTTCGCCGCCGACGGCGTGCCGCTCCCCCGCGTCGGCAGCCACTGGATCGCCTGCGACGCGAGCGGTGCGCCCCGGGTCATCCTGCGGAGCACCGAGCTGCGACTCGGCACGATCGCGGACGCCGACGAGGCCTTCGCCTTCGACGAGGCCGAGGACGACCGCTCGCTCGACGCGTGGCTCGTGAGCCACCGTCGCTACTGGGACCGCGTCTGCGCAGCCCTCGAAATCGAGTGGTCCGACGACCTCGAGATCCTCTTCGAGCGGTTCACGGTCGCGTGGCCGGAGGCGCCTCGGCCGCTCGCCGGCTGACGAGCCGGGCGGTCGCCGGCGGCGACGTGCTCGAAGCACCCTCGAAACATGGCCCGGTTACACTCGCATTCGGCCTGGACCAGCCCGCCACCAGCGAAACGGCCGATCATCCAGAGTTCCGCGCACACGATCCGCGGGACTCGCGAGTGCCCCGGGGTGGCCCATGAACAGCGAACCGATCACCGTCTCGATCCGGCGCGAGGTCGACCCCGAGCGCATCTCGGAGGCAACCGCGTGGGTGCAGACCGGCGTGAACCTCGCGGCCAAGTACCCGGGCTTCCTCGGCTCCGGCTGGGTGCGCGCCGGCGAGGGCTCGCAGGTGTGGCACATGCTCTACCGCTTCGCGAACGAGGCGACGCTCGAGGCCTGGGAGGGCTCGGCCGAGCGCACCTGGTGGCTCTCGATGGGCGAGGGCTTCGTGCGCTCCGAGCGCAGCAAGCGCCGCACGGGCATCGAGGGCTGGTTCGACGACCCGGCGACAGGTTCGGTGCCGGCAGCGGATGCCGCGGCATCCGCTTCGCTCGACGAACTGCCGCCTGCGCCGCCCCGGTGGAAGCAGGCGGTGACGATCTGGCTCGGCTTCTTCCCGGTGAACCTCGTCTTCACGCTGCTCGTGACGGCGTACCTGCCGGGCTGGAACGAGCTCGCGGTGGTGTGGAAGGTGCTCGTCACGACCCTGCTGCTGACGCCCGTCATGACGTTCTGGGCGCTGCCCTTCGTGACGCGGCTGCTCCGGCGCTGGCTCGCGCCCGACGCTCGCTGAGACGGGCCGGAGCAGGAGCGCCGAAGCCGGCGGCGTTACGCCGATGCTTCGTCGACCACGCGCCGGTGCTCGAGGATTCGGCGGATGACGAGCACCGCGAGGGCGACCGCGATCGCGCCGTAGACGACCCAATCGAGGTACTGCAGGTACTCCTCGAGCAGTGCGTGCTGGGTGCCGAGCGCTGCGCCGACGCCGATGAGCAGCGTGTTCCAGAGGCCCGAGCCGAGGGCGGTGAAGAGGCAGAAGGAGAGGAGCGGCATGCGATCGGCCCCGGCAGGCAGCGAGATCAGGCTGCGGACTCCGGGGATCATGCGCCCCACGAGCACCGACCAGCGGCCGTGCCGATGGAACCACTCCGCGCCCCGTTCGAGGTCGGTGAGACTCACGAGACGCGTCCACGCGATCCAGCGGATGGCGCGTGCCAGGCCGACCGCTGCGCCGAGCCCGTAGAGCACGAGCGCCCCGACGACGGAGGCGAGGGTCGACCAGAGGATGAGCATCCCGAGGTGGAGGTCGCCCGACTGGCTGAGGTAGCCCGCGAACGGCAGGATGACCTCGCTCGGGATCGGCGGGATCAGCACCTCGAGGAAGACGAGCACCCCGACGCCGACGTCCCCGAGGGAGTTCAGCACGTCGGCGGCGAATCCGGTGAGGCCGGTGAAACCGTGGTCGGCGGCAGTCGTCAGCAAGGTCGTGTCTCGGCTCTCGGTCGGGGTCGATGATCGGTGCTCGGCGGCGGCTTCACGCTACCGGCGCCGGTTGGACGGAAGCTGGGCGCCGTGACTCAGCGCGGGGTGCCGATGCGGCGAGCGAGCGTCGTGGCCGCCTCCTGCACCGCCGACACGTACCGGGCGACCTCCGTCTCGGGCGCGGCATCCGGGTACGTCACCGCGATCGCCGCAGCCGGCCAGCCGACGTGGTCGAGCACGACCGACCCGACCGAGGCGAGACCGCCCGTGACCTCGCCGTCTTCACCGGCCCAGCCCTGCTCGCGCACGACGGCGAGCACGCGCTTCAGGCGCCCGTAGCTCCACACGTGCTCGGCGCCGTCGAGCGCGGCGCGTCCCGCGAACGCAGCCGCGTCTGGGTAGAGGGCCCGGAGTTGCGCGGGGGGCAGCACGGCGAGCATCGCCCTGCCGGTGGCGGTGAGGTGCGCGGGCAGCCGCACCCCGACGTCGGTCACGAGCGAGGGGCGTCTCGGGGCGCGCTCCTCGACGAGGTAGAGCACGTCGCGCCCGTGGAGCACCGCGAGGTGCCCGCTCTCCCCGAGCCGGTCGACGAGCGCCGCGACGAGCGGCCGGCCGAGGCGGGCGAGCGGCTGCTGTCGGGAGAAGCCGCTCGAGAGCTCGAAGGCGGCGATCCCGAGCCCGTAGCGGCGTTCTTCGGGCAGGTGCACGACGAAACCGCGCTCCTGCATGACGGCCAGCAGGTGGTAGACCGTCGAGCGCGGAATGCCGAGCGCTGCGGCGATCGTCGCTGCCGGCACGGGCCCGCGCTGCGCCGCGAGGTGGGTGAGGATCGCGAGCGTCTGGTCGGCCGCGGGCACCTTCGAGCGGTCGAGCGTATCGAGATGACGCGTGTTGTCGCTCCGGGCGATGGATTCCGACATCTTCTGCCATCTCGATTCGAGTCGGGTCGGGTGAGGGTGAGGTGTGGAGTGTGAGCTGAGGTTTGGAGTGTGAGGCGAGCGTACCGCGCGAGTCTGGGATACCGGACGGCTTCCGAGTCCACGCGCTTCCCGCGCGCGTGGGGGCGGTGTGGAATCGGAGGCATGAGCAGCAACGACTCCGCCCCCGCGCGCGCCGCGGCATCCGTCACCGTCGGCACCGGCCCCCTCGGCATCGACGACGTCGTCGCGGTGGCCCGCCACGGGGCATCCGTCGTGCTCGACCCCGCAGCGCTCGACGGCGTGGCCGCGAGCCGCGAGATCGTCGAGGGACTCGCGGCCGACCCCGAGCCGCACTACGGCATCTCCACGGGCTTCGGCGCACTCGCCACCACGTTCATCGCCGAGGACCGCCGCGCCCAGCTGCAGGCGAGCCTCGTGCGCTCGCACGCCGCGGGTTCGGGCGCCGAGGTCGAACGCGAGGTCGTGCGCGCCCTCATGCTGCTGCGCCTCTCGACCCTCATGACCGGCCGCACGGGCGTGCGCCGCGAGACTGCGGAGACGTACGCGGCGATCCTCAACGCCGGCATCACGCCGGTCGTGCGCGAGTACGGATCGCTCGGATGCTCCGGCGACCTCGCCCCCCTCGCGCACTGCGCGCTCGTCGCGATGGGCGAGGGCGAGGTCCGCGTATCGACGGGCTCGACCGGAGGGGTCGGCGAAACGACGGATGCCGCGAGCGCCCTCGCCGCCGCGGGCATCACGCCGCTCCGCCTCGCCGAGAAGGAGGGTCTCGCCCTCATCAACGGCACCGACGGCATGCTCGGCATGCTGGCCCTCGCGATCGACGACCTGCGGATGCTCCTCACCACCGCAGACATCGCCGCGGCGATGAGCGTCGAGGGACTCATGGGCACCGACGCCGTCTTCGCCGCCGACCTGCACGCGCTCCGCCCGCAGCGCGGCCAGGCGATCTCCGCCTCGAACCTGCGGCGCCTGCTGGCCGGCTCGCCCATCGTCGAGAGCCACAAGGGCCCCGAATGCACGCGCGTGCAGGACGCCTATTCGCTCCGCTGCGCCCCCCAGGTGCACGGCGCCGCACGCGACACGCTCGCGCACGCGGCATCCGTCGCCGACGCCGAACTCGCGAGCGCCGTCGACAACCCCGTGCTCACGCTCGACGGCCGCGTCGAGTCGAACGGCAACTTCCACGGCGCCCCGGTCGCCTACGTGCTCGACTTCCTCGCGATCGGCGTGGCGGATGTCGCGTCGATGAGCGAGCGCCGCACCGACCGGTTCCTCGACCGCGCGCGCAACCAGGGCCTGCCACCCTTCCTCGCGCACGAGGTCGGCGTGGACTCGGGTCTCATGATCGCCCAGTACACCGCCGCAGGCATCGTCTCCGAGCTGAAGCGGCTCGCGGTGCCGGCATCCGTCGACTCGATCCCGTCGTCGGCGATGCAGGAGGACCACGTCTCGATGGGCTGGGCGGCCGCGCGGAAGCTGCGGCGTTCGATCGACGGCCTCTCCCGCGTGCTCGCGATCGAGGTCATGACCGCGGCCCGCGGCCTCGCGTTGCGGGCACCGCTCGTGCCCGGCGCGGCGACCGCAGCGGTCGTCTCGCTCGTCGCCGAGACCGGTGCGGTGCCGGGGCCCGATCGCTTCCTCTCCCCCGAGATCGAGGCGATCTCGGACCTCGTGGAACACGGCCGGATCGTCGTCGCGGCGACGTCGGCGACGGGCGCGCTCGACTGAGCCGGGCCCACGTGTGCCCCGAACAGGGTGCGAGATCGACGCGTTCAGGTGTTGTGTCGACCTGCCTGCGCTGAGAGACTGAGGGAGATGTCGGCCCCCGAAGCCGGCGTCTGAACGGAACCCTATGTCGATGATGCAACGAGTGCCCGGCCTGCACCACCCGTCCCGAGTGCGTCGCGCTCGCCCCGATGGGCTCGCCCTGGCCGCCGCGGCAGCCGTCGTCGTGCTGGGCATCTCCGGCATCACCACGGCATCGGCAGAGGAGATCGTCGCGACCGAGACGGCGGCGACGACCTCGGAGACCACCGCCGACACCACCGACACGACGGCCGACACGACCGGGGAGGCGACCGAACCGGCGCCCGAACCCACACCGGAGCCGACACCCGAACCCACTTCCGAGCCGACCCCGGAGCCGACGCCCGAACCGACGCCGACGCCGACCGAGACGCCCACGCCGACGCCGACCCCCGAGCCGACCCCGACGCCCACTCCCACCCCGACGCCCACCGACCCGCCGGCCACGACGCCGCCGCCGACGACGGGGACTCCGGCGCAGCCGCCGGCCCCCTCCGCCCCGGTCGCGAGCCCCGGCGCCTCGCTGCTCGTCGGCAGCGGCCCGTACGCGCGCATCTCGAGCGGCAGCGACCCGCAGCTCAGTTCGCTGCTCGGCGCCCGCACCGCCCTCGATCGGGCGACCGCAGCACTCCGCACCGCTGAGGCGGAGTTCGACGCCGCACAGTCGACGCGCATCGAGGCCCGGGCGCTGGCGACGCAACTGCAGGAGCAGGCCGTCGAGGCCCGCGCCGACGCCGATGCAGCCGGCGCGGCCGCCTTCGCCGCCTCGCGCGGCGGCGACAGCTCGCTCACGTCCATGGCCGCGGCCTTCGGCTCCGGCAAAGACCTGCTCGCCGGCCTCGGCGGCGTGGCCCGCGTCGACCAGATCACCGGCGACGCCGAGAAGCTGCAGAAGATCGCCGAGAAGCGCTCGGCGGAAGCCGACGTCGCAGAGGAGCGCGCCGCCGAGGCGTGGGCCGCCGTCGACGCGGTGCCGGTCGAGGCGGCACAGGCTGCGGTGGCCGCAGCCGAGCGCGCCGTGGCATCCGCTCGTTCCGACCTCTCCGGCCTGCGCACGCGCGTGGCTTCGACGAGCGTCTCGCTGATCGATTCGCTCCCGCGCGATGCCGGGCAGCTGAGCGAGCAGGGCTGGGCCCCCCCGGTCTCCGGAAACCAGACCGACGGATTCGGCCCCCGGCCGAACAAGCCCCTCGCCGGCGTGAACGACTTCCACCGCGGCACGGATGTCGCGGCGAGCTGCGGCTCGCCCGTCTTCGCCGCGACCGGCGGCATCGTCGTCGAAGCCCGCGCGAACGGCAGCTACGGCAACTGGATCCTGCTCGAGCACGGCGCAGGCGTGCAGACCGGGTACGCGCACCTCTCCGACGGCGGCATCCTCGTCAGTCCCGGGGACGCGGTTGCGGCGGGTCAGCTCATCGGGGCCGTCGGCAGCACCGGCGCGTCGACCGGCTGCCACCTGCACTTCGAGGTGCGACTCGACGGCACCGCCGTCGACGCCGTGCCGTTCATGGCGGCCCGCGGCATCCAGCTCGGCTGAGGCTCTCCCGGAACCGGGTTCCGACAGGCTCGACCCGCAACTGTTCGTCGGGCGCGCTCGCACTCGTCTGGTATCCCAGACAGCACGCTCGCGACATCCGTTGTCGGTGACCGCGCGGTGCGCGAGCATCGGAGCATGACCGACGCACCCATCGCAGCCCCCGCCGGCCCCCGCACGGTTCGGGCCGCCCGCGGCACCGAGCTCACCGCCAAGAGCTGGCAGACCGAGGCGCCGCTGCGCATGCTCATGAACAACCTCGACCCCGAGGTCGCCGAGCGGCCAGAGGACCTCATCGTCTACGGCGGCACGGGCAAGGCCGCCCGCAACTGGGAGTCCTTCGACGCGATCGTGCGCACGCTCGAAGGCCTCGAGTCCGATGAGACGCTGCTCGTGCAATCGGGCAAGCCCGTCGGCGTGTTCCGCACGCACGAGTGGGCGCCCCGCGTGCTCATCGCCAACTCGAACCTCGTGGGCGATTGGGCGACGTGGCCCGAGTTCCGCAAGCTCGAGCAGCAGGGCCTCACGATGTACGGCCAGATGACGGCCGGCTCGTGGATCTACATCGGCACGCAGGGCATCCTGCAGGGCACGTACGAGACGTTCGGCGCGATCGCGCGCGCGTCGTTCGACGGCACGCTCGCCGGCACGCTGACCCTCACGGGCGGCTGCGGCGGCATGGGCGGCGCGCAGCCGCTCGCCGTCACCATGAACGGCGGGGCGGTGCTCATCGTCGACGTCGACGAGACGCGGCTGGCCCGCCGCGTCGAGCACGGCTACCTCGACGAGTACACCACCGACCTGGAGGCGGCGATCACGCGTGTCACCGCCGCGAAGGCGGCTGGCGAGGCCCTCTCGGTGGGCGTCGTCGGCAATGCCGCCCTGATCTTCGGCGACCTGCTCCTGCGCCACCGCGCCGGAGAGCTGCAGGTCGACATCGTGACCGACCAGACGAGCGCCCACGACCCGCTCGCGTACCTGCCGGTCGGCGTCGCATTCGAGGACTGGCGCGCCGAGGCCGAGCGCGACCCCGAGGGGTTCACCGATCGTGCGCGAGGCAGCATGGCCAAGCAGGTGGCAGCGATGGTGGGATTCCAGGACGCCGGTGCCGAGGTCTTCGACTACGGCAACTCGATCCGCCGCGAAGCAGAGCTCGGCGGGTACGACCGTGCGTTCGAGTTCCCCGGCTTCGTGCCCGCCTACATCCGGCCCCTCTTCGCCGAGGGCAAGGGGCCGTTCCGCTGGGCGGCGCTCTCGGGCGACCCCGCCGACATCGCCGCGACCGACAGGGCGATCCTCGAGCTCTTCCCCGACGACGAGCACCTCCGCCGCTGGATCACCCAGGCCGGTGAGAAGGTGCACTTCGAGGGCCTGCCGGCGCGCATCTGCTGGCTCGGCTACCAGGAGCGTCACCTCGCCGGGTTGAAGTTCAACGAGATGGTCGCCTCGGGCGAGCTCAGTGCCCCGGTCGCGATCGGTCGCGACCACCTCGACTCGGGATCCGTGGCGAGCCCATATCGCGAGACCGAGTCCATGGCCGACGGCTCCGACGCGATCGCCGACTGGCCGCTCCTGAACGCCCTGCTGAACACGGCGTCGGGTGCGACGTGGGTCTCGATCCACCACGGCGGCGGCGTCGGCATCGGGCGTTCGATCCACGCCGGACAGGTCATCGTCGCCGACGGCACCGAGCTCGCCGCCGAGAAGATCGCGCGCGTGCTCGTGAACGACCCTGGCACCGGGGTCATGCGCCACGTCGACGCCGGGTACGACCGAGCGGTCGAGGTCGCTCGCGAGCGCGGCCTGCGCGTGCCTATGCTCGAGGCATGAGCGACGGGGGCGCCGCCGGGCGCATGCTGCTGACCGGCATCGGCGAGCTCATCACGAACGACCCGTCGCCCGATCGCGAGGCGGGCCTGCTCGGCATCGTGCGTGACGCCGCCGTGCTCGTCGAAGACGGACGCATCGCGTGGGTCGGCACCGCCACGCACGCCGACGAGCGCCTCGGTCACCGGGTCGAACGCGAAGACCGGCGCGACGGCGACGAGCACCGCTCGCTGTGGGACGCCGACGTCGAGGTCGTCGACGCCGGCGGCCGGGCCGTCATCCCCGGCTTCGTCGACAGCCATTCGCACCTCGTCTTCGGCGGCGACCGCGCGGCGGAGTTCGCCGCCCGCATGGCCGGGCAGCGGTACGAAGCCGGCGGCATCCGCTCGACGGTTGCGGCGACGCGAGCCGCGAGCGACGACGAGCTGCGAGCGCGGCTCGCCGGATTCGTCGCCGAGCTGCACGCGCAGGGCACGACGACCTTCGAGATCAAGTCGGGCTACGGCCTCTCGGTCGCTGACGAGGAACGGCTCGTACGGCTCGCCCACGAGGTCACCTCCGAGGTGACGTTCCTCGGCGCGCACGTCGTGCCGTTCGAGTTCCGCGAGGACCCTGCGTTCGGCGGCGACGCCGATCAAGCCGCCGAGACGTACGTCGACCTCGTCGTGGGCGAGATGCTCGACGCGTGCGCCCCGCACTCGCGCTGGGTCGACGCCTTCTGCGAGCGCGGCGCCTTCACCGCCGAGCAGTCGCGACGCGTGCTCGAGGCCGGGGCGGCTGCCGGACTCGGCGTTCGGGTGCACGGCAACCAGCTCGGCGAAGGGCCGGGCGTCCAGCTCGCGGTCGAACTCGGCGCCGCGTCGGTCGACCACTGCACCTACTTGAGCGATGCGGATGTCGCGGCGCTCGCGTCATCCGATACCGTGGCGACCCTGCTGCCGGGCGTCGAGTTCTCGACGCGGCAGCCCTACCCCGACGCCCGACGCCTCATCGAGGCCGGCGTCACCGTCGCGCTCGCGAGCGACTGCAACCCGGGCTCGAGCTTCACGAGCTCGCTGCCGTTCTGCATCGCCGTCGCCGTGCGCGACATGGGCATGACCCCGGCCGAGGCGGTCTGGGCGTCGACCGCGGGCGGTGCCCTCGCGCTGCGGCGAACGGATGTCGGTGCGATCCGCCCCGGCATGCGCGCCGACCTCGTCGAGCTCTCGGCGCCGAGCCACGTTCACCTCGCCTACCGGCCCGGGGTGCCGCTCATCTCACGCGTCTGGAAGGACGGCGCGGTCGTCGCGTCGGGCTGACGCCGGGGCATCCACTCAGTCGTCGCTGCGATGCAGGCCGCGCCGGGTCGAGAGCAACGTGACCTCGGGCCGATCGGCGACGAGCCGTTCAGCCCGGTCGAGCGTCTCGGTCACCCGGTCGGGCGCGGACGAGACCACGCCGAGTCCGATGACCGTGCGACGATGCAGGTCCTGTTCGCCGACCTCCGCCACACTCGCCTCGGTCGTGCGCCGCAACTCGGCCATGATCGGCCGGATGACGGCGCGCTTGCCCTTCAGCGAGTGCACGTCGCCGAGCAGCACGTCGAACTCGATCCAGCCGATCCACATGGTCACCCCGACGATGTGGCTGGGCCCCGGGGCACCTCGATCGCACTGATGCCGCTGAGGCCGATCCAGGCGCGCCCGGCGGTCTCGACGAGGGTGGCGAGCACGTGGTCGCAGCTGCTGCAGCGCACCACGGTGCCGGCGCCGCTGCGGTAGACCATCGCGCGGGCGAGCTCGCCGATCGCACCGCACCCGTTGCATCGCGCCGTCGCGGTGGTCGCGTCGAAGCTGAAGAACTCCGCGAGCGGACCCGCCAGGGCGTTGCCGTCGACATGCTCCATCAGGTGCCTCCGTATCGCTCGGTGCGGATCGACCGTGCATCATGGCCCAGCTCGACGAGCCAGTCGGCGACGCGCTCGACGAAGCCGGTCGACCCGCAGACGAAGACCCGCGGCCGCTCGGCCGCCGGGATCACGGCCGTCTCGAGCACCTCTCGAGTGATGCGCGCCGGTGACGACGGCCATCCGTCGGGTGCGCGGCGCGTGTAGACGAGGTCGAGTCGCAACGGTGCGGATGCCTCGGCGAGCCGCTGCAACTCGTCGGCGAAGTAGACGTCGTCGGGGCTCCGGACCGAGTAGAGCAGGCGGAACGGCGTCGAATCGGCGACCGCACCGTGGGCCGCGGCCATCGCGAACAGCGGCACGACGCCCGAGCCGCCCGCGATGAGCTGCACGGGCCGGGTTCCTGCCGTGGGGCCGCCGGTGTCGTCGCCGTCCGAGTCGCCCGCTGCCGCGGCATCCGGTGCCCACACGAAGAATGCGCCGAGCGGTCCGTGCACCTCGAGCATGTCACCGCCGCGCACCTCGTCGACGAGATACGGCGAGACCTCGCCGTCGGGCAGCTTGTCGACCGCGAGGGTGACGCGGGTGCCGGTGCCCGACGATGCAATCGAGTACGAGCGGGTCGCCGTGTAGCCGTCGGGTGCGGTGAGCCGCACATCGAGATGCTGTCCGGCGGCGTTGCCGGGCCATCCGTCGACGTCGAGCTCGAGGCGTGACGCGTTCGGCGTCTCGCGGCGCGTCGACGCGACGGTCGCGACGTGCCAGCCCGAGCGGGGCACCGCACGCAGCGCGGCGCTTGGCGGCACCGCCGACGGGGCATTCGATTCCGGCCTCTGGGCGACGGCCTCGCTCACCAGTAGCGCTCCTCGGTCCACGGGTCCCCGTGGAGGTGGTAGCCGTTCTGCTCCCAGAATCCTGGCTCGTCCTCGTCCATCATCAGGAGTCCGCGCACCCACTTCGCGCTCTTCCAGAAGTAGAGGTGCGGCACGAGCAACCGGGCCGGCCCGCCGTGCTCGGGCTCGAGCGGTTCGCCGTCGAACTCGAACGCGACCCACGCCTTGCCGCCGAGCAGCTCATCGAGGGGCACGTTGGTCGTGTAGCCGCCGTAGCTGTGCGCCATGACGAACTCCCGCTCCGTCTCGACGTGTTCGAAGAGGGTGTCGAGCGAGACGCCGCGCCAATTCGTGCCGAGCTTCGACCAGTGCGTGACGCAATGGATGTCGGTGTCGACGTCCTCGATCGCGAGGGCCATGAACTCGTCCCAGTTCCACCGGTGCACGCCCGACTCGGTGCGGATCGTGAACTCCCACTCCGCGGTGTCGACCTCGGGCGTCGGCCCCGCCGACAGCACCGGGAAATCGGGCACGAGCGTCTGGCCGGGTGGAAGCCGATCGTCGCGATCACGGCTGCGCCCGCTGAATCCCCTGGTGATGAACGACATGGCGCTCCCTCCCGTTGGCATCGACACTAGCGACGCAGGAGGCGGCTGTCACCGGTTCCGGTCGTGCGACCGGTCGGGGGCGTCGAACGTCACGCCGACCGGCGCCGCCGCGGCCCTGCCCGCGCTCGGCGTCGTGCGCACATCGGCCCACGAGGCCGTATCGAAGGTGAAGACGGCGATCGCCGCCGTCGACATGGCCTCGGCGGTCTTCGAGAAGCGGGTCGCGAGCTCGGTCATCTCGGGATTGTGTCCGACGAGCATCGCGACGGCGAGCCGGTCGTCGAGCGAGCGGATGACGCGCATCATCGTGTCGACCGACGCGGCGTAGAGCCGTTCGTCGGCGATGATGCGCCGGGCGGGGGTGCCGAGTTGACCTGCCACCAGCGCGGCCGTCGACCGGGCGCGCTCGGCGGTGCTCGTGATGATCACGTCGGGCTCGATGCCGCGTTCGACGAGTCGCCGGCCCATGCGGGGCGCGTCTTCGCGGCCGTGATCGTTCAGCGGCCGATCGTGATCGACGAGGCCTGGCGAGTCCCAGCTCGAAGTCGCATGTCGCATGAGCACGAGGGTCTTCACGATGCGTCCTTCCGTCGGGCCGTTCGCGCGCACGCCTGCCGGCGCAGTGCCTGCCCGCGGCGGCCTCCAGCACGCGGAATGCCGCCAGTCGTACCGTACGCCCCTCTGGCGCATCCGCGGTGGCATCGAGCCCGGCGAGGCCGATGGACGGCGAGGTGCTCTCGTGGCGAGCACCGCCCTCGCTGCACCGGACGGAGTGTCGTCACCGGTCGTGAGCAGGAGCCTCGAACCGCACCTCGACCGGCGTCGCGGCGCCGACCTCCGCCCAGTCGGCGACGTCGAAACGGAACTCGGCGACGGCGCAGGTCGGCATCTCGGGAACCTCGTCCGAGAGCCGCGATGCGAGATCGCCGATCTCGGGGTTGTGGCCGACCAGCATGAGGCTGTCCACCTCGTCGTCGTGGGCCCGGATGACCTCGAGCAGGCCATCGGGAGTGGCACCGTAGAGACGGCCGTCCTCCACGATCCGGCCGGAGTCGACGTCGAGCGCCCGGGCGAGGATCTCCGCCGTCGAGCGGGCGCGCACCGCAGTGCTCGTCACGATCACGTCGGGAACGACGCCCCGCTCCCGCAGTCGCTCGCCCACCCTCGGCGCATCACGCCGGCCCCGATGGTTCAGCGGACGTTCGTGGTCGGGGAGAGCCTGGTCGCCCCAGCTCGATTTGGCATGCCGCACCAGCAGGAGAGTCTTCATGGTTCCGTTCCCGTGTTCAGGGTGTGCGACTCGATCGAGGCACGCTGTCAGCGTAGGGCGATTCCCGCAGCGACCTCCAGCACGCAGAGCGCGGCGAGCCGAACGGTGCGGCCGTCGGCGGCGTCGGCCGTGGCGTCCACCTCGGCGAGGTCGATCGATTCCACCCGCGGATCGGCTCCCGCCGCCCGCGCGGCCTGCCGCAGCTCCCACGCCGAGAGGCCGCCGGGCACCGAAGCGGGGCACCCCGGCGCCACCGCGCGGTCGCACACGTCGACGTCGAGGTCGACGTGGATCGGCCCGCCGCCGGCACCCGCGATCTCGAGCGCCTCGGCGAACACTTCGTCCATCGGGCGGCGGTGCAGCTCGTCGCGATGCACGACCGTGATGCCGGCGTCGCGGGCGCGATCGGCGTACTCGCGGGAGTTCACGAAGTCCGCGATGCCGATCTGCACGACGCGGCGGCCGTCGAGGCCGGCTTCGAGCAGCCGGCGCACGGGCGAGCCGTTGCTCACGCCGTCGCGCAGGTCGTAGTGCGCGTCGAGCGTGATGAGCCCGGCCGTGGCGAGCCGATCGCCCCAGACGCCGAGCGCCACGGGCGAGGTCAGGGAGTTGTCGCCGCCGAGCGCGACGACGGCGCCGGCACGGGACGCTGCTGCGGCGACCGCGGCACGCACCCGCGCCTCGCCCTCGGGACCGTCGGGCTCGGCGACGTCGCCGGCGTCGACGACCACGAGGTCGTCGAGTGAACGCGCATCGCTCCGGCGACCGCGGTCGGCCATGAGCGTCGGGCTGTAGCGGCGCAGCGCCGCGCGGATCGCCGCGGGCGTCGCGTGCGCGCCGGTCGGCGAGAGCGAGGTGCTGAACGCCGGCACGCCGACGAGGGCGAGATCGGCGCGCTCCCCCGGGTCGAGCGCGTCGAGCGGCGGCCAGTCGCCGGCCCGAGGCCAGAGCGGATCGTTCGGAAGCGCAGCGGTTCCCATGGTCAGACGGTAGCAACGACGGATGCCGCGAGCCGAGGCATCCGTCACCACTCGTGTCTGCGATACCGGACGGTGTCGCTACTCGATCGACGGGCCGCGGAGCGCCGCGAGCAGCTCGCGCTCGCGTTCAGCGCTGAGCCCGGCGCCGCGCTCGCGCTCGAGTCCCTCGCTGCGCTCCCAGTCGAGGATCTCCTGCAGCAGCTGGTCGAGCGGACGCAGGCGCAGGCCCGCCGCGAGCGCCGCGGCGTTCGACCGGTCGAGGAAGGCCCTCCATTCGGGGTCGATGATCCAGAGCGGGAGCGACTCGGGGCCCGACCATTCGGCGACCCCCTGTTCGGCGAGCCACGCGGGCGAGACGGCGACGACCTCGCCCTCGTGTCCGGCGAGGGCGCGCGAGCGCTCGAGCCAGTCGCCGAACGTCGTGGGCTCGCCGACCGCGTTGAACGCCCCGGTGAGCCGGCGCTCGACGGCATCGATCGTGAACGTCACGAGGTCGTCGACGTGGATCGCCTGCACGGCGTCGTCGAGGATGTCGGGGACGAGCATGGGCTCGTCACTCCGGGCAGCACGCGCAACCCAGTAGCCGCCGCGACCCGAGGCGTCGCCGGGGCCGACGATGAGACCCGGGCGGATCACGAGCAGCCGGTCGCCGAGCGCGTCACGATATGCCGACTCGATGGCGGACTTCGCCTCGCCATAGGTCTCCGCCGTCGACTCGTCGGCCGCGAGCGGCGCCATGAGCTCGGCCGACTCGTCGGCGCCGGGCTCGTTCTGCGCTGCATAGACGTTGCAGGAGGAGATGAAGGTCCAATGGGCCGCGTGCGGCGCCAGGTCCTCGGCCGCTCGGCGCGCGAAGCCCGGCTGCCGGGTCACGTCGATGACGGCGTCCCACTCGCGATCCGTGACGGCGTCGTAGGCGTCGGGCTTCGAGCGATCGGCCGCCACGAATGTCGACCCCTCGGCCACCGCCCCCGCCTCGCCTCTCGCGAGCGAGGTGACGGCGTGCCCGCGCCGCAGCGCCTCCTTGGCGAGTTCGCGGCCGAGCCACTGCGTGCCACCGAGAATCAGGATGTCCATGCCGACATCACAACACGATGCGGATGCCGCGCGCGCCCCTGTTCTCGATCCGCGAACCCCGCGGCATCCGCTGCTACCGTCGGAGGCGTTCGTCATGACTCGGGAATAGTCCCGACTGACAGGCGTTCCACCTGGTGACAGATACCCCCTAGGGGTATAAGCTCGACTGAACCGAGCGGCACGACGGAGGAAGATCGATGAGCACGACGCACGGTGAACGGCCCGACCACGACGGTCACGCCGGCCACGACCACCACGACCCCCACGCGGGACATCAGGCGGCCTCCGCGGTCGACCAGCACGCCGGTCACGATCCGCACGCGGGTCACGACATGAGCACGCAGGCGCATCACGACCCGCATGCCGGGCACGACATGAGCGGGCACGCCGGTCACGACATGAGCGGGCACGGCGGCCACGACATCGGCGCGCACGGCGGCCATGGCGGACACGCGGGGCACGGCGACCACGTCGGCCAGTTCCGCCGCCTCTTCTGGATCATGCTCGTGATCGCCGTGCCGACGATCGCGTTCAGCCCGATGTTCGCCTCGATCCTCGGCTACTCGCTGCCCGACAACCCGGTGATCCCGTGGATCTCGCCGGTGCTCGGCACCGTCATGTACTTCTGGGGCGGCAAGCCGTTCCTCACGGGCGCATGGTCGGAGCTGAAGGCGCGCAAGCCCGGCATGATGCTCCTCATCGGCCTCGCCATCACGGTCGCGTACTTCGCGTCGCTGGGCGCGAGCCTCGGCATCCTCAGTCACCACCTCGACTTCTGGTGGGAGCTCGCGCTCCTCATCGTGATCATGCTGCTCGGTCACTGGATCGAGATGCGCTCGATCATGCAGGCCTCGAGCGCACTCGACGCGCTCGCGGCGCTGCTCCCCGACGAGGCCGAGCGAGTGGTCTCGAACGGCTCGACCCACGAGGGGGCGAGCGGCGCGCCATCGACCGAGACCGTCTCCCCGTCCGAGCTCACGGTCGGCGACCTCGTCATCGTGCGCCCCGGCGGCCGCGTGCCCGCAGACGGCGAGGTCGTCGACGGCACCGCCGCGATGGACGAGTCGATGATCACTGGCGAGTCGTCGACGGTCGCTCGCGGCCCCGGCGCGCACGTCGTCGCCGGCACGGTCGCGACCGACACCGCGATCCGCGTCCGGGTCGGCGCGGTCGGCGACGACACCGCGCTCGCCGGAATCCAGCGCCTCGTCGCGCAGGCGCAGGCGTCGACCTCCCGCGCGCAGCGCCTCGCCGACCGCGCGGCCGGTTGGCTCTTCTGGTTCGCGCTCGGCGCCGCGGTGATCACCGCGATCGCGTGGACCCTACTCGGCGACCCCGACGACGCCGTGATACGCACGATCACCGTGCTCGTGATCGCCTGCCCCCACGCCCTCGGCCTCGCCATCCCGCTCGTCGTGTCGATCGCGACCGAACGAGCGGCGAAGGGCGGCGTGCTCGTCACCGACCGCCTCGCGCTCGAGACGATGCGCACGGTCGGCGCTGTGCTCTTCGACAAGACCGGCACGCTGACGAAGGGCGAGCCGGCGGTGACGGATGCCGCGGCCGCACCCGGTCACGACCTCGATGAGGTGCTCGTGCTCGCGGCATCCGCCGAGGGCGACTCCGAGCACCCCCTCGCGAAGGCGATCGTCGCGGAGGCCGCGCACCGTGGACTCGCGACGCGCGCTGCTCAGGGCTTCGAGGCCTCCGCCGCGATCGGCGTCCGTGCAACGGTCGACGGACGGGCCGTGCAGGTCGGCGGCCCCGGCATGCTCGAGCGCGAGAACCTCGAACCGCTCGCGGCATCCGTCGCCTGGGCCGAAGCCGGCTCGACGGTGCTGCACGTGCTCGTCGACGGCCAGGTGGCCGGCGCCATCGCGCTGGCCGACGAGATCTGCCCCGAGTCGAAGGAGGCGGTCGACGCACTCCACGCCCTCGGCGTGCAGGTCGTCATGATCACGGGCGACGCCGAGCCGGTGGCGCGCACCGTCGCGGCGCAGCTCGGCATCGATCGGGTCTACGCGGGCGTGCGCCCCGAGGACAAGTCCGCGAAGGTGCAGGAACTGCAGCACGAGGGCCTCTCGGTCGCGATGGTCGGCGACGGCGTCAACGACGCCCCGGCGCTCGCGCAGGCGAACGTCGGCATCGCCATCGGCGCGGGAACAGATGTCGCGATCGCCTCCGCCGGCGTGATCCTCGCGTCGTCGGACCCGCGTTCGGTGATCTCGGTCATCGAGCTGTCGCGGGCGAGCTACCGCAAGATGTCGCAGAACCTGTGGTGGGCGGCCGGGTACAACCTCGTGTCGGTGCCGCTCGCGGCGGGCATCCTCGCGCCCATCGGGTTCGTGCTGCCGATGTCGGTCGGCGCGATCCTGATGAGCCTCTCGACCGTCATCGTCGCGGCGAACGCGCAGTTGCTGCGCCGCCTCGATCTGCGGCCGGAGGCCTCGACCCGTGCAGTGCTCGAGCGCGCGAGCTGAGGCATCCGCTCGCCGCGCCGTCTCCCACCCTGCCATCACCCGAGCAGCAGGGCCCACCCTGCCCGCACCCGAGCCGCAAATGCGAGGAGATCGGCGATTCAGAGGACGGTTTTCGCGCGGAGACTCCTCGCAATCGCCGATCTCCTCGCAATCGCCGGCGCGAAACTCGAGGAACACCCGGTCGGCGTGAATCAGCCGACGTGGCCAGTGACTCGTGGGCAGCGCGGCCACGCCGCCCATGCGCGACGTGGGCCGTACGGGCCGGGGCCGCCGCCCTCGCTCGAGCCACGTTCGGTACGGAACGACGCCCAGCCACCGGATGCCTCGGCGAAGCCGCCCGACACGACGGCGTCGACATGCTCGCGCACCGACGCGACCGAGTCGGCGAGATGCTCGTCGCACGCGTCGCATCCGCAGAACGGCGACGGCAGCCGCGTGAACTCGCCGCATCCGACCACGAGGCCGGGGAACGAGGTGAGGCCGATCGTGATCGGCGCCGCGACATCCGCTCGCGGGCGCAGCCGGACCGCGCGGACGACGTCGACGCCGTCGGTGAGCCAGGCATCGAGCGACGGCTCGTCGTCGCGCTCGACGTCGAACTCCGCTTCGAGCTCGTCGACGAGCGCAAGGGCGAAGGCGTGGAGCGGGCGGTAGCGCTCGGCGTCGCCGACTCGGCTGTAGGCCTCCTGCGGCGGGCCGTCGGACTCGATGCCCCAGCGACGGGGTTCGTCCGGAAGGTCGTCCACGCCCGATGCCGCGCCGCGCCGTGGTGGCTCGCATGGTCGAGTCGTGCCGGTCCCGCGGGGCTCGGTCATCAGCCTGCCCCCGCTGCATCCGTCGCCTCGGGCGTCGCTGTCGCCTCGTCGGCGGCCACGCTCGCCCCAGAGCATCCGGTCAGTGCCGCCAGAACCGCCAGCGTCAGCACCACCTCAGCCACCCTCGTCGCCGTCGGCCTCGAACCGCGTGCTCCGTGCATGGCCACCTCCGCGGCGAACCTAGCAGGCAGTACAGCGAGGCACCAGATTCGGGCAGCTCGGTACGACGCGCAATTCAGGAGATCCTGGGTGATGGGCGCGCAGGCGGGGCCAAGCCGACGGAGATCCTGCATTATGCGCTGCAGCAGGAGCCAGGACCCACGTCTCGAACGCCCGACCACTGAGCTCAGACGAACTCGAGCAGCTTCTCGATCATGATGATGCGCCGCGCCGCCTCGATGAGGGCGAGGTGCGAGAACGCCTGCGGGAAGTTGCCGAGGTGCTGCCCGGTCGTTGTGTCGAGCTCCTCGGCGAGGAGGCCGAGCGGCGAGACGACGCGCAGCAGCTTCTCCATGAGCGCACGGGCGCGGGCGCCCTCGCCGATGATGGTGAGCGCCGAGACGAGCCAGAACGAGCAGATGAGGAAGGTCCCCTCCCGCCCCGACAGCCCGTCGTCGGTCTCCTCGGTGCGGTACCGCAGCGCGAACCCGTCTTCGGAGAGCTCGTCGGCGATCGCGAGCACGGTCGCCCGCAGCCGCTCGTCGTCGGGCTCGAGGAACCCGTAGATGGCCGCGAGCAGAGCGGATGCATCGAGCGCATCGGTGCCGTAGTGCTGGCGCAACACGCCCCGCTCGCTCACGCCTTCGGCGAGGATGTCGGCCGCGATCTCGTCGGCCACCCCGCGCCACCGCGCCGCCGATTCGGCGTCGCCGACGACGATGCCGAGTTTCGACGCACGGTCGAGGGCGACCCAGCACATGATCTTCGACGACACGTAGTGCTGGGGTGCTCCCCGGGCCTCCCAGATGCCCTGGTCGGGCTCGCGCCAGGCGGCCGTCGCGCAGTCCGCCTGCGAGCGGACGAGCGGCCACAGCGAACGCGGCACCCGCTGGCTGTGCTGGGCGTGCATGAGGATCGCATCGAGCACGGCGCCGTACAGGTCGTTCTGGCGCTGTGCGAACGCGCCGTTGCCCGTGCGCACCGGCCGGGCACCCTGGTAGCCCGTGAGGTGGTCGAGCGTCGTCTCGGTGAGGTCGCGCCGTCCGTCGATGCCGTACATGATCTGCAGGGAGCCGTCATCGTTGGCTTCGAGCCCCGAGAGGAACTCGACGAACTCATCGGCCTCCCAGTCGAGGTCGAGGTAGTGCAGCGCCTGCACGGTGAACGAGGAGTCGCGGATCCAGTTGTAGCGGTAGTCCCAGTTGCGCTCGCCGCCCGGCGTCTCGGGGAGCGAGGTCGTGAGCGCAGCGACCGTCGCCCCGGTCGGCATGTAGGTGAGCCCCTTGATAGTCAGCGCCGAGCGTTCGAGGGCCTCCCGCCACGGGTGGTCGGGGATCGTCGCGTCGCCGAGCCAGTCGCGCCAGTAGCGCGTCGTCGAGTCGAGCTCCGCGGCGGCCTCCTCGAACGTCGACGGTCCGGCGAGGTCGTCGGCCCACGAGAGGGAGCAGAACGCCTGATCTCCGGCGTGCAGCGTGTGGCGCGCGCGGACGTGACCGCCCTGCACGCCGAGCGAAAGGTCGGAGCGCAGGCGCAGCGACATCCCGCCGCCGCTCGCGGTCGCCTCGTGCTCGTCGTTCGCCTCCCAGTCGGCGGCGACGCGGCCGTAGTCGAAGACCGGCTCGCAGAGCATCTCCATCTCGACGTGCCCGTCGAGGCAGGTGACGGTGCGCACGAGGCAGTGCGCGGCGTCGTCATCGGCGGGCGCGCGGGTGTGCGGGGTGGTCGTGTCGGGAGCCGAGCGCCGCACGATCGTGAGCGCGTCGCGCACCTCGGCCCAGCCGGTCGGGGTCTTCCACGTCGTCACGAGCACGTTGGTGCCCGGTTCGTAGGCGCGCGCCGAGGGGGCATTGACATCGAACGGTCCGAAACGGAAGTAGCCGGCCTGCCGGTCGAGGATCGTCGCGAACACGCTCGGGGCGTCGAACCGCGGCGGGCAGAGCCATCCGATCGCGCCATCGGGGGCGACCAGTGCGCCGGTGTGGCAGTCGGAGAGGAACGCGAAGGAGGCGATCGGCGGAAACGGCGAACGGGCGACCGCGCCCTGCATCTGCGGCGCCCGACCCCCGGTCACGGTGCCTCCGGGGCGAGCTCGCCGACGATCATCCGGTCGACCGCGGGCAGCTTGTCGCCGTCGGTGTCACTGCGTTCCATGGGGCCTCCGAGCACGGTCGGTCACGGGTGGGGGCGGCAGCGACGCGCCGCCTCGCCGTCCCCCACCTCGACCGTAGCCCTTCGGGTCACCCTTCGAGCAGAGCCTGCATCCGCTCGATCTCCGCCGTCTGGGTCGCGACGATGGCCTCGGCCATCTCGATCGCACCCTCGTGCGAGCCGCTCGCGATCTCGTCTTCAGCCATCTCGACCGCGCCCTCGTGGTGCTCGATCATCTGCTCGAGGAACAGCCGCGACGCGGTGGCCGCGTCGGCGGACTCGAGCGCGGCGAGCTCGTCGTCGCTCAGCATGCCGCTCATCCCGTGGCCGCCGCCGGGCATCTCGCGCGGAGCGTCCCATTCGTCGAGCCAGGCCTCGAGCTGAGCGATCTCGGGACCCTGCGCCGACTGGATCTCCTCGGCGAGCGCAGCGACCTCGGGGTCGAGCCCGTCTTTCGCGAGCACGATGCCGCTCATCTCGAGCGCCTGCTCGTGGTGCGGGATCATCATCTGCGCGAACATCACGTCGGCGGCGGTGCCGGCAGCCGCGGGCGCCTCGGTCTCGGTTCCGGTCATCGAATGGCCGTCGTGGCCACCGCCCGAGGTGTCGCCGCCGTTCGCGGCGCAGCCGGTGAGCGCGAGCAGCCCGGCGATGCCGAGCGCGACGGCGGGCAGGGTCCTGGCGAGGCCGCGGTGGCGCGCCGAGGCGCGGAACGGGGCGCCCGACCCCGCGCTCATCGCTCCGCCACCCGGTACCCGGCCTCTTCGACGGCCGCGGCGATCGCGGCGTCGGAGACGGGAGCACTGCTCCGCACGGTCACGCCGGAGACGCCGCCGTTGACGAGCTCGACCTCGACGCCGTCGACGCCGTCGATGGCCGAGAGCTCTTGGGTCACATGGGCCACGCAGCTGCCGCAGGTCATGCCGGCGACGCCGAAGGTCGCCTCGACGAGGGAGGCGTCGACGGCTGTCTCGGCGAGCGCCGAGGCATCCGTCGTCGTGTCGATCGCGCAGCAGGAGCACCCGCCTCCGTCGATGTCGATCTCGGTTCGGCCTTCTGGTGCGAGCGTCATGGTTCGGTCCTTTCGTCGGTCGCCACCACCACTATACCCCCCTAGGGTATCTCTGACGCAAGTCGCGTGCCCATGGCAGCATGAGGAAAGAAATTCTCGGGCGGATGTCGATCCGGCCATCGCCCGTTCGACGCCAGAGTGAGGCGGGCACTTCGGCCCCCTCCCACGAAGGAGAGAACGACCATGAAGTACATGCTGATCATGCGCTCGAACGACCAGGCCGTCGAGGACTACGAGAACCTCGACTTCACCGAGGTCATCGCCGCCATGGGCGCCTACAACGAGTCGCTCATCAAGGCGGGCGTGCTGCTCGGCGGCGAGGGGCTGACCGACGCGAAGGAGGGCTTCGTCGTCGACTTCGACTCGACTCCCCCGGTCGTCACCGACGGCCCCTACGGCGAGACGAAGGAGCTCTTCAACGGCTTCTGGATCATCCAGGCCGCGAGCCCCGAAGAGGCGGCCGAGTGGGCCAAGCGCTGCCCCCTCGGACCGGGCTCGAAGCTCGAGGTGCGCCGCGTCACCGAGCTCGAGGACTTCCCGCAGGACAACGAGTGGATCCAGAAGGAGGCCGGCTGGCGCGCAGAGGCCGAGGGTCGCCTCGGCACCGCGAACTAGGTCGACATCATGACCGAGACGGATGCCCCGGGCACGGTCGAGCCGGCGGACGCCGCTGCAGGCGACGCCGCCGCCGACCGGGCCCGGCGCGCCGTCGCCGCGGTCTGGCGCATCGAGTCGGCCCGCATCGTCGCGACGCTCACGCGCTTCGTCGGCGACGTGGGGCAGGCGGAGGACCTCGCGCAGGAGGCGCTCGTCGAGGCGCTCCGGCAGTGGCCGGCCGAGGGCGTTCCGAACAACCCGGGCGCGTGGCTGACCGCGGTCGCCAAGCGCCGGGCGATCGACGGCTGGCGTCGTCGCGAGCGGCTCGACGAGCGGTACGCCGCAATGGCCCATGATCTCGAGCGCGATGGAGCCGCGGCATCCGACACGTTCTGGGATCCCGACACGATCGACGACGACATCCTGCGGCTGATCTTCGTGTCGTGCCACCCCGTGCTCTCTCGCGAAGCGCAGATCGCGCTGACGCTGCGCATCGTCGGCGGCCTCGGGTCGGAGGAGATCGCCCGCGCCTTCCTCGTGCCGACCGCGACCGTGCAGCAGCGCATCGTGCGGGCGAAGAAGACGCTCGCCGCGGCGAAGGTGCCGTTCGAGGTGCCCGAGCCGAACGAGTACGCCGCCCGGCTCGCCTCGGTGCTGCAGGTGCTCTACCTGATCTTCAACGAGGGCTACCTGCCCGCGGCGGGCGACGAATGGGTACGGCCGGATGTCTCGGCCGAGGCCCTCAGGCTCACCCGCATGGTGGCGGGGCTCATGCCCCGCGAGCCCGAGGCGCAGTCGCTCGTCGCCCTCATGGAGTTCACCGCGTCGCGCTTCGCGGCGCGCACCGCGCGCGACGGCACCCCGATCCCGCTCGACGAGCAGGACCGATCCCGCTGGGACCGCGCGCAGATCGGCCGCGGCCAGGCAGCACTCGCGCGGGCCGACGCCATCGGCCGCGGACGCGGCGCGTACGGCCTGCAGGCGGCGATCGCCGAGTGCCATGCGGTCGCGGCATCCGTCGACGACACCGACTGGGGCCGCATCGTGCTGCTCTACGAAGCGCTCGGGCGCCTCGCACCGTCGCCCGTCGTCGACCTGAACCGCGCCGTCGCGGTCGCGATGTCGACCGGACCCGCGAGCGCGCTGCGCATCGTCGACGAGCTCGTCGCGAACGGACGGCTCGCGGGCTACGCGCCCCTGCCCGCGGTGCGCGGCGAACTGCTGCGCCGGCTCGGACGCACGAGCGAGGCGCGCAGCGAGCTCGAGGCCGCCGCGCGGCTCACCGGCAACGAGCAGGAGCGGGCTTCACTGCTCGCGAAGATCGCCGCGCTCGCACCGCCGGCCGTGCCCCCTGCCGAATAGTCGGCATCAGGCCCATGGGGGCGGCGGGGTGCCGCCCTCGTCGCCGTCGTCGGACCCATCGCCGTCGTCATCGGATGCGTCGGCATCGGACTCCGCGGGCTCGGCCGGCGTCGGCTCGGCGGGAGATTCGGCGGGCTCGGGCTCGCCGGGCGCCGGCTCGGCGGGCTCGGGCTCGGCGGGCGCCGGCTCGGCAGGTGCCGGCTCGGCGGGTGTCGGCTCCGGCTCGCGTGCAGCGGGCGCCGCTGCGGGTACCGTCGCAACGGCAGCACCCGCACCCGCGACGGCGTGCGCCGGCGCCGAGGCATCCGGTCGGCCCGCTGCCCTCGCAGCTCGCTTCTCGCGGCGCCGCTCGCGGCCGCCCTCGACGAGGTCGTAGAGCACGGGCAGCACGACGAGCGTGAGCGCGGTCGACGACACGAGTCCGCCGATCACGACGAGCGCGAGCGGCTGCGAGATGAAGCCGCCGTGCCCCGTGAGCCCGATCGCCATCGGCAGCAGCGCGAAGATCGTCGCGAGCGCCGTCATGAGGATCGGCCGGAGACGTCGGGATGAGCCGTGCACGAGGGCGTCCCGCACGTTCATGCCGCGATCCCGATATTGGTTCACAAGGTCGACGAGCACGATCGCGTTCGTCACCACGATGCCGACGAGCATCAGCACGCCCACGAGCGAGGCGACGCCGAGCGGCACGCCCGTGATGACCTGCAGCGCGATCGCGCCGGTCGCCGCGAACGGCACCGAGACGAGCAGCAGCAGCGGCTGCAACAGCGAACGGAACGTCGCGACCATCACGATGTAGACGATCAGGATCGCCGCGAGGAGCGCGAGGCCCAGCTGCGAGAACGACTCCTGCTGGTCGGCGCTGACCCCGCCGATCGATGCGGTCGTGCCGGCCGGCAGGTCGACGGAGTCGACCGCGGCGGCCACGGCACCACTCGCCGTGCCGAGGTCGTCGCCCGCGGGCGTCGCCGAGACGGTCGCGCTGCGGAGACCCTGCACGGTGGTGACGGATGCCGGCCCGTCGACGTTCTCGACGGTCGCGAGCGAATCGAGCCGCACGAGGCCGGCGGGCGTCGGCACCTCGAGCGCCGAGAGCTCCTCGACGGTCGCGGGCGGGTTGTCGGTCGCGAGGTAGATCGTGAGGGTCTTCTCGTCGATCACGACGGTCCCCGCACGCTGCGGCTGCATCGCGGCGGAGACGAACCCGCCGAGGGCCACCTCGGAGTAGCCCGCTGCCGCGGCATCCGCTCGGTTCACCTCGACGGCGACGTACGGCTGGGACTCCGACAGGTTCGAGCTGACCTGCGCGAGCGAGTCGATGCCGTCGAGCTCGGTGACGACGGCGTCGGTGGCCGCCTGCAGGTCCTCGGCGTTCGAGGCGGTGATGTCGACCTCGATGTCGCTCGAGGCGCCGAAGCCGCTCGACGCGGCGAGGGTGACCTCGCCGACGTCGTCGAGCCCGTCGAGGTCGTCGCGCACGCTCGCCTGCAGTGCATCCTGGTCGGCGTCCTCATCGGTCGTGACCGAGTACGTGATCGTCGCGCCACCGCCGCCGAACGCCGCGGTGAGGCCGCTCCCGGAGCCGATGGAGGTCTGCACGGTCTCGACGCCCTCGGTGTCGCGGATCGCCTGCTCGACGGGCTGCGAGGCCTCGTCCATGGCGTCGAGGCTCGTGCCGATCGGCAGCTCCTGCGTCACGCGGAAGGTGTTCTGCCCCGAGGAGCCGAGGAAGTTCGTCTTCATGAGCGGGATCAGCGCGACGGTGCCGCCGAGCACGAGACCGGCGACGATGAGCGTCACGACGCCGTGCTTCAGGGTCCACCCGATGATGGGCAGGTAACCGCGCTGGAGACGCGAGGGGTGTTCGAGCTCGTCGGCGGGGGCGACGGGCTTCGGCTTCACGGCCGTCGCGGTGCGGGCGGCGGCACCCGGGGAACCGGCGGCACCCGGGGAACCGGCGGCGCCCACGGCGCCCGACGACGTGGGCAGCCCGGTCGCGCCGGTCTCGTCGCGGAGCTCGGGCGCGAGCCAGACGTCGTCGACGAACGCGGCGGCCGCGATCTCGGCTTCGTCTTCGTGCTTGGCGAGCTTCGCGGGCTTCAGGAACCAGTACGCGAGCACCGGCACGATCGTCAGCGAGACGAGGAGCGAGGCGACGAGGGCGATCGTCACGGTCAGCGCGAACGGCCGGAACAGCTCGCCAGTCACGCCCTCGACGAGCGCGAGCGGCAGGAAGACCGCGACCGTCGTGATGGTCGAGGCGGTGATCGCCCCGGCGACCTCGCGCACCGTGTGCACGATCGTCGTCGCCTTGTCGACGCCCACGATGAGGTGCCGCTTGATGTTCTCGATGACGACGATGGAGTCGTCGACGACTCGTCCGATCGCGATCGTGAGCGCGCCGAGCGTCAGGATGTTCAGGGTGTAGTCGGCGGCCTGCAGCCCGATGAACGTGATGAGCACCGACGTCGGGATCGAGATCGCGGTGACGAGGGTCGCGCGCACCGACAGCAGGAAGATCAGGATGACGATCACCGCGAACAGGAGCCCGAGCATGCCCTCGGTCGCGAGCGACTCGATCGACTGCTCGATGTAGGGCGCCTGGTCGAAGACGACGGTGAAGGTCGCGCCGGGGTTGGTCGTGTCGAGCGAGGACTCGAGGTCGGGCAGCAGCGCCGTCACCGCGTTCGAGACCTCGACGGTGTTCGCCGCCGGCAGCTTCGTGACCGAGATGGTCAGCGCCGGTTCGCCGTTCACGCGCGAGATGCTCGAGACGGGGTTGTCGGTCAGTTCGACGGATGCCACGTCGGCGATCGTGATCGCGGCCGGCACGCTCGTCGCGGCGCCGAGACCTGCGGGCAGCTCGGCACCGGCGGGCAGCTCGGCACCGTCGGGGAGCGTCGTGCCGTCGGTCTCGCCGGTGCCGTCGGTCGGCGTCTCCTCCGTTGGATCCGGAACCTGCTCGGTGGCACCGAGCACCGGGAGCGCCGTGATCTCGTCGACGCTCTGGACGCGCGTGCCCGTCTGCACCGCGAACGTCGAGTCGCCCTCGGTGATCGTGCCCGCGGGCACCAGGAGTCCGTTCTGCTGCAACGCGTCGCGGATGGCCTGCTGGGTGATGCCGTAGGCCGCGAGCTGCGCGGGGTCGGGCGTGATGGTGACGCGCTGGCCGACCTCGCCGACGAGGCTCGCCTCGCGCACGCCGTCTACGTCGGTGATCTCGGGCAGCGTCGTGCGCTCGATCTCGTCGGAGAGTGCGCTGATGTCGTCGGCGCCGGTCACGGCGATCTGCAGCACCGGGAAATCGTCGAGGCTGAGCGCGATCACCTGCGGGTCGACGTCGTCGGGCAACTGGCCCGCGATGCGGTTCACCGCCGAGAGCATCTTCTGCTCGGCGAAGGCGAGATCGGTGCCGTAGGTGAAGCTCGCCGTGACGCGCGAGAGCCCGGTCGAGCTCGTCGTCGACGTCGACTCGAGGCCCGTGATGCCCTGGATCGCGGTCTCGATCGGGGTGGACACGTCGGTGTTGACGATGTCGGGCGACGCACCGGGGTAGCTCGTCACGATCGACAGCTGCGGGAACTCGATCGACGGCGCCAGCTCCTGCTTGAGGCTCGTCAGCGAGATGCCGCCGAAGATCGCGACGACGACGGTGATGAGCGCGATGAGGGCACGGTTCTTCATGCTGAGCGCGGCGAGCAGGTGCATTGCTCGATTCTCGCAGGCGCTGCCGCAGCGGATATCACATCGCGGTGAAATTCACGCGACATCGGGGTTCGGCATGTCGGCGGATCGGTCCCATCTGACCCCCGTCCGGGGGGTATCGATACGAGAATGGCCCCGGTTAGGGTTGCCAACAGGGGAACGAAAAGGAGTGGCGATGAGCTCCGCGGATGCTGCACGGCAGGTGCCGTGGCTCCGCTACGCCCTCCTCGCGGCATCGCTGACCGCGGTGTGGCTCGTCATCTCGCTCGCCTCGAGCGCACCGAGCGCCTCGGCCGACGAACGCGACTCGGGCAGCGGACTCCTCGGCACCGTCGGCTCGCTGCTCGGCGGCGTGACCGAGGTCACGGGCGCCGTCGGCGGTCTCGTGGGCGGCGTCGTCGAGACGGTCGTCACCCCGGTCAACCAGGTCGTCGAACCCGTCGTCGAGGTGCTGCCCGAACCCGTCGCCGAGCCGGTCGCCGTGGTCGTGCCCGATGCGGTCGACACGGTCACCGAGACCGCCAACACCGTGATCGGCGGCGGCAACGCCGCGGTCGGAACCATCGTCAACGGCGTCACTGGCACCGTGTCGGGCATCGCCGGAGGCGGCACCGTCAGCGGCATCACGACCCCCGTCGCCGGACTCGTCGACGGCATCGTCGACGAACTGCCGATCGTCGGAACGCTGCTCCCGAGCGGCACGGTCGGCGCGGTGCTCGGCCCCGTGGCGGGCCTCGTCGACGACACGCTCGGCACCGTCGTCGGCACGTTGCCCGCACTGCCCACCGACGGCAGCGGCGTGCTCCCCCAGCTCCCGTCGATCCCGCTGATTCCCGGCGGCACCGACGGCACCGGCCCGGAAGCACCCGGCGGCCCGGGAGACCAGACACCCGGCGAAACACCGCCGCCCGGCCACGCCGGGGCACCGCCCGGTGCCGCCGATGGGCGGAATGCCGATGCCTCGAGCGGCTTCGACCGCACGGGCGCCACGAATCTCCAGGCGACCGTCGACTCCGCGATCGGCACGATCTCGCCGTCCGACGGCGGATCGCCGGCTGGCGACGGCTCACCGGCACTCGGCGCGCCCGCACTCGGCGTGGCCGGCTCCGGCACCGGCGCTGCGGGCAGCGGCGGCGGCGCGGCATCCGGCACTTCCGACGCGGCCTACGCCGCCCTCGAACTCGACGCGCTCGCGTCGCTCGCACTCCACTCGGTCGACGACGAGCTGCCGTCGTCGCCGGTCTACGACACCGACTCCACCCCTGACTGACGGGGGCCGTTCCGCCTGCTCGTGAGGCGGAAGACGGTCATCGCTCCGTACCCGGAGCGTATTCACCCCATCAGTTCAGGAGGACTGGATCATGAAGAAACTGCTCTTGAGGGCGCTGTACGCGACCCTCTTCGCCGGGGGCCTCTCGCTCCTCGGCGCCGGAGTCGCACACGCGTCGGAGACGACGGGCGACGACGGCATCCTGTCGGGAACCCAAGCGGGCATCTCGATCGACCTGCCGATCACGCTCGGCGGCAACGCGATCTCCCTCATCGGGGACTCGTCGTCGCAGGACGCCAGCACGGAGGCCTCGAGCGGCGACGCCGCCGAGCCGGCGGCCGTCACTTCAGGTGACGACGGCATCGGCTCGGGCAGCCAGGCGATCATCGACGTCTCGGTGCCGGTGACGCTCGGCGGCAACGCCATCTCGCTCATCGGCGACTCGTCGACCGAGGGCGCGGCCACCGAGGTGGCACCGGCACCCGCTGCGGCGGCCCCGGCAGCGACCGGGACCAGCGGAGACGACTCGCTGCTCGGCGGCACGCAGGGACTCGTCGACGTGTCGATTCCCATCACCCTCGGCGGCAACGCCATCTCGCTCATCGGCGACTCGTCGACCGAGGGCGCCGGCACCGCCGTCGCCTCCGGCGGCTCGGGCGGCTCGAACGACGCAGGCAGCGCGTCGACCTCGGGTGACGATTCGATCCTCGGCGGCACGCAGTTGCTCGGCGGGATCGACATTCCGATCACGCTCGGCGGCAACGCCGTCTCGGTCATCGGCGACAGCACCAGCAGCGGTGCCGCAACCGGTGTCGCGGCGGGCACCGCCTCGGGCGAGGGCTCCTCGGCCGAGACCGGCGGCGAGGACTCGATCCTCGGCGGCACCCAGGCCATCGTGGGCGGCTCTGTGCCGGTGACGGTCGGCGGCAACGCCATCTCGGTCATCGGCGACAGCGAGAGCACCGACGCGACGACCGCCGTCACGTCCGGCGCCGGCAACGGCGGCGGCTCGGCCGAGACCAGCGGCGAGGACTCGATCCTCGGCGGCACGCAGGTGCTGCCGTCGATCGGCCTGCCGGTGACGGTCGGAGGCAACGCGATCTCGGGAGTGGGCGACAGCGCGTCGACCGGTGCCGAGACGGTCGTGACGCCAGGAACCGGGGGCGGTTCGGCGACGACGGATGGGAACGGCGGGCTGCTCGGGGGAACACAGCTGCTGCCGAACCTGTCCCTGCCCGTGACGATCGGCGGCAACGCCATCTCGGTGATCGGCGACAGCGAGACCGACGGGGCGACCACCATCGTCGACCCGACGGATCCGACCGACCCCGTCGACCCCGTCGACCCGGTCGACCCGGTGGACCCGGTGGACCCGGTGGACCCGACCGATCCGACGACGCCCACCTCTCCGGGTGACGGCGGCTCGACGGTCGCGTCCGGCAGCGGATCCGGCGGATCTGGCGACACGGATGCAGCGACGCTCGCGTCGACCGGCGTGGACGCCTCGGGCCTCGGGCTCGCGGCACTCGCGATGCTCGCGGGCCTCGTGCTCGTCGGGTTCCGGCGGTTCGCGCTGAAGCGCTAGCAACGGGATGGGCCCGGCGCCGCCCTTCCGGCGCCGGGCTCGCACCCCTGGCAGATCACTGCCCCACAGACTCCGTGCCGCCGACCCGTGCGGCACGGCAGGCCGCGGTGTGCCCGAACCGCAGCCGGTCGGGGCGGGCGGACGAGCGCAGTCGTCCGCCCGCTCCGCACTTCGCTCCGCGACGCCGCGCGCCGACGCGCGAGACTCGGCGGCTCAGATCACCGAGGCGAGGAGGCTCTGGTCGGGCACCGGCGCCGCCCCCGAGAGCGAGCGCCACGCGCGGGCGAGCGCCTGCACCGCGGCATCCGTCGTCTCGGCCGGATAGCAGATGGGCAACCGCAGGAACCGTTCGAAGGCACCGTCGATGCCGAACCGGGGCCCCGCGGCGATGATGAGCCCCTGCGAGCGCGCGGCGAGCGCGAGCTGCGAGCTCACCGCCGCGCCGAGGCCGACCCAGGTGACGATGCCGCCGTCGACGTGCGGCACCTGCCATTCGGGGAAGGCCTGTGCGAGCAGTCCCTCGAGCCGGTCGCGCCCCGCGCGGAGCTGTTCGCGGCGGAGGTCGAGGATGTCGTCCATGTGCGGCAGGGCGCGAGTGACGAGCAGTTGCTCGATGATCGGCGTGCCGAGGTCGCCGGGCGACCGCACCGCGAGCAGCCGACGGATGAGCGGCCGGTCGGCGCGGATCCAGCCGACGCGCACGCCGCCCCAGACGGTCTTGCCGACCGAGCCCACCATGATCGCCGGGCCGTAGGCGGCCATCGGCAGCAGGGACTCGGGGCGATCGATGTCGAGTTCGCCCGTCGTCTCGTCGGCGACGATGACGGTGCCCTGCCGGGCGGCCGCGTCGAGCACGCGCTCGCGGGTCTCGGCGCTCATCGAACGGCCGGTCGGGTTCTGGAAGTCGGGCATGAGGTAGGCGGCGACGGGGTTCGAGTGCCCGATCGCGCGCACGAGCGCCTCGGCCTCGGCCCGGCCGTCGGGGTCGACGTCGTCGCGCGGCGCGACGCCGACGGGCACGAGCCGGGCTCCCGCCGCCCGGAGCGCCTCGTAGGCGTGCGGGTAGGTCGGCGCCTCGATGATGGCCCGGTCGCCACGACCGATGAGCGCCCGCGAGAGCAGGGCGATCGCGTGTTGCGCGCCGATCGTGACCATGATCTGCTCGGGCGTCGTCGGGAGCCCGCGTGCGGTGTAGCGATCGGCGATCGCCGCACGCAGCGCCGGGGTGCCGATCGGGTCGAAACCGGCGTCGCCGAGGTGTTCGGGCAGGTCTTCGACCGCCTGTCGCGCGAGGTCGGGCAGCCACGGCAGAGCCGTCGGGGCCGCCTTCGAGAAGTCGATGTAGTCGGCGGCCGGAGCCGGGGGCAGCATGGTCGGCGCACCGGGCAGCCGGGCCACGCTGCCCGAACCCCGCACGCTCAGCACGAGTCCCTGTTCGCGCAGGTGCCGGTAGGCGGCGGTCACGGTCGTGCGACTCAGGCCGAGTCGCTCGGCCAGGTCGCGTTCGGCCGGCAGCCGGGTGTCGACCGGGATGCGACCGTCGAGCACGAGCAGCCGGATGCGCTCCGCGAGCGCGTGGTACGCGCTGCCGGCGCCGCTGCGCCAGTCGCCGAGCAGGTTGTCGAGCGCACGTGCGCTCAGGGTGGACTCCGCCATTCGAGCCACTTTAGACGAATTGGCTCTTTGCGAACAGGCCAATCGTGTAATTGGGTTGCAGAATGCCCCGCCCCATCCGTTTCACCACTGCCGATTCGACGCCCGTGCTCGTGCGCCGCTTCGTGCAGCTCTTCGTCGGCCTGTTCCTCTACGGCATCGGCATCGCGCTCATCGTGCGCGGGGAGCTCGGCGTCGCCCCATGGGACGTGCTGACCCAGGGCATCGCGAAGCAGACGGGCCTCGGCTTCGGACTCATCACCGTGATCCTGAGCGGCGTCGTGCTGCTGCTCTGGATCCCGATCCGGCAGCGACTCGGCTTCGGCACGGTCATGAATGCACTGCTCGTCGGCCCTTCGGCCGACATCGGCCTGTGGCTCATCCCGTCGGGCCTCGATCTCTGGGTGCGGGTGCTCCTGCTGCCCGCCGGCATCGTCGTGCTCGCCATCGCCACCGGCCTCTACATCGGCGCGCACTTCGGACCCGGCCCGCGCGACGGCCTCATGACGGGTCTCCACCGCGTCACCGGCTGGAAGATCTGGATCGTGCGCACCGGCATCGAGCTCATCGTGCTCGCCATCGGCTGGGCGCTCGGGGGCGACGTCGGCATCGGCACGGTCGCCTTCGCCCTGCTCATCGGGCCGCTCTGCGGGTACACGATCCCCATGTTCGCGATCAAGCGTCCGGCGAGCGCGACGCCGACCGAGCCGAGCGTCGAGCGAGCGGATGCCGCGGCGCCCGCGCCATCCGTCACCCCGGTGCCGTCCACCGAACCCGCGGCCTGACCGCCCCCAGACGGCAGTCGCCCCCGAGGTCGGGACACCTCGGGGGCGACTGCACTTCCAGGTCGGAGGCGACGAAGCGCGTCGGAGGCGACGGAACCGTCGCCTCCGACTGAACCCGCGACCTCCGACGTGCCGAGACGGGGCGCTCGTTACAGCTCGCGCTCCGCGTACGCGGTCATCGCGTCGCGCACGAACTCGGCACCCGCCTGGCCGCCGTAGTTCGCACCGAAGCGCTCGTCGGCCACGTACATCTCGGCGAGGCCGAGGAAGTACTCCTTGCTCGGACCTGCGCCGCCGCCGCCCGGCGTGCCAGGAATGCCGCGCAACCAGTCGAACTGGCGCTGCGCGAGTGCCTGCGCCTCGTCGCCCGCCGGGTCGACGCCCCGCTCGAACGCCGAGATCCAGTCACGGCCCAGCTGCGACATCCGCTGCTGCCAGGCCGCCTTGTCGTCGGCGCTCATCGAGCGCCACCACGCGTCGCTCTTCGCGTACGCGTCCGTGCCCCAACGCTCTTCGACCTCCTCCTTGTACTGGGTGTGGTCGAAGCCGTCGAACATGTTCTCTGCCATCAGTTGTCCACCTCCTTCCAGTGCTCCGATGGTGTTCTCGACCGACGCGATCTGCCGCGCCAGTCGTCCTTGCTCGCCGCGAAGCCACTCGAGGTGGCTGCGCAGCGCGTGCGGGGCGCTCGCCTCACGGTCGAGCACCTCGCCGATCGCGGGGAGTCCGAGGCCGAGGTCCCGCAGCAGCAGGATGCGCTGCAGGCGCACGAGTGCGGCGTCGTCGTAGTGGCGATAGCCGTTCGAGCCGATGCGGGTCGGCGTGAGCAGCCCGATGTCGTCGTAGTGACGCAGCGTGCGGCTCGTCGTGCCGGCGAGCTTCGCGATCTCCTGGATCGACCAGTCCACGGCGTGCTCCTCTCTCGTGTCTCTCGTGATCGGGGGCGTTCTGCCCCACATCTGCCACGGTAGAGGTTGACGCTGCGTCAATGTCAAGCGCGCGAGGCATCCGCTCACCTCAGGAGGATTCGCGCCGTCGCCGAGTCGCAGGACGATCCGCGCGCCGCGCCGAGTCCAGCCCGGCGTGTCGGGCGAACCCCCCCTGCGACTCAGCGAAAGCCTCGGCGGAGTCCGGACTTGCATTGGGAGCAAACGCGATATATCGTGACCTACATCAGACACGCGATATATCGCGTCACAGACTTCGAGCGCAGCGGATGCCGCGGCATCCGCGCCTCGCACCCGAACGCAACCGCGACAGAAGGAGCACCACATGTCCATCGAGAAGTGGGTCATCAACCCCGGAGAGACCCGGGTCATCGACCTCGAACTGGTTCGCAAGCTCAAGGTGAGCCTCATCGGCGGCAAGGTCGACGTGATCGCCCACGACGAGCCCGGCGCCCGCATCGAGGTCTCGAACGTCACCGGCAAAGACCTGAAGATCGAGATCGACGGCGACTCCCTCGAGATCGACCACCCGCAGCTCCGGTGGGACAACTTCATCGACGTCTTCAAGGGCTGGGCCGGCAACGCGAAGGCCGAGGTGTCGATCCTCGCGCCGCGGCACGTGGCCATGAAGCTCGGCATGGTCTCGGGCGACGCGCTCGTCTCAGGCTTCACGACCGATGCCAAGCTCTCGACCGTGTCGGGCGACCTCGTGCTCGACAACCACGAGGGCGACGTCGAGCTCTCGACCGTCTCGGGCGAGGTGTCGGCCGGCAACCACACCGGCCGCATCACCGCGCACTCGGTCTCGGGCGACGTCGTCGCCACGGGCGACGTGCGCTCGTTCAACGCCGACACGGTCTCGGGCAACATGATCCTCGACGCGTTCGGCACCCCCGACCGGGTCGACACCAACACCGTCGCGGGCGACCTCACGGTTCGGTTCGCCGCCGCATCGGGCGCCCGCTACCGCATCAACACGGTCGGCGGCACCGTGCTCATCGACGACACGACCATCAAGGGCATGCTCGGCAAGGGCTTCGAGCGCGTCACGGGCGAACTCTCGGGCACGTGGCTCGACCTCGGCGCCAACAGCGTCTCGGGTTCGATCTCGGTCATGCGCCGCGAGAAGGTCGGCACGCCGTCGGATGCCTCGGGCGCGAGCCACGGCGACGCGGCGAGCAGTTCCGGGCAGAGCGGTTCGGCACAGAGCGGTTCGGCACCGAGCGGTTCGGCACAGAGCGGCGACGAGGCATCCGCATGACTCCGCCGGTCTTCGCCCACGGCAGTCTGCGCCTCTACCTGCTCGCCCTGCTCGACGAGCAGCCGCGACACGGATACGAGCTGATCCAGGCGCTCTCCGACCGCTTCGGCGGCACCTACAGTCCGAGCGCCGGCACGATCTATCCGCGCCTCTCGAAGCTCGAGGAGGAGGGCCTCGTCTCCAAGTCGACCGACGGTCGCAAGACCGTCTACGAGATCACGGATGCCGGCCGCGCCGAACTCGAGTCGCGCCGCGACGAGCTCGACGGCATCGAGAACGAGGTCACCGACTCGGTGCGACGCCTCGCCGACGGTGTGCGCGCAGAGGTCAACGACGCCATGCGCTCCCTCCGAGCCGAACTCGCGAGCGCGGCCCGAGAGGCCAAGCGCGCGTCGACGAAGACCTCCGCGTCGGCGGGGGGCGCCGGCGCCTCGACCTCGTGGGGCGGCGACGCCCGTGCGGAGACGAGCCGCGCCGTGCACGAGGCCGACCTCGTGCTGAGCGAGTTCCGGCAGCAGCTGCGCACCGACCTGCGCACGCGGGCGAGCCGCGGGCGCGTCAGCCCCGAGACGGTCACGCTGCTGCGTGCGCGTCTCGCGCAGGTGCGGACCGACGTGCTCGCGACGCTCGGCGACCACTAGCCCGAGCCCCATGAAGGGGCGGCGCCTCCCCCGGGGCGCCGCCCTCCTGCGTCATGCCCCCCTCCACCGCCGAGATGACGCGTGTTGTCGGTACCGGCGAGGGGAACCGACAACACGCGTCATCTCGACGCCGCTCGGCGGGCGGCACGTCGGCGCACCGCAGTGTCGGCGGGCGGTGGTGTGATGGCGACATGCCCGATATCGAGCTGCATCCTTGGGCCGACGACGACCTCGACCTCCTCCACCGCGCGAACACGCACGAGCTCATGGACCAGCTGGGCGGCCCCGAGAACGACGCGCAGGTGCTCGCGCGGCACGAGCGCTACCTCCGCATGCAGCGCGAGGGCACCGCGCACCAGTTCCGCATCGTGATCCCCGGGCATCCCGAGGGTGTGGGCATGGTCGGCTACTGGCAGCACGACTGGCACGGCGAACACGCCCTCGAGTCCGGCTGGTCGGTCGAAGCGGAGTACCGCGGCCAGGGCATCGCCCCGGCCGCGGTGATCGTGATGCTCGACGCCGCGCGCACTGCCGGCGAGGTGCTGCCGGTGCACGCGTACCCGCGGGTCGACAATCCGGCGTCGAACGCCGTCTGCCGGAAGGCCGGCTTCCGCCTGCTCGGCGAGGAGGCGTTCGAGGTGAAGCCGGGCCTCGTGCTGCAGACCAACGACTGGGTCGTCGACCTCGCGTCGCCGCCCCGCTCGTAGCGACCCACGCAACCGCGAACCCGCGAACGCGCGAACGATCGGGCTCAGACGAGGGTGTCCCCGATGTAGCCTCCCTCGGCGCATCCCGGCGGAATCGCGAACACCGCCGACCCGATCGGCGTCGTCCACTCGTTGAGCAGGTCGAGCTCCTCGAGCCGCCGCTGGATCGGCACGAACTGGCGATCGACGTCCGCCTGGTACGAGGCGAACAGCAGCCCGGCATCCGAGACGGATGCCCCGGCCGGCGCCTCGTCGTAGTTGTACCCGCGCCGGTAGATGCGCTCCCCCGGCTCCTCGCTCCGCGATCGCCGCAGGTGCGAGAAGTCGGGGATCACCGGGAAGCCCACGGGGCCGAGGGCCGCGAAGTCGGGCTCGTCGTGTTCGCTCTCCCCCGTGAGCGGGGCTCCCGAGGCGAGCCTGCGACCGACGGATGCCTCGCGACCGGGTCGATCGACCCGATCCCACCCGTCGAGATCCATCGCGATGCGCCGAAGCACCATCGAGGTGCCGCCCGCCATCCACTCGGGCTGCCCGGCCGACCAGACGAGCTCGTCGAATTCCGTGGTGCCCGGCTTCGGGTTCACGGTGCCGTCGAGCTGTCCGAAGAGGTTCCGCATCGTGCGACCCTCGGGTTCGGCACCCGCGGCGCGGCGGAACCCGCGTTGCGACCAGCGCACGGTGGCGAAGCTGCGCGCGTCCTTCAGCAGCATGCGCGCGGCGTGCGAGACCGTGATCGCGTCGTCGGAACCGAGCTGCAGCAACAGGTCGCCGTCGTTCCATCTCGGCTCGAGGCGGTCGATGCCGAACGGCGGCAACGGCCGCAGCCACGCGGGCGCCTCGGACCGGGCGCGCGCGACGAGACCAGGGCCGAAGCCGAACGTGACGGTCAGACGTGCAGGTACCTCGGCGAGCTCGGGTTCCGTGTCGGCGAGCGGCGCGCGCCCCTGCGTCACGCGAGCGGCGTCGTCGCTCAGCACCCGCAGCATGCGGCGGAGCGCGTCCGCATCGACCTCGGGCAGGAGATCGAGCGCGATGAAGAGCGCGTGCGCCTGCGGCGGCGTCTCGATGCCCGCCTGGTGCACGCCGTGGAAGGGCACGATCGCCTCGCCGACGGCGTTCGCCGTCGCGACGGCAGCACCGACCGCGGCATCCGGGGTGCCCGCCGCCTCGTCACCAGCCCGAATCGCGGCCGAGGCGCCGAGCGCCGCCGCGGCACCGGCTCCCGCCGCGGCGGCACCTCCGAACAGGAGGTGCCGCCGCGAGAACCCGGAGCCGCCGGGTTCACCGGTCATCAGTGCGCCTCGTGGCCTTCGTCGTACTCCTCGTTCGCGCCCTGGTAGTCCTTGACGGGCGCGACCACGTCGAGCGTGGAACCGTCGGAGAACGAGAGCGTCACGGTGACCTCGTCCCCGGCGCGCAGCGGGCCGGTCAGGCCCATGAGCATGACGTGGTTCGCGCCGGGTTCGAGCATGAGGTGACCGCCGGCGGCGATCTCGAAGCCGCCCTCCTTCTCGCGCATGGTCATCGCGCCGTCGGACTCGACCGTCTCGTGCAGTTCGGCCATGTCGGCGGCGTCGGTCTCGGCGCCCGAGAGCGTGATCGAGGTCGCGCCGCCGTTGTCGAGCATGCCGAAGAGCGCGGTCATGCCGTCATCGCCCGCTTTCACCCAGGCATCGGAAACGGTCACGGATGCCGCGGCCTCGGCGTGCGCCGACGCGGCGGGGGTCTCGGCGGGCTGGCCGCCGGCGCAGCCCGCGAGGGCGAGCACGGCCGCGAGCGCGGTGCCGAGGGCAGGGGTCATCGCAGTGGAACGCATGTGTGCTGCTCCCCCGGGCTCAGGCGTCGTCGCCGGACGTGCCGGAACCGGTGCCGGTACCGGGTGCGCCGCCACCGTTCCCGGTGCCGTCACCGGAGGCGTTGCCAGCACCGTCGCCCGAACCCGAACCGGGGCCTGCGCTCTTGCGCTTCGCGTTCAGGATGACGGCGGCGAGGAGCGCGAGGATCCCGAGCCCGCCGACGACGAAGCCGGCGACGGCCCATCCGTCAGGTCCGCTCTGCGCGGCGTCGTCGCCCTCGGCGTGGTCACCCTCGGCATGGTCGCCTTCGGCGGGCTCTTCTTCAGTCGCCGAGTCGTCGTGGGGTGCCTCCTCGGTCCAGACGCCGGTCGCGTCGGCGCCGACTCCGAAGTCGATCGTGCCCTCGATCGGGTGCCCGTCGCTCGAGACGGCGCGCCAGCGCACCTGGTAGTCGCCCTCGAGGTCGGTCGGGAGCGCAGCCGTGACGTGTGCGCCGGCGACCACGGGGTCACCCACTTCGACGTCGCCGCCGTGGTGGTCGACGACGACGATCGCGGTACCGACCTCGATGATGTCGTTCGAGAAGTCGAGGGCGACCTCTGCGGGTGCCGTGTCGAAGACCTCGCCGGGCTCGGGGCTCGAGGCCAGCAGCTCGTCGTGTGCGAAGGCGGGCGAGGCGCCCGCGAGGGTGATGCCGACGGCGACGGTGAGCGCGGAGGCGGCGAGCACGAGGGTGCGGAGGCGCGTGGCGCTCTCGCGCGCGTCGAGTGCGGTCGCGGTGGTCACGGAGTTCGGGTTGTTCATTGCTTGGGAGTCTCTCTCCTCGGTCCGGGCCCGGGCCGGCGCGCGCGATGAGGCGCGGCCGCGGAGGCATCCGGAAATCTCTGGGTCCGCCGGTCGGCGGGATTACGCGGAGGCGCGGGCGAACGGCGGGCCACGGGAGCCCAGCGCGGTGAAGCGGAGACGCGACCGGAGCCGCGGGGCGTTCGTCGAGGCGACCCGACGAACGACGAGAGGAAGCAGCGCGAGCTGCGGCACGGGCGCGGTGAGGCGCAGCGCGAATCGGCGTGCGGCCGAGGTGACGGCCCGCCAGGCCGCCCGCTCGAACGCGAGCAGGAAGACGATGGTCGCGACCGCGGCGACCGCGTGGCCGATGAGCATGGCAGTGTCGGCATGCAGGTGACCGGCGGGCGCGCCGGCACCCTCCGCCGCACCGGCAACGGCACCGCCGTCGACGAACACGACGGCCTCGTGGTGACCGCCGCCCCTGACGACCAACGACCCGGTCGATGCGCCGGCTCCGACGCCGAACAGCAGGTGGAACGCCCCCTGACTCACGATGACCGCGAGCGTCGTGCGCAGCGGAGTCGAGCGACGGCCGACGAACGCGACGGATGCCGCGAGCGCGACGATGCCCGCGAGCAGGAGCCCGAGCCCGCCGGGTGCCTCGCCCGCGGCGACGCCGTGCGAGAAGGCCGCGAGGAACAGGGCGACGACCGCCGTGGCCGAGCCACGCGCGAGCTGCGCCGCACGGTTCACGCTTGCCCCCGGAAGTCGAGTGTTCGAAGAATCGCCACAACTCTACTCGGCGCCCCTGAGCGGCAGACTTGACACCGGTCGCGGCGGGTGTAGTCTCGACCGCCGTGACGAATGAGGCGGATACACCGCCGGCTGAGTTGAAGTCGCCGAAGCACTGGATCATCGGCGACCCGCTGCCAACAGAGAAACTCGAGGGCCAGCTCCTCCCGAAGCGCTTCGCGCTCCCGATCTTCGCGAGCGACCCGCTCTCGTCGGTGGCGTACGCGCCGCAGGAGCTCGTGATGATCCTCATGGTCGGCGGACTCGCCTTCCTGAGCTTCGCGCCGTGGGTCGCACTCGCGGTCGTCGTGCTGCTCGTGACGGTCGTCGCGAGCTATCGCCAGCTCATCCGCGCCTACCCCTCCGGCGGCGGCGACTACGAGGTCGCGCACCGCAACCTCGGCGAGAAGGCGGGCCTCGTGGTCGCGTCGGCACTGCTCGTCGACTACGTCATGACCGTCGTCGTGTCGGTCGCGTCGGGCGTCGACAACATCATCTCGGCGATCCCCGAGCTGAACCCGTTCCGCGTCGAGCTCGCGATCGTGTTCGTCATCATCCTCGCGGCCATCAACCTGCGCGGCGTCTCGGAGTCGTCGAAGGCCTTCGCGGTGCCGACGTATCTCTTCATCGGCAGCGTCTTCGTGATGATCGTCGTCGGCCTGACCCGCACGTTCATGGGTGATCCGCCGGTCGCCGAGTCCGCGACCTTCGGCGTCGAGGCCGAGTCCCTGACGCAGGCGGGCATCATCCTGCTGCTGCTGCGCTCCTTCGCGAGCGGATGCTCCGCCCTCACCGGCGTCGAGGCGATCTCGAACGGCGTGCCGGCGTTCCGCCGCCCGAAGGTGAAGAACGCGCAGCGCACGCTCGTGCTCATGGGCGGCATCGCGATCGTGCTCTTCGCGGGCCTCACGGCGGTCGCGCTCATCTCCCAGGTGCACTACGCCGAGGATCCATGCCACCTGATCGGCTGGAGCGGGTGCGCGACCGAGCCGCAGCGCAGCCTCATCGCACAGGTCGCCGCCGCGACGTTCGGCGACGCGACCATCGCCTTCTACCTGATCCAGGCCACCACGGCGCTCGTGCTGCTGCTCGCGGCCAACACCGCGTTCAACGGCTTCCCGCTGCTCGGCTCGGTGCTCGCCCGTGACGGCTATGCGCCGAAGTCGCTGTCGACTCGCGGCGACCGCCTGATCTACTCGAACGGCGTCGTGATCCTCGCGCTCGCGGCATCCCTGATCCTGCTGATCTTCCAGGCGAACCTGACCGTGCTGATCCAGCTCTACATCATCGGCGTCTTCGTCTCGTTCACGCTCGGCCAGACGGGCATGGTGCGGCACTGGCTGCGCGAGCTCTCGCGGCTGCGGCATCCGGCCAAGGGGGCGCCGAAGCGAGCCCCGCGCGCCGACCCCGACGACGCTCCCCCGCTCACTCGCGGTGCGATCCTGCGCGCGCTCGTGATCAACGCGATCGGCGCCGCGATGACCGCGGTCGTGCTCATCGTGGTCACGGTCACGAAGTTCACGCACGGCGCGTGGATCGTGTTCCTCCTGATGCCGATCCTGTTCTTCCTGATGATGGGCGTGAACCGCTACTACCGCGACGTCGAGAAGGAGATCGAGGTCGACCCGACCACGACCTTCGGCGCGACGGGCGACCACGCGATCGTGCTCGTCGGCCGCATGCAGAAGCCGACGCTCAAGGCGCTCGACTACGCGATCGCCGCCCGGCACGACTCGCTCGAGGCCATCCACGTGTCCCTCGACGACGAGGAGACGAAGCGCCTCAAGAAGGACTGGGTCAAGCAGAACATCCACGTGAAGCTGCGGATCCTGAACTCGCCCTACCGCGACCTGAGCTACCCGCTCATCACCTACATCAAGTCCCGGCGCGAGGAGCACGGCTCCGAGGTCGTGACCGTGTACATGCCGCAGTACGTCGTGGGCCACTGGTGGGAGAACATCCTGCACAACCACAAGGCCCGGCGCATCCGCCAGAAGCTGCTGCTCGTGCACGGCGTGACGGTGTCGCTCGTGCCGTGGCTGCTCGACTCCTCCGACCTGCTCTACGGACGCCGCTCGCGCCCGCTGCCGGGTCAGGACCGACGCGGCGAGCCCGTGCGCCCCGTGCCCCGCCGTCCGGTCGTCGAGTCGAACGAGAAGCGCCGGCGTTAGGCTGGCGCCATGGCCACGGACTACACGGATGCCTCGGTGCACGAGTTCGTCGACCGGGTCGCGCACCCCGTGCGCCGTCGCGACGCCGAGACGCTGCTCGAGCTCTTCTCCCGTGTGACGGGTGAGCCGCCGCGCATGTGGGGGCCGTCGATCATCGGGTACGGCGAGTACCACTACACGTACGAGAGCGGCCGCGAGGGTAGTGCAGGAGCCGCGGGGTTCTCGCCCCGCAAGGCCGCGACGACGATCTACTTCCCCGAGGGCGTCGGCGCGCACGCTGAGGCACTCGCGAAGCTCGGCGCGCACACGACGGGCGTCGGATGCCTCTACCTCAAGAACCTCGACGACGTCGACCTCGACGTGCTCGCGTCGATGGTGCGTGCCTCGTACCGCACGGTCACCTCGGGTACCTTCGGTCAGCGCGCTCGCGACAGCGCCCCCTCCGCCGGTTGAGCCAGCCGGACCGCACCGCTCGGGGCTAGAGCATCGCCATGATCTGGCGCGCGATCATGCGGCCCGCACGGCTCGCGCCGATCGTCGAGGCCTGCGGACCGTAGCCTGCGAGGAAGATCCGCGGGTCGCTCCACGCGGCGCCCTGGCCCACCGTGATGCCGCCGGCCTTCTCGCGCAGCTTCAGCGGCGAGAGGTGGCGCAGGTCGGGGCGGAAGCCGGTGGCCCAGATGATGACGTCGGCCCGGGCCATGCCCGACTCGTCGCCGTCCCAGACCACCCGGTCGGCCTCGATGCGGTCGAACATGGGCCGCGCGACGAGCAGCCCCCGCTCGATGCCCGCGGCGATGCGACGGCTCTTCGGCACGCCGGTGCCGCTCACGATCGACGGCAGTGCCCGACCCGAGCGCGCGGCCTCGTCTTGCATGGCGACGGCTGCGGATGCCCCTTCGAGGTCGAGCTCCTGTCGGTCGAGCCAGTCGATCGGCCGGCGCGAGACCCAGGTGAGCCCGGCGGCGACCTCTTCGAGCTCGAGCATGAAGCCGATCGCCGAGGTGCCGCCGCCGACCACGACGACGTGCTTGTCGCGGAAGTCCTCTGCGTCGGTGAAGTCGGAGGTGTGCACGTGGCGGCCGGCGAACTCGGTCATGCCCGGGTAGTACGGCACGAACGGCGAACCCCAGGTGCCCGTCGCGTTCACGAGGAACTGCGTGTTGATCTCGTGCTGCGGCGCCGACGGCTCCGCCGGCTCCTCGAACGTCTTGCGGCGACGGCCGAAGAGCCCGCGCGCGGCCTTCTGCTCTTCGAGGGGCTGCGGGGCGAGGTCTTCGTAGCGCACCTGCAGGTCGACGCCGTCGTTCACGACCCGGCGCACGTTCATGGGCCGTCGCACCCGCAGGTCGAAGTGCTGCTCGAACCGGTCGTAGTAGTCGGCGACGACGTCTTTCGCGGGGAGATTGCGGTCGGCGGTGTCGAAGCTCAACCCGAGCTCGGACATGCCCGGCAGGTCGTTCACCCGGTGCGCAGTACCGAGCCGGAGCGACGACCAGCGGTGCTGCCAGGCGCCGCCAGGACCGGGGGCACGGTCGAGCATGACGAAATCGTCATCGGCCACGAGCTCGAACCGTCGCAGGTAGAAGGCGACCGACAAGCCGGCCTGTCCGGCGCCGATCACCACGACCTTCACGCGTTCGGGGCTCGTCATCACCTGACAATCTCAGCACGGCTTGCTGTGTGCTCGCAGCACGCGAGCCGAAAGCCACCATACGTCCTCCGGCATGCCTGTGCAGTACGCCGAAGCGGGTCTGCGGCGGTGCTAAACTGGCGGTTGGACGAATTCATTTATCAGATGAGCGCCGGGTGAAGACCAAATCCCACCCGGCCAGATGCCGTAAGGGGGTCACGCATGGGGCGCGGCCGTCAGAAAGCCAAGCACACCAAAGTCGCTCGGGAGCTGAAGTACTTCAGCCCGAACACCGACTACAACGCGCTTGAGCGCGAGCTCACCACGAGCTCGCCGCATGACGAGTACAGCGAAGAGGCGTCGAAGTGGGCGGAGTATTCCGCTGACGATGACGACACCTATGTCGCGGAGGACGAACAGCGCGCATAGCCGCGCGTTCTCCTCGCAGCTCGCAACGACCTCGCACCACCGCGAGACTTCCGGCCTTCGAGGCCCGGCGCAGCGGTGACCGAACGGCGGATGCCGCGGCATCCGCTGCTCGATGCTGCGAGGCGTCCCGCACCGGACGGAGCTACACCGGGCGGACCTCCGCGGCGCGTTCGACCCATGCGGCGGTCGTCTCGACGAATCGTTCGAGCTCGGCGAGCGACCCGCTCGGGGTGATCGCGCGCAAGACGATTTCGTCGACCGTTGACTCGTAGGCTGCGACCCCGCCCGCGCCGTCGATCGTCGCGTCGATCGCGCGGATGCCGAGGCGGGCGAAGTTCGCGGCGTAGGCCGGCACCTGCTCGTAGCGTTCGGACTCGGCCTCGAGCTCCGCACGGGCGTCGTCGTCGACGACGGTGCGCGTGTAGAGGACCGACCGCGCGCGTCGCTCGCCTGCGCTCGCCCGCAGTTCGGCGGTCGTGGCGGACGCCGCCTGGGGCGTCAGCCAGTTGAGCAGTACTCCGTCGGCGCGTTCGGCGGCGAGCCGGCGCATGCGCGGGCCGAGGGCGCCGAGGATGATCTCGGCGTCGCAGCGTTCGCGCAGCCTCGCGACGCCCTGCTCGACGAACGCCAGCGGGTGCGCGATGCGACCGGAGCCGATGCCGATGCTCGTGCGCGCCTCGGGGAGGCCCGCGAGGTCGAGCGTGTCGACCGGTCGCCGGTCGAGCGGGATCACGCCGGTCGCGAGCCCGAGCCGCTCGGTCGCCGCCGCGGCGACGCGGAGTCCGGCGAGCGAGTCGCCGCCCGGCACGTCGTTGAGCCACAGCGCGTGGAATCCGAGCCGCTCGATGCGCGGCGCGAGCGCCGCCACGATCGACGCATCGGTCGTGCCGATCAGTCCGATCGAGACGGGCGTGTGCACGGGCGGCCGATCAGCTCGCGTAGGAGCCGACGAGTCGCACGGCGCCGCCGTCGACGCCCTTGGCGCCCTGCTCGAAGCCCCCGAGATCCCGGGCGCCGATCGTCACCGTGCCGGCCTGCCACGACGGGAGGCCGAGGGCGCCGAGCGCCGAGATGACGGATGCCGCGGCATCCGCTCGCACGACGGCGAAGAAGCCGATGCCGAGGTTCCAGGTGCCCTCGGTCGACTCGAGCGAGGTGCCCGCGAGGTCGTTCAGCACGCGGAAGACGGGGGCCGGCGACCAGCTCGTGCGGTCGAGCTCGACCCAGGAGCCGAGCGGCAGCACACGGGCGAGGTTCGCGGCGATGCCGCCGCCCGTGACGTGGGAGAGCGAGTGCACGGCGTCGCCGTGCGGGCCGGCGAGCAGCTCGACGAGCTGACCGGTGTAGAGGCGAGTGGGCTCGAGCAGGGCCTCGCCCCAGGTCGTGCCGAGCTCGGCCGAGGCGTCGGTGTACCCGATGCCGGCGCTCGTGAGGATGTGCCGCACGAGCGAGAAGCCGTTGGAGTGCAGGCCGCTCGACGCGATCGCGATGACGGCGTCGCCCGACTCGACCTTCTCGGCACCGAGCAGTCGGTCGGCCTCGACGATGCCGGTCGCGGCGCCCGCGACGTCGTAGTCGTCGGCGCCCATCAGGCCCGGGTGCTCTGCGGTCTCGCCGCCGACGAGGGCGGTGCCGGTCTCGGCGCAGGCACGGGCGATGCCCGTGACAATCGAGGCGATGCGCTCGGGCACGACCTTGCCGCACGCGATGTAGTCGGTCATGAAGAGCGGCTTCGCACCGACCACGACGATGTCGTCGACGACCATGCCGACCAGGTCCTGGCCGATCGTGTCGTGCTTGTCGAGCGCCTGCGCGATCGCGATCTTCGTGCCGACGCCGTCGGTGGAGGTCGCGAGCAGCGGACGCGTGTAGTCCTTGGCGAACGAGAGGTCGAAGAGCCCGGCGAATCCGCCGACCCCGCCGAGCACGTTCGGCCCGTGCGTGGCGGAGACCGACGCCTTCATCAGTTCGACGGCGAGATCACCCGCGTGCGTGTCGACTCCGGCAGCGGCATAGGACGAGTTCGAGGTCACCCGTCAAGCGTACCCGCGCCATGCCGGCTCTCCGCGTGCCGAACCGTGCCGCTGCGCGAACGGCGGACTAAAATACAGCCATGCAGCCGGGGGGCACACCGTCGTGGGTGATCCGTGAGAACGCGAGTCGCCCGGTCCTCCTCGCGCTCTATCTGCGCGAGGTGCTCGGTATCGCCTCTCCTCTCGAACTGCCGCGCCTGCGCGACGTCGGGCCCGTCGGCGACCGCCTCGAGATCGATCAGCACGACCGTCTCGAGCAGCAGTGGCGCACCTGGTGGGCGATGACCGTGGAACCCGAGACGCATCCGTCGGCCGTGCCGCTCGAGCTCGTCGACGCCTACGAGACCGAGGTCGCGCTGCCGACGTCGGGCGCCGAGGTGCTCGCCGCGGCTATCCTGCCCCACGCGGAGGCGGCGCGGGCCTGGGCCGACTGGGCGCACGACGGCTACCGCAACGCATCGGCATCCCGCCGCGGCGACTCGTATCGCGCCTACGCCGGCACCATCGCCGAGCACGAACGCGAGGTCGGGCGCCGCGCCCACTCCTTCGAACTCAACGTCGAGGTCGTGCCGCTCGCCGAGTCGGGCGTCTGGTGGATCGGCGACATGACCGTCGCGGTGACCGATTCGCTCCGATCGGATGCCTCGGCGTTCGACGACGCCATGCACCCGATCATCGCCGAGCTCGCATAGACCGGCTCGGCGCTGCCCGCGTGCCAGACTCGACGGCATGAGCATCTGGTTCGGCGAGCCCTCACTGGAGTGGGCGAACGCGCGCGACGACACCCTGATCCGCACCCTCGGCATCGAGCTGACCGAGACGACCGACGGTTCACTCAAAGGCCGGATGCCGGTCGACCACCGCACCCGCCAGCCCGGCGGGGTGCTGCACGGCGGAGCATCCGTCGCCCTCGCCGAGACGCTCGCGAGCTGGGGCGCGACGCTCACGGTGGACCCCTCGAAGTTCTACTGCGTCGGCATGGAGATCAACGCGAACCATGTGCGCCCCGTCGCCGAGGGCTGGGTCTACGGCGAGGCCATGCCCCTCACGCGCGGCCGCACGACACAGGTCTGGGACATCAGGATCACGGATGCCGCGGGCAAGCTCGTCTGCGTCTCGCGCTGCACGATGGCCGTGCTCGCGAAGCCGTCGGAATACTGATTCCGCGCTCGCATCTGCTCAGCTGAGCAGCAGCGTTCGCTCAGCCGGCTCACACGCGCGCGTGTGCGAGGATTGAGGAGTCCTGCTCGGACACTTCCCCCACCTTCGAGGAGCCATCGCTCGCATGTGCGGCATCGTCGGAATCGTCTCCACTGAACCGGCCAACCAGCAGATCTACGACAGCCTGCTGCTGCTGCAGCACCGCGGCCAGGACTCCACCGGCATCGCGACGGCCGACGGCCCCATCTTCCACATGACGAAGGCGCGCGGGCAGGTGCGCGAGGCCTTCCGCACGCGCGACATGCGCTCGCTTATCGGCAACATGGGTCTCGGTCACGTGCGGTACGCGACGAAGGGCGCCGCCGAGCGCGAAGAGGAGGCCCAGCCGTTCTACGTGAACGCGCCGTACGGCATCACCCTCGTGCACAACGGCAACCTCACGAACACGCGTGAACTGTCGGAGGACCTCTTCCGCATCGACCGCCGTCACGTGAACTCCACGAGCGACACCGAGATGCTGCTGAACGTCCTCGCCACCGAGCTGCAGGGCCAGATCACGGGGCTCGACCTCGACCCCGACCAGGTCTTCACCGCCGTCGAGCAGGTGCACGAGCGAGTCGAGGGCTCCTACGCCGTCATCGCGCTGATCGCCGGCTACGGCCTCCTCGCGTTCCGCGACCCGTTCGGCATCCGGCCCCTCATCCTCGGCCGCCGCACCGCCGGGAACGGTCGCGACGAGTGGATCGTGGCATCCGAGTCGCTCGTGCTCGAATCGGGCGGCTACGAGATCGTGCGCGACGTGCACCCGGGTGAGGCCATCTTCATCGGCCTCGACGGCCAGATGATCTCGCGCCAGTGCGCGAAGAACCCGATGCTCGTGCCGTGCTCGTTCGAGTACGTCTACCTCGCCCGCCCCGACTCGATCATGAACGGCATCTCGGTCTACGAGGCGCGCCTTCGCATGGGCGACCGGCTCGCGACGACGATCGAGACGCACATGGACAAGGGCGACATCGACGTCGTCATGCCGATCCCCGACTCCTCGCGCCCCGCCGCGATGCAGGTCGCGCAGAAGCTCGGCATCGAGTACCGCGAGGGCTTCTACAAGAACCGCTACGTCGGCCGCACCTTCATCATGCCCGGCCAGGCGGAGCGCAAGCGCTCGGTGCGTCAGAAGCTCAACGCCATGGGCACGGAGTTCAAGGGCAAGAACATCCTCATCGTCGACGACTCGATCGTGCGCGGCACGACCTCGAAGGAGATCGTCGAGATGGCCCGCGCGGCCGGTGCCAACAAGGTGACGTTCACCTCGGCGGCCCCGCCGGTGCGATTCCCGCACGTGTACGGCATCAACATGCCGAGCCGCCAGGAGCTCATCGCCTACAACCGCAAGATCCCCGAGATCGCGTCGGAGCTGAGCGCCGACCACATGATCTACCAGGAGGTCGCCGACCTCCAGGCCGCGATCACCGAGGGTACCTCGATCGAGCAGCTCGACCTGTCGTGCTTCACTGGCGACTACGTCACCGGCACCGTCACCGAGGAGTACCTCGGCTGGGTGGAGCGCACGCAGCTCAGCTAGGCGCGTTGCGCCGGCCCGCGAACGCTACTCGTCGACGGGGTGGATCGTCTCGTGCTCGACGGTGACCGACTTCGCCCGGCGCGCGGTGGCACGATCGATCAGCAGGGCGACGAGTGCACCGAGCGCGAGGCCGATCGCCGCGCAGGCGAGCAGCAGGAACCCGAACACCTGGCCCATGTCGAAGTCGTCGTTGGCCGGGAAGCTCACGGTGAGGATCAGCGCCACGACCGCGCCCACGAGTGCCCCCAGGGTCATGAACCGCGAGTAGCGCGGGGCGCGACGCACGGTGACGAGGTCGCGCTCGACCTCGTGCTCGAGCGGCACGGATGCCTCGGCGCCGGGGACGCCGTTCGGGGTGCGCTCGGGTTCGGGCGTGTTCAGGGGGTCGGTCACCCCTCCATTGTCCCGCATTTCGCTGCGACCGCGGTGGGAGCACGGCAGAGGCCCGCCCCTTCCGGGGCGGGCCTCTCTCGTACCGAACCGGTCAGCTGGCCGAGCGACGACTCCGGAGGATCAGGAACGCCACGAGTGCGGCGATCGCGAGCGCGACGACGGCGACGAGCAGCCAGATGAGCCAGGCGGCCGGACCTTCGGCAGCCGTCGTCGCGGCCGTCGAGTCGTCGGCCACCGCCGGCTGCACCTCGGGCTTCGAAGCATCCGCCTCGATGCCGCAGTCGGCCGGGAGCGTGATCGCGAAGGAGACCGGGTCGAGTTCCTCGCCGCCCGCGTAGGTGCCGAACGCGGCGGCGCCCTCCTCGGTGAACTCGGCCGGAACCACCGTGCCGACGAGCGCGTCACCGGCGCGCTCGAGCGCCCCCTCGACGTCGAGCGCGGCGAAGCGCACGGCCGTCGCGGTGACCGGCTGGCCCTGCTGGGTCGTGCCAGTGACGTCGAGTCGGAGGTAGGCCTCGTCGTTCCCGACGAACTCGATCGACGGGTTCGCGATGGTCGTGTCGAGCGCTCCGTCGTGGCCGGTGAACTCGATCGAACCCGGGAAGGCGACGACGCCGCGCACGCTCTCGGCCTCGATCGAACCGGTGCCGCCGGCGAAGCCGAACACTCCGTCCTGCTCGCTCGCGCCCGTCACGGCCCACTGGCCGTTCGCGATGCCGCTCTCGAGGTACTGCAGGAACGACGTCTTGAAGCCCCAGTCGAGCGTCGCGTCGGTCACGACGCAGAGTCCGGCCGGCGCACTCACCGTGAAGCGGATGCCCTTCGCCGTCGACCCCTGGAAGGTCAGCGTGTGATCGCCGGGCTCGAGGCCGGCGGGAAGGCTCCCCGTCCAGGTGACGACACCGTTCGCGTCGGCGACGAGATCTCGTGCGAGCACGGTCGGCGTCGAGTAGACGACGACCATGATGTCGGCCTCGTTCGGCTGGAAACCGTCGACCGTCACGGTGACCTGCTTGCCGGCCGCGAGTGCGGCGAGCGTGGCGGGGTCGAGCGTGATGCCCGTCGTCGAGGGCGGGGTCGCCGGCACCACCCTCGCCGAGGCCTTCGCAGCGGACGAGGTGGCGACCGTGCCCGAGTTCCCCGCTGGCGCGGCTCCCGGCGTCCCGATGACGACCGTCAGCGGGTCGAGCGCACCACCGGCGGAGTAGTACCCCTCGAATGCGGCGGCTCCCGCGGCGGTCAGCGTGACCGGCGCGTTCGCGATGCGGGTCGCACCGTTCACGAGCGACTTCGAGCCGCGCGCGAGGTCGACGACGGCGAGGTCGACCCGTGAGCCGTTGGCCGAGACCTCGAGCACGCCGCTCGTGGGAGTGGTGACGCGCAAGGTCGGGTTCGCGAAGGTCAGGTCGAGCAGGCCGCCGTGACCGGTGAACCGCACGGAGCCCGCGTAGGCGGCGGTGCCGGTGCCGGTCACCTGGCTGTAGGTGCCGCCGGTCTGGCCGAACTGGAAGAGGCCGCCCGACTGGGTCGCGCCGGAGCCGACTGAGATCGAGCCCTTCGCGATGCTGCCGACGACGTAGTCGCGGAATGCACCGGAGACGCCCCAGGAGAGCGATCCGCTCGCGATCGGCGCAACGGGCCCAGTGCCCGGCCCCGGATCGGGCTTCGGAGGCTCGACTGTCGCGAAGCTGACGGGGGTGTACGTCTCGAACGCGGGCACCTTCGCACCGCTGCCGGCATAGGTGTAGACGCCGTAGTTGCCACCCGCGAGGGCCTTCTCGAACTCGCGCGCGGTCAACTCGACCTCGAAGGAACCGTCGGCACCGATCGCGACCGCACCCGCGGCGGCGCCGCCGATCGCCGCGACATCCGCTGCATCGACGACCCACTTCTGCGAGTCCACGACCCGAGCCGACGATGCGGCACCGGCGCTCGGCTTCCAGTTCTCGGCGAACGAACCGAACACCACGTACGCGCCGGCGAACTTGCCCGCCAGCGGCGGACGCACCCCATTCGTCGCGGGGGCGTTCGGAACGAATCCGGTGCCCTTCACGACGACCTTCTCGCCCGCGGCATCCAACCCGCTCGTCTTCGACACCGACACCGTCGGCACCACCGGCTCGGGTTCCGGCTGGGCGATCGTGATCGGCGAGAACGCGTCGAGGGAACGGTCGGTGACCGAGAGGCCGTGTGCTGCGGACGTCGCCGCGACGTACGACCTCGCCGGATCGAACGAACCGGCCGCCACCTTCACGGTCGTCGTGAACGCACCATCGACGATCGAGCCGGCGGGCACCCACGCGAGACCGAGCCAGCCAGAGGCCACCAGCGGACCGCCGCCGCTCCAGATCGAAGCGTCCCCGAGCAGCACGTACGCGCCGTTCGCCGCGCCTGCGCCCACGTAGCCGGTGCCCGAGACCGTGAACGTGTTCTCGGCCGCGGGGTCGACTTCGGTCGAGGGCGACACGGTCAGCACCGGATCTGCCACGGGTTCCGGCGGAGTCGGCTGTGCGATCGTGATCGGCGAGAACGCGTCGAGCGAACGGTCGGTGACCGACAGCCCGTGCGCAGCCGAGGTCGCCGCGACGTAGGACTTCGCCGGGTCGAACGACCCGGCCGGCACCTTCAGCGTCGTCGTGAACGCACCGTCGACGATCGAGCCGGCCGGTACCCACGCGAGACCGAGCCAGCCAGAGGCCACCAGCGGACCGCCGCCGCTCCAGATCGAAGCGTCCCCGAGCAGCACGTACGCGCCGTTCGCCGCCCCTGCGCCCACGTAGCCGGTGCCCGAGACCGTGAACGTGTTCTCGACGGCGGGGTCCACCTCATCGGCGGGCGTCACGGTGAGCGACGGCGAGGCGACCGCTGCCGGAGCGATCTCCTCGGCGAGCGCGGGCGCCGCTGTCAGGATCGAGCCGCCGAGGGCGAGCAGCGCCGCGAGGGAGCCGGCGAGCCAGCGCCTCGAGTGGGTGGATATCGGTGACGGTGTCTTCACGACGCGGTCCTCCAGGCATGGCGAAGCGACGGCGCGCACAGTGCGGCGGACGCAAGCGAGGGGTGGGAGTGGGTGTGCTGAGTTAGGTAAGCCTCAGCTAAGAATGACGCTAGAGTGAAGCCTGCCGCCCTGTCAACTTTAAGGTAAGGCTTACCTCACTTCATGGCTTCCCATGTCACGTCGCGCCCGATCTCGGCCCGTGCGACCCGTACCGTGTCCGTCGCAGTGCTCGCCGTGACGGCGATGCTCACCACGGGATGCGTCGCCACCGCGACCGGCTCGACCACCGAGCCGCAGTGCGTGGCGAGCGCGACCCCCTTCGCCGAACTCGCGATCGACGAGTCGCCGCGCACGATCGAGGGCCCGTCGACGGCGTGCCTCGCCGACGCCGCACTGCCGATGATCGACTCCGATGAGACCCCGCAGCTTCCCGCGACGGTCACCGACGACGAGGGCACGAAGGTCACGGTGACGGATGCCTCGCGCATCCTGCCGATCGACGTCTCGGGCTCGCTCGCCGCCACCGTGTTCGGCCTCGGCCTCGGCGACCGCGTCGTGGGGCGTGACAGCTCGACCGGGTTCGCCGAGGCATCCGCTCTGCCCGTCGTCACGCAGGGCGGTCACAACCTGACCGCCGAGGCGATCCTCGCGCTCGACCCGACCGTCGTGATCACCGACACGACGCTCGGACCGCTCGACGTGCTCGACCAGTTGCGCGACAGCGGCATCCCCGTCGTGATCACGACGTCGGAGCGCAGCCTCGACACGATCGACGAGCTCATCGACCAGGTCGCGACAGCCCTCGGCGTACCCGAACGCGGCGGACTGCTCGCGGCGCAGGTCGACGCCGACCTCGTCCGCGTCACGGCGGACATCGCCGCGGCGATCCCGTCGGACGCTGCGGTGCGACCGCGCATCGCGTTCCTCTACGTGCGGGGCTCGGCGAACGTCTACTACCTCTTCGGCGCCGAGTCGGGCGCGGACTCGCTCATCGAATCGATCGGCGGCATCGACATCGCGAGCGAGATCGGCTGGGAGGGCATGCGACCCGTCACGGCGGAGGCGCTCGTCGCCGCCCAGCCCGACGTCGTGCTGCTCATGAGCGGCGGCCTCGAGTCGGCCGGCGGCATCGACGGTCTGCTCGAGCGCGTACCGGCGCTCGCGTCGACGCCGGCCGGCCTGCACCGCAGGTTCGTCGACATGGCCGACAGCGAGATCCTGAGCTTCGGGCCGCGCGCGCCACAGGTCGTCGAGGCCCTCGCGCGGGCGGTGTGGGCGCCCGAGCAGTCGGGGTACCTCGATGACTGACACGCGCGCGAGTGCGCCGGAAGCACCGGAAGCACCTGAAGCGCCTGAAGCGCCTGGGACACCTGAAGCGTCTGAGGCGCCGATGGCGGCCGCACCCGCTGTCGCGGCCGACGCCGTGCTCCCGAGCCTCGCGTCGAACGCGAAACGCGGCGTCACCCCGCGCACGCGCAGCGCGCTGCTCTTCGCCGGCCTCGCGGTCGCGCTCGTCGCGGGCATCGTCATCTCCGCGGGCGCCGGGCAGCTGCCCGTGCCACCCCACGAGGTCTGGAACTCGCTCCTGCGCGGCCTCGGCCTGAGCGACGCTCCCGAGGCCCTGCCCAACACGGACTCGGCCCTCTGGAACATCCGCTTCCCGCGCATCGCGATGGCCCTGCTCATCGGCGCAGCGCTCGCGATGGCCGGCACCGTCATGCAGGCGATCTTCGCGAACCCGCTCGCGGAGCCGGGCGTGGTCGGCGTCTCGTCGGGCGCCGCGCTCGGCGCCGCCGCCGCGATCGTGCTCGGCTGGACGGCGTTCGGCGACTGGGTGACGGCCGTCGCGGCGTTCGCGGCCGGGCTCGGAGCAACCCTCGTGGTCTACCTCGCGAGCCGCGCCGGCGGACGCACCGAGGTGGTCACGCTGGTCTTGACGGGCATCGCGATCAACGCGTTCGCGGGCGGGGCCCTCGCGTTCCTCACCTTCATCGGCGACACGGGCTCCCGCGAGGAGATCGTGTTCTGGCAGCTCGGATCCCTGAACGGCGCTCGCTGGCCCGAGGTCGCCGTCATGCTCCCGCTCGTGATCGTCGCGGGCACCGCGGCGCTCCTCCTCGGCCGCACGCTCGACCTCTTCTCGCTCGGCGAGCGCGGGGCGCGTCACCTCGGCGTGCGCGTCGAGGCGGTGCGCATCGTGTCGATCGTCGTCGTCGCCGTGCTCGTCTGCTCGGCCGTCGCGTTCGCGGGCATCATCGCCTTCGTCGGCCTCATCGTGCCCCACCTCATGCGCATGGTGATCGGCCCGGCGCACCGGCCGCTGCTCGTCGCGAGCGCCCTCGGCGGCGCCGTGCTGCTGCTCTTCGCCGATCTCGCCGCCCGCACGATGGTGCCGATGGCCGACCTGCCGATCGGCATGCTGACGTCGATCATCGGCGGCCCGTTCTTCTTCTGGCTGCTGCGCCGAACGCGCCGCCGTTCGGGAGGCTGGGGATGAGGCCTGCACCAGACGCCATGGCCCTCACCGCAGCCGGCCTCGCCGTCGAGATCGACGGTGTGCGCCTGCTCGACGCGGTCGACTTCTCGGCCACCCCGGCGCGCGTGCACGCGCTCATCGGCCCGAACGGAGCGGGCAAGTCGACCCTGCTCGCGGCACTCGCGGGCGACCGCGCGGCGGCATCGGGCACCGTGCACCTCGGCGGAACGCCCGTGGCCCGACAGTCGCCGAAGGCGCTTGCACGACTCCGCGCCGTGCTGACGCAGGAGCACACGGTCTCGTTCCCCTTCCCCGTGCGGGAGATCGTCGCGATGGGGCGGCATCCGTGGGCCGGCAGCGCTGCGGCCGAGCACGACGATCGCGAGATCGACGCGGCGATGGCGGCCACGGATGTCTCGCATCTCGCCGCCCGCACCGTGCCGTCGCTCTCGGGAGGCGAGCGCGCACGCGTCGCCCTCGCCCGCGTCATCGCGCAGCGCACGCCCGTGCTGCTCCTCGACGAGCCGACGGCCGCGCTCGACCTCAAGCACCAGGAGGACGTGCTGCGCCTCGCCCGCGACCACGCCGCTGCCGGCGCCACGGTCGTCGTCGTGCTGCACGATCTGAACCTCGCCGCCGCCTACGCCGACGACATCACGCTGCTGCGGCACGGCCGGGTCGTCGCGACGGGTGCTCCCGCCGACGTGCTGACGGCGGAGCGCATCGAAGCGGTCTACGGCCAGCCGGTCGAGGTCGTGCCGCATCCCCGCACTGGGGTTCCGCTCGTGCTGCCCGTGCGCTGAGACCTGTGCCGTGCCGGGTCAGCGGATGATCGGCAGCACGTCGCCGAGATCGGCCCGCTGGCCCGAGGCGTGCACCCGGCCGGCCCCACGCGCGTCGGCCCATGAAAGGGCGCCCGTCGCGAGGGCGAGCCACGTCGTGACATCCGTCTCGACCACGTTCGGGGGCGTGCCGCGCGTGTGCTTCGGACCCTCGATGCACTGCACGGCGCCGAACGGCGGCACGCGCACCTCGACCGTGCCGCCGGGCGCCTCTTCGGCGAGCAGCTGCAGCGAGTAGCGCACCGCGAGCGCGAGCGTCGAACGATCGACGGATGTCGCGGCATCCGCACCCTCGGCCGTCGCCGCCTGCACGACCGACACTGCCGCCCGCCCGATGTCGTCGCCGATCCTCACGCGTGCCATGTCGGCCATTCTGCCACCGGCGGCCCGCAGCCGTCAGGGCCGCTCGTCAGGGCCGCTCGCCGACGCCGACCGTCAGGCGTCGTCCCGCACGCGCCCGCCCTTGGGTGCGATGCCCATGAACGTCAGCACGAGGATCATCACGGCGCCCGCGAAGATCGCGATGTCGGCGACGTTGCCGATGAACCAGTCGCCGTACCCGATGAAGTCCACGACATGGCCGCGGCCGAAACCGGGCTCGCGGAAGAGGCGATCGCCGAGGTGCGTGATGGCGCCGCCGAGGATGAGCCCGAGGGCGATCGTCCAGCCCACCGAGCCGACCCGCCAGGCGAACCACGCGATCGCGATCGCGCCGACGCCGGCGAGGATCGCGAAGATCCACGTGTACTCGGTGCCGATCGAGAATGCGGCGCCCGGGTTGTAGACGAGGACGAAGCGGATGAGGTCGCCGATCACCGGGATGGTGCTGCCGTCGCCGAGCTGGGCCTCGGCCCACCACTTGCTCGCCTGGTCGATCACGACGATGAACGCGGCGATGGCGAGCACCCACCAGAAGAGACGGTGGCCGCGCGGGCTCGGAACGTCTACGGGCTGATCGTCGGGCGTCGCGTTCACGCCTCCATCCTCTCAGCAGATCGAGCGGTGGGCGGGCGTGAGGCATCGATCGCGGTGTCACGGGGCGAAGCGGGCGCAGCCCAAGGAGGTAGCCTGAACCGGTGAGAATCCTCGTCCTCGGCTCGGGCGCGCGCGAGCACGCCATCATCCTCGCGCTCCTCGATGAGGAGGCCGGCCACGAGATCATCGCGGCGCCGGGCAACGCGGGCATCGCGGCATCCCCCACGTCTTCTGCGCGCGGCAGCGTCACGACCATCGCGCTCGACCCGACCGACCCGGTGCTCGTCAGCGACTACACGCTCGACAACGACATCGAGTTCGTCATCATCGGCCCCGAGGCGCCGCTCGTCGCGGGCGTCGCCGACGCGCTGCGCACCCGCGGCATCGCCGTGTTCGGGCCGGGCAAGGCCGCCGCCGCGCTCGAGGGATCGAAGACATTCGCGAAGCGCATCATGCAGGACGCCGACGTGCCGACCGGCCGTGCCAACCTCGCCGACACGCTCGACGAGGTCGAGACCACGCTCGACGAGTTCGGCTCCCCCTACGTCGTGAAGGCCGACGGCCTCGCCGCCGGCAAGGGCGTGCTCGTCACCGAAGACCGCGACGCCGCCGTGGCGCACGCCGCGCACTACCTGCAGCAGGGCCCCGTGCTCATCGAGGAGTTCCTCGACGGCCAGGAGGTCTCGCTGTTCCTGCTCTCCGACGGCACGAACGTGCTGCCGCTCTCGCCCGCACAGGACTACAAGCGACTGCACGACGGCGATGCCGGTCCGAACACCGGGGGCATGGGCGCCTATTCGCCACTCCCCTGGCTCGCCGACGCCTCCGACGGCCGAGGCGGCCGCTTCGGCAGCGAGGCGGCGTTCGTCGACGAGGTCATCGAGACGATCGCCCTGCCGACCGTGCACAAGCTCGCCGAAGAGCAGACCCCGTTCATCGGCCTGCTCTACGCGGGCCTCATCCTCACCTCGCGCGGCATCCGCGTGATCGAGTTCAACGCCCGCTTCGGCGACCCCGAGACGCAGGTCGTGCTCCCCCGCCTCGAGACCCCGCTCTCCGGCCTGCTTCTGGCAGCCTCGACCGGCGGGCTCGGTTCGCTGCCGCGACCGGTCTTCAGAGCGGATGCCGCGGTCACGGTCGTGCTCGCGAGCGAGGGCTACCCCGAGTCGCCCCAGACGGGCCGCGCCATCGAGGGCATCGAGGCCGCGGCATCCGTGCCCGGAGTGCACCTCGCCCACGCCGCGACCGCGATCGGCGCCGCAACCGGCGACGGCGCCGAAGAGCTGCCGCTCATCGCGACCGGCGGCCGCGTGCTCAATGTCGTCGCCGTCGGCGACGGCTTCGCCGAAGCCCGCCGGCGCGCGTACGAGGCGCTCGGGCACCTGCGGCTCGACGGCGGCCAGTACCGCACCGACATCGCCGCGCGCGTCGCCGAATAGGCCTCTCGTCACCGAATGAAGGAAGCCATGAGCGATTCGCAGGAGCACGCCGACTGGACCCACGTCTACTCGGGCAAGGTGCGCGACCTCTACGTGCCGACCGAGCTGCTCGTCGACGACGACAGCTGGACGGGTGATCCGCTGAGCCTCTCGCCCGTCGTGCTCGTGGTCGCGACCGACCGCGTGAGCGCCTACGACCAGGTGCTCTCGCCCGCGATCCCCGGCAAGGGCGCGATGCTCACGAGCCTCACCCGCTGGTGGTTCGACCAGCTCCCCGAGGTGCCGAACCACCTCGCGCACCCGCTCGACGACCGCCTCGAGGCACTCGAGCTGCCGGAGGTGCCCGCCGAGCTCGCCGAGCGCGGCACACTCTGCCGCACGCTCGACATGTTCCCCGTGGAGTGCGTCGTGCGCGGCTTCATCACGGGCGGCGGATGGAAGGAATATCAGGAGACGGGCGCCATCGGCGGTTACGCCCTGCCCGAGGGGCTCTCGAACGGCGACCGCCTGCCCGAGCCGATCTACACACCGGCCTGGAAGGCTCCCCTCGGCGAGCACGACGTCAACGTGTCGTACGAGCGCACTGTGGAGCTCGTCGGCGAGGTCGTCGCCGAGCAGCTGCGTTCGCTGTCGCTCGAGATCTTCGCCCGCGCATCGGAGATCGCCGAAGCGCGCGGCGTCATCCTCGCCGACACGAAGTTCGAGTTCGGCGCCGACCGGTCGACCGGCATCGTCACGCTCGCCGACGAGGTGCTCACGAGCGACTCGAGCCGCTACTGGGACGCCGAGGCGTACGCCACCGCCGCGACGCCCGAGCTGCGCATGGCGAGCTTCGACAAGCAGATCGTGCGCGACTGGCTCTCGGCGAACTGGGATCAGGAGGTCTCAGAGGAGCCGCCGACCCTCCCCCACGAGATCGTCGAGCAGACCGCCGCCAAGTACCGCGAACTGCTCGACCGGTTGACGGCCGGCGCCTGAGTCTCGGCACGTCGGTCGAGTAGGCCCGCCAGGGCCGTATCGAGACCATGCGGCACGGTAGGTCTCGATACCTCGCTTCGCTCGCTACTCGACCGACGATGTCTCGCCTATGAGCCGATCGCCTTTGCGATCTTGTCGCCGCCCTCGCTGATCGCCTTCTCGAGGGCCTCGTAGTCGTCTCGATCGATCGCCTTGTCGACCTTCTTGGCGTACTTCGTCAGCACCGCGTCGATGCGGTCGAGGTACTTGTCGTCGAGCACGGCCACGATGGCCGACGACCCCTTCGGCAGGTACTCCTCGAGCTCGAGGCCCACCTTCTTCTCATCGTGCTTCTTCGCGATCGCGCCCGAGATGGCGCCGACGCCCGCTCCGATGGCCGTCGCGGCGAGCAGCGGGGGTGCGAAGAGGCCGACGACGAGGCCGGCAGCACCGCCGATCCACGTGCCGGCGGCGACCTGGCCGGTGCCGTGCTCGTCGACGGCGACCCTGCCGTCGTCACCGCGACGCATCACGACCGAGGACACGACCTCGAGCTCGGATGACGCCTCGGCGTCTTTGAGCGAGCGGTACTCGTCGGTGGCGGTCGCACCGTCGTCGTAGGTCGCCACGTACAGCACCAGGTTGTCCATGCCCATGTCTTCGTCCCCTCCAGAAGGCTCCCCGTCGGTCCCCGGGAGCCGGTGTGCCTCCATCGTAGGGATGGCGGCGCTCGAGCGGCAGTCCCGTTTCCGACGATCTCGATCGGGAATGCGCGGCGCGATCCCCCGGTTATCATTAGTTGTGATTACAACCAATGGAGCGCCGGAGGGCGCCGGGCTGCTCGCCGCCGACACCGGCATGGGCGCCGTGACGCTGCGCGTCGGCGACCTCGACGCGATGATCCGCTACTACCGCGACGCCGTCACGCTCGAACTGCTGAGCCACGACGGCCCGGTCGCGGTGCTCGGCCGCGGCTCGACGCCGATCGTGATCCTCGAGCACGCGCCCGAGCTGCGTCATGCCTCGCCGCGCGATGCCGGACTCTTCCACACCGCGATCCTCTTCGACACCCGTGAAGCGCTCGCGACCGCGATCTACTCGGTGGCCTCGAAGCATCCGGGCACCTTCACCGGCAGCGCCGACCACCTCGTGAGCGAGGCCTTCTACTTCACCGACCCCGAGGGCAACGGCATCGAGCTCTACTTCGACCGCGACCGCTCCAAGTGGAGCTGGACGCACGGAACGATCGAGATGGCGACGCTGTACCTCGACCCCAACGAGTACCTGCGCGAGCACCTCACCGAGGGCGGGGCGGATGCCGCGGCAGCCGGCACCGGCCTGGGCGAAGCCGTCGTCGGCCACGTGCACCTCTCGGTCGGCGACGTCGCGAGTGCCCGCGAGTTCTACGTCGATCGGCTCGGCTTCGAGACCACGGCCGAGATGGGCGACCAGGCGCTCTTCGTCTCGGCGGGCGGGTACCACCACCACATGGCCATGAACACGTGGAACAGCCGCGGCGCCGGCCGTCGCGCGCTCGCGCTCGGGCTCGGCAAGGTCGAGATCGTCGTGCCGAGCGCCGACGACCTCGGCGACCTCGGCGAGCGCATGGGCCACTACCGTGTCGCGACCCGCGACGACGGCCTCACCCTCGCGTTCGACGACCCGTGGGCCAACCTCGTAGTGGTGCGCGCCGCCGGCTGAACCGCGACGTTCGCACCTCCCGCCGAAGTGACGCGAATCGACCTCGAGTGACCCGCTCGAGGTCGATTCGCGTCATCTCGACGTGCGCAGTTGGTTGCGCGGCGGCGGTCAGCGCGGCGCGGGCGACGAGCCCTTCGCGTGCGACATGTCGTGGAATTCGTCGAACGCCTGGCCCTCGCCGGGCAGCGGCGTGAGATCGGGTCGGGCGCGCAGCCCGTCGAGCATGACCGCGAGCTGGCGACGCCAGTACGGCAGGTAGGCCCCGCCGTATTGCCCCAGCGAGCCGAGCATGTCGACCATGATGCTGAGGTCGACCGCGGTCACGTCCTGACGCAGGGTGGCCTCGGCCTTCGCCCGGGACACCACGGCATCCATCATCGGTGCGAACTCGGTGCCGGGGCGGTGGGTCGGGTCGAGTTCGGCGACGCGACGCATCACCGCCGGCAGGTGCGGCGACGCGACGAGCCATCCGCTGACCAGGTCGAGCCAGAGCTCGATCGCCTTCCACCCGGTCTCCGCGGCGAGGAACTGCGGTGCGAACTCGCGCAGGTCGGTGACCGCGGCGTCGTAGAGCTCGCGCACGAGCGCATCGCGGTTCGGGAAGTGCCGGTAGACGGTGCCGGCACCGACGCCGGCACGCACGGCGAGCTCGTCGAGCGGCGCGTCGATGCCGCGCTCGGCGAAGAGCTGCTTCGCCTCGGCGAGCAGGCGCTCATGGTTGCGTCTCGCATCACGGCGAGGCGACAGGGATGAACTCACGCTTTCACTGTACGCGCGTCGGTGCCGTATGATTCGGAGGGTCACCTCCGTTTACCCGAATGAACGATGGCGATGACCCTTCTGGGGGGAAGGGTCGCGACGCGGCGGGCACATGCCGGTGCTGCCGGCAAGGGGATGCCCGCCGTGTCGGCCTCCACCCCGCGTGGTTAGGCTGGTGCCGTGACCACTGAGCCAACCGCACCCGGCGACGGCGCCATCGACAGCGCCATCGACGGCGTCGAAGCCAACACCCGCACGATCGAGGCATCCGTCGTCACCGATTTCAGCGATCGCATGAGCTACGGCGGCTACCTCGACCTGCCGACGCTGCTCTCGGCGCAGCGGCCGATCTCGCGGCCCGAGCACCACGACGAGCTGCTGTTCATCATCCAGCACCAGACCACCGAGCTCTGGCTGAAGCTCGTGCTGCACGAGCTCGAGACCGCGCGCGACCTGCTGCGTGCCGACGAGCTCGCCCCGGCGCTGAAGTGCATCGCGCGCGTCAAGCACATCCAGAAGACGCTGACCGAGCAGTGGTCGGTGCTCGCGACGCTGACGCCGACCGAGTACGCGCAGTTCCGCGGCGTGCTCGGCAACGCGAGCGGGTTCCAGTCGTACCAGTACCGCGCCGTCGAGTTCGTGCTCGGCAACAAGAACGCGAAGATGATGCAGGTCTTCGAGTCGGATGCCGCGGCGAGCGCGATCCTCCGGCACGCCCTCGAATCGCCGAGCCTGTACGACGAGTTCCTCCGGCTCCTCGATCGCGCCGGGTACCCGATTCCGGCCGAGATCCTCGAGCGCGACGTCACCCAGGCGTGGACCTTCTCCCCCGAGCTCGTGCCGGTGTTCGCCTCGATCTACGCCGACACCTCGGAGCACTGGGCCGCTTACGAGACGTGCGAGGAGCTCGTCGACCTGGAGGACAACTTCCAGCTCTGGCGCTTCCGGCACCTGAAGACCGTCGAGCGCATCATCGGCAGCAAGACGGGCACCGGCGGATCAAGCGGCGCGAGCTTCCTGCGGCGGGCACTCGATCTCACGTTCTTCCCCGAGCTCTACGCTGTGCGCACCGAGATCCCGGGCTGAGCATGCCCGGCCGCCTCGATCCCGCACCGCTCGACCTCGGGCCCGGCGCGCGGCGCGTGCGCCGCTCGATGAGCGCGGAGCACCCGGGCGAGACGGGCACGATGCTGCCGCCGCTCATCGACCATCACGTGCACCTCATGCTGATCGGGCCCGACGCCCTGCGCGACACCGCACTCGCGGGCGTCGTCGACCTCGGCGGCCCGCTCGACACGATCGCGGCGTACGCCCGTCGTGACGGCGTGCCGCGCGTCGCCTTCGCCGGCAGCTTCCTCACCGCGCCGGGCGGATACCCGTCCGACCGACCGTGGGCCGCGCCAGGCAGCGCGCGCGAGATCGTCGTCGCGGCGGGTGACGAGCGCGCCGCCCTGCCGACGGCCGCCGAGACGGCGGTCGGCGAGCAGCTGGCGTTCGGGGCATCCGTCATCAAGGTCGCGCTGAACCTCGCCGCCGGGCCGGTGCTCGACCCGGTGACGCTCGCGGCGGTGGTCGCGAGCGCGCACGCCGCCGGCGTGCCCGTGGTCGCCCATGTCGAGGGCGAGGGGATGTCGCGGCTCGCGATCGAGGCCGGCGTCGACGCCTTCGCGCACACGCCCTTCACCGAGCGACTCGACGACGCGCTCATCGGCCGGGCGGTGTCGGCCGGGCAGTGCTGGATCTCGACGCTCTTCGTCGCGGGCTACGGCGAGGCGACGCCCGAGGCGGAGATCGCGCTCGACAACCTCGGCCGCTTCCACGCGGCCGGGGGGCGCGTGCTGTACGGCACCGACCTCGGCAACGGCGATCAGCCGCTCGGCCTGAACCCAGCGGAGCTCGCGCTGCTCGTGCGCGCCGGCCTCGGGGCATCCCCCGTGATCGCCGCACTCACCGACCCGTGGCCGGTCGCGGTCGACGGCGCCCTCGCGACCTTCGTTCCGGGCGAGCCGCCCGCGAGGCTCGACGAGCTTCCCGGCTGGCTGGCGACCGCCGACCTCTCGCCCGCCGAAGACCTGCAGCCGTACGTTGATTTGGAGCACCGGTGACCCACGACCCGCATCTCGCCTTCGCCCGCCGCATGGACCGCGCCGACGGGCTCGCGCACTACCGCAAGCGCTTCGCGGGCGCAGAGACCGATCTCGTCTACTTCGACGGCAACTCGCTCGGCCGCCCGCCGGTGTCGGCGATCGAGCGCGTCGAGCGGTTCCTCCGGGAGGACTGGGGCGGCCGGCTCATCCGCGGGTGGGACGAGGCCTGGCTGCAGCTGCCCACCGAGATCGGCGACCGCATCGGCCGCGCCGTGATCGAGGCGAAGGCCGGGCAGACGATCATCGGCGACTCGACCACCGTGCTGCTCTACAAGCTCGCCCGCGCGGCCGTCGACGCCCAGATCGCCCGCGATCCGGCGCGTCGCGAGATCGTCGTCGACACCGACAACTTCCCGACCGACCGCTACGTGCTCGACGGCATCGCGCGCGAGCGCGGCCTGCGCCTGCGCTGGATCGAGGTCGACACCTCGGCCGGTGTCTCGCCGGAGCAGCTCGCCGAGGCCGTCGGCCCCGAGACCGCGCTCGTCGTCGTCTCGCACGTCGCCTACCGGTCGGCGTACCTGGCGGATGCCCCCGAACTCACGCGCATCGCGCACGACGCGGGCGCCCTGATCCTCTGGGACCTCTGCCACTCCGCGGGCTCGGTGCCGGTGAAGGCCGACCTCTGGGGGTTCGACCTCGCCGTCGGCTGCACCTACAAGTACCTGAACGGCGGCCCGGGCTCACCCGCGTTCGCCTACGTGCGCGACGACCTGCAGGCCGCGATCGCCCAGCCGATCCAAGGCTGGTGGGGCACGACCGACATGTTCGCGATGGGGCCCGACTACGAGCCCGTGCCCGACATCCGCCGCTTCCTCTCGGGCACCGCGCCGATCGTCGGCATGCTCGCGATGGAGGAGACGCTCGCGATGATCGAGGAGGCGGGTATGCCGGCGCTCCGCGAGAAGTCGGTCGCGCTCACCGAGTTCGCGATCACCCTCGCCGACGACTGGCTCGCACCCCTCGGCGTGACCCTCGCCTCCCCCGCCGACCCCGAGGAGCGCGGCGGCCACGTCACGCTGCAGCACCCAGCGATGCGCGAGGTGACCGCCCGCCTCTGGCAGCAGGACGTGATCCCCGACTACCGCGACCCAGGCGGCCTCCGCATCGGGCTCTCCCCGCTCTCGACGAGTTTCGAAGAGCTGCACCGCGGGCTCGACGCCACGCGCACCACCCTGAAGACGGTGCTGCAGGAGCGCGCGGGGCTCGCCTGATGCGCTCGAGCGGTCAGGGGTGGCGATGCCCGCCCGCTTAATCCGCTCGTGACCGCGTGGTCACCGCAACTGCACCGGTGCCGTGTTCGCATTCAGAATGTCGCCGGCACCGCTCTTCACGAGGATCCCGATCGTGTGGGTTCCGGCCGCGATCGCCTTCGTCGTCTTCACGTCGAACTGGAAGGTGTTGGAGACCGCGTTGTACGTCGCGCATCCCCTCGCCAGACCGTCGAACGTCACCGACACGAGGCATCTCGGTGAGAGGAGTGCCGCCGCTACTGCGTCGCTGATCGACTGCCCGCTCGCGGCGGTCAACTGGAACCGCACCGGGAGGTTCGACCCCCGCTTGTACGAGGTCTGCGGCACCGGCTGGAGGAAGCCCGAGAATCCGTACGCCACGACGAACTCGCAGTCGACCGTCGTGGTGCTGCCGGCCACGTCGGCACCCGTGAGCGGCCTCGAGAAGACCCCGGTCGCGGCCAGGTCCGTCGCGGTCAACTGGGCGGTGACGGGAGACGACCCCGGGCCCGACAGCGCGTCGGTCACGGTCGCCGAGAGCCCGATGGTCGGCGCACCGCCGACCACGAATCGCGGAGCCGCATCGCAGGTGACGACCGGGGCCGTCTTGTCGACCTTGACCGTGTACTCCGACGTGCTGGTGTTGCCCGCGAGGTCGGTGCAGCTCGCCGACATCAGGATGGCGCTCCCCTCTCCGGCCGAGGTCGACCCGAGCGTGCAGCGCGACGGGTCGATCCCCGTGCCGCCCACCCCGTCGCTCCAACCCCAGTCGACGGCGACGTCCGTCGTGCTCCAGCCGTCGAGCCCACTCCCCGACGTGACCGCCGGCGCGGCGCGCGGGGCCGTGGCGTCCGCGCCGCCCTCGAACTCGTACGCGCCGATGTCGACCGAGCCGAACTGCGGCCGGGAGATGCCCCGCTGGTCGTCGAGCGGGGCCGATGCGAGGTCCCCTGTGTTCACCGCCGGGCTCAGCCCGCCGACGGCCATCGTTGGAGTGCGCCCCGGCGCATTGAGTGCGAGCGGCGCGAGCTCGGGATCCGCCGACTGCGTGATCGCCGGGCATGAGGTGCGCGCATCGGTGGCATGCGGCGTGACGAGGTTGCCCGCGCCGGACGTTGCGACGCCGCCGAGCACGAAGCACTCGTCGCGCCCGGTATTGCCGGCGACGATCGTGTTGCGGAGCTCGAGCGAAGTCGGATCCCCGGTGGTCGGCTTGTAGACCACGACGCCGGCGCCGTCGCCCGTGGACTCATTGCCGGCGATCGTGGAGTTCGTGATGGTCAACCTGCCGCCGACGGTGAAGATCGCACCACCGGCATCCGCCCCGTTCTGCGCCCCGCCGTCGGTGAAACCGCCGGAGCCTGCGACGCCGCGCACCGCGGCATTGCCCGTGAAGGTGCTGTTGCTCACCTCGATGCTCGCGCTGTAGCCGAAGATCGCACCGCCGAGGCCGGCGCCACCGCCGCCGTAGAGTTCGCTGCCGTCGCCGGCGAACGTGCCGCCGAGGCCCGGGCCGCCGAAGACGACGCCGCCCGGCGCCCCGCCGCCACCGCCGCCGAAGCCGCCGTCGCCGCCGCTACCGCCGCAGTAGGCGCCGCAACTGAAGACATCGGGCTCGGCCGTGGCCCCGCCGCCGCCACCGCCGAAGCCGCCGTGCCCGCCGTCGCCGTCGTCGTAGGCACCGCCTCCGCCACCGCCGCCGTACGCACCGTCGCCACCGTCACCGCTGCTGAATGCGCCGTCGCCGCCACCGCCTCCGCCACCGCCCGCGCACCCGGCGTCGTCGCCGTCCGCGTGCGCGAGGAACTGATCGAGGACGCTCAGCAAGGCACCCTCTCCGCCGCAGCGGTACCCGCCGGGCGCCGTGTCGAAGATCGAGTCGCCCCCACCGTCGGAGACCGTTCCGCCACCGCCACCGCCGTCGGAGCCGATGATGATGCCTTCGGAACCACGACCCCGAGAGCCGCCGCCCCCACCGCCGTCGGAGCCGCCCCAGCCCCCGAGACCGCCACCGCCACCGCCGCCTGATCCACCGATGTCGCTTCGACCGCCGCCGTCACCGCCCGTCGCGATGTTCGACTCGAAGGTGCTCCACTGCACGAGGAGAGCGCCCTCGTGCACGGCGATGGCTCCGCCCGCACCGAGCCCTCCGCCGCCCCCGCGGTTGCCGCCATTGCCTCCTCGAACGGAGAAGTCCCTCACGTGCACCTCGCGGAGATCGAGGTATCCCCCGGCCTGCACGGCGAATGCCCGCACCGGCGTCGTACCGGTGTGCAGGAGGACGGCTCCGCGGCCCTCGATGACGAGGTGGGAGGTGATGATCGGCGTGGCGCTCGGGCCGACGTGGTTCAGCGCGTCGTCGATCACCGCCCCGAACGCGTACGTCGCGCCGGGCGCGAGTTCGATCACGTCGATGCCGCTGCCGGCCGCGCATCCCGTGTCGACGACGGCGCCGCGTCCGTCGGGATCCGGCACGACCGTCGAGTCGTGGTTGGCCGCAAGGATCGCCTCGGGCAGGGTGCAGCCGCCGTCACCGAGCGACTGCGAGACCGAGTCGACCACGATGACCGAATCGGCCCGCGCCGGACTCGGGGGCGCGGTGAGCGCCAGCAGGGCGCCGGTCAGCCCGGCGAGCCCGATGGCCGCGGCGGCGGTACGGAGAGGAATCGAGGCGAGACGCATGATGACCTCCGGCACGGTGGGCATCGACGCGCACCGTCTCCTCGAATCCTCCTCCGCCACCCACGCCGTGGATAGATGAGTACTACTCGGGTTTTGTCCCCAGATCGGGGGCGGCCCCGGGAGCCGCACCGACGGTCGCCTGCTCCGCGGCATCCGTCGACGCGGCGGGCCCCTGCTGCGCCCAGTCGACCGTCACCTTGGGCTTGGCGAAGAACAGCACCAGCACGGCGCCGATCGCGAACCCGATGACGGGCAACCACAGCGACTGCGACATCGCGTCGGTGAATCCACCCGCGATCTGCGGCGGCAAGGCCTGGCCCGCCGTGCTCGACTGCTCACCGCCGGCCTCGGCGAACCCGGGGAGGTTCGCCTCGAGGCGGCCGTTCATGAGCGCCGTGATCGCCGCCGCACCGAAGACCGAGCCGAACTGCCGGGTCATGTTGTAGACGCCCGAGCCGGCGCCGGCCTGCTGCGGGGGCAGGTTGCGCGTCGCGGTCGAGGCGAGCGGCGCCCAGATGCCCGACAGGCCGAGGCCGAGGAACGCGGCCGGGATGAGCAGCACCCAGAGGTCGACCTCGGGCGTGATGAGCAGCGACATCGCCGCGAGCGCGCCGGCGGTGATCGTGAACCCCGCGAACGCGATCCACTTCGGGTCGACGCGGTCGGTCAGCCGCCCGATGAAGGGCGCCATCACGCCCGAGACGACCGCCATCGGCACGAGCATGAGCGCGGCCTGCGTGGGCTCGAGGCCGCGAGCGACCTGGTAGTAGAACGCGAGCGGCAGCGGCATGGCGACGATGGCGAACCCGACGAAGGTGATCGCGGCGTTCGAGAGCGCGAAGTTGCGGTCCGTGAACAGGTCCAAGGGCAGCAGGGGCTCCCTGCGATTGAAGTGCTGCCAGACGACGAAGGCGACGAGCACCACGAGACCCGTGATGATCAGGCCCCACACGGTGATCGGTCCGGTGATGGTGCCCCAGTCGTAGGTCGCGCCCTCCTGGATGCCGAAGATCACGAGGAACATGCCGACGGCACTCAGCACCACGCCGAGCCAGTCGAAGGAGTGCTGGTGCGTCTCGAGCTTGGGCACGAGCCGCAGCGCGAGGATGAACGCGACGACGCCCACGGGCACGTTGACGATGAAGATCCACTCCCAGCCGAGCGAGTCGACGAGGAGACCGCCGAGGATCGGGCCGACGAGCGTCGCGACACCGGCGACGGCTCCCCAGAGGCCCATCGCGGCACCGCGCTGCTGCGGCGGGAAGATGCGCGTGATGACCGCCATGGTCTGCGGGGTCATCAGTGCCGCGCCGAGCCCCTGCACGACCCGCGCGACGATCAGCATGGTGATGTCATCGGAGAGGCCGCACCAGAGCGACGACAGGGTGAACACGGCGAGGCCGACGAGATAGACGTTCTTCGGGCCGAAGCGATCGCCGAGGCGACCGGTGATGAGCAGCGGCACGGCGTACGCCAGCAGGTAGGCGGAGGTCACCCACAGCACCGCGGTGAGGTCGGTGCCGAGGTCGCGCATGATGGCGGGGTTGGCGATCGAGACGATGGTCGAGTCGACCAGGATCATGAAGAAGCCGATGACGAGGGCCCAGAGGGCCGGCCATGGCTTGCGTTCGGTCTGCATGTTGTTCCTCCGGAACGGATCAGGTCTGGGGTGAGGTGCCCGTGACGCCCGGGGCGCCGGACGGCCACCCGAGTTCGCCCGAGCGGAGTTCGTCGATGGTCGCCGCGAGCCATTCGGCTTCGGCGGCGAGCATCGCCCTGCTGTAGTAGACGTTCAGCACGACGTGCTTGGGCTTGCCCTTCTCGGCGATGCGCACGGCTGCGGCGTCGTACCAGGCGATGTCGTCGCGAATGGAGTCGAGCCGGTCTCCGAGCAGCTCGACGACCCGCTCGGCCGGCAGGTTGTGCGCCTCGCCGATGGCGAGCGGGAACTCGGGGAACTCGTTGACGTTGCGGCCGAGCATCTCCTCGAGACTCTCGTCGAACGCTGCGCGCCCGGCATCCGTCACGCTGTAGACGGTGCGTTCGGGCCGATTGCCCATGCGCTCGGTGCCGCTCTCGACGATCAGCCCATCGCGTGCGAGCCGCTCGACCGCACGGTAGAGCGATCCAGCACTCACCTTCACGACGCGGTCCTCCCGGCGCGCCAGCATGAGCTGGTACATCTCGTACGGGTGCATGGGTGCGTCGATCAGCATGCCGAGCGCCGAGAAGGCGAGCGGGTTGAGCTGCGACATCCGTACCGCCTTTCTCGTTCCATTATTCCGCTCGGAATAATACGCGTGGAACTCGGGAAGCGCAACACCGAACCACGGGCGAGCACTACCAGTCCAGCGGTGCCGTGGCAAGCCCAAGGGCCGATCCGGGCCGTTCACGGTTCGCGAGCGTACGATGACTCGATCATCCGATGAGATGCCCTGATCACCCGGCGAAGGGAGCCACTGATGACTGACACGGACCGCACGACGAACGACGTCACGACCGGCGTGAAGAACGCGACGAACCGCGTGACCCAGACGGCGCAGGAGCGCGTGGAGCGCGCCGCCGACGCCACGAGCAGTGGAGCCGCGGATGCCTCGCGAGCGGTGAAGACGGGCGCCGATCGACTCGGCGACACCACGAGCCGCGCGGCCGGGCAGACGGCCGCAGCCGTCAGCGACGGGCTGAACGACGTACGCGACTCGGTCGGCGAGGCCGCCGAGACCGTCGCCGCGCAGGCGAGCGCCGCCGTGGCGAACGCGCGCGAGGTCGCCGACGAGGGAGTCGCCTACGTGAAGGCGCGATACCGGGAGAACCCGGGGCTCGTGATCGCCGTGGGCGCTGCGGCGATCGTCGCCCTCGGGCTCCTCGTCAAGGCCGTGAATCGGCACTGACGGGCCGCTCGCAGCGAGCCGCATCACGCTCGGCCGGTCCGGTCGCGATCCACGCGACCGGACTGGCCGCCCATGTGCGCACGGGGCGGTGACGACGCGGATGCTTCGATGCCTCCGCGCCCCGGTAGAATCGACGCATCCACACTTTCGACACCGGACGGAGAACCGCGGTGCCCACCATCGTCGTCGACGTGATGCCCAAAGCCGAACTGCTCGACCCCCAGGGGAAGGCCGTCGCCGGCGCCCTCGCCCGCACCGGGCGCACCGGGTTCAGCGGCGTGCGCATCGGCAAGCGTTTCGAACTGACCGTCGACGGCCCCGTCGACGACGCGCTCAAGGCCAGCGTCAAGGAGATCGCCGAGGAGATCCTCTCCAACGGCGTGATCGAAGACGTCGTCGGCATCCACTACGAGGTGACGAACGCCGAGCTCGCCGAAGAGGCGTCCGACGCGGCATCCGTCACCGACGACGGCTTCGGCGCACCCGCCGGCGAAACGCACTGAGCGGGGTCGCCATGCGCATCGGTGTCATCACCTTCCCCGGCTCGCTCGACGACCGCGACGCGCAGCGCGCGGTGCGCCTCGCCGGCGCCGAGCCTGTCGCCCTCTGGCACGGCTCACACGACCTCGAGGGCGTCGACGCGCTGATCCTGCCCGGCGGCTTCAGCTACGGCGACTACCTGCGCTGCGGCGCCATCGCGTCGCTCAGCCCGATCATGACCGAGCTCGTCGCCGCGGCGAACGCCGGCATGCCCGTGCTCGGCATCTGCAACGGCTTCCAGATGCTCACCGAGGCCGGCCTCCTCGAGGGTGGGCTCATCCGCAACGACCACGGCTCCTTCATCTGCCGCGACCAGGTGCTCACGGTCGAGAACGCGTCGACCGACTGGACCGGCGACTTCGAGGCCGGCCAGCAGATCACGATCCCGCTGAAGAACGGCGAGGGCGGCTTCATCGCCTCCGATGAGACGCTCGACCGGCTCGAGGGCGAGGGCCGCGTGGTCTTCCGTTACGTCGACGTGAACCCCAACGGCTCGCTCCGCGACATCGCGGGCATCTCGAACGCCCGCGGCAACGTGGTCGGCCTCATGCCGCACCCCGAGCACGCGGTCGAGCCCGGCTTCGGCCCCGACACCGCCGCCGCGATGCGCTCCGGCGTCGACGGCCTCGGCTTCTTCACGAGCATCGTCAAGCGCGCCCTCGTCGAGGCGTAACGTCACAACGCGAACACCGCGAAGGGCGGCCCGATCGGGCCGCCCTTCGTCGGTTCCGGCGCGGCCCGGCCATGGCCACGGCGGCCGGGGCAGCGGCGAGCGACCGAGCGTCAGCGGTACTCGGGATTGGCCTCGAAGCCGGAGTGGTCGCCGGCGTCCCATTCGGCGCGCAGGTTGCCGCCGGCCGGAAAGCCGCCGGCATCCTTCAGCAGCCGCGCGAGGTGCAGGAGGTTGTACGTCATGAACGTCGTGTTGCGATTGGTGAAGTCGTTCTCGGGCCCGCCCGAACCGGGATCGAGGTAGCTCGGGCCGGGGCCCGCCTCGCCGATCCATCCCGCGTCGGCACCCGGCGGAATGGCGTAGCCGATGTGCTGCAGGCTGTAGAGCAGGTTCATCGCGCAGTGCTTGATGCCGTCTTCGTTGCCCGTGATGATCGCGCCGCCGACCTTGCCGTAGTAGACGTACTGGCCGCGATCGTTGAACTCGCCGCTCATCGAGTAGAGCCGTTCGACGAGCCGCTTCGTGACCGAGGCGTTGTCGCCGAGCCAGATCGGCCCGCCGACGACGAGGATGTCGGCCGCTTCGACGAGCGGCCACACCTCGCCCGGCCAAGCGTCGACCGGCCAGCCGTGCTCGCGCATGTCGGGGTAGACGCCGGTCGCGACGTCGAGGTCGACGAACCGCAGCGTGTCCACGTGCACGTCACGCTCGCGCATGAGGGCGATGCTCGCGTCCATGAGGCCCTGGGTGTTGCTGGGTTCGGGACTTCGCTTCAGCGTGCAGTTGACGTAGAGGGCGCGGAGGTCTGAGAAATCCGGGAACTCGGACATGGCGCCGATGGTACTCGCGGGCGGAGCCGCCCGACAGTGCCTGAACGGCCTGCCGGGCGAGTCGCCCCGCCGCAGCGGGCGCGTCTCAGCTTCGCTCCGCTAGCAACTCCTCCTGCGTGGGTCGTGCGTCGGCCGCGCTCCGTCGCGGCCAGTACGACAGCGCGCGCTCGGCCATCGCCGTGATCGTGAGCGACGGGTTGACGCCCGGGTTCGCGGGCACGGCGGCACCGTCGACGACGTGCAGACCCGGGTGGCCCCAGACGCGGTGGAACGGGTCGACGACACCGTGTTCGGGATCGCCCGCGACCACCGCACCACCGAGGAAGTGCGCGGTGAGCGGGATGCCGAACACCTCCGGCCACGAGCCGCGCGCCGCCGCGGGCACGCCGCCGGCCGCCTGCATGCGCGCGGCGATCGCCTGGGCCGCGAGGTGCGCGCCGGGCAGGTGGCTCGGGTTCGGCTCCCCCTCGCCCTGGGCGCTCGTGAGCACCGGGCGCCCGAACCTGCGACGGAGCGAGAGGGTGAGCGAGTTGTCGGCCGTCTGCATGACGAGCGCGATGATGCCGCGCTCGCTCCAGCGATGCAGCGAACTCAGGCGCAGGGTCGTGATCGGATGCCGCAGCGCACCGCCGACCAGCGCCCCGAGTCGCCCGAGGAGGGGGCGGCCGCCGGGCACGAGGCCCGTCGCGAGCATGCCCATGAGGTTCGACCCTGGCCCGTAGCGCACGTTCTCGACGTGCGTTCGCTCGTCGACGTGGAACGAGGTGGTGATCGCGACGCCGCTCGCGAGACCGAGCCCGTCGGGCACCGACACCGCGACCGCGCCGTCGAGCGCCTCGGAGTTCGTGCGCGTGAGCCGCCCGAGCGCGTCGGACAGCCGGGGCAATGCGCCCGAGTCCTTCATGCGGTGCAGGAGCTGCTGGGTGCCCCACGTACCGGCGCCGAGCACGACCTGCTCGGCGCTCACGGTGCGGCGGGCGCGGCCGAACCACGCGCCGCTCCGCACGGTCGTCACGTCGAAGCCGCCACCGGGGCGCTCGCGCACCTCGACGACGGTGCGGAGCGGCTCGATCGTCGTGCCGAGCCGTTCGGCGAGCGCGAGGTAGTTCTTCGCGAGCGTGTTCTTGGCACCGACCCGGCAGCCGACCATGCAGTTGCCGCAGAGCGTGCATCCGGTGCGGTCGGGGCCGTCGCCGCCGAAGAACGGGTCGGGAACCGTCTCGCCCGGGCGTCCGAACCAGACGCCGACGGGTGCGCGCCGGAACGTGTCGCCGACACCGAGGTCGTCGGCGGCATCCGCCATGATCTGCTCGACCGGACCCGAGTGCGGGTATTCGGCGACGACGCCGAGCATGCGCTTCGCCGTCGCGTAGTGCGGCGCGAGCTCGGCCTCCCAGTCGGCGAGGCCGCGCCACTGCCGATCCTCGAAGAACGCTGGGCCGGGCTCGTAGAGCGTGTTCGCGTAGTTCAGCGAGCCGCCGCCGACGCCGGCGCCGGCCAGCACCATGACGTGCGGCAGCTTGTGGATGCGCTGCACCCCGAAGCATCCGATCGCGGGCGCCCAGAGGTAGCGCCGCAGGTTCCACGAGGTCTTCGCGAAGTCGGCGTCCTCGAAGCGGCGGCCCGCCTCGAAGACGTGCACGCCGTAGCCCTTCGACGCGAGGCGGAGCGCCGCGACGGAGGCGCCGAATCCCGAGCCGACGATCACGACGTCGTGGTCGAAGCCGGTCATGCCGCGAGCTCCCCGCCAGGATCGGGCGAAGGCGAAGGCGAAGGCGAAGGCGCGGGCGTGGGCCGGGGCGCATGCGCCGGGCCCGGTGCGCCCGGCCCGCCTGCCGCTCCGGCCGCCGACGGCACGAGCACCGTGAGTGCACCGGGCACCGCTCGGATGCGAGCGCGCCCGGAACCGACGCGCTCGCCGTCGGCGTAGACCACGAGCCCCGGTGCATCGATCTCGACGACCGCCGCGCGCACGGTCGTCACCTCGGGCCGGTCGACATGCGCACCGCGGAGGAGGAGCGGGAAGAGGCGCACGAGCTTCGCCCGCGAGAGCGGCGCCACGTGGGTGACGTCGAGCAGGCCGTCGTCGGGGGCGGCATCGGGGCACACGGGCATGCCGCCGCCGTAGCTGCGGGTGGAGCCCACGGCGATGAGGGTGCCGGGCATCGGATGCATCGCGCCGCCGTCGAACGCGACGGAGAACGGCATCGGGCGCAGGCGTGCGACCTCGATGAGGATCGCCAGGTAGTAGCGGACGCGTCCCCGCGGCCACTTCAGGCGATTGGTGCGCTCGCTGACGTGCGCGTCGAAGCCGAGCGCGGCGACGGTCAGGAAGCGCGCGACGCCCGCCGCCGACTCCACCTCGCCGACGTCGATCGCGCGGGGCGTGCCGTGCAGGGCGAGCTCGGCTGCGGCCGAAGCGGCATCGGATGCCCCGAACGGCAGGCCGAGTGCGCGTGCGAGATCGTTGCCCGTGCCCGCGGGAACGAGCGCGATGGGCACGCCCGACCCGACCACGGCGTCGAGCACCGAGGAGAGCGTGCCGTCGCCGCCGACGACCACGAGGGCGCGGGGTCGGCTGGCGACTGCTTCGCGCGCGAGCCGTCGGGTGTCGTCGACCGAGTCGCCCGCGAACACGCGCACCTCGGCGTCGAAGGCCTCGAGGCGTTCGACGGCGCGCACGGCGGCGGCGGCACCCCGACCGCGGCCGGAACTGGGGTTCACGAGCACGGCGATGTGCCCGGTCACGTCAGTTGCTCCCGTGCTCGAGCAGCGCGCCGGGGTTCATGACGCAGGCGGGGTCGAGTTCGTCCTTCACGGCGCGGAGAATCCTCAACCCGACGGGCCCGATCTCGCGCTCGAGCCATGGGGCGTGGTCGCGGCCGACGCCGTGGTGATGGCTGATGGTGCCGCCGCCGGCCATGATCGCGTCGTTGACCGCGGCCTTCACCGGCTCCCACGCCTCGAGTTGGTCGCCCTTCACCCCCGCGAGGATCGTGAAGTAGAGCGCGGCGCCGGTCGGGTAGACGTGCGACACGTGGCAGAGCACGAGCGACTTGGCACGCTGCTCCGCGAAGCCGACGGTGATCGCGGCGGTCACGTCGCGCTTCAGCCGTTCGAGGTTCGACCACGTGGTCGCGGTCTCGAGGGTTTCGCAGAAGACGCCGTGGTCGAGCAGGGCGTCGCGCAGGTACGGCGCGTTGAATCGGCCGTGCACCCACTCCTCGGCCGCCGCCGGCCCGGCCGAGACGCCGCCCGCCTCGCGCAGCACCTGCGCCGTGCGGGCCTGCCGCTCAGCCGCGAGCTCGGCGTCGCCCTCGAAGATCGTGATCGCACTGGCACCCTTCGCGAGCGCCTTGCCGATGCGCCCGACCTGCGCGAGCGAGACGCCGGTCTCCGCCTCGTCGGAGAGGCGGATGACGGTGGGGCCCGTGCCGAGCTGGGCGACTCGGCGCAGCGCGCCGGCGCCCGCCGCGAAGTCGGGGAAGGTCCAGGCTTCGGCCAGCCGCGTCTCGGGCACGGGGTGCACGCGCACCCGCACCTCGGTGATGACGCCGAACGCCCCCTCCGAGCCGAGGAAGAGGCGCAGCAGATCGGGCCCGGCGGCCGATCCGGGCGCCCGACCGAGGTCGAGCTCGCCGGTCGGGGTCGCGACGCGGAGGCCCGTGACCATCGCATCGAAACGGCCGTTTCCCGCGGAGTTCTGCCCCGAGGAGCGCGCGGCGGCGAACCCGCCGATCGTCGCGTAGCGGAAGCTCTGGGGGAAGTGCCCGAGTTCGAAGCCGTGCGCGCCGAGCAGTCGTTCGGCCTCCGGGCCGGTGGTGCCGGCCTGCAGCACGGCCTCGCCGCTCGTCTCGTCGAGGGAGGCGAGGCCCGTGAGCCGGCGCAACTCGAGCGCGATCACGGCGTGGTGCGCACCGCGCTCGGGGTCGAGCCCGCCGACGACGCTCGTGCCGCCGCCGAACGGCACGACCGCGATGCCGCGGGCACCGGCGAGGCGCAGCACCTCGACGACCTCGGCGTGGTCGGCCGGAGAGACGACCGCGTCGGGAGCGGCCTGTCGATGCGCGCGACGACGGAGGAGATCCGGCGTCGAGCGCCCGCCGGAGTGACGGATGCGTGCGTCGTCGTCGCTCGCGACGTGCGCGTCGCCGACGATGGCGGCGAGCGCGGCCCGGTCGGCGTCGGCGAGTGCCGAAGGTGCGAGCTCGACCTCGTCGAGCGCCACGGCGGCGTCGGGCTTCGCAACGCGTCCGAGCATCACCGGCAGCAGCGCCCGCACCGCGAGCGGCAGCTCCTTCGCCTTCGCCGGGTCGCCCCAGCCATTCCACCGCATCGGGGTGGCGACCTCGCCGGGTCCCCCAGTGTCGACACGGCGTTCATTCCACCGCATCGGGGTGGATGTCTCGTCGCCGGCGCTTGCGGCAGTATGTGAGGCGTCTCCGTCGACCATGCGTTACAGTGTGACACATCATGGAAGATCGTCAAGCTCTCCAGCTCGACCGGCCCGTCTGGGACGAGGCCGAGATGCGCATGCTCGACGCCGCCGTCGAGCTCATCGCCGTGCGCGGGTCAGGCGGGGTCACCGTCGCCGAGGTCGCCCGCAACGCCGGGGTCAGCCGCCCCACCGTGTATCGCCGCTGGGCGAGCGCCGACGAGATCGTGCGCGCGGCCCTGCTGCGCGCCACCGTCTCGCTCATCGAGCAGTTCCCCGAACCCGCGCAGTCGCGGGCCGACCTCGTGCGCGACGTGATGCGCTTCTCGGAGCTGTTCCGCACCGATCCGCTCTACGGCCGCCTGCTCGACCGGGAACCCGAGGTCTTCACCCGGTACACGCTGCAGCGCATCGGCCAGAGCCAGCGCGTCATCCTGCAGTGGCTCGCCACGGCGATCGAACTCGCCCAGCGGGGCGGTTCGGTGCGAGCCGGCACGCCGAGCGACCTCGCGGTCATGCTCCTGCTCATCGCCCAGTCGGCGATCCTCTCGCACAACACCGTCTCCGCCCTCATCGACGAGCCGCATTGGAGCAGCGAACTTTGGCACGCACTCGACGGACACCTCCGTCCCTGATCCCCGCCGGCACCGGCTCGGGCGTCGCTGCGCACTCCCCTGCGCTGAACGCCGGCCGCCGCTCGCGTGAGCTCGACGCGCTCGCCGCCCGCACCGAGCCGGTCGACCTGCTCGTCATCGGCGGCGGCGTCACCGGCGCGGGCGTCGCGCTCGACGCCGCGAGCCGCGGGCTCTCGGTCGTCCTCGCCGAGGCGCACGACCTCGCCTTCGGCACCAGCCGCTGGAGCTCGAAGCTCGTGCACGGCGGACTGCGCTATCTCGCCACCGGCGACATCGCGGTCGCGCGCGAGAGCGCCGTGGAGCGGCACCTGCTCATGACCCGGGTGGCACCGCACCTCGTGCGGAGCCTCCCCCAGCTGCTGCCGTTCGTGCCCGCCGTCTCGGCGAAGCAGCGCGTGTTCGGCAGCCTCGGCATGGGCATGGGCGACGGGCTGCGCATGCTCGCCCGCACCCCGGGCGATGTGCTCGCGCATCCGCGCCGCATCGGTCGCGACGAGGCGCTGCGGCTCGCGCCGGCCCTCCGCCGCGACGGCCTCAAGGGCGGGGTGCTCTCGCACGACGGCCAACTCGTCGACGACGCCCGGCTCGTCGTCGCCCTCGCGCGCACGGCCGCCGCGTACGGGGCGACCGTGCTCACCCGGATGCGCGTCTCGAACGCGGATGCCGACGGCGCGACCCTCGACGACGCGACCGGCGGCGGCTCGGTGCGCGTGCACGCCCGGGTCGTCGTGAACGCCGCGGGCGTGTGGGCGGGCGAACTCGACCCCGGCATCCGCATGCGCCCGAGTCGAGGCACCCACCTCGTGCTCGACGCCGCGGCGCTCGGGCACCCGACGGCCGCCCTCACGGTGCCGCACCCGGGGTCGATCAGCCGCTTCGTCTTCGCGCTGCCGCAGCAGCTCGGCCGCGTGGTCGTCGGCCTCACCGACGAGGACGCCCCTGGGCCGGTGCCCGACGTGCCGGTTCCCCAGGACTCCGAGATCGACTTCCTGCTGCGCACCGTCTCGACGGCCCTCGAGCGCTCGCTCGGCCGTGACGACGTGCTCGGCGCCTTCGCCGGGCTCCGCCCGCTCATCGACACGGGCGGCGACGGCTCGACCGCCGACATCTCGCGACGGCATCACGTCGCCGTCTCCGATGCCGGGCTCCTCAACGTGCTCGGCGGCAAGCTCACGACGTATCGGGCGATGGCCCGCGACGCCGTCGACCTCGCATGCCGGCATGCGGGGCTCGCGGACCCCGGTTGCCGCACGGCATCGCTCGGCCTGGTGGGAGCGCTCGGCTCGGCGGTGCCGGTCGATGGTTCACGCCCCGCCGCGGTCGCCCGCACCGAGCTGCCCGTCTCGCTCGCGGCACGCTTCGGCGCCGAGGCATCCGCTGTGCTCGACGTCGCCCGTTGCGCCGACCCGGCCGAGCTCATCGCGCCGGGCCTCGACGTCACGCGAGCCGAGATCGAGTTCGCAGTACTCGCTGAGGGCGCGCTCGACGCCGACGACGTGCTCGATCGGCGCACCCGCATCGGACTCGTCGCGGCCGACCGCCAGCTGGCGCACGCCGCGGTCGCCGAGATCGTCGACGAGGCACTCGCGCAGCAATCGAGATGACGCTTCTCGTCGCTTCTCATCACCGCATACCGACAACACGTGTCATCTCGATGCTGATGGATGTGCTGGGGGGGTGCTGGTGGTGCTGGTGGGCGGTGCTCGCGGGGTGCTGGTGGGGGGCGCTGGTGGTGCGGCGGCACGAGGATGAGCCGGCGCGCACGCGAACGGGCCCGGATGCCGCGCGGCATCCGGGCCCGTCAGGAACGCTCGACTACGCGGCAGCACCGTCCGCGGCGGCGGCGGCCGTCGCGTGCGTCTCGCGGAGCACCGCTCCGAGGTCGGCGTCGACGTTCGTCCAGTACTGGAAGAAGCGCTCGCGGATCTCGTCGATCGTGATCGACGCGGCCTGGCCGGCGAGCGTCGCCTGCAGTCGCAGCTTCGCCTCGGCCGAATAGACGTCGCGGTAGAGCGTGCCCGCCTGGCCGAAGTCGCTGTCGTCGGTGCGCAGCGTGTAGGCGGCGCGCACGAGCTCGCCGTCGCTCTCCCAGCCGCCCTCGGCCGCAGCCTCGGGCGACGCCACGGGGCCGCCGAACGAGTTCGGCGCGTAGACCGGCGTGCTCGGCGCGTTGAATCCGTGACGCTGGGCGCCGTCCTGCGAGTAGTTGGCGACGGATGCCGCGTGCGGCGCGTTCACCGGGATCTGGTTGTAGTTCGTGCCGACGCGGTAGCGCTGCGCGTCGGGGTAGCTGAACACGCGGGCCATGAGCATCTTGTCGGGGCTGATCGCGATGCCGGGCACCGTGTTCGCGGGCGAGAACGCCGCCTGCTCGATCTCGGCGAAGAAGTTCTGCGGGTTGCGGTCGAGCGTGAGCGTGCCCACCGGGATCAGCGGATAGTCCGCGTGCGGCCACACCTTCGTGAGGTCGAACGGGTTGAAACGGTACGTCTTCGCGTCGTCGTACGACATGACCTGCACGTGCAGGTCCCACTTGGGGTGGTTGCCCGCCTCGATGGCCTCGTGGAGGTCGCGGCGGTAGTAGTCGGCGTCGGCGCCGGCGATCGCCTCGGCGCTCTCGGCGTCGAGGTGCAGGTCGCCCTGCTGCGAGCGGAAGTGGTACTTCACCCAGAACTTCTCGCCCTCGGCGTTGATCCACTGGTAGGTGTGCGAACCGAAGCCGTGCATCTCGCGCCACGACTTCGGCAGGCCGCGGTCGCCCATGAGGTAGGTGACCTGGTGGGCCGACTCGGGCGAGAGGGTCCAGAAGTCCCACTGCATGTCGGCGTCGCGAAGGCCCGATCCGGGCAGGCGCTTCTGCGAGTGGATGAAGTCGGGGAACTTGATCGCGTCGCGGATGAAGAACACGGGCGTGTTGTTGCCGACGATGTCGTAGTTGCCCTCGGTCGTGTAGAACTTCACCGAGAAGCCGCGCACGTCACGCCAGGTGTCGGGCGAACCCTGCTCGCCGGCGACGCTCGAGAAACGCAGCAGCGTCTCGACGGTCGATCCGGGCTGGAACGCTGCGGCGCGCGTGTACGCCGAGACATCCGCGGTCACCTCGAAGCGGCCGAACGCGCCGCCGCCCTTCGCGTGCACGATGCGCTCCGGGATGCGCTCGCGGTTGAACTGGGCGAGCTTCTCGACCAGGTAGCGGTCGTGCAGCACCGTCGCGCCGTCGGCGCCGATCGTGAGGGAGTGGGTGTCGCTGGCGACCGGGGTTCCGGTCTGCGTCGTGGTGGGCGTGGTCGTGCGTTCCGACATGCGTCCTTCTCTCTGTTTCTTCGTGTGTTTCTCTGGGGTCGCCGACCGGGGTCGACGGGGCGCAGGTAGGGAAGCGCCCGAGTCTCGGGGCGCGCCGGATCGACCCGGCGCGGGATGGATGGTGGATGCGGGTGCGGAGCGCCGGCGGTGCCGACGTCGCCTCAGCTCGGCTCGCCGCTCGCGGCGCAGTCGGGGCAGAGCCCCCAGAAGGTGACCTCTGCGGTGGCGATGCGGAAGCCGTGCGACTCGCTCGGGGTGAGGCAGGCGGCCTCGCCGACGACGCAGCCGACGTCGAAGACCGTGCTGCACCCCGTGCAGACGAGGTGATGGTGGTTGTCGCCGACGCGGGTCTCGTACAGCGCCGGCGACCCGGCCGGCTCGATCTTGCGCAGCAGCCCGGCGTCGGCGAGCGCGCCGAGCACGCCGTAGACCGCCTGCCGCGACGTCGTCGGCAGGGTCGCGGCGACGCGCGTGAACACGTCGTCGGCATCGAGGTGCTCGCCCGGCCCGAACACGTCGAAGACCGCGAGACGTGACTCGGTGACCTTGAGCCCGGCGCCGCGAAGCAGGGCGGCGGCCTGCTCGCGTTCGTCGGTGGCGTTCGGGCTCATGTCTCGAACGTAGCAGTTGTCTTGATTTTGTCAAAACAACCGAGCAGTCATCAGCTCTTCCCCGACCACACGGATACGTGCATGATGGCTTCCACCCGCAGATCGAAGGAGATCGCAGCATGGCCAGGAGCACGTACCCAGACCTCACGGTTCCCGACACGTCGATCTACGAATACCTCTTCGGGGATCTCACCGAGGCCGAGCTCGATCGGGTGGCGCTCGTCGACGGCACGAACGGCGCCGAGACCAGCTACCGGCAGCTCGTCGGCCAGATCGGGCTCCTCGCCGGGGCGCTCGCCGCCCGTGGCGTCGGCGTCGGCGACGTGGTCGCGCTGCTCTGCCCGAACGTGCCCGCGTTCGCCACCGTGTTCCACGGCATCCTGCGCTCGGGCGCGACGGCGACGACAGTCAACTCGCTCTACACGCCCGACGAGATCGGCAATCAGTTGACGGATGCCGGTGCCACCTGGTTCTTCACGGTGTCGCCGCTCCTCCCGGGGGCGAAGGCCGCGGCGGCACGCCTCGGCATCGCGGACGACCACCTCGTCGTGCTCGACGGGGCCGAGGGGCACCCGTCGCTCCGCGACCTGCTCGGTGAGGGTCACGCCGCGCCCGAGGTCGCGTTCGACCCGGCGACGCACCTCGCCGTGCTCCCCTACTCCTCGGGCACCACCGGACGGCCGAAGGGCGTCATGCTCACGCACGCGAACCTCGTCGCGAACGTCGAGCAGGCGCGCGGCTCCATCGGCCTCGTGCCCGACGACCGTGTGCTCGCCGTGCTGCCGTTCTTCCACATCTACGGCATGACGGCGCTCTTGAACTACGCCCTGAAGCTCAGGGCCGCACTCGTGACGATGCCGAGGTTCGACCTCGTCGAGTTCCTCCGCATCATCAGCGAGCACCGGGCGAGCTGGGTGTTCATCGCGCCGCCGATCGCGGTGGCGCTCGCGAAGCATCCGCTCGTCGACCAGTACGACCTCTCGAGCGTGCGGGTCGTCTTCTCCGGAGCGGCGCCGCTCGACGGCGCGCTCGCCGAACTCGTCGCCTCCCGCATCGGCTGCACCGTCGCGCAGGGCTACGGCATGACCGAGACGAGTCCGGTCACGCACGTGATCCCCACCGACCGCGACGACCTCGACCGCTCCTCCATCGGGTTCCTCGTGCCGAACACCGAGGCCCGCCTCGTCGATGTCGAGACGGGCGTCGACGTCGAGGTGCCGGGCGACGGTACGGCGAGCGAGCCCGGCGAACTGCTGATCCGCGGTCCGCAGGTGATGCAGGGCTACCTCGGCAACGCCGAGGCGACCGCCGCGATGCTCGACGACGAGGGCTGGCTGCACACGGGCGACATCGCCACGGTGACCGCCGACGGCGTCTACCGCATCGTCGACCGCCTGAAGGAGCTCATCAAGTACAAGGGCTACCAGGTCGCGCCGGCCGTGCTCGAGGCCGTGCTGCTCGGCCACCCGTCGATCGCCGACGCCGCGGTCATCGGCGTGCTCGACGCCGACGGCCAGGAGGTGCCGAAGGCGTTCGTCGTGCTGCAGCCCGGCGCCGAGCTCGACGCCGATGCGGTCATGGCGCACGTCGCAGCCCACGTCGCCCCGCACGAGAAGGTGCGCGTCGTCGAGTTCATCGAGGTGATCCCGAAGTCGAGCGCCGGCAAGATCCTGCGCAAGGACCTGCGGGCGCGCGAGCAGGCGGCGACCGCCTGAGCGGTGGGCGACCGCGATGATGGAACGATGACCGCACGCCTCTCCCCCGAGCTCGAAGCGACACTGGGCGAGATCTTCGACCGCCGCGACCGCGCGAACATGCAGCCGACGATCGATGAGTTCCTCGCCGTGCTCGCGGCGCACCCCGGCGACCCCTACGTGCTCTACGAGGTCGGCGGCTCGTACGACACCGCGGGCGAGGAGGAGACGGCGCTCGGCTACTACGAGCAGGCGATGGCCGCGGGCCTGGCGGGAGACCCGCTGCGCCGGTGCCTCCTGCAGTACGGCAGCACCCTGCGCATCCTCGGGCGGATGGACGACTCGCTCGCCGCGCTCGACCGAGCCCTCGCGGAGTACCCGGACTCGGAATCGGTGCGCCTGTTCCACGCCCTCGGCATGCACGCCGCCGGACGCAGCGACGCGGCCGTCGGCGAGCTGCTCGCCTTCGCGGCCGACACGGTGCGCACGCCCGACGTGTTGCGCTACGAGGCGGCGCTGCGCGGCAACGCCGGCTACCTGCTCGGGCTCGACGAGAGTCGCGCCGGGGCGTGACCGGCGCCCGCGCAACCGGCCGACGTAGGGTTGGATGCGGGCACGCACCGCGAGCGGAGGAGAAGTCGTGACGACGAAGACAGCAGCGCCGGAAGCCACCGTCGGCGAGGTGATGGCCGACCTCGCCGCCCTCGAAGACCCGAAGGTGCGGGCGGTCAACGAACGCCACGGCGACGACCACGGCGTGAACCTGTCGAAGCTCCGCGCCGTGGCCAAGCGGGTCGGCACGCAGCCAGAGCTCGCCCGCGAGCTCTGGGCGACGGGCGACACCCCGGCGCGTCTCGTGGCGCTCCTGATCAGCCGCCCGAAGCAGTACGACGCCGCCGAGCTCGACGCCATGCTCCGCGAGGCGCGCGTGCCCAAGGTGCACGACTGGCTCGTCAACTACATCGTCAAGAAGAACCCGCACGTCGAGGAGCTGCGCGTCGCCTGGTTCGACGACGCCGACCCGGTCGTCGCGAGCGCCGGATGGGCGCTGACCACCGCTCGGGTCGCGAAGTCACCCGAGGGCCTCGACCTGCCCGGCCTGCTCGACCTCATCGAGGCGCACATGAAACGGGCGCCCGATCGCCTGCAGTGGGCGATGAACGAGACCCTCGCGAACATCGGCATCCACCACCCCGAGTACCGCGCTCGCGCGCTCGAGATCGGCGAGCGGCTCGAGGTGCTGAAGGACTACCCGACCCCGCCGAACTGCACGTCGCCGTTCGCGCCGATCTGGATCAACGAGATCGTGCGGCGGCAGACCGCCGGTTGATCGGGCGCCGAGCGGAGCGCATCCGACGGCGCTCGCGGTTCAGCGCTCGGTGCGGCGTTCCGGCTCGGGCAGCACCCAGCGCTTCGGGCGATCGTCGTCGGTCGGCTTCGAGCGCCCGCCGAGGTAGAACATCACGAGGGATGCCGCGATGAGCGCGGTGCCGAGCGGCAGCACGAGCTGGCGGACGACGTTCAGCACCAGCTGCACGATCGACAGGATCGTCTGCCCCACCTCGGGCTGGGTCTGCGGCGAGACGGTCCCGTACATGAGCTGCGGTACGAGCAGGATCATCAACGCACCGCCGACCGACAGCCCGATGCCCCACCACAGCGTTCGCTTCGGCATGTTGTCCCGCATCGGACCTCCTCGTTCGGTGGCACACGCTACCAAGGAATGTCCATGACGACCATGGCGGTTCCGCCGTGACGGACGCCGCGGCATCCGCTCGCTCGACCGCCGCTCAGTACTGCAGGAGCGAGAAGATCTCGTAGCGATCGCCGAGCGCCTCGCGGCCGCCGAGGCCCTCGAGTTCGAGCGCGACCGAGATGCCGGCGACCTCCCAGCCGGCGCGCTCGACGAGGCGCGCGGCGGCTCCGACGGTGCCGCCCGTGGCGAGCACGTCGTCGACGATGAGCACCCGGGTGCCGGGCGGGAGCTCGCCCTCGTGCACTTCGAGTGCGGCGGTGCCGTACTCGAGCGCGTAGTCCTCGCGCAGCACGGCGCGCGGAAGCTTGCCGGCCTTGCGCACGGTGAGGACGCCGGCACCGCAGATCGCCGAGGCCGCACCCGCGATGAGGAAGCCGCGCGCCTCGACGCCGCCGATCACGTCGAACCGGCCGGCGAACGGCTCGGTGAGCGAAGTGCCGAGCGCGTGCAGCGCCGGACCGCTCGCGAAGACCGGGGTCAGGTCGCGGAAGGTCACGCCGGGTTGGGGGAAATCGGGGATCGACGCGATGAGGCTCGAGACGAGCTCGCGTGCAGACTGCTCGGTCACCGGCCAAGGTTATCGCGGCCGGCTGGGCGATCCGACGGATCAATCTTTCGTTCGATGCGCCCGCCCAGACGCGGCTGGGAGGATGGCATCATCCCCCGAACTCTGGAGATCGCCGTGTCACCGAAACGCCTCTACCGCGCCCTCGCCTTCGCCGAGGCCGTCACGTGGACGATCCTGATCGTCGCGATGATCCTGAAGTACGCCGCGGGCGTGGAGTGGGCGGTGCTGGTCGGCGGTTCGATCCACGGATTCGTGTTCCTCTCCTACGCCCTGACGGCGGTCATCGTCGGCGTGAACCAGCGCTGGAACCTCGGCCGCATCGCCTTCGCCGTGCTCACCGCGATCGTGCCCTACGCGACCATCCCCTTCGACCTGTGGCTCGTGCGCAAGGGGCACCTCGAGGGTGACTGGCGCCGCGAGAAGACCGACCACCCGGCCGACGGGAACTGGGTCAACGGGCTGCTCCGCTGGTTCCTCGCGCGCCCCGTGCTGCTCGTCTCGCTCGCGGTCGTCGGCATCGTCGTCGTCTTCGCCGGCCTCCTCGTGATCGGTCCGCCCGGAGGCCGCGAGGCCTGATCCGTTCCGGAGAGCGCAGACTGGTGACATGCCCATCCTCAACAAGGACATGTCGGTCTGCATCTCGCTCGCGGGCCGGCCGTCGAACCTCGGCACCCGCTTCCACAACTTCCTCTACGACGAGCTCGGGCTGAACTTCGTCTACAAGGCGTTCACGACCGACGACCTCGAGGGCGCCGTCCGCGGCATCAGGGCGCTCGGCATCCGCGGATGCTCCGTCTCGATGCCGTTCAAGGAGGCCGTCATCCCGCTCGTCGACGTCGTCGAGCCCTCGGCCGCGGCGATCGAGTCCGTCAACACGATCGTGAACGACGGCGGTGTGCTCACCGCGTCGAACACCGACTACGAGGCGATCGCCGAGCTCATCGCCGAGAACGGGCTCGACCCGGCGCAGTCGGTGCTCGTGCGCGGATCGGGCGGCATGGCGAAGGCCGTCGTCGCGGCGTTCCGCGGTGCCGGCTTCGACGACGTCACGGTGCTCGCGCGCAACGCGTCGCTCGGCCCGGCGCTCGCCGAGCAGTACGGCTACGCCTGGACGGCCGCCGACCCCGAGCCCGGCGCCGACGTCCTCGTGAACGTCACCCCGCTCGGCATGCAGGGGGCGGATGCCTCGGCGCTCTCGTTCTCGGAGGAGCACGTCGCCGCGGCATCCGTCGTGTTCGACGTCGTCGCCTTCCCCGCCGAGACGCCGCTCGTCTCGGCCGGCCGTGCGGCGGGCAAGCTCGTGATCAGCGGCGCCGAGGTGCACGCGATGCAGGCTGCCGCGCAGTTCGAGCGCTACACGGGCGTGAAGCTCACGCGCGAACAGATCGCTCGCGCCGCCGCGTTCTCACGGGTGGAGTAGCCGCTCGTCAGTGATGCACGCGGTTGACGAGCGCCGTCCAGACGAGGGCGGTCGTCGAGCAGATGAGCAGTCCGACGAACACCCACGGCAGGCCGCCGAGGCCGATCACGCCGAAGAGGATGGCGCCGAGAAGCGCGCCGCCGCCGATGCCGGAGTTGAACGCGGTCGTGTAGAAGGATGCCGCGGCGTCGCGGATGCGCGAGGACGCCGAGTGCAGCAGGCGCGTGTTGAGCATCGGCGGGAGGGCGCCGAACGCCGTGCCCCACAGCAGGAAGCAGGCGATGCCCACGCCCGGCACCTGCGGGAAGAGCGCGAGTCCCGTGACGCCGAGCGCCGTCGCGACGAGCGCGACCGCGAGGCCGACCGTCGGGCGACGTCCGAGCACCGTGCCGGCGAGCAGCAGGCCGACCGCGCCCGCGATGCCGTAGGCGAGCAGCATCGGGCTGATCGCGCTCGGCGCCATGCCCATGACGTCGGTGATGAACGGCGCGACGTACGTGTAGAACGTGTAGGCGCCGACCATCGTGACGGCCGTGATGAGGCAGACGACGAGCACCGGCACGAACGTGGCGTCGCTGCGCAAGCGGATGGGGGCGGCATCCGCTTCACCGGCGTGGTGACGCACGGGAGGCAGGAAGCGCCACACGAGCAGCGCGCCGAGCAGAGTCAGGGCGCCGATGCCGGCGAACGCGAGGCGCCAGCCGAAGGCCTGGCCGAGCGCGGTGCCGAGCGGCACACCGAGCACGAAGGCGAGCGAACCGCCCGCGACGCTGATCGACACGGCGCGCGCCAGCTGCTCCTTCGGTACGAGGTGTCCGGCGTATGCGCCGACGACCGACCAGAACAGGCCGTGGGCGGCACCGCCGAGGATGCGGGTGGCGAGCACCGTGCCGTAGTTGGGCGCGAGCGCGGTGAGCACGCAGCTGACCGCGAGCACGGCGAGGCTGATGACGATGAGCGTGCGGCGCGGCACCTTCTTCGTGAGGCTCGCGAGCGGCACGGTGAGCACGACGACGGTCGCCGCGAAGACGGTCACGAGCAGGCCGATGAGCGGCTCGCCGACCTCGAGCTCACGGCTCATGTCGGGCAGCAGGCCGGTCGGGATCATCTCGATCGTGACCGAGAGGAAGACCGCGGCGGCGAGCACGATGAGGCCCAGCCACGGGAAGGGCGGCATCACGGCCGGGGTGGAGGAGGTGGAGTAGTACGGAGTTGACGGCGTCATGAGGAAACCTGAACGAAGGGCGTTCCCGCGGGCGCGGGGCGGGGCTCCGCGAGCGCAACGGCGGGTCGACTGCGCGCTTTGTGCGCGCCCAGGGCCGCCGGGAATGCGACGACCACTCAGCATTCTACCGGTCGGGGCGCGCGAGGGCGCTGAGCACCACGCGGACCGCGGGCGTGCTCACGTGAGCGGGCCGGTAGACTCGTCGGGTCAGGCATTCGCCCCGCGGCATCCGCCCGCCGCCGTTCTCTGGAGCTCGCCACTCGTGACCACTGAAGCAACAGCCTCCCCCGCTGCCCCCTCGACCGGCTCGGGGAACGCCACGACTCCGGTGCTCGACACCGTCGAGGTCGCGGCCACCACTCCTGAGAAGGAGCAGCCGTACGCCGCACTGGGCCTGAAGCCCGACGAGTACGAGCGCATCCGCAACATCCTGGGCCGGCGCCCCACGAGCGCCGAGCTCGCGATGTACTCCGTCATGTGGAGCGAGCACTGCTCCTACAAGTCGTCGAAGATCTACCTTCGCCAGTTCGGCAAGAAGGTCACGCCCGAGATGAAGAAGAACCTCATGGTGGGCATGGGCGAGAACGCGGGCGTCATCGACGTCGGCGAGGGCTGGGCGGTCACCTTCAAGATCGAGAGCCACAACCACCCGAGCTACATCGAGCCGTTCCAGGGCGCCGCGACCGGCGTCGGCGGCATCGTGCGCGACATCATCTCGATGGGTGCACGCCCGGTCGCCGTCATGGACGCGCTGCGCTTCGGCGCCATCGACCACCCCGACACCGCGCGCGTCGTGCACGGCGTGGTCTCGGGCATCAGCTTCTACGGCAATTGCCTCGGCCTGCCGAACATCGGCGGCGAGACCTGGTTCGACCCGGTGTACCAGGCGAACCCGCTCGTGAACGCCCTCGCGGTCGGCGTCATGCGCCACGAAGACCTGCACCTCGCCAACGCCAAGGGCGCCGGCAACAAGGTCGTGCTCTTCGGCGCCCGCACGGGCGGCGACGGCATCGGCGGCGCGTCGATCCTCGCGTCCGACAGCTTCGACGAGGGTGGCCCGACCAAGCGCCCCGCGGTGCAGGTCGGCGACCCCTTCGCCGAGAAGGTGCTCATCGAGTGCTGCCTCGAGCTCTTCGCGGGCGACCTCGTCGAGGGCATCCAAGACCTCGGCGCGGCCGGCATCTCGTGCGCGACCTCCGAGCTCGCGTCGAACGGCGACGGCGGCATGGCGATCGTGCTCGACGACGTGCTGCTGCGCGACCCGACGCTCACGCCCGAAGAGATCCTGATGAGCGAGAGCCAGGAGCGCATGATGGCGATCGTGCGCCCCGAGAAGCTCGACGGCTTCCTCGAGGTCGTCAAGAAGTGGGACGTCGAGACGAGCGTGCTCGGCGAGGTCACCGACACGGGTCGCCTGAGCATCATGTGGCACGGCCAGGAGATCGTGAACGTCGACCCGCGCACCGTCGCCGTCGACGGCCCGGTCTACGAGCGTCCCGTCGCCTACCCCACCTGGATCGACGCCCTGCAGGCCGACACGGCCGCGAAGCTCGACCGCCCGGTGACGCCCGAGGGGATCCGCGCGCAGTTCCTGCAGCTCGTCGGCTCGGCGAACCAGGCGGATGCCGCGTGGGTCACGAACCAGTACGACAAGTACGTGCTCGGCAACACGGCCCTCAGCTACCCCGACGACGCTGGCATGGTGCGCGTCGACGAGGAGTCCGGCCTCGGCGTCTCGGTCGCGACCGACGCCAACGGCCGCTACTCGCAGCTCGACCCGCGTCAGGGTGCGAAGCTCGCACTCGCCGAGGCGTACCGCAATGTCGCCGTCTCGGGCGCGGTGCCCGCCGCCGTCTCCGACTGCCTGAACTTCGGCTCCCCCGAGAACCCCGAGGTCATGTGGCAGTTCTCCGAGACGGTCGAAGGCCTCAGCGACGGATGCCTCGAGCTCGGCATCCCCGTGACGGGCGGCAACGTCTCGTTCTACAACCAGACCGGTGACGTGCCGATCCACCCGACGCCCGTGATCGCCGTGCTCGGCGTGATCGACGACGTCGCCCGCCGCATCCCGTCGGGATGGCAGGACGACGGACACAACATCTACCTCCTCGGCGACACCACGCTCGAGCTCGACGGCTCCGCGTGGGCCGGCGTCGTGCACGGCCACCTCGGCGGTCGCCCGCCGGCCGTCGACCTCGCCGGTGAGAAGCGCCTCGCCGAGCTGCTGAACGCGGCGGCGATCGAGGGCCTCATCGACTCGGCGCACGACCTCTCCGACGGCGGCCTCGCGATCGCCCTTGCCGAGGCGGTCGGCCGCTTCGGCCTCGGTGCCCGCGTCGTGCTCGACGAGGTCGCCGGCGACGCCGACATCGACCTCGCCACCGCGCTCTTCTCCGAGTCGACGGGCCGCGTCATCGTGACGGTACCGCGCGAAGACGACGTGAAGTTCCGCGGCCTCTGCGATGGGCGCGACTACCCGGTGCGCCGCATCGGCGTGACCGACGCGACATCCGGAGCCCTCGAGGTGCAGGGACTCTTCACCGTCTCGATCGACGAGCTGCGCGGCATCAACCGCGCGCCGCTCGCCGACGCGTTCGGCCCCATCGTCGGCTACTGACCCGACCGGCTCAGCCGCTGGTCGAGTAGCGAAGCGTATCGAGACCCCGTGACCGAGTCCGAGTCGTACACCGAGGCCTACGCGGCGTCCCATGGTCGCTTCGCGGTCATCCCGGCCGCTTACGTCGTGCTCCGGCGCGGCGACGAGGTGCTGCTGCAGCTGCGCCGCGGCACGGGCTACTTCGACGAGCACTGGGCGTGCGGTGCCGCCGGCCACGTCGAGCAGGGCGAGTCGCTGCTGGCTGCCGCCGCGCGCGAGACTCGCGAGGAACTCGGCGTCGAGCTCGACGAGTCGGCGCTCACCGTGCTGACCGTCATGCACCGCACGGGAGGCGACCCGCACCGCGCGATCGAGGAGCGCATCGACGTGTTCTTCAGCGCGACGGCATGGCGCGGTGAGCCGAGTCTCATGGAGGACAAGGCCGTCGAGCTCCGCTGGTTCCCGCTCGACGCCCTGCCCGATCCCGTGGTGCCGCACGAGCTCGCGATTCTCGAGGCGCTGCGCGACGGCGCCCTCTCCCCGATCACGCCGTACGGATTCTGAGCATGGCCCCCGATTCGTGGCCGCTCGCCCTGATATGGGTGCCGGTCGCGCTGTTCGCCCTCGCGATCGTGGTCGGCATCGTCGTGCGCTGGTTCCGCGCACCGCGTGGCACCCGCTCGCGCCTCCGGCATGCACTCGGGCCGCTCATGAGCGCCGGCGAGAAGTACCAGGAGCTCCATACCGGGCAGCGGGGACTGCAGGACTCGATCATCGAGTCGATCCAGGAGCAGGAGACGCAGGGCTCCGAACGCGGTACCGGGGACGACGATGGGAAGCCCGGTCGGCGAGTTCCATGAGCCGCCGGCGCGAGCGGATGCCGCGGCTCTCGCGGTAGCCTGTCGGCCATGGTGTCGGCGCAACGGCCGACCGGCAGGCGTATGAGAGCGAGACGATGGACGGATTCTTCGTGTGGAACCTCCTCGCGATCATCGTCGGCATCGCGTACCTCGCCGCCATCGTCTGGGTCGTGTCGCTGATCATCCGCAGCGATGAGCTGAACGAACTCGAGCGCTGGATCTGGGCGATCGCGGTGATCTGCTTCCCGCTCGTCGGCTCCATCGTGTGGTTCGCCGCCGGCCCGCACCCGTTCGGCATCCGCATCAGCCGCGACCTCCGGTAGTCGGGCGCAACCCGGCCCAGAGTGCGGCCCATTGCGCGCCGGTGAGCCGGCTCGGCAACACGTCGGCAGCGACACCCGCCGAGCTCAGTAGCCCGCGAACCCGCTCAGCGGGCACCGGCCGCGAGGTGCGGCGGAGGATCTGCGCGAGCCCGCGCCCCTTCCCGCGGTAGACCTCGGCGACGAACGCCTGGTACGCGGAACGGTCTGCCGTCGGCACGAGCGACTCATGGCGCCGCTCGATCGTGAAGACACCGCCGTCGACCGACGGCGCCGGCCTGAACGCCCGAGCCGGCACGCGCTCGTGCAGGCGGAACGTGAACCACGGGTCCCACTGAGCCGTGAGCAGGCTCGAACCGCCCACCCCGCACCGGCGCCGCGCGACCTCCCACTGGGTGAGCAGGATCGCGTCGGTCCAGTGCCCGCGGGCGAGGAGCGATCGCATGATGGCCGTCGTGAGATGGAACGGCACGTTGCCGACGACGACGTGGGGTGCCGCGGGAAACCGCCACGCGAGCGCATCGGCCTCGAGGATCGTCACGTCGGCGTCGTGCTCGAACTCACGACGGAGCGAACCGGCCCGGCGCCCGTCGATCTCGATCGCGGTGAGCGGCCGGCCGAGCGCCGCGAGTTCGCGGGTGATCGCGCCGCTGCCGGCGCCGAGTTCGACGATCGGGCCGCGAGTGGCGGCCGTCAGGGCGACGAACCCGTCGACGACGCGGCGATCGACGAGGAAGTTCTGGCCGAGCTCCTGGCGGCCGCCGAACGCCGGTCGTGCAAGCGCCGACGACGGGATCGGTGCCCGTTGCGAACGGGCGGACCGACCGGAACGGGAGGCAGAAGACGAGAAGGGAAGAGAAGAAGGGTTGTGCGTACGCAATGAGAACTCCGCTGGCGAGGATCGTCAGCCGGGCGCGCCGAACGGGCACCGCGGCCAGGGTCGTCATGGCCGAGGCGGAGGGACGCGTGTGATGGTTCGGTCGCTCCGCCTCAGGCGGTGCGGGGCCGAATGATCAGTGCGGAGAATTTGCAGGACACGATCGTCGACCCTAGCAAACGGGAACGCGACGTCAACAGCTCAGGCGCCCGACGGCGGATTCACGAGCAGCTCCACACGGTCGGCGAGGTAGCGATCGAGCGGCGTCAGAGCATCGGGCTGCGCCGGGTTCCAGCGCACGAACAGCGCGTCGCCGACCACCACGAGCGGTCCGGATGCCGCGGCGTGCACGAGCTCGTCGGGGTCGACGGGTACGGCACCGAAGTTCACCGTCTCGCCCTCGGCGAAGCCGCCCTTCACGGCGGCCGCGGCGAAGGCACGCTGCTCGGCGATCGACGCGGCGGGAGCGCTCCGCCGCACGGGGCGTTCGGCACGAACGACCCGGCCGGTCGCGAAGAGCCGTCCGTCGGGGTCGACGAGCAGCACGCCGAGGCGCCAGACCCGGCCGAGCGGCGTCATCCGGGCCGCACGCGGAACGCCGAGGGTGCGTCGCTCGGGCACGTACTCGGCGAGCGCCTCGTCGCGAGCATCGTGACGCCCGAGTTCGGCCGCGGCTGTGGCGCCCGCGGCGTCAAGTGTCTGCAGCACGGCCGAAGACCCGGTCGACCGAGCCGACGGCGGCTCCGAGGCATCCGTCATCGCGAACGCCCGATGAGCTCCAGCAGCGCGAGGCCGTACGCCTCGGCCACATCGGGGTGCTCGAACCGGCGGGTCTCGCCGCCGAGCTCGATCTCGACCTCGAACGCGTCGTCGAGGCGTCGGAGCGCCCGGAAGGTCGCCCGCAGCAACTCCCGCAGCTGGTCTTCGCGCGGCAGCCAGACGGCGTCTCCGACCGACACCGAGTCGAGCGCCCACTCGGTCGTGCCGTTGAAGCCGAGCACCGTGTCGGTCGAGAACGCCTGCGGCTCGATCGTCATCTCGCTGACGGTGAACACCTCGGCCTCGACTTCGGATTCGACGGTGTCGGGCAGGTCGAGTGCGAAGCGGTCGCCCGACTCGGGGGTCCACACGAGTCCGGCGTCCCGCAGCGCGAGGGCGAGCTCGCGACCGATCACGGGGCGCTCGCCGGCACCGCGACGCTGTAGTCGGCGTCGACGAGGATCGGCATGTGATCGGATGACCCCCGCGCGAGCGTCTCGACGCCGGCGATGTCGAGACCGACCGAGGTCGCGAGATCGAAGTGACCGCGGAAGAACTTGTACCGCGTATACGTGCGCTTGTCGCTGAGCGTCAGGTCGTAGCCCGAGTCGCGCACCTTCTCGCCGAGGTTCTCCTTGAAGATCGGGTAGTTGTAGTCGCCGACCATGAGGGTGGGCAGGCCGGGGCCGAGGAACTGGAGCTCACCGAGGGCCGACTTGATCTGGTGGCGTCGCAGCGAGTTCAGCGCGGTCAACGGTGCCGCGTGGAACGAGGCGACGATCAGCTCGCGCTGCGCCTCGTTGTCGAAGAGCCGCACACCGATGAGGCGCTCGTGCGCGGGCCGCAGCAGCCGGTCGTGCAACGACTTCTTCAGTGCGAAGGCCTGGATGCGCACCGCCCGGAACCGCTCGGCGTCGTAGTACAGCGCGAGGCCGAGCCGGTTGCGCTGGGTCGCATCGGCGAGCTGCAGATCGTGGATCTGCTGCGGCAGGTCTTGCGTGTCGCACTCCTGCAGGCAGAGGATGTCGGGCGAGTAGCGCTCGACGAGGCCGACGAGCTCGCCACTCGCCCGGTGCTTGCGGAGGTTGTAGCTGATCACGCGCATGGTTCGATCAGCCTACGTCCCCCGGCTCCCGTCGGCCCCAGAATCTCGGATCAGATCAGACGGCGACCGGGCGCCACGCCGACGCGCACGTGCAGTCCCGTCGCGGCCTCCTCGAGCGCGAGGTCGAGTTCGGCGAGCGGATGCGTCGCCCCCACGAGCTCCTCGAAGGGCAGCTGCTGCCATGCCCGCTCGAGGAACGCGACCGCGCGCTCGAGCTGCACCGCCGTGTAGTTGTGCACACCGGTCACGGTGGCGAGGCGCCGCACGATCGTCTCGGGGTCGAGGCTCACCTCCGACCCGGGCGACACGCTGCCGACGAGCACGGCGACGCCGCCGACCCCGATGACGTCGAGCACGGTGCGCACCGCTGCCGCCGTGCCCGAGGCTTCGATCGCCACCAGCACCTCGGTGAGCCCGCGCTCCGCGAAGCGGGCGAGCACGGCGTCGAGTCGTTCGGGCGCGGCGCCGCGGGCGAGCGGGTCGACCGTGACGGCGCCGAGCCGCCGGGCGAACGCGCGCCGCGAGGCATCCGGGTCCGCGACGATGACCTCGGCGCCCGCCTCGACGGCCATTGCCGCGACCGACAGCCCGATCATGCCCGCCCCCGTCACGAGCAGGAGGGCTCCGTCGAGTTCGACCCGCGCCGCAGCGGCGTCGAGGGCGGCGACCGCGGTGGCCGTCGCGCACGAGGCGGGCGCGGCGATGGCTGCAGGCAGCGTCTCGCTCACACGCACCGTCGCGGTACCGGCGCGCAACTGCACGTGGGTGGCGAATCCGCCCGACAGCTCCCAGCCGCGGTGCACTCGCTCATGTCCGTACTTGGCGAGCGTGCGACACTTCTGGGCGAGCCCCCTGCGGCACCGGTCGCAGTCGCCGCAACTGACCGTGACCGACCAGACGACGCGATCGCCGAGTTCGAGCGGCGTGCCGTCGGCCCGCACGGCGCCGTCGCCCAGGGCGACGACGCGGCCGACCTGCTCGTGCCCGAGCACGAGCGGTGCAGGCGCCGAGCGGTGACCGCTCACGGTGTGCACGTCGGAGCCGCAGATCGTGGCGAGCTCGACCTCGACGAGCGCCTCCCCCGGCGCGAGCCGGACTCCGGGCGCCGCGAGCGCCTCGTGCGGCCGACCCGGTTCGTACCAGACCATGGCGATGGGCGAGGGCTTGACGATGATGTCGAGCTCTCCGACCCGCTCGACGGTGTGCATGGTCACGCCGCTACTCGCCGCGGAGGCCGAGCAGCGCGGGCAGCTCGGTGATGCTGTCGATGACGGCGTCGGCGCCGGCGGCCTCGAGCGCCTCCCGGTCGTGGGCCCCGCTCAGCACGCCGACGACGAAACCGGCACCGGCGTTGACACCAGACAAGACATCGCTCGCGGTGTCGCCCACGACGACCATCGCGTCGACCGCGCTCGCGCCCGTGCGCAGCAGCGCAGTGAGCGGCATGTCGGGATGCGGACGGCCGCGGCCGGCATCGGCCGGCGACAGCACGGCGTCGGCGAGATCGTGCCAGCCGAGCGCGTCGATGATCGCGTCGCGGGTCACGGGCGAGAAACCGGTCGTGAGCACGACGGATGCCCCGGCGGCGCGCAGCTCCCTGATCACGTCCGCCGCGCCCGCGATCTCGGCGACGCCCTCGCTCGCGACGAGCTCCGCGTACGCGCCCTCGAACGCCGAGTTGCCACGCTGGGCGGCGTCTTCGTCGCCGTCGGCGAGCACGCGGAAGACGTCGATCTTCGACTGGCCCATCGTGTCGCGCACGTACTGGAGGGCGGCCTCGAAGGCCTCGCCGGTCGCGATGCCGCTGCGCTCCGCGGCGAGTGCGAACGCCCGCTCGACGACGCCGTCGTCGGCGACGGTCGTGCCGGCCATGTCGAGCACGATCAGCTCGATGTCGCCCGACTCGTCGTCGTCGTCGAGGTCGTCGTCGTCGAGCTCCTCGAGCTGCTCGTCGAGCTGCTCCGCAGCAAGCGCACGAGCTCCGGGAGCACCCGTCTCGGAGAGTTCGGCCAGCTCGTCGCGCTCGGCGAGTTCGTCGTCGGAGAGGAGGGTGGAGGGGTTCGCGGTCATGATGCGCCTTTCTGCAGGGTGGTCGTGGGCGCCGAGCCGAAGCCCGACAGGTCGGCGGCAGCGTCGCCGGCGGCGGGCTGGCCGCCGGCGGGCTCGTCGGAGAAGCCGGCGACGACGTGCTCGGCGAGCCCGAGGCCCGTCGTCATGCCGATGCCGGTCGTGGCGGCGACGAGGTGCACGCCGGGTTCGACCTCCTCGATGAGGAAGTCGTCGGGCCCGCTCGCGTAGACGCCCTGCCACCGCTCGACGACGCGCAGCGCCTCGATGCCGAAGAGCGAACGCGTCTCCTCGAGCATCGCCTCGAAGGCGAACTCGGGCTGGAACGGCGGCACGGTGATGCCACGGGCATGCGTGTCGCCGACGACGAGCGTGCCGTCCGGCAGCCGCGTGTACATCTGGTTCAGGTCGAGCGCGGCGAGGTCGGGCCGCTCGGCGTGCAGCCGCTCGCGCAGGGTCGCGGCGGCCGGGGTGGCCGCGAAGGCGCCGTAGCGCACGAGCGACCAGCCGGTGAGGAGCGGTGCGGCCAGCGGCATCCGCAGCTCTGCCGTGACGCGCAGCATGTCGAGCGCGCAGCGCACGATGCCGTGCCGCTCGGCGACCTCGGGGTAGAGCAGGTCGATGTCGTGGTTCACCGCGACGATCACGCGGTCGGCGTCGATCGGGCCGCGGCTGGTCTCGACGCGGCCCGGACGCACGGCGCCGACCGCCGTGCGGCGGCGGAACTCGACGCCCTCGCGCTCGAGGTGCGCAGCGATCGCGGCGACGGCCTGACGGGGATTCGCCTGCAGGTCGCGCGGGAGGAACGCGCCGCCGACGGCCGTGCCCCGGGCGAGCGGCATCCGCTCTTCGGCCTCGGCCGCCGTGAGCAGTTCGACCTCGCCACCGCGCGTCTCGGCGAGGTCGCGGAGCACCGCGAGCTCGTCGCCGCGGCGGGCGGCCACGAGGGTGCCCGATTCGCGCAGCCACACGCCGGCATCCGGGGCGAGCCCGAGCCAGAGTTCGCGGGAGGTGAGTGCGAACTCGCGGGCGAGTCCGGCCTGCGGGGTGAAGCACAGGTGCCCGAAATTGCGAACGGATGCCCCGGCGGGCTCGCTGCCCCGTTCGATCACGACGACCCGGAGCCCCCGGCGATGTGCGGCGAGCGCGGCACCGAGTCCGACGATGCCCGAGCCGACGACGGCGACGTCGAATGCCGCGCTCACTTGAACACCCGCCGCATCCACATCGCGATGCCCTCGACGATCAGCACCGTGACGAGGATCATCAGCACGATCGCGGTCACGACCGCGTAGTTCGAGCCCTGCCCGGCGTTCAGCAGGTAGTAGCCGATGCCGCCGCCGCCGACGATGCCGAGGATCGTCGCCGCGCGGATGTTCGTGTCGAGCAGGTAGAAGCTGTGGCCGATGAGCGCCCGCGTGCCCTGGGGCAGCGTCGCCGAGGCGTAGACCTGACCGCGGCTCGCACCGGTGGCGCGCAGTGCACGCTCGGGCCCGGGCTTCACCTCCTCGAAGGAGTCGGCGATGAGCTTGCCGAGCAGGCCGATGCCGCCGAACGCGAGGGCCAGCGTGCCCGCCTGGCTGCCGAGGCCCGTGATCACGATGAGCACGATCGCGAGGATCACCTCGGGGATGCCGCGGATCACGACGAGCAGCAGTCGCATCGATGTACGCACGGTGCCGTTCGGGGCGACGTTGCGAGCGGCGAGCGAGCCGACGAACACCGAGACGACGAACGCGAGGAGGGTGGCGGCGAGGGCGATGCCGATCGTCTGCGCCATCGCGCCGAACATCGTCGCAGCGTCGTAGTTGCCGAAGCTCGGCGGCCAGAACTGCACGGCGATCTCGGGCACCTTGGCCCAGAAGGTGATGAGGTCGCCCCACTGGATGTTGCAGACGAGCACGCTGCCGACGACGACCGCGAACGCGAGCCAGCCCCAGACGGTGTTGCGGATGCGCACGGCGTCCCACGGGCGGCGGAGCGCCGCGTCGAGGTCGTGCGACACCGCCGGTCGAGCGACCGGCGTGGTCTCGACACCGCGCTTCGCGCCGGCTCGACCGGCGAGGCGCACGACCCGGTCACCCAGGCCGCGCCCGGTCGGCGCGCCGCCGAGCATGGCCTGGCGCACGACGCTCGAGACGATCTCCATGACGACGCAGAGCGCGAACATCACGAGCGCGATGCCGAGGCCCTCCGAGTAGTTCAGCGACTTGAAGGCGAACGACATCTCCATGCCGAGGCCGACGACGCCGACGTAGCCGAGCACGACGGATCCGCGCAGGTTGATGTCGTTGCGGTGCAGCACGGTCGCGACCCACGACGGCAGCACCTGCGGCAGGATGCCGCTCGTGAATTCCTGCAGCTTCGAGCCGCCGGCGGCGCGGATGGCGCGGCGCGGGCCCTCGTCGATCTGCTCGATGGCGTCGGCGAAGAGCTTCGCGATCATGCCGATCGAGTGGATGCCGATCGCGAGGATGCCGGGCAGCGACCCGAGCGAGAACATGAGCACGAAGACCATCGCGAGCACGACGTCGGGGATCGCACGGGTCAGCACCGTGACGAAGCGACCGAACGCCTGCCAGCCCCGGCCCGGCGTCGTGTTCGACGCGGCGAGGTAGGCGATCGGCACGGAGATCACCGCGGCGAGGAGCGTGCCGCAGAGCACGAGGCCGATCGTGAGGGCGGTCAGGTAGACGAGCTCGCCCGGCTCGGGGAAGGTGATGGTGCCGACGCGGGCGAAGAACCGCTCGGCGTTGCCCCAGCTCTCGATCATGCTCGGGATCGAGATGCCCGAGTCGGCGAGGGCGATGACGGATGCCACGACGATCGCACCGAGCGCGAGGATCGCGGCAATGCGCTCCGGCGAGACGCGGCGGCGGGGCGCGCGATCGGCGATCGACGGCGAGGGTGCGGGCGGCGGGGCCGACGGAGCCGGCGGCGTCGCGGTGATGAGGCTCATGAGCGCAGCGCGCCGTCGGCGAGGTGGGTCTCGGCGGCGGCGTCTGCCGCGGCATCCGACAGCTCGACCTCGATCGCCTCGAGTTCGGTGGTCGACGTCGCGACCCGGCCGTAGATCTCCATGACCTCGGCCTTGGAGAGCCCCTCGGCGGGGGTGTCGAGCACGACCTCGCCATGGCGGAGGCCGACGATGCGGTCGCCCCACGAGAGCGCGAGGTCGACCTGGTGCAGGCTGCAGACGACGGTGAGGCCCTCGTCCATCGCGATCTCGCGGATGAGCGACATGACCTGCTCGCTCGACTCCGGGTCGAGCGAGGCGACGGGCTCGTCGGCGAGGAGGATTTCGGGGTCCTGCATGAGGGCGCGTGCGATGGCGACGCGCTGCTGCTGGCCGCCCGAGAGGGTGTCGGCGCGCTGGTAGGCCCGGTCGAGGAGGCCGACCCGGTCGAGGTGGCCGAGGGCCGTGAGCTTCAGCCGCTTGGGGTAGCTCCAGAGTCCGATGCGCGGTCCGCGCAGCTCGGAGAGCGCGCCGGTCAGCACGTTCTCGAGCACCGTCAGCGAGGGCACGAGGTCGAACTGCTGGAAGACGAAGCCCATGCGGCTGCGCAGGGCCCGGAGGCGCCGCCCCGTGAGGCGCGGCACCTCCTGGCCGAGCACGCGCACGGAACCGGAGGTCGGGGTCTCGAGCCCGTCGAGGTGCCGCAGCAGCGTCGACTTGCCCGAGCCCGAGAGCCCGAGGAGCACCACGATCTCCCCCCGCGCGACCGTGAGCGACGCCCCCTGCAGCGCCACGGTGCGGCCGAACTCCTTCGTGAGTCCGGAGACGTCGATGACGACTGAATCCTCGTTGCCGACTTGGGTGCTCATGCGGTGCTCCGTGTTCCCTGTTCCGTGCTTCTTCGACCGTGGTCAGTGCCGAGGCGTCAGCCCTGGCACTGCTCCGCGTTCGTCTTCTCGCAGATGTCGCGGATGGTGTCGTAGTACTCGTCGTCGACCGGCGACGTTGCGAAGAACACGCTGCGGAAGCCGTCGCTGTCGGCGCTGTCGATGCCGGCGGCGATGATCTCGTCGATCGTGACCTCGCTGAGGATGTCGGTGAGCTGCGTCTGCAGCTCTTCGGGCAGCGTGTTCGACATGACGATCGGGGCGCCGGGGACCATGGTCTCCGAGATGACCTCGACCTTGTCGCTCTTCTCGACTTCGCTGTCCTCGGCGAAGCCGGCCTCGCACTCGACGCCCTCACCGGTCTTGGTGACCGAGACGTCGTGCTTGCCCGCGAACACCGGCGTGACGTCGGTCTCGGGGTCGATGCCCTCGTTCAGCAGGTTGTAGCTCGGGAACAGGTAGCCCGAGGTCGACGACGGGTCGACGAAGCAGACCTTCTTGCCCTTGAAGCCGGCGAGGTCGGTGATGTCGCTGCCCTTGGGCACGATCGCCTGCGAGAAGTAGCCGGGCTCCTGGCCCTCCTCGGTGATGATCGAGGAGATCGGGGTGAGGGCGGCGCCGTTGTTGGTGGCGGTCACGTAGGTGAAGCCCGAGAACGAGGCGACGTCGATCTTGCCGGCGACGGCGGCCTCGATGAGCGCGGCGTAGTCGGTGGACTCGTGGTACTCGACCGTCTTGCCGGTCTCCTCCGCGATGTAGTCCATGAGGGGCTGGTAGTTCGTCTCGGTGTCGACCGAGTCGGGAACGACGCCGAAGACGAGCGTGTTCTCGTCGACGGCGAAGGTGCCGGCCGAGGCATCCGCGGCCGTGTCGTCAGCCGTGGAGGGCGACGAACATGCAGCGAGGCCGACGGTGAGCAGGGCCGCTGCGGCGATCGCGGGCCAAGCCTTGGTGTTGAGCTTCATCGGAAACCTTTCATGACCGCTGCGCCCGGTGCAGGCGCATGCTGTGTGTGTTCCGTTGCCCCAACGTAGGCAGCCGCCGCCAACGAGCGACGGCTGCATGGTTACCGGAAGGTGAACCACAGGCGGCGGCTCCGTGCCCGCTGTTCGAGCAGGTTCCGCCGTGGGTCCACGACGGGTCGTCGCGCCGTCGCGGTCCGGCGATGCGGCGGCACGGCGATTCGGCGATTCGGCGGAGTCGCTGCGTCGACTTCACCTGCAGTTCACCCGGGCGGGCGAGACTTCACCGCATGCCAGAGACGAGGTTCCGTCAGATCGCCGAGCTGCTGGCGGCGGAGTTCGCCGAGCTGCCGCCGGGCACCAAGGTAGCCGGGGAGCACGAGATCGCCGAGCGGTTCGGCGTCGGCCGCGCCGCTGCGCGCGCCGCGATGCAGGAACTCCAGCGACGGATGCTCGTGCGCCGGATCAAGGGCGGCGGCACCTACACCGCGAAGCGGATCGACTACATCATCTCGGCGGATCGGGCTCCGTCGTGGAGCCGCACCGTGCGAGAGGCGGGGGCGGTGCCGCGCAGCATCGTGCTGTCCTGCGAGCCGCTGAAGATGCCGATCGATGTCGCGAGCCACCTCGGCCGGCCCGCCGGCGAGTCGGCCTACCGGCTCCGGCGCCGCTCGTTCACCGACGACCTGCCGGCATCGTGGGGCGACGAGTGGGTGCCGTTCGACGTGCTCCCGCAGCTGCCGACGGCGATCCGCCACGAGACGTCGCTGCACGAGATCCTGCGGCAGATGGCCGCTGCCTCGCCGGAGCGCGCATCGTCGCGCGCAAGCATCGAGGTCGCCGGGGACGATGTCGCCGACGGCCTCGAGTGCGCGACCGGCGACCCGGTCTGGCTCGTCGAGAGCGTCAACCGCGACGGGGTCACCGGCCGGCTCCTGTGCTTCACCCGCCGGTGGATCCGCGCCGATGCCATGCGCGTCGTGTTCGAGCTCGGCGGGCACGTCCCGCCGGAAGGGGCGTCGGCGTGACGACCGCGGTGGCGGCCGGGACGGCAGCGAGCGTCGCTGCGACGGCGAAGCGCACGGATGCCTCGGGGTGGCCGCTCGGCCGTCCGCCTGCCGACTACGTGCTCGGCCACGTGCGGGCGGTGCTGCCCGACCGGATCGTCGACGATGCCCGCATCGTGGTGCGCTCGGGGATCATCGAGGCCATCGAGCCGCACCCACCGGGCGGGGGCGCCGATGTCGACGGCCGCGGCGCCATGTGCCTGCCGGGTCTCGTCGACGTGCACGGCGACGCCGTGGGCCGCGAGCTGCGACCGAGGCCCGGTGCGTCGGTTCCGGTGGGCTTCGCGCTCGCCGCCGCGGAGGGTCGCGTTCGTGCGGCCGGCATCACGACGGCGTTCCAGGGCGTCGCGTTCCAGGAGCGGAGCGCGGTCGGCCTGCCGATCGGCTCGCCGCCGGCCGAGCACGTCGCCGATGCGATCGACGCCGTGGGGTCTTCTGCGATGCAGATCCTGCATCGCGTCGACGTGCGCTGCGCGGTCGGCGCTGCCGCCCTCGACTCGCGGATCGCCGCGGCTGGCGATCGTGTACTCGTCGTCTCGCACGAAGACCACACGCCCGGGCAGGGCCAGTACGCCGACCCCGCCACCATGCACCGGTGGATGGTCGAGGGCGAGGGGATGTCGCCAGAGGAGGCGGCGACGCATGTGGAATGGTGGCGCTCATCGAGGGACGACCGCACCGAGGTCGGGCACCGAACACTCGCGTGGCTCGGCGAGCTCGCGCGGGCCGGGCGCATCCGGCTGTTCGGCCACGACCCCGCGACCCGCCAGGACGTCGACGAACTCGTCGACCGCGGCGGCGCCGTGGCGGAGTTCCCGACGACGCTCGAGGCGGCCGCGCACGCACGGCGCCGCGGCCTCCTGGTCGTCGCCGGCGCCCCGAACGCGATGCGAGGCGGCTCGCACGCCGGCAACGTCTCAGCCGGTGAGCTGATCGCGGCCGGCCTCGTCGACGCGCTCGCCTCGGACTACCTGCCCGACGCCCAGCTCGGCGCGGTCGTGCGACTCGCCGCCGACGGCTCGTGCTCATTGCCCGCGGCCGTCGGCCTCGTGACGAGCGGTCCCGCCGCGGCGGTCGGGCTCGGCGACCGGGGCGCGATCGGGCCCGGCCTTCGTGCCGACCTCGTGCTCGCCGACCTCGACGGCGCCTGGCCGCGCGTGCTCGCGACGCTGACCGCGTAGCTGCGGCGGCCGCGGCCGCGTCGACTCGTCGTCGCCGTGTGACGATCCGTTGCGCCGGGTGACACGCCGCGAGCAGTCCGCCTCGCTCGCCCCATATCGTTCGGGCATGATACTCCTCGACGACACCGCCACGACCGTCTTCCCGCCTGCGGAGCGTGCAGAGCGGCTCGCCGCAGCCGGCGCCGCATGGGCCGACCGCATCGAGCGCACTCCCGACGCCGCCCACCTCACCTACACCGTGACCGGCCGCGGCACCGGTGCCGTCGCGACCGCGATCACCGCCGGCCGCCACCGCTTCGAGGTCGACGAGCCCGCCGCCCTCGCCGGCGACGACGTGGCCGCGAGCCCCGTTGAGTATGCCCTCGCCGCGCTCATCTCCTGCCAGATCGTGGTCTACCGCCTGTACGCCGGCGCTCTCGGTATCCAGGTCGACGACATCGAGATCACGGCCGAGGGCGACCTCGACGCACGCAAGCTGTTCGGCATCGACGAGTCGGTGCGGGCCGGCTTCAGCCAGGTGCGACTCGTCGTGAACCTCCGTGGCCCCGAGAGCGCCGACCGCTACGAGACGCTCCGCGAGACCGTCGACGCGCACTGCCCGGTGCTCGATCTCTTCCAGAACCCCGTGCCGACGACCGTGGTGCTCAGCTGAGCCGGCGTACCGGCCCTGGGCTCAGCGGCGGATGCGCCCCGGCCCCATCGCGGCGCCGAGGCCGACGACGATGATGCCCGCGAAGAGCCACCCGTAGCGGCCCGAGACGACGCCGATCACGGCGAGCACGATGCCGACGGCGACCACGGTGCGCGAGAGGATGCGGCGCACTTTCGGCCGTGCGAAGAACCGCGGCTTCTCGGCGGGCTCGCTCATGCGCCGACGGTGAACGTCGTGCCGGTGGCCTGCTCGGCGAACGCCCAGAATCGGGCGCCGATCGCGGCATCCGTCGAGGTGCGCGTCGGCGTCTGCAGTGCGGGCGCGCCCTTCGTCGACCACCGCGGCCCCCAGAACTGGCCTCCCTCGACGCCCGGCGCGGTGAGCGCATGCAGCGGCACTTCGGCGCCGCGGTGCTTGCCCTGCGCCCACGCCCCCTGCAACGCGTCGCGGAATCGCTTGCCGGTCGACGGCTCGTTGACGCCTGGCACTCGCGGGGTCCTGCCGCCGACCGAGTAGCCCGGGTGGGCGACGAGGCTCGAGAGCGGTGCATCCTCGGCTCGAAGCCGCCGATCGAGCTCGAAGGCGAACACCTGCGTGGCGATCTTCGACTGCGCGTAGGCCCGCCAGGGGTCGTAGCCCCGCTCGAGCTGCAGGTCGTCGATGCGGAACGTCGAGAGCCGGCTCGACAGCGACCCGAGCATGACGATGCGCCCGCCCGGCGCGAGGTTCGGCAGCAGCTGCGCGAGCAGGGCGAAGTGGCCGAGCACGTTCGTCGCGAGCACGAGCTCGTTGCCGTCGGGCGACTCGAGGCGCTGGTCGGGCGTGTGCACCATGCCCGCGTTGGCCACGACACCGTCGAACGGCGGGCGGTGCAGCAGTCGGGACGCACCCGCCCGCACCGAGTCGAGCGAGGCCGTGTCGATGACGAGCGGTTCGACGGATGCCTCGGGGCGCGCGCCGCGGATCGCCGCCATCGCCGCCTCGAGCCGCTCCGGGCTGCGGCCGGCGAGCACGACGTGCGCGCCCGCGCCCGCGAGCCGTGCCGCCGTGAAGAAGCCGATGCCCGCGTTCGCACCGGTGACGAGATACCGCTTGCCCGCTTGCGACGGCATCGCCGTCGGGTACCAGCTCACAGCTCGGAGCTCATCGTTCGTGGCTCACAGTTCGGGGCTCACAGCTCGTCGGCGGCGCCGGGTGCCGCCGCGCCGTTGGCGAGCTCTTCGTGGTGCTGGATCACCTCGGCGACGACGAAGTTGAACCACTTCTCGGCGAAGGCCGGGTCGAGGTGCGCGTCGATCGCGAGGTTCCGGAGCCGGGCGATCTGACGCCGCTCGCGGTCGGGATCGCTCGGCGGCAAGCCGTGCGTCGCCTTGAGCCGGCCGACCTGCTGGGTGAACTTGAAGCGCTCGGCGAGCAGGTGGATGAGCGCCGCGTCGATGTTGTCGATGCTGGACCGGATGCCGAGCAGCTCGCTCATCGCGGCATCTCGTTCGTCGAAGGACCCGTCACTCATGCTTCGAGCGTACTTCCATCCGCTCGGCCCGGTCTTCCAGGTAGTGCTGCTCGATGAGGTTCCCGGTCATCGCCGCGGCCGCCCTGAACTCCTCGCCGGCGAGCTCGTGGTCGCCGGCGCGGCCCAGGAGATGTGCGCGGACCGCGCGCACCCGTCCACTCACGAGCGGATCCTCCGAGAGGCCGTGGGCACGGTCGAGGTCGTCGAGGAGGGCGAGGCCGCGCGTCGCGCCGTAGGCGTGGGCGACGGCGACGACCCGGGAGAGGCGCACCGGAGCGGTGGGTTCGAGCTGTTCGAGCCCGAGGTAGAGCGCGGCGATCTGCGGCCAGTCGGTCGCGTCGACGGAGGCGGCCTCGACGTGCATGGCGGCGATCGCGGCCTGCAGCTGATACGTGCCGACGCTCCGGCGACCCCACGCTCGCTCGATGAGCGCCTTGCCCTCCTCGATCATCTCCGTGTCCCATCGCCCGCGGTCCTGGTCGGCCATCGGCACGAGTTGGCCTGAGGCATCCGTTCGCGCCGCGCGTCGAGCCTCGGTGAGCAGCATCAACGCCGTGAGCCCCTCGGGTTCGGGCTCGGCCGGCAGCATGCGCTGCAGCATCCTGGCCAGCCTGATCGCCTCGTCCGTGAGGTCGCGACGGCCGAGCTCATCGCCGGAGCTGACGGTGTAGCCCTCGTTGAAGATCAGGTACAGCACCCGCATGACGGCGTCGATGCGGGCGCGCCGGTCGCCGTCGGGCGGAAGCTCGAACCGGGCACCCGCCTTCCGCAGCTGTTGCTTGGCACGGCTGATGCGCACGGCCATGGTCGGTTCGGAGACGCCGTAGGCGTGCGCGATCTCCGCCGTCGTGAGTCCCCCGACGGCTCGCAGCGTCAGCGCGATCTGCGAGCCCGCGCTGAGCGCCGGGTGACAGCACAGCACGAGCAGGTGCAGGCTGTCGTCGTGATCGACGACCGCCGGCCCCGGCGTGTTCGGGTCGAAGAGCGAGGGGTCGGATGCCGCGGCCTCCTCCTCCCGGCGGTGCGCGGCCTGCTCGGAGCGGAGCAGATCGATCATCCTGCGGTAGGCGACGCGGATGAGCCAGCTGCGGGGTTCCTCGGGAACACCCTGGGCCGGCCATTGCCGACTCGCCGCGATGAGCGCCTCCTGCACGGCGTCCTCGGCCACGTCGAAGCGGCCGAATCGACGCACGATCGCGCCGAGCACCTGCGGCGCCTCGGAGCGCAGCAGGTGCTCGATCACCCGGTCACCGGGCATCAGGCGAAGTCGTCGCCCATGATCGGACGGATCTCCATCGGCTCGCCGAGTACGACGACCATTCGACTGACGATGTCGCGGGCCCGTTCGAGGCTCGCGACGTCGATCACGGCGAAGCTCGCGAGCACCTCTTTCAATTCGGCGAACGGACCGTCGGTGGCGACCACGCCGGACTCGGTCCTGCGCACCGTGGTGGTCACGGCGGGGTGACCGAGGCCCTCGCTCGTCACGAACTCGCCGGTTTCGCGCAGCTCCGCCTCGAATTCCTGGTAGGCGGCGAAGGCGGCGAGCGCCTCCTCCGACGGGGTGTCGGCGGTCGCCGCGTCCCAGTCGGCGGCCGGGGTGTAGCTGAGCACGAGGAACTTCATGAGCGATGTCCTTCCAGAAGGCGCCGTCGACGCCACGCTATTCGAATCGATGATGGGGATCGAGGGGTCACGCGGCCCGTCGGAGTCTCAGCGCGACCAGCGTCGTCCACGTGAAGGCGATGACGCCGGTGAGCGCGACCTGCACGCTCGCACTCTCCGGGGTGACGGGCAGCAGCAGCACCAGGGCGGTCACACCGTTGCCGATGGCAGGCCAGACCGCGCGGCGACGGATGTCGCGGACGAGCAGCACGATGCAGGCGACCGCGAGCGCGGTGAACGCGATCGCGGCGGCCGCCGAGTGCACGACCGAGTGCCACGACATCGGCACGACTCCCTGCGGCGCTCCGAGCGGGAAGCCGAGCTGCGGATCCATCGTGAAGCACCCGGCCGCGACGAACCCGGCGCCGAAGATGCCGATGAAGAGCGGCGCGGCACGTCTGCCCAACCCTTCGACGACGACCCGGCGGTGCACGATCGCGAGGGCGATCACGCCGAGGCCAGTGAGCACGAACGTCGCGATCTGGATCCACCCGAGCGTCCCGGTGGAGAGCTGGCTGATGGGGTGCACGCGCAGGTCGAAGCCGGGCCGCGTGAGCATCTGGATGATCGCCGAGGCGTAGAAGAGCGGGCCGGCGAGCGCGGCGGCCGCTGCGAGGCGGCGAGTGGACTCGCGTCGAGCGCCGGTCGGCGACTCGGCGCGTGCCCGGTGGTCGAGGTGTGCGGTCATGGTGTCCTCCCGGTGGGTTCGGAATCGTTCCTGTACCGCTACCTCGGAGTCGCCGACACCGTCTTGACATCGCCGCCGAGATTCGTCGGGGAGATCTCCGGCCCGGATGTCAAGGCCGGGACGCCGGCTCCGAGGTATCCGTGACGGCGCAGACCGGTGCGCCGCGAACGAGAGGAACGACCATGAACGACGACACCGCGACCACCGACCCGACCACGGGCGACATCGACGCCTTCGGACTCGGCGAACCGCAGGTGCCCTCGCTCGAGGTGCGAGCGCTCGACCGACTCGTCGGCACCTGGACGGTGACCGGCGGCGCAGAGGGCACTGTTCGCTACGAGTGGATGCAGGGCGGCCATTTCCTGCTGCAGCACGTCGAGCTCAGCCAGTTCGGGCAGCCGATCACCGGCCTGGAGGTGATCGGCCACCTGCACCCGTTCGGCGAACCCGCGGGCGCCGACGTCGTCTCGCGCTTCTACGACTCGGCGGGCAACACGCTCGACTACGTCTACGAGCTCGTCGGCGACGTGCTCACGATCTGGGGCGGCGCGAAGGGAAGTCCCGCCTACTTCCGGGGCACCTTCAGCGCGGACGACCGGGTCGTCGACGGGGCCTGGGTCTACCCGGGCGACGGCGGTTACCCGTCGACGATGACACGCGTCTGATCGTGGCGTTGCTCAGTGGCGGCGGCGGCTCAGGCGCCCGCCGCCGCCCGCTCGAGCATGGGCTTCGTCGCGAGGAGGCCGAGCCACACGACCCCGATGCCCGCGGCGAGCACGCCGGCGATGACCGCGAGCGACAGCGGCGCGACGATGATCGCGGCGCCCGTGAGCGGCAGCATCACGACGGCGGCGGTCACCGCCGACCCGAGCGCCGTGATGCGCAGCGGCGACATGACCGCGCGGCGCCGCGCGGCGTCCATGGTCGGCGTCGGCATGCCGAGCATGTCGAGCGAGCGGTACAGCTCGCCGCGGTCGAGGATGCCCGCGGCCTGGTTCACGCCGACCGAGCTCGCGACCATGAGGAACGAGCCGATCACCGTGATGAGGATGCCCGTGCGGATGTCGGCGAAGAGCTGCTGCGACTCCACGTCGCCCGCCTCGCCGAACGAGTCGAGCAGCGCGATGCCGGTACCCGCGAAGACGGCCATGAAGCTCGTCATCGCGACGCCAGAGACCTGCCGCCAGGCCGCCTTCGGCGACTCGAGCACCGACCGGGCTGCGAGCAGCCGCGCGGGGGTCTTCGCGCGCCTCGCCTGCGACTGCGCGACGAGCCGGATGACCCACGGACCGATGAGGTTCAGCACCGCGATGGTGCCGCCGAAGGCCGCGCCGAGCATCCCGAGGATGATCATCACCGAGCCCGCCACCTGCAGCACGGACATCATGAGGAACGCGAGCGCGATGACCGCGATGCCGAGCACGATGCGGAGCCAGTGCAGCTTCGGGGCGTCCTGCTTCGTGCGCACGCCGAGCGGCGAGATCACGACCTGGCGGAGGCCCAGCACGGCGCTCGCCGCGGCGAGCAGCACGACGCCGCCGAACACGGCGGCGAGCGCGGGCACGCCGAGCAGCACGCCGTCGACGCCGAGGGCCTCGCCGCGGAACGGGATCAGCGCGACGAGCGGGACGAGCAGGAAGTACAGCACGACGCCCGCGACGGCGCCGGCCGCGGCGAGCACGACCGACTCGAGCACGGCGAGCTCCGAGACCGTCGCCGGCGTCGCCCCGAGCAGCCGGAGGGTCGCGAGCCGGTCGTCGCGGCGCCGTGCCGAGAGACGCGCGGCCGCGCCGCCGAGCGAGGCGAGCGGCACCACGAGCAGCACGAGGGCGATGACCGCGAGCGCCTGGTAGGTCACGCCGATCTCGTCGGGCCACGTCCAGAACGACTGCGCGCCGCCGAGCACGACGAGGAGCAGCGAGGTCACGATCGCGAAGGCCGTGACGGGCAGGAGGCTCGCGGCGGCACCGGCCGTGCCGGGCCGGGCGAGCAGCCACGCGACGCGGGCGATCATGCCGCGACTCCGGGCACGCGCTCGCCAACGATGCGCCCGTCGCGCATGTCGACGATGCGGGTGCACCGCCCCGCGACATCCGCGTCATGCGTGACGACGACGAGGGTGCGGCCCTGACCGGTCGTCGAGTCGAGGAGCGCCTGCATCACCTCGGCCGAGGTGGCCGAGTCGAGCGCGCCCGTCGGCTCGTCGGCGAAGACGACGGATGCCCCGGTCACCTGCGCCCGCGCGATCGCGACGCGCTGCGCCTGGCCGCCCGAGAGCTGGCCGATCCGGCGGTCCTCCATGCCGGCGAGGCCGAGCGCCCCGAGCCAACCGCGCCCGTACTCCTCGGCGCGGGCGCGCGGCATCCCGTTCAGCATGAGGGCCAGCGCGACGTTCTCGACCGCCGTGAGCTCGGGAATGAGCAGCCCCTGCTGGAAGACGAAGCCGTACGCCTCCCGCCGCAGCCGTGAACGCTCGCGCTCGCCGAGCGCCGTGACGTCGACCCGGCCCGCTCCCGATTGGAAGGCGACCGTGCCGGCGTCGGGGCGGGTGATGCCCGCGAGGCAGTGCAGGAGGGTCGTCTTGCCCGAGCCGGAGGCGCCCATGATGGCGATCGCCTCCCCGGTGCGCACCTGGAGGTCGACGCCCGAGAGGGCATGCGTCTGGCCGAACGACTTGCTGAGGCCGGATGCCTCGATCACGAAGGAACTCATACCCTCGAGCCTGCCGGGGCGGGCCGGGGCGGCGCGTCGGTCGCGCGCCGTATTCGTGCGCCGCCCTCGTCATCCTCCCGGATGACAGTGCGGTTCGCAGACGGATGCGGCGCGGCATCCGACCCCCACCGGATGCCGCGCCGCGGCCCATGACCCGCTCGATCAGCGGGGTGTCGCCCACCGGATCACGAAGAACCCGACGACGGCGGAGACGGCTGCGAGCGCCAGGATCACGGTGAAGACCCCGACGATGCCGATGCTCCCGAACCACGCGAACACCGCGGGCCACGAGCCGCTGAGCGTGACCGCCGCGATCGCGACGAGCAGCAGGGCGATCACGCTGAACAACAGGATCAGCATGCCCGGGATGCGCCACCGCATGTACACGGTCGTGACGCTCGCGCCGATGAAGAGCACGAGGAGCTGCAGCGCGAAGCTCGTGTAGAAGTCGACGATCCAGCTCTGGCCGTACCAGAGCGCATCGAACATGTGCGTGCCGAGCCACCAGCCGCCCGTCGCGATCTCGAGCTGCACGAGCGTCGCGATCGCCACCGCGTACATCACCGAGACGAGCACGAACATGGCACTCGTACCGACCCAGAAATCGCGGCGCGTCGCGCCGAACCCGAGGGCGAACGAGAAGGTGAGGCCGATCGCCTGCACGCCGACCACCACGAGGTACCACTGCGGCGAGAGCACGGCCCAGCTGTAACGCATGTTCTCGAGGTCTTCGGTGGTCACGTCCCCGCCGGAACCCGCCCGGATGATGAGCGTGATGATGATGGAGATCGCCCAGGCGGCGCCGAGGATGATCCACGGGATGCCGAAGAAGATCCACGGATTGACGGCGTGCAGGCGCAGGATGCGCCAGATCTCATGGGCCCGCGAGCGGGTCTCGGTGCGCACGACGGGTGCGGTCGCGACGGCGGTCATGCTGCTGCCTCCTGTTCGGTCGAACCGGCGAGGTCGGTGCCGGTCAGGTGCACGATGAGCTGCTGGAGCGAGACGGGCGCGAGCTCGAGGCCGAGCTCGGCTGCCTGGATGCGGTCGCGCTGTTCGAGACGACCGTCGATGGTGACGGAAGCCAGTCCGCCGAGGCCTTCCCGCCCGATCACGGGCCGGTCGGCGACGAAGGACTCGACCACGGCGCGGGGTCCGGCGATGGTGGTGGCCGAGCCGCGCACCTCGTCGGCGTCGCTGTCGAGGAGGATCCGCCCCTGGTCGATGAGGATCACGTGTTCGAGCAGGTTCGCGACCTCGTCGATGAGGTGGGTCGAGAGCACGATCGTGCGCGGGTGCTCGGCGTAGTCCTCGAGCAGGCGATCGTAGAAGATGTGCCGTGCGACCGCGTCGAGGCCGAGGTAGGGCTCGTCGAAGAACGTCAGCGGTGCGCGGCTCGCGAGACCCACGATCACGCCGACGGCCGAGAGCTGACCGCGTGAGAGCTTCTTGATGCGTCGCTTCACCGGCAGGCGGAAGTCGGCGACGAGCTGCTCGGCGAACGTGGCATCCCAGTTCTCGAAGAACCACGGTGCGGACTTGAAGACGTGCGCCGGCGTGAAGTCCTCGGGGTAGCGCTGCGACTCGGCGATGAAGCACATGCGTCGCAGTACGTCGGCGTGCTCGGCCGGCTCGCGGCCGAACACCTCGAGCGAACCGGCGTTCGCGAAGAGCTGGCCGGTGAGCAGCTGCATGATCGTCGTCTTGCCCGCGCCGTTCCGGCCGAGGAGTCCGTAGATGCGGTTCTCCTCGAGTGTGAAGTCGACCGCGTCGACGGCCGTGAAGGAGCCGTAGCGCTTCGTGAGGCCCGTGGCGCGCACCACTGTGCCGGTCATGATTCGATCCTTTCCGCGCGGAGCATGCCCGCGAGTTCGTCGATGCCGATGCCGAGCTTCTCGGCCTCGATGATGAGTGGTCTGAGGAATTCGGCGGCGAAGCCCGCCCGCCGGCGTTCGACGAGCCGTTCGCGGGCACCGGTCGTCACGAACATGCCGATGCCCCTTCGCTTCTCCACGATGCCGTCGTCGACAAGGCGGGTCACCCCTTTCAGTGCTGTGGCCGGATTGACGCGGAGGAACGACGCGAACTCGTTCGTCGACGGGATCTGGCCGCCCTCGGGCAGCGTGCCGTCGATGATGTCGTTCTCGATCTGCTCTGCGATCTGGATGAAGATCGGACGCGATTCGTCCATGTCCGCCCAACTGTGTGCCGTGTTCTGCGCAAGAACCTTGGTTGGTTCATTACTTGTGTAACTAACCAACCATGTACGTGTGCGGCTGTCAACCCCGAGTTCGGTCGCGGTCGGGACCACTCGTGTCGCACGGGACACCCGACATCTCGTGTCCCGTGCGACACGAGTGGTCCTGAACTGCGCAGGCGCAGAGTAGGTGCGGCGCAGTCGGCAGCGGATGGGGCGGCCCAGGGCAGCGGAGGCGCGGGTGGCATGCAGTTAGGGCGCGGCGAGGCGCGCGTGCGGGCCGAGGGTCGAGGCGGGGCGGGCGGGGCAGGGCGAGCCGGCGGTCAGCCCGCGATTGGGGCGCGACGCGGCAGGCGCAGGCGCCCCTGCGCGAGCAGGATGCCGAGGAGCACGAGCACCGCGCCGATCGGCTCGTGCCACGAGAAGCGCTCGCCGAGCAGCAGAACCCCGAGTGCGACGCCGACCACGGGCGTGACGTACGTGACGGTCGACGCGTTCGTCGGACCCCAGGCGCGCAGCACGTTGATGTTCCAGATGTAGGCGAGCCCCGTGCCGAGCACGCCGAGGGCGAGGAGGGAGCCGACGATCGCGAGGTCGAGTTCGACCGGCTGCCACGCGATCACCGGGGTCAGCACGAGCATGATCGCGCCCGCGATGCCGATGTTCAGGAAGGCGAACGTCGCCGGAGCGATCGGCCGGGTGCTCAGGAACTTGCGGGTGTAGCCGAACGTGAAGCCGTAGCAGACGGCTGCGCCGAGGCACGCGAGCTGGCCGAGGAGGCTCCCGGTGAGCGCAGCGTACTGCCACGGCCCGATGATCACGACGACACCGGCGATGCCGACGAGCACCCCGGCCCATTGGGCGGCGACGAGCTTCTCGACGCGGAACGCGAGCGTCGCCATGAGCGCCGTCGTGATGGGGGTGACGGCGTTGTAGATCGAGGCGAGGCTCGACGAGACGTGCAGTTCGGCCCACGCGAAGAGCATGTGGGGCACGACGCATCCGCTGATCGCGATGACCGCGAAGTGCAGCCAGACGATGGGCTGCCGCGGCAGCACCGGCCCGCGCTCCCCCGTCGGCGACGCGACGCGCGGTCGCATGACGAGCACGATGACCCCGAGCGTCAGTCCGCCGAGCACGAGCCGCGACCACGCCACCTGCGTGAAGCCGACCCCCTCGAGGGCGACCTTCATGAACAGGAAGCTGGCACCCCAGACCACGCCCATGCCGAGGAACTGCAGCCACGTCGACAGCCGGTTCGACTGCGACGGTGCGGATGCCGCGGCGGCCGTGCCGGCCGGGGCGCTCGGGGTGGTGCTGGTGCTCACCGGTCGAGCGTACGCCCGGCCACCGACCGTCGGACACGGATGCAGAGGTGCATGTCCGGAATCCGCCGAAGCTCGGCAGTCGCGGCATCCGGGCCCTCCCGTTCCCGGGTGCTGCGAGCATAGGCTGGACGCATGACCAGCCATTTCGATGTCGTCGTCCTCGGCGCCGGTCCCGGCGGCTACGTCGCCGCGGTGCGCGCCGCCCAACTCGGTCTCAGCGTCGCCGTGATCGAGGAGCGGTACTGGGGCGGTGTGTGCCTGAACGTCGGGTGCATCCCGTCGAAGGCGCTGCTGCGCAACGCCGAGCTCGCCCACATCTTCCACGACCAGGCGGCGACGTTCGGCATCTCGGGCGACGCGCACTTCGACTTCGGCGTCGCGTTCGACCGCAGCCGCCAGGTGTCGGAGAAGCACGTCAAGGGCGTGCATTTCCTCATGAAGAAGAACGGCATCACCGAGTTCGACGGGCGGGGCTCGTTCACCGGGCCGAACGCCATCGACATCGCGAAGTCCGACGGCACGACCGAGCAGGTCACGTTCGCGAACGCGATCATCGCGACCGGCTCGCGCGTGCGCCTGCTGCCCGGCGTGCAGCTCTCGCAGAACGTCGTGACGTACGAGTCGCAGATCCTCACCCGCGACCTGCCGCGCTCGATCGCGATCGTCGGCGCCGGGGCCATCGGCATGGAGTTCGCCTACGTGCTGAAGAACTACGGCGTCGACGTCACGGTCATCGAGTTCCTCGACCGCGCGCTGCCGAACGAAGACGTCGAGGTCTCCAAGGAGATCACCCGCCAGTACCGAAACCTCGGCGTGCCGATCCTCACCTCGACGAAGGTCGGGTCGGTCGTCGACAACGGGTCGTCCGTCACCGTCTCGTACACGGCGTCCGACGGCCAGCCGGGCTCGCTCGAGGTCGACAAGGTGCTCATGGCCGTGGGCTTCGCGCCGAACGTCGAGGGCTTCGGGCTCGAGGCCGCCGGCGTGGCCCTCGCCGAGCGCGGGGCCATCGCGATCGACGAACGCATGCGCACGAACGTGCCGCACATCTACGCCATCGGCGACGTCACCGCGAAGCTCATGCTCGCCCACGTGGCCGAGGCGCAGGGGGTCGTGGCCGCCGAGACGATCGGCGACGCCGAGACCATGGAACTCGGCGACTACCGCATGATGCCCCGCGCCACGTTCTGCTCGCCGCAGGTCGCGAGCTTCGGGCTCACCGAGCAGCAGGCCCGCGACGAGGGCTACGACGTGGTCGTCTCGAAGTTCCCGTTCAGCGCCAACGGCAAGGCCAACGGCCTCGGTGAGCCGATCGGCTTCGTGAAGCTCGTCGCCGACGCGAAGCACCTCGAGCTGCTCGGCGGCCACATGGTCGGACCGGATGTCTCGGAGCTGCTGCCCGAGCTCACGCTCGCCCAGAAGTGGGACCTCGGCGCGCTCGAGCTCGCCCGCAACGTGCACACCCACCCGACCCTGTCGGAGGCGCTGCAGGAGACGTTCCACGGCCTCGCGGGGCACATGATCAACATGTGATCGGATGCCGCGGCGCGGGCGCTCCGGCGTTGCGCCGCGGCATCCGCTCGGTTCGACTGAGATCATCAGCGCATGTCGTCAGTGGCGGGCCTGCTCATTCCGGAGAACCGGCGCAACCCTGCGGTCGAGCTCCTCGACCAGCTCGACCTCGATCACGGCGACGTGCGCGCCAAGCGCACGGGCTTCGCGATCATGCTGCTCCTCTCGGCGGTCATCGCGATCGCGGGCATCATCGGCGACTCCACGGCCACGGTCATCGGGGCCATGATCATCGCGCCGCTCTCGACGCCGATCCTCGGCATCGCCGCGGGCATCGTGACGGGCCGGGCCTCGCTCGTCGGCCGCTCGGTGCTCTGGCTCGTCGGCGGCATGGTCGCCGTCGTGATCCTCGGCGCGCTGCTCTCGTACACGCTGCCCGACCCCCAGCAGCTGACGACGAACCCGCAGGTGACGAGCCGCACGGCGCCGACCCTCATGGACCTGCTCGCCGCGTTCGCGACGGGACTCGCCGGGGCGTTCGCGATGTGCCGGCGCGACCTCAGCAACATCCTGCCCGGCGTCGCGATCTCGATCTCCCTCGTACCGCCGCTCGGCGTGGTCGGCGTGAGCCTCGGCCAGGGTCAGTTCGATGCGGCCTTCGGCGCCTCGATGCTGTTCCTCTCGAACGTCGTGGCCCTCATCATCGCGGGATCGCTCGTCTTCACCCTCGCCGGCTACCCGCGCGACCCCGAGGCCGTCGAGGGCGCGAACCGGCGACGCGCCTACACGATCGTCGGCGTGCTCACCGCGGTCGTCGCGATCCCGCTCGTCGTGAACTCGCTCATCATCGCGTTCGTCGCCTCGTGGACCGTGACCCTGCACTCCGTCACGAACGACTGGCTCGACGGCACGAAGGGCGCATCGATCACGGGCGTCAGCTGGAACGGACTGCAGGCCACGGTCGGCGTCGAGAGCCCCGGCGGCGAGCTGCCGCCGCTCGAGGAGTACCGCGACGACCTCTCCGGCAAGTTGCCGTCGTACGTCTCGGTGAACCTCGACGTGCAGTCGGGCAGCCAGGTCGAGGTGCGCTGAGCCCTCGAGAGCCCGCCGCGCGCGCCCGCGCAGACGGCCGCGCGCCACCGCGCAGCACCCCCGGCCCGGCCGGAAACGACGAGGGCGGATGCCGCAGCGTGCTGCTGCGGCATCCGCCTCTTCACTCGACTTGCGGCACGGGCAGGCATTCCCGCCGCAAGAAGTTGGTTCCCGACGACGAGTGGGACTTCTCGCCGCCGGGAGGTGTGCCGGTGGCGGGCCCCCACCCGCCACCGGGGCTTCTCAGTGCTGCGTCGCCTTCTCGGCTCCCACGCCGGTGAGCGAGCGCACCTCCATCTCGGATTGCTTCGCGGGGTCCTCCTTCTTCTTGTCGAGCACCGTGCCCAACCAGCCCAGGAAGAAGGCGAGCGGGATCGAGACGATGCCGGGGTTCGAGAGCGGGAAGATCGCGAAGTCGATCGACTCGGTCTTCAGCATCGACGTCTCGGAGCCCGAGACGACCGGCGAGAAGATGATGAGGATGATCGCCGACGCGAGTCCGCCGTACATGCTCCAGAGGGCGCCCTGGGTGGTGAAGCGCTTCCAGAACAGCGAGTAGACGATCGTCGGCAGGTTCGCCGACGCCGCGACCGCGAACGCGAGGGCCACGAGGAACGCCACGTTCTGGCCGTTGGCCCCGATGCCGCCGATGATCGCGACGATGCCGATGATGACGACCGTGCGACGCGCGACCTTCACCTCGGCGCCGGCCGCCGGCTTGCCCTTCTTCACGACGCTCGCGTAGATGTCGTGGGCGAAGGAGGCCGCCGCCGTGATCGTGAGCCCGGCGACGACCGCGAGGATCGTCGCGAACGCGATCGCCGAGATGAGGCCGAGGAGGAGCGGTCCGCCGAGCTCGAACGCGAGCAGCGGGGCCGCCGAGTTCGGGCCGCCGGGTGCCGCGGCGATGACGTCGGCGCCCACGAGGGCCGCCGCGCCGTAGCCGAGCACGAGGGTGAACACGTAGAAGATGCCGATGAGCCAGATCGCCCACACGACCGACTTGCGGGCCTCCTTCGCGGTGGGCACCGTGTAGAAGCGCATGAGCACGTGCGGCAGGGCCGCGGTGCCGAGCACGAGCGCGAGGCCGAGCGAGAGGAAGTCGACCTTCGCGATCTCGGAGACGCCGTACTTCATGCCGGGGTTCAGGATCTCGGGGTTGCCCGTCGCGGCGACCGCGTTGTCGAGCAGGGTCGAGAAGTTGAACCCGTTGAGCGCGAGCACCCAGACCGTCATCACACCGGCGCCCGCGATGAGCAGGATCGCCTTGATGATCTGCACCCACGTCGTGCCCTTCATGCCGCCGATGAGCACGTAGAGGATCATGAGCGCGCCGACGACCGTGATCACGAGCGCCTGGCCGAGCTGGTCGCCGACGCCGAGGAGCAGCGAGACGAGCCCGCCGGCACCGGCCATCTGCGCGAGCAGGTAGAAGAAGCAGACCACGAGGGTCGTGGTGGCCGCGGCGATGCGCACGGGCTTCTGCTTCAGGCGGAACGAGAGCACGTCGGCCATCGTGAACTTGCCCGTGTTGCGGAGCAGCTCGGCCACGAGCAGCAGGGCCACGAGCCACGCCACGAGGAAGCCGATCGAGTAGAGGAACCCGTCGTAGCCCGTGATCGCGATCGCGCCGACGATGCCGAGGAACGACGCCGCCGAGAGGTAGTCGCCAGCGATCGCAGAGCCGTTCTGGCCGCCCGTGAAGGAACGGCCGGCAGCGTAGTAGTCGGCGGCGGTCTTGTTGTTGCGGCTCGCGCGGAACACGATGATCATCGTGATCGCGACGAAGGCGCCGAAGATGGCGATGTTCAGCCAGGGCTCGCCGGGCGAGGCGCTCGCGGCTTCGAAGTGCAGCATCATCGGGTCGCCTCCTCAGCGGTGAACGTCGCGCCGGTCTCGATCTCATCGCGGATCTCCTCGGCGATGGGGTCGAGCTCCTTGTTGGCGTAGCGCACGTACCAGGTGGTCACGGCGAAGGTCGTCACGACCTGCGCGAGGCCGAGCAGGATGGCGACGTTGATGCTGCCGAACACGGGCGTCGACATGAAGTTGTGCGCGTAGCCGGCGAGCAGCACGTAGGCGAGGTACCAGACGAGGCACGCGGCCAGCACGGGGAAGACGAACCTCCGGTGCTTCGAGCGCAGTCGCTGGAACTCTTCGGATTGTTGCACCGCGCGGTAGTCGACGGGTGGGGCCGTCTCGGTCTCCGCGCTCAGGGCTTCGTTGCCCATGGCGAGTCTCCTTCGGGGTCGTGGCGGGCAGGGGGCCCGGCCGGCTGCAGTTGCAGTGGGGCCACTCTGGCGCGCTCGCGCCTCGGCATGGGGCGGGTACCGCTCGTCGTCGCCGAACGGCGTTCACGGTGCGACGAACGGTGCTCGCGCGACGACGAGCGCACGGCGGATGGCGTGGTGGATGCGAGCGGTTACGCTGTCGTGCATGTCCGAGTCGATGCTGCTCGCCGCCGCCCTCGGCGTGGCCGGCGGAGCGCTCGCGGTCGGGCTCGTCGTGTTCCTGCGGCGCATCGTGCTGAGCTCCAAGGAGCTCGGCACCGACGCCGAGCAGGCGACCTACCAGACCCTGCACCTCGCGTCGCGAGCCGCGAAGCACCTCCGCGGCGGCATCGACGAACCGGGCGCCGCGCGCGCCGGCAAGCATCTGCGGGCTCTCCTCGGCTGCGACAGCCTCGCGATCGTCGATCGCTCGGGCACCATCGCGATCGACGGCGACGAGGCGGTGCGCCCGGTCGCCGAGCGACTCGCGGCCGCGGCGATCGCGAGCGGCCGGCAACAGGTCCAGCGCCGCATCCCGATCGGAGCGTGGGAGACGGATGCGGTCGTGGCCCCCATCATCGGCAGCACCGGACCGCTCGGTGCGATCGTCGCCTTCGCCTCCCCCGTGCGGGCCGGTCTCGTGCGCGCGACGGGCGAGGTGGCCGACTGGGTCGCCGCCCAGGTCGAGCTCGGCGAGCTCGACGCGTCGCGCGCGGCGCTCGCCGAGGCCGAGGTGCGCGCACTCCGCGCGCAGATCAGCCCGCACTTCATCTACAACTCGCTGAACGCCATCGCGTCGTTCATCAACACGGATCCCGCGCAGGCGCGGGAGCTCGTGCTCGAGTTCGCTGATTTCACCCGGTACTCCTTCCGCAGGCACGGCGACTTCACGACCGTCGCCGAGGAGCTGCGGTCGATCGACAGCTACCTGCGCCTCGAGCGGGCCCGCTTCGGCGAGCGCCTCAAGGTCACGCTGCAGATCGCGCCCGAGGTGCTCTCGACGGTCGTGCCGTTCCTCTCGATCCAGCCGCTCGTCGAGAACGCCGTGCGGCACGGCCTCGAGTCGAAGGAGGGCGGCGGGCGCATCACGATCACGGCGGCGGATGCCGGGGCCTTCGCCGAGATCACCGTCGAGGACGACGGCGTCGGCATCGATCCCGAGGTGCTCACCGGGGTGCTCGCGGGGGGCACGTCCGGCGGCGAGCACGTCGGGCTGCGCAACGTCGACGCCCGACTCCGACAGGTCTACGGCGACGAGCTCGGCCTCGTGGTCGAGACCAACGTCGGCTCCGGCACGCTCGTGCGCATGCGGGTGCCGAAGTCGGGGCCACGACGCCCCTCGGCCGCGACGGCCCCCGATGGGAGACTTGAGCCATGATCTCCGTGCTCATCGCCGATGACGAGCAGCCCGCGATCGACGAGCTCGCGTTCCTGCTCGGGCAGGACCCGCGCATCGGCGTGATCCACCAGGCGTCCTCGGGGGCCGAGGCGATCCGCCTGCTCACTCGCGAACCGGTGGACGCCGCCTTCCTCGACATCCACATGCCGGGGCTCACGGGCTTCGACCTCGCACGGGCGCTCGCCCGGTTCGAGCACAGCCCGGTGCTCGTCTTCGTCACCGCCGATGAGGAGGGCGCGCTCGAGGCATTCGATCTCGCCGCCGTCGACTACCTGCTGAAGCCCGTGCGCACCGAACGACTGCACCGCTCGGTCGGCCGCATCGTCGAGGCGCTGAAGGCGGGCGCGGCGAGCCAGTCGACGACCGGGGCGCCGATCGAACCCGAGATGGTCGCCGTCACGCTCGGCGGCACGACCCGCATGATCCGGCGCGACGACGTGCGCTACGTGCAGGCGCAGGGCGACTACGCGCGGCTCCACACCGAGGAGGCGAGCTATCTCGTGCGCGTGCCGATGAGCGACCTCGAACGCCAGTGGGCCGACGCCGGCTTCGTGCGCGTGCATCGGTCCTACCTCGTCTCGCTCGCCCATCTCAGCCGCATCCGACTCGGCTCCGACCACCCGAGCGTCACCGTCGGCCAGGCGGAGCTGCCCGTGAGCCGGCGCCTGCTGCCCGCCCTCCGCGAGCGGCTCGACCAGACGATCATCCGCCCGAGGACGTAGCGTGACCGAGCCGCCCCGCGATCGAGCGGATGCCGCGGGGCCGCCGCCCCGGGTCCGCGTCACCGCTCCCAGACCGGGCGCGGCCGGGACATCCGCTCGCCCGCTGCCGCCGTCGGCTCGGGGCGGCCCGACGAGCGACATCGCGGGCGTCTACGTGCGCTCGCTCATCCGCTCGCAGCTTCGGCTCGCGATCGTCTTCGCCGTCGGCTTCGCGGCGGCCACGACGCTCTTCGTACTCGCCATCGCGCTCGTGCCGGCCCTCGACTCGAGCTTCGTGTTCGGCGTGCCCGCCTCGTGGCTGCTGCTCGGCGTCGGGGTGTACCCGCTCGCGCTCACGGTCGCGGGGCTCTACGTGCGCGCGGCCGCTCGCAACGAGGCCCGCTACCGATCTCTCACGGAGGCGGAGTGAACCCCGTCATCGGCTACTCGGCCATCGCGGCCGTCGCGCTCGCCTCGGCGCTCATCGGCTTCTACGGGCTCCGCGTCTCGCGAACGACGAGCGACTTCTACGTCGCCTCGCGCACCGTGCGGCCGTGGTGGAACGCCTCGGCGATCGGCGGCGAGTACCTCTCGGCGGCGTCGTTCCTCGGCATCGCCGGACTCATCCTGCTGCAGGGGTCGGGCGGCCTCTGGTTCCCGATCGGCTACACGGCCGGATACCTCATGCTGCTGCTCTTCGTCGCGGCGCCGCTTCGGCGTTCGGGCGCGTACACGATCCCCGATTTCACCGAGGCGCGGCTCGAGTCGACGTGGGCGCGGCGCGTGACCTCGACGCTCGTGATCGTCGTCGGCTGGTTCTACATCGTGCCGCAGCTGCAGGGGGCGGCGCTGACGGTGCGCATCACGACGGGGCTGCCGTCGTGGGTCGGGTCGGTCGCGGTCGCCGTGCTCGTCGCGGTCATCGTCGCGGCGGGCGGCATGCGCTCGATCACCTTCGTGCAGGCCTTCCAGTTCTGGCTGAAGCTCACCGCGCTCGCCGTGCCCGTCGTGGCGCTGCTGCTCATCCTCGGCGGCGGCGAGCCGCCCGCGCAGCTCACGCCGGCCGAGGCCTTCCCGCCCGCCGCCGGCCCTGCCGACCTCGATGTCTACCGCACCGTCTCGCTCATGGTCGCGCTGCTCCTCGGCACCCTCGGCCTGCCGCACGTGCTCGTGCGGTTCTACACGAATCCCGACGGGGTCGCTGCCCGGCGCACGACCGTCATCGTGCTCGCCCTGCTCTCGGTGTTCTATCTCTTTCCGACGGTGTTCGGCCTGCTCGGCCGGGCGTTCGCCCCCGATCTCGCCGCGTCGGGAGAGGCCGACGCGCTCATCCTCCTGCTGCCGGGCCGCCTCGTGCCGGGCATCTGGGGCGAGCTGCTCACGGCCCTCGTCATCGCGGGCGCGTTCGGCGCGTTCCTCTCGACCTCCTCGGGGCTCGTCGTCTCGCTCGCCGGCGTGATCAGCCAGGACCTGCTCGGCGGCAGCGTGCGGGGATTCCGCATCGCGGCCGTGGCCTCGTCGCTCATCCCACTCCTCGTGGCGCTCTCGACGGAGTCGACCGGTCTCGCCGGCAGCGTCGGGCTCGTCTTCGCGTTCACCGCGTCGACGCTCTGCCCCATGCTGATCCTCGGCATCTGGTGGCGCGGGCTCACCGCACGCGGTGCGATCGCCGGCATGCTCACCGGCGCACTGCTCTCGGGCGGCGCCATCCTCGGCGGCCCGCTGCTCTCGGCTGCGGCGCCGGCACTCCGCCCGTTCCTCGAGCAGCCCGCGGCATGGACCGTGCCGCTCGCCGTGCTCGTGACGGTGCTCGTCTCGCGGGGCGACCACCGCGGCATCCCGCGCGGCGCCGACGCCTTCCTCACTCGGCTGCACGTGCCCGAGCGGCAGGTGCGCTGACGCAACGGATGCGCCGACCGGCTCACCCCAATATGCTGGTCGCCATGCTTCGGGGGAATCGCATGCTCGTCGCCGGTCTCACCGGCCTCATCACCGCAGCCGTGCTGTCGACGGTCGCCATCACGCCGGCCTCGGCGGTGACGACCGCGAGCTGGGCCGGCTGGGCGCCGCTCACCGGTACCGGCGGCGCGTATCAGACCACGATGACGCTCGCCGGGCAGCCGGCGCTCGCCGCCTCGGTCACGAGCGATTCGCGGGCCGGGCAGGTCGGTGTGATCTCGGGGGCGTCGACATGGCTCTCGGAGGGCACGCCGGTCGGCGCGAAATACGGGTCGAGCCGGAACCAGCCCTACCTGAACCTCCGGCCGAAGGCGGACACGCCCGCGGGCGCGTCGACGACGACGTACTCGTTCCCGACCCCGACGCCGTCGTCGAACTGGACCTTCGTGCTCGGCGACATCGATGCCGACCAGGTGCGCATCTCCGCGGTCGGCGCCGACGGCGCGGCACTCACGGCCGCAGAGCTCGGCTTCAAGGAGGGCTTCAACTACTGCGCGCCCGGCGTGGTCGGCAAGCCCTCGTGCGACGGCAACGCCCTCGACGTGGCGAAGTGGAACCCGGCGACCATGACGCTCACCGGCAATGACGCGGCGAGCGACACGAGCGGCGCGGCGGCCTGGTTCGAGCCCTCGGTGCCGATCAGCTCCCTCTCGTTCATCTTCACCCGCCGCGCGGGGCTGCCGGTCTACCAGACCTGGTTCGCCTCCCTCGCGCGCGACATCACGGGCACCGTCACCGACTCCGGCTCGGGCCCGGCCGACGGGGTCGCGCTCAACCTGATCGATGCCGCTGGCGACATCGTCGCCACCACGACCACCGCGGGAGGCGGGCTCTACGGCTTCCCCGGCTTCTTCGCCACCGACGGGTACACCGTCGAGGCGGTGCTGCCCTCGGGGAAGATCGCCGTCGACGCCTCCCGGAAGCCGGCCGACCTGTCGACCACCGATGCGGTCGTCGACTTCACGATGCGCGACATCGTGCCGGTCGCAGTCTCGGGCAACGTCTCGGATTCCGAGGGCAACCCGATGGGCGGCGTCTCGGTGACGATCGGCGGCGTCACGACGACGACCGACAGCGACGGCAACTACCTCTTCGACCAGGTGCCGGTCGGCGACTACACGGCGACGATCACGACGCCCGACGGCTACACCATCACGTCGAGCCCGCCGCAGTTCACCGTTCCAGACGGGGTCGAGACGCCGATCACCGGGGTGGACTTCGTCGTCGCCGCGAACCCGTCGCTCTCGGGCACCGTCACCGCGGCGGGCGCCGGGGTGCCCGGCGTCACGATCACCGCGACCGGACCCGGCGGCACGCTCTCGACCGTCACCGGTGCCGACGGCGGCTACCACTTCCCGCTGCTTCCCCCCGGCGACTACACGGTGACGATGACGACGCCCGAGGGCACCGTCGCCGTCGGCCCCGTGACCCGCGACGAGTCGGTGGCGACGAGCGACGTGACCGGCGTCGACTTCGCCATCGCGAAGCTCGGAAGCATCGAAGGCACCGTCTTCACCGACGACGGCACGCCGTTCCCCGGCGCGACCGTCACGGTCACGGGGCCGGATGGGCCGACGCCGCTCACGAGCGACCCCGACGGGAGCTACGCGGTCGCCGCGCTGCCGCCCGGCGAGTACACGATGACGCTGACCGTGCCGGCCGGGTACACCGCCGTCGGGCCTTCGACGCTCACCGTCACGATCACCGAGGCGGGCGAGGTGTTCAGCGACCAGGACTTCGTGATCCTCGCCGACGTGCCGACGCCCACGCCGCCGCCGACGCCGCCCGCCGGCGGAGCAACGGCCGGTGCACTGCCGGCCACCGGCGTGGATCCCGCCTTCGGCACCGCCGCGTGGATGGCGCTCGGCGCTCTCGTCGTCGGGGTCACGGCGCTCTCCACGGCCCGCCTGCGCCGCCGTTCGACCCGCTGAGCGCCGAGCCGCAGCCCGGGTAGACTCGCCCGGTGCTCCTGCCCGTCGCCGTCTCCGTGCTCGTCGGCGCACTGGCGCAGCGCATCACGGGCATGGGCTTCGCACTCATCGCCGCGCCCGCCCTCGTGATCCTGCTCGGCCCGTTCGACGGCGTCGTGCTCGTGAACCTCTGCGCCGTGCTCTCCTCGCTCCTCATCCTGCCGAGGGTGTGGAAGCTCGTCGACTGGACGAGGTTCGGATGGCTCGTCGTTCCGGCACTCGTCGGCACCGTCGTCGGCGCGCTCGTCGCGGCGCGCCTGCCGGGGCCGGTGCTCCAGCTTGGCGTGGGCGTGCTCGTCGTCGTGGCGCTCACGGTCTCGCTCCTCGTGACCCGCACCGACCACGTCGCGACGGGTCGCTCTCCGGCGATCATCGCCGGTGCGGCATCCGGCTTCATGAACGCCTCGGCCGGCGTCGGCGGGCCGGCGCTCAGCGTCTACGCCGTGGCGACGCGCTGGCCGCAGGCGGGCTTCGCCGCCACGGCGCAGCCCTACTTCGTGGTCATCGGAGTAGCCTCACTCGTCGGCAAGCTCGGCGCGACCGGCTGGGCGCTGCCCGAGCTCGAACCCGGCGCCTGGCCGATCGTCATCGGAGCGCTGCTCGTCGGCCTCGGCCTCGGCGAGCTCCTGCACAAGCGCATCCCACACCACGCCGCGCGCATCGCCGTGATCGTGATCGCGTACGCGGGCGGCGTCGCCGCGATGGTCGACGGCGCGCTGGAGCTCTGGGGCTAGCGCGTCTGTGGAAACCGGTCGGCCTCTGGCAGCCCGAAGGTCTAGCATCCATGGATGCCGCGCCTGAAGCACGACCTCCCACGCGAACGGTTGTTGCGACTCGGTAGCGCGGCACTCACTGACGCCGAGCTCGTCGCGATCCAACTCGGCACTGGGAGTTCAGGTGAGAGCGTGCGCGGGCTCGCCGAGCACCTGCTCACCACATTCGGCGGAGTCGCGGGGTTGGCCCGCGCTCGCATCGACGAGCTCGTCCGCGTCGCCGGAGTGGGTCCCGCGAAGGCGTCCCGGTTGGTCGCGGCGTTCGCGCTCGCTGATCGCGCAGAGCGACCTGAACTCGGCGCCGTCATCACGGGATCCGGCGATATCGCCGCACTCGCCATCGCGAGCATCGGTCGCGAGCGCGAGGAGCGAGTGCTGCTCATCGTCGTCGATGGTGCAAATCGAGTGCGCGCATCGATCGTCGTCGCCCAGGGTACCCAAAGCGGATGCAGCGTGCCGGTGCGCGAGGTGCTCTCTCACGTGTTGCGGCACGATGGGGCGGCGTTCGCCCTTGCGCATAACCATCCAAGCGGTCGCATCGAGCCGAGCGACGGCGACCGATTCGTGACAACACGAATAGCGGATGCCGCGGCCGAAGTCGGTCTGCGGTTGCTCGATCACGTGGTGGTGTCGGGGCGCCGGTGGCGCAGCGTCACCGCATCGCGTTGAAGATCTCGTTGCGGGCGGCTGGGAGGATAGCATTGGCGAGCGTCTGAGCTCGCGTCGAGCGAGATACGACCTCGGTCATCCTGTCCAATAGGGCGGCCACGGAGCGTTGGCGTTCTGCGGTTGGGTACGGGACTTCGAGTGCCAAGAACGCAGAGGGACTGACTCGTTTCTGCCGAGCGCCAACGCCAGCGGTCGCAGTAGCAAGTTGATTGACGAACGAATCGGCGATGAAGCAGTACCGCAGAAACGATCTGTCGACCGGCCCCTGTACCGTGAATACCGGAAACTCAGGCGAAACGTATCGCCCTGCGTTCGAAGGGTCGACAAGAGCGACAGCCCCCTCGAATGCACCGAGCTTGCTGTAGACAACATCGCCTGCGGCGAGCCGCGCAAAGGTCTTGTACTTCGTGTCCTGCCCCAGCAGATCTTGTCTGCGAAGGAGTCCTCGCCCAAAACTGTAAACGCCCGCAATCGGATAGGTGACTTCAGGCTCAACGGGCACCCCAGACTTGACGCTGAGAAGCTCGCCGAGGGCAACACGTCCTGCGTCGGAGTTGACCCCGGCAAGCTGGTCGATGAGCGCTCTCCAGCCTCGCTCATGCTCGACGACGCGCTGGTCGACGTTCCGGGTTAACCGCTCGACGGCGTGTAGGTGGTCGGCGATACGGCGTTGTTCGGCGAGCGGTGGGAGGGGGATCTCGGTCACCTCGAAGAGCGCCCTACTGAGGGTTCGATTCCTCACCTGTGTGCCTGGGCTTGCGGCGCGCAGATCATCGAGCCCGCGGTCGCTCCGGAGGTACTGCAAGACGAAACGGACGTCGACTGATTCGGGATCCTTGGCGACATACGGAAGGAAGCGGCTTGAGCTGACGTAGTCCGCTGATTCTTGCTCGGTCGAGAGAGCGACCGCACCCTCCCACGCCTGAATATTGCTCACAACGAGCGCATCCGCCGGGAACTTGAAGTAGCGCATACTGCCCATCTCGGACCCACGAACGGGGTCGCGATGGAGCATCCCTTTGCCCCAGGAATAGATCCCGATGCGGCGGTACTCGGCCTCGGCGGATATCTCCAGCGGGGAGCGCTGAACCTGAAGCACCTCGCCCAACCGCACCCGCGGCACCGTCACTGCGCGAACCCCTTGACCTCGCGCTGGAGCTCTTCGAGCAGCCCGAGCAGCTCTCGTTCAGCGCTCACGAGCTCATCGACGAGTTCGACCGGCGAGCGATGCACGAGGTCGTCGCCGCGGTCGGGGTTGCGAAGATCGAGGTTGTAGCCGTCAGCCTTGATGTCATCGGCGGCCACCCGCCACGCGTGGGCTGTCGCGATTCGCCCGTTGCGAGTATCGCCTCCCCACCACTCCGCACACTCCCCGAACTCCTCGAACCGCATCGGCTTCGTCTTCGTGTATTGCTTGCGCCCCTCGGGCATCGGCTGCTCGTAGAACCAGACGTGCGGCTGCTGCTTTCCGCGCTCGAAGAACAGCACGTTGCTCGGAATGAGCGTGTACGGCGCGAAAACGCCGTTCGGCAGGCGCAGTACCGTGTGCAGGTTGAACTTGGACATGAGCTCCGCCTTGATTCGGCCGCCGACTCCTCGGTCGAACAGCGTGCTGTTCGGCACCACGACCGCAGCGCGGCCGACTTTGCTGCGCTCAATACGCGCCATGACCGCCTGCAGGAACAGCCATGCGGTCTCGGCCGTCTGTAGGTGCGGGGGGAAATTCGCCTGAACCGACTTCTCCTCCTCACCTCCGAACGGCGGGTTGGTGATCACGACATCGACGCCGTCACGGCGCATCTCGGCGAGCGAGAACCCGAGCGAGTTCTGCTCGACGACGTCCGGCTGGTCGATGCCATGCAGCAGCAGGTTCATCTGGCAGAGGAGGAATGGCATCGGCTTCTTCTCGACACCTCGGATGCCGGCCTTCGCGTGGCCCCGCTCCTCAGCTGTGACATCGCCCTCAGTCATGTGCGCGAATGCTTCGACGAGAAACCCCCCGGTGCCCGCAGCCGGGTCGAGCACCGTCTCCCCCGGCTTGGGATCGACCCGATCGACGATGAAGCGCACGAGCGGGCGCGGCGTGTAGAACTCACCCGAGTCGCCCGCGGCATCCCTCATCTCACGCAGCATCGACTCGTAGAGGTGAGCCATCGTGTGAATGTCGTCGCGATTCGTGAACTCGACCTTGTCGAGCTGATCGACGAGCTCGCGGAATAAGAACCCCGAGAGCATGCGGTTCTGCGTGTCTTGAAAGACTCGGCGCAATGTGTCGCGAGGGTCGCCGGCCTTGCCCGTGCCCTGCAGCTTGCGCAGTCGTGGCAGCAACTTGCCGTTCACGAACGCCAGCAACGGCTCCCCGGTCAGTGTGCTGTCACCCGCCCAGGCGCGCCACCGGTACTCGAGCTCGAGCGCAGGCCGGTAGTCGCCCTCGGTCAGCTCCCGCTCCTCTTCGAGATCGTCGAAGGCCTTCAGGAACAGCAACCACGCCATCTGCGGAAGTCGGTCCAGTTCGCCGTTCAGGCCGGCGTCTTTGCGCATGGTGTTGCGCGACTCCTTGATGATCGATGACAGGCGGGCCTGCGTTGTCTGCGTCGTGGGTTTGGCGGCCATCGGTTACTCCATATCCAAGTGGTGCTCATCGAACGCCGTCACGGCGATCGCGTACATTTCGGCGACGAGTCGCCAGCCGGCATCGAGGTCGGATGCCGCCAGCTGCAGCTCCTCACCCATCGCGCCGTACGGTACCCGCCAGCTCTCGGGCGGCTCGGGCAACTCTGCAGGAGGCGGCGTGCGGTCGCGAACCGTGAACACATGCACCAGCCGCACAGCCCATGATCGAGGTTCGAGCAGGCCGGCTTCGATGAGAAGCACGAGGTCGACGAGGTCTTTCACCCGGCTCGACGGGCGATCGTGGGCGTAGATGCGGGCGTAGGCGTGCGTCTTCTCCGCCGCATGCTGCGGAATGTCGACGGCGGCGATCACGATCGAGGTGAACTCAGGCGATTGCAGCACCGGCTCAACGGCCAGCGGCCCTGTTCCCCCGCGGATCTCGGCGGCACGCACGACGACATCGAGCTTCACGGTCTCGAACGCGGCTCCACCGATGAATGCGCGCACCGAGACCCGCCATCCCGGCTGACCGGCCTCTGCTGCGGCGAGGGCTTTGGGTTCATCGATGGAGAACGTGAATCCGTCGTCGAGTTCGCGATCGAGTGCCGTCTCGAGCAGTTCGCTCATCTGGTGCGCGTCGATGAGCGAAGCATCGCCTCGAAATGCGAGGTCGAGGTCTTTCGTCGCCCTGGCAACCCCACCGAGTCGCACCTCGAGGCAATAGCCGCCCTTCAGCACCCAGACGTCATCGACGGCCAGTCGTGCAAGCACGCACTGGAAGACGAGCTGGCGGCGAAGCCGCGCAACGTCGACCGCGCGTTCGTTGGCGACGAAACGCACGCGGTCGGTAAGGCTCCTTGCGCGATCGCTCGGTGTCACGAGGCGGCCTCGGCGAGGGCCCGCTCGAGCCGGAGAGCGGCTCGATCGACGGCGCCGTCGGCCGCGCGCAGGATCTGACGCCGCGAGAGCAACCTCAGTTCGAGCGCATCGGCCACCGCCCGATCGACGACCTCTTGCGACGCGCGCGCGCCTGCGACATCCAACAGCGTGCGCATCGGCGATGTGACCGACCATGCGCCGCGCGACTCTATGTCGGCAGGCGACAACTCATCGGCATGCAGCACGACTGCGTCATCGCGCGCGTAGAAATCGCGCGGAACGGTGAGGTGCACGCGGGATGGGCTCTCATCAGAGAGTTCGTGCACCGCGAGCGCTGTCTCATGAGAAACGACCGCGCGGCCCGCGGCCCACAGCGACCACCGCACGTAGCTGTCAGACGAATCCGCAGGCCAGCCCGGCAGCCGAAACAGCGCGCGGTCGACCTTGAGCCAATTGCCGTGGTCGACGTGGTACTTCTGCGCCTGGTAGGAGTACCCCAGCTCGAGCGCCTGCGCGGCGCTGAAATACCCGGCCTGGCTGAACGCGAGTCGCTGCAGGGCGATTCGCATGTCTTGTCGGGCGCCGGGCATGCACTCAGCATACTCGCGGTTATCCTCAACGGATACTTGAGTTCTATTCAGTACGTGGCGATGAAACTACAAATTACGCTGAGTACAGCCACTCCTGCACGCGGTCGAGTTGTGCGGGCCACCCTCCGGCTGCCACGAACTCACGCGCGATCTCGACCTTCGATCCGATCGACCGGATCGGTTCGACGTCGAGCACATTCGGGTTGGTGATCTCGTCGACGCCATAGAGCGCGTACTTCTCGATGAGCGCGCGCAATACCTCTTGCGCCCGCGCAGACAGCACTGCGATCTCGGCAGCGTGCCGTTCGCGCGCGCGGCGGGCCCGTTCGGCGCGGGTGCGCAACGGCGTGTTCCACGCGAGACCGGCCAAAACATCGAGTGGATCGCACACGTCGACCACGTCGGAGCCCACGAGATCGCTCAGGGCCACATCGTGTTCGGCCAACTCAGCCAATACCGCTTCGCGCGAGGGGGCGTGGGTCCACCGCGCGGCAAGATCGTCCGCCGATGATGCGATCGACCGAACGGCGCCGCCCACGAACTCGGCGTACTCGGTCAAACGCAACCGCCCTGTGGACGAATCAGGAACGTGGATCGACTCCGCCGTGACCACGAAATCACCCTGATCGACGAACAGCTTGCCCGGCTGTCGGTACCAGTCGTCGCCATGATCGATGCCAATCGGATCGTGAACAATGAAGGCCGGTGACGGCTCAGCGACGCCTGGCTGCCCATCGTCGCCAGTCGTCGGCCAGGTCCCGGTCGGTTCGACCTCCACCGGCTCCGTGCCGAGCGTCGTGCCGTCACCGTCGACCGTGTCGACCACGGCACGCTGCGGCGGACCGTCGAATTCTGGGTCCTCGAACTTCACAGTGGCACCGACGTAGTCGATGATCTCGAACGAGGTCTTGCCCTTCTCGGGATACAGCCGCGTGCCACGTCCGATGATCTGCTTGAACTCCACCATCGAACCGATGGGCCGGAACAGCACGACGAACTTGAGGTCTTCGACGTCGACACCGGTCGAGAGCAACCGCGACGTGGTTGCCACGATCGGCGTGTCCCCCTCGGGGTTCGTGAACTCTGACAGCAGCCGCACGCGATCGGGCTCGAGGCCGACGATGCGCACAGCCCAGGTGGGATCGGCCGCCATCAGGTCGGCATTCTGCGCGGCAAGCGCCCGACGCATGTCTTCAGCATGTTGCTGGTCGACACAGAACACCATCGCGCGAGCGGTCGGGTCGATCCGAAGAAGCCGTGAGAGGTGGCGGGCGGCGAGCTCGGTGCGTGTGACGAGCGAGACGATGCGCTCGAAGTCCTTCGTCGAGTAGACGCCCTCGGGAATCTCTCGCCCGAACCGGTCGAGCTCGCCTGGCGACGGCTCCCACCCGTCTGCGTCGGGACTCAGCACGACACGACGCACCCGATACGGCGCCAGGAAACCGTCTTCGATGCCTCGCCGCAACGAGTATTCGAAGACCGGAGCGCCGAAGTAGGCGGCGGTATCGATCTGTGCATCGCGTTTCGGTGTCGCGGTGAGCCCGAGCTGTACCGCCGACGAGAAGTGATCGAGCACTCGTCGCCATGACGAATTCTCGTCGGCACTTCCCCGATGGCACTCATCGACGATGACGAGGTCGAAGAAGTCGGGCGGATAGTCGTGGAACAACTCTTCGGTGTCGCCGGCGCCAGTCATCGCCTGATAGCTCGCGAAGTAGATCTCGCGGCTCATGTTCGCACCGCCCTTGACGCGGTGCACCGGCTCGGTGCCGAACGCCGGCTTGAAGTCCTTGTTCATCGGCTGCGTGAGCAGCAGATCGAGATCCGCGAGATACAGCACACGGAAGTTTCGGTCAGGATGCACGGCACGTTGATAGCTCCGCAGCTTTGCGACGACCTGCATGGCTGTGAACGTCTTGCCCGTGCCCGTCGCCATGAGCAAGAGGACTCGCTGCCGCCCCTGGCCGATCGCCTTCAGCACACGATGCACGGCGACGCGCTGATACCACCTCGGCTCGATCACGTCGCCCCGCACGCTTGTGCGATTGCGGTTGAAACTCTGAGCGATCAGCTCCCCGCTCTCGGCATCCACGTTCTGCTGATCGAGCCACGCACTCCACAACTCGGCAGGCGTGCCGACGGATTCGACCTCACGCTCGTGACCCGTGCGCATGTCACGCTCGATGATCGTTCGGCCGTTGGTGGCATACGCGAGCGGTGCATCGAGTTGCTGCGCGTAGCGCACCGCCTGCTGCAGACCATCGGCGGCGTTCTTATACTCGCGCTTCGCCTCGATCACTCCACACGGCACGCCGCCGAGTGCTTCGAGCACATAGTCGACCCTGCCGTCTGGCAGCACCCGAGCAACTCCACCCGAAGAGGTGATGCGGTCGGCCTTGACCACGAACTCTCGGGTGATCTGCTCTGCCCGCCATCCAGCAGCCTCGAGCATCGGGTCCACGAAATCACGACAGGTGTCGCTTTCTCGGCGGCCGAAATGGCGGATCATGGTCCCACGCTAATGGTCACCTGTCCCGTGACCACGCAACCGGTCGTCCAGTGCTCGATCCGCGAGCCGCGGCATCCGATCACTACTGCACGTCGCGTACCTCGACGGGCTCCTCGCCGAACGCCGAGAGTCGCGCCGTGAGACGGTCCCGCACCTCGGGCCACTCGTCGATGATGACCGAGTACACCGCGCTGTCGCGCCAGCTGCCATCGGCCCGGCGCTTGTGCCGCCGCATGACGCCGTCGAGCTGCGCCCCGAGCTTCTCGATCGCCGCACGGGAACGTGCGTTGTTGGCATCGGCCTGGATCTTCACCCGGCCGAATCCGTTGCGGAACGCGAGCTCGAGCAGCAGCAGCTTGGCCTCGGGGTTGACCGCAGTGCCCCAGACGCCGGGGTCGTAGGCGGTCCAGCCGATGTGCGCCGACTCGTTCGGCAGGTCGAAGTCGGCGAGCTTCGTGGCCCCGACCACTCGGCCGTCGTGGGGGCCGCCGCGCAGGCGCACCGTCCACGGCATCGCCGCCTCGCCGGCCGAGTAGTACCCGCGCGCGAACGCCTCGTACCCCGCGAAGTCGGCGGGCTGGCCGGCCGGCCCGCCGCCGTACCCGCCCGCGTAGACCTCGGGCCGGCAGAGGGCCCGGTACAGCTCGGGGATGTCGGCGACGTCGAACGGGCTGAGGCGGATGAATCGGCCGACCAGGTCGTCGTCGGCTGGGCGCGTTGCGGTCACCGTTCGAGTGTGCCACGTGCCGGTGACGGGCAGGTGGCCGGTCGGCGACGACTCCCTCGCCCGACGCCGCAGCCCTTCCCTTCGACCCGGGCCGCCCCTACGATGACGGAAGCACGACCACGACGAACGGAAGGTGGGGGGCCATGGGTTCTCTGGACGACATCACGAAGAAGGCGCAAGACTTCATCGAGGACAACAAGGACAAGATCGCCGACGCGCTCGACAGCGAGCAGGCGGAGGACATCAGCGACAAGCTGCTCGACGGCGTCACCGAGGCCGCCAAGAAGGTGCTGCCCGAAGAGCACCACGACAAGATCGACGGCGTTCGCGACAACATCGACGGGGCCGTCGGCACCGAGAAGTAGCGCGACGCACAGTCGCAGCAGGGGGCGGATGCCACGGGCATCCGCCCCCTTCGTCGTCTCCGAAGACCCGAACCCGCCCGGGCTGGCGCGTTCCCTTGCGGCCGGCGGGTGCGGGTTGACACGATGGCAGAGGGCCATCACGCCCGCGAAGGGGGAACTTCATTCCATGGATCACAAGCCGGCCACCGACACCATCCGGGCACAGCAGGCGGCGGCGCTCGCGCAGCTGCCGTTCGACGACACACGGGACTTCGACGATGCGGATCGTGGATTCATCGCCGCGCTCGAGCCCGGGGTCGTGCGCAACGATGCGGGCGAGGTCGTGTGGGACAACGACAGCTACGCCTTCCTCGACGGAGAAGCGCCCGCCACGGTGCATCCGAGCCTCTGGCGCCAGTCGCAACTCGTCGCCCGGCAGGGACTGTACGAGGTCGTCGAGGGCATCTACCAACTGCGCGGCATCGACCTCTCGAACATGACGATCGTCGAGGGCGACACGGGCATCATCGTGATCGACCCGTTGATCTCGACCGAGACCGCCGCGGCCGCCATCGCGCTGTACCGAGCGAACCGCGGCGACCGCAAGGTCGTCGCCGTCATCCACACCCACTCGCACGTCGACCACTTCGGCGGCGTCTTCGGCGTGACGTCGCAAGCCGAGGTCGACGCGGGCACCGTGCAGATCATCGCCCCCGAGGGCTTCGTCGAGCACGCCGTCGCCGAGAACGTCTACGCCGGAACGGCGATGGCCAGGCGCGCCGGCTACATGTACGGCGCGGCCCTCGAGCGCGGACCGCAGGGCGCCGTGGGCGCCGGCCTCGGCCAGACCACGTCGACCGGCGCCGTCGGCATGATCGTGCCGACGCTCGAGATCACTACGACGGGCGAGACGCACACCGTCGACGGCGTCGAGATCGAGTTCCAGATGGCACCCGGCACCGAAGCGCCATCCGAGATGCACTTCTACTTCCCGCGCTACCGGGCACTCTGCATGGCCGAGAACGCGACCCACAACCTGCACAACCTGCTGACGCTCCGCGGTGCCGTCGTGCGCGACCCCCACGTGTGGTCGCAGTACCTCACCGAGGCGATCACGCGATACGCCGATCGCACCGACGCCGTCTTCGCCTCGCACCACTGGCCGACGTGGGGCCGCGAGAACATCGTCGAGTTCCTCTCGGTGCAGCGCGACCTCTACGCCTACCTGCACGACCAGACCCTGCGCCTTGTCAACAGCGGCTACACCGCCGCCGAGGCTGCGGAGATGTTCGAGATGCCGCCGGCGCTCGATCAGGCGTGGAGCACGCGCGGTTACTACGGCTCGGTGAGCCACAACGTCAAGGCGATCGTGCAACGCTACCTCGGCTGGTTCGACGGCAACCCGGCGCGCCTCTGGCCGCACCCGCCGGCCGCGATCGCGACGCGCTACGTCGACGCGATCGGCGGGATCGACCGGGTGGTCGAGCTCGCTCAGGCGGCGTACGACGCCGGCGACTTCCGTTGGGCGGCGACCCTGCTCGACCACGCCGTCTTCGTCGACGAGCACCACGAGGCCGCCCGGGCGCTGTACGCCGACACGCTCGAGCAGTTGGCCTACGGCTCCGAGAACGGCACCTGGCGCAACTTCTTCCTCTCCGGGGCGACGGAGCTGCGCGTCGGCAACTTCGGCACGCCGACGAAGACGAGCGCGCCCTCGATGGTGGCCCAGCTCAGCCCCGAGCAGCTGCTCGACGCGATCGCGATCAAGATCGACGGACCGAAGGCCTGGGACCTCGACCTGTCGTTCGCGATCGTCCTCACCGACCTCGATCGGCGGTTCCGGATCACGCTCCGCAACGGCGTGCTGATCTACCTCGAGGACGGTGCCGGTGACGTCGAGCTGACCCTCAGCCTCTCGAAGCTGCGCCTCCTCGCCCTCCTGGGCGGCGACTCCACGTCATCGGGCGTCGCGATCGAGGGCGACGGCTCGGTGCTCGAGCGCCTGCTCGGGGTCATCGACCCGGGCGACGAGGCGTTCGCCATCGTCACGCCGTAGCACGCGACGACACGACGAGGAACGCCCGGCCGGGACATCTGGCCGGGCGTTGCTCGTTCTCCGCGTCAGCGGATGCTGCGGATCGCTTCGGCCCGACTCCGCCGCCGGCGCACGAGCACGAACGCGACGAGTGCGAGCCCACCACCGGTGAGCAGCAGCGCCCAGGTCAAGCGAGCGGCGAGCTCGTCGCCGTCGATGCCGGTCGCGGGCAGCGGCGGGGCGAAGCGGTTGTCGACCGTCAGGGTGACCGCCGCGCCTTGGCCGACGACCGCGGGATCCGCCTCGGTGGCACTCACAGTCACCTCGACGGCGCCGCCCGTGTCGGTCTCCTCGGCCCAGCACTCGGCGCCGACCGGCAGCCCGTCGAGCACGACCGTCTCGCCGCCACTGATCTGCACGGGCTCATGGTCGAGCGCGATGTACGGCTCGTTGTTCTCGCCGCGATCGAGGACGCACGTCACCTCGACGGTGAAGGTCTTGCCCGCAGCCTCGGCGACCGCACCGCTCACGGTCTTCTCGAGCTCGATGCTCCCGTAGTCGTAGGTGTTCGTCGCCGTCACGAGCAGGATCTGCGGCAGCCGCTCCGCTTCGACGATGATCGCATCGTCGTACGAGTCGTGGTCGACGCTCCACGACGTCGCGCCCGCCGGATCGGTCTCCGAGCCGTAGCAGTGCGTGCCGACCGGCAGTCGCACGACTCGGCCGTCAGCGCCGCGCAGCGGCTCGATGTCGCCGGCGGTGAGCTCGATCGCACTGGAGTACACGGTCGTGCGGATGCCGTCCACGTCGACCTCGCAGGTCACCTGGAGCGTGAACACCGCGTCCTGCACCCACGGCGCGTCGGCGGCAGCTCCGTCGACCTCCTTCGCGACGCCGAGGAGTCCCAGGGAGAATCGGTTGAGGAACCCGGCGGTCACGACCGTCTCGACCCCGTCGGTCTCCTGGTCGGGGATGATGACGGTCACCGGCTCGGGCGTTGCGTCGGCGCCCCCGTTGTCGACCTCGGTGACGACGCATTCCGCGCCGACGGGAATGCCCGCCACCGTCTCGCTGACGTACGGGCCGCGCGAGTCCTCCTCGCCCTGCACGACGAGGTCGACCGACGTCACGGTGCTGCCCTCGTAGGTGCAGATCACCTGGAAGACGAACGGCCCGGTCGAGAACTCGGGCACGCCGGGTCCGCTGACCTCCTTCAGCACGTTGAGCGCTCCGGTGCGGAACTCGTTGACGATGTCGACCTGCACGGGTTCACCGGTCGCGTCGTCGCCGATGACGATCGGCATCTCGGGCGTCACCGACGACTCGGTGGCACCGCCGTCGTCGATCTCGGTCACGTCGCACTCGGCCCCCGTGGGCAGGTTCTCGACGAGCCACACGTCCCCCGGGGCATCCTTCGTCAGCAGGTGCGTGCCGTCGTAGACCGTGTCGGGGTCCGCGGCGGGGAGGGTGCAGACGAGCCGCACCTCGAAGTCGCCCAGCGTGCCGCCCCATGCCTCGGCTCCCGTGCCGGTGACCGACTTGACGATCTCGACCGACCCGACGGCGTAGCTGTTCGTCACGGCCACGACGGTGACCGACTGCCCCTCATCATCGTCGGGCAGCACCGTGAACTCGGCGCTCGCGACCTCGCCGAGGTCATCCTCGACGCCGTCTCGAGTGACGATGATCGAGGTGTCGGCGCCCGCCTGCTCGGTCTCCTCGACCGTGCAGACCGCACCGACCGGCAACGGGTCGAACGGCAGCGATTCGCCGGCCCTCAGCTCGAAGTCCTCGTCGAGCACCGTGGCGCCGTCGAACACGCAGCTCGCGCTGAAGCGATAAACGGTGTCGTACACGATGCTCTCGCCGTCCTGGTTCTGCGCACCGCCGTTGTCGACGGCCTTGCTCACCTCGAACCCACCGAGCTCGTAGGTATTCGTGCCGGTCACCTGCTCGAGGTCCGTGCCGTCGGATGCCGGGTGGTGGATATCCGGCCGGCCCGTGAGGTCGCGGCGCGCCGTCACCTCACCCGAGCGACCGTCGGCCCCGGCAGGATCGTACGTGACCGTCGAGCCCTGCGCCGTAATCTCCTGCACGGTGCACTCGGAGTACATCGGCAGGTTCGTTCCCTCACCGAAGACGACCTGGGTGCCGTCGGCGGGCACCGTCACCGGCGAGACGGGGCCGCCGTCCGCGTCGACGATCGCCACCGGCTCACCGCCCGAGGTGCACTGCACGTCGAAGTCGTACGAGGCTGGCAGCGGCCACCCGGCGGGCCAGTCGTCGGGAACGACGACCGCCTTCTCGAGCGCGATGTCCCCGTTCGGCACGGCCACGCCGGAGCGGACCGGCTCGACCGGGCCCTGGTAGATCTCCTGCGCGTCGAAGTCGGCGCGCGAGCCAGCCGCGACGGCGTTCCAGGCGATCGGCAGGCCGCCGTCCACCGCGGCGGGGTTCGAGTACGGAGTCTGCGTGTCGAACGTGAGGCCGCCCGACGCACCCGGCTGCAGGCCGCCGCCGTCGGGCCAGATCACGATGATCTTGATCGCCTTCGCCTGCGCGAGTTCTGCGGTCGGGGTCGCGTCCGTGAACTCGGTCCAGACACGCGTGCTCACGTCGCCGTAACAGGGGTCGTCGGTCGGCATCGGCGTCGTGCGCGTGCTGTACTCGATGTCCGCCGCGTTGCAACCGACGGCCGGAACCGTGGTCGTGTAGTAGGTCTTCACGACGACCGTCGGGTCGAGGACGGTGACGTTGCCGAGGAAGATCGGCGACCACTCGGATCCGCGGTTCGTGCCGATCGTCACGCCGGTGTCGCCGATCGCCGGCAGCACGTCGATGCCGCCGATGGACTCGACCGCGACGTTGCCGAGGTTCGTGAACGCGATCGCCCACCGCTCGATGCCGCCGGGGCGAGTGATCGGCACGCAATTGCTGAGGTAGTACCCGGGGATCACGGCATTCGGCTCGGCGCACGCATCTGCCGAGGTCGGGTCCGCGGTGTTCAGCACGCCGAGGTCGTCGTAATTCGGGTCGCCCGGAGCCGCCCCGGGGACTCCCGCCGCGACGCCGCGCACGCCCTTCTGCATCGAGATCGGTGCCGCCGCCGTCGGGTTCACCGTCGTGTTCGCCGCGCAGGCGTCGACGACCTGCGTCGCGGGCACCGGCTGCGCGAACGCGGTCGACTCGCACGTGTCGAAGGTGCGATCGCTCGTCGCCGAGATCGTGTTCCCGACGGGGGTTCCCGGCGCGAGCCCGAGCCGGAACTGCAACGCGGCCGAGATGACGAGCACGTCGTCCGGTTCGAAGACGAATCCGTCGGGCACCGTGATCGTCACGACACCGGTGACCGGGTCGAGCTCGCCCGAGAACCCGCTCGCGTCGAGTTCGGTGCCGTCGGCCGCCGTGAGGGTGAACCCGAACACGGGGTCGGCGCCCGGCACCGGCACGAGCAGCGAGCCGCCGGCATCGGTCGCCACCTGGTCGGTGAGCTCGAGGCCGGTCATCGGCCAGTCGCCGGTGTTGGTGACGGTCATGCGGTACGGGATGCCGCCCGTCGGCGGGAACTGCTGCGAGGCCGAGCCATCCGACCCGTTGCCCGGGGTCTTCTCGACCTTGATCGCGTTCTGCAGGTGCAGCAACTGCGTGGTGTCGCTCGCTTCGGCGTCGGCCTCCCACGTCGTGCCGTCGTTCTGGTCCCAGGCGCCGAGGCCGTGCACGTCGACGACGTCCGTCATCGTGCCCGGTGCCGGTTCGCCCGGCGCCGTCGGCTGACCCGGCTGTGTCGACGGCACCGGCACCGAGTCGAGCTCGCCCGCCGGTCCGTAGTGCAGGAACTCGAGGCGATCGGCCGTGAACGAGATCGGCACGATGGGGGTGACCGGGTTCTCCCAGTTCGACGACTCGTCGTCGACGCGGACGTCGAACCGCAGGCCACGGACCTCGCCGGCGTCGACCGTGTCGGGCAGCACCGGAACCACGGTGCCGTCGGCGGCGGCGTCCTGCCAGTCGCCGGGCACCCAGCAGGCAGTCAGGTCGGTCGAACCGCCGCACGTGTACACGAGCCGGTTCGTCACCGGCTCGATCGCCCAGTCGACGCCGACGAGCGCCCAGACCTGCAACTGGTGCAGGTTCGGCGGGAGCGTCTCGGTCGGGAACGAGGCGAACTCGAAGGCGTTCCAGAACGTCGGTTCGGCGTCGGTGATCGTGAGCACGGTCGTGCGCACGTTACCGGTGGGCTGTCCCGACAGCGCGATGGTGTAGCCGTCGCGCGGTTCATCCTCGTACCGCGTCGCCGGCGTGATCTCCTTCGTCGCCGCCACTCCGTAGGTCGCCGTGACGAACGGCAGCGTCGCCGTCGAGGTGCCGGATGCCTCGTCGAGCGGCAGCCCGCCCGGGCGCGTGACACCGGCACCCGCGACGTTCGTCGCCAGGTCGCCGACGGCGATCGGGGTCGACGGATCGCTGCGATGGAACCGGCGCATCTGGAAGGTGAGCACGACGGTGCTCGACGCCGTCGAGGCGATCGAGATGCCGCCCGGGTCGGTGTGGCGAACCGTGATGCCGATCACGTCGAGGAGATCGGCCGACGTCAGCGCGAGCGCCGCATCGATCGAGATCGGTGCATCGTCGGCACCGCCCTCGCGCGTGAGGATCACCGTCGACGACGTCGCCGCGGCCGGAACCGTGATCGAGTCGATCGAGTGCAGGTTGAGGTAGTCGTACGTCGTCGTCGCCGAACCCGGAGCCGGGTCGCTGACCTCGAGCGTCTCGACCGCGGCCTCCGTCTGGTTGGTCGCCGTGATCGTCGCGGTGGTCAATGGGAAGTCCGCCTGCGGCGTGTCCGCTGCCGGAACCGGCAAGTCGGCGGGGTCGAACGCCTTCGACACCTCGACGTTGACCGCGGCATCGAGGATCGTGATGTCGTCGGCATCCGTCTCGGTGATCGGCTGCACCCCCCTGCCGTCGATCTGAGCGGTGTTCCTCACGACGCCCGGCTGGCCCGAGTTGTAGGTCTCGTCGGGGTGCAGGGTGCCCGTCACCGGTCCCCCGTCGCTGCGCGTGAAGTCGCGGAGCTCGAACACGAGGTCGAGGTCGCGGTCGTGCCCGTACGACGGAGCCACGCCGGAGCCCGCGACGGGCCCGGTGCCGCCGCCGCGATGCGATCCCTCTTCGTAGGTGAGGCGCACCGCGCGGGTGGTGGCGACCTCGTCGGCCGAGAGCGTGTAGCCCGGGAACGCACCGTCGCATGCCGTGCCGTCGCCGCACGCGGCCGTCGTGACGTCGTCCCAGGTGCCGGTGTCGCCGTTGAAGAGTTCGACGGCGGCGATGCGGTCGTACTGCATCATCGGGTCGAGCGAGGCGTCGATCGCGGCGATCTCGACGAGGTTCCAGGCATCGAACGTCGACTGCGCGATCGCCGCATCGCTGAAGTCGGGACTGGCGGAAGGGTCGTCGGTGATCGCCACCGAGTCGAACGGCAGCCCCTCGGTCGACCACGAGACGCGCGCCGTGCGCCGGTCGCCGCTGAAGGCGAAGAGCGGGTCGGCGGGGTCGACGATCCAGTGCTTCTCGAACAGGTCGGGGCCGGGGCCGTCGCCGTCGATCGGCTTCAGGTCGATCTCGTCGCCGTCGGTCGCCGTGTTGTCCTCGGGGCTGGCGTCATTCGGGTTCTCGACCGCGGAGCCGGCCGTGTTGGCGACGGTCAGCGGGTCGGCCGCGTCGGCCGCATCCGCGACCGATCCCGATCCGTCGCGGAAGTCGTCGCGCGTCTCGACCGTCATCGTCGGGGCGACCTGGAAGCCCGGCGGGAGCAGCTCCCCCGCCTTCGGGGTGTAGACGAAGCGGATGCCCTCGATGTCGTCCTGCAGGTCGGCGGGGATCGCCACGACGAGGTCGCCCTCGCCGTCGAGCTGACCGTTCGGCAGGTCGACCCATTCCTGTCCATCCCAGTACTGCACCTGGAGATCGGCATCGGCCGGAACGCCGGCGACGATCTGGCTCGCGTCGAACGTGTTCCAGAAGGGCGTCACGGGGTCGCCGGGCTGCGGGTCGGCCGGGTCGCTCACGATCAGCACCTCGGACCCGATCGTCGAGGGGTTCGGCTGCTGGTCGTTCACGGTCGCGAGGAAGCTCACGTCGGTCGTCGTGCCGGGTACCGCCCAGATCTCGTCGCGCGCGATGTTCTTCTCGATCGTCGTCGAGACACGGCCGGGCTGACGCGTGATGTCGGCCGAGTCCTCGTCGGTGCCCGACAACCCGAGTTGGTCGGTGACGGTCGAAGTGGTGTCGTTCGTGCTCACGACGTCTTCGGTGTCGACGGGCTGCGCCGTCACCGTGAACGGCAACGTCGCGGCGGCGTTCTGGATGATCGGACCCGTGAAGGTCACGGTGAAGCCGACGACGCCGTCCTTCGTCGGGTCGGGCAGCGTGTTCGGGGCATCCGCGTCGAGGGTCTCCTCGGTGCCGTCGTCGTAGACGTAGGTCACCGAGGCGGCGGTGGCGTTCGCCGGCCAGACGACGCCGTCGGTGAAGCCCTCGAAGTCGAGGCCCTGCTCGCCGAGGTCGGGTGAACCGGGCGTCGGCTCCTCGATCACCATGGACGTGACCGGGCGGAAGCCGTTGGTCGACGTGATCGTGGCGGTCGTCTGCTGCCCGGCGAGGAGGTTCGGGTTCGCGAACGTCTTCGTCGTCTCGACGAACGGCCCCGTGTTCGAGACGACGGCGTCGCCGGGTGCGGTCTTCGGGGTGCTCGAGTCGCCGTGCACGACGATGTTGGACGACGCAGTGTTCGGCACCGTCACCGAATCGTCCCTCGGGATGGCCTCGACGGTCGCGTTCGTCTCGGCGCCGATGCCGATGGATGCCTCCTCCCCGGCGGGGGTCGGCGGCAGCTGGCCGGTCGACGACGAGAAGGTGAAGCGCAGTCCCTTCACGTCGCTGAGCGGGTCCACATCGGGGATGCCCGTGAAGTCGGCCGGGATCGGTCCGGTCGCGTAGGCGACCTGCCAGTCGCCGTTCTCGTCGAGCCATTCGATCTCGACCTGGTCGGCGCCGGCCGGCGGCGTGATCGAGGTGATGCCGGTGAAGTCGAAGTACGAGTCGAACGGGCTCGCGACGCCGTCGGCCGGGTCCTGCACGACGATCTCGTCGACCGAGCGGTTCGAGGCGTTGCCGCCGCCGATCGCGTAGTCGACGGGCTGGTCGGGCAGCGCGGGGATGCCGGGCGCGCCGTCGGGCTGATGGTCGTCGACCGACTTCTGCACGGTCGAATCGAGCACCTCGGGCACCTCGAGCGAGATCGTCGCCGAGGCATCCTTCGGCAGCGCGTTGGTGCCCGTCGCTGAGGCCGTGTTCGTGATGCTGGCGCCGTTGTAGTCGGCGCTGATGTCTTCCGGCACCTGGACGAAGACCGTGATGGAGGCCTTGGTTCCCGCCGGCTGGCCGACACCGGCTCCGCCCTGTGTGGTGAAGTCCACGGTGAAGTCCGAGGTGCCGTACGCGACCGCACTCGTGCCGCCTCCGCTCACGGCGACGGGTGGCGTGACCGAGGGGTCGAAGATCAAGGGAGCCGGGAGCGTGTCGGTCAGCGCCGCGTCGACGCAGGTGTCGACGAGGTTGCTGTTGCACGTCAGCTCGATCGTGTAGCTGAACTGCTCGCCCGGCTCGTACGGGGAGGTGTTCGGGTTGACCGTCTTCGCGAGGAGGAAGACGGCGTCATCCGGTGCTGCGGCGGCCGGCAGCACCGCCGGGGCCGTGAGCCCGATCGCGAAGACTGCTGCCACGACGCCTGCGAGCGTTCGACGGATGATCGACATCTACTCCCCCTCGCCCCCGGCCATGCGGCCGCCCCTGGGCTTCGGGTGGCGAAGAATCGCGCACCCGATCCGACCCTATCGAGGGCCTTGGGGGGAGGGAAGGGGCTCGCCGACGGCCCGTCGGGGTCAGCCGAGTCGGGCCGACAGCCCGTCGGGGTCAGCCGAGCAGGTCGTGCAGCGTGACGATCTCGTCGCGCCCGGGGCCGACGCCGATGGCCGAGATGCGCGAGCCGCTCATCGCCTCGAGCTCGCGCACGTACGACTGCGCGTTCGCGGGGAGATCGGCGAACTCGCGCGCGCCCGAGATGTCTTCGGTCCAGCCGGGGAACTCCTCGTAGATCGGCTTCGCGTGGTGGAAGTCGGACTGCGAGACCGGCACCTCGTCGAAGCGCTCGCCGTCGACGTCGTAGGCGACGGCGACGGGGATGCGGTCGATGCCCGTGAGGACGTCGAGCTTGGTCAGCACGAAGTCGGTGACGCCGTTGATGCGCGACGCGTACCGGGCGATGGGGGCGTCGTACCAGCCCGTGCGGCGCTTGCGCCCGGTGGTCGTGCCGAACTCGTGCCCCTGCTCGGTGAGGAAGTCGCCCCACTCGTCGAAGAGCTCGGTCGGGAAGGGGCCGGCGCCGACGCGGGTCGTGTAGGCCTTGACCACCGCGATGACGCGGTCGATCTTGTTGGGCGCGATGCCGGAACCGGTGATCGCCCCGCCGCTCGTCGCGTTCGACGAGGTCACGAATGGGTAGGTGCCGTGGTCGACGTCGAGCATGGTCGCCTGACCGCCCTCGAAGAGCACCGTCTCGTCGCGCTCGAGCGCCTGGTGCAGGAGCAGCGCGGTGTCGGTGACCATCGGGCGCAGTCGGTCGACGTACGCGAGCAGCTCGTCGACGATCTCGTCGACGGCGATCGCGCGACGGTTGTAGATCTTCACGAGCAGGTGGTTCTTCTGGTCGAGCGCGCCCTCGACCTTCTGCCGCAGGATGTTCTCGTCGAAGAGGTCTTGCATGCGGATGCCGACGCGATTGATCTTGTCGGCGTAGGCGGGGCCGATGCCGCGGCCGGTGGTGCCGATCTGGCGCTTGCCCAGGAACCGCTCGGTCACCTTGTCGAGGGTGCGGTGGTACTGCGTGATGAGGTGGGCGTTCGCCGAGACGCGCAGCTTCGAGACGTCGACGCCCCGGGCCTCGAGGCCCTCGAGCTCTTCGAAGAGCACCTCGACGTCGACCACGACGCCGTTGCCGATGACCGGCGTGACGCCGGGCGTCAGGATGCCGGACGGCAGCAGGTGCAGGGCGTACTTCTCGTCGCCGATGACGACGGTGTGTCCGGCGTTGTTGCCGCCGTTGAACTTGACGACGTAGTCGAGGCGCGAGCCGAGCAGGTCGGTCGCCTTGCCCTTGCCCTCGTCGCCCCACTGTGCACCGATGAGTACGGCCGCGGGCATGTCAGTCCTCTCCTGCCGCGTCGGACGCGGCGGGTTCGGCGACGACGTCGCCGGTCTGTGCGACGGATGCCGCGTGGTTGTTGGCTGCGTCGACGGCGATGTCGTGAGCGCTGACGATCGAGATCAGCTGGGTCGGGGTGAACTCCGACGCGATGCGGGCCGGGGCCTCGGGGTCGGCGGTGGCGAGCTCTCCGGCCAGGTCGCTCGCACGCTCGTCGAGGCCGAGGCTCTCGGCGGCACGGCGCTGGGTGTCGAGGGCGCGCAGGTAGGCGCGGTTGGGCTCGTCGGACCACGAGACGGGGTCGCCCGACGTCCATCCGCCGGCGACGAGCTGCGCGCGGGCGAGGTCGGCCGCGACCGAGGCGAAGGCGAAGGACTCGATCGCGCGCCCCTCGGAATCGGCGAGGTCGGCGAGTTCGGTCCAGGCGAGTGGCGACGACGGATGCTCCGCGACGACCGATGCGACCGACGAGCGATCGCCCTCGGCGAGCGCCTGGCGCACCTCGGGTTCGTCGGCGAGCGAGGCCTCGGGCTCCGGTGCTGATTGGTCTGGAGTCACACTCCACCTTATCGCGAGGGCCTTCTCGCGCCCGAGAGGCGCACGAACGAGGGGCCGGACCGATCGGCCCGACCCCTCGCAGCGACATCCGCTCGGTTCGCCTACTGCACGACGTTCAGCGCATTGATGTTGCCGGCTCCGTAGAAGCCGTTGCGCTCGCCGCCGGTGCAGACCGCCGGGTAACCCGGGCGCGGCTCGTAGACCCCGACGGGGCACGGCAGCGCCTCGGCGGTGCGCTCGAGCAGCGAGGCGAGCGCGCCGGGCTTCATGCCCGGGTGCGCCGACACGGCGAGCGCCGCGACGCCGGCCACGTGCGGACCGGCCATCGAGGTGCCCTGCTTGTAGCCCCATTTGCCACCCGGGTAGGTGGTCGAGAGCACGCCGTCGCTCGGGGTCGAGGTGGCTCCACCGGTGCGGAAGCGGGTGTCGCCGCCGGGAGCCGTCACGTCGACGACGCCGAGGCCGTACGACGAGTAGTAGCTCTTCAACTCGGTCGGGCCGACCGCGGAGACGGTCACGACGCCGGGCGCTTCCGCCGGCAGGTCGCGGCACGCGCCCGTGATGGTGCGGTCCTCCACCGGGTAGCTGCCGTCGTTCGGGCTCGCCGAGTCGACGAACTTGTGCTGCAGGTCGACGTTGCTGTTGCCGGCCGAGGCCACCGTGAGGGTGCCCTGCGCCGTGGAGTACGCGAGCGCGCGCTGCACGGCCTGCCAGACCGGCCGCTGGCGCGGGTCGTTCACGCAGTTGAACTCCCACGGGTCGATGAAGTAGCTGTTGTTCGTGACCGGCATGTCGTGGTCGGCCGCCCACAGGTAGCCGCAGATCGCCGCCTCGGGGAAGATGAAGCCGTCGTCGTTGACGACCTTGACCGAGGCGACCTTCACGCCGGGCGCGACGCCAACGATGCCGACACCGTTGATGGCGGCGGCGATCGTGCCGGCGACGTGCGTGCCGTGGTCTGAGGTCGAGGGGCTCCACGCGGACTCCGCCGTGTCGACGACGCCGCCGATGCACGAGGCGCTCTGGTCCTTCGCGACCTGCGTCGCGAGGTCGGGGTGGGTCGCGTCGATGCCGGAGTCGAGCACGCCGACCACGACCGACGGATCGCCCGTCGTGATCTCGTGCGCCTGGTCGACGTCGATCTGCTGCATGTCCCACTGCAGGTTCCAGTACTGCTCGCCGGTCGGGTCACCGGCGGCTTCGACCGCGGATGCGTCGAGGGCGACGCTCTCCTCGTCGTCGACGAGCGTCGTGCCGAGCCCGTCGGTCGACGCGACCGACTGGACCCCCGCTCCGGCGACGGCGGTGGCGAACGCCGTGTTCGTGGATCGCACCACGAGGACGCCGATCTGGCCGTAGGAGGCCACGACCGTGCCTCCCGCGGCGGCGACGCGGGCCTCGGCCTTCGCGACGCTCTTGCCCTGCGGCGCGAGCACGAGGTAGCTGGTCTCCGGCCCGGTGGCGGCGACGGCTGGAGCCGCTGCTGCGCCGATGAGGCCGATGGTCAGGGCGGCGGCTGAGGCCACCCCGATCACTCTGGATTTGTACATCCCTGTCTCCGTTCGATGCGACTGGAGTTCCGCGGGCCGGGTCGGCCGACGGCCCGGCCCGTCCAGAGGTGCGACGAGCGGCGGCAACGGTGATGCAGCACGGCCGGGTGGCGCGAGTCTATTGCCGCGCACGGGGGATGGCTAGGGCCGGCCCACGAAGCGCCGCCGTCAGAGGGCACGACCGCCAAGTAGGCTGGAGGGCATGTCGAAAGTCCTCTCCAGCCTGCCCGTCGGCGAACGCGTCGGCATCGCCTTCTCCGGCGGCCTCGACACCTCGGTCGCGGTCGCGTGGATGCGCGAGAAGGGTGCGGTGCCCTGCACCTACACGGCCGACCTCGGCCAGCCCGACGAGCCCGACGTCGAGGCCGTTCCCGGCCGCGCGATCGAGTACGGCGCCGAGATCTCGCGCCTCGTCGACTGCCGGGCCGCGCTCGTCGAAGAGGGCCTCGTGGCGCTGCAGTGCGGCGCCTTCCACATCCGCTCGGGCGGCAAGGCGTACTTCAACACGACGCCCCTCGGCCGCGCGGTCACCGGCACGCTGCTCGTGCGCGCGATGCTCGACGACGGCGTCGACATCTGGGGCGACGGCTCGACGTACAAGGGCAACGACATCGAGCGGTTCTACCGCTACGGCCTCATGGCCAATCCGCGGCTGCGCATCTACAAGCCGTGGCTCGACGCCGACTTCGTCACCGAGCTCGGCGGCCGCGCCGAGATGAGCGAGTGGCTGCAGCAGCGCGACCTCCCCTACCGCGCCTCCGCCGAGAAGGCGTACTCCACCGACGCGAACATCTGGGGCGCGACGCACGAGGCCAAGGTGCTCGAGGAGCTCTCCGAGGGCATCACGACGGTCGAGCCGATCATGGGCGTGAAGTTCTGGGACGAAGCCGTCGAGATCGAGACGGAGGACATCACGGTGCGCTTCGAGCAGGGCCGCCCGGTCGCGCTCAACGGCGTCGTGTTCGACGACGCCGTCGCGCTCGTGCTCGAGGCCAACGCCATCGGCGGTCGCCACGGCCTCGGCATGAGCGACCAGATCGAGAACCGCATCATCGAGGCGAAGTCTCGCGGCATCTACGAGGCACCGGGCATGGCCCTGCTGCACATCGCCTACGAGCGCCTCCTCAACGCGATCCACAACGAAGACACGATCGCGAACTACCACAACGAGGGCCGCCGTCTCGGGCGCCTCATGTACGAGGGCCGCTGGCTCGACCCGCAGTCCCTCATGCTCCGCGAGTCGATCGTGCGCTGGGTCGCCTCCGCCGTCACGGGCGAGGTGACGCTCCGCCTCCGCCGCGGCGACGACTACACGATCATGAACACGACGGGTCCCGCGCTCAGCTACCAGGCCGAGAAGCTCTCCATGGAGCGCGTCGGCGACCAGGCGTTCGGTCCCGAGGACCGCATCGGGCAACTCACGATGCGCAACCTCGACATCGCCGACTCGCGCGCCCGGCTCGAGCAGTACGCGAGGCTGAACCTCGTGGGCGGCGCGACCGCGGCGCTCGTCGGCGACCTCACGGTCGGCGATGCCGCGCAGATCCTCGCGGGTCCCGCGGAGTCCGAGCTCGAAGCGGCGACGGATGCCGCGAACGAGGCCTCGGCGTTCGACCTCGGCACCGACTGAGTCGCTCGGCACCGACCGAGTCGGCGCGCACGCGCCGCGAGATCACTCGGGCGAGCCGTCCCCCCCGGCCGGCCCACCCGAGCTGTCGATCGCTTCCCCCTGCTGATCGACCACCGAGTCGAGCACCAGCTCAGCTCGGAGGACGTTCCCCTGTGCAGCCGTTCTCGGCGAAGTCGGGGTCGCCGCGCCCCTCGAACCACGTCGGGGTGCCGTGGTCGTCGTACCAGAAGCCCGGGTACACGTCTTCGTCGTCCTGGTGCTTCGCATGCGCCTTGACGACGGCGATCTTGTCGGTCTCGATGTAGACGAACGGGTTCTTGGCGCTGTGGGTCGCGTGGCAGTACGGCACCTTGTGGTCGCCGTCGACCGGCGACGTCGCGTTGGCCGCGACACCGGCGCCGAGCACGCTGAGCGCGACGAACGGAACGGCCGCGAGCCCTGCCGTCAGACGGCGTGAGATGTTGGACATCGGTGAGTCTCCCCTCGACTCGGATCTGGGGGTGCCGCTCCCTGCGGGAGCGCCCCACCCGGTGCGGATGCCGAGGTGGCCGGTATCGCGCACACCTGAAGGGTAGGCCGATGCGAAGCGGGCGTCGTACCCCAAACCGGGGGACGTCACCGAGCAGAACCGGGGGACGTCACGCAGCCGCGCGGTCGAACGCCGACCGGGGATTTTTCCGTCAGGCGGCGGTCTGCTGGTGCGCCGCGACCCTCCAGGAACCGCCCTCGATGAGGTAGGTCGTCGACATCCGGAGGTTCACGGTGTCGTCTCCCCTGCGGGCCTCGGCCCGGTAGACGAGGATGCCGGCTCGATCGCCGAGCCGGATCACCGCCGGCTCGTGCAGGTGGTACTCGTCCCAGGGCGGGGCGCTCCGCATCGCCGACAGGATCTCGTCGCGCCCGAACGCGGCCCCGTCGACGATCATGAGGGCGTCACGGGTCATCGCGCGTTGGTAGTGCTCACCGCCTCGGCCCTCGACGATCGCCCGCCATCCGGCGTGTTCCTCGTGCATGAGTCGAGCGGGCAGATCATCGGTGATCTCGGTCATGCCCCAACGGTAACCGCGAACGGATGCCGCGGGAAGAGGCTGCGCGAAAGGACCGCTGCAAGTCGGCGGTCAGAGCCATCCCTTGCGCTTGAAGAGCCCGTACAGCACGCCCGCGAAGGCGAGCATGAGCGCGACCGCGAACGGATAGCCCCAGGGCTTGTCGAGTTCGGGCATGTGCGAGAAGTTCATGCCGTAGATGCCGGCCACGAGCGTCGGCGCGAAGATGATCGCCGCCCAGCTGGAGACCTTCTTGGCCTGCTCGCTCTGGGCGACGGCGGCTTCGGAGAGCACCTTCGTCTCCTCGTTCTGCCGCTGCGCGACGAGCGTGGAGTGCACCTGCAGCGCGTTCTGCAGCAGCTGCCGGAACGTGTCGCCGCGCTCGACGATGCGGATCACGTGGTCTTTCACGTCGCGCAGGTACCGCTGCAGCTCGAGGTCGATCGCGTACTTCTCGAAGCCGCGCTCCAGCGCGTCGAACATGCCCACGAGCGGCCTCGTCGCGCGCTGGAACTCCATGACCTCGCTCGCGAGGTCGTAGATGCGCCTGGTGACGACGGGGTCGCCCGAGAAGAGCTGCTCCTCGATCTCGTCGATGTCGTTCTCGAGACCCGAGTCGACCGGCGCGTACTCGTCGACGACCTCGTCGAGCACGGCGTAGAGCACCGCCTCGGGGCCCTTGGCGAGCAGCTCCGGCGCGGCCTCGAGCCGATGGCGCACGCGTGCGAGGTTCGGCGACTCCGCATGGCGGATCGTGATCGCGAAGTCGGGGCCGATGAACACGTGCAGCTCGCCGAACTCGACTTCCTCCTCGGCGTCGAGGTAGCGCGCGGGGCGCAGCACCACGAAGAGCGTGTCGCCGTAGCGTTCGAGCTTGGCCCGCTGATGGCCCTTCCGCGTGTCCTCCACGGCGAGCTGGTGCAGGCCGAACTCCGCGGCGAGCGCGTCGAGCTCGGCATCGGTGGGACGGTAGAGCCCGATCCAGGCGAAGCCGCCGTGCTCGGCGCGCCGCTCGAACGTCTCGTCGAGGCTCGTCGGAGTCGCGACGCGCGTGCCGTCGCGGTAGATCGCGTTGTCGATGACCGTCATCGGGCCAAGTCTGTCAGGCCTCCGGCACGGCGTGGGTCAGCGCCCACGCCAGGCCTCCGGCACCGCGTGCGTCAGCACCCACGAGTGCATGGCGATCGCGGCCGCGGCGCTCGCGTTCAGCGAGCGGGTGGAACCGTACTGCGTGATCTCGACGATCGCATCGGCCGCGTCGGTGGCCTCGGCCGAGAGGCCCGGCCCCTCCTGCCCGAAGAGCAGCACGCAGCGCTCGGGCCACGCGAACGCCTCGATCGGCACGGAGCCCTCGACGTTGTCGACGGCGATCACCGGCACGGATGCCTCGTGCGCCCATTCGGCGAAGGCCGCGACATCCGGGTGGTAGACGACGTGCTGGTAGCGGTCGGTGACCATCGCGCCCCGCTTGTTCCAGCGTCGGCGGCCGATGATGTGCACGGTGTCGGCGGCGAAGGCGTTGGCGCTGCGCACGATCGAGCCGATGTTCATGTCGTGCTGCCAGTTCTCGATGGCGACGTGGAACGGGTGCCGGTGCTCGTCGAGATCGGCGACGATCGCGTCCATGCGCCAGTAGCGGTAGCGGTCGATGACATTGCGCGTGTCGCCGTGCTCGAGCAGCTCGGGATCGAAGTGCGGATCCTCCGGCCACTCCGCCTCGCCGCCGGGCCACGGCCCGACGCCGTGGGTCAGCGGCGGCTCGCCGCTCGATTCGCTGGGCTCTGCGTTCACCCTGCCACGCTATCCGCCTTCCGGCGTCGCTACTGCACCTGATCGGTCGGGCGGACGAGGATCTCGTTGACCGAGACGTGCTCGGGCTGGCCGAGCGCGTAGATGATCGCCGCCGCGATGTCGTCGGGACGGAGGGTGCGCATCGACGCCGCGATCTCTGCTGCTGCAGCCTGCATGGTCGGATCGGTGATGTGGCTCGTGAGCTCGGTGTCGACGAATCCCGGTTGGACCACGATCACCCGGACGCCTCGACGGGTGACCTCCTGGCGCAGCGACTCGGAGAAGGCGCTGATGCCGAACTTCGTGGCGGCGTACACGCCGCTGCCGAGCGAGGCCGAGCGTGCGGCGGTCGACGACACCTGCACGACGGCGCCCTTCGACTCGAGGAGGAACGGCAGGGCGGCGTGCACCGCGTACATCGAGCCGAGGAGGTTGGTGTCGACCATTCGCCGCCATTCACTCACGTCGGCACCGAGGATCAGGCCGCTCTGCATGAGCCCTGCGTTGTTCACGAGCGCGTCGAGGCGGCCGAAGTGGCCGACCGTCTCGCTGACGGCGCGCTGCACCGACACCGGGTCGGTGACGTCGAGCTGCAGCGGCACGACCTCGCCGGCTGCCGCCTCGACCAGGGAGGCGAGGCGATCGATGCGGCGAGCGCCGATGGCGACCTGCGCACCGGCCGCCGACAGTGCCAGCGCCGTGTCGCGGCCGATGCCGGACGATGCCCCGGTGACGAGCACGACCTTTCCCTCGAGCGGGCGTTGCACATCACGGGATGCTTCGGAGTTCACTGCGGGTCCTTTCAGCGGTGTGTTCTGCCGGCGATCGCGTTACGCCGGCGTGCCCTCGAGTGCCACGTTCGGCCGACCGCCGGCGTCGATCCACTCCTCGTATCGAGTCGTCGCGATCGTCGCGTCGGGGCCGGGCAGCAGCTCGCGCTCGTCGAGGTCGGTGCCGAAGTACCGGGCGAGCGGATCGACCCGCACTTCGCGGAGGTCGTTGCGGTCGCGGAGCCGGCGTCGCACGAGCTCCTCGAGGCGGAACTGCTCCGGACCGGCGAACTCGACGACGCGGTTCACCGGCTTGCCGACGGCGACCGTCGCCACGGCGGCGGCGACGTCGTCAGCGGCCATCGGCTGGAAGAGCGCCCGCGAGAGCCGCACAACGTTCCGGTCGGTGCCGGCGTCGGCGATGTTCGCGATGAACTCGAAGAACTGGGTCGCGTGCACGATCGAATAGGGCCGTCCCGACTGGCGGATGAGCCGCTCCTGCGTCGCCTTCGCGGCGAAGTAACCGCCCTCGGTGCGCGCGAGCCGGTCGGTGCCGACGACCGAGAGCGCCACGTGATGCGCCACGCCCGCCGCGGCGCCGTACGTGAGCAGGTTCAGTGTCGAGCCGTAGAAGAACTCGTTCGCGGCCGCCTCGTCGAGGTAGTCGGAGTTCGAGACGTCGATGAGCGCCTGCGCACCGGCGAGGGCCTCTGCCAGACCCTCGCCGGTGTAGGAGTTGACGCCGGTCGCGCGTGACGCCACGACGACGTCATGGCCGTCGGCGATGAGCTGCGCCACGAGTCGCGTGCCGATGAGGCCGGTGCCGCCGATGACCGAGATGCGCATGGCGGGCTACTTCACCGGGGCCGACTGGGCGGCGAGCCATTCGGCGAAGGTCGTCGTCGACAGCTGCGCGTCGGGGCTCGTCGGCACGAGTTCGGTACCGGTCAGCTTCGTGCCGAAGTAGGGCGCCTCGGGGTCGCCGATCACGGTGCGGGGGTCGCCCTTCGCCGTCAGGCCGACGCGAACGAACTCGTCCTGGCCGAAGCGCTCGGGCCCGCCGATCTCGAGGGTGCCGTTGATCGGGTCGCCGGCGGCGACCCGGGCGACGGCGGCCGAGACATCCGCTGCCGCGATCGGCTGCATGAGGCCCGTGCTCAGCCGCGCCACGCCGTCGACGGTCGCCTCGTCGGCGATGCGTCCGGCGAACTCGAAGAACTGGGTCGCGCGCACGATCGAGAACGGAAGCCCCGACTCCTCGATGAGTTGCTCCTGTGCGACCTTGGCGCGCAGGTAGCCGCTGCTCGGCAGGAGTTCGGCGCCCACGATCGAGAGGGCCACGTGGTGGGTCACGCCGGCTGCGCGCTCGGCCGCGAGCAGGTTCAAGGTCGACGTCGTGAAGAACGCGAGCACGTCGTCGTCGGCGAACGACGGCGAGTTCGACACGTCGACGACGACGTTCGCACCCACGAGCACCTCGGGGAGTCCCTCACCGGTGATGGTGTTCACGCCCGAGTTCGGCGATGCGGCGATCGCCTCGTGGCCGTGCTCGACGAGGTGCTCGACGACCTTGGATCCGATGAGGCCGGTGCCTCCGATGACGACGATCTTCATGACTGGGTGCCTTCCGTCGGGGCCGCGGCGGATCCGCTGCCGTCATGAAGCTCAGACCGGGCGCCCATCGGATCTGTGACGGGATTCTCGGAATCCGCTCAGTCGATCTCGGGTCTGCGGCGATTCCAGCCGGCGAGCTTCCGGGGTGAGGTGCAGAGCCACAGCCGTGCGATCGCGGCCGTGCCGTCGATGCTGAGCACACCGACGACCTCGCCGTTCGGCCGTCGGAGCGCCAGACCCGCCTGCCCGTTGACGTGCACGGTGACCCACGAGGCATCCGGATGCCTCGCCTGCTGATCGCGCAGCCCACGGACGACGCGTCCGCGATCACGCAGCTCTCCTCCCGCCTCGTCGCCCGAATCGACGACCATGCACACGTCGCGGTTCAGAGCACCCGCCAATGCGAGCTCGTCTCCATGATCGAGCGCGGCGCGCAGGCGGGCGGCGAGGTCATACTGCCGCACGAGCGGTCACAGCCCCGAGTTTTCCGGGGTTCATCATCCACAGGATCTGGTCGATGCCCCGCGCACCGATGACGAGGGTGATCACGGCGAAGGTGGCGCCGTCCTTCGAGAGCATCACCGACGCCTGGCCGTTCGTCTCGGCCTCGGTGATGTCCACGCCGTTCCAGAAATGCGTGTGGAAGGCGCGCACGAACTTCGCGACGCGCTCGCGCCCGATCACCGGGAACTTGGAGGCGCGCACGACCCCGCCGCCGTCGGTGTACGAGACGACGTCTTCGGAGAGCAGCTGCTCCAGCTGGATGAGGTCGCCGGTCTTCGCCGCCGCCAGGAACGCCCCGAGCAGTCGTCGCTGTTCGGACTGCGGGACCTCCCGACGGCGCTCACCGGTGAGATGCTTCCGAGCGCGCGAGACGAGCTGCCGGGCGGCAGCCTCGGAGACCTGCACGATCTCGCAGATCTGCTCGTACGGGTAGGCGAACGCCTCGCGCAGCACGTAAGCGGCCCGCTCCGTCGGGGTGAGGCGCTCGAGCATGACGAGCACGGCGAAACCGAGCGCCTCGGCACGCTCGGCGCCGAGCGTCGGGTCGGCGCTGGTGTCGACCGGTTCGGGCAACCACGGGCCGATGTAGGTCTCACGCTGGCTCCGCGCCGACTGCAGGGCATTGATCGCGAGGCGGGTCGTGGCCGTCGCGAGGAATGCGGGCGGGTCCTGCACGACCGTGCGGTCGGTGCCCTGCCATCGCAGCCACGCCTCCTGCACGATGTCCTCGGCCTCGCTCGCGCTGCCGAGCATGCGGTACGCGATGCCGAAGAGCCGCCCGCGCACGGCCTGGAAGGCGGCGAGCGCCTCGTCGAGGTTCGCTTCCATGATCTGATCCTGTCAGTCGGTGGAGGACGACGGCAGTCCTTTCCAACTGAGACCGGAGAGCACGCGCGGTTGTGACAGCATTCTGGAAATCAGTTCGGGAGATGCGAGCACCACCCGCTGCTGCGGGTGCGCGGGACCGGAAGACGGGTCGCGCGCACCCGGCAGCGATCGGCGAACGCCGCCTACGCGGCCGCCCGGTTGCCGCTCACTCCGCGCACGGCTTCGAGGATCGTGGCGGCCACCGCCTCGGGCTGCGAGACGCTGACGGCGTGGGAGGCACCGGTGAGCTCGGTCGTGCCACGCGAGCCCGCCCGCTGGGCGCCGGCCCGGTGCACGGCGACCGGGATGTTGCGGTCCTCGCTGCCGAAGACGTGCCATGACGGGCGGTCCTTCCAGCCGGGGATCGTCGCCTGCACGGGGTCCGTGAGCGCCGCCTCGGTCACCGGGCGCTGGGTCGCGCCCATGAGGCCGGCGACCTGCACGGGCACGTCGGCGGCGAACTGGTCGCGGAACACGGGGCGGCGGATCACGAACTCGTTGCCCCCCGACGAGACGGGGCGCACGTCGAGGGCGTCGCCCAGCGTCGAGCCGGGCTCGCTCGCCGAGAGCGAGAAGGCGCTGTCGCCGGGTTCGGGCACGAACGCCGCGGCGTAGACCAGGGCGACGACCTGGTCGTTGCCTGCGGATGCCTCGCTGATGACGAGCCCGCCGTACGAGTGGCCGACGAGCACGACCGGCCCATCGATCGAGGCGATCACGTCGCGAACGTACGCGGCGTCGCCGGCGAGGCTGCGCAGCGGGTTGGCGACCGCGACCGAGGTGACGCCCTCGGCGTAGAGCGCCGCGATGACGCCGTTCCAGCTGGCGGACTCGGCGAATGCGCCGTGCACGAACACGACGGTCGGCTTCTGATCTGACATGGCTGTTCCCCTTCTCGAACCGTTCCCGCCGTCTGCGGGGCGGTATCAGCTCAGACCGGACACGACGGCGCGTTGTGACCGGGGCCGGAGCAGCACGCGTCGTTCGACCGGTCGGTCACAACTCCGCCATCCGCTCGGTCATTGCTCATGACAGGCTCGGCCGAGTCGTGAGGTAAGAGCGGGAGTACCGGGTTTCAGGCGGCTTCGTCAGAGGTTGCGCCAAGCAGACCACGACTGGTCCCACCCGCCGCCGTGGCTGTCGCCATTCGTGATCGAACGTTGGAGGACATGATGAGCGCAACCGATCGTGATCAGCGGATCGAGTACCCCGATTCGGCCGGATATCCCGACGGGGCGGGCTTCCTCGACGAGGGCACCGTGGCCCTCGTCGACGAGGAGACGACCCGCTCCGTCCAGGATGTCGACCGCCCCTCGGCCGATACCGCGTCGGAGATCCGGCTGGTCCATCGCTCCGAGGAGCACGTGTACGCCGCGATCATCGACGGCCGGCAGATCGCGAGCTTCCGCTACGACGTCCTGGACGGCCGCATCATCGTGCTCACCACGACGGTCGCGCCCGAGTTCCGCGGGCGCGGCATCGCGGCCGACCTCATCGCGGACGCGCTCGACGACCTCCGCGACCGGGGGCAGCGCATCACGGTGCGGTGCCCCGTCGTCGCGGCCTTCATCGCCGAGAATCCGCAGTACGCGGATCTGCTTGCTCCGGAGCAGTCCTGACCGCAGCGGCGCGGACGCGTGGCCGCACGGCGCGGCGCGCGGTGTCCCGGATGCCGACGCCGGAGATCGCGCCGCCGATGAGCATGGCGATCGCCGACGAGGCCACGAGCCGGTGGAAGCTGTCGAGGTCGATGCTCACCGATCCGCCCAAGGATGCGGCGAGTGCGACGGCGATCAGGCCCGCGATCCGGGAGACCGCGTTGTTCGTCGCGGAGGCGATGCCCGCGTGCGCCGGTTCGACCGCGCCGAGGATCGTCGCCGTGAGCGGGGCGACCGTCACGGCCATGCCGAGGCCGAAGACGATCACGGCCGGAAGCACCTGCGTGAGGTAGTCGGCCTCGTCGGTGATGGCGAGCATCAGCGCGAAGCCGCCGCCCGCGATGACCGGCCCCGCGCCCATCAGGAGCCGGGTTCCGACGCGGCCGCTCAGCCGCCCGATGTACGCGGACAGGCCGATCAGCACCAGGCTCGACGGGATCATCGCGAGACCGGTCATCGTCGCCGAGTACCCGGCGCTCTGCTGCAGGAACACCGCGAGCGCGAACGTGCCGAGCGAGAGCCCGGCGTAGACGAAGAACGTCGCGACGTTGCCGACGGAGAAGTTCCGCGCGCGGAAGATCCCCATGGGCAGCATCGGCTGCGACGTGCGGAGCTCCCACGCGATGAACCCGATCAGGCTGATGACTCCGACGACGAGCGCACCGATGATGATCGGCGACTCCCACCCGAATCGGGGTTGCTCGATGAGCACGAACACGGGCAGCCCGAGCCCGGCGACGCCGAGCAGCGCGCCGACGACGTCCACGTGAGCCGCGGAGGAGCGGGGCGGATCCTGCTCGAGCCAGTGCGCGAGCACGACGCCGAGGGCGATGGGAAGCACGTTGATGCCGAACACCCATCGCCACGACAGCGCATCGACGAGCACTCCGCCGAGCGCCGGCCCGGCGATCGAGGCGATGCTCGTGAACGCCGTCCAGATCCCGATCGCACGGCCCTGCTTCTCGGTGCTGAAGGCGTCGAGGATGAGGGCGAGCGAGCTCGGAACGAGGAGGGCGCCGAAGACGCCCTTCAGGCCCCGCATGAGGATCAGCGTCTCGACCGTCGGCGCGATCGCGCAGGCCACCGAGGTGAGCCCGAATCCGATGAGTCCGGTCAAGAGCACGCGCTTTCGACCGAACGCATCGGAGAGGGAGCCGGCGAGCAGGATGAACGCGCCGAGGCTCAGCAGGTACGCGTCCACCACCCACTGCTGCGAGGAGAGCCCCCCGCCGAGCTCGGCGCTGATCGCGGGCAGGGCCACGTTCACCGCGCTCCCATCGAGGAACGCGGCGAACGAGGCGAGGATCGCCACCACCAGCACGGTGCGCTGAGGCGCGGTCATCCACGTGGCCGTCATTCGCTCAACCCCGGCCCAGGGCCTTCCGCAGGATGTGCACCGCCTGCTCGACGGCGGCCGTGACGGCGGCCGACGGGCGGAGCGGGTTCAGCATCATGAAGTCGTGCACCGTGTCGTTGTAGCGCACGCTCGTGGTGCGCACGCCCGCCTCCACGAGCCGCCGCGCGTACGCCTCGCCCTCATCGCGGAGCACGTCGTTCTCGTCGGTGATCAGGAAGGTCTCGGGAAGCCCGGCCAGCTGCTCGGTCGTCGCCCGAAGCGGTGACGCCGTGATGTCGGCCCGCTTCGCGACATCCGGCAGGTAGCTGTCCCAGAACCACGCCATGGCGGCGGCCGCCAGGTACGGGCCGTCGGCGAACTCGCGGTAGCTGTCGGTGTCCTGCGCGGCATCCGTCACGGGGTAGTAGAGCGACTGGTGCACGAACGACACGTCGCCGCGCTGCTTCGCGAGGATCGCGACGACCGCGGTCATGTTGCCGCCGACCGAGTCCCCGGCCACGGCCAGGCGCGAGGCATCGAGCCCCTTGTCGGCACCGGAACGCGTGATCCACTGGGCGGTCGCGTACGCCTGTTCGATGGCGACCGGATGCTTCGCCTCCGGCGAGCGGTCGTACTCGACGAAGACCACCGCGGCGTCGACCCCGACGGCGATCTCGCGCACGAGCCGGTCGTGGGTCGCGGAGTTGCCGATGACCCAGCCGCCGCCGTGGATGTACAGGATCGTCGGCAGCAGGCCGGTGGAACCGACCGGCTTGACGATCCGCACCCGCACGTCGCCGACGGCGGCGGGAACGGTGATCCACTCCTCGTCGACGTCTGGCTTGTCGATCGGGGCGGCCTGCAGGTCGTCGAGGACCTTGCGGGCGCCGTCGGCGCCGAGCTGGTAGAGGAACGGGGGTGTCGAGGTCGCGTCGGCGATCGCCTGCGCCTCGGGGTCGAGAACGTGCGTGGTCATGATCGTGCCTTCCTGATCGAGTCGGTCCTGCGAACGGCGCACCCGGCGGATGCCCCTGCCCACTACGACCGGGCGGCACGTCGAGCTGTGACGGACGTCACAACCGTGGGCGGATGCCGGTCGAAGCTCGTGACGGGTTCCGTCTGAACCTGATCCGGGCAATGAGAAGGAGCACACCATGAGCGCGACACCTCGACTCGAACCGCTGCGACACGTCGAGACGGAGCACCTCGACGTCGCGTACTTCGAAGCCGGACCCGAAGACGGCCCGCCGGTGCTGCTGCTGCACGGGTTCCCCTACGACATCCACAGCTACGTCGACGTGGCGCCGAACCTGGCGGAGGCCGGCTTCCGCGTCATCGTGCCCTACCTCCGCGGGCACGGTGGCACCCGCTTCCTCGACGGCTCCGTGCCGCGCAGCGGCCAACAGGCCGCGCTGGGACAGGACGTCATCGAACTGATGGACGCGCTCCGGATCCCGCAGGCGATCCTCGCGGGGTACGACTGGGGCGGTCGTGCCGCGTGCGTCGTCGCTGCGCTCCAGCCCGAGCGCGTCACCGCACTCGTCTCCGTCAACGGATACCTCATCCAGGACATCAGCGCCTCGATGCAGCCGATCCGTCCGGACCTCGAAGCGGGATTCTGGTACTTCTTCTACTTCCTCACCGAGCGCGGTCGTGCCGGCCTGACCGAGAACCGTCGCGGCATCGCGGAGGTGATCTGGCGGCGCAACTCCCCCGACTGGGAATTCGGAGCGGCCGAACTCGACCGTGCAGCGGCGGCATTCGACAACCCCGACTACGTCGATGTCGTGATCCACTCCTACCGGCACCGGCTGTTCCAGGTGCCCGGCGCACCCGAGTACTCCCGCCTCGAAGCGCAGTTGGCGCAGCTTCCCCCGATCACCGTGCCGGCGATCACGCTCGACGGGCTCGCCGACGGCAACTTCCCCGCCCGGGATGCCGCCGTCGCCGGCGCCCGCTTCGTCGGCCCGCATGAGCATCGGCAGGTGCCGCACGCCGGCCACAACCTGCCGCAGGAGGCTCCGCTCGCCTTCGCCGACGCGATCCGCAGTGCTGCGCAGCTCGCGGCGCGGCGGCGCGCCGCGATCCCCTTCGTCGGCTGAACCCGGCGCTGGCGCAGCGCGCATGGAACTGCCGTGACGAAAGCTTTTCGGTGCGCCGAAATCTTGGTACGTTTTCGGTATGCCGAAAACGCTCGACGACGAGACGACCACGAACGATCCAGGGCCCGAGGGCGAGCCCGCCGGGCAGCGCGGGCGCGCGACATCCGTGCCCCGAGTGGCCTGGCTGATCGGCCCGGCACTCGTGGCAGGCGTGGCCTACCTCGACCCCGGCAACGTCGCGAGCAACATGACCGCGGGGGCGCAGTACGGCTACCTGCTCGTGTGGGTCGTCGTGCTCGGCAACGTGATGGCGTGGCTCATCCAGTACCTCTCGGCGAAGCTCGGCATCGTGACCGGCCGGAGCCTTCCCGAGGTGCTCGGCGGGCGCATCCGCAATCGCTGGGGCCGTCGCGCCTACTGGCTGCAGGCCGAGCTCGTGGCGATGGCGACCGATCTCGCCGAGGTGATCGGCGGCGCCGTCGCGCTCAACCTGCTGTTCGGCGTGCCGCTCGTGTGGGGCGGACTCATCACGGGGGCCGTCTCGATCGGGCTGCTCGTGCTGCAGTCGCGGCGCGGGCCGCGCACCTTCGAGTTCGTCATCATGGGACTGCTGATCATCATCGCGATCGGCTTCACCGTCGGCGTCTTCGTGGCACCGCCCGACCCGGCGGGCCTCCTCGGCGGCCTCGTGCCCCGCTTCGCCGACGCGAACTCCGTGCTGCTCGCCGCGTCCATCCTCGGCGCGACGATCATGCCGCACGCGATCTACGCCCACTCCGCGCTCAGCCGTGACCGTTTCGTCACGCGCCGTGCCGCGTCGCTGTCGACCTCCCCATCGGCAGCGACGCCCAAGTCCGCGTGGCACGGATTCGGCATCAGCCGCCGCTCGGAGGCTCCCGAGCTGCTTCCCGGCACGGCGACGGATGTGCCGACGGGGCTGCTGCTGCGCGCCACCCGCTGGGACGTCTCGATCGCGATGGCGATCGCGGGCACCGTGAACCTCTGCATCCTGCTGCTCGCCGCCGTCAATCTCGCGGGCGTCGAGGGCACCGACAGTCTCGAGGGCGCCTATGCGGCCCTCGGCGTGGCGCTCGGACCCGTCATCGCGACCCTCTTCGCGGTCGGTCTGCTCGCGTCGGGGCTCGCGTCGACGTCCGTGGGCGCCTACGCCGGCGCCGAGATCATGCACGGACTGCTGCACGTGCGGGTGCCGCTCATCCTCCGCCGGCTCGTCACCCTGATCCCGGCACTCACGATCCTCTGGCTCGGCTTCGACCCCACCCTCTCGCTCGTGCTCAGCCAGGTCGTGCTCTCGTTCGGCATCCCCTTCGCCCTCGTGCCGCTCGTCGCGCTCACGGCGAAGTCGGGCGTGCTCGGCCAGTGGAGGAACCACTGGGCGACGACGACGGCCGGCATCGCGGCATCCGTGTTCCTGATCACGCTCAACGGGGTGCTGCTCTGGCTCGTGTTCACGGGGGCGTGAGCGGCTGTGGGCGGCCGACTCGAAGGGCGGGGCTCCCGATAGTCTGGGGCCGATGCCCAGCAGCAAGAATCCCGCCATCGAGGACTACCTGAAGACGGTGTACTCGCACACCGAGTGGCAACCCGACCCCATCACGCCCTCGGTGCTCGCCGGCAAGCTCGGCGTCGCCCCGTCGTCGGTCACCGAGATGGTCAAGAAGATGGCCGCCCAGGGCCTCGTCTCGCACGTGCCCTACGGCGCCGTGCGACTCACCGACGCGGGCACCGTGCTGGCCCTCGCGGTCGTGCGTCGCCACCGGCTCATCGAGACGTGGCTCGTGCAGGAGATGGGCTACGGCTGGGACGAGGTGCACGACGAGGCCGAGATCCTCGAGCACGCCATCTCCGACCGCCTGCTCGAGGCGATCGACGTTCGGCTCGGGCGCCCCCTGCGCGACCCGCACGGCGACCCCATCCCCGCCGCCGATGGCTCGATCGCCGCGGAGCCGTTCGTGCGGGCCGACCAGGCCGCCCGCGGGCATCTCGGACGCGTGATCCGCATCAGCGATCGCGACCCCGGCCTGCTGCGAGAGCTCGAGACCGCCGGCGTCCACCCCGGCGTAGAACTCGAGATCGAGTCGGTCGACGACGACGCGAGTGCGCGCGTGCGCATCGCCGGAGCGACGCACGAGCTGCCGAGCGGCGCGGCCAGCGCGATCTGGCTGACCGCGTGACGGCCGAGCAGGCGCCTGACGTGCGCCCGTTCCTCGTCGACCTCCGAGGCGTGGTCGACCTCCTGAGCCGTCACATCTACTCGGGCCCCCACGTCTTCCTCCGCGAGCTCATCCAGAACGGGCGCGACGCCATCACGGCGCGCGCCGAGCACGAGGGTCGCCGCGATGCCGCATGGGGTGTCCGCATCCACCCGCCGACGAGCGTCGAGCCGGCGCTCCGCTTCGAGGACGACGGCGTCGGGCTCACGGCCGACGAGGTCGGCGAACTGCTCGCCACCGTCGGTCGCAGCTCGAAGCGCGATCTGTTCGATCTGCCCCGCGCCGGGTTCCTCGGTCAGTTCGGCATCGGCCTGCTCAGCTGCTTCATGATCGCCGACCGCATCGTCGTGCGGTCGCGGTCGGCTCGCGGCGGCGATCCCGTCGAGTGGGTCGGCAGCACCGACGGCACGTTCACGGTGCGAGTGCTCGAGGGCGCCGAGGCATCCGGAATCGCCGTGGGCACGACCGTCTCGCTCGTGCCGCGCGCCGACGAGGCCGAGCTCTGCTCGCCGGCGAGCCTGCGCGAGCTCGCCCGCCGCTACGCGGAGTACCTGCCGATCCCGATCCTCCTGGGCTCCGGCGACGGCAGCTTCGACCGCATCGGCCGACCGGCCGTGTTCGCCCTCACGGGCGAGGCCCGTGCCGACGCCCGAGACGACATCGGCGGGCTCGGACGCGAGGTCGTCGGCGCGGCGCCGTTCGAGGTCATCGAACTGCACGCCACCGCCACCGACACGCACGGCACGGCCTTCGTGCTGCCGTTCCCGCCGACGCCCGGCGCGCGCCAGGCGAACCGCGTCTACCTCGGCGGCATGCTCGTCGACCCCCGCGCCGACGAGCTGCTGCCCGACTGGGCGTTCTTCGCGCGCGCCGTCGTGGACTCGACGGGCCTGCGGCCCACGGCGTCGCGCGAGCACCTCATCGAGGACGAATCGCTCGAGGCGACCCGGGGCGAGCTCGGCGCGGCGATCCGCGCCTGGGTCATGCGGCTCGCCGTCGAGCGCCCCGCCCGCCTCGCCGAGTTCGTCGGCATCCACCACCTCGGGTTGAAGTCGCTCCTGCTGCACGACGACGAGCTCGCGGGGTTCATCACCCGCTGGCTCACGGTCGAGACCTCGATCGGGGTGATGACGATCGACGAACTGGTGCGGAGGCACCCGCACGTGCGCTACACCGAGACCGTCGACGAGTTCCGCCAGATCGCGGGCATCGTGCCGGCCTCGCGAGCCGTGGTGAACGGCGGGTACGTCCACGAGGCCGACATCCTGCGCCGGCTCCCGCTGCTGTTCGACGGCGTCACCGTCGAGCGCGTGACGGTCTCGGGTGAGCTCGACTCGCTCGACGTGCCGCCGCTCGCCGATCGCGCAGCGGCGCTCGCGCTCGAGTCCCGCGCCGGCGCAGTGCTCGCCGAGGTCGGCTGCGAGCCGAGCGTGCGCCGTTTCGCGCCGAGCGATCTCGCGAGCCTCTACCTCGCCGACGCCGAGGTGCTGCGGTCGATCACGCGCGGCGCCGCCCGCGACATGACCGGTCCGCTCTGGAGCGGGGTGCTCGGAAGGATCGACGAGAGCCCGGCGACCGTCGCGGGCGGCGGCGGCGCCGCGCGGGCGAAGCTCTGCCTCAACTGGGACAACCCCCTCGTGCGCACTCTCGCGGGCGACGTCGACGGCGCCGTGTTCGACCGCACGATCCGCCTGCTCTACGTGCAGGCGCTGCTCGCGGGCCATCGAGCGCTCCGCGCCCGCGAGCGGGCGATGCTGACCGATGCGCTCACCGACCTCGTGACACTGAGCCTCGCCCGCTGACCGGCCGGCACGCTCCGGGCCCGACACGACCCGTTACCGACCTCCGACCATCGACCATCGACCATCGACCGCCAAGGGAGACCCGTGTCCGAAACCATCCGCATCGACGAACTGCTCGAGCAGGTCGACCAGACGCCGTTCGGACCCGAGGAGCGCGCGCTGATCGACGAGGCGATCGCGATCGCGGTCGAGTCGGGCGACGAGTTCTCGGAGTACCGCGCGCGCATGCGCCTCGCGTCGTCAGCCAACATGACCGGCGACACCGACGCACTGCTCAGCTCCTTCGCGTGGTGCCTCGGCAAGCACGACGCCGACGCGTCGCGCTTCCCCGCGAAGCCCGACGACAGCGCGACCGACCTGCTCTGGCAGTACAAGTGGATGGCCGGCACCCTCTCGGCGAGCCCCGCCTTCCCGGCCGCCGACATCCGCGGCGTGCTCGACGACATGCAGGCGCGGTACGAACGCGCGGGCGTCGGACAGAGCGGGGTCGCGATGGCCCGGTTCGGTGCGGCGTTCGCGAACGGATGGCTCGACGAGGCCGCCTCGGCCTACCGCGTGCTGACCACCACCGAGCGCGACGACTACAGCCACTGCGACGCGTGCGTGCGCAGCGAGAGCGCGGCCTACCTCGCCGCCACCGGACGCGAGGACGAGGCCATCGCGCTCTACGAGGAGATCGTCGAGGGCGGGTTCAGCTGCGGCGAGGAGCCCGAGCACGCGCTCTCCGACGCGCTGCTGCCGTACCTCAGGGCGGGCCGGCTCGAGCGGGCGAAGTCCTTCCACCTTCGCAGCTACCGCGATGCACGCGGCAACGCCGACAACATCGGCATCATCGCGAACCACCTGGTCTTCTGCGCGATCACCGGCAACGAGGCCCGCGGCCTCGCGATGCTCGAGCGCCACATCGCGTGGATCGCCCATGACCGCCTGAACCAGCGCGCACAGTTCAGCGCCCTCGCCGCAGCCGGCCTGCTGCTCGACACCGTCGTCGATGCCGGACACGGCGACACCGTCGTGCGCGGTGCCGACTCCGCCGAACTCGAGCCGTTCTTCGGCGCGCACGATGGCCCGTGGACGGCCGCAGAGCTCAGCCCCGTCGCGTGGGCCGCCGCAGCCGCCATCGGCGACGAGTTCGACCGCCGCAACGGCAACCGCCATCTCGCCGACCGGCTGCAGGCCACTCGCGCGCTCCGCAGCGAGCGCTACGACGTGCCGATCAGCAGCGAGTCGTTCACGGCTCCCGTGCCCGCCGCCGCCGAACCCGTCGACGCCGGCGGTTGGTTCGACAGCGCCCGTGAGCTCGCTGCGCTCGGCGAGATCGACCGGGCACTCGCCGCGGCAGGCCGGGGGCTCGCCGCACTCGAGGCGGAGGTCGCGGATGCCGCACTCGAGCAGGAGGCGGCCGAGGCATCCGTCACGAACGTCCGACGGGCCGAGCTCATCGGCATCCGCCTCGCGGGGCTCGTGGCTGCGCAGCGGCTCGACGAGGCCGAGCAGGAGCTGCCCGCCCGCATCGCCGCCCTGCGCGCCGCAGGCGAAGGAGCGCTCGCCGACGCGCTCGCGCGCCACGGACTCCTGCTCGCCGGCGCCGCCACCGCCGCAGACCTGCCGGCACTCGAACACGAGCTCGGCGCCGCCCTGCAGGCGGGTGCCGACGACCTCGCCGCTCGAGTCGCCCTGCGCATCTCGGCACTGCGTGCCGAGACCGGCGACACCGAAGGGGCCGGCACGGCGATCGACACCGCGATCGCCGTGCTCGACCGTGACCCCACACCCGACGCGATGCTCGTCGGCGCCGCATTCCAGCTGGCGGCCTACGTCGCGGCCCAGGGCGACGAGCCCGCGGCAGCGCTCCCGCTGCTCGACCGGGCGATCGATGCCGAGCCGACGAGGGTCCGCCGCGCCGAATCGCAGCGCCTCCGCGCGCGGCTGCTCGCCGGAAGCGGCGACCTCGAGGCAGCCCTGGCGGCGGCGGAGGCGGCACTCGAACTCGACCTCGCGGTCGATGCCAGGGTGCGCGTCATCGAGGACTGCCAGCTCTCCGCCGCGATCCTCGACGATCTCGAGCGACCCGACGACGCCGTTGCGCGGCTCCGCCTCGCGGTGCAGCACGCCGAGCTCGCCGAGTCGTCGGGACTTGTCGGCGTGCGCTACGGCCTCGGCCGCCAACTGCTCCGCGCCGGCCGCTTCGGCGAGGCCGTGGAGGTGCTGCAGGAGGTCTTCGAGGCCGAGGATGCCGCTGGTGCTCCGCCGGCCGCCAGGGCCGAGACCCTGCACCTGCTCGGCACGGCGCTCCGCGGAGAGGAGGAGTTCGCTGCGGCATCCGGCACCTGGCACGCAGCCGCCGACCTCTTCGAGGAGGCCGAGGCGTGGCCGAGAGCCGTCGCCGTGCTGCTCGACCTCGGCCGGCTCTTCGCAGGCCTCGGGTACCCCGGCGAGGCGATCGAGGTGCTCGAGCGTGCCGTCGCCGACGCGCGCCGCGACCCCGACGCGGTGGCCTCGCTCGCCGACGCGCTGCACCTGCTGGGACAGGTCACCCTCGAGCACGGCGAACCGAGCGGCTTGGAGCGGCTCGACGAGGTCGCGGCGCTCGCCCGCGAACACGGCGCCGAGTGGTTGCTGGCCGATGTCATCGACTCGCGCGCACGCGGCCTCGCCGCCCTCTCCCGCCCCGAGGAGGCCGTCTCGACCGCGCTGACCGCGGCGGAGTTGTTCGAGGCGGTCGGCGCAACGCGGCCGGCCGGCGGGTCGATGCTGTTCGCCGGTCGCGTGCTGCAGTCGGAGGGGCGCCACGACGAGGCCCTCGTGCTCATCGGGCAGGCTGTCGAACACTTCGACGGGCAGGCCGACGCCGTCTCGCTCGGCCGCATCGCGCTCGCCGACTCCTTCGAGGCGCTCGGACGTCTCGCCGAGGCAGCGGAGGCACGGCGGCTCGCCGAGGAGGTCTGACCGGTCCCGCGCAGCGCGGCGCCGCCCCGCGACATCGGCATCGGAGCCGGGGCCGGAGCCGAGATCACCATGATGGATGTCTCAGCTCCGGTCGCCGCCTGAGCACTCCGTTCCGGGTCGCCGCCTGAGTCCTATCCGCAGGCGATCCCGGTGAACAGCGCCGTGCTCGAGACCGGCGCGCCGCCGCCCTCGAGCGGTGTCGCGGTCACCTCGACCTGCCCGGCGGCCACATCCGCCGCCCGCACGGCGAACGAGTGCACCGCGCTCCTGCCCGCCGCGACGCTCGCGAACGACTTCGAGCCGAATGCCGACGACATGACGATCGAGACCGGTCCGCTCTCGAGGTTCGTCGCCTTCACCGCGACGTAGGCCTTCGAGCCGATGCAGCGGGACTCCGCCGTGACCGCGGGCACCCCATCGACCGAGAGCTCGGCCGCGGTCGCCCAGGCCTGCCCGGCGATTGCCGGGCTCGTCGCGACCAGCCTCACGTACCGCGCTGATCGCGGCGAGAAATACACCGACTGCGGCGCCGAGCCGGTCGTGAAGGTACCCGTCACCGCAGGGCTACCCCATGAGCCCGGCGTGTTCGAGGTGTAGACCGCGTAGCCGCCGATGTTGCCGTTGGTGCCGACGGTTCGACCCTGATAGTTGAACGCACACACCGACGAGGACGATCCGAGATCGAGCACGATCTCGTGCGGGTACGTCGCCTGACTCGACGAGTAGCGCGAGTGCCAGATCGTCGCCGGGTCGCCATCGATCGCATTCACGGCGCGACCGTTCTCGCTGGCGGTCTCCTCACTGCTGACGCTCGTCACGGCGGCCGGGCGCAGCGGCTCCGCCGAACACGAGCTCGTGACGGCCACGTTCGCGGTGCGCGTGGATTCACCATCGGCGGTGGTGAATCGGGTCGTCACCGGGAGGGAGAGCATTCCGACCGCCGACGACGGCACGGTAACCGCGAACGTCGCCGTCGCCGTTTCGCCGGCCGCGAGATCGGGCAGAGCAACCGATGCCGGCGAGGACGTCCAGCCGCTCGGCAGCGACGGCGCCACGGAGACGCCGGAGACCGGGTCGGCGGTGCCGTTCGCGACGTTCACCGTGACGGTCGTCGTGCCGCCCGCGACGAGGCGGGCGGGGTCGGCGGTCGCGGTGATCGAGACGTCGGCGATCGGCATCGTGAAGGCGAGGAGTCCGACGCCGCCGGGGCTCAGCACCCGTGGCCCGGAACGCATGTGGCTGAGATACGACACCGTCGCCGAGTTGGCGGCCGGTCCCGACAGCGTGAGCCGCAGCGCACCGGACTGCGCCGTCACCGCGGTGACCGTCGCACCGGTCACGCGGAAGTCGGCGGCGGCACCCGCCTCGACCGTGAGCGTCTCTGCGCCCTCGGCACCCGGCCGGACCTGCACGGTGACCGTCGTGCGCGCGGAGTCCGAGAACGCCGCGGTGATCGGATTCGGTGCGGCGACGCCCGTCGCGGTGCCGCCGAGCAGGTCGCGCCCGATCACGTTCGCGGCCTGGTCGCCCATGTCGCGGTAGCCGTCGACGTAGGAGTAGTGGCATCCGTCGTGCCCGTTCAGCCCGGTGGTCGAGAGCACCGTGACGTCATGGGTGTCGGCGAGGCGTCGCTGCGCGTCGCGAAGCGCGACCGGGATCGAGTTGCTGCACGGCGAGGTGCGCACCTGCCAGACGTAGTACTCCGTCGGGCTCGCGGCCGAGCCGAACTCGCTCCGCCAGTCGTCGAGGAGCGTCGTGAACCCGGCCACATGGACGGCGGCGTTGTCGTTCTCGTTCTCGCCCTGGTACCAGAGCACCGCCTTCACGCGGTCGAGCACACCCGCCGCGGCCAGCCGTTGCCGCAGTCGGCCGTAGTTGGTGGTGACGAGGTCGGGGTCGGCGTCGTTCCGCTGGAAGAAGTCGATCGGGCGACCGCTGTGCGCTCCATTGACCACTGCGACCGGCACGCCGTGCTCGGCAACGAGGCGCGACGCCATCCGCAGTCCCCATTGCCCGATCGCGCCCGCTTCCGCGTAGCTGTCGCCCGCTGCGATGTTCCACGTGCGGTCCGAGGCGGAGAGCCCGGGGTTGTCGGACGAGCTGCCGAAGCTTCGGATCCACGGCGATCGTTCGCCGTTCGCCGACCCGGAGAACATCCTCGCCTCGGCGTTCGACTGACCTTGGATCACGTAGACATCACCCGCGACGAGCCGATCCCACGTCGCGACCCGGCGCTCGCCCGCGGGCGAGATCGCGTCGAACTCGATGCGGTACTCGTGCAGCCCCGCCTCGAGCACCGGCGTCACGGCGAAGCCGCCGTCGGCCCCGACGGCGGCGGTGAAGTCGGTGGAGGCATCGCCCTTCCAGAGTCGAGCGCGCACCGAGGCGACCTCGGCATCGAGCACGGTGCCGGCGATCGCGACGGATGCCTCGTCGTCGGCGTCTCTCGGGAAGAGCTGGCGGTCCTCGGGCGCCCGGTCGAACGCCACGACTGCGGGGCGGGCGAACACCGTGAGGCGGCGGGTCGTGTACGTGGCGCCGTTCGCCGCGAAGGTCCAGTCGGGATTCGCCATGGTGCTCGTGCCGATGCCGAGGCCGAGCGCAGCGCCAGGGGTCTGCGTGAGCCCGGTGACCGAGAGCACCGTCTGCGGCGCTGCGCCCGCGAGCGCGTCGGGAGCGACCGAGTGGATGCCGAACGAGCCGAATGCTCCGGTCGCCGGAGTGTCTTCGGCGTCGTACGTCGTCGCCGAGGCACCGAAGATCTGCCCCGGTCGCGCCTGGGTGTACGTGTTGGGCCAGAATTCGAGGAATCCGTTGCCGCCGTCGACCGGGGCCACGCCGGCGACGCTCGAGGCGACATCGAGGTCGCCGACGCGCTGGCGCACGATCTCACCGGCGACCGTCGGAGGGTCGAGTCGGGTGGCATCGGTCGTGAACGGTTCCATCGCCGTCCACACCCACTGCGGACCCTGCGGCCCGTCGAGCTCGAGACAGTACCCGACCCGGTCGAAGCCTTGCGCGACCTCGGCGGTGCGATCGAAGACGGGCGCGAGCGCACCGCCGATGCCGACGCTCGTGGCCGGCAGGTCGAGCCCGAGCACCGGGACGAATTCGGCGGTGTCGGACACGTTGGACGCGCAACTGGTGGCGTCCCCCGGCCCGGCGGCGGGGAGCTCTGCCGCGCCGGCCGGCGCGACGGCCGCAAGCACCGGGATGACGGCGGAAAGGGCAGCGAACATTGCCGCCGCGCGGAGGCGGCGGCGGAAGACGGCTTGGGGCACGGGTTCCTCATCGAGTCCGTGTCAGACGCCGATTTTGCCTCGTACTCCGAAGTACGCCACCGCGCCGACTATACGATATTGAATCTAGAGTTCGGCTCGCGACGGAGTCAAGGATTGCTCGCGAACGGGCGGGCGAATCGCGTCACACCGCGACATCCGCTCGACATCGGGCCGTGACCTGCGCGGCCTAGGCTGGGAGCATGTCACGACGTGAAGAGGTCGAGTGCTGGCTCACCGACATGGACGGCGTGCTCGTGCACGAGAACCACGCACTGCCGGGCGCGGCCGAGCTGCTGCAGCAATGGGAGGACGCCGGCACGCCCTACCTCGTGCTCACGAACAACTCGATCTTCACCGCCCGTGACCTCTCGGCACGGCTGCGCTCCTCGGGCCTGAACGTGCCCGAAGACCGCATCTGGACGAGCGCGCTCGCGACGGCCGACTTCCTCAAGTCGCAGCTGCCGGGCGGCACCGCGTTCGTGATCGGCGAGGCCGGCATCCTCACGGCGCTGCACGACGCCGGGTTCGTGATGACCGAGACCGCGCCCGACTTCGTCGTCGTCGGCGAGACCCGGAACTACTCGTTCGAGGCGATCACCAAGGCGATCCGCCTGATCGGCAACGGCGCCCGGTTCATCGTGACGAACCCCGACGCCACCGGCCCCTCGGCCGACGGCCCGCTGCCCGCGACGGGCGCGATCGCCGCCCTCATCACGAAGGCCACGGGCAAGGAGCCCTACGTGGTCGGCAAGCCGAACCCGATGATGTTCCGTTCGGCGCTCAACAAGATCGGCGCGCACTCCGAGAACACCGCCATGATCGGCGACCGCATGGACACCGACATCGTCGCGGGCATCGAGGCCGGCCTCCACACGATCCTCGTGATGACCGGCATCAGCGACCAGGCCGAGATCGAGAAGTACCCGTTCCGGCCCGATGAGATCCTCGGCGGCGTGGCCGACCTCGTCGCGAAGGCGCCGGCCGAGACCGAGCTGTAGAACCACTCAGAGACGAGGACCGATCATGATCGAGCTGACCGACATCGAGGTCGACGAGGGCGAACTCGTCGCCGCGACCGTGCTGCCGGGCGACCGTCAGGTGGCCGTGCTGTTCGCGGTCGACGACGAGCCCGTCGAACCCGCCGAGATGCGCGCAATCGCCGAGCGGGCGCTCAGCGGGCCGACCGCCGACGACCTCGCGCGCATCGACGGCGAGGTCGTGCGCGAGCTCACCGAGTCGGCGTACGAGGGCACCGGTCACGAGGTCACGGCCGACGACTACGACCTCCTCGCACACGAACTCGAGCTGCAGGGCGTGATCGTCTCCCCCGATGCCACGCTAGTGCTCGTCTACGAGGCGCCGAGCCAGTACCCCGGCATGGTCGTGTACTGCCAGCTCGACGAACAGCTCGCGATCGACGACCTGAGCGTCGCGGAGGCAGACGAAGACGACGACGACGAAGTCGAGACCGTCGAGTTCGACTCCGTCGACGCCCTCCTCGACTCCCTCAGCGCCGAGCCGCGGCCCGACGCGGACTAGGCCGCGTCGCGCTCCTCAGGTCGCTTCGCCGCGGGCCGCTTCGCCGCGGGCCGCTCCTCGGGTTCGGCGTCGAGGCGCTCGCGCACCTCGGGATCGAGGTCGAGGTCGGCCGCGCCGAGCACCTCTTCGAGTTGTGCCACGCTCGACGGTCCGGCGACCGGGATCACCGGCACCTCGCGGCCGAGCAGCCAGGCGAGCGCGACCTGGTTCGGGGTCGCGCCGATGTCGCGGGCGACCTCGTGCAGCAGTTGGATCCGCGCGACGGTCGTCGGGTGGTTCACCCCGCCCCAGAGCGTCTTGTCGGTTCGCGTCAACGCCCCCTGGTGCAGCGGCGAGTACGCGGTGACCGCGAGCGGCGGGCGTCCGTCGACCCCGGTCGATGCCGCGTAGCTGAGCAGCTCGGGCGTCACGAAGTTCTGCCGGCCGAGCTTGGGCTGCGGGTAGACGTAGCTGTACTGCTGCTGCACGACGCCGTACGGCGCGACACCCTGGCGCAGCGCCTCCTCGCGCGCCTCGACGACGCGCCACAGCGCGACGTTCGAGATGCCCGCGATGCCGATGAGCCCGTCCTCCTGCAGGGCACCGAACGCGCCGACCGTCTCGGCCAGCGGCGTCTCGAGGTCGTCGACGTGGCCGTAGACGACGTCGAGGTGATCGACGCCGAGGTGCTGCGCGCTCTCGCGCGCCTCCCAGCCGATGACCTCGGCGCCGAGACCCTGGAAGTTCGTGGGCTCGGTGTTCGAGAGGGGCAGTGCAGGGTCCTTCTTGGCGGCCCCGAGCTTCGTGGCGATGCGCAGCCGGTCACGGCCGCCGCGGCTCACGAGCCAGCGGCCGATCACGTCTTCGCTGTCGCGGCCGTGGCCGTTGTCCCAGAAGCTGTAGTTGTTGGCGGTGTCGATGAACGTGCCGCCGGCCTCGACGAAGCGGTCGAGGATCGCGAACGAGGTGGCCTCGTCGATCTTCGTGCCCATCTGCATGGTGCCGAGGCAGATCGTCGAGACGTCGAAGCTCGTGGTGCCGTTGCCGATCGTGCGGTATCGCATGGTTCCTCCGTCTGTGGTGGGGTGACGGGATCGAGCGTACGAAGCATTCGGCTCGGGCTTACACTCCAATCAGCGGATGATTCACCAGACCGATTCGCGACGGCAAACGGGCACACGGCCCGAGACGAGGAGACGGATGACTCGATCGGGCCCCGCGCTCGCCTGGGAGACGCTGTTCGACCTCGACCCGGGCTCCGACTCCGGCTCCGGTCCTGCGCCACTCCGTGATCGGCTCGAACGAGCGATCCGCGATGCCGTGCACGCCGGTCGACTTCCGCCGGGTGCCGGCCTTCCGCCGAGCCGCGCGCTCGCCGAGACGCTCGGCGTCTCACGCTGGGTCGTGACGGAGACGTACGGACAGCTCGTGGCGGAGGGGTTCCTCGAGGCGACGGTCGGCTCGGGCACGCGGGTGCCGGCTGGAGGGAGGCATCCGCTCGCCCCGTCGGGCGTGCACGAGGTGCGCGCGGCGAACGACGAGCAGGGCACCGTGCCGCTCCGTGCCGAGTACCGGCGACCGCGCCTCGACCTCGGCCCCGGCGTGCCCGACCTGCGCCACGTGCCCAGGGCGAGGTGGGCCGGGGCGGTGCGACGCGCCCTCGATCGCCTCCCCGACGCCGAATTCACGGTGGTGGATCGGCTGGGGCATCCGCTCGCCCGCACGGCCGTGGCCGACTACCTCTCGCGATCGCGCCGCGCGATCGTCGCCCCCGACGACGTCGTGATCACGCACGGGGCGACCGACGGCATGGCCGGCGTCGTCGCAGGGCTGCGGGCCGCGGGCCACACGGCACTCCTCGTCGAGGACCCGAGCTGGTCTCGGCTCCGCGAGATCGCGGCCGCAGCCGGAATCACCCCGGTGCCGGTGCCGGTCGACGCCTCGGGGATCGACGTCGACGCGCTCATCGACGCCGCCGAGCGCACCGGCGCACGTGCGGCGCTCATCACGCCGGCTCACCAGTTCCCGCTCGGCGCGGCGCTGTCGCCGGCCCGGCGGGAGGCGATCGTGCGGTGGGCCCGCGACGTCGACGGGCTCCTGATCGAAGACGACTACGACGCCGAGTTCCGCTACGACCGCCGGCCGATCGCCGCGCTGCAGGGTCTCGCACCCGAACACGTGGTGCTCGTCGGCTCCCTGTCGAAGTCGATGGCGCAGGCCTTCGGGCTCGGCTGGGCGGTCATGCCACGCGGGCTTCGGGAGCGCGTGCCACTCGCCGACCGAGCGCGTCCGTCGACGCTCGACCAGGTCGCGCTCGCGGAGTTCATCACAACCGGCGACCTCGAGCGGCACTTGCGTGCGGCGCGCGGCCGGTTCCGTCGACGCCGCGCGGCGCTCCTGACGGCGCTCGAACGCGAGCTCCCCGGGCTCGAGGTCACCGGCATCGCCGCGGGCATGCACGCCGTGCTGCAACTGCCGCCGGGCGTCGAGGCCGCCGCGGTGCGGCGTGCCGCGGCCGGCGAGGAGATCGCCGTGTCAGACCTCACCGGATATCGTGCGTCGGCTTCCATGCCGAACGTCGATGCGCTCGTGCTCGGCTACGGCAACCTCTCGGACGCGGTCATCGACGAAGCGGTTGCCCGGCTCGCCGGAGTCATCCGCTCGCTCGCCTGAGATCGGCGACCAGAACGCGACCAGCGGCCGCCCGTCAATTCCCGAAGCCCGACCAGAAGCGGCCCCGCTCCTTGCCGCGCTCGACGTCGTTCATCGCGTCGGCGGCCTCGCGATCCTCGCCGCGGGACTTCTCGGAATGCCGGCGGAGCGAGAACGCCCACTGCGTCACGCCCCAGAGCGCGGCGATGACGACGATGCCCAGCCAGAAGGTCCAGTCCATGGGCTTCCCTCACTCGATACCCGTCACCCTAGGCGGGATCGAGCGTCACCGTCGGGGACTGCGGACGACCGGTCCGACGGAGGGTTGCGCCCTCGGGCGCGAGCTCAGGCGAGCCGGGCGACGGATGCCGCGACGCCCGCCCAGAACCGCTCGACGTCGAGTTCGACCGCGACCCAGGCGTTCGGTTCCCGCCCCAGCATGCCGTCGAGGTCGACGCTCGTCGCCCCCGCCGTCTCGACGCCGAGCAGCTCCACATCGAGACGCGTGCGCCGCAGCCCGACGCACCCCGGGTCGGCGAGCACCGCGACGGCGACGGGATCGTGCAGCGGCCCGTCGGGCATGCCGAACACCTCGTCGTTCGTGCGGCAGAAGAACTCGAAGAGCTCGTCGCCGAACGCCGCGGTCGCGTTGCCGACGGCGGCGACCTGCCGGCGCACGGCGGGTGTCACGAGGGCGAGGTGCGTCACGTTCAGGCCGACCATCGTGAACCGCACGCCGCTGCGCAGCACGAGGTCGAGCGCCTCGGGGTCGACGAGGGCGTTGAACTCGGCGTACGGCGTCGCATTGCCGCGGTCGGTCGAGCCGCCCATCCAGACGATCTCCCGGATGCGCCCGGCGAGGTCGGGCCGGTCGCGCAATAGGATCGCGACGTTCGTGATCGGCCCGGTCGCGATGACGGCGACGGGTTCGACGGACCCCATCAGCGTGTCGGCGATGAGCTCGGTCGCGGTTCGGGCGTCGAGCGGCACAGTGGGCTCCGGCAGTTCGGGCCCGCCGAGGCCGTTCTCGCCGTGGATCCACTCGGCGGTCTGCAGCGGCCGCACGAGCGGGCCGGCAGCGCCGGCGGCGACCGGCACGTCGGTCACGCCGGCGACCGACAGCGCGATGCGGGCGTTCCGGGTCGTGTGCTCGAGCGGCACGTTGCCGCCGACGGTCGTGACGGCGAGGAGGTCGAGCGACGGATGACCCGCGGCCAGCCAGAGCGCGAACACGTCGTCGTGGCCGGGGTCGCAGTCGATGATCACGGGAATGGTCATGCTGGGCTCGTTCTCTCGTCTCGGGTCGGCAGGCATGGGTGCGACGGCTCAGTCGGCGGCACCCGCCGCGGCGAGCACTTCGGCCCGGGGCGCGTACGAGTCGACCGTGCCCCTCGACTGCACGGCGAGCGAGCCGGCGGCGACGGCGATGCGGAGGGCCTCGGGCAGTGGGCGCCCCTCGGCGAGGAACGCCGCGAGCGTTCCCGTGAACCCGTCGCCGGCGCCCGTGGTGTCGACCGCGGTCACGCGCGGCGCAGCCGCCGTCCACGAGCCGGTCGCGTCGGCGGCCACGGCACCGGCCGCGCCGAGCGTCACGACGACCGAGCGGGCGATGCCGCCGGCAGCGGATGCCGCGAGCACCCGCCACCCGTCGAGGGTGGCGCCGTCCGCGGCATCCGTACCGACGCCGACCGCCCGCGCTTCGTGCTCGTTCAGCACGAGCGGGTCCGCGACGGCGAGGGTCGCGGCGGAGACCGCTGCGGGCGGTGCGAGGTTCAGCACGAACCGGACCCCGACCTCGTTCGAGACTCGAGCGAGGTGCTCGATCGTGTCGACGGCGAGCTCGCCCTGCGTGAGCACGACGGTCGCGGCGGCGACGCGGTCGCGCTCCGCGTCGACGAGCGCGGGCGTGAGGGCGAGGTTCGCACCGCCCGTGACGATGATCGTGTTCTCGCCCGAGGCGGCGACCGTGATCTGGGCGACGCCCGTCGAGGCATCCGGAATGCGACGGATCGGAGCGATCGGCAGACCGAGTCGCTCGAGGGCGCCCTGCGCGTACGCTCCGCTCGCGTCGTCGCCGATGCACGCCACGAATTCGACGGGGGCCCCCGCGACGTGCGCCGCGACGGCCTGGTTCGCCCCCTTGCCACCGAGGGCGACCTGGAAGTCGCGGGCGAGGATGGTCTCGCCCGGGGCGGGGAACGCGTCGACGTAGCTCGTCGAGTCGACGTTCAGCGAGCCGATGACGACCACCCGGCCCGGCACGGTGCCCGCGCCGGTTCGGGCACCGTCGCGTTCAGTGGTCATGCGATCAGGCCGCTGGACCGGGGCCGTTGATCGGCCCCGTCAGCGGCTCGCCGCCCGCGCGGTTCGCGAAGCAGTAGTAGTTGCGCTGGCCGGCCGCCCACTGCTCCTCGGTCACGGGGAAACTGCCCTGCACCTGCAGGTCGGGGATGCCCGCGACGAGCGTGGGCTCGAAGACGCCCGCGGCCCGGCACAGTGCCGGCATCTCGGCCGCGAGCGCGGCTTCGCCCGGGAACGGCGCCGCTTCGTCGCCGGGCAGCGTGCCCCGGTAGACGAGCTGCGCAGTGTGCGGCGCGGCGCAGTCGACGACCGTGAACTCCTCGGCCCAGACCGACTCGAACGGCTCGATGCACTCGCCGCCGAAGAGGGTGTCCCAGGCGTGCACGCCGGCCGGCTGCGCGGCCGTCGGCGCGGCGACGGGCGTCTCGGATGAGCTCGCCGACGGGCTGCCGCTCGCCTGTTCGCCTCCCCCGCCGGTCAGCTGGGTGCCGAGGTAGTAGAGCCCGGCGAGCACGAGCAGCACGACGAGTCCGCCGGCGACCCAGATGAGCGTTCGCGTGGTGCGTTTGGCGCCCTTCGGGGCACCGGGCGAGCCGCCCGTGCCACCACCGGCGCCTCCGCCGGCGCCTCCGCGATCTCCACCGCCGCCGGAGCCCGAGGAGCCATTGCCGCTGCCGGTGCGCTGCGGGCCGATGCCACCGCCGACCGGCCCCTGCGACGGGGGCAGGGGGTAGCTCGGCGCGGCCGGTTGCGACCCGTTCGGTGCGCCGAACGGATCGTTCGTCGCGGCTGCTGCACCGAAGAGGGCGCCCATCGCGTCGTCGTCGGTTGCGCCGAACGGATCGTGGTTCGTCGCGGCCGGCCGTTCGCCGAGGCGCACGTCGTCGCTGTACGGCGCCGTGTCGGCGGCAGTCTCGTCGCCGGGGAACGCCCACTCGGGGGCTGCGGCCTCGGGGGCGGGTTCGTCCCATGCCGGCTCGGCGGCGTCTGCGGCGAACGGGTCCGGATTCTGGCCGGCCGAACCTGCCTCGCCCAGGAAGGCGGTCGCGACGGATGAAGGAGCGTCCTTCGGGTCCTCCGCGTTCGGATCCGGCGTCAGGTTCCAGAAGTAACCCGTATCGGCCATCTCGCGCGCGATCGATGATTCGTCGTCGTCGAACGGCATGCCGCCTCGACCCGCTTCGGGCTCGTCGTCGGCGCGGGCGCCACCGAAGAACCGACCGCGGATGCCGGACCCCGCCCGGTCGTCGGCCTCGTCGGGCTCCGCGTCTGCGGCGTCGTCGTCATCGTCATCGAATCCCAGTCCGAGCGCGTCGAGCCCGGCCGGCACGGGGGCGGTCGGCGGGTTCGCGCCGGAACCGCCCGAAGGCGGCGTCGGCCCTGCAGCACGTGCGCGCGGCGCACCGCCGCCGAGCGAGGCGAGGAGGTCGTCGACGGGGGCGGGCGGCTCGCGCGTCGGGTCGTCGTCGCCGCCACCGGTCGCCGAGGCGAAGGCCGGGAAGGGCGTGGTGTTGAAGGCGCTCGCCTCGCGGACGGGCGCGCCGACCGCGGCATTCTCCTGCGCTGCGGCCATGCCGCGCACCTCGAGGAACGGGAATCCGCTCCGGGCGTCGGGCTCGCGCTCATCGTGTCCGTACTGCGGCACGACTGGCTGCGATGCCTCGTGAATCGGCTCCGCCGGGGCGGGGGCAGCCGGGGCCGCGGACTGGATCGGCACGGCACGCGTCTCGGCCAGTGCGGCGAACGGATCGGTGGTGTCCGCGGCGAACGCCGCGAACCGATCGCGTTCGGGGCGCGGTGCCTGCTGGAACGGCGGCTCCGCTGCGAGCGGCGCCACGGGTTCGGCCGGCGCAGTCGGCCAGGTCTGGGCCACCGGCACGGGGGCCGCGGGCTCGGCCGCTGCGGTCGACCAGGCCTGCGCTACCGGCTGCACGGGGGCCGCGGGCTCGGCCGCTGCGGCCGGCCAGACCTGCGCTACCGGCTGCACGGGGGCCGCAGGCTCGGCCGCTGCGGTCGACCAGACCTGCGCTGCCGGCTGCACGGGGGCCGCAGGCTGAACCGGGGCCGCCGAGGGCTGCTCGGGCTCGTGGAGGGCGGCCCACAGTTCATCGTCGTACGACGCGGGTCGCGCGGCGGCCGCGGCACGGGCATCCCATCCGGCCGGCGCGGTCGACGGCGCGGTCGGGTGGACCGGCACGACCGGCTCGGCCGACTGCACCGGCGTGAACGACTGCCGAGCCACGGGCGGCGGCGCGAACCCAGCGAACGGCGAGTCCGCGGGAGCGATGGATTCTGCCTCCGGCGGCACCGGTGCCGCGGGCGTGGTCGGTGCTGCAGGCGCGGCAGGTGCGGTCGCGCCCTGCGGTCGCCCATCGGCATCGTTCGCCGTCGCTGACGGGTCGGCGAGGCTCCGGAATGCGGCACGGATCGCGTCTTCGGACGAGAGTTCGTCGGAACCCCAGGTGAGCGCGAACGGGGCGGTCGGCGTCACGGGCCCGGGAGGCGTCGGCGGCACCCCGGGAGGGACGGCCGCCGGAGTCGATGCCACGGGGGTTGCGGGCGACCATGCCGGGGTCGAGGGAGCGGGCGTCCACGAGTCGGTCGGCGCAATCGGCGTCGTCGGGGTCGTCGGAGCCGCCGGGGGCCACGCGGCGGCGGGTGCCACGGGTGCCGCGGGTGCCACGGGTGCCGCGGGTGCCGCGGGTGCCGCGGGAGCGGCAGGCGGCCACGCACCAGCAGGAGCCGAGGGCGTAACCGGCTGGGCCGGTGCCGCGGCCGGCGTACCGACCGGGGGCTCGACCGCGGTCAGGTACACGGGAGCGGCGGCGGGGGGCTCATGCGGCAGACCGACCGCGAAGGGCGGGGTCCACGACTGCGGAGGCACCGGCGAGCCCGCATCGGCAGTCGGCGCGACCTGCTGCGGCGGCTCAGCGGCCCGCGGAGCCGGAGAGCCGACGACGGGAAGCGCACTCGTCGCGGGGTCCGCGCGGGGAGCCGGAGCCTCGGAGAACCAGTCGAGCACCTCTTCGCGGCGCGGGGCCGGAGTGCGCGGCGCCGCGGGTGCGGCCTGCTGCGCCGGCGGTGCGACCGGCTGAGCCGGCGGTGCGACGGGCGGAGACGGGATGTCGCGGCGCGGCGCATCGCCGCCCGCCAACTGGGCGAGCAGCCAATCTGCGCCGTCGCCTCCCAGACCCTGCCCGTCGCTCGTCATCAGGCCAGCCCCAGGTCTTCCAAACCGATGGCGTACAGGTACGGCACGCCCTCGGCCTCGATGATCTCGCGGGCACCGGTCGCACGGTCGACGACCACCGCGACGGCCACGACCTCGGCGCCGACCTTGCGGAGCGCCTCGATCGCCTTGATGGGAGAACCGCCGGTCGTCGATGTGTCTTCGAGCACGATGACGCGCTTGCCGGCGAGGTCGGGACCCTCGACCTGCTTGCCGCGGCCGTGGTCCTTCGGCTCCTTGCGCACCACGAAGGCGTCGTACGCGAGGCCCTGGGCGGCACCCTGGTGCAGGATCGCCGAGGCGATCGGGTCGGCTCCCATGGTCAGGCCGCCGACGGCGACCACGTCGGGCACGTCTTTGATGAGGTCGATCATGACCTGTCCGATGAGCGGAGCCACCCGGTGGTCGAGGCTCACCTTGCGGAGGTCTACGTAATAGGTGGCCTTCTTGCCGCTCGTCAGGGTGAAGTCCCCGTGGAACACGGCGTCGGCCGCGATGAAGTCGATCAACTGGGCGCGCACGGCGTCGATGGGCTGAGGCTCTCGGAGGGTCACCCGAATACTCTACGACCCGGTCGCCTGAGAGGAAGGGGCGGATTTCTCAGCGAGCGGCGGCGGCATCGAGGCATCCGCTCGTCGAGGACTCGACGCCGCCCTTCGCCGGCGGCCCCAGAACGACCGCGGGGTGCCCGGGAGCAGGCGCGCCCAGAAGGGCGGGGCCGTCTCCTCGGCGAGCGCCGCCGGCACGTCGATGTGGAAGTCCGCGATCTCCTCGGCCCCCTGGTGAACGACGCGATAGAGCGCCGTGCCGATGAGCACGCCGAGCGCGATCGACATGATCGAGATGAGGGCTTCGGCGAAGTCCTCGTAGCCGCGCGTGGTGCCGATGGCCTCGGTCAGTCCGACGAGACCGGCGGCCCCGGGCACGAGCAACCAGAACGCGGGCAGGAAGGTGAGCTGCGACGGGGCGCCGTGGCGCAGCGTCGCGATCCAGAGCACGACGGGGGTCATGGCGAGCGCGCCGATGAATCCGCTGACGGATGCCCCGATGAGCGCCCCGCCCGCGACCTGGCCGGTGTAGGCGACGAGCAGCACGAGGAGCACCCATCCGAACGTCCGCGGTGGGGCCGAGAAGTGGAGGTAGTTGCCGATCGCGAAGAGCAGCACGCCGAAGAGCGCCGTCCACCACGGGAAGCCGTCGCCAGAGTCCAGCGCCACGTACGAGGAACTGCCGACGCCGACGAGCGTGCCCGCCGCCAGGATGCCGAAGGCGAGCAGGGAGAGCTGCACGAGCCCGAACACGAGGCGCGAAGCGCCCGCGAGCATCTGGCCCGCCGCCAGCTCGACGACGGCCGTCGTCAGCACGCCGCCGGGCAGGAAGGTCGCGAGCGGGGCGATGAGCAGTCTGATCGGGTCGCCGATCGCGAAGTACGGGGCGATGAGGAAGACCGCGGTGGCGCAGGCGAAGGCCGCGAACACGGGGAAGACGATCTGCAGCGTCGGCGAGCGCACGAGCTTGGCGACGCCGATGAACGCACCGAGCACGAAGGCGACGAGCGCGCCCTGCCACGTCGGTGCGAGCAACAGCGCGAGCCCAGTGGTCAGCACCGCGTGACCGAACGTGCGCACGATCCATCCGTGCGACGGCTTCATCGCGCCGATCTCGTTCAACCGCGTGATGCCCTCGAGCGGCGTGAGCTCCGCGCGACCGGCGGCGTCGATCAGGCGATACAGCGCCGCGATCTGGTCGAACCGGAACGAGGCGTTCACCGAGGAGCGGATCGCGACCCTGCCCTCGTCGCCCGCAGCCGTCTCGATGAGGATCACGGTCGGCAGCACGACGACATCCGTGTCGTCGCGCCCGTACGCGCTCGAGACCTTCACGAGCGTGTCGCGGATCTTGTCGGTCGAGTCCGCTGCCGCGTTCATGCCCTCCGCGAGCCCGAGGAGGAACCTGCGGAGGAGCGCTTGGTCGGCCGCCTCCGTCATCAGACGATGACGAAGGAGAGCGCGACGCCCACGAGGATCGCGACGACGACGTAGACGAGGTTCGGCAGCTGGAACGAGTGGTCGAAGACGAACTTGCCCATCTTGGTCGTGCCGGTCTGGTCGAACGCGACCGTGGCGACCTGGCTGCCGTTGGCGGGCAGCGTGTAGATGCCCATCGCCGCCGGCCAGAGGCCGACGAGCAGCGGTGCGGGCAGGCCGATGGTGATGCCGATCGGGACGATCGCATTGGTCGCGCTCGACTGGCTCGTCGTGAGCATCGCGACGAGGAAGAGGGCGAGTGCGAAGAGCAGCGCGCCGAGGAACGCCGACGAGCCGGAGACGAGCGATCCGAGGCCGTCGACGATGAGCGTGTTGTTCGCCGCGACGAAGGTGTTCGCGAGCCACGCGATGCCGAACAGGGCGATCGCGCCGACCATGCCGGCCGGGAAGGTCGACTGCTTCGGGACATCCGCCGCCTTGACCTTGCAGGTGACGAAGATGAGCGCGGCGATGACGCCCATGATGACCTCGATGATGACGGTGATGCTGACGCGAACCGGGTCGCCCGCGTCATCCGTGCCGATGATCGGGCGCAGGCCCGTGAAGAGGCCGAAGAGCACGATGACGCCGACGCCGGTGAGGAAGATCGAGGCAGAGAGCACGGCGCTGCGCGGCAGCTTCTTGTCGGCGTCGACCACGACGGCCGGCTTCACGAGGTGCTCGGCGACGCGACGCTGGAACTCGGGGTCGTCCTCGAGCTCCTTGCCGTGCTTGACCATGACGAGCGCGGCGATGCCGAGGCCCACGATCGAGGCCGGCCACATGATGAGCAGGAGCTTGCCGAGGTCGACGCCCTGCGGCGCGAGCAGCACGACCATCGAGGCGGTGGCGGCGGAGACCGGGCTGCAGAGGATGCCGACCTGCGAGGCCACGGCGGAGACCGACAGCGCGCGCTCGGGGCGGATCTTCTGCTGGTACGACACGTCGTAGATGACGGGCAGCAGCGGATAGAAGATGTTGCCCGTGCCGGCGCCGACGGTGAAGAGGAACGACATCGCCGGCGCCAGGAAGACGACCGACTTCGGCCGCTTCTTGATGACCTTCGACGCGACCGAGACCATCCAGTCGATGCCGCCGGCAGCTTGCATGACGGATGCCGCGGTGATGACGGTGATGACGATGAACACGGCGTCGACCGGGGCATTGCCCGGCGCCTCGCCGAAGACGAAGACGAGCACCGCGACACCGACGAGGCCCCACACGCCGAGGCCGATCCCGCTCGTGCGGGTGCCCATGTAGATCGCGAGGATGACGACGATCAACTCGGCGACGAGGATCCAGACGTTGTCGTTCACGACGAGGGCCCCTTCACGATCGGGCCCGTGCTCGCGAGCACGGTGGTCGGCAGCGGTGTCTCGACGATCTCGCCGTCGATCGCCTCGACCTTCAGTGCGAGCGCGTCTTCGACGGGACTGATGGCCGTGACGAACTCGGAACCCTCGAAGTGCAGCGACTGCAGGTTGCCGACCGCGTAGCCCGTCGCGAGCTCACCGCTCAGCAGGGAAGCGTGGAACAGGGGCTGCCGCTGGTCTTCGGCGTCGTAGTGGGGGCAGAAGCTGCCGTGCAGGAACCCGAGGCCCTCGGGGAGCACCTGCAGCGTGGGACCGTAGCTGTCGGTCGTGCCGCCCTCGAACCAGCAGATGCCGCCGGCCGAACCGCCGGTGAAGACCGTGTTCGAGTTCGGGTCCTCCCACATCTCGCGCATGATCTCGTCGAGACCCTGGCGCGTCCAGACGTCGAGCATGTTCGCCGTGTTGCCGCCGCCGACGTGGATCACGTCGAAGCCCTTCACGAAGCCCGCGAGGTCGTCGACGGCACGGTGGAAGAGCGGCAAGTGGTGCGGTGCGCAGCGGTCGGAGTCGTACGTCGTGTAGAAGCTCACGATGTACGCGGCGTCGTCGCCGGTCGCCGTGCCGACGAAGAGCACGCGCGGACGCTCCTTGCCGGTGAGCTTCAGGATGTACTCGTGCGTCGGGTCGGCCCGCCGCTCCATCATCGCCTTGCCTGCGCCGGTCGCAACCACATGCGCCATCGTTCCCCCAAACGTCGAACCTTCGGGCACACGCTAGCGGCAGATCATCGGCGGTGTCGAGAGACACGACGGCACGCATCGGGATCCCCCCATCGCATCCCGATACGCATGGAGAAGGGCCGCCCCGCGGGGTGTCCCTCCCCCGCGCGGCGGCCCTGCAATCGGGCCGCGCATCCGGAGAAGGGATGTCCCTCCCCCGCGCGGCGGCCCTGCAATCGGGCCGCTGACGCGACCCTCGGGCCGCGCATCGACGGGAGGATTGCCCCTCCCGGTGCTCGCGGCCCGGTGTTCCGGGGAACGGACCCCCGGGATTCGCGGACCTAGACGGTGCGCGCGAACGTCTCTCGCGGCTGACGACGGTAGCCGTCACGAGCGGTGACGACGATCGAGCCGATGACGGCGGCGACGGAAACGGCGCCGAGGAGTACGAAGACCATGGTGATTCCTTTCGAAGTACGAGCGGGTGATCGAGCAGTCGATGCCCCATTGCACGTGTTCGACACCTCAATTCTCGCGCCGCGAACTCTTCAGCACAAGCTCACGATTCTACAATGACGATGTAGGCTGGCTACATGGATGTGCGCCGATTGGACCTTCTGCGAGAGCTCGCCGAACGCGGCAGCGTGACCGCCGTCGCCGAGGCCACCGGCCGCACGCCGTCAGCGGTGTCGCAGCAGCTCAAGGTGCTCGAGCGCGAGGCCGGCATGCCGCTCACGGAGCGCAGCGGACGAGGCGTCGTGCTCACGAGCGCGGGCCATGCGCTCGCCCGAAGCGCCGCCGATGTGGCCATCGCGCTCGAACGCGCCACCGCCCTGTGGGACGAGTTCCGCAACCACCCGAGCGGCGAGGTCTCCCTCCTCACCTTCCCCACAGTCGGAGCGACCCTTCTGCCCGCCGTGCTCACCGACCTCGCCGAGGTGGCGGGCCTCGTGGTGCGTGCGACCGATCTCGACCCCGAGCTCGCCGAGTTCGCCGACCTCACGAGCGACTACGACATCGTGCTCGCGCACACCATGCCGGGCGTGCTCCCGTGGGGCGGCCGGGGCCTGAAGGCCGTTCCGCTGCTGACCGAACCGCTCGACATCGGGCTGCCCGCCGACCACCGCCTCGCCGGGAGAGCGCACCTGACCCCCGCCGACCTCGTCGACGAGACGTGGCTCGGGGTGCCGCCGGGCTTCCCGTTCGAACGCATCCTGCACGCGATCGAGCAGCAGGCCGGGCAGCGCGCGAAGGTGAGCCAGCGGTTCAGCGACATGCGCATCATCGAAGCGTTCATCGAGGCGGGCCTCGGCATCGCCTTCGTGCCGCGGTTCACGAGCGGCGCCGTGCCCGATTCGATCATCTTGAAGCCGCTGCGCGGCGTGGCATCCGCTCGGCAGATCGTGGCGCTGGTGCGGCCGGATGTCGCGGAGCGCCTCGCCGTGCGCACCGTGCTCGACGTGCTCGTGGCGCGCGCCTCGCGGCTCGAGCAGGCGCACGCCGCGGCCTGACCCTGGCCATGCGGCGTGCACGTCGCTCGGGACACCTCGTGTCGCACGGGACCACGGACATCATGGGTCCGGTGCGACACGAGTGGTCCCGAGCGGCGAAGTAGACTCCACGTCCATGAGCGATGACGCGATCCTGTTCGAAGTCGAAGACGGGCTCGCCCGCCTCACCCTCAATCGCCCGAACCGGCTGAACGCCGTCGACCCCGACGCGATCGCCCGCTGGCAGGCGCTCGCCCACGAGATCGCCGAGCGCGACGACATCGGCGCCGTGCTCTTCGACGCCAACGGCCGTGCGTTCTGCGCGGGCGGCGACGTGCGGGCGATGTCCGAGCTCGCAGCCACCGCGGTCTCGAACGGCGAGGAGTCGGCCGCCGCGACGATCACCGCCCTCGCCGACGCGATCCACGACGGTCACCGCACGCTGCGCGAGAGCTCGAAGCCGATCGTGGCCGCCGTGCAGGGGCCCGTCGCCGGCGGCGGGCTCGGGTTCATGCTCGTCGCCGACCTCGTCGTCGCGTCCGAGCACGCGACCTTCGCGAGCCGGTACGCGGATGTCGCGCTCACGCCCGACTGCGGTGTGAGCACGCTGCTGCCCGAGGCCGTCGGCACCCGCCGCGCACTCGAGCTCACGCTGACCTCGCGCACCCTCACCGCAGCCGAGGCGCTCGACTGGGGGCTCGTGGCCGAGGTCGTCGCACCCGATGCCCTCGAGGCGCGGGCCCGCGAGATCGCGCAGTCGTGGATCGACGGGGCGACCGCGGCCTTCGGGCAGGCGAAGCGCCTCGTGCGCTCGGGCCTGACCCGCGACTTCCAGACGGCGCTCGACGACGAGGCGCGAACGATCGGCGCCGCCTTCGCGACGCCCGAGGCGAGCGCCCGCATCGCGGCCTTCGGAACGCGACCGACCTCGCGCTGACCGTCGGACGGGTCAGCGCGAGGTCGGTCGGGGCTCAGCCGCAGGTTCGCGCCTCGTAGGGCACGACCGTGGTGGACGACACGGGGCTCCCGCCGACCTGCGCCGTCGCCGTGACGTCGACCTCGCCGGCCGGCAGCGTGGCCAGTCGCGTCGAGAAGGCGTGGACGGCGTTCTTCCCCGGAGCCACGGCCGTGAACGACTTCGTGCCATAGTCGGTCGTGAGGGTGACGTCGAGCGGCAGCGACTCGCCGTTCAGCGCCCGTACCGAGAGCACGGCCCGCCCGCCGATGCACCGGCTCGTCACCGACGCCTCGACATCGAGCTCGGGAGCCGCGGCGACGGTGACGACGCCGTGCCCGGAGACCGGGATGTCGCCGACCGTGGCGCGGTACTCGAGCCGCAGCTCGCCGTTGCCGTCGAGGAGGATCGGGCCGGAGGCATCCGCCCACTCGTCGTCGTTCACGCGGTACTCGACGTCCGAGACCGGGCCGGCGGTGCCGCTCGCCCGCACTGTCACCGTCGGCGGGGTCGCGTAGGAGCCGTCGGGGCCGTCGGGCTCCGCGGGTGAGATCTCCGCCGTGATCGCCGCCTCGGGCTCGGCCGACGACGGGATCGACAGCTCGAACAGGCTGAGGTACGGGCTGAGGTTCTTCGCCGTGACCGTCACGCGCAGGTGCCGCGCGGTGACCGGCGTGAAGGTGACCAGGTCGGTTCGCGCGCCGGCCGCCATGGCCGTACGAGTGGCCACGGGGGTCCACGTCTGCGCGTCGCTCGAGACCGCGACCGTGTAGTCCTTCGCGGAGGCGCCCTCCCACTTCAGCGAGAGCTCGCCGAAGCGCTGCGCGGACCCGAGATCGACCGCGATCCACGGCTGGGCGCTGTAGTCGGCCGACCAGCGGGTGGCGTCGTTGCCGTCGATGGCGAGGCTCGCCGGGAACGAGGCGGCCTCGACGCCCGAGGCCGTCGCCGTCGCGCCCTTCGTGAGTGGCGCAGGACTGAAGACGGAGACGCGCCAGGCGGCGATGTCCCCGTCACCGGCACGGATGTCGCGGAGGGCGACGTATCGTGCCGGAAGCCGGCCCAGGTCCACGGCACCGGTCTCGCCATCGACGTCGTCGGCGACGTGCTGCCAGAACCGGCCGTCGGTCGAGACCTGAACGTCGTAGCCGGCCGGCGGGACCCCGGCCCAGTCGATCTCGACCCGACCGGTCGGCGCCGATACGCCGAGATCGAGCACCACCTCGGCGGTCTGCTCCGACGTCGCCCAACGGGTGAGGGAACGACCGTCGGTGAGGGCCGAGGGCGATGCGCCCTCGTTGCTCGACGAGGCCGTCACTGCGGCGCCGAGCGAACGCTCGCCCGCAGCCGCCGTGCCGTTGCCCTGCTCGATCGTCGTGAGTCCGGGCGCCACTCCGATGCGCCGCTGCAGCGCCGTGAAGTCGCCGTAGCCGAGCGCGGGCGTGGTCGACTTCCATGTCTTCTGCGCGATCACCGGGAACGAGTCGCGCATGAGGCCGTGCACGTCGAGCTCGGTGTACTCGCGGTGCACGAGGTCGTTCCAGACGGCGAACATCGCGCCCTTCGGCGTGCCGGCGGGTACCACCTCGGTGCTGCCCAGCTTGTTCGGCAGCCACGAGTTGTACAGCGACGAGTTGTTCAGCCCGTTGCCGTGGTAGTAGTTCGCGAAGGGCACGACGTACAGGTCGCCGTCGTTCGTGTTGATGAAGTCGTAGCCGTCGGCGAGGGCCGAGGCCATGCCGTACCAGCCGTTGTTCCACGCGTTGATCGTCACGTCGCGGTCGTAGCCGGCAGCCGAGCCGTGCATCACCGTCATGCTGCCCCACGCGCGCGGGTGCTTTCCCAGCCCCCGGATGTGCTCGGCCATGGTGTTGAAGAAGGTGCGGTAGTCGTCCCTGCCCTCACGCGGGTACTCGTCGGTCCCCATGTGCACGTCGGGTCCCTCGAACCAGGGCGTGAACTCGTCGAAGACGGCCTTGATGGTCTCGGTCGATTCGGGCTTCGAGAGGTCGAGGTGGTCGGAGTCGCCGCCGTTGAACCCGATCTCGGGCTTCCAGCGGATGAAGGAGCGCGAGTGCGCGGGCGCGTCGATCTCGGGGATGATCGTCACGGCGTGGGCTGCGGCGGCATCCTCGAAGCTCTGCCAGTCGGCCCGATCGTAGGCGCCGTCCTCCGAGGCGAGTCCCGCGAAGGCCGGGTTGTCGGACTTCAGGCGGAAGCCGTCGTACGCGTCGACCCAACCGCCCGCAGGCCTCGCGATCTCGTTGTCGTTCAAGTGGATCTGGAACTCGTTGAGCTTGTACCAGCTCATCATCGTGATGTAGTCGCGAACGAACTCGGGGGTGAAGAAGCGGCGCCCGACGTCGAGCATGAACCCGCGCACCTCGTGGTTCGGCCAGTCGATGCTCTCGCCGATCGGCAGCTCGGCGCGACCCGGCGACTGCAGCAGCGCCTGCAGCACCGTGCGGGTGCCGTAGAACGCGCCATCCGTGTTCGGTGCGGCGATCTCGACGCCGTCGGCGGAGACCGTCAGGCGATACCCCTCGGTGCGGAACAGCTCACCACCCGGCGCGTGAGTGAGCGCCTCGTCGTAGTCGAGCACGAGGTCACCCGCGGACGGCGCGCCCCCGACGACGTCGACCGAGATGCCGGTGGTCGCCGCGAGGTCCGCGGCGAACTGCGTCGCGACCTCCTCGAGTTCGGGATCGGCGACGATGCGGCTCGAACCGTCGAGCGTGAACGAGCCGGTGCCGCCGGTCCAGGTCTGCAGCTCGGGGATGATGCGGGGCGCCGGGTTCTCGGCGGCCTGGGCCGCCACCGGCACGAACGTCGAGACGATCACGCCCGCCCCCAGGAGGAGGGCGGCCGCGGCGCGACCCCGGGTGTTCGAACGACCTCTGATGCTCATGTTCTCTCCTTCGAGATGCTGGGATGCGAGACGCTGGGACTTCGGCTGGATTCGCTCAGTTCGAGCAGGACTTCGCCGCGAACGCCGTGGTGCGCGTCGACGAGGTCTCCGCCCCGTCGATCGTCGCGACCGCCTCGATCGTGACGGTGCCCTCGGGGATGCTCGCCAGTCGGGTCGTGAAGACGTGGGTGGCGTTCTTGCCGGCGGCGACCGTCGCGAACGACTTGCTGCCGTACGACGAGGTGAACGAGATCGACACCGGCACCGCTTCGTCGTTCCGCGCCGTGACCGCGAGCACCGTCTTCGTGCCGATGCAACGGGCCTGCGCCGTCACCGTCAGGTCGAGCGGGTCGCGTGCCTCGAGGAACGCCCGCGTGATGCGCTCGAGCTCGCCCTCGAGTCGATCGACCTCGGCCGGGATGTCGACGTCGCCCGGATCGATGACGCCGCCGTACGGGTCCTTCTTCACTCCGGGGTTGCCCATCGCGCGAAGGGCGGTCTTCAGCTCGGCCGCCGCCTCGGACGACTGCTCGCTCAGCCAGCGCACCTTCTCGGCGTCCCGGATGCCCTCGTTCATGCGCTCCCAGCGCACCGACGAGACGTTGCCCGGGTAGACCTGCGCGGTGTCGCCCGATTCCCAGGTCTTGAAGTCGGTCGTCACGAACGGATCGGCGACGAAGCTGTCGTACGCCCAGCGCAGGTAGCCGTCGGAGTCGGTCGCGACGGTCTTCCACTGGGTCCACGCGGCCTCGGCGAGGTTCGAGCGGATGAACGTGTTCGGGTAGATGCCGACGCAGTAGTAGATGCTCGTGATCAGCCCGAGTTCGCGCCGGTGCTTCATCGTCGCCTCGAACACGGCGTCGCCGACGAGCACGTGATCCGACGACACGGAGATCTTGTCGATGCGATCGAGTCGCGGATCGGTGAGGCTGTTGTAGTTCATCGCGGCGCCGACCTTGAGCCCAGGGGCGTGCGCGTCGATGAGGTCGACGGCGTACATGAGGTCGCCGAGCGCGCGCTCGTCCATCGCCATGTAGGTGCGGTCGAACCATCCCTTCTCCTGCAGGTGCGGCCCGAACGACTCGAGGAACGCGCTCCACATCTCGGTCCAGATCGCCGAGCCGACCGGCACGCTCGCCGTGATCGTCTGGCCGGTCGCCGCGTCGAGGTACTGCACCTTGCTGGCCCAGTTGACCATCGAGTACGCGTCGATCTGGCCGTCGATGCCGACCTCGTCCATCATGAACGACACCCACTTGTCGAAGACGGTGAAGTCGAACGCCCACGTGCCGTCGGCCTTCTTGGTCCACTGCACCATCGATCCGTACGGGTCGTAGGTCTGCGAGGCCCACGGGTCGTTGACGACCGTCGCCGTGATGACGTCCTGGCCGGCGTCGCGAAGGCGCTGGTAGTGGGGCAGCATCGCGTCGAAGTGCGCCCGCGTCCAGAGCTGGTTCGCCGGGATGCCGGAGACCCGGGCCACGGCGTAGGGGTTCTGCCAGAGGTCGATGAACTGGTCCCAGTCACCCGCGGCGGGGAGTTCGAGATCGAGCACCTCGATGCCCAGGTCGAACGTGATGCGCTCGCCCTGATCGTCGACGACGACGACCTCGCCCGAGTACTGGCCGGCTGCGGCATCCGCCGGCACGTCGACGATCAGCCAGAGTGGCTGCACGGTGTGCGCGGCGACGTCGACGCTCGCGTCGGTCGACAGCACGTCGGGGATCGGCTCCTGCGGCTTCCCGAGCGAGGGGCGGCCGCGGCCGGCCATGACCGAATCGACGAAGTTCAGGTCGAGACCGTTCGCGTCGAGTGCCGCGCCGGAAGCCCCGACGAGCGTGGCGCTCTCGACCCGCACGCCGGTCTTCGCCTCGGCACCGGTCCAGAGCACGAACTGTCCGCTGACGCGGTCGTTCCGCCAGGCCGTGTCGCTCCAATCGGTGCCCGACATGCCGATGACGTCGCTCAGGTACTTGCGGCGGTAGTCGTCGAAATACTTGGTGGTGGCGTAGTGGAAGTTCGTCTCGCCGACCGCGCCGCTCAGCGTGGTCGGAGCCGCCGTCACCGTGACCTCACGGGACGCCGTGAATCCGCCGTCGACCGAGGTGGCGGTGATCGTCGCCGTTCCGCCGGCGACCGCGGTGACGTACCCGGTCGCGCTGACGGTCGCCACCGACTCGGCGGAGGACGACCAGCGCAGCGAGGCGTCGGTCGCTCCGGCGGGGACGACGGATGCCTCGAGCTGACGCGTCGCGGATTCGACGAGCTCGATCGGCGTCTCGTCCATCTCGACGCCGGTCACGGGCACGCGCTGGGCGATGACCTCGGCGAAGTCGATCTGGCCGTCGGCGCGGGAGGCCGCCGCGTTCTTCTCACCGGTGAGCCGGAGCTTCACGGTGTGGTTCCCGGCCGGCAGGGCGCCGGTGTCGAAGAGGAGCTGCTTGAACGTGCGCGTCGGGGAGTAGGCGTCCACGACGACCTCGGCCCCGTCGTCGACGGAGATGGCGTACTTGCCGTGCGGCACGTCCTTGATGCCGAACAGCCGCGCCTGCTCCCCGGTGAACGAGAAGGTGAACGCGGATCGATCGGCCGCCCTGGCCCAGTGCTCGGTGCCGGCATTCCACTTGGCCGGGTCGAGGCCGGTGCCGGCGTTCCATCCGGCGCCGAACTCGAATCGGTTGGTGCCGCTCGAGGTGGCATCGTCGACGATCACCGTCGTCGGCTCCGCCGTCGCAGCAGCGGGCATGGCGACGAGCGCCAGGGGCACCGCGAGCCCGACTGCGACGAGCATCGCGATCTTCCGGCGGAGTGATCCGAGCGAGGGGGACATGCCGTTCCTTCCGAGGTGACTTGCTGATCGACACTGATTCGAACTGATCGAAACCGGCCGAAGCACGCAGAAGCGTTCAGATTGGCCCGAGCCTCTCGTATTGGCGAGGGGTCGTCAAGGGGCAGATTCCGCGTCAGCGGGCGCCGCGGCGCGGCGATTCTGCGAATGATCAATCCCACTGATCGCGCCGTCAACAGCGGTGTCGCGCGCAATCTCGCCGTGCACGCGCACGGTCGCTCCCGCTCGCTCGCTCGCGACTCGCACAACGCGCAATCGGGGTGCGCGCTTCGCCGATCTCCGGAATGCCCGGACGTCGAACGCGCGCGCTGCGTGAGCACCTCAGTGCTCGCACTGATACCCCACCGGCAGGAGCTGCCAATAGGGTCGGCTCATGCGTCCTCGCCTCACCGGTCTCGTCGGCATCAGTCTCGTGGCACTTGCCGCGCTCACCGCGTGCACCGCTCCTCCGGCCGCCTCGGAGCCGTCAGCGGCGCCGAGCACGTCGGCTCCGACCCCGATGGGCGCGCCCGACGTCGAAGCCGCCGCGAGCATCGTCGTGTCGCCGGAGTCGATCACCGTCCTCGGTGACGGAGGTTCCGCACTCGCCACGTTCGACTATCACCAACCGACCGGTGAGGTGGTCGCGGGTCTCAGCGAGTACCTCGGCGAGCCCGCCGACTCCCGCGTCGAGCACGGCTCGGAGACGCCGTCGGCGACGCTCCACGAGTGGGGCGGCCTCCAGCTGTTCGACACCGACATCGTCGAGACCGGCATCTACTGGTCCAACCACTGGGTGTACCTCACCGGCACCGAAGCGGCAGGGCTGCCCGTGACGACGTCTGCCGGCATCTCGGTAGGGGACTCCTTCGACACGATCGACCTGTCAGGAGCCTCGGATCCCCTCGACTACACCTCGCCCGAGACCGGGCGCACGCAGCGCATGGTCCGCGTCGACCTCGTGGCCCTGCCGCCGGGCGAGGGCACGGGACCCTCGCCCGACATCGGAGTCCTGGTCACCGGATACCTCGATGACGCCGTCGTCGATCGCATCGAGTCACCGAGTTCCAACTACGGTCACTGAAGCTCGGCCCTTCCCTCGGCGCAACTAGTCGTGCTGCGGGAAGCCCAGGTTCAGCCCGCCGTGGCTCGGGTCGAGCCAGCGCGAGGTTACCGCCTTCTCCTGCGTGAAGAAGTCGAATCCGCGCGGGCCGTACGCCTTGGCGTCGCCGAAGAGCGAGTCCTTCCAGCCGCCGAAGGAGTGGTAGGCGACGGGCACCGGGATCGGCACGTTGATGCCGATCATGCCGACCGTCACCTCGCGCTGGAATCGCCGCGCGGCACCGCCGTCGTTCGTGAAGATCGCAGTGCCGTTGCCGTAGGGTGACGCGTTGATGACGTCGAGCCCCTCCTGGTAGCCGTCGACGCGCACGATGCCGAGCACCGGTCCGAAGATCTCGTCGCGGTAGACGGATGACTCGAGCGGCACCTTGTCGACGAGGGTCGGGCCCAGCCAGAACCCGTCGTCGTCCCCGTCGATCGGGGTGTCGCGTCCGTCGACGACGACCGTCGCCCCGTCGGACGCCGCGACGTCGAGGTATCCGACGACCTTGTCGCGGTGCTCGCGGGTGATGAGCGGCCCCATGTCGCAGCCGCGGGTGCCGTCGCCGGTGGTGAGCCGCGACATCCGCTCGCTGATCTTCGCGACGAGTTCGTCGGCGACCGAGTCGACCGCGAGCACGACGGAGACGGCCATACAGCGCTCCCCCGCCGAGCCGAACCCGGCGTTGACGGCGGCGTCGGCCGCGAGGTCGAGGTCGGCGTCGGGCAGCACGAGCATGTGGTTCTTGGCACCGCCCAGCGCCTGCACCCGCTTGCCGTTCGCGGTCGCGGTCGCGTAGATGTACTTCGCGATCGGCGTGGAGCCGACGAACGAGATCGAACGCACGACCGGGTGCTCGAGCAGCGCGTCGACGGCGACCTTGTCGCCGTGCACGACGTTCAGCACGCCGTCGGGCAGCCCGGCCTCCTGCATGAGCCGGGCGAGCCAGATCGCGGCCGACGGGTCCTTCTCGGAGGGCTTCAGCACCACCGTGTTGCCCGCCGCGATCGCGAGCGGGAAGAACCACAGCGGCACCATCGCCGGGAAGTTGAAGGGGCTGATGATGCCGACGACGCCCACGGGCTGCTTCGTCGAGTACACGTCGATGCCGGTGGAGACGTTCTCGGAGTACTCGCCCTTCGTGTAGCCCGGCATCGCGCACGCGAGCTCGACGACCTCGAGGCCGCGGGCGATCTCGCCGGCCGCATCGGAGAGCACCTTGCCGTGCTCGCTCGTGAGGATCGCGGCGAGCTCGCCGCTGCGGGCGTTGAGCAGCTCGCGGAAGGCGAACATCACCTGCTGGCGCTTCGCGATCGAGGTGTCGCGCCACGCGGGGAACGCGCGGGCGGCGGCCTCGACGGCGGCGTCGACGTCTTCGGTCGAGGCGAAGCGGACCCGCTTCTGCTCGACGCCGCGGGCCGGGTTGTAGACGGGCCCGCTGCGGCCCCCGTCACCGGCGACGGATGCCCCGTCGATCCAGTGGTCGACGGTGACGAACTCGGCGCCCAGCGGTTGGGTCTCGGCGAGCGATGATGTGTTGCGGTCTGCCTGGCTCATGGTTCAGCCCTCTCCTTCGAGTGCGGTGCGGAGTACGTCGTCGTAGATCGCCATCGCGTCGGCGACCTCGTCGGCCGTGACGACGCACGGCGGCACGACGTGGATGCGGTTGTCCTGCACGAACGGCAGGAGCCCGCGCGCGACGAGCGCGGACTTGAGTCGGCCCATCGCCGCAGCGGGCAGCGGCTCCCGGGTCGCGGGGTCGGCGACCAGCTCGATCGCCCAGAACACGCCCTCGCCGCGCACCTCGCCGATGGCGGCGTGCCGCTCGGCGAGCTCGGCGAGCGCCGGCCCGATGACCGTCGCCCCGATCTCGCGGGCGTTCTCGACGATGCCCTCCGACTCCATCGCGTCGAGCGCGGCGACGATCGAGGCCATCGCGAGCGGATGTCCCGAATAGGTGAGGCCGCCGGGGAAGACCCGGTCGTCGAACGTCGCGGCGATCGGGTCGGAGATGATCACGCCGCCGACCGGCACATAGCCCGAGTTGACCCCCTTGGCGAAGGTGATGAGGTCGGGGCGCACGCCGGAGCCGTCGAACGCGAACCAGCGGCCGGTGCGGCCGAATCCGGCCATGACCTCGTCGAGAATGAGGAGGATGCCGTGGCGGTCGCAGAGCTCGCGCACCCCCGCGAGGTAGCCGGGCGGCGGCATCAGGATGCCGGCGGTGCCCGGGATCGTCTCGAGCAGGACCGCCGCGATCGACGACGGCCCCTCGGCCTCGATCACCCGGCGCAGGTGCTGCAGCGCCCGCTCGGACTCCTGCTCGGGCGTCGTCGCCCAGAACTCCGAGCGGTACAGGTAGGGCCCGAAGAAGTGCACGTGGCCTCTGGCGAACTCGTTGGGGATGCGGCGCCAGTCGCCCGTCGAGACGATGGCCGCACCCGTGTTGCCGTGGTACGAGCGATAGGTCGAGAGCACCTTGTCGCGGCCGGTGTGCAGGCGCGCCATGCGGATGGCGTTCTCGTTCGCGTCGGCGCCCCCGTTCGTGAAGAACACCTTGCGGAACCCGGATGGCGCATGCCCGACGATGCGCTTGGCGGCCTCGCCGCGCGCGAGGTTCACCGTCGACGGGGCGATCGTCGTCAAGAGTTCGGCCTGCTCCCGGATCGCCTGCACGACCGAGGGGTGCTGGTGGCCGATGTTGACGTTCACGAGCTGGCTCGAGAAGTCGAGGTACTCGTGGCCGGCATGGTCCCAGACCCGGCTGCCCCGGCCGCTCGCGATCACGAGGGTCGAGGGGTTGGCCTGCGCCGACCACGAGTGGAAGACGTGCTCGCGGTCGAGTTCGCGGGCGAGTTCGTCGAGGCCGTCGGTGAGGCCGCCTCCGGTGTTCGTGTCGGTCATGGCTTCGGTGCCTTTCCTGTCTGTCCCCTGGTGATGGGATGGATGCCGCGCGGCCGGCCGGGGTGCACCAGCCGCGCGGCATCCGCTCGCTAGTTGCCGCCCTCCTGGAGGGTGACGTCGATCGGCTCGTACTCCGTGCCGAGGATGTCGACCCCGTCGGACTCGAGGTTGTCGAGGGCCTTGTCGACGTACTCGTTCGTGTACGCCGTGTCGGGCGGATCGGTGGTGATGACCTGGGCTCCGTCCTGGTTCTTGGTGTCCAGCGCCATCTCGACCGTGGCATCCCACGCGATCTCGTTGATGTGCCCGATGCCGTCGGTGGAGGGCCAGATCAGCTTGTTGATCTCGTTGGCCATCCACAGCTGGTGGCTCGTGCCGAGGGTGGAGCCGGCGGCGGTCACGGCGTCGGCGGCGGCCTGCGGGTCGTCGCGCTGGTCGATCCAGCCGAGGATCGCGCCCTGGATGAGCTTGACCGCGGTGTCGGCGTACTCCTCGTCGGAGGCGAGCCGCTCGGCGTTCGCCCAGATCGCGTCCTGCAGCATCGAGGTGCCGACCTCGTTCCAGTCGATGACCGAGAAGTCCTCGGGCTGGTAGAGCTCACCAGTCTCGGGATTGGTCGCCTCGAGCAGCTGCGCGTACTCGTTGTACGTCATCGCCTGCGCGGCATCGATCTCGTGGTTCAGCAGCGCGTTCATGTCGAAGTTCTGCTGCACGATCGTGTAGCCCGACGCATTCGCCTCGGTGAGGCCCGCGAAGAGCTCCCACTCGTTGCCGAACCCCCAGCTGCCGACCTGCTTGTCCGACAGGTCGGCCGGCGACGTGATGCCGCTGTCGGCCCAGGAGACCTGGAGGGTGCCGCTGCGCTCGAAGATCTGCGCGATGTTCGTGATGTTCGCGCCGGCCTCGATCGACGCGAGCGCCTTGGGCACCCACGCGACGGCGAAGTCGACGTCACCCGAGGCGAGCACGTCCTGCGGCACGATGTCGACCGCACCGGGGATGATCTCGACGTCGAGGCCGAGGTCCTCCCAGTAGCCGTTCGCCTTCGCGAGGTAGTACCCGCCGAACTGGGCCTGCGTGAGCCACTGCAGCTGGAGGGTGACCGGCGTGAGGTCGTCGCCGCCGCCATCCGTGGCATCGGTGTCGGTGCCCCCGCTGGAGCAGCCGGCGAGTACGAGCGCGGTCGCGGTTGCTGCGGCCGCGAACGCTGCGATCCTGTTTCGCTTCATCTCTGCGTTCCTCTCTTGGTGGTGCTCGGTGGTGCGGATCCGACCGGCACGGGTGCCGGAAGCGTCGTGCCGGGCGGCGTTGCCCGGCGTGGTTCGGTTCATCGGTGGCGCGAGGAGACCCTCTCGATCAGGCTGGTGAGGGCGAAGAACACGAGGCCGAGCAGGATGGCTCCGATCACGAACGCCCAGGCGCGGGCGTAGGCGCTGGATGCCGCGGCGGTCGTGATGGCCGAGCCGAGACCCTGTCGCGGCCCGCCGAAGTACTCGGCGACGAGGGCGGAGATCACGGCGAGCGACGAGGCGATGCGCAGCCCCGTGAAGAAGTGGGGCAGCGCCGACGGCACGGTCACGGCCCAGGTCTGCTGACGGGGTGTCGCGGCATACGCGCGCATGAGGTCGCGGTGCACGGGCCGCACCTGGCGGAAGCCCCGAAGGGTGTTGAGGAACACCGGGACGAACGCGGCGATCGAGGCGATGATGATGCGCGCCACCTCCGACGTGGACCCGAACATCGTGTACAGCACTGGTGCGAGCGCCACGATGGGCACGACCGCCACGGCGGCGACGATCGGCACGAGCATGCCGTCGATCACCCGGGTGAGCGACGCGACGATCGCGAGGAGCACGCCGATGACGGCACCGATGACGAGCCCGATGAGCGCGTTGAGCCCGGTCGCGATCGTGGCGGCCAGCACCTGCGGCGCGTACTGCACGAGTTGCGCCCAGATCGCCGACGGGCTGGCCAGCACGAACGGCGGGATGCCGGCGGCGACGACGACGAGCTCGACGAGCAGCACGAGCACGATGAAGAGCGCGACCGGCGGTACGACGACCCGGACGAACCAGCGGAACGGGTTGTCGCCGCGCGCGCGTCGGCGGTGCGCGCTCGGCGGAGCGAGCTGCGTCGCGATCGCCGCGTCGGGCAGTCCCGTCATCGCACGTCCACCCCCCGCGCGGTGCCCGGCGTCGACGACTGCGGTCCGTGGAGGGCCTCGCGCACCGCGGTGACACCTTCGAAGAAGGCCGATTCCTCGCGCAGGTCCTCGCCGCGCTCGGCGGCACGGCCGAGCCGCACGTCGATCTCGTCGGTGATGCGGCCGGGACGCGGCGACATGACGACGACGCGGTCCGACAGGTACACCGCTTCGGGGATCGAGTGGGTCACGAACACGACCGCCGCCCCGGTCTCTGCCCGGATCCGGAGGAGTTCGGTCTGCATGCGCTCACGGGTCATCTCGTCGAGCGCGCCGAACGGTTCGTCCATCAGCAGCAGCCGTGGCTGCTCGGCGAGCGAACGAGCGATCGCCACGCGCTGCTGCATGCCGCCGGAGAGCTGGTCGGGGTAGCTCCGGGCGAAGTCGGTGAGCCCGACGAGGTCGAGGAGCTCAGCCACCCTCGCCCGACGCTCGGCGGAGCCCATGCCGTGCAGCTGCAAGGGGAGCTCGATGTTCGCCGCGACCGAGCGCCACGGCAGCAGGCCGGCCTGTTGGAAGGCGATGCCGTACGCCTGGTCGATCCGGGCCTGGCGGGCGGTCCTGCCGAAGACGCGGATGTCGCCGGCCGACGGTTCGTCGAGATCGGCGATGAGTCGGAGCAGCGTGGACTTGCCGCAGCCCGAGGGGCCGATGAGCGACACGAACTCGCCGTCGTGAACCGTGAGCTCGATGCCGGTGAGGGCCGTGACCGATGCTCCCTTCGCGCCGTGGAAGACCCGCTCCACGCCACGGACGACGACGGCGGCGGCCGCGTCGGCGGTCGGGGTCGGCTCGGGTGCGGCCGTCGGCGCTGGCGTGCTCATGCGAGGGTCTCCTGTCGGCGGAACGGGCTGAGGAATGCGGCGAGGAGGGCGACGAACCCTGCGGCGACGAGACCGAGGAGCACGGCGCCGAGGATCGGCGACCACGGCTTCGCGGGATCGCTCGAGGCGGCGACGGCGGTTTCGAGGATGAGCCGCCCGATGCCGCCGCTGAAGCCGACCGAGATCTCGGCGACGACCGTGCCGACCACGGCGTTCGCCGCGGCGAGACGCAGGGCGGGGATGAGGAAGGGAACGCTCGCGGGGAGCCGCAGCCGCACCAGGGTGGTCCACCACCCTGCCGAATAGCTCCGCATGAGATCGAGGTGTGCGGCCTCGGGGCTCTGCAGACCCCGTAGCGCGCCGACCGCCACGGGGAAGAACGCGAGGTAGCTGGCGATGATCACGACCGACATCCAGCTCTGCCAGGAGAAGTCGCCGAAGGACAGCCGGGAGCCCCAGTTCCGGATGAGCGGCGCCAACGCGATGAGCGGAACGGTCTGGCTGAGGATGACGAACGGCAGCACGGCACGCTCCGCGATCCGGAACCCGAGCATGAGCAGGGCGAGTGCGAACCCGACCGTGACGCCCACCAGCCAGCCGAGCGCGGCGACGCCGAGGCTCACGAGTGCCGCGAGGAGCACGACGACGCCGAGCGGGAGCGCGCCCGGGGCACGGGTCACCGGCGAGGCCGCCCGCGCGAGCATCTCCCAGGTGTGCGGCATCGCCTGGTCGCTCGTACGGGGCAGGAGCCGGATGCCGCTGCCGGTGACCCCCTCCTGTGCACCGATCAACCAGCCGTCGGCGGGGCCGACGAGCTTGTACAGCTCCCAGACGGCGGCGAGCGCGACCAGGCCGAGCACGCCCCAGAGCACCGCGCGCCAGCGCCGTGCCCGTCTGGTGGCGGGTGCGGTCGTCGTCATGCCTTCGCCGTGAGGTGCTCGGAGAGCGCGGGGATCACGGTCTCGCCGTAGACCCGCAGCGTCTCCTCCTTGTTGTCGTGCTGGAGGTAGCCGGCGAACTGGTCGACGCCGAGCGCCTTCAGTTGCTCGAGCTTCTCGATGTGCTGCTCGGCCGTGCCGAGCACGCAGAACCGGTCGACGATCTCGTCGGGCACGAAGCTCGTGTGCGTGTTGCCCGCGCGCCCGTGCTCGTTGTAGTCGTAGCCTTCGCGGGCCTTGATGTACTCCGTGAGCGCGTCGGGCACGGCACCATGCGCGCCGTACTTCGCGACGATGTCGGCGACGTGGTTGCCGACCATGCCGCCGAACCAGCGGCACTGCTCGCGCATGTGCTCCCAGTCGTCGCCGATGTACATGGGCGCGGCGACGCAGAACTTGATCGACATCGGGTCGCGGCCCGCGGCCTCCGCGGCATCGCGCACGTGCTTGATCATCCACGCGGCGATGTCGACGTCGGCGAGCTGCAGGATGAATCCGTCGCCCACCTCGCCCGTGAGCTTCAGCGCCATCGGGCCGTACGCGGCCACCCACACCTCGAGCTCCGAGCCGTGGCTCCACGGGAACTGGAGCTGCGAGCCGTGGTACTCGACGGACCGCGAGTTCGCGAGCTCCCGGATCACGTGGATCGCCTCGCGAAGCTCGGCGATCGTCGTCGGCTTGCCGTTCGTGACGCGCACCGCGGAGTCGCCGCGGCCGATGCCGCAGATCGTGCGGTTGCCGTACATCTCGTTGAGGGTCGCGAAGATCGACGCCGTCACCGTCCAGTCGCGCGTCGCCGGGTTGGTGACGAACGGCCCCACCTTGACCTTGCGGGTCTCGGCGAGGATCTGGCTGTAGATGACGTATGGCTCCTGCCACAGCAGGTGCGAGTCGAAGGTCCACACGTGGGTGAACCCGTGGTTCTCGGCGAGCTTCGCGAGCTGGATGGTGCGCGATGCCGGGGGGTTGGTCTGCAGGACCGCTCCGAATTCCATCCGTGCTCCCTTTCGTCGTGTCGGTGCGACATCCGCTGGTCTCGACGCGCTTCGCGCCACGCGACCGGCGGATCGTTCAAATCAGGTACTGACTCAGGCCGCGCTTCAGGAACCGGCCGTCGCCCTTGGCGCCGAGGTACTGGTCGCCGTCGACGATGACCTTGCCGCGACTCAGGACCGTGTCGACGTGGCCGTCGATCTCGTAGCCCTCCCACGCGGAGTAGTCCATGTTCATGTGGTGCGTCTTCTCCAGCCCGATCGAGGTGTGGCCGTTCGGGTCGTAGACGACGATGTCGGCGTCGGCGCCCGGCTGGATGACGCCCTTCGTGCCGTACAGGCCGAACATGCGGGCCGGCGTCGTGCTCGTGAGCTCGACCCAGCGCTCGAGGGTGATCTCGCCCGTCACGACGCCCTGGTACATGAGGTCCATGCGGTGCTCGATCGAGCCGATGCCGTTGGGGATCTTGCGGAAGTCCCCGAGGCCGAGCTCCTTCTGGTCCTTCATGCAGAACGGGCAGTGATCGGTCGAGACCATCTGCAGGTCGTTCGTGCGAAGGGCCTGCCACATGGAGTCCTGATGCCCCTCTTCTCGTGAGCGCAACGGCGTCGAGCAGACCCACTTCGCGCCCTCGAACGAGCCCCACTGCTCTCCCTTGGCGCCGAGCTGGTCCTCGAGGCTCAGGTAGAGGTACTGCGGGCAGGTCTCGCCGTAGACGTTCTGGCCCTTGTCGCGCGCCCAGGCGAGCTGCTCGACGGCCTGCTTCGCCGACACGTGCACGATGTAGAGCGGGGCGGCGGTGAGCTTCGCGAGCATGATCGCTCGGTGCGTCGCCTCCTCCTCCATCTCCCAGGCGCGCGCGACCCCGTGGTAGAACGGGTCGGTCCGGCCCTGCTCCACGAGCTGGGTTGCGAGCACGTCGATCGCCGGGCCGTTCTCCGCGTGCATCATCGTGAGCATGCCCGTGTCGCGCGAGACCTGCATGGCCTTCAGGATCTGCGCGTCGTCGGAGTAGAAGACGCCCGGGTAGGCCATGAACATCTTGAAGCTCGTGATGCCCTCGTCGGGCAGGCGGCGCAGCGTCGCGAGCGACGCCTCGTTGACGTCGCCGACGATCTGGTGGAATCCGTAGTCGATCGCGCAGTTGCCCGCGGCCTTCTCGTGCCACGCCGCGAGCCCGTCTTCGATGCGCTGCCCGTAGGTCTGCACGGCGAAGTCGATGATGGAGGTCGTGCCGCCCCACGCGGCTGCGCGAGTGCCGGTCTCGAAGGTGTCGGATGCCTCGGTGCCGCCGAAGGGCAACTGCATGTGCGTGTGGGCGTCGATGCCGCCGGGGATGACGTACTTGCCGGTGGCGTCGATCACCCGGTCGACGGATGCCGCGACATCCGTACCCAGCAATGCGGCACCGGGCTCGAGCACGGCGCGGATGGTCTCGCCGTCGACGAGCACGTCGGCGGCGGCGCGACCCGTGGCACTCACGACGGTGCCACCGGTGATGAGGGTGGTGGTCATGTTCGCTCCTTCGCGTGGCTCGTCGGGTTAAGGCTTGGGGATCGAGGTGTAGGAGTCGGGCCGGCGGTCGCGGTAGAACTGCCAGGCGTTGCGGACGTTCCGGATCATGTCCATGTCGAGGTCGCGCACGACGACCTCCTCGTCGGTCTCGGAGCCGTAGCCGCCGACGATGTTGCCCTGCGGGTCGCAGAACTGGCTCTTGCCGTAGAAGTTCACGGCGAGATCGCCGTATTCGTTGTCTTCCAGGCCCACGCGGTTGGCCGCTGCCACGAAGTAGCCGTTCGCGGCCGCGGCGGCGGGCTGCTCGATCTCCCAGAGGCGGTTCGAGAGGCCCGGCTTCGTCGCGTTCGGGTTGAAGACGATCTGCGCGCCGTTCAGGCCGAGCTCGCGCCAGCCTTCCGGGAAGTGCCGGTCGTAACAGATGTAGACGCCGATCGGACCGACGGCCGTGTCGAAGACCGGGTAGCCGAGGTTGCCGGGTCGGAAGTAGAACTTCTCCCAGAACTTGTCGAGGTTCGGGATGTGGTGCTTGCGGTACGAGCCGAGGATCGTGCCGTCGGCGTCGACCACCACGGCGGTGTTGTAGTACACCCCGGGCTGCTCCTCCTCGTAGATCGGCAGCACCATCACCATGCCGAGCTCCTTCGCGAGCGCGGCGAAGCGCTGCACGATCGGGCCGTCGGCGGGCTCGGCGTAGTCGTAGTACTTCACGTCTTCGGTGATGCCGAAGTACGGGCCGTAGAAGAGCTCCTGGAAGCAGATGACCTGGGCGCCCTGCGCCTTCGCGTCACGGGCGAACTGCTCGTGCTTGTCGAGCATGGACTCCTTGTCGCCGGTCCAGGTCGTCTGCGTGATGGCCGCTCGGACGATCGTCATGTTGCCTCCTGAGTCGGTCGGCGTCAATGCGGATGCACTCGATGGGCGTGGAACAGAGGTGCTCACCGGGTGGTGCTGTGACGCCGAGGCTGTGCTGCGGACTGCGGTGTCCGGAGCTCCCGAACGAGTGCGCGACCCGTTCTGTTATTGTTCGGCGTGAACATTTCTCTTGTGTTTCACACTGTGACGTTGTGGTTACTTATCTTGTCCCTCACGTCGTGAGGAGGCAATGGTCGTGTCAGGTATTCATGTGAATGGATCTCGAATGGCTGCGGTTCGACTCGAGGGCGCCGAGCTCATCGCGCTCGCGGAGTTCGGCGAGACGACCCCCCGCGGCATCGCGGGCGTCATCGCACGACTCGTGAACTCGGGCGAGCTCGCCGCGGGCACGCGCCTGCCGACCGTGCGCGAACTCGCGAGCGAGCTCGGCGTCAGTCCGGCCACGGTCAGCCAGGCCTGGCAGGCCCTCTCGCGCACCGGGCTCATCGAGTCGCGCGGGCGTGCCGGCAGCTTCGTGCGACCGCTCTCGCAGGGCTGGCTGGCACCGCGCATGCGCGGCATGGCGGCCCCGAACGATCCCGTGCGCCTCGACCTCTCCCGCGGCACCCCCGACCCGCTCCTGCTCCCGGCGCTCGGACCGGCGCTCTCCCGGGTCTCGGCGCGCGCCGAGACCGGCAGCTACCAGGCGGAGCCCGTGATCCCGGGGCTCGCGGCGGTGCTCGCCGACTCCTGGCCCTCCGCAGCCGAGACGATCATGGTCGTCGACGGCGCCCTCGACGCGATCTCGCGCACCCTCGACGAGGTCGTCCGGTACGGCGACCGCGTCGTCGTCGAGAGCCCGGGCTTCCCGCCGTTCCTCGACCTCCTCGACCTGCTCGGCGCCGAGGCCGTGCCGGTCGCCGTCGACGAGGCGGGCATGACGCCCGACGGGCTCGCCGCTGCGCTGCGCCGCCAGCCCGTCGCGGTGCTGTTGCAGCCTCGGGCCCAGAACCCCACCGGGGCGTCGATGACGGTCGGCCGCGCCGAGGCGCTGGCGCGGGTCATCCGCTCGGCCGAACGCGCAGGCGACGTCGTCGTCATCGAAGACGACCACTCGGGCATGATCTCGACCGCCGGCGACGTGACGCTCGGCACGTGGCTGCCCGAGCAGGTCGTGCACGTGCGCAGCTTCTCGAAGTCGCACGGTCCCGACCTGCGCATCGCGGCCGTCGGCGGACCCCGTGACCTCGTCGACCGCATCGCCGCGCGCCGCATGCTCGGCCCCGGCTGGACCTCTCGGATGCTGCAGACGATCCTGCTCGATCTGCTCACCGACGGCACCTCGCTCGACGCCGTCGCCGAGGCGCGGCGGCAGTACTTCACGCGGCAGCGCGCACTGGGCGATGCGCTGCGGGCGCGCGGCGTGCCGGTCGCCCCGGCCGACGGCGTGAACCTGTGGATGCCGGTGCTCAGCGAGCGCTCGGCGCTCGTGCAGCTCGCGGCGTCGGGAATGCGGGTGGCGGCGGGCACGCCGTTCCTCGCGGCGTCGAACTCCGGGGCCGGCGCGGGAAACGGGCGCTCGCGACCCGGCGGAGAGTTCGTCCGGGTCACGGTCGGCGTGGTGCGGGACGAGGTCGACGAGGTCGCCGATGCGCTCGCGACCGCCGCACAGCACGTCGTGTCGGGCGGGTACTGAGCCTTCGGGACGAACGCCCTCCCGTGCGCCACAATGGTGGCCGCGGCAGGCGCCGCCCGACGTCGAGGAGACCACCGTGCGCACGACCCGCGTGAAGCCCCGCAGCGAACTGAAGAACACCGCCTACGAGATCTTCATCGGCGTGCTGTCGATCCTGTCGATCGTCAATCTCGTGCTCGTCTACGCGATGCACGGCGACGGCGCGCTGCAGCAGATCCTCTCGGTCATGAACGCCCTCTTCAGCGTGATCTTCCTCGGCGACTTCGTCTACCGCATGGCGACGGCACCGTCGGCCGGTCACTACTTCCTCGCGGGCTACGGCTGGGCGGACCTCCTCGCGAGCCTGCCGTTCCCGCAACTGAAGGTCCTGCGGATCTTCCGCTTGCTGCGCGTCTACCGTCTCATGCGCGACGTCGGCCCCCGCACGATCTGGAACACCCTCGTCCACGACCGCGCGAACAGCACGCTCATGACGCTGCTGCTGCTCGGCGTGCTCGTGTTCCAGTTCGGCAGCATCTCGATCCTCGCGGTGGAGGGGCACGCCGAAGGTGCGAACATCACCTCGGCGTCCGACGCCCTCTGGTACACGATCGTCACGATCTCGACGGTCGGCTACGGCGATCAGTTCCCGGTGACGAACACCGGTCGGATCCTCGGCGCGCTCATCATCATCGTCGGCGTCGGCATCTTCGGAACCTTCACCGGATACCTCGCGAACCTCTTCCTCGGGCCGGGCACCTCGACGCCGGAGGACGCGAGCGACACGCCGACGGTGGCGCCGGTCGTGGCGGCGACCACGGCGCCGGTCGAGGTGCCAGCGGACGCCTCGCTCGGCGACCGGCTCGCCGAGCTGCTCGCCCAGTCCGAGCGGACGACGGCGGAGCTCCGCGTCCTGGTGGCCGATGCCGCCCCGGGCGCCGCCGCGGACTGAGCGCGGACCAGCGAGCGCAGGCTGCGGCGCTGCCGGGGTGCGCGACGGCCCGCTATCCGCCGAGGAGTCGGAGGATCTCCCGAAGCTGTGCGGTCCGAGCAGGGCCGAGTGCACGTTCGATCTCGGCGTTCGCCTCGCCCGACGCCACGACGGCCGCTCGGCAGAACTCGGCGCCGCGCCGGTCGAGCCGCACGATCGTGGCCCGCTGGTCGGTCGGGTCTGACTCCGCGGTGACGTACCCGGCCGCGGTGAGCGTGCGCACGAGCGCGCTCATCGCCTGGCGGCTGATGCCGGCTCGCGCTGCGAGCGTCGAGACACGGGTCCCCTCGGGATCGAGGGCGGAGAAGACCGCCACCTGTGACTGGTGCACGTCGCCGTAGCCGCGTTCGGCGAGGCGACGGAAGATCGCGGCCGTCAGCGCTCGGGAGACCGCGCCGACGGTGTGGGTGAGATCGTGCCGGCTGGCCACTTCGAACTCGCGCAACGCGTCACCGTGCATCAGGCAACCTCCTTGACAAGATAGGCAACCGGGTTGACTATTAACGCAACCGGGTTTCCTACCGGCCATCCTCCCAGATCCGAGGTCATCGATGTCAGGCACCATCACGCTCCCCGCGCTCGGCGACACCCTCCCGAACATCCCGCTGGTCGACGCTGCGGGTGGCACGTCACGAGTGATGGACGGCATCGGCGACCACGGCGGCGTCGTCTTCTTCATGCGGACGAGCACCTGTCCGGTCTGCCGCGCACACGTGCGCGAACTGCAGCGGATGTCGGATGCCGGCCTGCTGCGGGGCGCGAGCGCGATCGTCATCACCCCGGGCGGAGCCGTCGAGGCCGCCGCCGTCGCCCGCCGCACGACGCTGCGCGTGTTCGCGTCGGGTGAGCGCCATCGCGATGTCGGGCTCGGCCGGTTCCTCGCGCTGCAGCACAGCGGCACCTTCGTCGTCGACGCCTCCGGCCGCGTGCTGGCACAGCGCGCGAGCGCCCTGCCGACCTCGAGCTTCTCCCGACGCGAGATCCTCAGCGCGCTCGGGTGAGTCGGCCGCCGTTCACGCCGTCGCGTTCGACCCCTTCGGCACCCGGGCGTAGTGATCGGGGCTCATCATGAGCTCCGCCTGCCCCGCCGTGATCGAGCGGAGGTCGAGCACGTAGCGATCGAGCTCGGCCTCGGGCACGTTCGCGACGATGCGGGCCCGACCGTCGCCGACGACATCGGTGGCGACGACCCGGCCGCGACGGCCCGACAGGTCGGTCAGCACCGTGCCCTGCAGTTCGCTCGGCACCGCGACGGTCACGAGCGAGACCGGCTCCAGCAGCACCGTTCCCGCCTCCGCGAGCGCGGCCTTCACGCCGATCGACGCCGCCGTTCGGAACGCCATGTCCGACGAGTCGACCGAGTGCGACTTGCCGTCGACGAGTTCGACCCGCACGTCGACCACCGGATGTCCCTGCGGCCCGCCCGCCGCGAGGGCGTCACGTGCGCCCTTCTCGACGGCCGGGATGTACGAGCGCGGTACGGCGCCGCCGACGACGGAGTCGACGAACTCGAAACCGCCGCCGAGCGGCAGCGGCGAGACCCGCAGCTGCACCACGGCGAACTGGCCGTGCCCGCCCGACTGCTTCTTGAGCCGACCCTCGACCTCGGTCCGGCCGGCGATCGTCTCGCGGTAGGCGATCGGCGCGGGCGAGGTCGTGACGTGCACGCCGAACACACGGGCGAGCCGCTCGACGGCGACGGCGATGTGCGTGTCGCCGAGCCCACGGAGGATCGCCGCGCCGCCCGTTCGGTCGATCACGAGCGTCGGATCCTCTGCCACGATGCGGCCGAGCGACGTCATGAGCTTCTCGTCGTCGGACTGCGACACGGGGGTGAGGCTCATCGCGAACACGGGCTCCCGGTGCGGCAGCGGCGCCGGCTCGGCGCGCACGCCGGCACGCGACCACAGCAGCGTGCCCGAGGGCGATCCCGTGAGCTTCGCGACCGCGCCGACCTCGCCCGCGCGGAGCGCGTCGGCGGGCAGGTGCTCGGCCCCGCGCAGGCGGAAGAGCCCGTGCAGGCGCTCCTCGGCGCCCGTCGTGGCGTTGACGAGCCGGTCGCTCGGGTGCACGACCCCCGAGAGCACCTTGAACATCGACACCTGCCCGACGAACGGGTCGGCGACGGTGCGGAAGACGTGCAGCACCGTCTCGCCGTCGGGGTTCGGGGCGACGGCGACCTCGGTGCCGCCCATGACGATGCGGCTGTCGTGCGCGGTCGCCGCCGGCGCGAGTGCGCACACGAGGTCGGCGATCCGGTCGACGCCGGCGCCGGTCAGCGCGGAACACACGACCACCGGGATCGCCGCGCCGGTCGCCACCTCGCGGGCGAGCGTGCGTTCGAGGTCGGATGCCGCGGGCTCGCGCCCGTCGAGGTACGCCTCGAGCAGCTCGTCGTCGTGCGAGACGATCTCCTCCGTCACCTCGACGTGCAGTCGGTGCTCCTCCGCCTCGGCCCCGGCCGGCAGCGGCTCGTCGTGATGACGGCCCGCCTCGTCGTAGACGAGGGCGTGCTCGCTCAGCACGTCGGCGAGCGCGGTGAAGTCGTGCTCCTCGCCGAGCGGCAGCTCGAGCGCCACGAGACGTTCGCCGAACGCCTCGCGCAGCTCCGCCAGCACGCGGCGGAAGTCGGCTCGCGCCTTGTCCTCCTGCGTGATGACGACGATGAGCGGCACGGCAGCCGCCCGCACCGCAGCCCAGGCATTTCGCGTGCCCGCCGTCACGCCGTCGACCGCGCTGACGGTCAGCAACGCGGCATCCGCGATCGCGAGGGCCGTGTCGAGCCCGCCGACGAAATCGGGATGCCCCGGCGCGTCGGCGAGGGTCATGGCGTGCTCGACGCCGTCGGGTGTCGCCCAGCCCACGTGGGCGAGCGAGAGCCCGAGGGTCATGCCCCTGGCGATCTCTTCGGGCTCGTGGTCGCCGGTCGTCGAGCCCTGCTCGACGCTGCCCGCCCTCGGGATCGCGCCGGCCCGCAGCAGCAGCGCTTCGAGCAGTGTCGTCTTGCCGGAACCCGCCCCGCCCACGAGCGCGATGGTGCGGTGGGTCGGTGTCGATGCCGGATTCATGTTCGCCTCCCGCGCCGGTGCGGTGCTGTCCGTCCCATCGTGTACCCGGTCGGCCGCGAGCGCCAGTCCTCGGGCGGCCCGGTTCGGCGGGCGCGCCGCGACTGAGCGTGTCTCGATCCAGCTCGGACCACTCGTCTCGCACGGGACCACCGATATCCGTGGTCTCGTGCGACATGAGTGGTCCCGAACGCCACGCCCCGGCTCGGCTCAGTGCGCCGGGATGAGCCGGACCCCCGCGTCGTCGAGCTCGCGCATCGCCGGCGAGGCGCCGTCGGCATCGGTGACGACGCCCGCCACCCCGTCGAGGGGCAGCACCCGGTACGTCGAGGCGGCGCCGATCTTCTCGGTGCTCGCGAGCACGTAGGTCTCGGCGGCCGATCGTGCGAGCGCGCGCTTCATCGCCGCCTCCTCCGCATCGCCGGTCGTGAGGCCGGCCTCCGCGTGAACACCGGTGACGCCGAGGAAGAACAGGTCGGCGCTCACCTCGCGCAGGGCCTCGACGGCGATCGCGCCGCACGTGACCATGGAGTGCCGATACACCCGGCCGCCGATGAGCTGCAGTTCGACGTGGTCGTGCTCGGCGAGCGCCACGGCGATGGTCGGGCTGTGCGTGATGACGGTCGCGCGCAGCGAGCGCGGCAGTGCCCCGACGAGCGCGAGCGTGCTCGTGCCGCCGTCGAGCAGCACGGTCGAGCCGGGTTCGATGAGGCGCGCCGCGGCGACGGCGATGCGGTGCTTGCTCTCGGGCTCGATGCGGGTGCGCGCCTCGTACGGCGAGGTGGCGGGCGATGCCGGCAGCGCTCCCCCGTAGACCCGCTGGCAGAGCCCGGCGGCGGCGAGCTCACGGAGGTCGCGGCGGATGGTGTCCTCGGAGATGCCCAGGTCGGCCGCGACGTCGGCGGCGACGATGCGGCCGTCGCGCTGCAGCAGTTCGAGCAGCAGTTCACGGCGTTGCGCGGTCAGCATGCACGTTCCTCCTTGTTTCTTCACATTCTTGCACGTTATGGTGGCCGACATGTCGAAACCACTGCTCATCCTCATCGCCGGCCCCTATCGCTCGGGCACCGACGGCGACCCCGCCCGCATCGCCCGCAACCTCGAACGCCTCGAGGAGGCCTCCTGGCCCATCTACGAACGAGGACACGTGCCGATGATCGGCGAATGGGTCGCGCTGCCGATCCTGCGCGTGGCGGCGGATGCCTCGGGCCCCGAGGCATCCGCTGATGGCATGCCGCCCGCCGAGGGCGACGTCATGTACGCGACCGCCCACCGTCTGCTGCAGCACTGCGACGCCGTGCTGCGCCTCGAGGGCGCTTCGCAGGGCGCCGACCAGGACGTGCGCATCGCCGAGGCCAGGGGCATCCCGGTGTACCGCTCGATCGACGAGATCCCGGTGCTGGAGGCCGCGGGCGTCGCCTGACCGGCGTCGTCCACTCCGTGGCGATCGTCGGACCACTCGTTTCGCGCGGGACCACGGATATCCACGGTCCCGCGCGACACGAGTGGTCCCGAACGATCCGACCGGCGGCCATAGGGTTGGACGGTGCAGATCACGGTGCTCGCAGGCGGAGTCGGAGGCTCGCGCTTCGTGCGCGGCGTGCGCGAGGAGTGCGCCCGGCGCTGGCCCGATGGCGACGGGGGCACCGAGGCATCCGTCAGCGTGGTCGTCAACACGGGCGACGACATCTGGCTCGCGGGCGTGCGCCTCATGCCCGACTTCGACTCGCTCCTCTACTCGCTCGCCGGCGTCAACGACACCGAGCGCGGCTGGGGCCGGGCGGGCGAGAGCGAACGCGTCGCCGCGGAGCTCCGCGAGTGGGGCGTCGGCTGGCCGTGGTTCACCCTCGGCGACCTCGACCTCGGCACGCACCTGGCACGCACGGCGTGGCTCCGCGAGGGCGCGACGCCGTCCGAGGTGGCGCACCGCCTGCAGCAGCGCTGGCCGCTCGGCGTGCACCTGCTGCCGGCGACCGACACCGAGGTCGACACCGACGTGCTCGTCGCCGACCCCGACCAACTCGACGGCGAGCGCGAGATGCACTTCCAGGAGTGGTGGACCCGATACCGCGCCACGCTGCCCGCGGTCGCCTTCCGGCAGCGGAACATCGCGTCGGCCCGCCCGGCTCCGGGCGTCGTCGAGGCGATCCTCGGCGCCGACGTCGTGCTCATCGCCCCGTCGAACCCGGTCGTCTCGATCGGCACGATCCTCGCCGTGCCCGGCATCCGCGAGGCGCTCGCCGAGACCTCGGCGCCGGTCGTCGGCGTCTCGCCGATCATCGGCGGCAAGGTCGTGCGCGGCATGGCCGACGCGTGCCTGCCCGTCATCGGCGTCGAGACGAGCGCCGAAGCGGTCGGCCGGCACTACGGCTCGCGGTCGGCCGGCGGCCTGCTCGACGGCTGGCTCGTCGACGAAGCGGATGCCCCGGCGCTCGCGTCGCTCGAGGGGATCGGGCTCACCGCGGCATCCGTGCCCCTCTGGATGCGCGACCTCGACACCTCGGCCGATCTCGCCGGTGCGGCCCTCGACCTCGCGGTCTAGGATGGTGCCGACCCGCTGATCTGGATCTGATCGGCGTGTGCGGCCCGGCATTGGGCTGCGAGTCCCCGACAACGTCGGTGCCCTACTCGCACGCCATCCGGAGGCCTGATGCCCGCGTCCCGTTCCCTCTTCATCGCCGCGCCGTTCGCCGCGATCCTCCTCCTCGGCGGATGTGCCACCGGCAGCGTCGCCGGTCCCGCGACGCCCGACGCCACCGCTGACGCCGCGGCATCCGGATACCCGCTCACGATCGACAACTGCGGCACCGAGGTGACCTTCGAGGCGGCGCCCGAGCGCGTCGTGACGATCAAGTCGTCGACGCTCGAACTGCTGCTCGCCCTCGGGCTCGAAGACCGCGTCGTCGGCTCGGCGTTCAGCGACGGCCCCGTTCCCGACGCCTACACCGGCGCCGCGTCGGGCGTCGAGGCGCTCTCCGAGAAGGTGCCGTCGCAGGAGGCGACGCTCGCGGCCGAGCCCGACCTCGTCTTCGCCGGGTGGGAGTCCAACCTCTCCGCCGAGGGCGCCGGCGATCGCGAGACGCTCGCGAAGCTCGGCGTCGCGACGTACGTCGCACCTGCCGCGTGCAAGGGCGAGGGCTACATGCCGAACCCGCTCACCTTCGACGAGGTCTTCCGCGAGTTCGAGGAGGCGGGAGACATCTTCGGCGTTCCGGATGCCGCGGCCGACCTCGTCTCTACCCAGCGCGCCGAGCTCGACGCGATCGAGCCGAACGCCGATGGCCTCACGGCCCTCTGGTATAGCTCGGGCGACGAGACGCCGTTCGTCGGCGCCGGCATCGGAGCACCGCAGATGATCATGCAGGCCGCCGGTCTCGAGAACATCGCGGCCGACGTCGAGGACACCTGGACCTCGATGGGCTGGGAAGCGATCGTCGCCGCGAACCCCGACGTCATCGTGCTCGTCGACGCCGCGTGGAACACCGCCGAGCAGAAGATCGCGCACCTCGAGGCGAACGCCGCGACCGCGGCTCTGCCGGCCGTGCAGGCGAAGCGGTACCTCGTCGTCGACTTCCCCGCGACCGAGGCGGGCGTGCGCAACGTCGGCGCCGTCGCGTCGCTCGTCGACCAGCTCGGAGCCCTCGGCTGATGTCCAGCACCCCCGTCGGTCGAGTAGCGAGCGCCAGCGAGCGTATCGAGACCACAGCTCCGCGCATCGGGCCACGGGGTCTCGATACGGGCGCAGAGCGCCCTACTCGACCGGCGGGTCGACCGACGGGCGGTCGCGGGAGCTTCTGGGTCTGGGCGGTCGCACTCGGTGCCGCGCTCGCGGCCTCCGTCATCGCGGCCGTCACGATCGGGCCGGCCGGCCTCGCCCCGACGGATGTCGTCGCGAGCGTGCTGGCGCACCTCGGCATCGGCGAGCCGACCCTCAGCCCGCTCCGCGACGGCATCGTGTGGGAGCTCCGGATGCCCCGGGTGCTCACCGCCGCCGCGGTCGGCGCCGGTCTCGCGCTCTGCGGTGCCGTGATGCAGGCGCTGACCCGCAACCCGCTCGCCGACCCCTACCTGCTCGGCCTCTCGTCGGGCGCGTCGGTCGGCGCCGTCATCGTGATCGTGCTCGGCGTCGGCCTGCTCCTGCCGTTCGCCGCGTTCGCCGGGGCGCTCGTCGCCCTCGTTGCAACGCTCGCCCTCGCGGGCGCCGCGGGGCGTGGCTCGGGTCGCGGCTCGGGCGGCGGCCTCTCCCCCACGCGCACCGTGCTGGCCGGCCTGGCCGTCTCGTCGATGTTCGGCGCCGTCACGAGCCTCGTCATCTTCTGGAGCGCCACGGGCGACAGCTACCGCGAGATCCTCAACTGGCTGCTCGGCTCGCTCGCCGGCACCGACTGGGTCTCGGTCGCGATCGCGGGCGGCGCGCTCGTCGCGATCGGCATCCCGCTCATCGCGAGCGCGCGCACCCTCGACGCGTTCGCGTTCGGCGATGCCGCGGCATCCGCTCTCGGGGTGCACGTGGGGCGCAGCCGGCTGCTGCTGCTCGGCGGAACCGCCCTGCTCACCGGCGCGCTCGTCGCCGTGAGCGGATCGATCGGGTTCGTCGGCCTGATCCTGCCGCACGGCGTGCGCCTGCTCGTGGGTTCGCGCCATCGCGCACTGCTGCCGCTCTCGGCACTCGCCGGCGCACTGTTCCTGGTCTGGGCCGACACCGCCGCGCGCACGCTCTTCGACCCCCGCGAGCTGCCCGTCGGCATCATCACGGCGCTCGTCGGCGGGCCGGTGTTCGCCCTGCTCCTGATGCGACGGAGGGTCTCATGACCGACGGCCTCGATCTCTCGCGCGTGCGCTTCTCGCGCACCGGCCGGCTCGTCGTCGACGAGGTCGACGTCACCGTGCCCGCAGGCGCCCTCGGCGCGTTGCTCGGCCCGAACGGCGCCGGCAAGTCCACCCTGCTGCACCTCATCGCGGGCATCGAGCGAGCGGATGCCGGTGCGCTCGCCTTCGCCGGACACGACCTCGCCGCGCTGCGCCGCCGCGACCTGGCGCGCCGCATCGCGCTCGCCGAGCAGGAGACGCACGAGGCCCCCGAGCTGCGCGTGCACGAGGTCGTCGCACTCGGCCGCACCCCGCACCTCGGGCCGTGGTCGGGCCTCGGCGACCGCGATCATGCCGTCGTCGCCGAATCGCTCGCGGTGCTCGGCCTTGAACCGCTCGCCGCGCGCGAGTACGCGACGCTCTCGGGCGGCGAACGCCAGCGGGTGAACCTCGCGAGGGCGCTCGCGCAGGAGCCCGAACTGCTGCTCCTCGACGAACCGACCAACCACCTCGACGTGCGCGCCCAGCTCACGAGCCTCGAGCTGCTCCGCACCCTTGCCGGGTCGGGGCGCACGGTGCTCGCTGCGCTGCACGACCTCGGGCTCGCGGCCGCGTACGCGGACCACGTGATCGTGCTCGACGGCGGCCGGGTCGTGGCAGCCGGAAACCCGGCCGAGGTACTCGAGCCCGGGCTCATCCGCGACGTCTGGGGCGTCGAGGCCGAGGTGCTCGCGCACCCCTCGACGGGGCGGCCGATCATCGCCTACTCGGGCGTCTCGTCGGCGCGCACGCCCGAGGTCGCGCTCGACCCGCGAACCTGACGCACCGGGCGAGCCGGATGCCGGGCGAGTCGGATGTCGGGCGAGCCGGATGCCGGGCGCCGGCGGACCTACTGCGGCGCGTCGGCCTCTGCACGCTCGCGCGTGTTGCGTGCGATCTCCTCGGTCGCGTCCGCGATCCGGCGCAGCGCTCCGATGACGCTGATACCGCCGAAGAAGACGCACAGCGCGATGCCCCACAGCAAGAAGTCTATGCGGTGAGCATAGGGCGCGATCGGCCTGCGACGTCGGCTCGGAGCCGACGGCGCATTTCACGAAGTGCCAGGGCTCTCCACCACACCTGCTCGCGCCGGAGCCTGGATCCCTGGCGTGCAGAGGCCGGGAGAAGGACGCGAACCGCTGCATGGACCGCCATCTCGCAGGCCAGTGCGAAGCTGGGACCATGACGACACTCCGCGACCGCCTGCGAAGCACGCCATCCATCGTGGGCCAGCCACCGCGCTTCGATCCGCTGACCGCGCCCGATGAACCGCAGGAACTGTTCGTCGACTGGCTGGACGCCGCGCTCGCTGCCGAGGTCCCCGAGCCGCACGCACTCACGCTGTCGACCGTCGACCGCGAAGGACGACCGGATGCGCGCGTCCTCGTGCTCAAAGACGTGACCGCAGACGGGTCCTTCGAGATCGCCACCGGAGACGATTCGGCGAAAGGCAAGCAACTCGACGCCAACCCGCACGTCGCGCTCACGTTCTACTGGTCGCCCCTGGCCCGATCCATTCGCGTACGAGGTCTCGCCGAGCGGGCGACCCCGGCCGAGTCCGCCTCGGATTTCATCGCCCGCAACCCGGCGGCGAAGGCGATCGCACTGGCAGGCCGCCAGAGCGCACCCCTCCTCGACCTCGAGGAACGAGACCGCATCGTCGCGGGCAACCTCGCACGACTCGAGTCGGAACCCGGCCTCACGACGACGGAGTGGACCGTGTGGTGTGTCAGGCCCGCGAGCGTCGAATTCTGGCAAGGCGATCCCAGCCGAAACCACCTGAGGTTGCGGTACGAGCGAACCGAGTCCGGATGGGATCGACGGCAGCTCTGGGCGTGAAAGCCGATCCACCCCCCGCGGCACACCCATTCAGCAGGCTCGACTCGCAACCGATCGCACGTGAAGACGATCGGGCCAGCGCCCCTCCGCGGGCGCGTAGCCTGAAGGGATGACGCGAACCGCGTACGAGGCGCAGCCCCGCGACCAGCTGCTCGACGGCATCGCCGAGGAGTTCCTGCACCATGCATCGCGGGGGCGCCGGCTCATCGCGGTCGACGCCGCGGCGACGGCCGATGCCGCCGGCTTCGCCGACGACCTCGCGTCCGCGCTGGCCGCACGCGGACAGACGGTGGTACGTGCATCCGTCGGCCCGGTCGACGAAGCCTCCCTGCGCGCCGAGATCATCGAGCCGTTTCGCGCAGGCACCATGCCCGGGGCTTCCGACGACTCGGTGCTCGTCGCCGACGGGCCGGGACTGCTCGACGATGCCGTGCGCGGAATCTGGCACTTCTCGGTGTGGCTCATGGCCGGCGACGAACTGCCGCACTCCGGGGCATCCGTCATCGTCGACGTCACGGACGACGCGGCACCGAGCCGGTTCTTCTACGACTACTGCGCGCTGCCGCCGAGCGTGAACCGACCCGGGCTGCGCTGACCGGCGGGGCGCGACCCGGATCACCTCAACCCGTTGCCGCCCGCGGTGGGGAGGTCTACGGTGAGGTCATCCAGCAGGTTGTACCCGATTCGGGGGGTCCCAAATGGTCAACGTCGTCCGCCGCTCCGCCCTTCGCCGCGTGAGCGCAGCACTCGCCGCCACGCTCGCGGTCGGAGCTCTCGCCACAGCCGCTCCGGCCTCTGCGGCGCCGTCGTCGGCGCTCGCGCCCGCGGGCCTGCTCGCCGCCGGGCGCCCGGCACCACCGGCGCCGTCGACCTCGACGGGGTACGGCGGCGCCGTGTCATCCGTCGACTCCGAGGCGAGCGCCGCGGGCCTGGAAGTGCTGCGCAAGGGCGGGAACGCCGTCGACGCGGCCGTGGCCACCGCCGCCGCCCTCGGCGTCACCGAGCCCTACAGCGCCGGCATCGGCGGCGGCGGGTACCTCGTGTACTTCGACGCCGAGTCCGGCGAGGTCACCACGATCGCCGGACGCGAGACCGCACCCGCGACGATGCCGACCGACGCGTTCATCGACCCCGCGACCGGCCAGCCCTACCCCTTCGCCGCCGCCGTGTCGTCGGGGCTCTCGGTCGGCGTGCCGGGCACGCTCGCGACCTGGGAGGCCGCGCTCGACCGGTTCGGCACCGAGTCGCTGCACGAGATGCTGAAGCCCTCGATCCTGCTCGCCAACCGTGGATTCCGGGTCGACGAGACCTTCGCCCAGCAGACGGCCGCCAACGCTGCCCGGTTCGCGGCGTTCCCCGCGACCGCCGAGCTGTTCCTGCCGAACGGCGCGCCGCCGGTGGTCGGGTCGACCTTCAAGAACCCCGACCTGGCGAAGACGCTCCGGGAGATCGCCGTGCACGGCACCGACGTCTTCTACGAGGGCCCCCTCGCCGACGAGATCGCCGCCATCGCGCAGGACCCGCAGACCGATCCCGCGGCGTCCCTGCCTGCGTACCCCGGCTACCTCACCGCCGAGGACATCGCCGCGTACGAGGTGCTCGAGCAGGATCCCACGCACGTGGCCTACCGCGGACTCGACGTCTACGGCATGGCGCCGTCATCGTCGGGCGGCACGACGGTCGGCGAATCGCTGAACATCCTCGAGAACTTCGACCTCGCGGGCGAGTCGGTGCCGCAGGCTCTGCACCTCTATCTCGAGGCCACGGCGCACGCCTTCGCCGACCGCAACGCCTACGTCGGCGACCCGGCCTTCGTCGAGGTGCCGACCGAGACCCTGTTGAGCCAGGACTTCGCAGACGCACGCGCCTGCGTGATCGATCCGGATGCCGCGTCGGTCAAGCCCGTGGCGCCGGCACCGCTCGACGCGGCGGGATGCGAGCTCGCCGCCGTGGCCGACCCCCTCGACACCGAGAACATCTCGACGACGCACCTCTCGGTGGTCGACCAGTGGGGCAACGCCGTCGCCTACACGCTCACGATCGAGCAGACGGGCGGCTCGGGCATGACCGTGCCGGGGCGCGGATTCCTCCTGAACAACGAGCTCACCGACTTCAACTTCGTGCCGAACCCCGCGGATCCGAACACCGTCGAACCCGGCAAGCGCCCGCGCTCGTCGATGTCGCCGACGATCGTGCTCGACGGCGGCGACGTGCGCTACGTGGTCGGCTCGCCGGGCGGGTCCACGATCATCACGACCGTGGCGCAGGTGCTCATGAACCGCATCGACCTCGGCATGACCATGCCCGAGGCGGTCGCAGCCCCGCGGGCGTCGCAGCGCAACACCGTCAACGTCTCGGCAGAGCAGGCGTTCCTCGACGCCTACGCCGCCGCGCTCACGCCGTACGGTCACACCTTCGGGTCACCGGCGGAGATCGGTGCGGTCGCGGCCATCGAGGTCGACGCCGACGGGCTCATGACCGCCGTGGCCGAACCCGTGCGTCGAGGCGGCGGCACCGGGCTGGTGGTCGACCGGGCTCCGTGAGTGGTCGTCGCGATATCCCGAGCCGCCGCTCAGAGCGCGCGCAGTCGCGGCACGAGGTCGCGCGCGAAGAGCTCCTGGAATCGAGCCTGGTCGTGACCCGGCGCGTGGAAGACGAGGTGGTTAAAGCCCCAGTCGACGTACTGCTTGATGCCGGCGACGACCTCGTCGGGGTCGCTGCCGACGATCCAGCGCTTGGCGATCTGCTCGATCGGCAGCGCGTCGGCGGCCCGCTCCATCTCGACGGGGTCGGTGATGGAGTGCTTCTGCTCGGGGGTGAGTGAGAGCGGCGACCAGAACCGCGTGTTCTCGAGCGCGGCCGTGCGGTCGGTGTCGTACGAGAGCTTGATCTCGATCATGCGGTCGAGCGCGTCATAGGAGCGACCGCCGGCTGCGACGCCCTCCTTCACGGCCGGGATGAGCTGCTCGGTGTAGAGCTCCATGCCCTTGCCCGAGGTGCAGATGAAGCCGTCGCCCGCGCGCCCCGCGTACTTGGCCACGGTCGGGCCGCCGGCGGCGATGTAAACGGGCACCGGGACATCCGGACGGTCGTAGATCGACGCGTCGTGCGTCGAGTAGTACTCGCCCTCGAAGCTGACCTGCTCGTCGTCGGTCCAGAGCGCGCGCATGAGCCGCACCGACTCGCGAAGCCGCGCGAAACGCTCACGGAACTCGGGCCACTCCTGCTCGCCCGCGCCGCGGAACCCCGTCGCGATCTCGTTCAGCGCCTCGCCGGTGCCGAAGCCCGCGATGATGCGCCCCGGGTACAGGCAGCCGAGGCTCGCGAACGCCTGCGCGAGCACCGCCGGGTTGTAGCGGAACGTCGGCGTCATGACGCTCGTGCCGATCTTGATCGTCGACGTGCGTTCGCCCACGGCGGCCATCCAGGTGAGCGAGAACGGGGCGTGCCCGCCGTCGTGCCGCCACGGCTGGAAGTGGTCGCTCGTGAACACCGACTCGAAGCCGTTGGCTTCGGCCGCCACCGCGATCTCGACGAGCTCGCGCGGGGCGAACTGCTCGGCTGAGGCCTTGTATCCGAGGGTGAGCGTCATACTCCGATCCTCGCACGACCCGCGCGGCTCGGCGCCGTCGATCAGAGAAGGGAGGACGCAGCGTCGATGCGCGCGGCCGCCGCGCGCGTGCGCGGTCCGACCCCGAGGGCGAGGGCTTCGGCGAGCGCGTCGATCGTGTCGACGTCGCGCCTGAGCCCGGCGGATGCCTCGAGCTCGACGAACCCCGCCGCGGCATGACGCGCTGCCGAGTCGACGCCGAACTGCGGGACGAGCAGCACGCCGGCCGACGCGGTCGCGAGGGTGGTGCCGGTGCCGTCGGCGTCGCGCACGAAGGCGAGCGGGTGCCGCGACGCGGCGTCGAGGGCAGCATCGAGCTCCTCGGGTGCGAGGGCCGGCAGGTCGCCGAGCATCACCGCGACCGGACGAAGCTCGGCCTCGTCGTCGGCCGCTCTCACCTGGGCGATGCCGTATGCGATCGCCGATGTCAGCCCACGCGGCCCGTCGACGGGCTCGGCCAGGAACTCGGCTGCTCCGACGAGCGTCGGATCGCCGCCGACCACGACGACGCGGGCGACCGATCCGGCGGCGAGTGCGGCGGCGATCGTGTCGAGCGCGAACGCCCTGGCGAGTGCCTCCCGCTCGACCGGTGGAACCGCGGCGGCGAGCCGCGTCTTCGCGCCGGCCGGCGCCTTCACGGGGATCACGACGGTCCAGAGCCCGACCGGCCCCGCGGCATCCGCTGCCGTCATGCCCGGAGCCCCGGCAGCACGTCGCGACCGAAGACCTCGAGGAACGCGGCCTGGTCGCGGCCTGCGTTGTGCAGGTAGATGCGGTCGAAGCCGAGGTCGAGGTGACGCTGGATGTCGGCCCGGTGCACGTCGGGATCGGCCGACACGACCATACGCCCGGCGAAGTCCTCGGGTCGCACGGTGCGGGCGAGCTGCTCGAACTCGAAGGGCGAGCGGATGTCGCTGCGCGGGATGCGCAACCCGCCGTTCGGCCACTCGCTGAGCGCGTCGCGCATCGCCTGCTCGTCGGTGGGCGCCCACGAGAGGTGCAACTGCAGCACCTTCGGCATGCGCGCGGCATCGCGGCCGACCTCGCGCGCGCCCTCGCGGAACCGGGTGAGCAGGGCGGCGAGCTTCTCGGTGGGCGCCCCGATCGTGATCATGCCGTCGACCGTGCGGCCGGCGCGCTTCGCGGTTACCGGACCCGACGCCGCGACGAGGATCTCGGGCGCGACCGCCGGCATCGTCCAGAGGCGGGTCGCCTCGAGCTTGAAGTGCTGACCCGAGTGGCGCACGTCGCGGCCCGCGAGCGAACCGGCGAAGAGCTTCTTGATCACGTCGACCGCCTCGAACATGCGGTTGATGCGTTCGGGCGCCTCGGGCCAGTAGGGGCCGACGACGTGCTCGTTGAGCGCCTCGCCCGAGCCGAGGCCGAGCCAGTGCCGGCCAGGATGCATCGCCGCGAGCGTCGCGCTCGCCTGGGCGACGACGGCAGGATGCATCCGGAACCCCGGTGTGGTGACGCCGGGGCCGAAGTCACCGCGGGTCCGTTCGCCGATCGCGCCGAGCACGCTCCACACGAAGGAGGACTCGCCCTGGGCGGGGATCCACGGCTGGAAGTGATCGCTCGCCATCACCCCCGTGAAGCCGTGCGACTCGGCGAGCGCGCTGAGCGCGACGGCCTCTGCAGGCGGGAACCGCTCGAGCATGGCGGCGTAGCCGATGTGTGCTGACACGACTCCATCCTCCCTCGACGGCCGGTCGAGTCGCGACGAAAGAGCGTATCGAGACTCCTACTACTCGACCGGCGAGCGGCGGAGCATCCCCTCGGACTGCGACTCGTCGAAACCGTCGCGATACCCCTCGTTGTACGCCTCATCGGCGCCCACGCGGAAGAGGTCCCGTTCGGCGGGCCGCTGGATCGACCGGGCACCGGGCAGGTCGAGGTCGCCCACGAGGTGCCCGAGTCCCCGCACGACGGCGACGGGCACGCCCGACGACTTGCCCTTCACGAGCTCGGCGGCGCCCGCGAGCTCGTCGGCCACGCACGGCATGGTGACGGCGAGGGGCTTGCCCGAGGCATCCGTCGACCCGCGAAGGTCGTCGAAGACGTGCACGCCGGCGGCGCCGATCGCGAGATCGGTCTGGCCCTCGCGCCACGGCCGGCCGAGGGTGTCGGAGAGGATGACGCCGACCCGGGCGCCCGTGAGCGCACGGATACCGGTGGCGAGCGCGCGCGCCGAGGCATCCGGGTCGACCGGAAGCAGCAGCACCGTGCCATCTGGCGTGTTCGACGCGTCGACGCCGGCGGCGGCGCCGATGATGCCCTGGCGGTTCTCGACGATCCTGGTCACGCCGCCGTCGTAGGCGCGGCTCGCGACGACGCGCACCGTCTCGTCGGTGATCGCCTGCTCGCGGTCGGCGGCCGCGACGATGCGCCCCTCGGCCTTCGAGACGATCTTCGAGGTGATGACGAGGATGTCGCCGTCGCCGAGGTCGGTCGCATCGGCGATGAGCGCGGCGAGGTCGGCCCCCTTCGCGATCTCGGGCAGACCCTCGATGCCTTCGATGCTGAACTTCACGACCACCCCCGGATCTCGCGTATCCCGATCTTCGCAGCTTCGGGCCTCCGCCCGCCAGAACACTGCCGACCACGCGACGCTGCGATATCCTCCCGGCATGGCCACCGACGGCACCGGCTCCCCGGTCGACAACCTCGACGATCGCTCCGACGGGCGCGACGAGACCCGCATCGAACGCCTCGACCGAAACTGGAGCGACATCCTGCAGGAACTGCGCGCGACGCAGACCGGCACGCAGATCATGACGGGCTTCCTGCTCGCCGCGGCGTTCCAGCCCCGCTTCCTCGATCTCGACGGCTACGAGCTCGGGCTCTACCTCGTGCTCGTCGCCCTCGCATGCACCGCGACGCTGCTCGGCTTCGCTCCGGTGATCCTGCATCGCCAGCTGTTCGGACAGCAGCGGAAGGAGCAGATCGTGCGCCGCGGCGACCGGCTCCTGCGGGCGCACCTGCTCGTGGCGACGCTGCTCGCGGTCGGCGTCGCGGGGTTCATCTTCGAGATCGCCCTCGGTCGCATCGCGGGCTTCATCGCCCTGGGCATCGCGCTCGTCGCCGCGGCGCTGCTCTGGATCGTCGTGCCGAGGCTCGCCGGCAGGCGGTCCTGAGCGCAGCGCGGCAGGATCCTGTCACCGCTCCCGAATAGGCTTGACGGCATGCGCATCGCCACCTGGAACGTCAACTCGATCCGCGCCCGCGTGGGCCGCACCGTCGACTGGATGGTGCGCGAAGACGTCGACGTGCTCGCGATGCAGGAGATCAAGTGCAAGCCCGAGCAGTTCCCGATCGAGGCGTTCGAGGCGGCCGGCTACGACGTCGCGATCCACGGGCTGAACCAGTGGAACGGCGTCGCGATCGCGAGCCGCAAGCCGATCGGCGAGGTCGAGACGGCGTTCCCCGGCATGCCGGGCTTCCTCAAGGGACTCGAGGGCCCCGACCAGCCGCAGGAGGCGCGCGCGATCGGCGCGACCGTCGACGGGGTGCGGGTGTGGAGCCTCTACGTGCCCAACGGCCGTTCCCTCGGCGACCCGCACTACACGTACAAGCTCGACTGGCTCGCGGCCCTCACGGAGTACACGCGCGCCGAGACATCCGCTCGGCCCGAAGTGCCGTTCGCGCTCATGGGCGACTTCAACATCGCACCGCTCGATGAAGACAATGGCGACCCGGCCGTCATCGAGGGCGTGACGACCCACGTCTCGCCGGCCGAACGCCAAGCCTTCTTCACCCTCGAGAACGCAGGGGTGACGGATGTCGTGCGCCCGCGCATTCCCGAGGGCTACACCTACTGGGACTACAAGCAGCTGAAGTTCCCGCGCAACGAGGGGCTGCGCATCGACTTCATCCTCGGGTCGGCGGCCTTCGCCGAGGCCGTGACGGATGCCTCGATCCACCGCAACGAGCGCAAGGGCGACGCCCCCAGCGACCACGTGCCCGTGCTCGTCGACCTCGCGATCGGCGACGACGACCTCGATCGACCGATGATCTTCTGAGGATCAACCCTTTGATACAGGCTTTCGTGAATACACGATCTGCTGTATCGTCGTCGACGTGACCGACGACCTCGCGACCGAGACGGCGACCCTGACCCACACCGCGGCGCTCGCGCGCCTCGGGCACGCGCTCTCCGACGAGACCCGCGCACGAGTCCTGCTCTCGCTCCGCGAGGCCCCCGCATACCCGTCGGACCTCGCCGCGTCGCTCGGCGTCTCCCGGCAGGTCATGTCGAACCAGCTCGCCTGCCTGCGCGGCTGCGGACTCGTCGAGGCAGTGCCCGACGGGCGTCGAACCTCGTACCGCCTCGCGAGCGAGCACCTCGCACCCGCGCTCGGCGACCTGCTGCGGCTCGTGCTCGTCGTCGACCCGGCCTGCTGCTCCGGCGACGACTGCACGTGCGCATGACCGCCGTGCCGCGCACGCCGCTCGCCCCGCTCGCCCCCGAGCGACGCGCCGTGCTCGTCCGACGCATCCGGCTCATCGTCGCGGCGACCATCGCCTACAACGTGATCGAGGCGATCATCGCCCTCGCGGCAGGCTCCGTCGCCTCGTCGGCCGCCCTGATCGGCTTCGGCCTCGACTCGATCGTCGAGGTGCTCTCGGCCGCCGCGGTCGCCTGGCAGTTCGCCGCCCCCGATCCGCACCGCCGCGAGCGCATCGCCCTCCGCCTCATCGCCGTCTCGTTCTTCGGCCTCGCCCTGTTCGTCTCGATCGACGCAGCACGAACACTGCTCGGCGCCACGGAGCCCGAGCACTCCCCCGTCGGCATCGCGCTCGCCGCCGTGAGCCTCGCCGTCATGCCACTGCTGTCGTGGCTCGAACGCCGCACCGGGCGCGAACTCGGCTCGGCCTCCGCCGTCGCCGACTCGAAGCAGACGCTGATCTGCGCCTACCTCTCTGCCGCGCTGCTGGCGGGCCTCCTCCTCAACAGTCTGCTGGGGTGGGCGTGGGCCGACTCCATCGCAGCGCTGGTCATCGCCGCCTTCGCCGTGCGCGAGGGCATCGAAGCCTGGCGCGGCGATGCCTGCACGGTGCCGGTCTCGGTGCTCACCGGCGAGCGCGAGGCCGAGGCGGGGACCGAGTCGGAGACCGGCCACTGCTGCTGAGCGAGGCGGGCGCGGAGGCTGCACTCCCAGCCGCCGGCGATACCCTCGAATGGTGACCAGTTCCCCCGAACGACCCGGCGACGGCCCCTTCGCGGGCGTGACGCTCGGCGGCCGATACCGCCTCGGCGGCCTCATCGGCCGGGGCGGCATGGCGAGCGTGTATCGCGGCGAAGACCTGAGCCTCGGGCGTCCGGTGGCCGTGAAGGTCTTCTCCGAGGCGGCCGAGGGCATCGACGATGCTGCACGCCGTCGCTCCGAGACGGCCCTGCTCGCGAGCGTCGAGCACCGCGCGCTCGTGCGGCTCTACGATGCCGCGCACGACGAGGGGATCGATCGCGAATACCTCGTCATGGAGCTCGTCGACGGACGGGATCTGCGCAAGACCCTGCAGCAGGGCCCGGTCGGCCCAGCGGATGCCGCGTGGCTGGCCGCCGATCTCGCCGAGGCGCTGCACGTGATCCACGGGCGCGGCATCGTGCACCGCGACGTGAAGCCGGCGAACGTGCTGCTCGCACCGGCGCACCTGCCCACCCGCCGCTGGAACGCGAAGCTCGCCGACTTCGGCATCGCCCGGCTGATCGACGACGCCCGCCTCACCCGCACGGGTGTCTATGTCGGCACTCCCGGCTACCTCAGCCCCGAGCAGGTCGGCGGTCATGCGCCCGGCACTGCGGCCGACATCTACGCGCTCGGGCTCGTGCTCCTCGAGGCCCGCACGGGTCGGCCGGCGTTTCCCGGCACGGCGTCCGAGGCCACGGCGGCGAGGCTCGTCAGCGACCCCGAGATCCCCGGTGCACTCGGCAGCGACTGGGTGGAGCTGCTCCGAGGCATGACCGCCCGCGAGGCATCCGCCAGGCCCTCGGCACTCGACGTCGCGATGGCGGCGGGCCACCTCGACACGACGACCGGTTCGACCGCGCCGGATGGCGCCCCGACCGCGCTGCTCGATGCGTCCGAGGCTCCGACGCTCATCCTGCCGACCGATCCCGCTCCCCGGGCGAGCGACGACGCGATCGCCGAACGGGCCGTGGCCGCCGCGTTCCAGCCGGCGCCGAAGCCGTCGCGCCGCTGGCTCCGCCCCACGATCGCGGTCGTGCTGCTGGCGGTCATCGCGGTCGGCATCGCTCTGATCGTGCCTCCGGCGATCGCGAGCCTCACGCAGCCGCAGACGGCACCCACCGAGACGCTGCCCACCCTTCCCGGCGAACTCGGCGTGCATCTCGAGCAGCTCGAGGAGGCGGTGACGCGATGATGCGTACTCGACTCCGCACCGCCGTGGGCGCAGGCCTGCTCACCGCGTCGCTCGTGTTCGGGCTGACCGCCTGCGGCCAGTCGCCCGAAGCGGTGAGCGCCGATCTCCATTCATCGGTCGTGCAGGTCGCCAAGCGGGCCGCTGGCGGCGACTACCTCGGAGCGATCGCCGCGCTCGCCCTGCTCGAGAACGATGTGAACGCAGCAGTCGACTCCGGCGCCATCGGCGAGGAGCAGGCCGCCGACATCCGCGAGGCGATCGCCCTGGTGCAGGCCGACCTCGAGGCCGCCCGGGTCGCCGACTCCGTGACACCGACGCCCGAGCCGGATCCGTCGGAGGAGGACGGCGACGACAACCGCGGCCCCGGCAACAACAACGGCAACAAGGACAACGACAAGAAGAACGACAAGGGCGACGACGACTGAGTCGCCGCGGGCGACCGAGCGGGCGACCGCGACCCGACCGCGCGACCTGACGGCGGATGCGTAGGCTCGTGGAATGCCCACCCTCACCGTTCCCGGCGCCGAGCTCCACTACGAGTCGGCGGGCCGCGCTTCCGCCCCTGCCCTGCTCCTCGTACCCGCCGGCGTCGCGACGCTCCGGATGTGGGACGAGCAGCTCGACGCCCTCGCCGAGCACCACTTCGTCGCCCGTTTCGACCCTCGCGGGTTCGGCGGCACCACGCATGACGAGTCGGTGCCGTTCTCGAACCATGCCGACGCGATCGCGGTGCTCGACCACCTCGCCGTGGCAGAGGCGACCGTGATCGGCGCGAGCCGCGGCGGGCGCATCACGCTCGACACTGCGCTCGCCCACCCCGACCGCGTGCGCGGCGTGGTGACCGTCGGTTCGGAGCCGGGCGGATTCCCCGACCTGCCGCTCACCGACGAGGAGCAGCGCCGATTCGACGAGATCGAGGCGATCGACCCGGCGATCGACGCCGCGCTGCAGATGCGCCTCGAAGCGGAACTCTGGGCGGTCGGGCCGCTCCGCGACGCGGCGGCCGTCGACCAGGGCTTCGTGCGCCGCGCACGCGAGCTGAACGCTCCGAACGCCGCGCATGCGAGCGATGACGGCACCGTGCTCCCGCTCGATCCTCCGGCGTACGAGCGGCTCGGCGACCTCCGCGTTCCCGCCCTCGTCGCCGTGGGCGAGTACGACCTCAGCGTGGAGCTCGCGGCGTACGACCACCTGCTCGCGCACCTGCCGGACGCGACGGGTGTGCGCTTCGCCGACACGGCGCACCTGCCGAGTGTCGAGCGTCCCGAGGAGTTCACCCGCGTGCTGCTCGACTGGCTGGAGCGGCACGGGCTGTGAGACGAGCGGGCGTCAGCGCCGCCCGGTGAACCGCTCCATCGAGCGGTAGACGCCGAAGCCGTCGCCCACGATGCGGTCGAACACGCGCGTGGGCAGCAGTCCGCGCAGCGCCCGCGAGAGGCGCACGCTCCTCGGCAGCTCGAGCAGCGGGCGGCCGTCGAGCATCGCCTTCCACACCCGGTCGACGACGTATTCGGGGTCGAGCACCGGTGCGAGCACGGGCCCGCGGACTCCGGCGAACATGCCTGTCGAGATGTAGCTCGGCGTGACCGTGGTCACCTTCACATTGCCGTGATCGGACTGCTCGAGCTCGAGGCGCAGCGAGTCGCTCCAGCCGATGAGCGCCGCCTTCGACGCGGCGTAGACCGCCATGCGCGGGTTGGCGAGCGTGCCTGCCGCGCTCGCGACGTTCACGATGCGGGCCGCGCGATACGCGTTCGAGATCATGCCGGGCAGGAACTCCCGTGCGATGTACATCGGCGCGAGCGCATTGACCTGCATCGTCGCGCGGGTGTCGTCGCCGTTGTCGGTGTTCCAGAAGTAGCGGTTGCCGCGCACGATGCCGGCGTTGTTGATGAGCACGTCGGGATTGCCGACCTCTCGCCGCACCCGCTGCGCGGTCTTCGCGATCGCACCGAGGTCGCCGACGTCGACGACGAACGACTGGATGCGCGTGCGACCGCGCGAGATCGTGCCGAGTTCGTCGACGGCGCGGGCGAGGGCGGCCGCGTCGCGGTCCCAGAGGGTCACGGATGCCGCGTGCTCGGCCACGGCTCGTTCGGCGTACATGCGGCCCATGCCGCCGGCGGCCCCGGTGATCAGCACACTGGCACCGCGAACCGTTCTCGTCATCCGTCCATTCTCCTGCAGGGCGGCACCTGTTGTGTGAGCCCGCTTCGATGCCGGCCTCAGGGTGTACGTGTAAACCAGTTGACAAAAGACGTGTCAACCTGTTTACTCATTGACATGACCGCTGAGCCGAGTACACGCCCCGAATCCGGCGGACCCCTGGGCGACCGCGTCACGGTCACCCTGCACTACCTCGTCGATCGCATGGATCGGTTCGCCGACCGGCTGCTGCAGCAGCGCTTCGGAATCAGCTACAGCCAGTTCATGTTCATCGCCGTGCTCGCCGACCTCGCGCCGCCGCCCGACATCACGACGCTCGCGAACTGCCTCGGCGTCAGCAAGGCCGCCGTGAGCAAGCGCGTGCCGGCGTTCGTCGAGGCCGGCTGGGTGCAGACGCACACCGACCCCGCCAATGCTCGCCGCGTGCTGCTCTCGATCACCCCGAAGGCCGCGCACTTCCTCGCCGAGGCCCTGCCGGTGCTCGATGCGTCATTCACCGAGACGTTCGACGACCTCGCCGGCGTCGATGTCGGCGCGCTGCACGAAGACCTCAAGACCGTCATCCGACACCTCGACTCCAAGGAGCACTGACCTCGTGACGAACACCCTCGTGATCATCGGCCACCCCAACTCCGGCAGCTTCAACCACGCCCTCGCCGAGCGATACGCGACCGGCATGCGCGCGGCGTCCGTCGACGGCGCCGAGGTGCGGACCATCGACCTCGCCGAGCGCGAGTTCGATCTGATGCCCGCGGCACGCGCCGACCTCCGCGCTCCCGACGGCGACACGACGCACCTCGAACCGCGCATCCGCGCCTTCATCGACGACGTCGCGTGGGCCGACCACCTCGTGTTCTTCTTCCCGCAGTGGTGGGGCACGTACCCGGCCGTCCTGAAGGCGTTCCTCGACCGGGCGATCCTCTCGGGCACCGCGTTCCGATACGGGCGCGGGCAGGTCTCGACGCGGCTGCTCGCGGGCAAGACCGCCCGCATCGTCATGACCATGGACTCGCCCATCGCCTGGAACCGCTTCGTCTACCGCAACGCCGCCGAGACCTCGCTCGCACGCGCGACGCTCGGCTACTGCGGCGTGCGCACGCTCGGCATCTCGCGACTCACCCCGGTCCGTTTCTCGACGCCCGAGAAGCGCGCGGCCTGGCTGGATCAGATCGAGCGCCTCGGTGCGACGGACGCCTCGCGCTCGCGTCGCCGGGTCGCAGCGACGTCGGCCGCCTGAGCACATCGGTCGTCTCCGACACCTCTCGTGTCACGTCGCGCGCCGGAATCAACGGAAGTGCCGCCGCGGGCGCGATCGCGATCGCGATGAACGCGAGCGGGTATCCGACGAGCGTGACGAGGCCTCCCACGAGAGGGCCCACCGCTGCTGCCACGACATACTGTCCCGTGTTCTGGATGCCGAACGCCTTGCCCGCCCACGTCGCACCCGCCGCTTCGGCGACCGAGGTGAAGGCGAGCCCGTTGTCAGCCACGCTGATGAGGGTCGCGACGACGAAGGCCGGTGCCGCGAAGGCTCCCCACCCGGCGAGGTCGCTCGCCGCCACGACGAGCATGGCGAGGCATCCGCTCACCGCGACCCAGCGGAGCACCCGCACCCGGCTGCCGACCCGATCGCTCAGGGTGCCGACCCCGATACGCCCCACCGCGCCGATGAACTGCGCGACGCCGATCAGGAGGCCGGCAGCGGCGGCGTTCCAGTGCATCTCGGTGACGAGCCAGACGATGCCGAAGATCGAGAGGGCGAACTGCGGCACGACGAGCAGCGCCGAGACGAGGTGGATGCGCCAGAGGAACGAGCTCGCGCGATACGGGTTCGCATCCGGTTCCGGGGTCGCGCCCGCCTCCGGCGCGGTCGCCGACGGCGTGCGCACGGGGTTCGCCAGACCCAGGGCGCAGAGCAGGGCCATCACGGCGTTCAATGCCACCGACAGGCCGACGGCGGCGCCGAGTCCGACGGTCGAGGCCAGGCCGGGCACGGCGAGCGCCGCGACGGTGACGCCGAGCGGCTGCGACATCTGGCGGATGCCCATTGCGAATCCGCGCCGTTCCCGTGGGAACCAGCCGACCACGATCCGGCCGCTCGCCGCGTTGGTGCTCGCCGACACGGCTCCGCCGAGGAAGAAGAAGATGCAGAGCGAGAGGATGTCGCCGGCGAGGGTCGCCCCGATCGCCGCGGCCGCCGTGAGGGCGAGCCCGGCCGAGATCACCCGGCGCTCGCCCACGCGATCGGCGAGTGCGCCCCACGCGACGAGCGTGAGCACCATGCCGACGGTCGGCGCCGACGCCAAGAGTCCCGCCTGCACGAGCGGGATGCCGCGTTCGGTGTGAAGCAGGGGGATGAGGAACGCCGGGGTGCTGACGAAGACGGTGCTCGCGGCCTGCGCGGCGACGCCGAGCGCGAGCATGCGCATGGCGCGCGCCGGGATCGCCGGCGATCGCTGGAGTGTCATGGTGTGCACGTGCCCGCCTCTGCAAGTGTCGGTGGAACGACTTTTGGGATACGTTAGTGCGTACCGCTTTGGTATCCCAAACCCGAGGAGCTCGTCGTGGCATCCACCGTCGGAACCCCCCTGTACGACCGGCTGCGCACCGCGATCCTGTCGCTCGACTACGTTCCCGGCGAGAAGCTGACCGAGCGCGGACTCGAGTCGGACCTCGACGCGTCGCGAACTCCCATCCGCACCGCGCTCCTCCGCCTCGAAGCCGACGGACTCGTGCGTCGAGAGGGCCGGGGGTGGAGCGTCACGCCGATCGACCTGACCGAGATCCGCGCGCTCTCCGAGTACCGCGAAGCCGTCGAGGCGGCGTGCGCGCGCCTGGCGGCGGCTCGCGCGTCCGACTCCGACCTGGCGGCACTCGCCGATTCGCTGAACGAGACCGGGAACGCCGACACGTGGTCCGGCGATCCGACGAGTGCGCACGCGACGGACCTCGCCATCTCGGAGGCCGGCATCCGTGCCGGCAACGACTTCCACGCACTGCTCGCCCAGCTCTCCGGCAACCCGTTCATGGCCGACTCCATCCGCGGCGTGATGACGCGGCTGCTGCGCACTCGCTGGCTCGAGGTCCGCACGCCGGAGTCCCGCGCTCACGCGAGGGAGGAGCACCTCGCGATCGTCGCGGCCCTGCAGCGCCGGGATGCCGACGCCGCCGCGGCGCTCGTCGTCGCGCACACCCGCGGCACGGCCGAACGCACCCTGGCGTTCCTCTCGGACGAACGTCGGCGCCTCAGGGGGCGCGGCTTCGCGATCATCGAGAGCGAACCGGCTCGGGCGCACCTCGACGCGGTCTGACGACTGCTGCAAGATCGCAGGAAGTTCGAGCTTTCCTGCAGCGACCGCGGAATCCTCGTATTACGCCGCGGGTCGAGCCCGCCTGACAGTCCTCCCTGCGATGGATAGCGTCGAACGACCCATCCACCAAGCCGTCGAGGAGGCGCCATGACCGCGGCATCCGTCTCGTTCCGCGCCGTCGGGCGCGCGTTCGACACGAACGCCGGCCGGCGTCAGGTGCTGCGCGACGTCGACCTCGAGGTCGCGGCGGGCGAGATCGTCGCGATCCTCGGCCCGAGCGGGTGCGGCAAGTCGACCCTCCTCCGCATCGCGGGCGGACTCGACCATGCGAGCGCGGGAGTCGTCTCGGTCGACGGCACCGCCGTCGTGCCGTTCGACCCGCGCTCGGCGGTCGGCTTCCAAGAGCCGCGACTGCTGCCGTGGCGCACGGTCGCCGGCAACGTCGCGCTCGGGCTGCCGCGCGGTACCTCGAAGACCGCCGGCCGTGACAAGGTCGCCCGGCTCATCGAACTCGTCGGGCTCGCCGACTTCGCCGGTCATCGCCCGCGCGAGATCTCGGGCGGCATGGCCCAGCGCACCTCGCTCGCCCGCGCCCTCGCCCGGAACCCCGGCGTGCTGCTGCTCGACGAGCCGTTCGGCGCGCTCGACGCCCTCACGCGCCTCAAGATGCAGGACCTCCTGCTCGACGTGCACGCCGCAGCGCCCACGACCGTGCTGCTCGTCACGCACGACGTCGACGAGGCCCTGCAGCTCGCCGACCGGGTCGTGCTGCTCGGCAGCGACGGCGAGGCGCCGGGCGCCGACATCCGGCAGATCGTCGTCGTGCCCGGTTCCCGGCCGCGCGACCGCGGTTCGGCCGAGCTCGCCGAGCTGCGCGGGCGCCTGCTCGACGGCCTCGGCATCGACCGCCACGGCGCCGCCCGCGGCATCGAGGCCACCACGACCATCCCGCACTACCCGTACTGACCGGCGCGCTCACCCCAACCACGCCGCGACACGAACGCCCCCACCACTGAAGGAGTCTCCCCGTGACCCGAACCCCGTTCCTCCGTTCCGCGCTCGTTGCGGGAGCCGCCGCCGCGGCGCTGCTGCTCTCCGGCTGCGTCGCCGGCGAAGGCCAGGCCGCCGAGCCCGAGCCCACCGAGGCCGGCGAAGCCGTCTCGCTCGAGGGCCAGACGCTCAACATCGACTTCGCGACCTACAACCCGCTGAGCCTCATCATCAAGGACCAGGGCTGGCTCGAAGACGCGGGCCTGACGGTCACCTGGGTGCAGTCGGCGGGTTCGAACAAGGCGAACGAGGCACTGCGGGCCGGAGCGATCGACGTCGGCTCGACCGCCGGCTCTGCCGCACTGCTCGCGCGTTCGAACGGCTCGCCGATCCAGGTCATCGACATCTACTCGCAGCCCGAGTGGGCCGCCCTCGTGGCGCCTGACGGTTCGCCGATCACCTCGGTCGACGACCTGAAGGGCAAGCAGGTCGCGGCGACCAAGGGCACCGACCCCTACTTCTTCCTGCTGCAGTCGCTCGAGGCCGAGGGCCTCTCCGCCGACGACATCGTCGTGCAGAACCTGCAGCACGCCGACGGCTGGGCGGCGCTGCAGAACGGTTCGGTCGACGCCTGGGCGGGTCTCGACCCGATCATGGCCGGCGCCGAGGAGCAGGGCGCGACCCTCTTTTACCGCAACGTCGACTTCAACAGCTACGGCTTCCTGAACGCCACCGAGTCGTTCATCGCCGAGAAGCCCGACGTCGCGCAGGCCGTCGTGGACGCCTACGAGCAGGCGCGGGCCTGGGCCGCCGAGAACCCCGAGGAGACGGCACAGATCCTCGCGGACGTCGCCGGCCTCGACCTCGCCGTCGCCACGAAGGTCATCACCGAACGGTCGAACCTCGACGTCGACCCGGTTCCCGGCGACGCACAGGTCGAGGTGCTCGAGAAGATCGGACCGATCTTCGTCGAGCTCGGCGACGTCGCGACGCAGGCCCAGGTCGACGAGGCGCTCGAGACGCTCATCAACGACACCTTCGTCACGAAGGCCGACGCCGGCCACTTCGAGTAGGCGATCACGATGACGGATGCCTCGCACGCGGCGCTCTCGACGGGCGCAGCGATCCACGACGGCGCTGCCGTACGGGTCGCCGTGAACAGCGGCACGACGTCGATCGCGGCCGGACGCGAGGCATCCGTACCGCCCGAGCCGTCGGGCGAGCGGCGACGCCTCGTCGACCGGCGCTGGTTCCGCATCCTCGGCGGCGCGCTCATCCCGCTGGCGCTGCTCGCGCTCTGGCAGTGGGTGTCGACCTCGGGGCTCGTGCCGCTCTCGCAACTGCCCTCGCCCGAGATGGTCTGGCTCGCCGCGGTCGACCTCGCGCAGCGCGGTGTGCTCGGGCTCTACGTCGCGATCTCGACGCAGCGGGTGTTCATCGGCTTCGCCTTCGGCGCGGCCGCAGGTCTGGCGCTCGGCGCGATCGTCGGGCTGTCGCGCCTCGCCGACGTGCTGCTCGCGCCGACGCTCGGCGGCATCCGCGCAGTGCCGTCGCTCGCGTGGGTACCGCTGCTCATCCTGTGGTTCGGCATCGGCGAGGACTCGAAGGTCATCCTGATCGCGATCGGCGCGTTCTTCCCGGTCTACACGATCGTCTCGGCGGCCCTTCGGCACGTCGATCGCCAGCTCATCGAGGCCGGTCGCGCGTTCGGACTGCACGGGCTCGCACTGTTCGCGACGGTGCAGCTGCCCGCGGTCGTGCCGTCGGTGCTCTCGGCGCTCCGGCTGGCCCTCGCTCAGGCGTGGCTGTTCCTCGTCGCGGCCGAGCTCATCGCCTCGTCGATGGGCCTCGGATTCCTCCTGCTCGACTCGGGCCAGAACGGCCGCATCGACCGCATCTTCCTCGCCATCATCCTGCTGGCCCTCCTCGGCAAGCTCACCGACTCGGTGGTCGCGCTCATCGAGCGCTGGGCCATTCGCCGCTGGGCGTGAGCACGCCCCGCAGCTCGAGCGGCGCGGTCAGTCGAGCCGCTTGCGCATCCGCATGGAGGCCGTCTCGTAGCCGAGCGACTCGTACAGTCCGCGAGCGGCGGCGTTGAACGCGAAGACGTTGAGGCCGATCGAGTGGGCGCCCTGCGCTCGCGCGTGCTCCTCGGCGAGGCGCATCGCCTCGCGCCCGAGGCCCCGGCCCCGCTGCTCGGGCTCGATCAGCACGTCCCAGATCCACCACGAGCCGTCGTCGCCGCTCGTGTCGGGTCCGATCCAGAGATAGCCGACCGCGGCACCGGCCTCGTCGACGACGTCGAAGACCTCGTGACGGGGAGTCGGCAGCCCGCCCGGGAACGATTCATGCATGCCCTCGAGGGCGTATCGATGGGCCGACTCCTCCGACCGACCCGTCGCGACGAGGTCGCGGGCGTACTCGGCGGCACTGCGTTCGATCCACTCCGGGAGGCGGGAACGGTCGAGTGGTCGGAGCGAGGCGGTCATGAGCGAAGCCTGCCACACGGCACCGAGACCGGGCCGCGAACGGTGCCCGCCCGCAATGCGCCCGCCTTCCAGTACCGGCGACTGCCGTGGCAGCATGGGCGGATGACCGACGACGTTCGACTCCGCCCGAAGACCCACGCAGAGACCGCGGCGTGGCTGCCCGTCGCGATGGCGGCGTACGAGCTGGCCCGGCAGCGTGCCGGCGACACCGCCGAGCAGGCTGCCGTCGCCCGGCGTGCATCGCAGGACCAGTACTTCCCCGACGGCCGACTCATCGATGGGCACCTGCTCTTCACCGTCGAGGCCGACGGCGACGACGCCGGCTGGCTCTGGATCGGCCCGCAGAGCGACCCTGCCAGTTGGTACATCTGGGACGTCGCGATCCACGAGTCGCACCGTCGGCGTGGTCTCGGCGCCCGCGCCATGCAACTCGCCGAGGAGGTCGCGCGCGAGCACGGGGCGGCGAACCTGCGTCTGAACGTCTTCGGCTACAACACGCCCGCGATCCGCCTCTACGAGGGACTCGGCTACGAGACGGCGGCGATCCACATGCAGAAGATGCTCTGACGATCGAGCGGATGCCGCGGCATCCGCTCGATCACTGGCTCACCAGGGCTCGCCCGCGGCGGGGAGCAGGGAGCGCACCTTCTCGACGGCGTCGGGGAAGCACGCGTCGAGCACCTCGGTTGCCGACACCTCGTCGCCGTAGTCGCCCGTGAGCCGGAGGCCCACGATCGTGTTGATGAGCATGCCCGTCGCGATGAACTCCCGCGCCTGCTCGGGCGAGAATCCCGCCTCGTCGCGGATGAAGCGCCAGATGCGGCTGAAGCCGGCTCGGGCGACGCGCCCGATCTCGGGTTCGCCGCCGAGGGCGGTCGAGTTCGCGACGACCGGCAGCATGCCGCGCTCGACCAGGAGGTCGGTGTACGCCGTGCCCATGCGCCGGCCGAGATCCTCCGGGTCACCGGGCAGCACCGCACGGAACTCCTCGATCAGGCGGTCGTAGGCCCGGTCGATGACCTCGATGAAGAGCTTCTCCTTCGTGCCGAACAGCCGCACGACGTAGGGCTGGCTGACGCCGGCGGCGCGGGCGACCTCGTCGGTCGTCGTGCCGACGTAGGTCTTCGCCCCGAACACGGCCGTCGCGGCCTCGAGGATGAGCTCGCGGCGGTCGGCCGCCTTCATGCGCGGGGCTGTGGGAACCGATTCGACCGTCATGGTTGACATGTTATCAGTCGATTACTACAGTTCGAAGTAATCATCCGATAACAACAAGGAGTGCCGTCGTGTCCACCACTCTCGATGCCGCAGCTCGCCCGTCGACGCGCACGCCCGGCGTCCGCCGGCCGAGCCCGATCTGGCTCGTCCTCATCGCCACAGCGCTGCCGATGTTCATGGCGACGCTCGACAACCTCGTCATGACCAACGCGCTGCCCGTGCTGCACTCGGAGTTCGGGGCATCCGTCGAAGAGCTGCAGTGGTTCATGAACGCCTACACGCTCGCCTTCGCGAGCACGATCCTCATGGCCGTCGCGCTCGGCGACCGGTTCGGGCGGCGCACCGTCTTCATCATCGGCATCGTCGTCTTCACCCTGAGCTCGGCCCTCGCCGCCCTCGCCACCGATCCGAGCCAGCTCATCGCGGCGCGGGCGGCGCAGGGCTTCGGGGCCGCGGCGATCATGCCGCTCTCACTGACCCTGCTCGCCGGCTCGGTGCCGATCGCGCGCCGTCCGCTCGCGATCGGGATCTGGGGCGGCGTCTCGGGTCTCGGCGTCGCCGTTGGCCCGCTCATCGGCGGCGCGATCATCGAGGGCTGGGCCTGGCAGGCGATCTTCTGGGTGAACGTGCCCATCGGTGTCGCCTCGATCGCGCTCGCGCTGCTCGCCCTGCCGAACAGCTTCGGCGCGCGGCTCCGCGCCGACCTCCTCGGCCTCGTCCTCTCGGGCGCCGGCCTGCTCGGCCTCGTCTACGGCATCGTGCGCGGCAACGACGCGGGCTGGTCGAGCCTCGAGGTGCTCGCGAGCCTCGTCGCGGGCGGCGTGCTGCTCCTCGCGTTCATCGCCTGGGAGTCGCGGGCCTCCGCGCCGCTCCTGCCGCTGCGGCTCTTCCGCGACCGCAGCTTCAGCGTGGCGAACGTCGTGGGCTTCGGGTTCAGCTTCGGCGCGTTCGGATCGATCTTCATCCTCATCCAGTTCCTGCAGGTCGTGCAGGGGGCGACGCCGCTCGAGGCGGCGCTGCAGACCTCGCCGTGGACGCTCGCGCCGATGATCGTCGCCCCGCTCGCGGGGGCGTTCGCCGGCCGCATCGGCACCCGGGCGCTCATCGTCGCGGGCCTCGCGGCCCTGTCGGGCGCGCTCTTCTGGCTGGCGCAGCTGCTCGACGCGGCCACCGAGTTCTCGACCTTCGTCGCTCCGTTCATCCTCGCGGGCGTCGGCATGGGCCTCGTCTTCGCCCCGTCGGCGACCGCCGTGCTCGCGACGATGAAGCCGAACGACCACGCGAAGGCGAGCGGCACCAACTCGATGCTGCGGGAGGTCGGCGTGGCGCTCGGCATCGCCGTCTCGACGGCGGTGTTCACGGGCGCAGGCGGCGCGCTGACGCCGGTCGACTACGTCATCGGCGCGCAGCCGGCGGTCATCGTCGGAGCCGCGGTGCTGCTCGTCTCGGCGCTCGTTGCCCTGCTGCTGCCCGCCGGGCGAGCGGTGCCGTCGATCTCGCCGGATGCCGCGACCGCCCCGATCCTCGACGAGGAGCCGGCGCCCCGACTCGCGCACTGAACCGCCCATCGAACGACGAAGTCCCCGCCCGGCATCGCCGGGCGGGGACTTCTGGGAGACGACTCAGTAGGTCGTCGAGATGCTCGGGTTCGCGGCGACGAGCCCGATGAACACGATCGTCAGGATGATCCCGATGACGATGTAGACGAAGCCGATGATGATCGCGGCGATCGCGAGGCCGCGACCGCGCTCACCGGACTTCTTCACCTGGCTCAGGGCGATGAAGCCGAGCACGATCGCCACGATGTTGAACCCGAGGATCGAGAGCACGAAGCCCACGATCGACAGGACGTTCCACTTCTCGGCGGGCGCCGACGGTGCAGGCACGGGGGCGGGAGCGGGAGTGGTCATGAGTGAGGTTTCCTTGCTGTAGAAATCGACGATTTGCCGAACCGCATCTTGACAGCGACAGCGAACCCATGTCAATGGTGTGCGCTGCCCGTGTTGCGACATGCGACGCGCCGTGACAGCGCTCGGCGGCGACTCGGCAGGGCGCACACATCGGGCCCCGGCGTCCGACCGGGGCCCGATGGGTTCGCGCGCCTCAACGGAGGCGCTCCGATGATGCGCCGTGCTCGAGCTCGAGGTGCCGGCGCTGAGCGTCGCTCGCGCTCATCGCGGCGGCGTACTTCGCGAGGCGATCCCCTTGGGCCCCTGCCGGCGACGGGCCGACATCGGCTCGAGCCTCCGACTGCTTCGCGGTGCGGATCCCCTCGAGGGTCGCGACCGACTGCACGGATGCCACGGCGTCGTGGGAATGGAGCTCGGCACGCATCGCGTCGGACTCCTGGCGAGCCGACTGCTGGAGCTCGTGCTGCGACTGCGGCCGGCTCCCGGGCTCGAGTTCGGTGCCGCGCACGCCGGCGCATGCGGTGAGTGCGACGAGGAGGGCGACGGCTCCGATGGCGACGGTTCCCGTCTTCGTGGTGTTCATGATCTGGTTCCTTCCACTCGTAACTGAATAACCCTCACGTTAGGGAGGCGGCTGCCCGGCGCCATCCGGACCCGCACCGGACTCGCGGTCGAATCCGGCGCCCTCCGGCCACGTGCCCGCACCGGCGGCGCTCAGTGGCAGCACCCGCTCCAACCCCGAAGGGCCCTCCCGAGGGGTCATCCGACACCCCTGCGCGCAATGGCGATCTCCGTCGCGATAATTTGCGCCCACGCAAGAATCCCGCGTCGGGGCACAACCAATCGCAGAGCCTCGGCTCGTAGCCTTGAAGAGCACGGCGATTCGCGCCGCGCGCATCCCAGACGCACACGCACCCTCATCGAGGATCGGAGGTTCACATGTCGAGCAACACCATGATCGACGCCATCATCGGCGAACCCGAGGTTCTCGAGGACGCCGTGACCGCCGCCGACCTCGCGCTCGCCGAGGGCGTCGAGACGGATGCCGCGTGGCTGCGGCTCAAGGAGTCGGCGACCGCCCTCCACTCGCTGCAGGTGAAGGACGGCTCGGTGCCCCAGGCATCCGACCCTTCGACGGGCTCAGGGAGCAGGGAACAGGCATCGACCCTCGTCGACGCGATCGTCGAGTCGATCGAGGCGCTCGCGCCGCGGTTCCCGCACGAGGCCGAGTACCTCGCGGCATCCGTCGTCGACTTCCGCCGCTGGCAGGCCGAGGGCTTCGGCGTGCCCGACTTCCTCGACTCCCTCGTGGCGTTCCAGCCGCAGCGGCACCGCATCGACGGCATCCGCCACCTCGTGGTCTTCCCCATGTACACGCAGAACGGTTCGTCCGACCGGCACGTCGAGGCGCTCGTCGTCGAGACGATCTGGCCCGAGTTCATCGCGGAGCTCGAAGCCGGCGACTACGGCAACAAGCTCTTCGTGAGCCTGCGCCTCGTCGACTTCACGCCCGGGTACGACACGAACTCGGCCGTGCTCTTCCCCGAGACGGTCGCGATGCGCGAGATCCCGACGTTCACGTGGGGCGCGATCTTCCAGGACCGCGAAGCGGCGCGCTACCGCAGGGTCGTGCGCGCGGCATCCGACATCACGAAGCTCGAGCTGCCGGCCGATGCCGCGGCGCTGCTCGACGACCAGGAGCTCACCGAGCGCACGTTCGTGATGTGGGACATCATCCACGACCGCACGCACATGCGCGGCGACCTGCCGTTCGACCCGTTCATGATCAAGCAGCGCATGCCGTTCTTCCTCTACTCGCTCGAGGAACTGCGGTGCGACCTCACCGCGTTCCGCGAGTCGGTGAAGATCGAGCGCGCGCTCAACGCCCGGCTCGCCGCCGGCGAGGAGCTCACCGAGGTCGAGGAGCAGATGCGCTCGACCGGCAAGCTCGTGCAGTACGCGGTGATCTTCGACCGCATCTTCCGCTTCGCGATCACGGGTTCGCGCGTGCGCAACTACGACGGGCTCGGCGGCCAGCTGCTGTTCGCGTGGCTACGCCAGAAGCACGTGCTCGACTGGACGGATGTGTCGCTGAGCTTCGACTGGGACGCGGTGCCCGACGCCGTCGTCGAACTCGGCGACGCGATCGACGAGCTCTACTGGAAGTCGATCGACCGCCCGAAGACGGTGCACTGGCTCGCCGCCTACGAGCTCGTCACGAACGTCGTGACGCCGAACCCGGCGTCGGTGTGGGCCGAGGGCCTGCCCCGCGAGGTGCTCGCCGGCCCGCCCAAGGGCTACACCGACCTCGTGATGGACGACGAGTTCCCGCTCTCGATGTTCTACGAGGCGCTCGACAAGAAGATGAAGCCCGTCATCGAGTCGACCGTCGGCATCACGGCAGCCGACGCCTGATCGCCTGATCGCCCGCCGGTCGAGGAGCGACGAAGGAGCGTATCGAGACCTCGTAACGTGGTCTCGATACGCTTCGCTACTCGACCGGCGGAACTCGCAGAGGAGCACCACATGACCGATCTCACGAATCGCACCGTGCTGATCGCGGGAGCCACGAGCGCTTCCGGCACGGCGGTCGCCCGTGCCCTGCTCGACGCCGGCGCCCGCGTGGTCGCCGTCGGCAGCGACGCCGGCCGTCTCGCCGCCCTCGAGGCCGAGCTGCCCGGCGTCATCGGCGAACGCGCCGACCTCACCGACGGTGACGACGTGCTCGAACTCGCCATGCGCGTGCACGCCCGTGTCGGCGACGTCGATGGGGTGGTGCACCTCGTCGGCGGCTGGCGCGGCGGCGGTGGCATCGCCGGCCAGACGGAAGAGGACTACCGGGCGCTCGAGCGTTCCTTCACGGCGCTCCGGTACATCAGCCGCGCGTTCTGGGACGACCTCGTCGCCTCCCCCGCGGGGCGCATCGCGATGGTCTCGTCGACCACGGTCGAGCGGCCCACCGCGGGCGGTGCGAACTACACCGCGATCAAGGCGGCGAGCGAGTCGTGGATGCGTTCCCTCGCGCAGGGCTTCGGCAAGGCGGGCGACACGGGTGCGGCCGTCACTTTCCGCGTGCAGTCGCTCGCGGGCCTCGAAGACCGGCTCGCGGAATCGGTCGTCGAGCTCTGGGGTGCGGATGCCGCGGAGCTGAACGGGCGCGTCGAGACGCTGTCGGCCGAAGCCTGAGCGTCAGCCGCCGAGCGGACCGATGCGGAGTGTGGACGTCCCGTCGGCGCAGACCGGGATCGACTGCACCACCGCGACGCCCGGCCCGGCGCCGTCGGACGTGATGTAGGCGCGCAGCATCGTCGAGGTCGTCGCAGGGCAGCCGTACGGGCCTGGCTGCCCGCCGTGCAGTTCGGAGACGGCCACCCCGCCATTCGCCGTGAGCACGACCAGGGACGACGTACCTCCGGACGCTCGCGCGGGTGCGCCGAGCCGCACGCCGTCGGCGCTCAGCGCGATGAGCCCCGGCCACCCGTCGAAGGAGCAGTCGGCCGCCGAGATGTTCGTGAAGACGAGGTCGCCCATGAAACTGCCGGCGCCCGAGTCCTGCGGACGCGCCCGGTAGGCGAGGGTGAGCTGCTCGTCGATGCAGTGCGTCGGCATGGCAACTGCCTCTTGTGCCGGCACGGGTGCCGGCACAAGCTGGTGCGACGGGGCCGGGACCGGGGCCTCGATGATCTGACCGACTTCGAGCGTGATGTCGGTGTCATCGGCGCGTGACGCGACGGCGTCCCGAACACGCGTCGCAGCGGAGACGTCCGAGGCGCCGGGCGTCGTCGTCGCCCGCGGCGTCTGCGCCGCAGCGGTCGCCACCGCTGTCGCGGCAGTCTCGGTCATCGGTCGGGGGTCGGATACGGTGCACGCCGCGAGCGCTCCGCAGAGGAACACGCCGACCATCGCCGTCGCGAGGATCCCCGTCTGCCGCATGATGCCTCCGCCCTCCCGCGCGGGTGCGCGGCTCGGCACACGCTACCGACCGACGACACCTGCATGGAACAGGGAGAACCCTGAAGCGGAGACGGATCCACGAGACCATCGTCCCAGCCGGCTTCACTCGATCGGCCGACGGCGGGTGCCGATCAGTCGGTCGGCGCGGGCGCAGGCGTGACGTCGGGCGCAGCCGACTCGGGTGCCGGCGCCTCGGGCGCAGCCGACTCGAGCGCCGGCCCCTCAGGTGCCGCCGACTCGGGTGCCGGCGGAGGGGACGGTGCTGCCGCGGGCGGCACGACCGGGTTCGCCTGATCCTCTCGGACGGCCTCCCCGAGGCATCCGTCGTTCTCGCCGCCGTCGCCTTCGAGCGCCAGTCTCCAGGCGGCCTCACCCTCGTCGCCGAGCCCGTCGGGCATCGCCGGCGCCGTCGACGTGGGGTCGCGCGGCTCGGTGGTCCACCACTCCCACTCGCGGTACTCGTGGCCGGCGTCGACCATGCACTCGCGCACGAGCTGCTGGAAGCCGAGCCAGGCCTGCTGCTCTTCAGGCGTGGACATCGGGTCCGCCACCGGCGGATTCGTCGGAGCCGGCTTCGGCGACGGCGTCGGCGACGGGCCCGGGGTCGCGGTCGGCGGCGAGGTCGGGCTCGGCAACGGATCGTCGTCGGCGTCGGCACCATCGACGGGAACGTGCTGATCGCCGCCGCGCACGCCACCCGCGTCGATGTCGAAGTCTTCGGAGCCCGTCGCGACGGGCTGCGGCGAGCGCGCGTCGTAGAGCACCGGTGCACCGGTCGTGGCGGCGGCGACGCCGACGAAGATCGATCCGACGAAGAGTGCCGCGGCGAGGGCACTGAAGATCACGGTTCTGCGCATCGGGCACCTCCCGCGGCGATCGGGAACGACCACTCGGCCGCTCGGGTGTCCGAGCCATGGTACACGCCCCCCGAACGGGGGACGAACCCGGCGACGAACCCGCGAACCCCGCGTAGCTCGCGTCGGCGCGGCTCACGCGACCGGCGGCCCCGCTTCCGGGATCTCGTCGGCGCCGTCGTGCGACTCCCCGGTCGCGACATCGGCCGGCGCACCTTGCCTGCGGCTCAGCCAGAGGAACGGGATCGCGAGCGCCTGGATGCCGCCGCTGACGAGCAGCGAGCCGGGGTAGCCCCACAGGTCGGCCGAGCGGCCGAGCACTGGCTGGATCACGGCGCCGCCGGTGCTGCCGAGCAGCGAGTCGAACGAGAGCACGGTGGCGCGCTGCTGCGACGGGATCATGTCGTTGAGGTACGCCTGCTGCACGGGTCCGGCGGCCGCGTCGACGAGTCCCCACACCGTGAGCAGCACGAGCGCGATCCAGAAGTTCCGGTTCACGCCGAGGGCGAGCAGCACGAGGCTCGAGACCACGAGGCTCAGGATGATGGTCGTCGTGCGCTTGCGGAACCGGCGGCGCACCCACGGCGCCACGAGGCCGCCGATCACCTGCGAGCCCGAGAGGATCGCGGCGGCGAGGCCCGCGATCGAGTAGGCGCCGGTGTCGCCCCAGAGCTCGACGAGGTACGGCTGCAGCGCGTAGAAGACGTAGAAGCCGACGCCCGTCGTGAAGAACGACGCGAACATGACATAGCGCACCGGTCGCCGCCCGAGCCCGTACTTCACGGAGGCGTTGAAGACCTCCTTCGTCGCCCGGATCGGGTGGGCCCGGCCCGCGGGCGTGAACCCGAGGTCGTGCATCACGATCGCCGCGACGACGAACATGACGACGAGGATGCCTGCACGTATGAGGAACGGCACGCCGAGGTTCGTGGCCTGCGCGACCACGCCGCCCGCGATCGAGCCGATGAACATCGCCGCGCCGGCGAACGCGAGACCCCGCCCGAAGACTTTCTCGAGTCCGCCCGTGTACCCGGTCGCCGTGAGCGCGTCGACGAGCCACGCCTCGACGGCGCCCGAGAAGAAGGTGAAGCCGAGACCGAGCAGCACCGAGACGATCGCCCACATCCAGAACGGCGAGTGGGCCACCCAGAGCAGGTAGTACAGCACGGTCGTCACCGCGAGCGTGACGGTGCCGAGCAGGTACGAGACCCGCCGGCCCAGGGTGTCGGCGACGACGCCCGTCGGCACCTCGAAGATCACCATGCCGACCGAGAAGAAGGCGTTCGCGGCGAACGCCTCGAAGTTCGTGAGGCCCGCATCGAGCAGGAAGAGCGTGTTGACGCCCCAGATGAACGAGGCGGCGAGCGTGTTCCCGATGAGCAGCGTGAAGTACGCCGCCTGCACCCGGCGCGCCGCCGGGTTCGGTGCCGTCTCCTCGCGCGTCGCGCGTTCGGCCATGCGACACATCTTGCACGCTTCGGGCGCGTACCGCCACGGTCGAGGCGCGGCACCGGGAGCGGGCGGTGGCGACCAGCGGATGCCCCGCTGCCGAGCGCGCCCACCCGAGCGGATGCCTCGCAACGGCGTCTGCCGCGCCGCGGCGCGCTGCTCGGCGCGGCATCCGTCGCCCCGCTACGCTCGCGGCATGATCCGCTTCCTCATCCGCACGCTGATCTCGCTCGTGACCGTCGCCCTGGGCCTGCTCGTCGCGTCGTGGATCCTTCCGGACTTCCACGTCGAGTGGGGCGGGTTCCTCATCGCGGTCGTCGTCTTCACGATCGCGCAGGCGGTGCTCGGCCCGTTCATCTTCAACGTCGCGCGGCAGCACGCCTCGGCGATCCTCGGCGGCATCGGGCTCGTCTCGACGTTCGTGGCCCTGCTCATCGCGTCGCTCTTCCCGGGCGGCATCACGATCGACGGCTGGGTGACCTGGGTGCTCGCGACCCTCACGATCTGGATCATCACCGCACTCGGCACGTGGCTGCTCCCCCTCATCTTCCTGAAGGAGAAGGTGAAGGGCGCCAAGGCGTGAGCCGCGGCATCCGCTGAGCTCGAACCCGGCCGTCGTCGCTGAAGCTCAGTGCATGTTGTCGTTACCCGACTCGTGCACGGCTCGGCCCCAGCAACCCGCGTCCTCCCAGCGGTAGGCCGCGCCGCCACCGGCGTTGCCGTTGAGCGCGAGCGACCACTCGGCCCGCTCGGACTCGGTGAGGTCGAGCGGTTGGGCCTGGCTCCCGTTCCACCACTCCCAGTAGAGGTACTCGTGCCCGGCATCGGCCATGCAGTCGCGCACGAGCTGCTGGAACTCGAGCCAGACCTCGCGCTCGGTCGGTGCTGCCGGGTCGACCGGCGTCTCCGCCGCACCGAGCGGCGTGCCGGCGGCGCGGGCCTCGGCCTCGGCCTGGTCGCCCTCCTCGGCGCAGCCGCCGCCGGGGTGGTTGGTGTCTGGTCCGTAGAGGGCCTGCGTCCAGAGCACCGAGGTCTCGAAGTCGAGTCCGGTCGGCTGCGGGCTGCCGCCGATCCACCATTGCCATTCGAGGAAGTCGAAGCCCGCATCGGCCATGCACTCGCGGATGACGACCTGCTTGCCGAGCCACTCCGAGCGCGCCTCGGGCGTCACGTACTGGTCGCTCAGCGGGTCGAGATAGGGGTTGTAGTCGGCGGCGTTCGTGTCGGTGCCGGATGCCGCCGCGAGCTGCGTGCCCTGCCCGGCCGCAGCCGGGGCCGCCGGTGGGCTCTGCTCGCGACGCGATTCCGAGCTGTCGTCCGTCGACGAGGAGACGGCCTCGGCACGGGCCTGCGGTTGGGCGGCGCTGTAGGCGGCGGCGCCGAGGGCGACGACGGAGGCGCCGCCGAGCACCGCGCCGGCGATGGCTGCGATCGCGGCGATGCGTTGCACGTTCATGCGGTGGTTCCTTCCGGGTCGAGCGGGGCCGAGCCATGCACCCGAGCGGGTCGCGCCACCCACAGGCGCTTCGCCGAGGGCAGCCACCAGGCCGCCATCGAGACGAAGAAGAGCACGCCGGCGGCGGACATGACGCGATTGATGAGGATCGCCTCGGCGAGCGCCGAGGTGTAGAACGCGCTGAGCGTGGTGCTCGTGGCGATGAGGGCGTACATGCCGAACCGGATCAGCACGTAGCTCGCGACGGCGAGCCAGAGGGAGCCGAGCCATCGCGCCTCGGGCACGAGCGACAACGCCGAGCCGATGAGCGCGAGGCCGAGGCCGACGACGCCCGCGGCGACGAGGTCCCTGGCGCCCGCCCACGAGCCGTCGAGCATCCCCGCGCCGACCCGCACGACGATGAGCACGCCCCACGCGAGCAGCATCGCCGTGGCGACGTGCGCGAGTGCGGGCAGCGCGAGCGGGAAGGTGCCCCTGGGGGCCGTGAGCGAGAGGCCGCGCAGCCGGGCGACCCGCCACGCGAGGTCGGCGGGGACGCCGCGGATCGCACGGCCGACGATCGAGCGGCCGGCCCCTGCCGCATCGCCCGCTGCCGCGCGCTCCTCGAAGACGTCGGACTCGAGTTCTGCGATGCGGTCGGCTGCGACCTCCGCCGGCAGGTCGCGCGTGTACCAGCGGCCCCATGCGAGCACGGCGCGGTCTGCGCGGTGACCGGTGCGGTGAGCGGTGCTCTGGATGCGAGCTGCGGCGCCGTCGATGCGATGAGCGGATGCCGCGGGGTCGTCCTCCTCGAACGCCACGCCGACGCGCTCGGCGCTCACGCGAACGCCGCTTTCGCCGGCGCGGCGACGGCCCGTCGCGCATCGAGTTCGGTGCGATAGGCGACTTCGCCCGCCCCCGTGACCCGGTAGAGGCGGCGACGCGGGCGCCCTTCGGCGGCACCGATCTCCGCGTCCTCCCAGACGGATTCGAGCAACCCCCGCTCGCTGAGGCGGGCGAGCGCCTTGTAGAGCGTTCCGTGCGCGGTGAGCGCCGCGGCATCCGCTCGCTCGGCGATGCGCTTCGCGAGCGCGAAGCCGTAGAACTCGCCGTCGTCACCCTGCAGCTCCATGCCGGCCGCGAGGATGTCCACCTCGAGGTCGAAGAGCCGTCCTTCACGTCTGCGCGCCATGTGGAAACAATAGGAAGATATCTTCCCTGGGGCAAGGGCGCACCTGATGAGCGCCGAGGTGGCGAAGAAGCACGAGGGCTGGACCATTCACTCGTCGCAGGCGAACTACATGCAGGAGTCGTACATCCTGCCGACGTGGCTCATCTACGCCCTGTGGGATCAGGAGTTCTATCACGTGCGCGACCTCGAAGCGGAGCCGCTCTGCTGAGCGGACCGGGTGGATGCCGACGCGCACATCGCGCCGAGGGCGTCCGTCGACCCGCCGGTTCCAGCGCCGCGAACCTCGGCGCTGCGGCCGGGGATCCGATGAGCGTTGGGGCAGAATCGTGCCGTGACCGAGACCGCGCAATCCCCTTCCGTCGACGACTCGCCCACGGCATCCGACGAGTCGAGGCTCCGGCGGGGGGGGTGATCCGCAAACGCGTGGTCGACGCGATCGCCGTCTTCGTGCTGTCGACCGTCGCCGTGCTCACCGCATGGTGCGGGTTCCAGTCGTCGAAATGGGGCGGCGAGATGTCGATCGCATTCAGCGAGGCGTCGAGCGCGCGGGTGCAGTCGACCGATTTCGCGAGCCAGGCGCGCGATGCGCGAGCCAATGATCAGGCGATCTGGGTGCAGTGGGTGCTCGCGACGGATCAGGGCGACGCACAGCTGGCCGGCTACATCGAGCAGCGCTTCTCACCGGAGTTCGCGGTGGCGTTCGACGCATGGAACGCCGGCGACCGCGAGGCAAGGGGTCCATTCGCGCTCGAAGACTATGTCCCTCCGGGAACGGCGAAGGCGGCCGAACTCAGCGAGCGAGCCGACAGCCGGTTCCAGGACGCGCTCGAGAACAACCAGCGGGGCGACAACTACTCGATCCTGACGGTGCTGTTCGCTCTCGTGCTCTTCCTCACCGCCATGTCTCAGAGAGAACTGCAGCCCTGGGTCGTGCGCGTGCTGCTCGGCCTCGCGATCGTCGTCGCCGCCGCCGGGGTCGTGATCCTGTTGACCTTCCCCGTCCGGATCTGAGGCGACGATCTTCCGCGTGCCGACCGAGCCTCAGCCGAGCACGAGCGTTCGCACCGCCCCGGCGAGCCAGGCCTCGAACTCGGGCTGACTCCAGCCTGCGCCGTCCACGAGTTGTTCGTACCCCTCAGGCGAGGCGAGGAACGAGAGCACGTCGGCGAGCCGGTCGCGCTCGGCGTCGCTCGGGGCGTCGCCTCGGTGCATCCCCCGCTCGACGAACAGATCGATCGCAGCCCGGAAGTCGGCGTGGCGGCGCACCTGCTGCGCATCGAGCGCCTCGCGTACGAGCGGGTCGGATGTCCCTGCGCTCACGAGGCTGCGCCAGAGACGCCCGGCGCGCGCGTTCGCCTCGGCGACGAACCGCACCCAGGCGGCGAGCAGTTCGTCGGGGTCGCCGACCTCCATGATGCGCCGGCCGACCTCGCGCTCGGCGATTCCCTCGTGACCCTCGTCGCCCGCGAACGCCTGCTCGAACGATGCGAGCAGCAGCTCGCGCTTCGGGCCGTTGAGCTTCACGGTCTCGACCGAGACGGATGCTTCGCGGGCGATGTCGGCAAGGGAAGTGCCAGCGTACCCGGCCGAGGCGAAGCTCGCGCCCGCGGCAGCGAGGATGCGCCGTCGCGTCGCGGCAGCCTGCTCGGCACGGAGGGTCGAGCGATAGCTCCGCGAGGGAGAACTCGGGGTGGACATATTGACTATCCTATCGGGGTAGTGAATACTCTGGAAGGCACATCAAGTCTATTGGAGTCCCATGTCGTCCATCCTCATCGCCAGCACGCCCGTCATCGGCCATGTGACCCCGCTGCTCGCCGTCGCCCGCCACCTCGTGATCGGGGGCCACCGCGTGCGGTTCCTCACCGGCGCGCGCTTCCGCTCCTCGGTGCGCGAGACCGGCGCCGAGTTCCTGGCGCTGCCCGCAGACGCCGACTACGACGATCGCGACCTCGCGGCGGCCTTCCCCGGCCGCGTCGGCCGCACCGGCCCCGACGGCATCCGCTACGACATGTCGACGATCTTCCTGGCGCCGGCCGCGAGCCAGCTTCGTGCAGTCGACGACGCCCTGATCGCGGCATCCACCGACGTCGTGCTCTTCGAGGGCCTCTTCCTCGGCATGCTCGGCCTGCTCTCGCGCCCCGAGTACGCGAGGCCCAAGACCGTGAACCTCGGCATCTTTCCGCTCGGCCTCGACAGCCTCGACACCGCGCCGTTCGGACTCGGAGTGATGCCGAAGCCCGGCGTCGCCGGTCGCATCCGAAACGCCGCCCTCGGATTCGTCGCGAAGCGCGTCATCTTCGGCGGCGTGCAGCGCACGGCAGAGCACTTCGTGCTCGAATCCACCGGCGAGCGACTCGAGGAGTTCTTCCTGAACTCCGCCGCCCTCGCCGACGCGGTCGTGCAGTTCACCGTGCCCGGATTCGAGTACCCGCGGCGCGAGCTCGCGGCATCCGTTCACTTCGTCGGACCCGTCTCGCGCACGGTCGCCTCCGATCACCCGCTGCCCGGCTGGTGGCACGAGCTCGACGGGTCGCGGCCCGTCGTGCACGTCACCCAGGGCACGATCGCCAACACCGACTTCGACGAGCTCGTCGGCCCGACGATCGCCGGGCTCGCGGACTCCGATGCTCTCGTCGTGGTCAGCACCGGCGGGCGGGATGTCGCGAGCCTGCCGCATCCGCTGCCTGCCAATGTGCGAGCGGCCGAACTGCTGCCGTACGACCGGCTGCTGCCGCTGACCGACGTACTCGTGACGAACGGCGGCTACGGCGGCGTGCACTACGCGCTCGAGCACGGGGTGCCGCTCGTCATCGCCGGCATGACCGAAGACAAGATCGAGGTCTCGGCGCGCGTGCAGTGGTCGGGCGCGGGCGTGAACCTGCGCACCAATCGGCCCACGGCGGCGCAGGTGCGCGAGGCAGTGGCTCGCGTGCTGCGTGAACCCGGCTACCGTGAGGCGAGCGAGCGACTCGGGGCGGAGATCGCCGCGTCGGACGGACTCGCCGGGCTCGACCGTGCAATCGAGGAGGTGCTCGGGATGGGGGTTGCAGTGACGGAGGCTGCAGTGGCGGAGGCTGCAGTGGCGGAGGCTGCAGTGGCGGAGGCTGCAGTGAGCGAGGCCCAGCGACCCGCCGCAGCCCTGCCCCCACCTCCTCGCCTTCTCTTTTCCCGCTCCTGTGGAGAACTTCCACTTGGCGCCGCCTGTGGAGGAGAAGTCGCGTAGAAAACACTGGTGAGCGGATGTTTCGGGCGCGATGGAATGTCGGTGGGTGATGGCAGTGTTGTCGGTATGGCAGGCATCGCCGAGGCGCTCGAGCAGGTTCGCTCGGCGCTCCATGCCGTGCTCGATTCCGAGGCGCCCCGTGGTCTGGGCGATGACGAACTGCTCCTCGCGGTCGGCGCGCTCGAGAGCGTCGGGCGGCTGCTCGACGCACACCGTGCCGCCTTCGCCGGCGAGGTCGCGGAACGGTCACGGGTCGAACTCGGCGCCGGGCGCCTGTCGGCCCGCAAGGGGTGCCGATCCGCGGCTGAACTGCTGGAGCGGGTGACGCAGATCTCGGGCAGCGAAGCACGCCGCCGGGTACTGGTCGGCTCTGCGACGCGGGCCGGCACCGGGCTGGCCGGGCAACCCGTACCCGCGCCGCACCCGCACCTGGCGGCCGCCCTCGTCACCGGTTCGGTCGGGCTCGACGCGGCGGCCACGATCGTGCGGGAGCTCGGCCGCACCCGCACCGTCGCCGACCCCGCCCAGCTCGACGTCGCCGAGCGTGAACTCGTCGACCAGGCCACCGGCACGGGCGACGCCGCACCCGTGCGTGCCAGTGCTGATGAACTCGCGGTGCAGGCGCGGGCATGGGCGATCTTCCTCGACCAAGACGGCCCAGAACCCGACGACGAACGCGCCATGCGACGCCGGGGCTTCCGCCTCGGCCGGGCCCGCGACGGGCTCATCCCGGTCTCGGGCGAACTCCTGCCCGAGGTCGCAGCGAAACTGCGGCGACTCCTCGACGCACATCTCTCGCCCCGCAGCGGCGGCAGCTTCCTCACCGACGCCGAACGGGCCGACCTCGCAGTGCAGGCCGAGACTCGCACCACCGAGCAGCAACGGCACGACGTGCTCGCGGCGATCGTCGACACCGCGGCACGCTCCGGCGAACACCCGACCATCGGCGGGCAAGCGCCGACCGTGCTCGTAAGCGTGCGAGCGTCCGATCTCGTCACAGGGCACGGTGCCGCACGCGCCGACGGGGTGGATCTGCCGATCTCGCTGCGCGCCGCCCGGCACATGATCTGCACCGGCGGCATCCAGGCCGTCGTCCTCGACGACGGCGGCCGTATCCTCAGCCTCGGGTCACCCGAACGCTGCTTCACGCCGCACCAACGCCGCGCCATCACTCTCCGCGACGGCGGGTGCCTCATCCCCGGCTGCACCGTGCCCGCCGCGTGGTGCGAGATCCATCACGTCGTGCCTGACGCTCACGGCGGCGCGACGCACACCGACAACGGCGTGCTCCTCTGTTGGTTCCACCACCGCTCGATCGACATCTCCGGGTGGGGCATCCGCATGAAACACGGCGTCCCCGAGATCCGACCACCCGCCTGGCTCGACCCGGGCGGCCACTGGCGCCCTTCGACCACCTCACCCACCCGACTCGCCGATCGACTCGAACTCGACCACGCGTCTCCTGAGCGCAAGACCGCCTGACCGCCTGACCGCCTGACCGCGCGACGATCAGGGCGCACTCAGAACCGCCCCGCGAACGATCAGGGTGCGCTCAGAACCTCCGTGTGAACGGCTCGGGCTTCCGCATGCGCACGAGCAGCACGATCGGAATGAGCACGTACGGCAGGTTGAACGCGAGGAACTTCACGGGGTTCGTCGTCTGCCATTCGGGCTCGCCGAAGAACTCGACACCGAACACGATGATGCCGGTGATCGTCGAGATCATCGTCGCGTAGATGACGCTCGGCAGCTGGATCCAGTTCCATCCGCGGATGAGCGAGAGCACGAGCACGATGTAGAACGGCATGTAGACGAACGCCGAGAGTCCGGTGACGATGCGCATCCACACCGGCGGCTCCATGAAGAGCGGGTCGGTGTCGCTCGCGTACCAGTAGTTCGAGTTCACGAAGAAGTTCGACGACGGCGACGAGATGTCGACGCCGAGCGTCGGCAGCATGTCGCTGATCAGGCTCGTGATCGTGAAGAGCGAGAAGACCACGATGAAGAACCAGTCGAACCGGCGCTCGCGCAGCGGCAGGTTCGGTACGGGCGTGGACTCAGGCTCCGGCACCGGCACAGGTACGGGCAGCGGTTCGGCGGTCATGGATCGAGAGCGTAGCGCCGAGCGCGGCGTCAGCCCAGTGCACTTCTCATGACATGATGATTTCATCAATTCGTAAACCCATGGAGATGCACATGCTCTCGGAACCGAACCGTCCGCTGTACGAGGTGAAGGCCGGTCTCTTCAAGGGCCTCGCTCATCCGATCCGCATCCGCATCCTCGAGGTGCTCTCGGCCGCGCCCGAGGCATCCGTCTCCGAACTCATCGCGGCGACCTCGCTCGAGGCCTCGCACCTGTCGCAGCACCTCGCAGTGCTCCGTCGCAATCGGCTCGTCGTGGCCGAGCGGCGCGGCAGCCTCGTCTATTACCGGCTGGCGTACCCGCAGGTCGCCGACCTGCTGCGCGTCGCCCGTGCGCTGCTCGGTGAGATCCTCGAGACCACCCAGAGCCAGCTCCTCGAGCACGGAGGCCTGCCCGAGATCCCGCCGGTGAGCGTGTCGCCATGAGCTCGCCGCCGTCCGGCCCGCGCGCAGCCGCGGCCGGCACCGCAGCTGCGGGCCGATGGCGACGAGCCGCGCGTCACCTGCGCAGCCTCGCGCCCGCGGCATCCGACTACCGCGACCTCCGCCGCACCTGGCGCGGCGACCTGGCCGCCGGCGTGACCGTGGGCATCGTCGCGCTGCCGCTCGCGCTCGCGTTCGGCGTGAGTTCCGGCGCGGGCGCCGAGAGCGGGCTCGTGACGGCGATCGTCGCCGGGTTCGTCGCCGCGGTCTTCGGCGGCTCGAACGTGCAGGTGTCCGGACCGACCGGCGCGATGGTCGTCGTGCTCGGCCCCATCATCGCCGCGCACGGCGCGGGCGTGCTCGCGGTGGTCTGCCTGTTCGCGGGACTCATCGTGCTGGCCGCCGGCGCCCTGCGGCTCGGCCGGGCCGTGACCTACATCCCATGGCCGGTGATCGAGGGGTTCACGCTCGGCATCGCGGTGATCATCTTCCTGCAGCAGGTGCCCGCGGCACTCGGGGTCTCCCCCGGTCCCAGTCCCAACGCCGCGGTCGCCGCCGCCGAAGCGATCCCCACTGCCGCGTGGCCGGAGCTCGGATGGAGCCTCGGCATCGTCGCCGTGGTGGCCGCGATCATGCTCGTGGCACCGCGCATCCATCATCGCTTCCCCGGCTCGATCGTCGCGATCGTCGTGGTCAGTCTGATCGCCGCGGGCTTCGGCCTTCCCGTCGACACCATCGGCGAGCTTCCGGCGGGCCTTCCCATGCCCGCACTGCCGGACGCCGACTGGACGATGCTCGCCACCCTCGCCGGCCCGGCCTTCGCGGTCGCAGCCCTCGCCGCGATCGAGTCGCTGCTGTCGGCACGGGTCGCCGCCTCGATCTCCGACACCGGCCCGTACGACGCCGACCGCGAACTCGTCGGCCAGGGCCTCGCGTCGGTCGCCGCGGGCTTCTTCGGCGGCATGCCCGCGACCGGCGCGATCGCGCGCACCGCGGTGAACGTGCGCTCGGGCGGACGCACCCGGCTCGCGGCGATCACCCACGCGGCGCTGCTGCTGCTCGTCGTCTCGTTCGGTGCGGCGGTCGTCGCCGAGATCCCATTGGCGGCACTCGCGGGTGTGCTGATGGTCACGGCGTTCCGCATGATCTCGATCGCGACGGTGCGCACCGTCGTCGGGTCGACGCGAGCCGACGCCATCGTCTTCGGCGTCACGGCGATCATCACGGTCAGCTTCGACCTCGTCTACGCCGTGCTCATCGGCATCGCCGCTGCCGCGTTCTTCGCCCTCCGGGCGCTCGCACGCTCGAGCGGCGTCCACCGCGAGGAGCTGCCCGGTCCGGCCGAGCCGGGCGACGAGCGCATCGCCCTGTTCCGCCTCGAGGGGGCACTCTTCTTCGGCGCCGCCGAGCGCATGCTCGAGCGCGTCGGCGACATCCAGGGCATCGAGGTCGTCATCATCCGGATGTCGCAGCTGCAGCTGCTCGATGCCACCGGCGCCCAGGTCATCACCGAGCTCATCACGGCACTCGAACGACGGGGCGTCACCGTGCTTGTGAAGGGCATCCAGACGCGGCACCTGCGTCTCGCCGAGCGGGTCGGCGTGATCGCCTCGCTCCGTCACCGGAACCACCTCTTCGACGAACTCGGCCCAGCCGTCGAGCATGCACGGAGTCACGTGCGGCGCGCGGAGACCTCGCACGCGTGATCGGCTGCGTTGTCGATTTCCGGTCGACGAGCGCGTCGGTATGGTGACGGCACGAAACGGTGCCGGAGGAGAGAGGATGACGACATGTCCAAGTACCTGATCCTGATCTACCAGGCCGATGACGCCGCCCAGGCCGCAGGCGAGGCGGTCAACCCGGCCTACCGGGAGTTCATGGAGCGCCGCTCGAGCTCGCTGCTCGGCGGGGCGGCGCTCGAATCGCCCGCCACCGGAACCTCGGTCCGACACGACCACGATGGCAACGTGGTCGTGACCGACGGCCTGTTCACGGAGTCGAAGGAGGTCATCGGCGGGTACTTCCTCATCGAGGCCGCCGATCTCGATGAAGCGCTCGCGATCGCGGCGGAGGTGCCGGCCGGCGCGGGCGTCGAGGTGCGACCGGTGCGGCTGGTGAGCTGATGACGCCGGCCGCCGGTCCGGCCCCGGCTCCCGCCGATGTCGCCGCCGCGGTCGCGGAGGCGCATCGTCGGGAGTGGGCGTTCGTGCTGGCGGCCACCATCCGGGTGGCGGGCGACATCGACACGGCCGAAGAGGCCGTGCAGGATGCATACGCAAGCGCGCTCGCCACCTGGGGCAGCCGCGCCATCCCCACGAATACGGGTGCCTGGCTCACGACGACGGCGCGACGGCGGGCGCTCGACGTGCGCCGGCGCACTGCCACCGCTCTCAGATCGCTGCCGAAACTCGTCGATCCCGAGCCGCCGCCGGTCGACGAGCTCGCCGACACGGGCGAGTCGATTCCCGACGACCGGCTCGCGCTGGTCTTCACCTGCTGCCATCCTGCCCTCTCGGTCGAGGCGCGCGTCGCGCTCACACTCCGCCTCCTGTGCGGACTGTCGACGGCGGATGTCGCGCGCGCGTTCCTGGTGCCGGAGCCGACGATGGCCGCCCGCATCACCCGCGCGAAGCAGAAGATCACGACCGCGGGCATCCCCTACCGGGTGCCGGCCCCCGATGAACTGGGCCCGCGCCTCGACAGCGTGCTCTCCGTGGTGCACCTGGTCTACGCGACCGGCCATACCGCGCCGTTCGGCGTCGACCTCATGCGCCGCGACCTCGCCGAACGGGGGCGGGAACTCGCACGCCTCCTGCGGGTGCTGCTCCCGGGCGATCCGGATGTCGCGGGTCTGCTCGCCCTCGTGGTGCTCACCGACGCTCGACTCGAGGCCCGGCTCGGCGACGACGGTGAGCTCCTGCTCATGGAGGACCAGGATCGTTCGCGCTGGAACCGGGGGGCGATCGCCGAGGGCGCGGCCCTGGTGCGCGAGGCGTTGCGGGCCCGCCCGCCGGGTCGGTACGCCCTGATGGCCGCGATCGCGGCGGTGCACGACGAGAGCCCGTCATGGTCCGAGACGGACTGGGTCGAGATCCTCGGCCTCTACGACCTGCTGGTGGACGTGTGGGTGTCGCCGGTCGTGCGCCTCAACCGGGCGATCGCCCTGGGCTTCGCCGAGGGTCCCGCCGAAGCACTGGCCGAGCTCGACGAGCTCGCCGCCGATCCCAGACTCGCTCGGTACCCCTACCTCGCCGCGGCGCGTGCCGACGCGCTGCAACGCCTTGGTCGCGTCACCGAGGCGCGACTCGCCTACGAGGAGGCGCAGATCCTCACGGACAACGCGGCGGAGCAGGCCTTCTTGCAACGACGGCTCGACGCCATCGACGAGCGGCACTGACTTCTCCGTCTCGTGGCGGATCCCGTGGTTCCGTCGCCTCGATAACGTGGACGGATGACCGAGAACACCGCTCCGCCCGTCGTCGACGGCATCGAGTGGGTCCGCCCGCGACCGGGTCGCCGCGGCATCCGCAACGACGTGATCCTCGCACTCGTGCTCGCCGTCGGCACGGCAGCGACGGTGGTGCTCTACCGCATCGCCGGGTGGGGCGAGGGCGATGCGGGGGGCGACGCCGCCCCCTGGTGGGGCTCGGTCATCTGGGTCGCCGCCATGACCCTCCCGCTCGCGGCTCGCCGGCTGCAGCCCGAGATCGTCGCGCTCGTGGCATCCGCGACCTTCATCGTCGGCGGCGTCGTGCCGGTCGGCGACGCGCTCTTCAGCAACATCTGCCTGTTCGTCGCGATCTACACGGTCGGCGCGTGGAGTCGGAGCCGCCGCCGTGCCACGATCGTGCGCGGCGTGATCGTCGCCGGCATGTTCGGATGGCTCTTCTGGGGCCTCGTCTACTACTCCGCCATGCAGGACTACCTGCCCGACTTCTCCCGCGAGGGAACGGTGTCGCCCTACCTCGCGTACGGCCTCATCAACGTGCTCACGAACCTGCTCTACTTCGGCGGCGCGTGGTACTTCGGCGACACCGGGTACCGCTCGGCACGCTCTCGCGCCGAGCTCGAGCAGCGCACCGCCGAACTCGCATCCGAGCGCGAGCGAACGCGCACCCAGGCGGTCGCGATCGAGCGGCTGCGGATCGCCCGCGAACTGCACGACGTCGTCGCGCACCACGTCTCGGTGATCGGGGTGCAGGCAGGCGCCGCCCGACGCGTCCTCGCGAAGGATCCTGCCGCGGCGGCGACCGCGCTCTCCGCGATCGAGTCGAGCGCCCGCGACGCCGTCGACGAGCTCCACGGGTTGCTCGGCACCCTCCGGGGTGATGCCGAGACCGGGCCGGTCGCGGTGCTCGACCACGCCCTGGGCTTGGCGGGCGAAGACGGCGAGCGGGCGACCACGAGCACCTCGACGCGGGGCATCGCGCGTCTCGACGAACTCGTGGCGGAGTGCGACGCGAGCGGCCTGCCGACGACGCTCGCGATCGTCGGCGAACCGGTTCCCGTCTCCGCCGTCGTCGACCTCAGCGCCTACCGCATCGTGCAGGAGGCCCTCACGAACGTGCGGAAGCATGCCGGCGCCGCCGCGACAGCGGAGGTGCGCGTGCGCTGGGCGGGTGAGTCGGTCGAGGTCGAGGTGACCAACTCCGGCGCCGTGCTTCGAGCGACGAGCGAGACGGCGACGGATGCCTCGAGCCGACGTCTCGGCCAGGTCGGCATGCGCGAGCGGGTCGCTGCGGCCGGCGGCCGCCTCGAACTCGGACCGCGCTCGCGCGGCGGCTACCTCGTGCGCGCCGACTTCCCGCTGCGCCGGGCCGAGGAGGTGCCCGCGTGAGCATTCGCGTGCTCGTCGTCGACGACCAGTCGCTCGTGCGCGGCGGGTTCCGCACGATCCTCGACTCCGAAGAGGGCATCGAGGTGGTCGGCGAAGCGGCGAACGGCGAGGAGGCGATCGCCGCGGTCGCCGCGCTCTCGCCCGACGTCGTCTGCATGGACGTGCAGATGCCGGGCATGGACGGACTCGAGGCCACTCGGCGCATCACCGCCGACGAGGCATCCGCTGCCGCCGTGCTCGTGCTCACGACCTTCAACCGCGAGGACTACCTCTTCGCCGCACTCGAAGCGGGGGCGAGCGGGTTCCTCCTCAAGAACTCGAGCCCCGAGCAGCTCATCGAGGCGGTGCAGGTCGTCGCGAGGGGCGACGCGCTGCTGTCGCCGGATGTCACGCGGCGCGTGATCGAGGCCGTGGCCGACCGGGCGGGACACGCGCTCGGTGCCGCCGAGCAGGCTGCCACTCGAGAGCCGCAGCCTTCGCCAGAGCTCGACACGCTGACCGACCGGGAGCGCGAGGTGCTCGAACACCTCGCGGCCGGCCTGTCGAACGCCGAGATCGCCGAACGGCTCTGGGTCGGCGAGGCGACCGTGAAGACGCACGTTTCGAAGGTGCTCATGAAGCTCGCGTTGCGCGACCGCGTGCACGCCGTCGTCTACGCATACGAGCACGGAGTGGTACGCGCCCGGCGCTGAGTTCCGTCAGGCGACCCGGCCCGGCCCGATGCCCGTCAGGCGACGGCGTACGGCGAGCGCTGCGCTCCGCTCGCGCCCGGATCCCCGGCGTCGTTCCCGAGTTGGACGATGGCGTTCGCGACATCGACGTGCACGATGCTCGGCTCGAAGGCGCGCGCCTGCTCGTCGTCCATCTGCGCGTAGGAGATCAGGATGACGAGGTCGCCCTCGTGCACGAGGTGCGCGGCCGCGCCGTTGATGCCGAACACGCCGGAGCCGCGCTCGCCCTCGATGACGTAGGTCTCGAGTCGGGCGCCGTTCGTCACGTCGACGATCGAGACCTGCTCGCCGGGCAGCAGGTCGGCGGCGTCCATGAGGTCGCGGTCGACCGTGACGGAGCCGACGTAGTGCAGGTCGGCGTGCGTGACGGTGACGCGGTGGATCTTCGACTTCAGCATGGTCCGGAACACGGCATCCAGCCTACGGATGCCGCGGCGACGAAGGCGCCTCGTGACGGGCCCGTCAGCCGAGTTCGCGCAACTGCGCGGTGCGCTCGCTCGGGGTGTCGCCCGTGTTCACGGTCCCTCGCGGTTCGATGAGCATCGCCGAGACCTCGCCGTCAGCGCGCGGGCAGTGCTCGACGCCGCGCGGCACGACGTAGACGTCACCGGCACCGAGCTCCACGTCGCCGTCTCGTAGCTGGATCACGAGCCGTCCCGAGACGACCATGAAGAACTCGTCGGTGTCGGGATGCGTGTGCCAGGTGAACTCGCCCTGCGCCTTGAAGACCTTCACGTCGTAATCGTTCACGCTTGCGAGCCGATGGGGCTGCCAGTGCTCGGAGAAGGAGTCGAGGGCGGTCTGCAGGTTGCGCACTTCGCGCACGTCGTCGGTCATCGCGTCATTCTCCTCGCTCGCTCCGCTGATCCGCCATTTGCGCCCAACCCTTGACGCGAGCACGCCGTCGACGTAATGTAAGCAAATCATTAATTAAGGAGTTGCTTACATGCAACAGGGGCCCGACGAGCTCAGCCTCGTGTTCCAGGCGCTCGCCGATCCGACGCGACGCGAGATCCTCTCTCGCCTCCGCGGCGGTCCGACGACCGTCGGCGAACTGGCCGAGCCCTTCGCGATGAGCCGGCCCGCGATCTCGCAGCACCTCAAGGTGCTCGAGCGCGCCGGGCTCATCGAGCGAACCGCGTCGGCCCAGTGGCGCACCTGCTCGCTTCGCACCGAACCGCTCGACGAGGCATCCGCCTGGGTCGAGCGCCACCGCGGCGAGTGGAACGCACGCTTCGACCAGCTCGACGAGCGACTCCGCGAGATGAAGGGATCGACGGATGCCTGAGCAGACCGCCTCCGCAACGAAGCAGTTCACCATCACCCGCGTCTTCGACGCACCCCGCGACACCATCTGGCGCGCCTGGACCGACCCCGACGAGGCATCCGCCTGGTGGCACCCCGCGGGCGTCGTGACCCCCCGCGACTCGGTGGAGCTCGATGTGCGCCCGGGTGGGCGATACCGCTACACGATGATCGCCCCCGACGGCTCGGAGTATCCGACGGCGGGTGTCTACCGCGAGGTCGTCGAACCCGAGCGGCTGGTCTTCACGTGGGGGATGCCGGGCGACGACGACGGCCCGGTCATCACCGTGACGCTGGCGGACCTCGGCGAGCGCACCGAGATGACGTTCCACCTCGTCGGCATCGCCGGCGTTCCGGGAGACGACAACGTCTACGACGGCTGGGCGAGCGCCTTCGACGTGCTCGACGAACGACTCGAGGCGCGGCCGAACGACGGAGGGCAGCGCTGATGGGCCGGCTCACGGTCGAGCAGATCGTCAGCGTCGACGGGTACGCGGCCGACCTCGACGGCGGACTCGACTTCATCGGCACGGCGCGCGGCGGCAACCCGAACGACCACGACCAGCTCGCGTTCCTCGCCGACGTCGACGCGATCCTGCTCGGCGCCAACACCTATCGGATGTTCGCCGACTACTGGCCGGTGGCCGACCCCGAGGTCCAGGTCGTCGCCGAGCCGATCAACCGACTGCCGAAGTTCGTGATGTCGAACACGCTCGAGACGGCCCCGTGGGGCGACGGATCGATCGAGATCCTCCGCGGCCCGGCCACCGAGGCCGTCGCCGAACTCAAGACGCGGCACGAGCACATCGTCGTCTGGGGCAGCCTCACCCTGGCCGACGCGCTCTTCCGGGCGGGCCTCGTCGATGTGCTGCGCCTGCGCGTCGTGCCGGTGCTGATCGGCGCCGGGCGTCCGTTCACCCCCGCCGACCTCGGCGACCGCCCGCTCGAGCTCGACGACGTGGCCAGGCACCCGAGCGGGCACCTCGGCCTGACCTACCGCCTGAGCTGACCGCGCCGGACTACCTGCGGTCCACGGATGCCTCGTCGGCGGTGTGCGACGGGGCATCCGCCGCGGCGCCGGCGACATCCGCCTCCTCCGACGCAGCCTCCCCCAAGTACTCCGCCGACAGCAGCCGGTAGGAGCGCGTGCCGAACGCGAAGAGCGCCAGCACGACCATCGCGAGCCCGCTGAACAGGAACACGAGGGCGATGCCCCGTGCGTCGCCCTCGCCGAGCAGCCATCCCCAGGTGGCCTGTCCGTCGTCGGACTCCATGTACGGGATGATCCAGAACTCGGCGATCGGCGCGATGAGGAACGCGGTGATGGGCGCGGCCGCCGCCTCGAACGCCTGCGCGAACCCGAACACCCGGCCCTGCCGCCGGAAGGGCACGACCTTCTGGATGACCGTCTGCTCCGCGGCCTCCACCGCGGGAATGAGGGTCATGTAGACCCAGATGCCGAGCCCGTAGAGCACCCACCACTCGCGGACCGTGAAGAGCGCCCCGAGCAGGCCCATGCCGATGACGACGAGCAGCATCGTGCGGATCGGGTTGCGTCCGAGCCCCCACTTCGCGATGGCGATGCCGCCGATGATGAATCCCGACGACGAGACGCCGAGCACGAGGCCCCACATCTCGACGGGGAAGAGCGTCAGGCCGTACGGATCCATGAGCGCCATGTACACGCCGCCGATGAGGTTGTTGAAGGTCGAGAACACGATGAGGGCGAAGAGGCCCGGCGCCCCGCGGATCGCCGCGATGCTGCCGCGCAGGTCGATCGCCGACGGGTGCTCGCCGTCGACGACCGGGTGCGCCTCGGGGATGCGCACGAAGAACAGGTGCACGAGTGCCACCAGCGTCGCCGCGATGGAGATCGCAAGGGTCCACCCCATGCCGAGCATGCCGATGGCGAGTCCGCTGAAGACGCTCGTAACGAGGAAGGCGAGCCCCTGCACCGTGCCGACCATGCCGTTCGCGTTCGCATGCCGCTCTTCGGGCACGAGCAGGGTCACGGTCGTCGACAACGCGATATTGCGCATGTTCTCGACGACCGCGCCGAAGAGGATGATGCCGGAGAAGAGCCAGAACCAGGGACCGCCGAGATCGAGGAGCGCGGCCTCGGGCTGCGTGAGGTAGAGCACGCCGGCCACCGTGAACGAGCCGAGGGTCACGAGACTCGAGAACAGCATGACCCGGTGCTTGCGGTGCCGGTCGACGATCGTGCCGAAGAAGATCGAGAACACCGCGACGAGGAGCATGTAGGCGCCGCCGATGACGCCCGTCGCGAGCACCGACCGCGTCTCGAGGTACACCCAGAAGGTGAGCGCGAACCACAGGAAGCTCGTCGTGACGTTCGCGATCATCGTGTTCACGAGCACCTGCACGAAGGTGCGCATGCCGCCTGGCGGCGGCACGACGACAGGCGGCGAACCCTGCGCAGGCGATCCCCGCGGCGTGGGCCGTTGCCGGCGCCTCGCCCGCTTCGGATCCGCCGGGCTCGTCGGTCACCCTGCGAGGATAACCAGCACCCGCGACATCCGGAACCCCTCCCCCTCACGACGGAGGCAGGCTCGCTTCGGGCTCGCCCCGCGGCGCCGCCGCGGCCCCTCTTCTCCAACACGGCCCGGTGCAAGACCCCCCGCACGACGGATGCCGCGAACCCGCGGCATCCGTACGGTGGAGCCATGCTCGAACTCCACGACGTCACCAAGCGCTACGGCGAGCGCCTCGCCCTCGACCACGTGAGCTTCACGGTCGGCGACGGCCGGCTCACCGGCTTCGTCGGCGGCAACGGCGCCGGCAAGACCACGACGATGCGCATCATCCTCGGCGTGCTCGCCTCCGACGAAGGCACCGTGACGCTCGGCGGCGAAGTGCTCACGACCGCCGACCGGCGCCGCTTCGGCTACATGCCCGAGGAGCGCGGTCTCTATCCCAAGATGCGCGTGCTCGAGCAGACCGTCTATCTCGCCCGCCTGCACGGCTGGAGCGCCGCCGCCGCGCACCGCAACGCCCTCGAACTGCTCGAGCGGCTCGGACTCGGCGAGCGCACGAACGACACGATCGAATCGCTGTCGCTCGGCAACCAGCAGCGGGCGCAGATCGCGGCGGCGCTCGTGCACCGCCCCGAGGTGCTCGTTCTCGACGAGCCGTTCTCGGGCCTCGACCCGATGGCCGTCGAGACGGTGCAGGGCGTGCTGTCGGATGCCGCGGCATCCGGTGCACCCGTGCTCTTCTCCTCGCACCAACTCGACATCGTCGAACGGCTCTGCGACGACCTCGTCATCATCGCGGGCGGCCGCATCGCCGCGGCCGGCAGCCGCGACTCGCTCCGCGCCGACCACGGCTCCGATCGCTGGGAGCTGCTCACCTCGGGGGATCTCGGCTGGCTGCGCCAGCAGCCCGGCATCCGCGTCGCCGACTTCGACGGCGGCTGGGCCGTCTTCGAGGCCGAGTCGGATGCCGCACGGCAGGCCGCACTCGCCGCAGCCGTCGCCCGCGGCGACGTCATCAGCTTCTCCCGCGAGCACACGACGCTCGCCCAGATCTTCACGGAGGTCGTGCAGTGACTCTCGACACCAACGCATCGCGCACCAACGGCCGAGCCGACGATCGAAGCACCCCCGGCTTCGTCGAGACCGTCAGGCTCATCTCGGGGCGCGAGATCACGATGCGCATGCGCAGTAAGGCGTTCCTGATCTCGACGGGCGTGCTCATGCTCGCCGTGCTCGCCTCGGTGGTGCTCGGCAGCATCTTCGGTTCGCAGTCGGAGCTGCCGAAGGTGGCCGTGGTCGCCGGCGCGACCGACGTCGTCGAGGGCAACCCCGCCCTCGAGGCGGTGCCGGCCGCCGATCAGGATGTCGCCGAGCAGATGCTGCGCGACGGCGACGGCGACGTCGAGGCGATCGTTGCGCCCGCGGCATCCGAACCGCTCGGCATCGTGGTGCTGGGACTCGAGTCGACGCCGAACGACGTGGTCTCGGCCCTCTCGGTGAGCCCCACGGTCGAGCTGCTCGAACCCGCCGCGGTCGACCCGATGCTCGCCTACTTCGTGGCGTTCGGCTTCGGCATCGTGTTCTTCATGTCGGCGCTGACCTTCGGCACGACGATCGCCCAGTCGGTCGTCGAGGAGAAGCAGACCCGCGTCGTCGAGATCCTGCTCTCGACGGTGTCGGCGCGGGCGCTCCTCACGGGCAAGGTGATCGGCAACAGCGTGCTCGCGTTCGGGCAGATCCTCGCCATCGCGGTGCTCGCGCTCCTCGGGCTCATGCTCACGGGCCAACGCGTGCTGCTCGGCGGGCTCGGCCCGTCGGTCGTCTGGTTCATCGTGTTCTTCGCGATCGGCTTCGTGATGCTCGCGGCGCTCTTCGCCGCCACCGCCGCGCTCGTCTCCCGGGCCGAGGACATCGGCACGGTCACGACGCCCGTCACGATGCTCGTGATGATCCCGTACTTCCTCGTCATCTTCTTCAACGACAACCCGACGGTGCTCGCGATCATGAGCTACGTGCCGTTCTCGGCACCGGTGGGCATGCCGATGCGCGTCTTCCTCGGCACCGCCGAGTGGTGGGAACCGTTCGTGTCGCTCGCGCTCCTGCTCGCCACGGCGGCGCTCGCGGTCGTGATCGGCGAGCGCATCTACCGCAGCTCGCTGCTGAAGACGGGCGCACGCGTGCCGTGGGGCGAGGCGCTGAAGGGCTGATCGGTCGCACTGCGTCGGGTCGTGCGCCTGTGGCGTGACGACCCCGACGCCGTCTTCTGTGCGGACAACTCGCGCGTTTCGCCGTTCGGAGTTCACTCGTGCGCTCGTCGACCCCAGGCTGGCCGATCGATTCCACGGCGGTGGGCGACCATCCGGGTGAACAGGCGGCGAATACTCTCGATAGCCGGAATGCACTGTCGCCGGCTCTCGTCGCTGCGCCAGACTGGCGGGCGTGTCGGGCGATCGCCCGGTGCGCACGCCGAGCTCTGGAGATCATCCATGCCCATGACGAAACGCACCATCTTCACCGTCGCCGCCGCGGCGGCGAGCGCAGCGCTCATCTCCGCCCCGCTCGCCGCGAATGCGGCACCATCCGCCTCCGTCGCCTCCGCGGCATCACTCGTCGAAGCCCGCGCCTCGAAGACCCTGGTCATCGGCCTCGACGGTGCCGCCTTCGATTTCCTCGCCCCGGCCGACATGCCGAACCTCGATGCGCTCCGCGCCGAGGGAATGACCGCAGCGAGCAACCTCTATGCCGCGCCGATGTCGGGCACCGTCTCGGGCCCCGGCTGGTCGACGATCGCCACCGGCGTGTGGCCCGACAAGCACCGCGTCACCGACAACAGCTTCAGCAACCCCGACTACGCCACCTACCCCGACTACCTCACCCGCATCGAGGCGGCCGACCCGGCGCGCGACACCTACGTCGTCGGCACGTGGGGCCCGATCTCGCAGACGATCTTCGGTCCCGCAGTCGACGTGCGCGAGGCCGGCGGCAACGACGAGGGCACCACGGCTCGAGCCGTGGCGACCCTCTCGACCGGCGACCCCGACGACGTCTTCGTGCACCTCGACGAGGTCGACGGGGCGGGCCACTCGGTCGGCACGAGCGGCGCCGCCTACGGGCAGGCCCTCGCTCGCGTCGACCAGCAGATCGGGCAAATCCTCGACGCCATCGAGGCCCGTGCCACCCGCGCCGACGAGGACTGGCTCATCGTCGTCACCGCCGATCACGGCCACACCCCGACCGGCGGCCACGGCGGCAGCACGCCGGCCGAACGGAAGACCTTCGTGATCGCCGCCGGCGCCGGCATCCCGGCCGGCTCCGTGCGGTACGACGTGAAGCTCGTCGACATCGCACCGACGGTCATCGCAGCGGCGGGCGTCGCGACCGACCCGGCGTGGAACCTCGACGGCACGGCGCTCGGCCAACTGCAGCCCGACGAGTTCGACTCGGTGCGCGGTGCGCTGCAGACCCAGGTCGACGAGACCCGCCCGGGTGCCACCACCCTCGGCTGGACGCACACCACGCCTGCAGGCTGGAGCATCGACAACTCGGCGATGCCCACCGGCGGCATCACCGAACTGCGCGGCTGGACGTTCGCGACCGACGAGTTCTGGACGAACGTCGAGCTCGGCCAGCTGCGGGAGACGAGCGTCCGCAACCGTGACGTGTTCGCGGTCGCCGACTCCGACGAGTGGGACGACAAGACGCACGCAGCGGGGCAGTTCGATTCCACCCTCGTGAGCCCCGCCTACTCGCTGAACGGTGCCGCGACGGCGACGCTCGCCTTCGCCACGAACTACCAGATCGACGGCCCGCAGACCGGTGAGGTGTTCGTGAGCTTCGACGGCGGCGCCCCCGTGCTCGTGAAGTCGTACACCGCGGCCACCAACGCCAACGAGCGTCTCTCGGTCAGCGTGCCCGCGGGCGCGACGACGGCGCAGTTCCGGTTCCGGTACACGGGCACGAACAGCTACTTCTGGACCGTCGACGGCGTGCGCCTCGAGCAGGCGGCGGCGCCGTCGCTCGAGGTCTCGGCCGAGGCGGAGACCCGACTCGTCAAGGGCAAGGTGGTCGTGGCGGTCAAGGCGACGAACCACTCGCCGGTGCCCGTCGCGCTGAGCCTGACATCGGCGTACGGCACGAAGACCTTCGCGGAGGTGCAGCCCGGCGCGAACGCCGTGCACACGTTCACGACGCGCAAGGCCAGCGTGCCGGCGGGCACGGTCACCGTGCAGGCGACCGGGGTCGTCGACGGCAGCCCCGTCACGGTGTCGATCGATGCCGGGTACGCCGCGGCATCCGCTCACTGATGCGCCATCGGTGCCCCGTCGCCCGACGGGGCACCGATGCCCTGCACAGCCGGGAAATGGGAGGATGGTTCGGTGACTGAACAGCTCCACGACATCTCCGTCCGCGGTTTCGCCTCCGACAACTACTCGGGCGTGCACCCCGAGGTGCTCGCGGCGATCGCCGCCGCCAACAACGGCCACCAGGTCGCCTACGGCGAAGACGTGTACACCGAGCGCCTGCAGCAGGTCTTCGCGGGGCACTTCGGCGAAGGCATCGAGGCGTTCCCCGTCTTCAACGGCACGGGTGCGAACGTCACCGGCCTCCAGTCGATGCTCCCCCGCTGGGGCGCCGTCATCTCCGCGAGCACCGCGCACATCAACTCCGACGAGGGCGGCGCACCCGAGCGCGTCGGCGGCATCAAGCTGCTCACGGTACCCGCGCCCGACGGCAAGCTCACGATCGAGCTCATCGACCGCGAGGCATGGGGCTGGGGCGACGAGCACCGCGCGCAGCCGCTCGTCGTGTCGATCACGCAGACCACCGAGCTCGGCACGGCATACACCGCCGCCGAGGTGCGCGCGATCGCCGACCACGTGCACGAGCGCGGCATGACGCTCCACATGGACGGCGCGCGCCTCTCGAACGCCGCGGCGTCGCTCGACCTCCCCCTCCGCGCCTTCACGCGCGACGCCGGCGTCGACGTGCTGAGCGTCGGCGGCACCAAGAACGGCGCGCTCGGCGCCGAGGCGATCGTGGTGCTGAACCCCGAGGCATCCGTCGGTCTCAAGTACCTGCGCAAGCTCAACATGCAGCTCGCGTCGAAGATGCGCTTCACCTCGGCGCAGCTCATCGCGCTCTACGAGGGCGACCTCTGGATCGAGAGCGCACGCCACGCGAACGGGATGGCCCGCCGCCTCCGCGACGCACTCGACGCCGGCATCGCCGCCGGCGAGATGCCGGGTCTCGGCTTCTCGCAGGAGACGCAGTCGAACGGCGTCTTCGCGACCCTGCCGGCGGGCGTCGCCGACCGGCTCCGCGAGCGGTTCCGCTTCTACGACTGGGATGCCTCGCGCGGCGAGGTGCGCTGGATGTGCTCCTTCGACACGAGCGAGGCCGACATCGACGCGTTCGTCGCGGGCATCCGCGAGGAGCTCGCCGCGGCCTAGCGCCCGGGCCGCCGTGCTCGTGCCCGAGACGTGCTCGTGCCCTACTCGGGCGCGAGCACCTCGGTGTCGCGGTTGAGCGAACGCTTCTGGAAGTAGTCGCGCGACCCCGGGAAGAGCGCCCAGACGAACATGAGCACGACGCCGAGCAGCAACGAGCCGATGCCGACGATGAAGGCGCCGCCGACCCCCGCGAGCTGCGAGTAGCCGTAGTCGGGGTCGAGCATGTCGACCGCCGACTGCACGAAGGCCCACGCCATGAAGAGCCCGCCGAGCAGCGGGAACACGAGTCGGTAGAAGACGTTCCGGCGGCTGGCGAAGAGCGTGCGGCGGAAGTACCAGACGCACGCGAAGCTCGCGATGGCGTAGAAGAACGCGATGGCGAGACCCATCGAGAGCAGCGAGTCGGCGAGCACGTCGGTCGAGACGAGGTTCATCCCCGCGTAGTAGACGATCGCGATGACGCCGACGAGGGTCGTCGAGAAGGTCGGCGTCTTCGACGCCTCGCTCACCTTCGCGAAGCGGGCGGGCAGCGCCTGGTAGACGCCCATGGCGAAGGTGCCGCGGGCGGTCGGGAGGATCGTCGTCTGCGACGACGAGAGCGCGGAGATCGCGACGGCGATGACGAGGAACCAGCCCAGCGGACCCATCGCCATGCCGGCGAGCACCGAGAACACGTCGTCGGCGTGGGCCTCGTTCGCGAGGCCCGTGCCGGTGTCGCCGAGGCCGGCGTACATCATGGCGACGACGGTGACGCCCACGTAGGTGACGAGCAGGATGACCGTCGTGAGGGTCGCGGCGCGACCCGGCGTGCGGCGCGGGTCCTTCGTCTCCTCGGTGAGGGCGAGGCAGGTGTCCCAGCCCCAGTAGATGAACAGCGCGAGCAGGATCGCCTGCACCATTCCGGTGCCGTCGGCGAGGAAGGGGTTGAACCAGTCGATCGACACCGGGGTGGGGTCGGGGGCGCTGCCGTTGAAGAAGCCGATGAGGCAGCCGACCACGAAGGCGGCCATCGCGAGGTACTGGATCACGAGGAGCACCTGCTGCATGCGCTCGCCGATCTCGACGCCGCGCAGCGACACCCAGGTCATGGCGGCGATGATGACGCATCCGAAGCCGGTGACGATGAGGCGGTTCTCGGCGAGCGAGCCGTCGCCGATGAGCGTGAGCAGGTACACCGAGGCGATCTCGGCGAGGTTCGCCATGACGAGCACGCCCGCGACGGCGATGCTCCATCCCGCCATCCACCCGGTGCGCGGACCGAACGCCTTCGCCGCCCAGGTGAACACGGTGCCGCAGTCGGGCACGTCGTTGTTGAGCTCGCGGTAGGCGAAGGCCGTGAACAGCATCGGAACGAAGGCGAGGATGAACGCGATGGGCGCCTGCGCACCGACGGCGATGATCACGTAGCCGAGCGTCGCGGCGAGCGAGAACAGGGGCGCCGTCGAGGCGATGCCGATGACGGTCGAACCCCACAGGCCGAGCTTGCCGATCGCGAGGCCCTTCGTGGGCGCGGGATCGGTGACGGGTGCTGTGCCGACCGTTGGAGTGCTCATCAGGTACCTTCTCGCCCTCGAGGATGGGAACGCGTGCGGGCGGGGCCGACAGGCGCGAGGTCCAAGTGTACACAGACCGACCAGACGGTCGGTCTGTGTAGGGCGTTCTGATCGTGGCCGTGGTGAATGTGCGCGCGCGAGGGCGCGCTCGACCGTGCGCGCGCACGGTCGGCGACTCTAGGCCGCGCTGCCGCCCGACTGCATCGCCGCGAACGCGGAGATGAGCTCCTCGACGTGCTCGTCGGTGAGCACGTCCTCGCCGACGGGCAGGTCCATGAGCGCGTTGTGGTTCATGCCGTCACCCGCGAAGAGCACCATGCGGGCGAGGCGATCGTCGCCCGTCGCGGCGCCGAGCACGTCGAGCCATCCGCGCCGGCACTCGCGGAGCACCTCGAGAGCCGCCTCGTCTCCGGTCTGCGCGATCCGGTACCCGGCCTCGATGAGGAGCTCGAGCTCGCTGTCACGGTCGAGTGACGACACCAGGTAGTACCGCACGGCACCCTCGGGCGCGTTCCGCATCTCGTCGGCGTCGCGACGGGCCTGGGCGCGCAGTTCGACGAACAGGGCCGCCTGCAGTGCGCTCACCGAGGAGAAGTGGTGCAGTGCGCCCGACTTCGACAGGCCCGCCCGACTCGCGACGCCCTCGAGGGTCGCGCCGCGGATGCCGCGCTCGACCATGAGATGCGTGTACGCCGAGAGCACTCGGGCGGCCGGGCCCTCGAGGGTGATCATCAGGCCATCGTACGAGGGCGGATGTGCGATGCGTGTCCGGCTGTGCCCGGCGCCCGGCCCGGCCGGCCGGAACCACCCGGTCACCCCGTCGTCGTCATCGGGCGACTTTCTGGGAATGTCTCACAGGTCCATGCGTTGCAATGGACTGGGACGACGAAGCCCCAGCTCCTGTTCCCCCGTCTCGAAAGCTGGCGCACCATGACGCTCGTCACCGAACTCACCTCCCGCAAGGCCGATACGACCGCCCCGCTCATCGACCCACTGGTCGACCGCTGGAGCCCCCGCGCGTTCGACCCGAACGCCGTCGTCGACGAAGAAGCCCTCCGCACGGTTCTCGAAGCCGCCCGATGGGCTCCCTCTGCCAACAACTCGCAGCCGTGGCGATTCATCGTCGCCCGGCGGGGAACCGCCGCCTTCACCACCGCGCACGACGCGATGGCGGGCTTCAACCAGGTCTGGGCCGATTCGGCCGCCGCGCTCGTGATCAACATCGCCGAGATCGCGGACGACGAGGGCAAGCCCCGCCCGTGGGCGCGGTACGACCTCGGCCAGGCGGTCGCGCACCTGACCGTGCAGGCCCAGCACGAGGGTCTGCACACGCACCAGATGGGCGGCTTCGACGCCGCGGCACTGCACGCCGCTTTCGAGCTCGCCGACAACCTCGAGGTCGTCTCGATCACGACGATCGGCGTGCTCGGCGACGTCGATGCACTGCCCGACGTGCTTCGCGAGCGCGAGAGCGCTCCGCGACTGCGCAAGCCCCTCGCGGAGCTCGTGCTCCTCGGGGAGTGACGGCGGGCGCAGCCGCCTCGAGCGCCGAGCGCCGAGCGCCGAGCGCCGAGACCAGCAGCGACACGAGCGCCACGAGCCGAAGTCCGACTCGCGGCGCTTCCTCATGCGTCGACGGGATCGACGACCGAGATCGGCCGCGTCGGCGGCTCATGCCGCACGGGCGGCATCGCCGCGATCACGCGCTTCAGGCGCCACGCGGCAAAGACCGCGAGCACGCTGAGCGCCAGGTGCATGCCGAGGAACACGTCGCCGAGACCGGCGCCGAGCAGCACCCCCGCGACGAGCGGGCCCGCCGCCGTGAACGCGGTCTGCAGCGCCGACATCGCGCCGAGCGTGCTGCCGACCATGCCCTTGCGTGCGAGCGACGCGACGAGCGGGTTCAGCACCGGACTGTAGATCGTCTCGCCCACCGCGAAGATGCCGTAGGTCATGACGAACATCGCCGACGCGACGCCCGGTGCGAACTGCGCACTCGCGAGCACGAGCCATGCTGCGACCCAGATGCCGCCGACGACCATCAGCAGGGCGGGCGCGCTGACCTTCGCTGTGAGCCGCACGACGACGACCTGCAGCGCCACGATGACGATGCAGTTCACCGCCGCCGCGGTGCCGACCGCGACCGGGTCGACTTCGAGCACCGTGATGCCGTAGGCGGGCAGGCCCGCCTCGAACTGCGCATAGAAGCCGAGCGCGAGCGCGATCATGACGACGGCGCTCCAGCGGAGCGCGGGGTTCGCGAAGACCAGGCGGAAGGCGCCCGGCCGGCGCTCGTCGCCGAGGCCGGCGACGGCCTCGGCCGCGAACTCGGCACTCCGCATGGCCCCGCGGCCGGCGAGCGCGATGATCGCCGACGAGACGACGAAGCCCGCGGCGGCCATGAGGAAGCCGACGTCGAGCCCGTCGTGCCGGTCGAGGTCGATGATCTGCCCGGCGAGGAACGCGCCCGCTGCCATGCCGAGCGCCTCACCGGTGAACTTGTAGGCGAAGACCTTGCGCCGGTCGCCCGTCGACGACCACTCGAGCGCGAGCACCTGCTTGGCGGGCACCGCGGCGGCGAGTCCCAGGCCGAAGACGAGCATGCCCGCGAGGAAGACGACCGGACCGTCAGCGAAGACGAGCGAGGCCGCACCGGCGGCGCCGAGCAGTTGCGCGACGACGGCGACGTGCACGGGGTTGTAGCGGTCGGCGAGTCGGCCGGCGATCGGGGCGGCGACGAGCGCGCCGACCGAGAACAGCGACGATGCCGCGGCCGCGACGAGAGCGCCCCACCCTCGCGTGTCGGCCGCGTACGCGTACTGGTACGGGAGCACCGCGCCCCAACCGAGCATGCCGATGCTCGAGGCGAGGATGAGCAGCTTCGCGCGCATGGGCACGCCACCTTTCGGGAGTCGGGGTCTCGAGTGAGACGGATGCCTCTGAGACGGATGCCTCGCCTGCAGGTCGTCGGAGGGAAGCGATGATTCGAACACGAACTATTCGATATCGAAATATTAGCAACCGAACTTCGCATGCGACAATTCCCGTATGGCCAAACGCACCCCGTCAGCCCAGGAACTGCATCGCCGCGCCGTCGCGACCTACGTCGCTGCCGGTGGCGAGGAGTCGGTGCAGCGGGTCATCACGGCCGTGCAGGGGCTCACGAAGAAGCTCGACCAGTGGTACGCCCGGCAGCTCACGGACCTCGATGTGAGCTCGGGCGAGTGGGCCGTCGTCACCTCGCTCGCGAAGGCCGGGGAGGCCCTCACGCCGAGCCAGCTCGCCGAACTCACCAACGTCGCCCCGTCGTCGATGACGCACCGTCTCGACAAGCTCGCAGAGCGCGGCCTCGTCGAACGAGCGGCCGACCCCGACAACCGCACCCGCATCCTCGTGAGCCTCACCGAAGCGGGATGGGGACTGTTCAGTCAGGCGATCCGCGACTCCGACGTCGTCGAGTCCGACGTGCTGCAAGACCTCGGCGACGACGAGCGGGCCGAGCTCGCCCGCCTGCTCGAGGTCGTCATCGCGCGCCTCGACGACATCGACGCGTGACCGCCCAACGCTGAGGCGTCAGTCGGTGGCCCGGTCTCGCAGGTGTGCGCGCAACTGCTCGACGACGAGGTCGTGATCGGCGAGTTCGGGAAGCCCCGACACCCCGACGGCGCCGATGACCCCTGCCTCGCGGATCCGGATGGGCACGACCCCGCCGTGCGCCGCGAACTCCCGGGGGTCGAGGCGGGCGTGCACGTCGAAGTCCTCGCCCTTGGCGCGGAACTCCTCGCCGACGAGCATCGATGACCGACCGAATCGCTCGACGACGCGGTGCTTGCGGTCGAGCCAGCCGTCGTTGTCGGCGGTCGCACCCGGCAGGGCTGCATGGAACACGCGCTGCGGCCCGAACCAGATCGCGATCGCGACCGGATGCCCCGCTCCGGCGGCGACCGCGCGGAGTCGCCCGCCGACCACCCACGCGTCGTCGAGGGTGAACCGGTCGAACTGCAGTTCGGATGCCTCGGCGACGAGCCGTTCGAGGAGCTCGCTCATGGGCGCAGCAGCACCTTCGTGGCGCGGCGCTCGTCCATCGCGGCGTACGCCTCGGCGGCGTCGGCGAGCGGAAGCTCGAGGTCGAAGACGAGCCCGGGCTCGATCGCACCCGACCGCACATCGGGCAGCAGTTCCTCGATGTAGCCGCGCACGGGCGCGATGCCGCCGTTGACGCCGACGTTGCGGTTGAAGAGCGGACGCACCGGCAACTCTGGCCCGCCGTTCGGCGCCCCGACGTAGCCGACCATGCCGCCGGGGCGGGTGGAACGGATCGCCTGGTCCATCGACTCCTTCGTGCCGACGCACTCGAGCACGCGATCGGCGCCGATGCCGCCGGTGAGCTCCTGCACCCGGGCGACGCCCTCGGCCCCGCGCTCCTCGACGATGTGGGTCGCCCCGAACCGGCGGGCGAGCGCCTGGCGTTCGGGATGCCGCGACATCGCGATGATCGTGGTGGCGCCGAGTCGCTTCGACGCGATGATCGCGCAGAGGCCGACCGCGCCGTCGCCCACGACGGCGACCGTGTCGCCCGTCGAGACGCCGGCCGAGACCGCGGCGTGATGGCCGGTGCCCATGACGTCGGCGAGGCTCAGCAGACCCGGCACCTCCTCGTCGCCGACCGGCCCGGGCACGACGACGAGCGTGCCGTCGGCGAGGGGCACGCGCACGCGCTCACCCTGCCCGCCGTCGGCGAAGGAGCCGGCTCGGTCGTCGGAGCCCCACCACCCGCCGTTCAAGCACGACGTCGAGACGCCGTTGCGGCAGTTCGCGCAATTGTTGTCGCACACGTAGAAGGGAGCGATCACGAAGTCGCCGACGGCGACCACCGTGACCTGCTCGCCGATCGCCTCGACGACGCCGATGAACTCGTGCCCGATGCGATGCGGCTCGTGCGTGGGCGTCACGCCGCGGTACGGCCAGAGGTCGGAGCCGCACACGCACGCGGCGACGACCTTCACGATGGCGTCGACCCCGGTGGCGAGCACCGGGTCGGGCACGGTTTCGACACGGATGTCGCGGGGCGCGTGGATGACGGTGGCGAGCATGCACCGAGCCTACGTCGCACTGCGGCGTTGATCGAGACCGATTCGAATGCACGAACGGGGCCGACCGCGGCAGCGGTCGACCCCGTCGAGTGCGTCGGACGCTGACGAGCGTCAGAGACTGACGAGCGTCAGCGTCCGATGGCGGCCAGCGCGTTCACGATGCCGTCGCCGTAGAACCCGTTCTTCGTGGGCGAGCCTTCGCACGTGTGCGTCGAGGTCGCCGTGGTGCCGTTCGGCAGGTGCCGCACGTAGGTGAACGCGGCGGGCACCGGGCACGCCGTGTCGACCGCCGACGACAGCAGCTTCGCTTCGACCGCGTCGGGCGACAGCGTCTTGCCGCCGTGCTCCTTGTCGCGCTTGCCGAACTGGCCGACGATGAGCGCTGCGACGCCCGCGGCGTGCGGCGAGGCCATCGAGGTGCCCTGCAGGTACTGGTAGTACCCGCAGGTCTCACCGGATGCGTCGCAGCTCTCGACCGCCCACGGCACGATGACGTCGCCGTTCTCGTCGATCGCGCCCTCGGCTTCGGCGAGCGCGGTCGGGTACGCCGCCAGGATTCCGGCAGCGTAGTCGCGAGTCCCCGCTGCGGTGTCGTAGACGTCGCCACCGGGAGCGGCGACATCGACGTAGCCGTTGCCGTAGTCGGAGTAGTACGCCTTGCGCTCGCTCGGGCCCGTGCTGCTCACCGTGATGACGCCGTCGCCCTCGCTCGGCATCGAGATGCACGAGGCCGGGTCGAGCAGGTCGCGCGTGTAGGCGATCTCACCGGGCACGCTCGCGAAGTCGGGGCTCGAGGAGTCGCTGATCACCTTCGTGTAGTCGGTGGCACCGTTGCCGGCCGCGGAGACGAGCGTCACGCCGTTGCCGCGCGCGTAGTCGAGTGCGCGCTGCATGGCGGTGATGACGGTCCGCTGCTCCGCCTGGTCTGCGGGCGAGTCGGCGGGGTGGGAGGTGCAGTTGAAGAGCCACGGGTCGACGTAGTAGCTCATGTTCACGACGTCGATGCCGTTGTCACCGGCATAGGTGAGCGCGTCGAGCGAGGCCTGCAGGAAGAAGTAGCCCGAGTCCTGACCGGCGCGCAGGTTCACGATGGTCGCGTCGGGCGCGACGCCCGCGATGCCGATGCCGTTGATGGGCGAGGCGATCGTCGAGGCGACGTGCGTGCCGTGACCGTTCTCGTCGACGTCGGCGGCGTCTTCGCACGACTGGTCGGGCTCGTCGGCGCAGGCGCCGTCGATCGGGTCGCCGTTGGCGTCGGCCTCGATGTCGACCGTGAAGTTGCGGCTCAGCTCCGCGTCGAAGTTGGGAGCGATGTCGGGGTGGGATCCGTCGACACCGGTGTCGAGGATGCCCACGAGCACGCCGCGGCTCTTGTCGTGGCGGTAGGAGCCGTCGACCGTGGCGTCGATCGCCTGCATGTCCCACTGGAGGTCGGCGAGCGGTTCGGCGAGCGGCCTGCCCTTCGACGGACGCGTCGCGGGCGCCCCGGCGGCAGCGGCGTTCTCGCCCGCGCCGCGCAGGTCGGCCTTCGCGGCGTCGAACTTCTCGGCAGCGCCCGCGCCCTTCTGCGCGTTCGGAACGTCGGCGATGACCCGGTTCTGCGCCGTGCCCTCGATGACCGACTGGGCAGCGGCTTCAGCGGCGAAGTCCGCCTCGGTCGTCACGACGGTCGCGACGCCGACCTCGGCGTTCTCGGCGATGATCGTTCCGCCGGCGGCTTCGACCGCCGCTCGGGTCGCCTCGGTCGAAGCGCCTTCGGCGAAGAGCACGACGTACTGCTGCTCGCCGCTCACCTCGTCGCCGGACGAGGTCGCCGCGCCGGCCGGGCCGGCGACCAGCGCCGTCAGAGCCAGCGCCAGTGCCGAGGTCGTTGCAATGGATTTGAGTTTCAACATCTTCGTCCAATCCGTGGGCGGTCAATGAGCGCGATCCTCGCACTGCCGCTCACGAGAGGCAAGGGGTGGACTCGAAGCTCCGGCGTATCCGCGTGGACGCGCGATCACCGCGCACGTCCCTCGGCGTTCGAGCAAGAATCGTGCGTCGCCGCAGGCCGGGGCGGGCTCAGACGTGCGGCACGAACTCCTGCCAGGCGAGCCGCTTCTCGCGGCGCGGGTCGAGCTCGACGCGATCCTCGCCCTCCCCGAAGACGATGGTGCGCCGACCGGCCTCGTCGTAGGCCGGCCAATCGGCGCCGGGACATCCGGATGCCGCGAAGCCGACCCAGTGCCGCTGCATGCGCCGCCCGACCGCACGGAACATGCGCCGCCCGCCGAGCAGCGTGAGTCCGGCCCCGGTGAGGGTGTCGAACTTCTCGAACAGCGCGAAGAGCTCGAGCCCGTGTGTCGCGTCGAGGCCGAGGAGCCGAGACATCCGCGGAGCCGCGTCGAATCGGTACATCCAGGTCGGGGCGAATCGCGAATGCCGCTCCGCCACCTTCACCGTCGGGAACCAGAACGTGAAGTCGCCGGCGAAGTCGGCCGCCGGCCGCCGCTCGGGAAGGCCCGGATACCGGCCCTTGATCGCCTTGCGCGACTTCTTCCGCGTGTTCGCGAAGATCGCGCGGATGCGCGGCTTCGTCGTCGGCAGGATGCCGATGCGCCCGGCGAAGAGCGAGCCCTCGCGGTCGTTGGTGCCGATGATGAGCGGCACCCGATGCGCGAGTCCGTCGCGGAACGCGTCGAGGGGTCGGTGCGGCAGGAACTCGCCGTCGATGACGGGCGCCAGGCTGATCGTGCCGGGATCCTCGTCGGGAGTGCGCATCGTGAGGGTGGTCGTCGCCTCCGCGAGCTGCATGGCGCTCGCGGTGCACAGCATCGCCGCGGCATCCTCGACCGATTCGCTCTCGAGGTCGTCGTCGTCGACCACTCGGCTGAGCAGCCGCACGTACTCGCGCGCCCAGCGCGCCGTCGTCTCGGGCAGGTAGACGGCGTTCGCGGGCGAGCTCTGCGCGATCGCGCGGGAGAACAGCCCCTCCGCGGCGGGAACGGTGAGGAGCGTCGTGACCGAGTTCGCGCCGGCGGACTCGCCGAAGAGGGTCACGCGGTCGGGGTCGCCGCCGAATGAGCGGATGTTGCGGCGCACCCATTCGAGGGCGGCGACCTGGTCGCGGAGCCCGAGGTTGGCCTCGATCGGTCGTTCGGGCGTCGAATAGGTGCGGAGGTCGAGCCAGCCGAGCGCCCCGAGACGGTAGTTCATGCTCACGTAGACGACCCCGTGCTCGCGCACGAGCCGCTCGCCCTGTCGCGGGTACTCGCCCGAGGAGCCGACGCTGTAGGCGCCGCCGTGGATGAACACCATCACCGGTCGGCCGGTCGAACCGAGTCGCTCGGTCGCCCCCGCCGACTCGTCGGGCGCGATCACGTTGACGCTCAGGCAGTCCTCACTGCGCGGGAGGCCCGGCGCGGCTCCGATGAACTGCCCCTTCCGCTGCTGCGGCGCGACGGGGCCGAACTCGACGGCGTCGCGGACGCCGTCCCATCCCGGTGCCGGTCGAGGCGCCCGGAAGCGGAACTCGCCGCCGGTCGATGCGGCGTACGGGATGCCGCGCCAGCAGCGCACGCCGTGCCGGCGCACCCCTCGCACCGCGCCCGTCTCGGTCTCGACGACGAGCGCACGATCGACCTGCACCCCTGCCCCCAGCAGCATGCCAGGAGCCTACGCCTGCCGGGTGAACGGACGGGGCCGGCTCAGGCCGTCGCGGGCGGAACGGAGGCTCTCCCCGGTGCACGCGCCGGAGACGACGCGAGCATCCGCAGCGCCCAGCCGAAGAGCACGAAGACCACGCCGACCCCCGCCGCGAACAACGCGACGCCGAACGAGACCACCGAGGTGAAGAGCGAGGCCCGCAGGAACGACGCCTGCATCACGGTGTCGCGCACGGGGTCGTCCTGGTCGAGCTCGGCGTACGTCTTGCCGCCGCTCGCCTCGAGCGCGTGCGCGTTGATGACGCCGGCCTGGATGAAGGCGTCGATCGGTCCGTCGACGGTCTTGCCCGCGAAGTACGGCGAGTCGTCGGGGATCGTGATGTTCTCGGCCCGGAGCTGGTTCGAGACCCCGATCCAGGCGATGATCGCCACGACGATCAACAGGATGCCGCCGACCACGCCGGCCAATCCGATCAATCGGATGCCTCGTCGCTGGCCGTGCGTCAGCACGACCTCGCCGATCTCGTCTCCGTTCACTGCAGACATGTCGCCTCCCCCGAGATCGAACTGATGCCGCCACTCTAGCCCCCACGAGTGGCGTGATGTCGGCCGTCTCGAACAGAATGCTGAAGTGATCAGCGCGAGGACGTTCTGGAGTGCCCTGCCCACCGAGGGCCGATGGCTGCTGTCGACCGTCGCCATCCAGACGCTCGGCCGTGGGTTGACCCTGCCGTTCACGATCATCTACCTGCATGAGGTGCGAGGCTTCGACCTCGGCCTGTCGGGGGCGCTCATGAGCCTCATCGCCGTGGTGGGACTCATCGTGACCGGCCCCGGCGGCACGCTCATCGACCGCTTCGGCGCGAAGACGGTGCTGCTCGCCGGGCTCGTCTCGATGATCGCCGGCTGCACGCTGCTCGCGTTCGCGACGCATCCGGCCGTCGCCGCCGTCGCGCTCGTGCTGATCGGCGTGAACTTCGGCGTCTCCTGGCCCGGATTCAACGCGCTCATCGCCGCCGTGGTCTCTGGCGACCTGCGGCAGCAGTACTTCGGAGTCAACTTCGCGCTCGTGAACCTCGGCATCGGCGTCGGCGGCATCATCGGCGGGTTCTACGTCGATGTCGACTCCCCCGAGACCTTCACCGTGATCTTCCTGATCGACGCCGCGAGCGCGCTCATCCCCATGGCGCTGCTCCTCGGCCCCCTCCGCCATGTGCGCACGCAGGCCGAGCCGACCGAGGAGTCGGCCGCAGCCGGCGGCTATCGCGAGATCCTCCGTCAGCCCGCCGTGCTGTGGCTGACGCTCCTCACGTTCATCGCGATGTTCATCGGCTACGGCCAGATGGAGGCGGGGTTCCCCGCGTACGCGCGCCAGGTCGCCGAGGTCTCGACACGGGTGATCGGCCTGTCGTTCGCGGTCAACACCGCGGTCATCGTGCTGCTGCAGTTCACGGTGCTCGCGAAGATCAGCGGCAAGCGCCGCACGCGGGTCATGTGGGTCATGGCGGGCGTCTGGGCGACCTCGTGGCTGATCCTCGGCGCCGCGGGGCTCCTGCCCGACACGCTGGCCGCCGCCATCGGCGTGCTGGCGTTCATGGGCGTCTTCGCCTTCGGCGAGACCCTGCTGCAGCCGACGGTGCCGGCGATCTACAACGACCTCGCCTCCGACCACAATCGCGGCCGCTACAACGCGATCAACTCGGCGGCGTTCCAGGGCGGTGCCATCGCCGGCCCGGTCGCCGCGGGCCTGCTGCTCGACCACGACCTCGACGCCGTGTACATCGCGGTGATGGTCATCGGCTGCCTCGGCATCGGTGTGCTGGCGCTCGCGCTCGAACGACGCATTCCGGCGAGCGCCAACGGCGTGCGCGCCCCCGAGGCCGAGAGCGACGTCGCCGTCGAGTGACGGCCGCGCAGCGCGACGCGGCATCCGCTCGGTGATTCGAACGGATGCCGCGGGGCGCCCCTATTCGACCGGGAGCTCGGCCCGTGCCACGGTGAGCGAGTCGCCGTCGTCGGCGAGGCCGACCACGACCGTGTCGCCGTCGCGAACCTCGCCCGTGAGCAGCGCCCGGGCGAGCCGGTCGTCGATCTCGTGCTGCATGAGCCGGCGCAGCGGTCGGGCGCCGTACAGCGGGTCGTACCCGCGCTCGGCGAGCCACGCCCGCGCATCGGGAGTGACGCCGAGCTGCAGTCGCCGCTCGTGCAGTCGCGCCGACAGCCGGTCGATGTAGAGGTTGACGATCTCGGCGAGCTCGTCTTCGCTGAGCGCCGAGAACACTACGATGTCGTCGAGCCGGTTCACGAACTCGGGCTTGAAGGCCTGCCGCACAGTCTGCAGCACGGCTTGCTCCTTCTCGTCCCAGCTGAGCGACGGGTCGATCAGGTACTGCGAGCCGAGGTTCGACGTGAGGATCAGGATGGTGTTCCTGAAGTCCACCGTGCGGCCCTGGCCGTCGGTGAGGCGCCCGTCGTCGAGCACCTGCAGCAGCACGTCGAAGACCTCGGGGTGCGCCTTCTCGACCTCGTCGAAGAGGATCACCGAGTAGGGGCGACGACGCACGGCCTCGGTGAGCTGGCCGCCCTGGTCGTAGCCGACGTACCCGGGGGGCGCGCCGACGAGTCGCGAGACCGAGAACTTCTCGCCGTACTCCGACATGTCGATGCGCACCATGGCATGCTCGTCGTCGAAGAGGAAGTCGGCGAGCGACTTCGCGAGCTCGGTCTTGCCGACGCCGGTCGGGCCGAGGAACAGGAACGACCCCGTCGGCCGGTTGGGGTCGCTGATGCCGGCGCGCGAGCGGCGCACCGAGTCGGCGACCGCCGCGACGGCGCGCTTCTGGCCGATGAGGCGCTTGCCGAGCTCCTGCTCGAGGTGCAGCAGCTTCTCGGTCTCGCCCTGCAGCAGTCGGCCGACGGGGATGCCCGTCCACGCGGCGATCACCTGGGCGATGTCCTCCTCGGTGACCTGCTCGTTGACCATGCGGGGCTCGTCGGGAGCCTGCTCGGCCTGCTCGGCCGCCTCGAGGTCGCGCTGCAGGCGCGCGATCGTCTCGTACTCGAGCTTCGACGCCTTCGCGTAGTCGGCCTCGCGCATGGCTCGGTCGCGCTGCGTGACCGCGTCGTCGAGCTGCTTCTTCAGGTCGCCGACGCGGTTCAGCGACATCCGCTCTCGGGCCCAGCGGGCCTCGAGGCCCGCGAGCTCGCGCTCCTGCTCGACGAGCGTCTCGCGCAGCTTCGCCAGCCGCTCCTTCGACGCGTCGTCCTTCTCCTTCTTGAGGGCGAGCTCCTCGAGCTTCATGCGGTCGACCTGGCGCTTCAGCTGGTCGATCTCGACAGGGCTCGAGTCGATCTCCATCTTGAGGCGCGACATGGCCTCGTCGACGAGGTCGATCGCCTTGTCGGGCAGCTGACGCGCTGAGATGTACCGGTTCGACAGCGATGCCGCGGCGACGAGCGCGGCATCGGAGATCGTGACGCCGTGGTGGGCCTCGTAGCGCCCCTTGAGCCCGCGGAGGATCGCGATCGTGTCCTCGACGCTCGGCTCGCCGACGTACACCTGCTGGAAGCGGCGTTCGAGCGCGGCATCCTTCTCGATGTATTCGCGGTACTCGTTGAGCGTGGTCGCACCGATGAGCCGCAGCTCGCCACGGGCGAGCATGGGCTTCAGCATGTTGGACGCCGCGACGGATCCCTCGCCGCCGCCCGCGCCCATGAGCAGGTGCAGTTCGTCGACGAAGGTGATGATCTCGCCCTCGGCGTCGTTGATCTCCTTGAGCACGGCCTTCAGCCGCTCCTCGAACTGGCCGCGGTACATCGCACCGGCGACGAGCGCGGAGATGTCGAGCGAGATGAGCTGCTTGCCCTTCAGCGACTCGGCGACGTCGCCGGCGACGATGCGCTGGGCGAGTCCCTCGACGACGGCGGTCTTGCCGACGCCCGGCTCGCCGATGAGCACGGGGTTGTTCTTCGTGCGTCGCGTGAGCACCTGGCTGACGCGACGGATCTCGGAATCGCGCCCGATCACGGGATCGAGCTTTCCGGCCTTGGCGATCTCGGTGAGGTTGACGCCGTACTGTTCGAGCGCCGACTTCTGCTCTTCCTGCGTGCTCGGCGCACCCTGCATGTTGGCCACAGGCACTCCCTTCGTTCAAAACTTGAGTCTAGTTAACTCAACTTTGCCGAGAGGGCTGGTATTCCGACTTCCGCGCCGAATCTCCCCCACAGATCACGCTAGACGGATGCCGCGTGGCGCGCCAGCGATCGGCAGGCTGTGCTCTGCTTCGCCGAACAGCCGACCGGCGAGGCGGTCAGCCGGTCAACGCACCACCTCGACGGCGAGCACCGTGGTTCGCACGCGACCGGCGGGCGTCGGCGATTCGAACCGCACCGGCATGCCCGGGAATGCCCGGGCGAACCAGAACGTCTCGGCCGCGGCATCCGGAGCTTCATCACGCGTGTCGTAGCGCAGGCACTCGACCCGCCCGATCGGCAGGTCGATGGTCTCCTCGTCGACGGTCGTGCGCTCGGCGGGGAACGCGGCGTGACCCTGCAGCTCGAGCCAGGTCACCCGCGCGCTCGCGATCTCACCGTCGACACCGCCGTCGGGCGCGACGCGCCAGCGCTCGAGGGTGGCGCCCTCGTCATCGCACTCGGTGAAGCGGTTGACCCGCTCGAACGCCTCGCCCTCGGGCTCCTCCACGAGGATGCGGATCGTCTTGCCGGAGCCGCTCGCGTCCCGGATCTCGTCGGCGGTGAACGGCGTCGGCAGCAGACCGGGGCCGAGCACGTGCGGGTCGCCGGAGTCCTGGGAGTGGCTCATGCACGACAGTCTGCGTCATCCGTCGTCATCTCGACCGGATCGCGGCGAATTCAATGCATTCTCATACGTTGATCCGGCATGCTCGAAGTCCGACCCTGTGGAGGCCGCATGCAGAAGCGCACCAAGATCATCACCGCCTCGATCGTCGCCGGAGCGCTCGTGCTCGGTGCGACCGCCGCCATCGCGGCCCCGATCGTCTACCGCGACCTCATCGTCGGCGAGGCCGAAGCGGCGCCGTCGGTGACCACGCCACCCTCGGCGACGGTCGACGCCGGCACCGAGGCATCCGACCTCACCGGCCAGTGGGCCGTGGCCGACGGCTCGTTCGCCGGCTATCGCGTCGACGAGGTGCTGAACGGCACCGACGTCACCGTCACCGGTCGCACCTCCGACGTGACCGGCGGCTTCACGGTCGACGGGCTGAGCCTGACCGCCGCATCGATCGAGGTCGACGTCGCATCGATCGCGACGGACTCGGGCAACCGCGACGAGTACTTCCGCTCGAGTGCCCTGCGCACGGACGAGTTCCCGACGGCGACCTTCGTGCTCACCGAGCCCATCACGATCGACGCGGCGCCCGTCGTCGGCGACGTGCAGACCGTGCAGGCAGCGGGCGAACTCACCATCGCCGGCGTCACCCGCCCGGTGACCGTCGACCTCGACGCGGTCTGGAACGGCGGCGACGGCCAGGTGGCCGGCAGCGTCCCGATCACCTTCGCCGACTTCGGCGTCGAGGCGCCGAACCTCGGGTTCGTCTCGGTCGAGCCCGACGGGTTCGTCGAGTTCTCGCTCGTGCTCACGCGCGGCTGAGGCGAGGCGTTGCCGCGAGGGTTGCGGCGCATGCGTTCGCGGTGATCCGAACCTCATGCTGGAGGTTCGGGCCCTCCGTCCCTAGCATGTGCCCATGGGGGAGCTTCGGAAGCGGGCTGTATTCATCGCGGTCGCCGTGACGATAGGAGCCATCGGAATCGGGGTTGGGGTGAGTTCGTCGACACTGCAGCCGGCGTTCGCCGCCGCTGCGGGACCTGTGCTCGTCGACGAGGACTTCCGCGGCGCCACGGTGATCGACGGGTTCCAGGCTTACGGCTCAGCGTGCATCACCGGCGCACCCACGGTGCTCGCGACGCCGATCGGTTCGCATCCGGTGCTGGGGTGTCCCGCTCCGAGCCCGGCCGCCCCGCCCAACGGAGCCGACCCCGACGGGTTCCTCCGGCTGACCGATCGGCTCACCGACCAGGCCGGCGCCGCACTCTACGACGTGCCGATCCCGGCGACGCAGGGTGTGGAGATCACGTTCGAGCAATGGCAGTACGGCTCTGACTCCCTCGTGCCCGCCGACGGCATCGCCTTCTTCCTCGTCGACGGCGCGACCAGCCTCGATGCGCCGGGCGCGTTCGGAGGCAGTCTCGGGTACGCGCAGAAAGAGCCGGGATTCGAAGTCGATCCACCGTTCCTCCCCGGCGTCGAGGGCGGATACCTCGGCATCGGCCTCGATGTGCTCGGCAACTACTTCGGCGACTGGGAGCGGCGTGGCGACAGCTGCGAGGTCCGCTCCCCGTCGGGTGAGGCCTTCTATGCCCCGGCCCCCGGCGAGAACATGGTGACGGTGCGCGGGCCGGGCAACGGCACCGAGGGGTACTGCTTCCTCACGGCGACCGCCGACCAGTTGTCGACCACAGGCCCCTGGACGTCGACGCTCCCAGGGGACCTGCACGGCCCCGCCCCCGACCTCACCGGAGCCGACCCTGCCCAGGCCGCGGCCCTGCTCGAGCCGACGCGCCGTACGGTCACGGTGCAGATCTCCCCGGCGCCCGACCCCCAGGTCACCGTCTCCATCGACTTCAATGACGGCGCGGGCATGCAGCAGGTGCTCGACTTCGCGGCACCGCAGCCGACGCCCCCGACCTACAAGTTCGGGTTCAGCGCCTCGACGGGCCTGTTCACCGATGTGCACCTCATCAGGAACGTCGTGGTGCAGGCGATCGACCCGCTGGCCCAGCTCGGGCTCACCAAGCTCGTCGACGACTCGAAGACCTACGCGTCCGGCGACGTCGTCGACTACACCTACGAGGTGCTGAACACCTCGGCGGTCGCGATCACCGACGTCGCCGTCGTCGACGACCGCATCGCCGGCGTGACCTGCGAAGCGTCGGAGCTGGCCCCGGCGGGCCAGGCGGGCGACTCGACCGTCTGTCACGGCACGTACACCGTGACCGATGCTGACGCCGCCGCCGGGTCGGTCACGAACGTCGCCACCGCCGGCGGGCTCGCGGGCACGGCCCCCGTGACCTCGGCACCGGTCTCCGCGACGATCGTCGTCGGTGCGGGCGCCGCGGTGCCTCCGGCATTGCCGCCGACGGGCCCATCGGCGCTCCCGATGCTCGTGGCCGGGATGACCGCCCTGACCGGCGGCAGCCTCCTGGTGCTCCGGCGTCGCCGCTGATCTCGCCGGGCGCGGCAGCCGCGACATCCATGCACCGGAATAGACACTGACGCGCGGTCGTTCCACCTGTCGTGCAACGCTTCGGAACGCTCTCATTCGGACACTACGGCCCGCTCGGCGGCGGCCGCGAGCTCTCTGCCGCGGATTCCATGCTGCAGGCGATCGACCTCGCCCAGGGCATGGATGAGCTCGGCGTGAACGGCGCGTACTTCCGCGTGCACCACTTCGCCCGCCAGCAGGCGTCGCCGATGCCGCTCCTCGCGGCGATCGCGGCGCGCACCCGGCACATCGAGGTCGGCACCGGCGTCGTCGACATGCGGTACGAGAACCCGCTCCACCTCGCCGAGGAGGCGGCAGCCGTCGACCTCATCTCGGGCGGCCGGCTCGCACTCGGCGTCAGCCGGGGATCACCCGAGACCGTCGTGCGCGGTTACGAGGCGTTCGGGTACACCGGCTCCGAGGACCCTCGCGGCGCCGACATCGCACGCGCGCACTTCGACCGGTTCCTCGAGGCGGTCGAGGGGAAGGGCATCGCCGAAGCGGATGCCTCGTCGCCGTTCGGCGGCGGCGCGAGCGGCCTGCAGCGGATCGAGCCGTACTCCCCCGGCCTGCGCTCGCGCATCTGGTGGGGCGCCGGCAACAGCGACTCGGCCGAGTGGGCCGGGCGCCGCGGCGTGAACCTCATGTCGTCGACCCTCCTCACCGAAGACCGCGGCATGCCCTTCGACGAGCTGCAGGCGCAGCAGATCCAGACCTTCCGCACGGCGTGGCGCGAGGCCGGCCACCCCGGCGAGCCGCGCACCTCGGTGAGCCGTTCGATCTTCCCGATCACGACGGCCGAAGATGAGCTCTACTTCGGCGGCCGTCAAGACGGAGACGGCGTCGGTTACATCGACGGCATGCGCTCGACGTTCGGCAAGACCTACGCCGGCACCCCCGACAAGCTGGTCGAGCAGCTGCTGCGCGATGCCGCGATCCGCGAGGCAGACACGCTCATGCTCACCATTCCGAGCCAGCTCGGGGTCGAGTTCAACCTGCGGCTCATCACGGCCTTCGCCGAGCACGTCGCGCCGAGCCTCGGCTGGGAGCCCGCGAACCGCTGAACGCCCTGTGACGGCGGCGCTCAGCCGAGCCTGCCGAAGTCCGTGGCGAACCAGCGGCCGATCGAGGCATCCGGGAACTCCCGCCTCCGATACGTGCCCGGCACGCGCTCGACGCCGGATATGCGGTCGAAGCGGAATGTGCGCCACTCGTCGCGGTCGAGATCGAAGCCGACGAGATACCAGCGTCCCGCTCTGAGCACGTGCCGATACGGGTCGACGAGTCGTGCAGACGAGACCGCGTTCCCGTCGAGGTAGGCGAACCGGATGCGTCCGACCTCCGCCACGGCGTCGGCGACGATGCCGACGTCCTGCGCCGCGACGGCGTGCTCCTCTTCGAGCACCTCGGTGGCGAGGTCGATCGCGTCGGCGCGACGGCGGAGCCCGGGCGGCAGCACCTGCTCGAGCTTCGCGAGGGCGACCTGGGCGCTCTCATCCCCCTGCAGTCGCGGCGCGATCAGACGCAGGCCCGCGACGATCGCCGCGATCTCGTCGGCGGTGAAGAGCAGCGGTGGAATCGTCGCACCCGCGCCGAGCCGGTACACGCTCCCGGGCCCGGGCTTGGCCGTGATCGCGTAGCCCAGCCCGCGGAGCCGATCGACGTCTCGCCGCACGGTTCGCGCGCTGATCCCGAGTCGCTCGGCGAGCGTGGCCGCACTCCAGTCGGCGCCTGTCTGGAGCACCGACAGCAGGGTCAGGGCGCGCGCGGTCGGATCGCTCTCCATTCCTCCATTGTGCGGGCAATGGCGGCCATGATCCGTCCGCCACTGTCGCTACCTTGGGTCGATCGTCTCGACGAAAGGACCCGAATCATGCGAATCGCCGTCACCACCCCGACCGGCAATGTCGGTCGGCACGTCGTCGCCATGCTCGTGCGGGCGGGCGTGCGCCCCCTCGTGCTGGCGCGCGATCTCGAGCGGCTCGACCCCGAGATCCGGCCGGTGGTGGACGCGATCGAGGTCGACCAGCTCGACGTCGAGGCCGTGAGCGCAGCGACATCCGGTGTCGACGCGCTCTATTGGGTCGACCCGCCTGCGGCGAGCGCTGATCCGCTCGACGACTACCGAAGCGCCACGGCGAGCGCGGTGCGCGCGGTCGAGGACAACGGCATCGCGCGGGTGGTCTTCCAGAGCAGCGTCGGTGCCGAGAAGCGCCACGGTGCCGGCGAGATCGACGGACTCGCAGGCACCGAGGTCGCGCTGGATGCCACCGGAGCCGACGTCACCCATCTGCGCTGCGGGTACTTCTTCAGCAACCTCGAACTCCAGCTCGATCAGGTGCGATCCGGCAGCCTGCAGGTCATCCTTCCCGTTGATCAGCCGATGGCCTGGGTCGCTCCGCGAGACATCGCCGAGGTCGCGGTCACCCGACTGCTCTCGACGAAGTGGAGCGGCCGGCATGTCCAGGCCGTGCACGGACCGGAGGATCTCACCTGGCGGCGGGTCGCCGAGGTCGTGTCCGAGGCGACCGGCCGACCACTCCGCGTCGAACGGATCCCGGATGACGCGATGCGCGACGGGATGCTCGGCGCCGGGATGCCCGACACCCTCGTCGACGCGCTCATGGGCATGTCCACCGGGCTCCGCGACGGCTTCGTCGCCGAGCAGCCGCGAACCGTGCTGGGCACAACGCCGACGACGCTGGCCTCATGGGCCTACGACGTGCTGCGGCGACAGCTCTGATGCAGCCGGGAGCCGGGCGAGCGCGTCGGTCTCGGTGTTGCCGTTGTTCGCGATCGCCTCGATATCGATCGGCGGGCACTCCGACGCGGACCCGTCACGCCGAGGGCGGTGCCGGCATCGTGCCGGAGAGCGACCAGCCGTTCTCGTCGACGCCGCCATGCGCCGGATCGGCAGCGTCCGACTCTGCGGCGGCGCGATCCGCATAGACCAGGCGCACCAGTCCTCGGGTCTGCCACATCTGCTCCGGCGAGTAGGCGTCTTCCCACATCACGAACCACCCGCCCGCCGTACGGCGCCGCAACTCGGCGAGCCAGGCGGCGTACTGCGGGTCCGGCCGTGTGGCCGATGGGAGCTCCTGAGCCGCTCGGGCGAGCCGGTCGGCGAGAGCGACGACATCCCAGTCGGTGCGGCCGTCCCCGAAGACATCCCGACCCGAGCCGTTCGTGTACGACAGGAGGATGTTCCGCTCGTCGGCCGAACCGATCATGTCGCCCGGCTCCGGCACCAGGACGCGACACCGCCAGTGCCCGGTGGCGTAGTGGTTCGCCTCCACCCGCACCCCCTGGAAACCGAGATCGTGAAGCCGCGACACGGCAGCGATGATGGCGGACTCGGGACGTACGGATGCGTCGAGCGACATGTCCGAAGCCTAGGCGACGGCGCCCGGCGAGCCTCTGAAGCGGCTCCGACCTCAGGCGGCCGACGCGTCGAGGAGACTCCGCACTGCTGCCTCGGGGTCGGCCTCGGCTAACGCTCGGGCCCCGATCGGAAGCAGCACGAGGTGGTGGTACGCCTCGGAGCCGCGGGAGAGGCGCCCGGCGATGAGTGCGCGCTCCCAGAGCAGCACGCACTGCACGAAGACCGGGTCGAGCGCGTAGCGTGCCCGCGGGGTGGTGAGCGTGCCGCGCACGGTCATGCCGGGCACCTCGTCGACGCCGGAGAGTCGCTGCAGGATGCCGAGCACGGTCTCCGGCCGTACGTGTCGCGACTCGGCGCCCGCGAACGCGCCGAGGAAGACCCGCGCGGCGAGCTCGGCCGGGACGGCCGACTCGAGTCCTGCGAGCCCCTGATAGACGGTCGGCACGGTCGGCACCGCCGGGGTTCGCTTGAAGATCGCCATGCGCAGACTCTAGCCAGTGTTCGGAAGCCGCGCCCGAACACCGCAGAGCAGCGCAGTCCCTGAACACGACCGCGCCTCCCTGGCCGATTGGGGAGCGCAGGGAGGCGCGGGGTCGGGGCCGCGCCCCGCCGCCGATCGAACGACGACGGAACGCGGGTCTCTGCGGCGCCCTAGCCGACGCCCTCGAGCGCGTCGGTCTCGGTGTTGCCGATGTTCGCGATGACCTCGGGGCGACGCTTCGCGAGGTGCAGGTACCAGGCGAGCGCGGCGATCATGGTGATGAGGAACAGGTACGGGATGACGTTCAGCGGCCACGCAGGCACCGGCCACACGTTCGCGAAGAACACGTAGACCATGGCGACGACGGCGACCGTGGCGCACACCCACACGAGACCGTTGCGCATCTTCTCGCGGCGCGTGTAGACGACGCACGCGATCGCGACGAGCGCATAGGCGACCATGTAGCCGTAGGTGCCATACGTGTCGACCCACACGACGATGTCCATCGGGTGCACGCCGATCGCGAGGAGCACGACGTCGAGCACGATCGCGGCGGGGCCGGCGACGAGCAGCACGCGGTGCGGCGTGAGGTGGCGCTCGTGGGTGCGGCCGAAGCGCTCGGCGACGACGCCCTCCTTGCCCATCACGTAGATGATGCGGCCGACGACGTTGAGCGGGGCCACGACGACGGCGAAGAACGAGGCGCCGACGCCGAAGGTGAGCACCGGGCCGAACCAGGCGGGCATGCCGATCTGCGCCGAGATCGCCTCGAGCGGGCTCGCGACCGTGGCGAGGTCGTCGCCGAGGATCGCGATCTGCGTGTACGCCGAGAAGACGTAGAGCACGCCGACGCCGAGGGCGCTCCACATGATCGCCCGCGGGATCGCCTTGTACGGGTTCTTCGCCTCACGGCCGAGGGCATCGGCCGACGAGAAGCCGACGAAGCCCAGGATGCCGAGCACCATGCCCGCGGCGACACCCTGGAACGGCACGCCCTCGAGCGAGAACTGCGCCGGGTCCCATGCGTTCGGGCCGGCCCACACGAGGGCGAGCACGAGCAGCACGAGGATGATCGCGACCGAGACGAGCTCGAGCACGAGCGAGACGCGCGCCGAGAGGCGGATGCCGCGGATCGTGAAGAGCGTCGCGAGCCCACCGAGCACGATCGCGAGCGTGATCTGGGCGAATACGCCCTCGAACGGCACGCCGATGAGCAGCAGGAACTGGTTGAAGTACGAGACCGAGCCGCCGAGCGAACCGGCGGCGATGCCCCAGCAGCCGATGAGCAGGGCGACACCCGCGAGGTAGGCGCCGAACGGGCCGAGGCCCTTGGCGACGTACGTGTAGAGCGAGCCCGCCGATGCGTGCTTCTTGGCGAACACCGCGACGCAGTAGCCGACGGCGAGGATCACGATCGTGGCGAGCACGAACGAGAGCATCGTGCCGTTGCCGGCGCCGATGAAGATACCGGCCGCGGTGAACGCGATGACCGCGCTCGGGGCGATGTTGGCGATCGCCTGGGCCGCGAGCTCGGGTCCGCTCATGACGCCGCGGCGGAGCCCGGCGTCCTTGGGGGCGTCGGCTCGGGCGGCCGGCGCTTGGGTGGTGGTGGTCATGGGGAACTCTCCAGTGAGTCGGGTGCTGCAGCGGTCAGGGGATGAGGAGCGTGCGGAGCGCTTCGCCGGATTCGAGATCGTCGAACGCCTCGGCGGCCTCGGCCAGCGGGCGGCGCGCCGAGATCAGCGGGTCGAGCTTCAGCTGGCCGTCCATGTAGCGGTCGACGAGCGCGGGGATGTCGATGGAGGGGCGCACCGAGCCGTAGTTCGAGCCGAGGATGCGCTGGTCTGCTTCGGCGAGCACGAGGGGTTCGAACGAGGCCTTGGCACCGGTCGGCGGCAGGCCCACGATGACGGCAGCGCCGCCGAGGCCGAGCATCCGGATCGCTTGCTCGGTGGTCGAGGTGCGCCCGATCGCGTCGAACGCGTAGTCGACGCCGTCCGGGATGAGCGCGAAGAGCGCCTCGACCGCGTCGACCTGCGAGGCGTCGATCTGGTCGGTGGCGCCGAACTGCACGGCGAGCGCGGTCTTGTCGGCGCGCACGTCGATGGCCACGATCCGCTCGGCGCCTGCGAGGCGGGCGCCCTGCACGACGTTCAGGCCGACCCCGCCGCATCCGATGACGACGACCGTCGAGCCGGGCTCGACGGCGGCGGTGTTGAGCACGGCGCCCACGCCGGTCGCGACGGCGCAGCCGACGACGGCGACGACGTCGAGCGGCGCGTCGTCGCGCACCTTCACGGCACCGGATGCCGGCACGACGACCTCCTCGGCGAACGACGAGACGCCGAGGTAGTGGTGGAGCGACTCCTCGCCCTGCGAGAGGCGCGAGGTGCCGTCGAAGAGCACGCCCTTCGGCGCGACGACCGTGGCGACCTTCTGGCAGCGCGCCTCATGGCCCGACCGGCAATAGCGGCACTCGCCGCACGGCGGCACCCACGAGAGCACCACGTGGTCGCCGACGGCGAGCGATGTGACGCCGTCGCCGAGTTCGACGACCACGCCCGACCCCTCATGACCCATGACGAGCGGTGCCGGGGCGTCCCATTCCCCGCGCTTCACGTGCAGGTCGGAGTGGCAGACGCCCGCCGCCGCGATCTTGACGCGGACCTCGCCGGCCTTGGGGGCGGCGAGATCGACATCGGCGACCTCGATCGGCGTCTCCGGTGCGCGGAAGACGATGGCTTTCATGATGCTCCCTTGGATCAGTGCTGGGGTACGCCCGATGGTAGGCAGGCTCGAGGTCCCGAGTCACTGCGAAGAATGTCGAAAGGCCAGCGGATGTCGCGGCATTTCGTACACTCGAAGGCATGGCCCGTGACGTGCTCTCAATAGCCCGCGTGCTCGGCGGCGAGCTCGTCGGCGACGGCACCCCGCCCGCGACGCCGGTCGACGCCGCACTTCGCCTCGAGGACTTCAGCGTCGTCGGGCACCCCGGCTTCGCGACCCTCGTCGTGGCGGGTGCCGAGCCGCTCGCCTCGGCGCTCACCACAGGGGGACCGCGCGTCGACGCCTTGGCCGGCGCCGTGCTCGTCAGCCACGGGGCGACCCGGGCGCTTCGGCGTGCCGTCGACTCCGCGGGCGCCACGGCCATCATCGGCGCCGAGGCATCCGACGCCGTGCTGCATCCGCTGCTCGTCGCCCTGCTCGCGACCGACCAGGCCGCTGAGGACCGGCTCGTCACCACCGGCACGAAGGTGCTCACCCAGGTCGCGCGTCGCGGCGGCGTCGCCGCGGTTGTGGCCGAGCTCGCCCGCCGCATCGACGGGTGGGCAGTGCTGCTCGACCCGCACGGACAGGTGATCTCGACCGCGGGCGCGGGCGGGCTCCACGTGCAGGACGCGGTCGCCGTCGCGTTCAGTCGGCCGGTGCGCGTGCGGCACCCGGGCCTGCAGGTGCATCCCGTCGGCACGGGCGAGGATCTGAGCGCCTACCTCGTCATCTCCTCGCGCGAGGCGTCGATGAGTCGTGGCCGAGACCTGGCCTCGCAGGCCGCGGCGCTGCTCGACCTCATCCTCCGTACGCACGACCGCACGACGACGGAGCGCCTCGGGCGCGAGGTGATGATCGGCACCCTGCTCGAGGGCGGTTCCGCCGCAGCCGCGCTGCTGCGCCGCTGGGGCGTGCACGAGAGTTCGCTCACCGCATTCGCGCTCACCGCCCGATCGAAGTCGGTCGATCTCGAACGCCTCGTCACCCGATGGCTCGACGAGCTCGGCAGCGTGCACCTCATCACCGAGGAGCCGGGCCATCTGCTCGGCTTCCTCCGTGACGATCGCGTCGACGACCTCGTGCGCAGAGTCGAAGGCGTCACCGCCGATGCCCGCACGCCGCTCCGCCTCGGGCTCGGCTCCCCCGCGGCATCCGATGCCCTCGCCCGCACCGCCGCCGAGGCCAGGCAGGCGCTCGACGTCGCGGTCACCGACGGCCGTACCGTGTCGCGCTATCGGGCGCTGCCCACGGTGGCCCTCGTGCTCGATCGGCTCGACGCCGGCGACAACGCGCGTCTCACCGAGGTGCTCGACCCCTTGCGCGGCGACGACGGCCTGCACGGCGAGCTCACTCGCACCCTGCGCGTCTACCTCGCCGAGCACGGCTCGTGGGGCGTGGCCGCAGAGCAGCTCGGCGTGCACCGGCAGACGCTCACGAATCGCATCCATCGCGTCGAGGAGCTCACCGGACTCTCGATGGGCAACCCCGACGATCGCACGGCGGCGTGGCTCGCGATCCGAGCGCTCGACCGCTGAGCCCTCCGAGGGAGCGCGGAGGCACGCCGGCCCGTCCGCCGGAATGCTCCAGCCCGGCTCGGGGTTATCGTCGAGAGACCACCGAGGAGGATCCATGCCATTGGAAGGCGAGTACGAGCCGAGCACGTCCGCGTGGGCGCGCAAGCAGGCCGAGGCGTTCGAGGCGTCGAACGGCGAGACGTCGAACACCCTGCGAGGCATGCCGATCATCGTGCTCACCACGGTCGGGGCGAAGTCGGGCAAGCTCCGCAAGACGGCCCTCATGCGCGTCGAGCACGACGGCGAGTACGCGATCGTCGCCTCCCTCGGCGGCGCGCCGAAGCATCCGGTCTGGTACTGGAACGTGAAGAAGCACCCGCACGTCGAACTGCAGGACGGCGGCGAGAAGCACGACTACGAAGCCCGCGAGCTCGAGGGCGATGAGCGCGAGACCTGGTGGGCGCGCGCCGTCGAGGCCTACCCGCCCTACGCTGACTACCAGGTGAAGACCGAGCGCCTGATCCCCGTGTTCAAGCTGACGCGCGTCGTGCTCTGACCCCCGGCGCGGCGACGCGCGGAGCCGGTCTCGTAAACGTGGAAAGGCCGCCCGGTTGGGGCGGCCTTGTGCTGTTGGTGGGTTGTGCCGCGTTGTGGCGGGTGTTAAACCAAAGAGAGCCGCCCATTTCTGGGCGGCTCTCTTCGAATTTATGTCCGGCGGTGTCCTACTCTCCCACAGGGTCCCCCCTGCAGTACCATCGGCGCTGCGAGTCTTAGCTTCCGGGTTCGGAATGTGTCCGGGCGTTTCCCTCGCGCTATGGCCGCCGAAACTCTAGAA